>NZ_MSRR01000008.1 GCF_001956585.1 Actinomyces naeslundii | reverse complement strand
GAGGCCCCTCTCCGCGGTTCACCGGGACACCTCAGACCTTGTAGTCGCCCGTCTCGCCCACGGTGTGGACTCGGATCGAGTTGGTGGAGCCGGGAGTGCCCGGAGGCATTCCGGCCACGATGACGACGGTGTCCCCCGGCTGTGCCAGGTGCTTGTCCTGAAGGATCTCGTCGACCTGGGCCACCATTTCGTCGGTGTGCTCAACCTCGGGCACCTCGTAGCACTGCACGCCCCAGGAGACTGCGAGCTGATTGCGCGTCTCATGCAAAGGCGTGAAGGCCAGCAGCGGCAGGGGCGAGCGCAGGCGCGACAGGCGCCTGGCCGTGTCACCGGACTGAGTGAAGGTCACCAGGTAGGTGACATCAAGGTGCTCGCCCATCTCAGCTGCGGCACGGGTCAGGGCCCCACCGCGCGTCTGCGGGTAAGAGCCCAGGCCGGGGATGCGCTCCCCACCGTGCTCCTCGACGTTCTCGATGATGCTGGCCATGGTGCGCACGGCCTCAATGGGGTAGGCGCCCACGGAGGTCTCTCCGGAGAGCATGACCGCATCGGCGCCGTCGAGGATCGCGTTGGCGCAGTCGGAGGCCTCGGCGCGGGTGGGACGCGGGTTCTGGATCATGGACTCCAGCACCTGGGTGGCCACGATGACCGGCTTGGCCTGGCGGCGAGCCAGCTCGATGGCGCGCTTCTGCACCAGCGGGACGGCCTCGAGAGGCATCTCCACACCGAGATCACCACGAGCCACCATGATGCCGTCGAAGGTGGAGACGATGTCGAAGAGGTTCTCCACCGCCTGAGGTTTCTCGATCTTGGCGATGACCGGGATGCGCACGCCGACCTCGTCCATGATCTCGTGGACGTCCTTGATGTCATTGGCGTCGCGCACGAAGGACAGGGCGATGAGATCGGCACCGATCTTCAGCGCCCAGCGCAGGTCCTCACGGTCCTTCTCGCTGAGGGCGGGCACCGAGACCGCCACACCGGGCAGGTTGATGCCCTTGTTGTTGGAGACGTAGCCGGGCACCTCGACCTTGGTGACGACGTCCGTGTCCGTAACGGCCACGACACGCACCGCAACATTGCCGTCGTCGATGAGGAGCCGGTCGCCCGGACGGCAGTCGCCGGGGAGCCCCTTGAAGGTGGTGGAGGCGCGCTTGACGGTGCCGAGCACGTCGTCGATGGTGATGGTGAACTCGTCACCCTTGTTGAGCATGACCTTCTGGTCATCGACGAAACGGCCCAGACGGATCTTGGGCCCCTGGAGGTCCACCAGGATGGCGACGGCGCGACCGGAGGCCGCAGCGGCCTCGCGGATACGGGAGATGACCACCTCCTGATCCTCGGCACGGCCGTGGGAGCGGTTGATGCGCGCGACGTTCATGCCGGCGTCCACGAGCGCTTGCACCTGCTCGGGAGAATCAGTGGCGGGTCCGAGGGTACATACGATCTTGGCTCTACGCATGGGCTCAGGATACGGGACACCGGGCCCTGCGCACGAGGACGAATCCCTGCACGCGTCAGGTTGCGACGATCCTCACCCGGATTCCTTCCACCCGAGTCATACTCCGTCGTCCAGCGGAACCGCTACTCGTCCGTCCCGTCGTGCGCAGTCGACGCCGCCGTGCCGGGTTCTGCTGGTGAGACGTCCTCAGACGAGTCCTCCTCAGCCGAATCGTCTTCCGAGCGGCCCTTGCCCGTCTCCCGCCCCGGCCTCTCGATAGCGTCGCTGAGCGTCCTTCGGGAGACGAGGGCCAGCCCGATGGCGCCGACGAGGAAGATGACGATAGAGGTCCACACGTTCAGTCGCAGACCAAGAACCGTCTCGGCCTCGTCAATGCGCAGCATCTCGATCCAAACCCGACCGGCGGTGTAGATCATGAGGTAGGCCCACATCAGTCTTCCGCCCGTGACCCCGCTGCGGGCCCGCATCCTTCTCCCGATCCAGACCAGCAGGGCGGCCCCGACGAGGTTCCACAGGGCCTCGTAGAGGAAGGTCGGGTGAAACAGGGTGCCGGGCGGGTAGGCGGAGCCTGCCGGCAGATGGGCATCGTCGATCTGCAGTCCCCAGGGCAGCGTCGTCGGAGCACCGTAGAGCTCCTGGTTGAACCAGTTTCCCAGCCGGCCGATCGCCTGCGCGACCAGCAGCGCCGGGGCGACGGCGTCGGCCAGTGGGGCGATACGCAGACCGCGATGACGCAGAAGAAGCACCCCGGCCAGGACGCCCCCGGCGATACCTCCCCAGATACCCAGCCCCCCCAACCACGTCTGGGGGATGCGGGACAGGTCGCCATTCGGACCGAAGTAGTCATCGGGCGACGACAGCACGTGGTAAAGACGAGCACCCACGATTCCGGCCGGGACGGCCACGATGGCGACGTCGAGAACCACCTCCGGCCGACCGCCCCGAGCCCGGTAGCGTCGATCCGACCACCACACGGCCACGAAGACCCCGGTGAGAATGCACAGCGCATAGGCGCGAACCGGAATGGGCCCGATGTACCAGACACCCGAGGAGGGACTCGGTATGCCGGCGGGCATCGCTGCCGTGACCGACATCGCTGACATCATGGCGGAAAGCGTGGTGACAGGCACTCAGAGGACCTCTCGATGGGCGGAGGGGATCAGTGCTGGGTGGGCGCCGGCGGCGACCAGCTCAGCAACGAACTGCTGGGGATCGGTGGAGCGGATGATCGCCTCACCGACAAGGACGACGTCGGCGCCGCAGCGAGCGAAGCTCATGACGTCATGGGGGCCCCTGACTCCCCCGGCCGCGATGCGTACGACTTGCGTGGGCAGGACATCCGTGACCTGGTCGAACAGGCTGCAGTCGACGGTCAGGGCGTCAGGATCCCGGGTGTCGATGGCGATGATACGGGCGCCCGCATCGACCGCTGCCAGTGCCTCACGACGGGTGCGGACCTCGACAACGGCGCTCATCCCCAGGGAGTGGACCCTCTCGATGAGTCCTTCGAGCACCAGGGTCTCAAGGCGGGCGTCGAGCATGAGCAGATCGGCACCGTGAGCCCGGGCCTCATGCACCTGGTACGGGGTGACCACGAGGTCGTTGGCCAGGACGGGAAGGTCCACTGCGGCCCTGACGGCATCCAGGTCCTTGAGCGAGCCTCGCGTCGCGCTGGGACCCGTGACCACGGAGACGCAGGCGGCGCCGCCGGCCGCATAGAAGCAGGCCAGCATACCTGGGTCGCCGACTCCGCTGAGGTCGGCAAAAGTGGCCGTCGAGCGCTTGACCTCCGCGATGACCGTGACCGCTCGGTCGTCGGTGCGCAGACTGGACAGGGCGCTGATGGCTCCGGGGACCAGGCGCGAGGACTCTCGCAGACGAGTCAACGGGACACGCGAAGCCCGGCGGTCGGCAGCCGCTCTGGCCTCGGCCACCATCGCCTCGAACGAGGTCATCGCGCACCTCCTCGACCTCAGCTACCGGCGCTCCAGGAGGGCGCCTGTTCGTATCCATCGTGACGGCCCGAGGCCGTCTGTTGCAAATCGCTGGGCAGTGCCGGACAGCGTTGGCCGTGGCGGAGCAGTCAGTCGGGTCGCTCGCCCGGCTGCGCCCCGAGGTCACCACCGGCAAGGAAGCAGGTGTGCTCGCCGGTGTGGCAGGCCGCTCCGACCTGGTCGACCTCAACCAGAACTGCATCCCCGTCGCAGTCCAGGTGAACAGCCTTGACGTACTGAGCGTGTCCGGAGGTGTCCCCCTTGCGCCAGTACTCACGCCGAGACCGCGACCAGAAGGTCACCCGCCCCTCGGTCAGGGTGCGCCGGAGCGCCTCGTCGTCCATCCAGCCCACCATGAGCACCTCACGTGAGTCGTGCTGCTGGACGACGGCGCAGACCAGGCCATCTGCGTTGCGCTTCAGGCGTGCGGAGATCCGAGGTTCAAGAGCCACAGCCGCATTATGCACGCTGGCCACCCGTCACCCAGGAGGTCCGAGCAGGGGACCGAGGTAGACCCACATTCCTGGAAGGTTGCGTACCACGGCGAAAGCGGCACACGCCGCGCCAAGAAAGATGGCCTCCCTGCCCGTCACGAACTGCTGGCGCCGGCCTCGGGAAGATGCGATCAGCCAGCGCACGACCAGGACAACGGCGAACGCCTCCACCACGAGCGCGAAGGGGTTGTAGCCCAGGGCCGCCCACACGTCACCGTGAATGAGCTCCCGAGTTGCCCTGGTGCCACCGCACAGAGGACACCACAACCCCGTGATCCGGTGAAGCGGACAGAGGTCAGGAAGTCCCGGGGAACTGCGAGGCAGTGTCAGGGCCCGCAGGACGATGAGGCCGCCAGGGACGACCGACAGTCCCATGAGAATCCCCAGACCAATCCGCCCACCCAGCCCGGAGCGCCCACCGTCGCGACGAAGAGTCTTCGTCATACTCCCGCAGCAACCTTCAGATCTATAGTGAGCCAAGAAACGTCACCACGAAAAGCAAGAGAAAAGGGAAGCTGATAAAGGAGCCAATGCAGCCCAGCACCAATCCGGCGATCGAGAGCCCTTTATTGGTGGCGCGCCCCTCATCTGCGGCACGCATACCTTTGACACCCAACACAACCGCCGGCACACCCAGAATAATACCGAAATACAAGCAGTTCGCGAAGATGCTCGCGATACCGAGGCCCAGCGCCCAGCCCCCCAAAAAATTTCCCTCATATCGACGCGGATCATAGAAACCGCCCCCGTACGCACCTGGACCGTACGGCACATAGGGCCTGTAAGGATCCGGCGGGTAAGCGTACTGCTGACTATATGGCTGGCCGTAATACTGATGAGGCGATCCAGAGTACGGCACCACGTGACCTTCAGGAGGTTTCAGGAAGGGGTCGAGCTGACCGTCAGAGTATCCAGCGCTGTAATATCCCACCCAGCCGGCAGACGAATTCGCTTCACCAGAGAGTGGATATCCTTGAGAGAACAGAAAATCTTGACCACCTGCACCTCCCTGCTGATAGGGGCTCCCCGGATACGGGTTCACGTCACTCACTGTTCCTCCGAGTAGATCAACTACGGCGTACAGACTACAAGAATCCACACAACACGCCACAAGAGCTCCTACACTCCCCCATGGGGAGAACGCCCCATGATGACATCACCCACCTGGCACTTCGCCGTGCAAGCCCCAGACGGCTTGCACGGCGAAGTGCGGCGAAGTGCGGCGAGGACCTAGACACCCAGAGGCATCAGGACGACTGGACGGTGTTGAAGGTCTCGGTGAACTGCCCGGTAGCAACGTAGACAATCAGCAACAGGATCGAGATCCCGCCCATGATGATGCCGGCGATGGACACCCCCTTGTTGGTGGCACGCCCTTCGTTTGCCGCCTGCATGCACAGGTAGCCCACGATCATCACAGGGACACCCGTGAAAATGCTGCAGCAGAGCAGACTGGTGACCCCCAGGCCGAGAGCCCAGGTTCGGTAAGGTTGATGTCGACAGTATGTTGCTGAAGTATAACAGGCTCCAGTAGGCACGCAATTCCAGCCCTCCCACAGTCAGATCCGAGTATTGCGGCCGCTCAGCCACTCACCTCCTCACCTGACCAAGAACAGTAATGAACTCCCTACAGATTCTTATGATCGCAAGAATTCCCCACAAGATATCTCCCCGAGACATTATATGCATCTCCAAGGCCGCGCATCGATCCGCCCAGGTAGATATATTCAACGCACCGGATGGCCCGCATTTCGTAGCGCGTTCTTGGCCTCGGCGATGGTCATCGCTCCGTAGTGGAAGACCGACGCAGCCAAAACTGCATTGGCGCCATGATCCGCTGCGATCGCGAAGTCCTCAGGGCGTCCAGCGCCACCGGAGGCAATGAGCGGAACCCGTACCTGTCGACGAACGGTGTCGATCATCTCGGTGTCGAAGCCCTCGGTGACACCGTCGGCGTCCATGGAGTTCAGAAGAATCTCTCCGGCACCGAGCTCTGCGCCTCGAACCGCCCAGGCGACGGCGTCGATCCCGGTCGAGGTACGTCCTCCGTGAGTGGTGACCTCGTAGCCTGATGCGGTGCTGACGCCGGGGGGACACCGGCGCGCGTCCACCGACAGCACCACCACCTGGTTGCCGAAACGCTCTGCCACCTCCGCCAGCAGCTCGGGACGAGCAATGGCGGCGGTGTTGATGCCAACCTTGTCCGCACCGGCTCGCAGAAGCTGGTCGACATCATTGACCGAGCGCACTCCCCCGCCGACAGTCAGGGGTACGAATACCTGCTCCGCGGTACGGGAGACCACGTCAAGCATGGTGGAACGGCCTTCGTGTGAGGCCGACACGTCCAGGAAAGTGATCTCGTCAGCCCCCTGAGCGTCGTACCGGGAGGCCAGTTCCACAGGGTCTCCGGCGTCCTTGAGGCCTCGGAAGTTGACGCCTTTGACGACACGACCGTCTTTAACGTCCAGGCAGGGGATGATGCGAATGGCAACACTCATGAATGATCCTGAGGTGTGGGAGTGGAAGATGGGGCGCTCTGGGTGGAGGTCGGCGCTCCGCCCGATTGTTCCGCCACGGACGCGGAGGACTTGGCCGGATCGATGGCGAGGACGTCAATGACCACGACGACGGGCTCAGTACCCTGCGCCTGCTCCGCGGGCAGAGAGAGCACCACCCGCGAACCGACCGTGATATCGACCAGGTTCTGGGAGATACCCACCAATGTGTCGCTCATATCGATGCGCTTGGGAAGATTCTGATAACCGTAGGTCGATTCCCCCAGCACTTGGCCAGAAGACCAACTGACCATCGTGGTACGGGCGATCAGCCTGTGCTGGGTGCCGATCTGAGGGCCGGTTCCCTTGATGAGGACCGCTGTCGAGGCACGGGTTGGAGCCGGCAGGCCGGCGCTGCTGACCGTGATGGACCCGTCCGATCCTTCGCTGACGGTGGGGGTGCCTGAAGCCGGCTGCTTGGCCTCCCCGGTTGCCGTGGTGGGGAGAAGGTCGACCACGGTGATCTTTGTGGTCTGGGAACCATCCTCCTCCTCAGCCGGTTCGCGCAGGACGATCCGGGATCCCTCGTGCTGGCCAGAGACCGCCGCATTGATGTACTCACCAACTGAGGCCCCCAGCTTCCCCTGCCACAGCTTGTAGCCGTCGTCGTTACCAGTCGTGTTGTGTCCGTCGATGCCGGAGAACTGGGAGACCTGAAGGATGACCGGTGATCCCTCCGAGACCTCACGTCCCTGACCGGTCTCGACGACGTCGGTCAGCACAGAGCTGGGGGCTGACAGGGATGCCTCGTTGCTCAGAGTGATAGACGGTGCCGAGCCCGACCCGACTCGTCCACTGATTGTCAGCAGCTGGCTCAAAGGGGCGTTGCCATCGAGTACTGTCGCCTGGGCCACGGTGCTCGTCCCTGAGCCGTTCCTGCCGGAGACGAACTTGTTGACCGCCAGTGGCACCAGGATCATGGCGAGGACAACGACGCCGATCAGGCCGACAGCCAGAGGTCCCCTGGGCATACGGCCCAGCGGACCGCCCAGGGTACGCCGCCGCTGCGTCGGATCTGGATCCTCTGTCCCGACAATCGCGTCATCCTCTGGATGCGCAGGCTCATCGGCGTGATCGCCTCGATCAGCTGCCGTGTAGGCGCCTCGGGCACCATGGCCGCCGGCACGCGATGCCGTGGATGCCGGGGCGGCAGTTACGGGTCGCCAGGGACGGGAGGCGTCCTGCGCGGGGACGGTGGGATGGTGTGACACCTGCGGCTGAGACTGTGGCGCCGTATGAGCCGGGCGAGCCGGCGTCGGCGTACCGACGGATCGTGCACTGGTGGACTGGGTACCGGCGGGTCGGGCCTGTGCAGGAGGTTGGGACAGTGCCGGGAGGTCCTGGGTCTGTGCCTCCTGCTGAGCCTGCTGAGCCCGTTCGAGCGCACGGCGCTGACGCCTGGTCAGGGGGGCGTCTGCTCCGGGATCGGGGGTGGAGGTAGTGCTCATGCTGCGTCTTCCGTCGGTCGCCTCGCCGGTGTGGTGAACGTGTGCCGCTCACACCCCGGCGGGGAGGTCGGTTGCCGAGTGCTCCATGTTCTCCAGGAGTGCGTCGACGCGCTCATCTGCAGCACAGAAGGGATCACTCAGGGTAACAGTCGGGGAGGCGCCGTCGTCGAGTCGAAGGCTCACCCAGTCGACCGTCAGGTCTCGGCGAAGGTCCTCGGCTCTGGCGACAACCGCACCACGCAGATGCGCGCGCGTTGTGGCGGGCGGGGTGTCGATCGCACGTCGGCAGGCCTCGTCATCAACGAAACGGCGTAGCATGCCTGCGTTCTCCAGGCGTTGGCACAGCCCCTGCTCAGGTGAGACGTCGTGATAGGCCAGGGTCAGCCGGGTCACCCGCGGATCAGTGAGGTCCGTACCGTGCAGCTGACAGTAGCGGGTGACCAGCTGGTGCTTGGCCGCCCAGTCCAGCTCCGTGGCCACGAGCTCGGGCTGCTGGAGACGGACGGCCTGGAGTCCCCGCTCCCAGAGGTCCAGAGCGGCGGCGTGCAGCTCGGTGACCTCGAGGTCTCCAGCGACGTGGTTACGCAGCCGATCGAGATGCTCGGCCTGCATCTCCAGCGCCGTCATGGTTCGGCCGTCGGAGAGCTCCAGGAGCGCGCCCCCGCTCAGGTCGTGGCAGGTGTCGCGGATGGCCCGTATGGGATCGGCCAGGGTCAGGTCGCTCAGGTCTCCCCCGCTCTCCAGATAGTCCAGGAGCAGGTCCATAGCCGCCACCTTGAGCAGGGTGGATCCCTGAGCGACATTGGAGTCCCCGACGATGACGTGCATGCGCCGGTAGCGCTCGGCATCGGCGTGCGGTTCGTCACGGGTGTTGATCAGTGGCCTGGCGCGGGTCGTTGCAGAGGAGACCGCGTCCCACATCTGGTCGGCCCGCTGGGAGAAGACGTAGCCCGAGTATCCGAGACCACCGGAATGGGGCGCGCGACGGGCCTCCGCGTCCGCGGTGATGTGACCGGCACCCACGAGGATCTGCCGGGTCACCAGGTGGGGAACAAGGGTGCGCGCGTCGTTCCAGAAGTCGCCGCGACGACGCACGAGATAGTTCTCATGGCAGCCGAAGCCATTGCCCTCGGCGTCGCGGTTGTTCTTCAGCAGGTGGATCCGTCCGGGAACTCCCGCTGCGGCCAGGCGGGCGTTGGCCTGCTGGGCCAGGTCCGCCATGACCAGCTCACCGGCGCGGTCCTGGGCGAGCAGATCCGCAAGACGGTCGCACTCGGCGGTAGCGAACTCCGGGTGGGAGCCCACGTCCAAGTAAAGGCGAGCGCCCCCACGGGTGAAGACATTCGAGGAACGTGATCGCTGAACCACTGGGTCGAAGAGCTCGCGAGCGGCATGGTCGGCGTCCAGGGGCGGCAGGCCGTCACTGGTGGGGGCGCAGGTGATGCCGTACTCGGTCTCCACCCCGAAGATGCGGCGCGCCGGGGGACGTGAGCCACTCATGCTCATTGGCCGCCCTTCTGGACAAAGCCTTGAACGAAGGCCGCAGCATTGGTCTCAATGACCGAGTCGATCTCATCGAGGATGCTGTCGATGTCACTGAACTGGGCGGCTGCTGCCATCTGTGCAGACCGCGCGGAGGCCGTCGTCGTTTTGGTGGAGACCGCCTCCTCGGTGTCCTCGAGGGCGGACTCGACGCCGGCGCGACGAACCTGCCCGTAAGACTGATTGGCGTGATTCGGCGTCATGTGGTGCTCCTTCACTCGTGCTCTCGAGCAACGCGTCGCTCATGGGCGCTGTGGGACTCAGTCTCTCTCAGGTGCCGCCCGACGACCAATTTCCTCCAGGATGGTCGCCGTCTCATCCGCTCCGACGGCGACGTCCTCGGGCAGACGCAGACGCAGCAGCTCAGGGGCACCTGGGACGTCGAGGACGAGACAGGTCCAGGAGGCGCCCACGATCTGGGGGAAACGGTTGATGGCGTGACCGCGAATAGTGGCGCGAGTGCCCTCGGGAGGAGCAGTGGCGGCACGCCGGACCTCGGCCTCGGAGACCAGTCGGTGGATCCGACCGGCGGC
This sequence comes from Actinomyces naeslundii, assembly GCF_001956585.1. Taxonomy (GTDB): domain Bacteria; phylum Actinomycetota; class Actinomycetes; order Actinomycetales; family Actinomycetaceae; genus Actinomyces; species Actinomyces naeslundii. Next base: position 55,475 of record NZ_MSRR01000008.1, on the reverse strand, counting down.
GTCGAGCTTGTCGATCACGGAGCGTCCCGGACGCAGATCGGCCCACTGGATGTCGAGAGCAGCCAGGCGGGGATCGTCCCAGCCGGTTCCCGACCGGCGGCGCATTCCCTCACAGAGCTCGTACTTGGCGACCCACTCCACGAGCTGGGCGGCCGGACCCGATCCGTCGCGGCGCCACTGCTCCAGGGCATCGAGGGTCTGTCCCCACAGGGCCAGGGCGCGCTGCGCCTCGGCGTCACCAGTACGTCTGACAGCCGGGGTGACGGCGTCCAGGAAGGTGCGCTGGATCACCAGAGCAGTTGTGGCCCCGCCCCTGGTGTTCAGCTCGTAGGAGAGAGTGGGGTCATGGGATACGGCCCAGTGCTCCTCGACGGGGTCACCGGTGAGCACCAGGCGCTCCAGCTTGCTCAGAGCGTCTCTGAACGCACCGGTGTCCTCGGCGTGGGCCTGCTCCAGGAACCACAGGAGCAGGTCGGTGGTAGCGACCTTGAGATAGATGGGGACGTCGAAGCGGTTGGCGTCGCCGTTGATGACGTGCAGACGACGCCAGCGCGCATCATTGGCGTGCGGTTCATCGCGGGTGTTGATGATAGGGCGGTTGAAGGTGGTCTGCAGGCCGATCTCGGACTCGACGTAGTCGGCTCGCTGACTGATCTGGAAACCGGGCCGCTCACTGCGCTGACCGACGCCGACCCTGCCGGCGCCCACGACGACGGGACGGGTGACCAGGAAGGGGATCAGGACCGCGGCCAGTTCTTCGAGCGGCAGGTCTCTCCGCACGAGGTAGTTCTCGTGCGAGCCGTAGGCCGCCCCCTTGCCGTCGACATTGTTCTTGTACAGGACGATCTCCGCCGGCGCTCCCGCGCAACGGTCACCATCGCTCAGACCCTCCATAGCGTTTCTGGCCACCACTTCCCCGGCCCGGTCCCAGACGAGGGCGTCGTGGGGGGTGAGGACCTCCGGTGAGGAGTACTCGGGGTGGGCATGGTCCACATACAGGCGAGCCCCGTTGACCAGAACCGCTGTCGCGGCATGCGGCAGAGCGGCCTCCGCAGCGCTGGGCCGGGCGCGTGAGCCCCAAGGAGCCGGCGGCGGGGCGTCACCTGACGGCGCCGGACGCGTGGGGTCGTCGGTGAGCTGACTGGGGTGGGCGACGGACCGCTGAAGTCTTCCGCCGCGCAAGTCGGCCAGAGGGTCCTCCCCCTCATAGTCCCATCGCACTGCGGGTACGTCGGCAGCGGTGCAGTAGGCCTCCACGACCTGGCTGGAGAGGGCCACGGGGTTGGCATAGGGGTCGCCCGGCCGCAGGATCCCGAACTCAGTCTCCAGGCCGACGGGGCGTCTCACCGGCCCCGGTTGAAAGCCGCTGTCACTCATATTCCCTCCCTCCCGAGCCTGCGAACGCCAAGGATCTTCGAGGTACGGGCACCGATGATCCGGGCCCACCCCTCAGGGGTGGTGGCTCCGGCGATCTCCTCGTTCTGCCGGGCCTCGAGCTCAACAGCTACGCGGAGCCTGTCCGCACTCAGGCCCCCGTCTCCCCCGGAGAGCTCGTCCTTGATGGAGGCCGTCTTGGCCCGGGAGACGATGGCGGCCAGCATTGCGCCGCTGGCCAGGTCGGCCAGGTGGAGAGTGCGAGTAGCGGCACCGCCTGAGGCCGCGTGCGCCTCGGTGATCTCCAGGACGGCGGTGTCCTGGTTCCGCGCGTAAAGCGTCTTGATGACGACGCGGCGCAGGGCGCACGCGGTGGCCTCGCGGTCTCCCCCGTGAGCCGCGAGCTCAGCAGGGGCCAGAGGCAGGTCGGCGGTGAGGTGCCGGGCGAGGATCTCCTCGGCCCCGCTCTCATCGGGCCGGTTGATGCGGATCTTCATATCCAGGCGCCCGGGGCGCAGGATAGCGGGATCGATCATGTCCTCACGGTTGGAGGCGCCGATGATGACGACGTTGCGCAGGGACTCCACGCCGTCGATCTCCGCGAGGACCTGCGGCACGATCATGGTCTCGACGTCGGAGGACACGCCGGTGCCGCGGGTGCGGAAGAGTGCCTCCATCTCGTCGAAGAAGATAACCACCGGCCGGTCCTCGGCGGCGGCCTTGCGGGCCTGGTCAAAGATGGCGCGGATCTGCCGCTCGGTCTCACCGACGAACTTGCTCAGCAGCTCGGGGCCCTTGATGTTGAGGAAGGCGGCCGAGCGGCCCTGCGTCGGGGCACGTCCAGATCCGGCCAGCGAGGTGGCGACGGCCTTGGCGATGAGGGTCTTGCCGCAGCCGGGTGGACCGTAGAGCAGCAGCCCCTTGGGCGCACGCAGCCCGTAGGCCTGGAAGAGCTCCGGGTGAGTGAAGGGCAGCTCGAGGGCGTCGCGGATCTGCTCGATCTGCGGCCCCAGTCCTCCGATATCCGCCCAGGAGACATCGGGAGTCTCTGCGACGACGAGCTGCTCGACGTTGGTGCGTTCGATGAGAGTCGTAGCGATGTCCGCACGCAGGTCGGCGGCCAGGGTGTCGCCGGGCTTGAGTCCCTCTTCGGTACCGGCAACGCGGCGCAGCGAGGAGGACAGGGTCAGGATTTTCGTGCCTCCTCCGCCGGTGCTCACCAGGACACGGGAGTCGTCGAGGGACTCCTCAAGGGTGACGGCCTCGCCGGTCTGGGGCTCGGGGAGGGTGGCGACGACGAGCATCTGGTCGTTGACCGCCACAAGCCGCCCGACCTTCAGCTCGGCGTCGTCCACACCCGGGTGGACGTGCAGGAGCATCTGGCGGCCGGAGAGGCTCACGGCGACCTCGCGCTCCCGAGTGGTGTCGTCTCCGGCCCGCTCGCCGTCACCGGCGTGGGAGAGGTCCTGTGTGCCGGGAATTGCGGTGAGCAGTCCCAGGGTGACCGGGGGCCGGGTGACGGCGTCGAGCTGCTGGCCCAGCTCGGTGATGCGCTCACGGGCGGTGCCCAGGGCGGCGACGAGGCGCTCGTTCTTGGAGGCCAGGCTGACGGCCTGGGCGCGGGCCTCGCGCAGCTGGTGACTGGTGAAGTCCTTGGCGGGCATGCCCAGCGGCTGCACCGTGTCGGCGCCGGCTGAAGACGGTTCAGACATGAGCGCTGTCCTGGGTGCGGTCGGCGGTCCCGTCCTGAACGACGGTGGCGTCGGTGGGCTGTTTGGCCCGGCAGTCGCGCAGGACACGACGGACCTTCTTGTCGGTGCTGGTGCGTTCCTTGACGTCGTTGGGCAGCCAGTAGCCGCCCTCGTCGTAGGCACCGCGGGCGGGCGGGCGCTTGCGGGTCAGGGGCCGAGAGCCTGCGGCCAGGCGACGGGCGGTCAGGAGGAACCCGGTGTGCGCCACCATGCGGTGGTCTGGGCGCACGGCCAGCCCGTCGACGTTCCAGGTGCGCACCATGGACTCCCAGGACTCGGGCTCAGTGAACAGCCCGCTGTGACGCAGGGCCTCCACGGTACGAGAGAGCTGGGTGACGGTGGCGACGTAGGCCAGGAAGAGCCCGCCCGGGGCCAGGGCCGAGGAGGCGGCCTCGACGTTCTCCCAGGGCGCGAGCATGTCCAGGACCACCCGGTCGATGCTGCCCGGTTCCACCCGGGCGGCAACGACCTCGGCGAAGTCCCCGGTGCACAGCTCCCAGGCGGGGTGGTGGCGACCGAACCAGGCGTCCACGTTGGAGGCGGCGATCCGGGCGAAGTCCTCGCGGCGCTCGATGGACAGAAGGTGGCCGCTCTCCCCGATGGCGGAGAGCAGGTTCATGGTCAGTGCGCCCGAGCCGACTCCGGCCTCCAGAACACGGGCGCCGGGGAAGATGTCACCCATGGCGATGACCTGTCCGGAGTCCTTGGGGTAGACCACCTGCGCACCGCGGGGCATGGAGAGCACGTAGTCGGCCAGGAGCGGGCGCAGCAGGAGCAGCTCGTGGCCGGTGTCGGTCTCGATGACGCTGCCCTCGTCCAGACCGACGACGTCACGGTGGCGGAAGGAGCCGCGCACGGACTGGAAGTAGCCCTGGGGGTCGAGCAGGAAGGTGTTCTTGCGGCCCTTGGTGTCGGTGACCTGGATGCGTTCGCCGTAACGGAAGGGCCCGCGACGGCCGGCCTGTCCCAAGATCTCTTGGGGAGCCGGACGCTGGTGCGGCTTCTCGAGTGAGGTCGCCGTGTGCTCGGTGTGCTCAGTCTGCTCGCTCATCAGGAGCGAGTGTATGACCGGTGCGCGGCCTCAGTGCGTCAGCACGACACTCGCCTCGGAGGTGTAAGGAAGGAAGGTGAGCGTCTCTTGGAGATAGAGCTCGATTGACTCGGCATCGTGTGAGAGATATCCGATGGACAGGTCCTGGCCGAGGTGCAGCTCATAGTCGCCGCCCCGCGTACTCAGCAGAACGGCGCCCTGAATGGCGGGAGCCCATAGGACCTCACCATCCAGGAGGCGATCGATGTGCTTGCGGATCGGGTATCCGTCATCAGTGGTCTCGGCGACGGCGGTCCACAGCTCGGCGGAGAGCAGGAGGGCGTATGGACCTTCGACTCCGGCGAGGCGGAGCTCCTTGAGCGCAGCAGCTACGGCGTCAGGAAGATCCTTCGGCTGCGGGAGCGATACGACAGGGTTGGAACTTGAGGGAATCAACCCCTCAAGGCCCGCGCTCGCCAGCCCATCGAAGACAATGCCGTCCTCAGCTCTGGCGATCTGAGCAACAGCGTCCTTAACGGGTTGCCAGTCGGAGTCCTGGGCTCCCCGGTCGACGGCATCGACGGCCTCGCGGCTAACCCGGAAGGGAACCCGCAGCTCGACGATCTGCCGGACCTGACGCTGGTGGGCCTGGACACCTTCGAAGGGGATGTCAACGCGTACCTGGTGGCCGGTGCGTACTGCCGCCAGATCCTCTCCGTCGGGTCCAACCACGTCGACGACACGTCGTCCGGCGATCCAGCGGATGAAGGTGCGCCGCGCCTCTTGGTCGATCTCGCCCCAGGCGGCCTCGGAGATGGGGGCGAGCTGTCGATGCAGGTTGTTCATACTCGGCCTTTCAGGTTTCCGATCCCAAGGGATCCGTCGGACGGTGCGGCAGTGGAGCCCGCACCGTTGCTGTGATCATCTGGTGTCTGGTCACGCGGCGCTTCAGAAGACGCATTGAACCCAAGACCTCTGGCGGCGCTCAGCTCAGTGGCGGGCTGGGTTGGGTCCTCCGGCCCGGCCTCAGGTCGGACGGCATCGTGCGCGTACTGGTCGGCGTCGTCGAGGAAAGCGGCCGGCGGAGCAAAGAAGAGGCATCCTGTCAGGGGCGTGGAGAAGTCGAGAATGCGGTCGTAGTTGCCTTCGGGCTCCCCCAGGAACATACGCCTGAGCATGAGCTCGGTGACGCGTGGGTCTGCGGCGTAGCTCATGAAGAACGTGCCCTGGTCCCCGGAGGCCTCACCGAAGGCGAGATTGTCACGTACGATCTGGAGCTCGTTGCCGTCGGCGTCCTCGATGGTATTCATGGTCACGTGACTGTTGGTGGGCTGCTCATCATCAGGAAGCTGGATGTCATCGAGCTTGGTGCGACCGATGACGCGTTCCTGTTCCTCGACGCTCAACGAGTCCCAGGCGGTGAGGTTGTGGATGTACTTCTGCTCAATGATGTAGCTGCCGCCCGCCCAAGCACCTTCGTCGATGAGCGCCGCTGCGACAGCCGCTTGCCCCCGCGGACTCTCGGTACCGTCGACGAAGCCCAGAGGGTCTCGATTGTCCAGGTAGCGAAAGGCGTGGACCTCATCGTAGGTGTCGACCACGGAGCCCAGTCGGCGCATGATCTGGCGCACCAGCTCAAAGCACATGTCGAGCGTTGAGGCGCGCAGGTGGAAGAACAGGTCTCCTGGCGTCGACGGAGCACTGTGCTTTCCTCCCTGAAGTTCCGTGAAATCGTGCAGATACTCAGGTCGAGGCACGTCGAAGAGACGGTCCCACATGCCTGCCCCAATGCCGACGACGCAGCTGAGCATTGTCTCGGGGTAACGGAAACCAACGGCCCGGGTCAGCCCGGATACACCAGTCAGCAGATCGATGACCTGGGCCTCGCCCCCACTCCGTATGGTCACGGTGAGGAAGATCGATGCCTTGGCCGGCGAAGCCAGGATCTCCTGAGAAAGGTCCTGAGAGTTGACGTCGCTCATTGGTTTCACCTTAGAAGATGACGCTGATACGGATGCCCGGAAGCATTTGATCCGAACTGAAGGTTATCATCCACAGTACGTTCGGCCCCGATGAGCTTGACAATCCTTTCGCATGGTCGGGCGGCTTAGTCATTTCAGTCGCGCTGCTCCTCAGCGCGCGCCGGTGGGAACGGCTCCGCTCAGGGTCCCTGAGTCCACCAGCACCAGCCAGCGCGAGACCTCTCGGGCTCGTTTCATGGCGTCGGCAGCCGCCTGACCGGTCAGCTCAGTCGTCACCGCCGCGGCGGGCAGCACCGTGCAGACCTGACCCGCGGTCACGCCGGCGACGGATGTGGGATCCGTCGTACCTGCCGTGTCACCCAGTCCGACCTCGTCGAGAGAGGCCGCGTCAATAGCGCCCACGAGCTCGGTGCCGTCAATCACCAGGATGAGGGCAGTCCCGTCTGCGAGCGCCTCGCGTGTCTGCGACAGGGACGTATCGGGTCCGACGACGTGCACGGGCCGGGACAGCTCGCGCAGGTCCAGCTTCGAGGCGGCTCGGGCACCTCCCCCGAGCTCGAGCACCTGCCAGCTGGAGGCCACGATCGACCAGCCCACCATGACGACCAGGATGAGGTTGAATGCGCCGGGCTGGCGCCCATACAGTACGAGTGGACGCAGAATCCACCACCACATGACGCCGCCGACCACGATGAGTCCGCCCCAACCGGCGGCCTTGAGACCGAGCCGGCGATTTCCGGTCACCTGGACCACGAGCGCTGCCAAGGCATAACCGCCATCGAGGGGAAGCCCTGGAAGAGCGTTGAAAACGGCCAGGGCCAGGTTGACCAGCGTCACGGCCCATACGGTGAAGGCCACGGGAACCGAGAGGCGCGCGAATTCCTGCACCAGCGTCCCAAGGAGCCAGATGAGCAGGTTGGTGGCTGGACCGGACAGGGATGTGGCCAGATCCTTCCACGCGGTCCACTCGCGTGCCGGCCCGAAGGACGTGCGTCCGCCCCACAGGTAGAGCTCGTAACGAGTGGGACGCCGTCCCATGAGAGTACCGGTCAGCCCATGGGCCAGCTCGTGCAGCAGGACCGAGGCGGCCACGCCCAGAACCGTGGCAACCACGACCAGCAGCACTGTCATAGTCCCGAAGGCTTCCAGGGCGGCGGAGACCAGCGGGTACCAGCTGCCGGCGATGAGCAGGCCGAGCAGGAGGGATGTCGGCGAGATGACAACGGGAGCACCACCGATACGGGCGATCACCCACTCGCCGGTCGATGAGGAGGCAGGCATGGGCGCGAGCCTAGCGCCGTCGGGAGCAGCTCGCCGCATCGGCTCGGAGGCCACAGCCGGTTCCCGTACCGGCCGCGGCGCACGCTGTGGAGCAGCCGCCTTCATGTCCGACGTCCTGTCATCTCCCCGCGGTAGCGTCACCCCCATGTCCACTGAGCCGCGCACCGCCACCACCTCCTCCGCCAACCGGCGCCGCGCCGCCCTGTCACCATCGCGGGCCAAGGACTTCATGCAGTGCCCGCTCATGTTCCGCCTGCGCACGGTCGACCGTCTTCCCGAGCCCGGTTCCCTGGCCACGCACAAGGGGACCGTTGTTCATGGTGTGCTGGAGCGTCTCTACGACCTGCCGCCCTCCGATCGCCGGCCCGAGGCGGCGCTTGACCTGCTGCCCAGCCAGTGGGCCTCCCACCGGGAGAAGAACCCGGAGGTCATGGGACTGTTCGAGGGCAGCGGCCAGGTGGAGACCTGGCTGGAGGAGGCCCGCGGGCTCATCCGGACCTACTTCACCCTGGAGAACCCACAGCGCCTGGAGCCGGCCGAGCGTGAGCTCTTCGTCCAGACCGAGACCGGCGACGGCCTGCTTCTGCGAGGCTTCGTCGACCGCCTGGACGTGGCGCCCGACGGCGCCATGCGCGTGGTCGACTACAAGACCGGCCGCAGCCCCGGCACGCGTTTCATGGAGGAGGCGCTGTTCCAGATGCGCTTCTACGCCCTGGTGCTGTGGCGCCTGCGCGGACAGGCGCCGGCCCGCCTCCAGCTGGTCTATCTCAAGGACGGGCGAGTCCTGACCCACGATCCTCGTCTGGCCGAGCTGGAACGGACCGAGACCCGCCTGGCCCACCTGTGGGACGAGGTCGAGGACTGCGCTCGCTCCGGGGAGTTCCGCCCCCGCCGCTCCCGGCTGTGCGACTGGTGCGCCTTCCAGGCCCAGTGCCCGTTATTCGGCGGCACCACGCCACATATGCCCGACGACGGAGTCACCCGCCTCCTGAGTGCCCGACGCACTGCCGCCTGATCTCGACCACCGTTCAGGAATTGCCACGGCGAGAAGCAGTCGGTTACAGTCCGTGGCGGTTGACAACCGTCGCCAACCACTTCCAACGGAGAAGCACATGAACGTCGCCCAGGCTCACACCGCCCGCACCGCTTTGCGCGGAGCCGGCATGTGTATGCGCTGCCTGGTTCGGCGTTCTGAGGCGGTCTCAGACAGATCGTTCTCTCCGGCTCCCAGCGCCCCTGAGACGGCGCCCCACTAGCCGCGCCCAGCCAGGCCTCCACCTCACTCCCCTACCGGATGACGTGGCCTGTCTCTAGTTCTTCTTTCGCCTGTGCTGCGTCACCGGTCCCCATGCAGGCTGCTTGTGCCTGAGAGCAGCAGCCGGACAAGGACCACACCGTGCCATCACCCACCATCCTTACCGGACTCATCGTTGGAGCCGTTCTCGGCTTCATCCTTCAACGAGGCCGTTTCTGCATCACCGGGGCCTTCCGCGACCTGTGGGTCTCCCGCTCCTGGCGCTGGTTCACAGCCTTCCTGCTGGCCATCGCCGTTCAGGCGGTCGGAGTCGCGGTCCTCACCGGCACAGGCTCCATCACACCCGAGATCCCCAGGTTGTCGGTGGTTGCCACCGTCGTCGGATCCTTCCTCTTCGGAGTCGGGATCGTCCTGGCCGGAGGCTGCGCCACTGGCACCTACTACCGCGCCGGTGAGGGCCTGGTCGGCTCCTGGTTCGCGCTCGTGGCATACGCCACCGCTGCGGCCGCGTCGAAGACCGGAATCCTGTCGGGAGTGACCACCTGGGTCAAGGGACTATGGGTCACCAACCTCACCACCATCCCCGCCTCCATCGGTGTGCCGGACTGGATCGGCGTCGTCATCCTGGCCGGAGTCACCGGCGTAGTCGTGCACCGCTTCGTCATCCTCGGGCGCAGCCGCCCCACCCAGGTCCAGCTGCCCGCACAGCGCACGGGCCTGGCTCACCTACTGCTGGAGAAGCAGTGGAACCCGCTGGTGACGGGACTCCTCGTCGGGATCGTCGCCATCATCGCCTGGCCCACGTCCTGGGCCTCAGGGCGCCCGGACGGGCTCGGAATCACGGCGCCGTCGTCGAACCTGGTAAACCTCATCGTCATCGGTGACCCCAAGCGACTCGACTGGGGCGTGCTCCTGGTCCTAGGAATTCTGTTCGGTTCCTACATCGCGGCCAAGGCCTCCGGGGAGTTCCGCGTCCGCGTGCCCAGTGCCCAGGTCATCCAGCGCTCCATCATTGGCGGCATCCTCATGGGCATCGGCGCCGCCTGGGCCGGCGGCTGCTCGATCGGCAACGCCCTGGTGCAGACCTCGCTCCTGTCATGGCAGGGCTGGACCGCCCTCGTCTTCCAGGTCCTGGGGGTCGGGGCTGCCTCCTGGTTCCTTCTCATCCGTCCCCGGCAGCGGCGTCGCGCCGAACGCGCCACCGTCCGCGTCCCCGCCAGCGTCTGACACTCACCACAGCCCACCGACGTCACGGCAACGCACGATAACCAAGGAGATACTCATGCGCACTGTTCTGGAGACCACCGGCCAGGTCTGCCCCTTCCCAGTCATCGAGGCGGAGGAGGCCATGGAGGACCTTGACACCGGCGACGAGCTCGTCATCGGCTTCGACTGCACCCAGGGCACTCAGACTCTTCCCGCCTGGGCTGCCGACAACGGCTACACCGTCACCGAGTTCGAGCGCACCGGCGACGCGGCCTGGACCATCACCGTCCGCAAGTAGGCTGAGCCGCTACGGTTAGGCCTATGGAGCACAGGAGACTCGGCCGGACCGGCCTGCGTGTGTCCTCCGTGGGCCTGGGCACGATGACCTGGGGGCGGGACACCGACGAGCTCGAGGCCAAGGAGCAGCTCGACATCTTCCTCGACACCGGGGGAACCCTCGTGGACACCGCGGCCTCCTACGGCGAAGGCGTCAGCGAGGAGGTCATTGGAGCGCTCCTGCGTGAGCACGTGGATCGTCAGGACCTCGTCCTGGTCTCCAAGGCCGGAGTACGTACCTGGCGCACCGGAGAGCGGTCCTCGGTGGCCGATGCCTCCCGCGGTTCCCTGCTGGACACGCTCGATACCAGCCTGGCCCGACTGGGCACCGACCACCTCGACCTGCTGCTGGTTCAGGTGCCGGATCCCAGCACCTGCCTGGAGGAGACGGCCCACGCCCTGAGCATGGCCGTCTCCTCCGGGCGTACCCGCTACGTGGGTATCGCCAACCATCCGGCATGGGCCTCGGTACGTATGCACGACCTGCTCAGCGAGAACGGTCGGGGTCCGGGGCTGGCCGCCGTCGAGGTGGAGCACTCGCTCCTCTCCCGGGGAATCGAGCGCGAGCTCGTGCCCGCCTCCCAAGCTCTGGGTTTCGGCATCCTGGGGTACGCGCCCCTGGGGCGAGGGGTACTCACGGGCAAGTACCGGGCAACGATCCCACCGGACTCGCGGGCCGCCTCACCGCACCTGCGCTCCTACGTCTCCCCCTACCTGGGCGACTCGCACCGGGGTGTCGTCGAGGCCGTGGCCACTGCAGCCTCGGGACTGGACCGCAAGCCGGCCGAGGTCGCCCTGGCCTGGGCCCGTGACGCCCCCGGGGTCGCCTCCACCATCGTGGGGGCGCGTACACCGGCTCAGCTTCAAGGCGTACTCTCGGCCGACGACCTGGAGCTTCCGGTTCAGATCCGCCACGCCCTGGACGAGGTCACCTCGTTACAGCTCGGCTACCCCGAGCGCTTCTGAGACTCGGAACAGTGCGGGGCCCGCGCACCTGGCGCGGGCCCCGTTGCTGAGCGATGGACTGCGAAAAGACCTCAGTCAGTCCTCGTCGTCGTACTCCTCGTCATCGTCGTAGTCCTCGTCCTCATCGTCGTCGTACTCCTCGTCATCGGCATAGTCATCATCATCGTCGTCCTCGTCATCGCCGTCGGAGTCGAAGGCCTCGAAGGGGAGCTCGATACCGTAAGCGGTGAACAGCGAGTCGTCGTAGGTGAAGAAGGCGTCCTGGAGAGCATTCTCAGCCGCGACCACGGCCGGGGAGAGCTCATCACCGGTTGCAGCAGCATCCAGATGCGCCTCGAAGGCGGCGATGAGTCGGTTGAGCGCGGACCGCGGGTCGTTCGTCATGTAGGACACACTACCGGCTCTCCCCCGCCCAGCACACAGGCGCAACTCAACACGGGGTCGCGTCGCCTCTGATTACGCCTCCTGCTCAATCCCCAGCTCTTGACGGATGAAGCCCAGGAAGAGGTCCTCCCCCTTGATCCTGCTGGTCTCCTCAGATCCGACGACGACGCGCACTCCGTCGCGCAGGATCTGCGAGGCGCCCCCGTCGGGGCCCAGGGGCAGGATGATCCGTTCGGTTCCGGGCGTGTAGGTCGTTCCGGGCTCCCGCCCAGCGATGAGGTCGGCGATGTTGCTGGCGACGACTCGGGCGTGGGCCCGGGCGGCATCGGCGCGCTTGGACTCGCGCACGTCAGTGATGTCGCCGATGGCCCAGACACCGGGGTGGTCCACGACGCGCAGGTACTCATCAACGCGGATGGTGCCGTCGTAGTGGCGCACCTCGTCGTAGTCCTCGCTGAGGAATCCGGTGGCGGCCGCCGAGCCGTAGGCGCGGAACCACATGTCCGCCTCCAGGCGGCGTCCTCCCTGGGTGGTGACCCGGAATGGGGAGAGCACGCCGACGTCGACGGGGGGCAGGAAGCCGAGGGAGTCACCGGTGATGATCTTTACCCTGCGCTGGGCGAGCTGGTCGGCAATGGCCTCGCGGATCTCCGGTTTGTAGTCACCGGCCGGGAGGATCTTGTCAGAGGTCTCCAGCATCGTGACCGCGATGTCCGGGAAGGCGGAGGTGATCTCGCCGGCCAGCTCGATGCCGACCGCTCCGGCTCCCACGATGAGCACCCGCGAGGCCTGCTCGAGATTGGCGTGAACGCGCTCGATACGGGCCTTGGCGATGATGGAGGAGGACTCCATGTGCTTGGCCGGGAAGGGGTACGCGGTTCCGGTTGCCAGCACCAGGTAGTCGGCCTCGATCGGCCCGTGACCGGAGACCTCGACGGTGGTGCCGCGCACGGCCAGCGCCGTGCCGTGGAGGACACTCCCATTGGTCAGGAGCCGGTCGTAGGGCAGGAAGATCTTCTCCGCCCAGTCCCGGTCGACGGCCGCCCGCAGCGCCGCGGCGTGGCTGACGAAGGTGTCCTTCTGCTCCACGAGGGTGACCTCGGCGACGTCGTCGAGGGCCTTGGCGACGGTGATGCCGCCGTACCCACCGCCAACAATGGTGACGCGAGCCATATTGTGTTCCTTCCAGTGATGATGAGGTGAAGACGCGGACCGTGTCCGTCAGGTCAGTCCACGGCGCTTGAGGAGGGGCAGGATGCTGGGTTCGCGCCCGGTGAAGGCGCGGTAGGAGACCAGGGGGTCCCGGGAGTCGCCACGAGCGAGGAACTCACGGCGGAAGGCATCCCCGGCCTTGCGGTTCAGGCCGAGATCGCCGTCGATCGCGCCGTCGGTGGTGAACCAGGCGATGGCATCGGCGTCCATGACCTCGCTCCAGATGTAGGCGTAGTAGGCCGCGCTGTAACCGCCGGCGAAGACGTGGGAGAAGTAGGTGGTGCGATAGCGCGGGGGCACGAGCGCGTCGTTGATCCCGGCCTCGGCCAGAGCCTGATGCTCGAACTGCTCGACCTGGCGGACGTCCCGCGGGACCTCGTCCGGGGTGAGCGTGTGCCAGGCCTGGTCGAGCAGAGCCGCTCCCAGGTATTCCGTGGTGGCGTAACCCTGTCCGAAGGTGCCTTGGCCGCGCAGCTGCTCGGCCAGCTCTGCGGGCAGAGGCTCGCCGGTGTCCACGTGGCATGCGTAGCTGGACAGCACCTCGGGGTGAAGGGCCCATTTCTCGTTGAGCTGGCTGGGGAACTCGACGACGTCCCGAGGCACGGCCGTCCCGAAGGCTGAGGGATAGCGGGCCTCGGAGAGCAGGGCGTGCAGGGCGTGTCCGAACTCGTGGAAACAGGTGATGACCTCGTCCCAGGTCAGCAGGGCCGGACCGGAGGTGGGCTGCTCGATATTGCAGCAGTTGATGACCACTGGCCTGCGGCCGGCGAGGGCCGAGCCGGTGACGAGGCTGTCCATCCAGGCGCCTCCGGACTTACCGGCTCGGGCGTAGTAGTCACCGACGAAGAGCCCCAGAACCGGCGCCTCCGGCTCCTCGCCGTCGCGCACCTCCCAGACCCGGACACCCGGGGCATACATGTGCTCGGCCAGGTCCTCGCGCTCGTGGAAGGTGATGCCGTAGAGACGGTTCGCGGCGTAGAAGACGCCCTTGGTGACGACGTTCCACAGCTCCAGGTAGGGGGCCAGGATCTCGTCGTCGACGCCGAAGCGGTCCTTGCGCTCTGCGGCCTCGTAGAAGGGCCAGTCGGCCGGGCCGAAGGTCTCCCCCACCTGGGTCCGGGGATCGCTGTCCATGCGGGCGGCGTAGACCTGGGCGTCGCGTCGGGCATTGGCCATGGCGGGAGGAGTGAGGCGGGCCAGCATCTCGGACACCGCCTCAGTGGTTCGTGCGGCCGACTCGGCGGCCACGAGGCCGGCGTGGTGCGGGTAGCCCAGAAGGGCGGCCCGTTCGGCACGCAGCGCGGCGAGCTCCAGGACGATACCCCGGGTGTCGCCGGCGTCGTCCTGCTCGCCCAGCCCTCGGCTCATGGACCTTTCCAGAAGGGCGGCTCTGGCGCCGTGGGCTCGGGTGGTGGCGAGGGCCGGCGGAACCGTGACGTTGGTGACCTCAGCGGCATGCATGGCCTCGGTGGCCAGGACGGAGAAACGCATCTTGAGCGTGTTGACACGGGCGTTGATCGCCTTGAGCGCATGCGCGTCGGACTCATCCAGGCCGACGCCGTTGCGTTCGAACTCCTCAACGGTCAGGCGGATGAAACGGGCGGCCTCGGCGTCGATGACGGTGCCGTCGGCGTCACGCGTCTCCTCGCCATCGGGGGCAGCGGCGACAAGGTCATCAAGTGTCTTGAACCGCTCATAAAGACGTGAGTCGAGATGGTAGGCGTCGGAGTGCTCCGCCAGCTCGGGAGCGAGCGCCTCCTCGAGCTCATCGAGGTCCGGGCAGTCGGTGGCGGAGGTCAGGGCGTCCAGTACCGTCAGCGCCCGCTCCAGCAGCTCACCGGATCGCTCCAGGGCGTTGACGGTATTGGCGATCGTGGGTTCGGCCTCATTGGTGGCGATCGCCTCCCACTCCTGGCGCTCGGCGGCCATCCCGGCACGGATGGCCGGTTCGATGTCGGCGTGGTCCACAGCCGTGAAGCCGGGCAGGCCAAGGTCGAGCGGCCATGGCTTGGCGAAGACGTTCGACTCCGGGAGGTCGGTGCCGTCGGTGGTCTCGCTCATGGGCCCATCGTGCCATGTACGGATGGTCTTCTCGTTCACAACAGGCCATCAATTCTAGGACTATGGTCGCACTGGGCGTAGTCTGATGAAGTCACTCGAATGCAGGACTTCTAGGGAGAAACGCATGAATGTTGCAGAACAGCTCGTGGCCCAGCTCGTCGATGCCGGCGTCCGCAGAATTTACGGCATCGTAGGGGACTCCCTCAATCCCATCGTCGACGCCGTCCGTAAGACCGGCGGTTCTGCCAAGGGTGGGATCGATTGGGTCCACGTACGCCACGAGGAGGCCGCCGCCTTCGCTGCCGCAGCCGAGGCGCAGCTGACTGGCGAGCTCTCCGTGTGCGCCGGCTCCTGCGGTCCAGGCAACCTTCATCTCATTAATGGCCTGTACGATGCGCAACGCTCGGGCGCCCCGGTGCTGGCGATCGCCTCGCATATCCCCAGCGTTCAGATTGGCCAGTCCTACTTCCAGGAGACCCACCCGGATCGTCTGTTCAACGAGTGCTCCGTCTACTCTGAGCTCATCTCCACTCCCAAGCAGGCTCCGCGTGTGGTCAACGCAGCAATCCGCCACGCTGTCAGCCTGGGCGGCGTGAGTGTGATCACATTGCCAGGAGATGTCTCCGACGAGAAAGCCACAGCCGCCATTCCCGAGTATTCCAAGGTCCGGCCGGCCATCCTGTCACCTAACCCTGCTGACGTAGCTGAGGTGTCCGCCCTACTCAACAAATCGCGGAAGGTGGCGATCTTTGCAGGTGCCGGCGTCAAGGGTGCCCATGACGAAGTCATCGCCCTGGCCGACCTGCTCAAAGCACCGATCGGCCACTCGTTGCGCGGCAAGGACTTCATCCAGTACGACAATCCTTACGACGTCGGCATGACGGGGCTCTTGGGATACGGGGCCGCCGCCGAGGGCATGAAGGACGCCGACGTGCTGCTTCTGCTGGGTACCGACTTCCCCTACGACCAGTTCCTACCGGAGACCACCACTGTCCAGGTAGACAATCACGCCGAGAAGCTGGGACGGCGCACCGACGTCTCCCACCCGATTCACTCCGACGTCATCCCCTTCATTGAAGCTCTCCTACCGCATATTAAGAAACGTCGCTCCGACGCATTCCTCAAGGCTCAGCTCAAGAAGCACGCCAAGATCATGAAGGCGCCCATTGGCGCCTATACGCGCAAGGTGGACAGGATCAAACCCATTCACCCCGAGTATGCCGCCCACGTGCTCAACGAGGTCGCCGCCAAGGATGCGATCTTCACCGCGGATACTGGCATGTGCAACGTGTGGACCGCACGCTACATCGATCCTCTGGGTACACGCCGACTCATCGGCTCCTTCCTGCACGGCTCTATGGCAAACGCCCTTCCCCATGCCATTGGTGCGCAGGTCTCCCACCCGCACCGCCAGGTGATCTCCGTGTCCGGCGACGGCGGCCTGTCCATGCTCATGGGAGAGCTCGTGACCGCCCGTATGCACAACCTGCCGATCAAGGTCGTAGTCTTCAACAACTCGACTCTGGGCATGGTTAAACTTGAGATGCTGGTCAATGGTTTGCCAGACTTCGGTACTGATGTCCACGACGTCAACTATGCCGGAGTGGCACAGTCGATCGGCTTCCACGCCGAACGCGTTGACGATCCAAGAGACTTGCGCAGGGCATTTCAGAAGGCCTTCGACGTCAATGGCCCAGCACTGGTGGAGATCATCACCGATCCCAATGCCCTGTCGCTGCCACCGGAGATCACGGGTGAACAGTTGATCGGATTCGCCACAGCAATGAGCAAGATCGTCCTTAATCGCGGCGCGGGCGAGGCCGTGAGCATGGCGACGTCGAACATGCGTAACATCCCCCGCTTCTAGGAAAGCCTGTCACTGCTATCCACTATCCACGGGCGTGCTCACCGCGGGCCAGGGAAACGATGAGCTCGGCGATCTCGAGATCGTCGGGGTCCTGGCTGTCACTGTCAACGGCGCGGTTGGCCCACCATCCGTCCACGGCCAGCAGCGCCACGCGTTGCATGGCAGTGAGCTCACGGATCTCACCCACCCACTCCCGGCGCAGCGTGTTCCAGGTCTCCTTGAGCATCTCCGCCTCCGGCGTGGCCGAGAGCATGAAGCTGACCTCGCCGGGCAGGATCTCGCCGTCGAGGACTGAGCGAGTCAGTGCCTCGATGCGCTCAGTCCGGCTCGCCTCCTCCAGGGGCCCGCCCAGCGCAGCCAGGGCCTCAGTCCGCCACCGCTCCAGGAACGCTGCCGCGATCCCCTCCAGGAGCTCGTTCTTGGTGCGGAAGTGATAGATGACTCCGCCGCGGCTCAGACCAACGTGCTCAGCCAGGGTGTCGAAGGTGAGCGCATCGAAACCGTCACGGTGGGCGAGCTCGAGCGCCCCCGTGATGATGCGGTCCCGTTTCGAGGTTCTCATGAGCTCTCCTCACTCGCCGCTGGAACATGACGCGCAGCCATCACACCCGCGAACAGGAGGATACCGGCAGCAATCACGGCGGTGGTCTGCATGGCGCGGGTGAATGCCTCCCGGGCCTGAACCATCAGCTCGGCCTGCCCGGGGTCACTCGGATCGATGACACCCGCCAGGGTGGCCAGGGACTGCTCAGCGGCGTCGGCGACCCGCCCCGGGAGCCCCGAGGGGGCCTGTCCGAGCAGGAGCCGGTAACCGACATCCTGAATCGTGCCGAGCACCGCGATCCCCAGGGCCACTCCCAGTTCGAGTCCGGTCTCGGAGATGGCGGAGGCCGCTCCGGCGCGGTCCGCCGGTACCGCCCCCAGAACCGCTCCGGTGGAGACCGTGAAGGCCAGGCCGATGCCTGCACCGATGATGAGCAGACCGACGCAGATCACTACGATTCCGCCGTAGGACTCCCCCAGAGCGACCACAACCAGCCCCACCGCGGCCATGAGCAGGCCGCTTCCCAGCGCCCGACCGTTGCCGAGTCGGCGAACCACCGCGGCCACGACCGCGACAACGACGATGGAGGCCAGTGATGCGGGCACCTCGGTCAGGCCCGCTCGGAGCGTGGAGTAGCCCCGAACGAGCTGGAGGTACTGGGAGAAGAAGTACAGCAGACCGGCCAAGGCGAAGATCGCCAGGACAGTCGCCGCAATCGCCCAGGTGAACGCGGGGCGGCTGAAGAGCTCGACGTCGATCAGTGGTGTTTCCAGAGTGCGCTGACGCCTGACGAACAGCCATCCGGCGGCGAGGCCGCCCACCAGCGCTGCTACCGCAACGGCCGTCAGGCCGTCGTGGGCGAAGGACTTGACGGCGTAGGTGATCGGCACGATGGCCAGGACCGACAGGACCGCGGAGGCCAGATCAACCGGGGCGCCCTGCTCGTTCTTGGACTCCGGCAGGAGCCACAGGCCCGTGACGATGACGGCCGCCATGACGGGAACGTTGATGAGGAAGACGCTGCCCCACCAGAAGTGCTCGAGCAGGACTCCGCCAACCAGCGGCCCCAGGGCGGTGCCGCCGGAGCTGCCGGCGGACCAGATGGCGATGGCGGTGGTGCGGTGGCGGACATCGGGGAAGATGTTGCGTATGAGGGAGAGGGTGGAGGGCATGATTGTGGCGCCACCGACGCCCAGCAGGGCTCGAGCGGCGATGAGGGCTCCCGCGCTCGGCGCGAAGGCCGCCATGATGCTGGCGGCCCCGAAGCCGAGCGTCCCGACGAGCAGGAGGCGTCGCCGACCGATGCGATCGGCGACATTACCCATGGTGACCAGTAGGCCGGCCAGGGTGAAGGAGTAGATGTCGCCGATCCACAGCAGCTGGCTGGCCGTCGGGCTCAGGTCGGTACTCAGTGAGGGGATTGCCAGCGCCAGTACCGTGGAGTCGATGGCCAGCAGGGTCACGGCCAGGGTCAGGACGGCCAGGGCCGCCCAGGCACGAAGTCCGGGGGTACGAGTCATGGCCATAACTTTACTATACGTATAGTAAAGTTATGGCTGTGTCGATGTTCTCTTCTCAGCGCAGGCGCCGATGGCGCAGCACCTCAGCCACATCGGGTGCGAAGTAGCCCGGTCCCTTGAGCACCTTGCCGTCCTCGCGGTAGACCGGCTTGCCATCAGCACCCAACTTGGACATGTTGGAGCGCTGAACCTCGGCGAGCACGGCCGCCAGGTCGATCCCGGTCTCCAGGGCCATGCCGTAGATGACGTAGATAAGGTCCGCCAGAGCGTCGGCGGCCTCAACGGTGTCACGAGCGCCGTCATCGGCGGCCACGGCGCGGCGGTAGCCCAACTCGACCTCGGTGTGGGCCGCCTGCCCGTAGACGGCACCGACGAGCTCGGCGAACTCCTCGGCGATGAGACTCATACGCATGTTCAGGCTCTCGCGCTCAAGGCTGGCACCGTCGGTCTGGACGGGAAGTCCGTAAATGCGGTGGAAGCGGCGCACAAGAGCCTCAGGATCATCCCCCTCACGCTCTCCGACGCCGTTGTGCGCCACGAGGGGAACAACGCCGCCCGCGTCGATAGGACCATCCCAGGGGGCTTGCGGCTCACGAGGGTCTTCGGGAAGCAGGGTACCGACCCAGCCATCGTGGAGCCGTCCGTCCGTGAGCAGAAAGCGGCGTACTCGCCCCTCGCGCTGGAAGCCGAGGGACCAGGCGACCTTCCAGGAGGCCCAGTTGGGCACCGGGCCGCGGCCTGAGTCATGAATGTCGCAGCGCCACCGCAGTGCCGACAAGCCCAGAGGGCCGTCCGGATCGAAGGCGGTGTCGATGAGGACGGCGACAACGCGGGTCATGGTGCCACGCCCCCGCGCAGCCGCGGTGAGCCAGTAGCCGATCTCTCCGGTCCGAGCGCCTTCGGGGCCGCTCAGGGTAATGCTGAGCATGCCCACCAGGGCCGGCGATGCGTCGTCGTCGCCGACTTCACGTACCGCCCAGGTGAGCTCACCCCCCTCGCTCCAGCCATCAGCAACGATCCGCTCGACGAAGACCTGCGCGTCACTGCGCTGGTAGCCGCGGGGGATGACGGTCCACTCCTGGATGTCGGCCTCCTGGCAGATCTCAGCGATGCGGTCGATGTCGTCGCCGGTCGGAACCGACAGGACAAGAGCGGGCAGCCCGGCATCCGCAGGAACAGTCATCTCAAAGGGATCCATGGGAGACGATGCTAACGCCTCCCCCGTCTGC
Source organism: Actinomyces naeslundii (assembly GCF_001956585.1). Classification (GTDB taxonomy): domain Bacteria; phylum Actinomycetota; class Actinomycetes; order Actinomycetales; family Actinomycetaceae; genus Actinomyces; species Actinomyces naeslundii. Next base: position 35,477 of record NZ_MSRR01000008.1, on the reverse strand, counting down.
GCTCCTGATGGATTCCCCAAAATCATCTCCCAGGACGATTCCTGCCCTATGCTCACGGACGAAGCACCAAGGAGAGAAGAGCCTGCGTGAGCACCACCCCCTTGTCAGAGAACCGCCGTCACGGTCCCGCCATTCCCCGCTGGATGCTGCCCTCAGTGAGGGTGCGCAGACGCGGCGATGTCATCACGGTCGAGCAGAGGGTTCCCGCCCGCGTGGAGAGCATTCACACGAGTCGCAGGGATGACTCCGGTAGCCTCCACGACGAGTATCACACTCCGATCTATGAAGCCGGACTGGGATCACCGACATCAGTGCCACTCGTCAAGGAACGGCTGACCGTTCCAGCAAGCGAAGTGAGTGAGCAGCAGGTTCGTCAAGCCGTAGACCACGCCATCGCCGCCTACGATCCGGGCACGGCGGCGCTGTCCGTTCAGCTCAGTGGGGATGCGCTGCTGCGACTGCTGCAGACTGTCTTCTTACTGGGAATGGCGGGATTCGGTCTGCACTTTATCGTCATCCCCTTCTACCAAAGCGCCTCAAGCGCGCCTCCAGGAGACCCTTTCGCCAGCTTCCAGAAGTTCTTGACAGTCTTCCCCGGTATCTTCATCCTCGTAGCGATCACCCTCGCAGTTGTCTGTGCTCGTGCCGCATGGGCCCTGCGCACCCCGAAATTCGTGGCCGAGGAGCAGTGGGGGCTGTTGCGTCAGACCCTGACCCAGCTGGCAGGGCAGGAGCCCGGCTCGTCGCGCCCCCTGGACATTGAGGCCGGCCTGCGCCGGGATCTCATCACTCACCCGAACGGAGACTCCCTCACGCGAGGAGTCACCCGCGATGGGCGCATGGGTCCCCCATGGCCGGATGCCTACGACGTCGCCAAGCGCGTCAGGCAGGGCCGGCGCATCCTCATCGGCATGACCATCTTCGCCTCAGTCTTCCTGACCGTGGGGGTTTTGATCTTCCTGCTGTTCATCGCCGCCGGACAGCTCACACTCATTCCCCTGCTCGGCGGCGTCAGTGTCTTCGGCGCGATCCTCTCCCACACCTCCCAGCAGTGCGACCGCCTTCTCGTTTCCTATCCCAGTACGATGCCCGGAGAGGAAGAGCCGCGAGAGCTCAGCTGGAAGGATGTCGACACCGCCTCCTTGCCCGCGTGGTGCGATGCTCGCCGGCGCGAACGCTACTGGAACCTTGCTGCGATCGTGTTCCTGATTGAGTTCGTCGTGGCTATTCTCGCCATATTCGCCTTTGTGATGCTGAATCAGACTGCGTTCTCGACCAGCTCCTCGTCGCAGGAGGCTCACACTCACGCACTGATACAGAACTCGGTCCTTGCGCTGGTCGTCATCGCTTCAGCACTCGCCACCGTTGTGATCGGCAGGCGCTGGATACAGCAGAAGGACAGCGAGCTGCGCCACCAGGCAGGACTCATCTGAGTTGTGCCCACACCCCACGGAGACAAGCCCACATGAGTATGCCCAGCCCCATGCCTGAAAGTCGTCGCTATGGCCCCGAAATCGCCCGCTGGAAGCTCCCCGCCGTGCGAGTACGTCAGGAAAACGCCGTCGTCACGGTCGAGCAGAGGGTCCCGGCCCGCGTCAGCAACATCTCGGTCAGCACCACGTCTGACAGTGACGGGCACGTTCGGACCCAGCGCACGTACTACTACGAGTCCGGGCTCGGCTCCGACTCCAGGCTCCCCCTGGTTCGCGAGCGATTCACGGTGCCGGCATCCATCGCCGGCCAAGAACAGGTCGAGCAGGCGGTCAAGGCCGCCATCTCCTCCTACAATCCGGGCACTGCCACACCCGGCAAGCAGTGGGGCCCGGGAATGTGGAGCAGGTTGGCTGTGGCCGGCTTCGGAGCCGTCTTCTCCTTCATCGCGTTCTCCATCCTCATCATGGTCATTCCCGTCATGAGAATCGACGAGGAGGCTTACGGACGTTCCTTCGAATTTGGTTCCCTATTTCTGCTCCTGCCTGCTGGATTCATCGTCCTGGGCGTACTGATCATGGTCATTGGACTCCGGAGCGCCTGGATCCTGCGCACACCGGACTTCATCGCCGAGGAGCAGTGGCAGCTCCTGCGCTCAGTCCTCACCCGGATGACCGGGCAGCAGCCGGGATCGTCACGCCCGCTCGACACTGAAGCGGGGCTACGTCCCGATCTCATTACCCACCCTCATGGTGAGACACGCAGGCGAGGAGTCACCCTTGATGGCCGTATGGGGCCGGCCTGGCCCGACACCTACAGTGTCACCAAGACCATCAGAAAAGGTAGAATTAAGGTCCTCCTCACCTCTTCCCTCATCATCGTCATTCTTGGCGTTCTCTACATCTTCAGCAGAAGCGGGGCAGACTTTAACACCGATCGGATGGTCTCCGCCGTTCTGGCCTGCACAGGAATGATTGGAATATGCCTGATACCGTCGTTACAGGCCTGCGACCGGCTCCTGGCGGCTTACCCGACCCAGGTCCCCGGAGAGGACACTCCCCACCGCATAGGCCTCCGAGATGTCGATGTCGACAATCTGCCCGGTTGGTGCGCCGCGCGTCTTCGACAGGACTACTGGAATGCGGTATCTCGCGGCTTCTGGGTCCTGTGCGGGGCCGGAGGCGTTCTGCTCTTCATTCAACGTCGTTCAGAACACTCAACGGACGCTTCAGCGGCATCAGCACTCTTCCTGAGTGCCCCCGTGTACATCGGACTGACCATGATTGCCGTGGCCATGACCGTTGTGGTCAGTGTTGTCTGGGCGCGCAACCGGGACGCAGGACGACGGCGTCTCGTGGGACTGGCCTGCCTCTTGCGTTAGTCCCGCCTCGTGGCCTCGGCGGGCCTGCGGTGCAGGACCGGCCAACAGGTCACCATGACCAGACCTCCCAACAAGCCGTAGGCCAGGGCCACCCACAGTCCGTGGCCATCGGCGAGCCGGCCGACCACAGGTGGCGCCAGCAGTCCCGTGAGACGGGCCAGCCAGGACACGACAGTCAGGCCCAGCCCGGGTGGGAGCCCTTCGACGTCGTCGGCCGCGGAGTAGGTCACAGGCACGGCGACGGCGCAGCCCGCTCCGGAGATCGCCATCCCGATCAAGGTTCCGGGAACGGAGGAGAGCAGGAGGGCGATACCCATACCGAGGGTCACCAGTGCTCCGCCCCATGCGATAACCGTTCGCTGCCCGACGGCGTCAATGATCCGGTCACCCACCAGACGCCCCACAATCATCGTTCCCTGGAGCGCAACCAGTCCCAGCCCCACGCGCCCGGGGGCGGCACCCTGGTCGGACAGGAGCAGGGACGACCAGTTCATGGCGACGTCCTCGGGGAACATGGAGGCGGCGCACAGAAGTCCGACGATGCTGAGGACCATTACTGTCAGGGGCAATGAACGGGTTGACGATGCCGGTGCAGGCGATGCCTCATGAGGCTGGTCGGAGGTCCTGTGCTGGCTGGTAGCGCGTTCGGATGAGTCATGGCCGGGCAGGAACCAGCCTGCGAGCAGGGGGCCTGTCGAGAGGACGAGCAGCACCGCCGCCGTCAGCACCATGTGGGTCCCCAGCGCCACGCCGGCCCCGGCCATGGCCTGCCCCATGGCGGCTCCCAGGACCGCCCCCAGTGACCAGGCAGCGTGAAAGCTCGTCACAATCGACATACCCCAACGGCGTTGGACCCGCAGACCGTGGGCATTCTGCGCGACGTCGACGATGGCATCCGTCCCGCCCACGATCAGCAAACAGCCCGCCAGGACGATCCACGAACGGGCCAGGCCGGCGCCGAGGAGCGCCAGGGCCACCACAAGCATGCCCAGGCTGGCGACCTTGGCCGAGGTCAGGCGGGAGATGAGCCAGGACGCGGCCAGCCCTGCGACCAGAGCGCCGACACTGGCGGCGGCAACGGCCTGACCGAAGGCCGCCTTGCTCAGCCCCAGGTGAGCCACGATCTCCGGGAAACGCGGGACCAGGTTGGCAAATCCCAGGCCATTGGCAAGGAACACCAGGCAGACCCCGACGCGCGCACGTACCAGCTCAGGACTGCGCCACGCAGTGAGACGACGTCGCAATGGGGCGGCAGAGAGCATGACAACTCACTCTACCGAGGCTGCTTACCTGTGGGCCAGCATAGGGAGTACTCCCCACCACGGTAGAAAGGAACCGAGGTGACGAGTCATCCCTTCTACCCTTAGGCTGTGGCTCGTATGCCGATCTGACACCAGAAGGCGCATCAGTCCGGGTTCTCTCAGCCATGAAGGCACCCGTAATTCCCTACACCGTCCTATATGGAGGATTCATGTCCTACGGAAGCGGTCCCGCCCCCTACGACGCTCAGCCAGACCAGTCGGCCTACGGCGGTCAGGCACCCTACGGCGGCCCCGCCCCTTACCCCGGCGGCCCCGCCCCCTACGGCGCCCCCAACCAGTTCGGATTCGGGGCTCCGCCCCTGAACCCCGATATTGCCCCTCTCCCGGGTGCGAGCTTCGGCGACGCCGCTAAGCGCTACTTCCAGCGCTACGCCCAGTTCCGCGGCTACGCCTCCCCGCCCGAGTTCTGGTGGTCGTTCCTGCTGTACCAGGTAATCATCCCCACCGTTCTCGGCGTACTGGCCTTTGTCATCATTCTTGCGGGAGCAGGGACGGGTTCAGAGGACGCAGCCGCTGGAGCGCTTCTCGGCAGCGGCCTGGTTCTGCTTCTGTACAGTGTCTACGCCCTTGTGATCCTTGTACCGTCCCTCGCCGTCATGGTGCGTCGTCTTCATGACAACGGGAAGTCAGGATGGTTCGTCCTGTTGGTCCTCGTTGGACTGGGAATCGTGCCGCTCATCCTGTGCTGCTTCGAGTCCCGCCCCGACCTCTACCGTCCCGAATGGAGCTGAGCAAAGCCTCCTGACGGAAACGCGATGATCCCCGGAACCTCATGGTTCCGGGGATCATGTGTTGGTGGTGTCCGAGGGGGGACTTGAACCCCCACGCCCGTTTAATAAGGCACTAGCACCTCAAGCTAGCGCGTCTACCTATTCCGCCACTCGGACTTGTGTTGTCTCCTCCGCCTTTCAGCGGCTTCTCCGGGACCTCGTCCCGGCGACGCAGAGAAACTTAGCATGACGGCCACCGAGGCCACCAAACCACCTTCAAGTGCTTCCCATCACACTCCGGTGCTCTCGACGCTCAGTGTCACCTGCATGGACCAACTCGCCCCAGGCTCGATAGTGGGTGCGTGCTCTCGTACCGCTCCGCTCTCGACGCAGACCATGGTGGGGAACTCGTCGTCGGCCATGTCCGGCAGCGGGGCGCTATAGGTGGACCAGGGGTTCCACACGATCGTGGAAGGTGCGTTGAGCTTGTCGACGTGGATCGTGCGCTCATGACCCGGATCGGTCACGGCGACCGGCTCAGCGGAGTCGTAGATGCGGTCCACGGGGCCGGATATTTTCACATCACCATCCTGGACACGATGCGCCTCCTGGGGGCTGTGAGCCAGATTGTCACTGTAGGAGGCGCCAGCCAGACCGCTGATGAGGCTGGCGGTGACATCATGAACCGAGAGATAGGTGTGGGCGGCGGCCTCCACCGTGCGAGATGCGTTACCGTCATTGCGCAGACTGAGACCTAGGCGCAGAGTCTCACCGATTTCGACCTCATAGAGCGCCGTCAGGTGGTCACGACTGACGCTCAGAAGAGCACGGACACCGCCGTCATCCGTACTGGCGACCATCCGCAGCTGCCAGGGTGCGATACGCGCCCAGCCGTGCTTTGGCACGGCGTCGCCGTTGATGCCGACGCCGAACTCCGGCAGGCACAGGGGAATTCCCCCACGAATGGCGGTGGAGCCGTCGAAGACCGCCTGCCGTGAGGTGAAGATGACCTCCGACCCGCCGCGCGGCACCCACGAGGTGAGGGTGGCACCGTGAAGGTAGATCTCCGCAGCTCCGGCAGGGGCGTCGATGAGGAGCCGTGGTTGTCCTCCCAGTCCCGGTCCCAGCGCAGCGGTGCGCGGCAGACGCACCTGGTTCATGGCAGCGGCGGGGTGAGTCGGATTGCTGATATTCGGGGCGGTCATGGGGCCACGCTAGTAGGCTGTGTGTATTTCGTCAGCCCGATAACCAGCGAAGGACTGAACGTTCACCCCATGGCAACAACCAGCTCTCCGTCAGAGGACACCCCCGCACAGGTTCCCGAGCCCTCTGAGAACTCCGGTTCCCCTGAGTCGAGTCACACACCCGGCTCCGTCAAGAAGCCGTCCCGAGAGGTACTGAGCAGCAGCGGTCTTCTCGGGAGGATCAGAAGCGCGCGCTCGGCCCTGGACCGGGGAATCGACTGGGCCGAGAGACGCAGGCAGGCGGATCGCGACTTCCGGCTGCACTGGGAGTCCGACTCTGGAGAGGACGTTGCCACCAAGCCCACCACTCCCCCGGTATCGACCACCCACGTCCGCGTTGCACCATCAGTCTCTTTCCCGGAGACGGTCACGACCCGTTCGACGATCGTGGACTCTCTGCCCTCGTGGCTGGTGCGAGGCGGCCTGGGGGCGTGGCTCGGACTCGGCATCATCATTGTGATCGGCCTGATCTTCTACGCCACCTCCCAGGTGATCCCGGTGTTCATCGGCCTGTTCATGGCTCTGGTGTTCACCTCGATCCTCCAGCCAATGGTTAATCTCTTCGCCAGAGTCATGCCCCGCTACCCGGCGACCTTCCTGGCCCTGCTGACCACCATCGGTGCGATCGCTGGACTGGTGACCTACGTGGTCGCCTCCGTGACCAGTCAGTGGAGCTCCCTGGCATCCCAGTTCAGTGACGGTCTCGACACGATCATGGACTTCCTGGAGCATGGGCCGCTGCACCTGACGCAGCAGCAGGTCTATCACCAGCTCCAGGTGTGGTTGCGCCAGGGCCAGCACTACCTGCAGTCCAACGCCCCCTCCCTTGCCTCTGAGGTCGTCTCCAACGCGAGCGCCGTCGTCGACGTGCTCACAGTCCTGGCCCTGGCGCTGTTCGTCACGATCTTCTTCCTCGCCTCCGGGGGCAAGATGTGGCGCTGGTTCCTCAACGAGCTACCCGCCACGATGCGCGAGTCGACTCACCGGGCTGCGGGAGCCGGCTGGTACACCTTCGCCGGCTACGCGCGCGGTACCGTGCTGGTGGCGCTGACCGACGCCGTCATGGCCGGAGTCTTCCTGCAGCTGGTGGGTATCCCGTTGGCTGCGCCTCTGGCGGTGCTCGTGTTCATCGGCGCCTTCATCCCAATCATCGGCGCCCCTCTGGCAATGATTGTCGCCATGGTGGTGGCGCTGGCCTCCGGAGGCTTCGTGACCATGATCGTCGTGGGAGTGGGGGTGGCCGGTATCGGCCAGATCGAGGGGCACATTCTCCAGCCGCTGATCATGGGCCGTCAGGTCTCCCTGCATCCGGTGGTGGTGATCATCGGTGTCGCTCTGGGGACCTATGCCGCTGGCTTGCTCGGCGCGATCGTCGCGGTACCGCTGATCAGCGTGGCCTGGTCCGTCTACTCCGAGTTGCATACCAAGGACGCCCCGGTCACCGGGGAGCTGCCCGCGTACTCCACCCGCGAGGAGTAGGGGGAATGACGAATCCGGTGCTCAGCACCAGTCCCGGCTGCCGGTCGAGGGAACACCGGGGAGGGCCTGGAGGTGCTCGGCCATGAGGGCGACGACCCCGTCTCCCTTCTCCACGGTGCCGCGTACGATGAGGGCGCCGGCGCGTCTGCCGACGCTGCGGTAGCGGCGCCACATGCCGGCTCGACAGACGACGTTGAGCAGACCGGTCTCATCCTCCAGGTTGAGGAAGATCATGCCGGTGGCCGTGTGAGGCCGCTGCCGGTGGGTGACGACGCCAGCCACCCGAACCCGGCTCCCGTGCTCCTGGTCTGAGAGATCGGCCGCCCTCAGCACGCCATCGGCGGTCAGTCCGGGACGCAGTGATCTCAGAGGCGATCCCTGCGTGGACACTCCGGTCAGGTTCAAGTCGGCGGCCTGGCGCTCACGGTCGGTCATGGTCGGCAGGGTCGGGGCGACAGCGCCAACAGCGGTGCCCGGAAGCGTGGGCTGGAACCATCCTCCTGAATCCTGGCGGGATGCGCCGCGGCGTCGGCCGTGCTCGTCGGACAGGATCCCGGCAGCCCACAGTGCTCGACGGCGATCCGTCCCCAGGCTGTCGAGAGCCCCCGAGGCTGCCAGCGCCTCAAGACGGGAGCGGCTCAGGTTCACACGTCGAGCCAGGTCGGCCTGGTCCAGGTAGGGACCGTGGGCGCGACGCTCAGTGACGATGGCCTGAGCAACCCGTTTTCCCAGCCCCTTGATCGGGCTCAGACCGAGCCGCACCGCGAGGTCGTCGTGGACGTCAAGTGGTGACGGGGCAGCGGGATGCGGGGTGAGTGGTCTCCACTGCTCTGCTCGCTCCGGTGACGGCCCTGTGCCCCACTGCGCCCGCCTGCGCTCAACGGTAGCCTGTGCCAGGGAGTGGTTGACGTCTGCGGGCAGGACGCGCACACCGTGACGGCGGGCGTCGGCCACAAGGGACTGCGGGGACCAGAAGCCCATGGGCTGGGCGGCGAGGACTCCGGCGTAGAAGTCCTCGGGCTTGCGCACCTTGAGCCAGGCCGAGGCGTAGACCAGGTAGGCGAAGGAGAAGGCATGGGACTCGGGGAAGCCGAACTCGGCAAACGACCTCAGCTTGCTGTAGATCTCCTCGGCGGTCGCCTCATCGATGTCGCGGGCTCTCATGCCCGCCACGAGCCGGTCATGGAGGGCGTCCATACGTTCGAGGGATCGCTTGGCCCCCATGGCCTGGCGCAGGGTGTCGGCCTCAGCGGGGGTGAACCCGGCGGCATCGACGGCGATCTGCATGAGCTGCTCCTGGAAGAGCGGCACGCCCAGGGTCTTGGCCAGGGCGGGTTTGAGGGAGTCGTGCAGATAAGTGACCTCCTCACGCTTCAGCCTGCGGCGGATGTAGGGGTTGACGGCGTCGCCCTGAATGGGCCCTGGGCGGATGAGGGCGACCTCGACGACGATGTCGTAGAACGTCTTGGGACGCAGACGGGGCAGGGTGGCCATCTGCGCGCGCGACTCGACCTGGAAGACCCCGACCGTGTCCGCAGCAGTGAGCAGCCGGTAGACGGCAGGATCCTCCTCGGGCAGGGTGTGCAGTCCCCAGGGACGGCCGGTCTGGGTGCTGCGCAGCTCGCCTTCCTCGACGACGTCGGGAACGACCTGGCCGCGCTCGGCCAGGGTGGTGAACGCCAGGCGCAGGGCGGTGAGCGCGCCAAGGCCTAGAAGGTCGAACTTGACCAGGCCGGCCTCGGAGCAGTCGTCCTTGTCCCATTGAAGGACCGAGCGATTGTCCATGGCCGCCCAGCGCACCGGGCACACCTCAGTGACAGGACGGTCGCACAGGACCATGCCTCCGGGGTGAACCCCCAGGTGGCGGGGTAGACGCAGCAGCTTCTCGGCGATATCGAGAACCGGTTCGGGAACCTCGTCGCCCTGTCCTGTTAAACCTCCGGGGCGTACCGTGGCCCACCGGTCCATCTGCCTGGCCCAGGTGTCCTGCACGCCGGCGGGGTGGCCGAGGGCCCGGGCGGCATCCCGAACGGCGGATCGGGGTCGGTAGGAGATGACGTTGGCGACCTGGGCGGCGCAGTCACGGCCGTAGCGGGAGTAGACGTGCTGGATGACCTCTTCTCGACGACATGCCTCGATATCGAGGTCGATATCCGGGTAGCCGGCTCGCCCCGGGGACAGGAAACGCTCGAAGAGCATCTGGTGCCGGACGGCGTCGACCGCGGTGATTCCCAGGGCGTAGCAGACTGCGGAGTTGGCCGCCGATCCTCTCCCCTGGCACAGGATTCCCGACTGCCTGCAGAACTCGACGATGGAGTGCACGATGAGGAAGTAGCCGGGGAATCCCAGGGACTCGATGACCTCGAGCTCGTGGTTGAGCACCTCCCAGGCTCGGGGATGCTCCTGCGGGGTGCCGTAGCGGCGAGTAGCGCCTTGACGGGTGAGCTCGCGCAACCACGTGGCGGGTGTGTGCCCCTCCGGAACATCAGCATCAGGGAGGTCCGGAGCGATGAGAGACAGATCGAAGGCCAGGTCGGAGGCGAGGTCTGCGGCAAGGTCGACGGCGTCGGGGCGACGGCGGTGAAGCCTGGCCATGTCCTGGGCTCCCCGCAGCCAGCGGCCGATGGCGGGTAGGTGACCGCGAGCACCTTCCAGGTCAGTGACGAGTCGGGTCGAGGTGAGAACATCGGCAAGCCGGGCGTCGGCGGGGCGGGCGCAGCGCACTGCACCGGTGGCCACGAGGGGCAGCCGGTGGTCGTGAGCCAGCCGGGTCAGGACATCGGTGAGAGCGGCATCGGTGGGACCTCCATCCAGGGTGAGCTCAACGGCCAGACCGACAGCGGCGTCTCCCTCGACCTGTGGGCAACCGGTCGTGGATCCGGCGCCTAAGGGGCGACCTCGGTCAGGAGCAGCGAAGAGATCGGCGAGGTGGCCCAGGTAGGCATCTGCCGCCTTAAGGTCCCAGGTGCTGGGGCGACGGGGATCGCCCAGCGCCCGACGCAGGGGACCGTTGGCGGTACCAGTGAGGATGAGGCAGGTTCCCGCCGATCCCCCGGTCTGGTTGGTGGGGGCGGAGCGAAGAGCCGCAGCGAGAGTGGGCAGGTCGTGAGCCGGTTCTCGGCGTGCTCCTGCGTCCAGGTTGTGCTGGGAGATGGCCGATACCAGGCGACGGTAACCGATGGGGCTGCGAGCCAGGACGGGCAGGTGGGAGCCGTCGGCCAGGGTGAGCTCGGTGCCGTGAATGGTGGGCAGGCCGTGGGCACGACCCGCCTGGGCGTGCTTGACGATGCCGGGGACGCCGTCGTGATCGGTCAGGGCGAGAGCCTCCACCCCGAGCTCGACGGCGGCCGAGGCCAGCTCATCGGGCTCATTGGCTCCGTCAAGAAAGGAGTAGGCGGAGTGGGCGTGCAGCTCGGCGTAGCGGTGTCGGCTGGTCATCACTGTCCGTGGCACCTGGTGCTTCGGAAGGGTGGGGTGGGGTTGGTGGGGGGTGCTGGTTTGAGGGTGTGGGTGGCCCTTGGGTAGGGGGTGGTCTCGTGGTGTCCGGGTCTTTTGTGGGGGTGGGGGCCGTGGGTGATCGGTCGGGTACTGCCGCTGCTGGGGTGGGTGTGGTTGAGGGTGGTGTTGAGGTGGTTGATGATCTCGGGGGTGGTCTGTTTGCTCAGGTCGGTCGGGACGAGGGTGCTGGGGACGTGGGTGCGGTGGGGTCCGGTCTTGCGGGGTAGGCGGTTGATGGTGCCGTCGGGGTGGCGTTGGTAGACGGTTCTGTCGGGGGTGTGCTTGAGGTGGTGGTGGGCCTGGTACAGGGTGGCGAGGTTGTTCAGGCTGGTGGTCCTGCCCTGGCCCCAGGCGGTGAGGTGATCGAGGTCGCAGCGGGAGGCTGGGGCCTGGCAGGCGGGGAAGACGCAGGACCGGTCGCGGGCGCGCACCAGGTCGGCCAGACCCGTCGGGGGCCGGTAGCTGGTGCGGCCGACATCCACGGCGGTGCGGCTGGTCGGGTCGGTGACCAGGCGCCTCCAGGTCCCACCCGCGGCCAGGGCCCAGCCGGTCATGGCCGGTACCACCGCGCTGCGGGCCCCGATCCGTACCTCCGCGGTCTCGGCAGCCGCGGCAGTCTGGGCGGTAGGAGCACCCTGCCCGGGAGCAGGCAGACTCCTCCCGCCGGAACTGGGCAGACTCCTGCCGCTGGTCCCGGAGGACTCCCGGTCGAAGGGCTCGAGCACGGTTGCGCGGCGGCCGCCGTTTGGGCTGGTCCGGCCGGTGTCAAGGCTGTCAGGACCGTCGTCAGCGCGGTCACCGTCCCCGGGATCGCCGCTGCCGGCGGGGTCTGCCGGTGGGGCCAGGCTGGTGATGGGGACGGTGACCTGGACGTCGATGTGGATGTTCCTGGGGAGAGGCAGGTGCCCGGTTCCTGAGGGTGTCCACCACTCGCTGGCCGACCCCACCAGCCCACTCAAGGCCCCCAGGAGCCCGTCCAGGGGCACCCCGTCAGGCAGCAGACGCCCAGGGGCAGGCGACTGGTTGGTCTCAGCCGGGTCCTCGCCGCAATGCTCGACTTGTCTCGGGGTGGGCTGGTAGGCGGCCATCTGGCTGGTGCGTAGGGTCTGCAGGGTCATGGCGGTGACGGCGTCGGCCCCGAGCTGGCCCGGGGTGCGCCTCTCACCGGCGGCGCGCACGCTGGCGGCGATCGCGTCCAGGGTGGCGTCCAGCAGCAGGGCGTCCATCGTCGGCAGCAGCAGAAGGACCTGGCACAGGCCCTCGCCCACAGGCCTCGGGCGCGACACGCACCGCCTGGAGACAGTGGCCCGGGTGCGTTCGGTGTGTCCGTCGGGGTCGACCTCTATCAGGGCCCGCTCAATGTCCCACCCCACCTGGGACACGCTTCGCCGGGGTGCCTGGGGCAGGACCTGGTCCTGAACCGCCAGCGCCACCGGAACCGGTACGCCCTCCAGGCGGCGGGTCACCAGGGACGCCTTCACCGAGTCCAGCACCCCGCAACGCTCCATGGCCTCAGTGGGGCTCAAGCCAGCGCTCATCAGGGCACCGCCGTGATCCACGATCTGGCCGGCCCGAGCCCGGGAGACCCCCAGGCGGGCCGAGAGCAGGCAGGCGGTGTTGAACCTGCGCTCCTCAAACCCGACCACGGGTGAGACCTGACCACCCGGGCCCCACCGGCCAGGACGCGCCGACAGCTCACCGCACCCGGTCAAACACGCAGCGGCGAGTGACTCTCCCCAAGTAGCCCAGGCCGCCAGACGATGGCAGACCGCGGCCAGCTCCCCCAAACCCACCGCCCCCAGACCAAGCAACCCACTGCTACCAGCCTCCTCCACACCCACGACCCGAAACCCCTCGACGACAGCCACCACGGCCGCATCACCCCCAGGCTCACCACCGAACAAGCCCCCACCACCAACGCTACCGGCACCACCGGCACCATCAGCACCAGAGCCCTCAGCATCAGAGCCCTCATCGCCGGAGTCCTGAACGGTCACCAGCAGGCAAGCCAGCAACCCCTCCACCACACCAGCCAGCACCCCACCGGCGGCCAGGGACGCCAACAGACCGGCCGCATCCTCCACCGAGACCGCTGGCACCGACGCCGCCACCCCACCAGGCGCACCCAGCACCCCGACCGCACCACCAGCCAGGACACCAGGAAACACACCACCTTCGAACATACGTACACTATAGCCCCGCCCCCACCAACCGCACCACACAACCACCCCCAGAAACCGCCGCGATAACAACGAATAATCGGGAAGCTGAAACGCTCCCTCTGTCAGCCCGCCCCAGCCCGTCGGCGCTCCATGACGCACCAGAGGGAACTTGCGGCCGATAGGACGGCAACAGCAGCGATCGGAAGCCACACCGCAGCGCCGGCAAGTGCGCCGGCAACCGCTGTACCAGCTGATCCCGCCGCGATTTTCAGGGCCCCGACCCAGATGAACACCTGCCCCCGTGACTCAAGAGGCGAGTACTCGCTGCGAGCCGCTAATGTCGCAGCGAAGAACAGGGAGTTCGCAACACCGACAACAGTGAACGCAATCATCGTCAGGACGGGGTTCGACACCGATATGACGACGCCCAGCGCTACGGCGACCACTCCGGCCAGCAGCGACGTGAGCCTGTCGGCGTCTCCCTTGAGCGGCCACACCATCAACAGCACGGATCCGGCAAGACCACCACCTCCATACCCAGCAACCAGGGTGCCGGCCAGAGCAGCCCCACCAAGAGCCGGGGCGACGGCGACGGCATAGATCGGTAGCGCCGCAACCGAGAACGCGACCACGACCGTAAGCCCCAACGTGCAGCGCAGCGGCCTGGATCGCCAGATCGTCATCAGGACGCGTGCTGACGAGCTCACGGCACCCGACTCAGCAGCCGGCGCCTGCTTCGGCAGCGCGAGCACAGCCCCAGCCCCGATGAGTGTTGAGGCGGCAAGAATAAGCATCGCTCCCAGCGGACCAGTAGCAGCCGAGATCCATGCGACAACAGCGGGCCCGAGCGTGCCGCTGACGCCGTAGCTGGCGACGTCCCAACTCTGTGCGCGCCGCTGGCTCTTTTGCGACGGCCCCGCGATCGACGGCAATCGACTGCTCACTCCTCCGGTGAGCATGGGCCCGAATACTCCCGAGAGGACCAGCAGTACTGCCGGGACGACGGTCCACGCCACTGGCAGTAGTAGCCCGGCAGTCCCGAGCAGTAGTCCGTGAGCGAGGGCCGAGACGGCGATAATCCTCCTGCCGTCATCTGCAGTGTCGAGGCGGCGGGCGATGAACGGACCGAGCAGATGTGGTGCGATGATTGCCGCTCCCAGCATGCCGGACATCCATCCGGGCTTTCCTGAGGACTGGGCGAGCAGCACAACGGCGACCACCGCGCCTCCATCGGCTGAGCGTACGAGCGTGGCCGCGAACACGTACCGCGCCAGCGTCCAGTTCGTCCGACCCGACAGACCGAAATCCTCTCGACGCTCAGACAAGATCGAGCTCGGTCACCACATCGATGACCTGCACTCGCTGCAAGTCGGTGAGCCCCCGGATCGGCAGCGGCAGGCAGGACGGTGGAACGAGACCAAGGTGCTCGGCGATCGCCGCAGTCACGCGTAGGCTTCCGCCGAGTTCGGCGAACAGCTCCCACAGAGGTGCGAGTCGTCGTGACTCTACGGCAGCCTCCCGGGCCCGACCCGCCTGAGCAGCTCGGGTGATCGAAAGCGCAGGAGCTGGGAGGGTTCCCCCGATCACCGAGTACCAGGCGTCGCAGCCGGCATTCAAGCCGGTGGCTGCGAACGCGTCTCCGGACACGCCGATCGTGACGTGCTCAGGAATCGCGGCCCGAATCATCGCGACGCGCTCACGCGCTGCAGTCGGGTCGGCGGGGACGCCGGGGATCTTGATCGATGCAATGCCGGGCAACTCGGCTATACGGGCATACAGTTCCGTAGTGAACGTGAAGTGCGTGGTGCCGGGGTTGTCGTAGACGATGACCGGGCGGTCGGTGTGCTCGGTGACAGCACGGAACAGTCTGAGCACCTCGTCGTCGCTGAGGGGCTGGTAGGTCATCGGGGCCAGCAGGACACCGGCCGCACCGGCCTCCTGCGCGCTGTCCACATGGGCGAGGACGCGCGACGTGCGCAGGTCGCCGACTCCGACGAATACCGGAGTCGCTCCGGCGTGCTCGACGGCGATGCGGGCTACCCGAGCACGCTCGGCCGGCGTGAGGTACGCATAGGAACCGGTCGAACCCAAGGCGGTGATGGAATCCACCCCAGCTGCAGTGAGCCGTTCGACGAGGCCGGCGAAGGCGTGCTCATCGACGGCGTCGTCGCGAAGCGGCGTAAGGGGGAAGGCACTCAACCCGGCGAGACGGATTGAGGTAGGACCGCCCTCCTGGTGCGGTTGCTTCATGACGCGCCAATCACTCGTCGGGAGACGCTCACGTCTGAGCCAAGGGCACTGAGTGCCTGAGCGAGAGCGTCAGCAGCAGCTCTCAGCTCGGTATCGGAGACCGGGGAGAGAGCGTCGAGAATGAAGAAGACCGTCCGGGTGGCCTCGCTCAGACCGGTGCGACGGGCCTGGCGCCAGTTCCAGCGCCGGCAAGTCACTCCTGCGTCGTCGCACCACACGACCTCTCCAGGATCGGGATGCTCGACGACGACCTCACCGTCGGCAGTGGTGTCGAAGCGCTCCTGGCCGGTGGCGCGGATCAGGCGCGCTGGCCCCGCGTACAGGGCAAAGTCCTCACCGCCGAGCGGGATCTGATGCAGCACCGAGATCGCGTTGTAGATGTCGGTGAGTACATTCACCCGGGGCAGACCCTTCTGCGCACGACGGGTCAAGGCCTCGAGGCTGTTGCGGGTGCGCTGCGGCTTGGCTCCAAACGCCCGGTAGGCCTCACGCCAGGCTGCGATATGCGGCAGCTTGTCGACCGCGGACTCTGCGAGCAGGGTTCGGGCATGGTCCTCCGCCGCCTGGATAAGGCCATCTGCGACATCGTCACCTTCACACGCACCCAGGCTTGCCGAGATGCCGTCGACGACGAGTAGCTGCGCGCGGTAGTCGGAACGCAGCTCGAACACGGCCGGTTCGATGGCGCAGACATCAAGGAAGTCGTTCGGACTCATGGGGTTAGTCATTCGAGGGCTCCGTTCCGCGTACGGCTCCGACCCCCGGCTCGAAGACCGCGAGTGAGAACCGTACTGGCTCCTGGCCGGGGTTGTCATAGGAGTGGGCGACGTCTCCGTAGAACGTCAGTGCGTCTCCAGTGCGCAGCTCGTAGGCATCGTCACCAACCGTGACGAGGATCGATCCGGCCTGGACGTGTAGCAATTCGCAAGTACCAGCAGCATGTGCCTCGCTCGCATGGCGTTCTCCTGGAACGAGGGTCCAGTCCCACAGCTCAACGACATTGGGCGGCTGTGTGCCGGCGACGAGGACACCGGATCCTCCATGGTCGCCGCTCCACAAACGAGCCCCTTCACCGCGGCGCACGAGCTTGGCCGCGCGTGACATCGGGGGCTCGACGAGTGTCGGAAGCCCGATACCGAGTGCGTCCGAGAGCCGCAGCAGCGTGCCGATACTCGGATTGACCGAACCCTGCTCAACCTTCACGAGCATTCGTCGGCTCACCCCGGCGACCTCTGCGAGATGGTCGAGCGTCCAGCGGCGAGTGCTGCGCTCTTGCTTGATCCGCACACCGATCTCGTGGGCCAGCGACTCCGCACTCACTTCCATGTAGTGCATCATAGTGCACTACATGGGCACTGTCTAGCCTCCCTTTCGAAGACTTCCGGGCAGAGCCCGAGCACCGACATCCCGATTCCCCGCCCTCCCGTTCAGGAGACGTGAATGACAACAGCGCCCAGGACGGCCAGAATCCAGGAGGCGAAGGAGCCGATGAGGAACTCCTCGGCCTTCTGTCCCGCTTCATCCTTGCTGATCTCAGGGAATCGGATCACACCCTTGGCAGCAACAATTGCGGCGACAGCAGCGGGCGCCTCGACGGAGGCGAGCAGGAGAATGAGAATTCGCTCAAGCGGACCGATCCAACGACCACCGCGCATTGACGCCCCCGAATCGTCCTGTTTCTCATTCTTCTGCGAGGACTGACGAGCAACAGCAAGAATGTCGGAGACGATTCGATTAGCGGGTGCGGTCAGGAAAACGGCAACCCCGACGGCGGCAGCCACCTTGGCAGCCCTGGAACCAAGCGGCTCGGACACAAGGGCGCAGACCGCTACAACGAGAAACAGGAGAGCCGTGCAAGCAAGTCGCACAAGAGGCAGCACGTGACTCAGGTCTTCCCTGGGACCCTCGCTCCCCAGCCGGCTCTGCTGACGAGATCCCGGCAGCCTCGCCCACCATCGCTGCGGAACCAGATCCCAGCACAACCAAGCCACTGACATCAGAACGACGGCAACAACACCCCCACCACGAACATGAAGGATCGGCCATCCGACCAGGACACCAAGGACAGTCAGGACTGAGGCCGCCGCCAACAGCCCCACCGCCAACCTCAACCCCCGCAGCATCCACCCCACCCGAACACAGCTGTTGAGCACAGAAGCCACGGCAAGCAGAAGAACAAGGAGTGCCGTCATTCGCCGTCACCTCCACCACTCCACGCAGTCACTCCGTCGAAGATCTTTTGAACCTCCAGCAGGGAGGATCCAGCACCACGAGCGAACTCAGACACGGCCTGCTGACTCACCTTCTCCTGACGGGCAACCTCGACCTGGGTCGCCCCCATGAGAAGTCCGGCCATCATGCGACGCTGACGCGGTTGAAAACGGAACACTGTCTGGTCGCGCAGGATCAGCACAGAATTGACGAGCCCCTCACGCTCCCCCCTCCCCCCTCCTGATCCACTAACCGCATCCGGGTGGATACGCAGCCAGGTGCGAATGAAGGACCTGCCTTCATCCTGAAGAGCGTGAGCCCTCTCGATCGCCTCACGTGCAGCCCACCATGCCGAGCCGTCCTGGATAGGACGCGCAGCCGCGCCGTCGGAACCGCCTCCCACCGCGCCTTCGACCTCAGAGATCACTCCGGCGCCGACGCCAAAGCGCAGGCCGAGCCCTTCAGGCAGGAGCAGGTGCGTGCGCAGCGTGAGAGCGAGAGCATCGGGGAGGGTCGCCGAGACCGCCTGCAGCTCGTCGCCGACCGTGGCGTATGGGGACTGCGTCAACGCCAGGCCTTCGGCAGCGCGCTCCAGGGCCTCATAGATGACCTGCTGAGCCCGCCTGCGGTCAGGCAGCTCGCGGGAGCGGACGATATCTGCGATGAGCGCGTAGGAGACATTCACAGTTTCACGATAACGCTTGTAATACATCGAATACAAGGGATATCTCGGAATGGCTGTTGTCCCCCGCTACCCACAGCCTCGCTCAGTCGGCCTTGTACTCGCGCCAGTACAAGCACAGTCCCGGAGCCCGGCTCACTGGCCGGATAGCCTCCCACCGGCAGCGAGGTAGCACTTGCCGCACAGCGACTCATAGGTGACCTCCCCGGAGTCGATGGCCACCTGATCACCGTCGAAGACGAAGGACTCCCCCACCTTGCGGGCATTGAAGATGGCCTTGCGTCCGCAGCGGCAGATGGTCTTCAGCTCCTCCAGGGAATGGGCGATCTCCAGCAGCCTCCGCGACCCTGGGAAGCTGACCGTGCGGAAGTCGGTACGGATCCCGTAAGCCAGGACGGGCACGTCGTCGATCAGCGCGATCTCCATGAGCTGGTCCACCTGAAGGGCCGTGAGGAACTGGGCCTCGTCGATGAGCACACAGTCAAGAACCTCTCGCAGGGACACAGCCTCCCGCTGAGCACCACCCGCACCACAGACGGGCTGCGCACCGGCCAGGGCCCGCTGGCGTACCAGGGCGCGCAGGTCGTCGTCGGCATCGACGAGGAGGTCGACACGACGCGACACCCCGAGCCGGGAGACGACTGAGTCCTCGCCCTTGGTGTCGACCACCGCCTTGATGAGCAGGACTCGCTGACCGCGCTCCTCGTAGTTGTAGGCGGTCTGGAGCAGCCCCGTGGACTTACCGGAGTTCATGGCGCCGTAGCGGAAGTAGAGCTTGGCCACGCGGGTCCTCCTGGCCGGGGTGTGGACACTCGGGCCGGATGCTACCCGCCGAACGTCCTGGTCGCTGGCAATACCACTCAGCCGGCCCATGGCGCACACATAGCCTCACCCTGACTGTCGCCGATAACCTCGCGCTCATGCTCTCACTCGACCACCTGCCCGACACCTGGCGCACCAGACGTGCCTGCGCGCTGGCCGTGACCGCCGTCACCACGCTGTCGGTCTTCACCTGGCTGGCCCTGACCACGAGCGCCGGAACAGGGCTGGCGCCTTATGACCAAGGTGTCACCACCAGGGCCGTGGATGAACGCCACCCGGCTCTGACCATCGTCATGCAGGTGTTCACCGTTCTTGGCTCCACCGTGGGACTGACGGTCCTGACCGCGATCTGCGCCTCCCTCCTGCTCATGCGGGGGCACCGTGTGCGCGCCCTGGTCCTGACTGTAACGATGCTCGGCTCCAGCCTGCTGACGGTGGTTCTCAAAGAGGTCTTCGGGCGAGCACGCCCCTCGACCGACACCCTTCTGGGCTTCCCCGCCTCAACCACGTCCTTCCCCTCGGGGCACTCCTTCAACACGGCCGTCTTCGCGGGCCTGCTGGCGGGGATGGTCCTGATGACCACGGCGGCATCCCTGTACCGGGCACTGGCGATCATGGCAGCGGCAGGAGCGACCCTCCTGGTGGGCGTCTCCCGCGTCTACCTGGGCTACCACTGGATGACCGACGTCCTGGCCGGCTGGTCCCTGGGACTGGCCTGGCTGTGCCTGGTGACATTGGCGCTTCTGTGGCTGCAGGGACGACGACGCCCGGTCTGATTGTCGCAGGCGAACCAGCCGGTACAGCGTCAGGAGTACACGGCATCGAGCCACCATCCGCCTGAACGCACCAGCAGGCGGGGCGGCCCGACGTCGGTGACCACCTGGAGGTAGGCGCGACGCGAGGGCCCCTGCGGAGCCCACCAGCCCTCGTCGACCGGCCAGGGGCCGGCCCACAGGAGCACGGACTCCATCCTGACCTCACCAGCAACAGCACTGACAGCACTATCGACCACGCCGTCACCAATGCTCAGGAAGCCGGGGACGCCGTCGAGCTGACCGTGGATGTCGACACCGAGCTCGCGCCCTTGGATATCGGTGAGACGTACGGGGACCGGCCGGAGCAGGACGATGGAGGGCGAGGGCTCGGGCAGGGCGCCGCTCCAGGGGGCCGAGCCGTCACCGCCGGACTCACCCGCGTACTCCTCCCCCCAGGGAACCATGCGCACCCGCGAGCGCGGGTCGCGTCCGGGATCGATCCTGGGGACCTGGACGGTGCCGGTCCCAATGAGGGACTCCACGCGCTCGGCGGCGCGGCGGGCCCGAGCCTCATCCTGTTGGCCAGGCGCCTGCCACAGCCCTGCCTGGGCTGCTGTGGCGGGGCTCAGCTCGAGGGCCGTCAGGCTCAGGTGGGTCAGCCCGGAGGAGGGTGGGCGCCCGGAGCGTCCGGAGAGCCAGCCCTCGAGCTGCCAACGCACACGGTCGGTGAGCTCTGCGGTGGTGGGGGTGGTCTCCAGCATCCAGGTACGGACCAGCTCGGCGCCGTCGGCGCAGCGGGCCTCAATAGCGAGGCGTCCGACGGCGAGGCCTTCTGACAGGAGCCGGGCCGCCAGGGTCTCGGCGAGGTGTCGGGCAGCGAAGGCGGCGGTGTCCGCACGTTCCACGGGCGGGTCGAGGGTGGAGGTGACGACGATGTCCTGGGCCGGCCGGGTCATGGCAGGGGCCTCGTGGTGGGTGCCGGCGGCCAGGCGATGGAGCTGTTCTCCCATGGGGCCGAAGCGGGCGGCGACGTCTTTTCTGGGCAGGGAGGCCAGGTCCGCCAGGGTGCGCAGTCCGAGTCGGGCGAAGGTCTCCAGCAGGGGGCGGGCGTCACGTCGCAGGCGCCTGAGGGACAGGCAGGCCAGGAGCGAGTCCAGGGGCCAGGGGGCGAGGAAGTCGGGGGTCCGTCCCGGTTCGACGATGATCCCTTGGCGGGCGGCCAGAACCGCTCCGGACAGGGAGTCGGCGATACCGACCTGGCACTCGACGTCGGCCTCCTGGGCGACGGCCTCGACGAGGGCTGCGGCGAGGACATCTTCTCCACCAGCCCAGGCGGAGGGTCCTTTGGCTCCGGACAAGGCCAGTCCGGGGCGGGCCACGATGGGGTCTGCCAGGAGGGAGGTCAGGGCCTCCATGACGGTTTCGAAGGCACGGGCCTCGCGTTCCTCCTGGGGATGCAGGACGATGAGCCCAGGGCACAGGGATCGGGCGGTGCGCAGGCGCATGCCCGTGGTGATGCCGGCGCTGCGAGCAGGGGCGGAGGCGGCGAGGACTCCGCGAGCGCCGACGACGGCGACGGGCTCGGTGGCCGGATCCGGTAGGTGGATGCCCCCTGGACGTGCACGGTGGTGGCGGCGCTGCCGGCGGGCATCGAGGGTGAGGGCGACGACGGGCCAGTCGGGGACCCAGATGGCCACGAGCCGGGAGGCCGGCGGTCCGGGCGGCCGGTTCGGTTGCGGCCGACTCATCCGACTGCCTCCTGCAGCCTGGGGGAGGTTTGGGTATCGATGCGGGAGCCGGCCTGCAGGCCGTCGGCGGACAGGAAGAGCGTCAGGTTGCCGGTGGTTGCGGTCTGTGGGCGCTGAGCGTCGGTCAGTGTCCAGCCGAGGCGGCGCAGGTATCCGGCCGGCATCTCCATGGCTTGCGCCGGAAGGCTTGCTGCGGCCCTTCGCCCGATGGGGATGACGACGCTGTCGGTAGAGGGTTCCATCGAGGGCTCCACGGGGTACTCCACCAGGACCTGTACGGGGGATGCATCCATGGTTCCGGTGTCAGGGGTCAAGGTGTCGGCCTGGAGAGTGCGGGCCCCTTCCCAGGGGGCAGGAGTCAGGATGAGGCAGCCGCGTTCACGCGCCCGGGCCAGCAGGCGTCTGCGGTGCTGGGGTCGTAGGCGCTCGGCGACAGGGGCGCCGATGAGGAGAGTGCCGACGCCGTCGAGCAGGGCGGAGACGACGGTCAGGGCGGAGGCGTCGTCAAGGACTGATGCCGGAACGGTCAGGACCCGGTTGAGGTCGAGGCCGACCTCGGCGGCCGCGCACCAGCCCAGCTCGTCTCCCCCGACGACGGCGCACCAACCGACACTTCCCTGGCGCAGGGCGAGGGCGGCCAGGAGGAGGGTGGCGGATCCTTGCAGGTTGAGCACACCCGAGTCCTGCGTGGTCGCGAGCCCCGTGAGGGACGCCGTCTGAGGCGGGCTGGCCGCAGCAGTCGCGGCTCCCCTTGACGTGCTGGTTGTTGCCGAGGAGACGGCGCGCTGCACCTCCAGGGCCGCTGAGTCACGCAGTCCGGTGCGTTCCTCAGCCAGCCTCAGGGCGAGGCGGGCCTGGGCAAGACGATCCCGGGCTCCTACCGGTGCGCGCATGGTCACGGCTTTCATGACACCTCCCTTCAGATTGAACATGCGTTCGACGGACGGGATTCAGGATAGCGCCCCGGTGTGACATCAATCAGGACACCCGGCAACAATGCGCCCTCGAGGCAGTGACAGACTTCGTTGACCCGTCCTCAGGAGATCCACAGGGACGGGTTCGCTGAGGGCCGTCTACAGTTGTGGTCGTGCCCTCATGGAAGGCCACCGCCTCTATCCATCACCTGCCTGGAGGTACACCTATGACAGCCGACCTCACTCGCCCTCGCCCGCCGGCCCCTACCGGCCTCCTGCCCACGGCCCCCACCTTCACCCTGACCTCTGCGGATCTGACAGAGCAGGGACGGATCCCGGACATCTTCACCGGCGTCCACGACAATGTCTCCCCGGCCCTGAGCTGGTCGGGATTCCCCGAGCAGACGCAGTCCTTCGTCGTGTCCTGCTTCGACCCGGACGCTCCCACCATGTCGGGCTGGTGGCACTGGACCATCGTGGACCTGGACGCCTCGGTCACCTCGCTGGAGCGGGGTGCGGGGGCCAGCGATCTTCAGCTCGACGGCGCCGCCTTCCACCTGGCCGGAGACTCGGGAGACCATGCCTGGTTCGGCCCCTACCCGCCTGCGGGCGACGGCGACCACCGCTACGTCTTCACCGTCTCCGCCCTGGACGTGGACACCCTGGGCCTGGACGACGAGGCCAGTCCCGCCAAGGCCGCATTCACCTTGGCCCCGCACTGCATCGCCCGGGCCACGCTCACCGCCACCTACTCCGTGCCCGGGGAGCCCGGGGCCGCCGTCTTCCTCAGGGACGGCAAGTGAGCCCACAGATCGCCCAGGTCGACGCCGCGACCTCCAAGTCGGGCCGACGTCGTCGACAGGGGGAGTCCGCCCCCTTCACCCCCGCTCACGGCTTCACCCGTGCAGGCTCCGGCCGCCACCAGCGCCGCCCTATCGCCCTGATCACCGGAGCGACCTCCGGGATCGGCCTGGCCGTGGCCAGGGACCTGGCACGGGACCACAACCTCATCCTGCTGGCCCGCTCCATCAACGACCTTGAGGAGCTGGCACTCGCCCTGGAGGAGGAGTCTCAGACCGCAGTCCTTATCTGCCCGGTCGACCTGACCGACGACACGGCCCTGGCCAGACTGATCAACCGGATCGACATCGAGAGCCTCGACGTGCTGGTGCACAGCGCCGGCATGGAGGCCCCTGGTGCGGTCGACAAGATCACGCCCACGCGCTGGCGCGCGGTGCTGAACCTCAACCTGGTGGCGGCGGCGTACCTGACGAATCTGCTACTGCCCGCACTGCGGGAGGCCCGCGGGCTGACGGTGTTCATCAACTCCGGCGCCGGAGTGAACCCGCGCTCGGGCAACGCCCTCTACTCCGCCTCCAAGGCGGGGCTGAAATCCTTCGCCGACACGCTGCGCCAGGAGGAGGCGGGCAAGGTGCGGGTGACCTCGATCTACCCGGGCCGAGTGGACACCCCCATGCAGGAGCGGCTGCAGGCCTTCAACGCGGCACGCCTGCGCGCTGAGGGAATCATGGCCACTCCCGCCTACCGGGCTGCGGACCATATGGCGCCGCAGTCGGTAGCCGCGGCCGTGCGCCTGGCCGTGGACACCCCGATGGACGCGGTCGTGGAGGACCTGGCGATCCGCCCCGCCGGCATGCTCTGAGAAGGGCTGAGGCAGGGGCTCAGGCCCCACCGGCAAAGCCCAGGGACCGCCAGGCCTCGTACAGGCCGATGGCGGCGGAGTTGGCGAGGTTGAGGGAGCGGTTTCCCTCCACCATGGGGATGCGCAGGTGGGCGCTCACCCTCGGGTGGTCGAGGATCTCTTGGGGCAGGCCGGTGGGCTCGGGGCCGAACAGAAGGGCGTCGTCGTCACGCCAGTCGACCTGGGTGTAGAGGCGCTCGGTGTGGGAGGTGAAGGCGAAGATGCGCCCGGGGACCTGCTCCAGGCACTCCTGCCAGGTGGCGTGGACGCGCGTGTTGGCCAGGTCGTGGTAGTCCAGGCCGGCGCGGCGCAGCTTGGCGTCGTCCATGTCGAACAGGGGGTCCACGAGATGGAGCATGGAGCCGGTATTGGCGCTCAGGCGGATCGCGGCCCCGGTGTTGCCCGGGATGCGCGGAGAGAAGAAGATGACGTGCAGCACGGGGACAATGAGACCACATGCTGAAGCAACTCGGCGGCGACTGTGCCGCGGCTGCCATGATCGGGGCATGAGCTCGGCCCCACCGCACATTCCGCCCCCTGTTCTGTCTTCTGGCGTACTGACCGGCAGCATCGTGCGCCTGGAGCCGCTGACGCCCGATCACGTCCCCGGACTGCAGCAGGCCGCCGAGGCAGCCGCGACCAGCCCATTCGCCACGGTTCCGGCGCCGGAGACGGTCGAGGACTATGTGGCTCGCAGTCTGGCCCGTCGGGATACGGGCACCTACGCGCCTTTCGCGCAGGTGGAGGTCGCCTCCGGCCGAGTCGTCGGGCACACCGCCTACCTGACGCCGCGATGGATGCCGGACGGGAGGCTCTTCGCCGTCGAAGTCGGATCCTCATGGCTCTCGCCGGCTGTTCGCGGCACCGCCGTAAACCCGGCCGCCAAGCTCCTGCTGCTCACGCAGGCTTTTGAGGAGTGGGGCGTGGACCGCGTGGATATCAAGACCGATGCGCGTAACGAGGTGGCTCGCGGCGCGATCGCGGCGCTGGGCGCGACCTTCGAAGGAGTCCTGCGCGCCTGGCAGCCCTCACTGGCACCCGGCGAGGAGGGTCGCCCGCGCGACACGGCCATGTTCGCCATGACCCCTGAGCAGTGGCCTGAGGTCAAGGCCCGTCTGGTGGAGCGCATCGAGAGACGCTCCACGTCGTCGAGAGGATGAGAGGCATGACTGAGCTGCGTGATCCGGCTGAGGTCTTCGCCGCGGAGATCGGCTGGCAGCCGGCACTGGATCGTGCCGACCTGCTCGCCGAGCCCGTGGCCGCGGCGCTACGAGCGCTGGAGGTCTCCTCCCCCAAGGGCGCGGATCTGGCCCGTCAGGCACAGGTGGTCCCCATCGACCCGAGCCACTCCGACACCGATGCCCTTAACGCGCACTACTCCCTGGACCCCGAGGCGACCGGGAACTGCGTGCTCGTGGCCGGCAAGCGCACCGGCCAGGAGCGCATCGCAGCCTGCGTCGTGCGCGCCACCGACTTCGCCGACGTCAACCACGTCGTCAAGAAGCGCATCGACGTGCGCAAGGCCTCGTTCCTGCCGGTGGGGCGGGCCGTGGAGATGAGCGGCATGGAGTACGGCGGGATCACACCGATCGGCCTGCCCGAGGACTGGAGGCTCTTCATTGACGGCGCCGTGGCGGACCGGGCCACGGTGCTCATCGGCTCGGGCGTGCGCCACTCCAAGCTCCTGGTGCCCGGGGCGCTGCTCGTGGCGCTGCCGGGGGCCGAGCGCGTCGAGAGCCTGGGCGTTCGCCCCGCCTGAGCAGGTCATTCAGACCGTCCAGGCGGGGCCCGGCCTCAGGTTCTCAGCCCAGGGAGTCCAGGACGATGTTGAGTCCCTCGCTCATGGTGGGGTGGGTGATGACGGCATCGCGCACCTGCTGCCACGTCAGGCCACCCAGCATCGCCATCTGGATGCTGGTGACGACCTCGCTGGCCTCGGCACCGATGATGGCGGCGCCCAGGATGAGGTCGGTGCGGGCGTCGACGACGACCTTGAAGAAGCCCTCGGTGCGGCCCAAGGTCTTAGCGCGCGGGACGGCCGCCGTGGGCGTCTTGGCGACGCGCACCTCGTAGCCGGCCTGGCGGGCCTCGGCCTCGGTCAGGCCCACGTGCCCGAGCTCGGGCGTGGTGAAGACGGCCCACGGGATGAGGCGCCCGGTGGTGGAGGCCTCCTTACCGGCGAAGAGGTCGCGCAGGACGCGGAAGTCGTTCCAGGAGGCGTGGGTGAACTGGGGCGTCCCGGCCACGTCACCGGCGGCGTAGACGTTCTCCGCAGTGGTGCGCAGGTGGTCGTCGACGTGCACGAAGCCACGCTCGGTCAGCTCCACCCCCGCGGTCTCCAGGCCGAGGCCGGCAGTGACAGGAGTGCGTCCCAGGGCGACGAGCAGGTGGGAGCCGGTCGCCTCGCGCCCGTCGGCAGTGGTGACGACGACGCCCTGCCCGTCGGCCGCAGCGCTGACTCTCGAGGCGCGCGCACCGGTCAGGACCGTGACGCCCAGGGCCTCCAGGCCGGCGGTCACCTCGGCGGCGACGTCGTCGTCCTCACGGTCCAGAATGTGCTGACCGGCGTGGACGATGGTGACCGGCACGCCGAGGAGCCCCATGAGGGAGGCCATCTCGACACCGATGACGCCGCCGCCCAGGACCACGAGCCCAGTGGGCAGCTCGGGCAGGGTGAGCAGGTCCTCGCTGGTCCAGTAACGCACGTCGGCCAGGCCATCGATCGGGGGGACCGACGGCGTCGTACCGGTGTTGATGAGGACCTTGGCGCCCCGTACGCGCCGCAGGCCACCGTCGTTCAGGGTGATCTCGACGGTGCGCTCCCCCACGAAGCGGGCGGTGCCCTTGACGAAGTCCATCCCGGAGGCGGGGAACATCTTCTCGTGAGCCGCCACCATGCCGCCCACGACGGCCTCCTTGCGGGCGCGGAAGGAGGCCAGGTCGATGCGGGCCTGGGTCAGGGCGTCGGTGCCGCCGTCCTGCTCGGGCAGGGTGACGCCATAGGCACCCGAGCCCTGGACCTCATGGAGGACCCGTGCGGCGGAGATGAGGGTCTTGGTGGGAATGCAGGCGACGTTGATGCAGGTGCCGCCCACCTTGTCCCGCTCCACCATGATGACCTTGTCACCGGCCTTGGCGCGCAGCATCGCCAGGGACTTGCCCGCCTTGCCGCCTCCGACGACGAGAAGGTCGACCTCCTCGACCCGCTGGTCCCGGCTACAGGCGGGCTCGTTTGAGATAGTAGCGCTGCTGGTCATGGACGTTGCTCCTCACAAGTTGTAGCTAGTTGTTCAGCCGGTGTGGCCTACAGGGCAACGGAACACAGAAGGCTTTTATTCCACAAACATTTATAAATTCTCTACAACTCCCTGCGAGACTGCCCAGCACATGGGAGACCTGTCGAACACTGAGTTTCGCACCATGTTCGCGACGGTTTGCCCATACATTCGATGACTTGCTCATGCCCTCGGCCGAGGAAGCACCACCCCGGAGCGTCTCGACGACCAACACCTCCCAGCAGTTCCATGGCATCATTCACGCGGGCCAGCCGGCATCGGGCAGGGACAGCCCCGTGACCGTGGCCAGGGCAAGCACCAAAGCACTGACGAGCATCTTGCTGTCGGAGTAGGTGCCAACCGCGGTCGCGAGCACAGGCGCAACACAGGCCAGTACTGGTCGGTACCAGATGAAACCGAGGCGCGAGCGCCGTTGCATGTCGTCGCCATCCCCTATCGTAGGCAGCGAACACATGAACGGAGTTCCCAATGCCCGATCATCCATCCTCATATGCTCAAGGCAGCGCGCCCATCACTCCTGGCCCCTTCAAGCAAGCCACCGGCGCCCGAGGCTGGATCCTGTGCTTGGCGGCCTCAGTTATCGGCTGGCTCCTGGTGCAGCTGTTCAATCTCCTGAACCAGTCCAGCTCGCAGACCTCGAATTCGTGGAACGCGGGAACGAGGCTAGCCGTCGTCGCCCTGAGCTCGCTCAACTCCATCCTCCTCATCACCGCTATAGTTCTGTTCATCAACCATATGCACCGGGTCTATGTGGCCCATCGGAGGCGTGCAGGCCACTTCACCTTGGAAGAACGCCGTGAGATCGCACGACGCGATGATCTGTACAAGTCCTGGGATCACGCCCGCGCACTGGCGATCAGCCTCCTGTCCGATGACCCTGGTGGCAGGTTCCGGCCCTGGGACGTCGTGCTGGATCCCGGCGAGGCTGCGGTTGTGGACTGCCCGGCCGGCTACGCGCGCTTCTACGGAACCACCGTGTCCTACACGCAGTCCAGCGGTATGTTCTTTGGATCGCCAGCCTTCGTCCTGGCAGGTATGGGCGCCACCGCGATCAGCAACAGCGCCAGACGTCGAGCCGCCGAACGACTCGCGGCGGATCAGTGGCGCGAGCACCAGCAGGTGCGTTGTCTGGTCACCGAGCAGCGCATCCTGCTGCAGCGTGCGGACTACCAGTGGATCAGTTTCTACTTCTCCGCCATAGTCTCTATGCATCCTTTCCCCGCCGAGGGCCTGTTCTTCGCCGAGTTCGAGGACACGTCCCCCTTGCGCCTCGAGGGCGCGGCCGCAGTGATCGCCTCCGTGGTGACGGTGTGGTACCGCTTCGGAGCCACAGGACTACGCGATCATCCCGGATTGCAGTGCTTGCGCCTACCTCAGCAGGTCCTGACGGCAACCGAGCCAGTGGAAGGTGCCCCGCCCCCGGAGGTGACGAAACCCTAGCCTGTCCTCCCCCGTCCGCTTTATTCCGCTCCGGTGCCACTGGTGTCCCAGTGTTCCCAGTATGCCCGCCACTCGGAAGCGGCCCAGAAGATATCAGTGGTACTGAGCCACCGGTTGCGCTCCCCACCACCAGTTCCACAGGCTCGGCTCGCCCAGTGCTCGGTCGGCGAGATCCTGCCCCGTGAGGGGGGGCGGGAGGGTGCAGGCGCGCAGGACGACGTCATCCCGTCATCAACCAGTTCGGCCGCAGTGGCCAGTCCAAGCCCGGTCGAGGCGCCGGCGACCAGGACGAGTACCGTGCACGTTCCTTTTGCCGGTAAATTCGCTCGACGCCGGGCCAAGCCGGCTCAGGCGCCGACGAGCTGGCGCAGCACGTACTGCAGGATGCCGCCGTGGCGGAAGTAGTCGGCCTCGCCAGGAGTATCGATGCGCACGACGGCATCGAAGGAGATCACCGAGCCGTCGGCCTTCTCGGCCCTGACGGTGACGGTGCGCGGGGTGGTGCCCTCGTTGAGCGCCGTCAGGCCCGTGATGGAGAAGATCTCGGTGCCGTCCAGACCGAGCGACTCAGCGCTCTGCCCTGCCGGGAACTGGAGGGGCACCACGCCCATACCGATGAGGTTGGAGCGGTGGATGCGCTCGAAGGACTCGGCGATGACGGCCTTGACGCCCAGCAGCGCCGTGCCCTTGGCGGCCCAGTCGCGTGAGGATCCCGAGCCGTACTCCTTGCCGCCCAGGACCACCAGCGGGATGCCGGCCGCCTGGTAGGCCTGGGAGGCGTCGAAGATCGACTCCTGCTCGCCGGTGAGGAGGTTGCGGGTGTAGCCGCCCTCGACGCCGTCGAGCAGCCGGTTGCGCAGGCGGATGTTGGCGAAAGTACCGCGGATCATGACCTCGTGGTTGCCGCGGCGCGATCCGTAGGAGTTGAAGTCTGCGCGGGCCACGCCGTGCTCGGCCAGGTAGCGGCCGGCCGGGGAGTCCGCCTTGATGGCACCGGCCGGGGAGATGTGGTCGGTGGTCACCGAGTCGCCCAGCAGCGCGAGCACCCGAGCGCCCTCGATGTCGGTGACCGGGGTCAGCTCCATGGTCAGCCCCTCGAAGAAGGGGGCCTTGCGCACGTAGGTGGACTCCTCGTCCCAGGCGAAGGTGTCCCCCTCGGGGGTGTCCAGGCCCTGCCAGCGCTCGTCACCGGCGAAGACGTCGGCGTAGTCGCGCGTGTACATCTCGCGGTCGATGGTGGCGTCGATGACGGCCTGGACCTCGGTGGGGTCGGGCCAGATGTCGGACAGGAAGACATCGCGGCCCTCTGGGTCCTGGCCCAGCGGCTCGGTGGCGAAGTCGATGTCCATGGTCCCGGCCAGGGCGTAGGCGATGACCAGAGGCGGGGAGGCCAGGTAGTTCATCTTGACGTCGGGGTTGATGCGTCCCTCGAAGTTACGGTTGCCCGAGAGCACCGAGACCACGGCGAGGTCGGCGTCGTTGACCGCCTGGGAGACCTCGGCCGGCAGCGGCCCGGAGTTGCCGATGCAGGTGGCGCAGCCGTAGCCGACGACGTTGAAGCCCAGCTCGTTGAGGGCGGGCCACAGCCCGGCCTTCTCGTAGTAGTCGGTAACGACCTGGCTGCCGGGGGCGGTGGAGGTCTTCACCCAGGGCTTGGAGCGCAGGCCCCGGGCCACGGCGTTGCGTGCCAGCAGGCCGGCGGCCATCATCACCGAGGGGTTGGAGGTGTTGGTGCACGAGGTGATCGAGGCGATGGCGACGTGCCCGTGGTCGAGCTCGGTGGCGGTGCCGTCGGCCAGGGTCACCGGCGTCGGCTTGGAGGGCTGGGAGGCGTAGGCGGGCAGGACCTCCTGGAAGGACTCCTTGGCCCCCGACAGAATGATGCGGTCCTGGGGGCGCTTGGGGCCGGCGATCGAGGGCACCACGGTGGACAGGTCCAGCTCGAGGTACTCGGAGTAGACGGGCTCGCGAGCGGGGTCGTGCCACATGCCCTGGGCCTTGGTGTAGGCCTCCACGAGGCGCACGCGCTCCTCGGAGCGGCCGGTCAGGCGCAGGTAGTCCAGGGTCACCTCATCGATCGGGAAGATCGCGGCGGTGGATCCGAACTCGGGACTCATGTTGCCGATGGTGGCGCGGTTGGCCAGCGGCACCTCGGCGACGCCCTCTCCGTAGAACTCCACGAACTTGCCCACCACCCCGTGAGCACGCAGCATCTCGGTGATGGTCAGCACCACGTCGGTGGCGGTGGCGCCGGCGGGGATGGCTCCGGAGAGCTTGAAGCCCACGACCTTGGGGATGAGCATGGAGACGGGCTGACCCAGCATGGCGGCCTCGGCCTCGATGCCGCCCACGCCCCAGCCCAGGACGCCCAGGCCGTTGACCATGGTGGTGTGGGAGTCGGTGCCCACGCAGGTGTCTGGGTAGGCCTGGGTGACGCCGTCAGCCTCGTGGGTGAAGACGATGCGGGCCAGGTACTCGATGTTGACCTGGTGAACGATGCCGGTGCCCGGAGGAACGACGCGGAAGTTGGACAGCGCGCCCTGTCCCCAGCGCAGGAACTGGTAGCGCTCGGCGTTGCGCTCGTACTCGCGCTCCTTGTTGCGCTCCAGGGAGCCGGGCAGGCCGAAGGAGTCGATCTGGACGGAGTGGTCGATGACCATCTCCGCCGGGTTGAGGGGGTTGATGACCTCGGGGTCGCCACCGAGGTCGGCGACCGCCTCACGCATGGTGGCCAGGTCGACGATGCAGGGCACACCGGTGAAGTCCTGCATGACGACGCGGGCCGGGGTGAACTGGATCTCCGTGTCGGGCTCGGCGGCGGGGTCCCAGGCGGCCAGGGCTCGCACGTGATCAGCGGTGATGTTGGCGCCGTCCTCGGTGCGCAGCAGGTTCTCGGCCAGCACCTTGAGGCTGTAGGGCAGGCGCTCCAGGCCGGGGACGGCGTCGAGGCGGTAGATCTCGTAACCGCGGCCGTCCACGTCGAGGCTGGAGCGGGAGTGGAAGGTGTCGAGGCTTGTCAACGTCGTTCCTGTTCTGCACAAGGGGGCGGGCCGCCATGCGCCCGCGGGGTGCGGGAGCCGGCCTGCCCGATCAGGCCGCGACACACGCTAGACGACGCTCCGTCATCCCGCGTCAACATGCCGCAGGGCCTGAAGGATCCTTGGCAGGGTACCGATCGCGCTGCCGGCCCCACCGCGGAGGCGGAGCCGATTAACGTGCGGTCACCCGCACCTATCGCCGGCCTATCGCGGGCCGGGGGCTCCGCACTCACGCAGGGCCAGGCTTCCAGTGCGCCAGGTGCAGCGCGCCGGAATCGTCCAGGTCCATGACCCAGAAGGAGGATCCCTGCTCTCCCAGGGCGGAGTCAATGGCCACGACCGCGCCCGGGCGGGCCTCCAACGGAACCGACCACAGCTCCTCGCCCGAGGTGCGCTCCTCCCGGTAGCCCGCGTCGTTCAGTCTCTCCTGCGGCGCGAACGCACGGACCGCGACCGCTGTCCCGTCGTCGTCGACCACCACCCGCACCCTCTCGCCGGCCTCGGTGTCGACGACGACGAAGACCCCCTCCCGTGGCCCGATGCGACGGAAGTCCACCAGCACCAGGTTGTACGCACCGCTGTCCAGGTCGTAGCGGTCCGACAGCCCGATGGAGACCTCATTGTCCTCGTGGTCGAGAGCCAGTGACGCCGCACCCGGGTCGTCGATCCCGGTGCACCACCTCTCCGAGCAGCCACGGGACTCCAGGCAGACGAGCTCACTCCTGTCGCCGTAGCCGGGCACGACGGTCACGACGACGCCCTCACCGGCCACCAGGTTGACCGCCCGGGACACCGCCTCGGGCACCCTCCTCACCTCACCGGTCCCCAGATCCACAGCACCCGCATTGGTCCACACCAATCCACGCGACACGCCCCCGGTCACCACCCCCTGAGGAGCCTCCAACGCCACCGACCAACGCACCCGCCCATCGGCACGCTCAAGCGCACACACCCCAGCCCCCGCCTGAACCACCACACAGTCGTCATCCTCATGCACCAGCTTGGGCATCTCCGCGAAATCCTGGCGGGACGAACCGAGCCCCTCAGGACCGTCGTAGTCGAGGTAGTCCCCGCTCAAGGAACCGGTGAACCGCAGCCCCGTGTCCGTCCGCCAGCCCGCCGCCGTCACCGTCTCCCACAGACGACCGTCCACGTCATCACGATCATTGCGAATCCTGGTCTCAACCCCCGGATCCCGCCCCGGCCGAGGACAGGCGCCACCACCGTCCCGACGGAGCACCACGCCGGCACCGCCGAGCGCGACCAGCCCCGCAAGCGCACGACGACTCACCACCATGGAACTCATGGCGTCACGATGAACGCAGAACCGTACCGCGGTCTATGGAGACATCTCCCCGGCGACCGGAACCCACAGGTGGCCGCGCGGGCCCGAGAATACTGCGCACACCAAGCATCCGATCAGCAAATATACCAATACGGCAACGCAATGGTTACAAAACGTAAATTGCACTCCCCGCATTAGGGTCAGCGCCATAGTATCCCGACGAATTCCTGTACTTCCCCACAATCCAGGAATGTCACCCCATGAAGATGGAGATAACGAATGCACTTACAGCACCTCTCCGTGCGTCGCAAGTATGTAGCGACTCTGCTCGCCTGCGTACTGCTGGTCGCACTGGGTAGCTTTGTCGCGCTGGTGGCACCTCGTGCGAGCGCGAACCAGAATGCAGGGGTGAAGGTTTCCTTCAGTCCTCTCATCCTCGCGGACAAGGACGGAACGGAGTTTCCGGGCAAGCCCGCGCACCTCGAGGACCCGGTTCGCATGAAGTTCGCCTGGGACGCCTCTACCGCCAATCCGCAGCCGGACGAGTCCTTCAGCATCGGCCTTCCGGCGGAGTACCGGTACCGCGAGATCGGTCGACACGACGATCTTGTTCTCGGGAACGGCACCAAGGTGGGTGACTGCGTCACGACCACCGAGACCCTCACCTGCACCTTCAACGCCGCGATCAGCGCCGCCACCGAGCTCAAGGGCTCGGGCAACCAGATGATCGTGGCCCAGAAGGTGACCCAGGACAACAAGACCACCTTCGACGCCAACGGCACCGAGGTCGAGGTCTTCCACCCCAACAACGAGCGGATTCTCCCTATCGCATGGGTTGAGAAGGACCTTGGCAAGTACGCCAACTCCCTCAAGCGCGAGTCCAGCAGCCTGACCTGGCACATCCAGTTCAGTGGTACGACCATCGCCAACCACCTGGGAGTGGAGGCAGGTAGCGTCAACACCGTCACCTTCAACGACGTCTCCGGGGGCGGGCAGAAGCTCAACCCGGATCTCGGCTCCTGGTACGTGCGGGTCAACCCTGAGGAGTTCGGCGGTGGCGCCGACGGTTACTTCGACGTCGCCAAGGCCGATGGCACAGCCATGAACACCGACCACGGAAAGTTCACCCTGAAGCCGACCATCGGCGCCGACGGGACCACTGCGTCCATCACCCTGTCCCGTACAGACGGCAACTTCGCCAAGAACGCGAACTACGAGATCGTCTACCAGTCCCTGGCCGAGGGCGGCAAGATCGTCCCAGGCAAGGTCTACTCCAACAGCGCCACCCTGAACGGCGGTAAGAACACCACGGTGTCCGCACAGATGGCCTACAAGGACCCGATCTCCTACGACGTGCAGCTGACTCAGGGCTTCGGATCCTTCGGGGTCAAGAAGTACGTCACCGGCGCTCACCAGAACGACGTCCCTGCGGACACCAAGATCCGCGTGAACGTCGCCTACGAGCTCCCCAACGGCACGACCGAGACCGACTACCCGACCTGGGCCAATAAGCCGGCGTCGAACCCCTACACCGTTGAGGTGGCTGCGGGCCAGCAGCAGGCCGGGGACACCCTGCGCGAGTTCCCCAAGGGAACCAAGATCACGCTGACGGAGGACACGTCCGCAGCGGCCCTTCCCGGGGCCCTTGGCTGGGGAGGCAAGACCTTCTCCGTCAACGGTACTGAGACGCAGGAGACCGCGACGTTCGCGGTCGATTCCTCCGTGCAGGCTGTGGGCCTGTACAACGAGGTCATTCAGAAGACCGGTTCCTTCTCCGTCGTGAAGAAGGTCGAGGGAAGCAACAAGGAGGCCTTCTCCAAGGAGACTTTCCAGATCGCCTACACGTGTGAGAACGGCTCCGAGGGAACCCTTGACGTGAAGGGCGACGGCACGCCCGTCGACGGCCCGTCCGTACCGGTAGGTACCAACTGCGAGGTCACCGAGAAGGAGAAGCAGGCTGACGGCGGCGCTGAGCGCGAGGGCTACACGGTCGACACCAAGATCGACAACGGAGCCTTCACGATCAAGGAGGGCGCTGCCAGCGCCACCCTTGTCACGGTGACCAACACCTACACGGAGGTCCCGAAGCCCACGCCGACGCCGACCC
>NZ_MSRR01000007.1 GCF_001956585.1 Actinomyces naeslundii | reverse complement strand
TCAAGTGACTCGGCGTGGCGGTAGGGGCGTCACAGCGCCCCTGCCGCCCAGTCCGAAAGGTGAACTCATGACACGCATCAAACGAATGAACTGGACCGGTGTCTGCTTCGTGGCACCATCAATGATCGTTGTTCTTGCTCTCCTGATATACCCGGTTTTCTCAAGCATCTGGTACTCATTCACAGACAAGAATCTCCTACGCACCAACTACCATGTGGTGGGGATCTCCAACTACACCGACCTCCTCGGGTCCTCCAGCTTCTGGAACGCCTTCGGGGTGTCGATCAAGTGGACCGCAGCGTCGATCATCGGCCAGCTCGCGGTGGGGATGGTTCTGGCGCTTGCGTTGGACCGGGTTCCTCGGGGGTCGGGGCTGTTC
Organism: Actinomyces naeslundii; assembly: GCF_001956585.1. Taxonomy (GTDB): domain Bacteria; phylum Actinomycetota; class Actinomycetes; order Actinomycetales; family Actinomycetaceae; genus Actinomyces; species Actinomyces naeslundii. The sequence continues at coordinate 155,987 of NZ_MSRR01000007.1, read as the reverse complement.
CGCACGCTCCTCATCGTCCCCTGGGCGTTCCCGGCGATCATCACCGCGTTCTCCTGGAAATGGATCCTCAATGACGTCTACGGGTTCCTCCCCAACCTGCTGACGTCTCTCGGCCTGACTGACAAGAACATGGCATTGCTGGGCAATCCCGAGACAACCCTCTGGGTCGCGCTCCTCATCAACATCTGGTTCGGCGCGCCGATGTTCATGGTGAACATCCTCTCGGCCCTCAAGACCATCCCGCAGGAGCAGTACGAGGCGGCCATGGTGGATGGCGCCTCCGGGTGGCAGAGGTTCAGGTTCATCACGCTCACCCATATTCGCGAGGTCATTGGGCTGCTGGTCATCCTGCGCACCATCTGGGTCTTCAACAACTTCGACATGCTCTTCCTTCTGACGGGCGGAGGCCCGGGGGAGAGGACGACGACGCTGCCGATCTTCGCCTATCAGGAGGGCTGGAACCTGCGTCAGCTCGGTGTCGCCTCCACGGTGACGATCCTGCTGCTCATCTTCCTGCTGGCTCTGGCCTTCGGTGCCTTCAGGATGCTCAACCGCTGGGAAAAGGAAAGGGGCTGAATCATGCGACGTGCTGGTCGTAGTCCTTGGGGGACAGCCTGTGTGTATCTCATTCTCGTCGTTGCCGCCTTCGTTGCGGTGTTCCCGCTCGTGTGGGTCATCTCCTCATCATTCAAGACCTCTCACGAGCTCGCGCAGAACCCGCTGCAGCTGTTCTCGACCTCACCGACGCTCGAGCACTACCGCAAGGTGATCGAGGAGATCGGGTTCCTGACGAATCTGAAGAACTCGCTACTGATAGCGGGATGCTCGACAGTCATCACGGTCTTGGTGTCAATGCTCGGTGCCTACGGGATCGTGCGATTCTTCCCGCGGGTCGGGAAGCAGCTGACCAAGATCCTCATCGGCACCTACATGTTCCCGCCGATCCTGCTGGCCATCCCGTATACCATCACCATGGTCAAGCTTGGGCTCATGAACAGTTACATCGGGCTGATCATTGCCTATCTCTCGTTCTCGATCCCGTATGCGATCTGGATGCTCATCGGTTTCTTCCAGACGGTTCCCATCGGGGTGGAGGAAGCGGCCGCCGTTGATGGGGCGAACCGTTTCAGGGTGTTCTGGCAGATCTCTGTGCCCATTGTCCTTCCGGGGATCGTGGCCACCGCTGTCTATACCTTCATCAATACGTTCAACGAGTTCCTTTATGCGCTCCTGTTCATCACCGAGTCGGACAGGATGCCCGTCGCAGTCGGCCTCTACTCTCTCCAGGGGTCGGAGGTTCTCGACTGGGGAGCCATGATGGCTGCTTCCGTGATCGTGATCGTCCCGTCGGTCGTTTTCTTCATGGTCATCCAGAAGCACATCTCGGGAGGACTCTCGGAGGGCTCGGTCAAGTAGCCCTCCGTAGCAGGCCTGTCCCCAGTCCCGCCTCCCGCCGCCCCGGCGCCTGCGACGCGAGTGATCGAGCGATCGCCGGCACCGGGGTGGCGCTGAGAACGAAGATCTGCAACAATACTACTGAACGTCAGATGTCAGACGTCCGATAACCTTTCAATGAAGAGAGACACCACATGGACAACCGTTTCACCGGCGTCATCCCGCCGGTCGTCACTCCTTTCACCGCCGAGGGCGAGGTAGACCTCGACAGCCTGGACAAGGTTGTTGAGCACCTCATCGTCGGGGGCGTCGATGGCCTGTTCGCTCTGGGGTCCTCCGGAGAGGTCGCCTACCTCACCGACTCCCAGCGCGACGCCGTCATTGAACGCGTCGTCAAGAAGGCTGCGGGCCGGGTGCCGGTGCTCGCCGGAGCCATTGACACCACGGCCCACCGTGTCATCGAGCAGGCTCGTCGCGCCGTCTCGCTCGGTGCGCAGGCGATCGTGGCGACATGCCCCTTCTACGCGCTCAACGACGCCGACGAGATCAAGGAGCACTTCCGCGCTATCGCGAAGGCCGTGGACGTGCCCGTCTTCGCCTACGACGTCCCCGTGCGTCTTGGTGGCGCCAAGCTCGGCTGCGACCTCCTCGTCGAGCTGGGCAAGGAGGGCGTTATCGCCGGCGTCAAGGACTCCTCAGGCAATGACGTCGCCTTCCGCCGGCTGGTTGCGGCCAACGAGGCCGCCGGCCACCCGCTGGCTCTCCTGACCGGCCATGAGTGCGTCGTCGACGGCATGCTCCTGCTCGGCGCTGATGGTCTCGTCCCGGGCTACGGCAACGTGGACCCGGTCCGTTACACCGAGATGTGGAAGGCCTCCCGCGAGGGTAAGTGGGACGAGGTCCGTCGCCTTCAGGATGAGGTCTGCGCCGGCTTCGAGATCGTCTTCGTTCCCCAGGGGCGCTCGGCCGACGCCACCGGCATTGGTGCCTTCAAGACCGCGATGGAGGCGATTGGGATCATCGCCACGAACGAGATGGCCTTCCCGGTCCAGGCGCTCAAGGGCGAGACCAAGGACGCGGTCCTGGAGATCGTCAAGGCGCAGGGCCTCATCTGACCCCCTGGCGGCTGCGTGTCCGACTGCCTCGATGACGAGGGGGCGGGGGCGCGGCCGTCATTGGCGTCGGCGGACTGTGCTGCCCACACTCCTTGTTCCGGCTGGTCCTGAGCCGCCGCCGTCTCAACTCAACCCATTCCGTCTCTGACCGGCGCCCGTGCCGGACAAGCCTCTTGGAGAGCGTCATGACCCAGGATGTCCCCCCATCCGCCACCAATATCCCGTCACCGTCCGGACAGGCCCCGCTCGTCGTCGGCCTCGATCTTGGCGGCACCAAGATGGCTGCCGCTCTGGTGGACGTCAATGGCGCCCTGCAAGGTCCGGTGTCCTCCTGTCCAACCCCTGCCCACGACGGCCCTGACGCCATGCTCGATGCCATCAGCGCTCTGGTGCAGAAAGTCGCCACGACAGGGACTCACCAGGATCCTGGTCGGGCCGTGCCGATCATTGCGGTTGGCGTCGGGACCGCCGGTGTCGTTGACGTGGAGAGCGGGACGATCCTGTCCGCCACCGATGCCATCACCGGCTGGGCCGGCACGCAGGTCGCCGCCGGTGTGCGGGAGCGACTTGCCGCTGCAGGGTTGGGCGTGCTGCCGGTCCATGTCGAGAACGACGTCGATGCCTATGCCTCCGGTGAGGCCTGGCTCGGCGCCGGCACCGGGGCCGAGGTCGTCCTCATGGTGGCCGTGGGCACCGGGGTCGGCGGCGCCCTCGTCATCGAGGGACGAACCCGCAGGGGCGCCCACCACGTGGCCGGCGAGATCGCTCACGTGCCCGTGCCCGGTGCGCAGGGCGAGCCCTGCACCTGCGGTAGGCAGGGGCACCTGGAGGCCATTGCCGCTGGTCCGCAGATCCACCGCCGCTACCTGGCCAAGGGGGGAGATCCTGAAGTGCCCGACGCCCGCGAGGTGGAGAGGCGCGCCGATGCGGGGGACGTCATCGCTCAGGAGGTCTACCGCGACTCAGCGGTGTGCCTGGCACGGGCGCTGGCAGGCCTGGTGACCGTCATCGACCCCGACGTCGTCGTCGTCTCCGGCGGTCTGGCCCGAGCGGGCGACCTGTGGTGGGAGCCTCTGCGGCGGACCTTCGCCGCAGAGATCATCGACCCCCTGGCCCCCATCAAGATCATTCCTGCCACCTTGGGAACCACCGCGCCGATCATCGGTGCGGCTCGCGGCGCCCTCGCCCTGGCCGGCAACAACGACAACCACCGCCCGTAGCCATCGGCTTCGGCACCATCAGACAGGACATACCTATGACCGAGCAGTCATCATCACAGTCGTCAACGGATGCGCAGGCCGCCTCCGCCGGCCTCCATCCCGTCCTGGAGCGCTTGAGGGGCGGGCTCATCGCCTCCGCCCAGGCCTATCCGGGTGAGCCGATGCGGGATCCCCGCACCATGGACGAGGTGGCCCAGGCCTGTGTCGCCGGCGGTGCCGTCGGCATCCGTGCTCAGGGCCTGGCGGATCTGGCCCTCATCTGCCAGCACGTCGACGTACCCGTCATCGGTCTGTGGAAGGACGGCCACGACGGCGTCTTCATCACTCCCACCCTCACCCATGCCATTGCCGTGGCCGCCACCGGCAGCCAGATCGTGGCCCTGGACGGCACTCGCCGTCCCCGTCCTGACGGGCTGAGCCTCGCCCAGACCGTCGAGGGCCTCCGGCAGGCTCGCCCTGAGGTCCTCATCATGGCCGACTGCGGGTCCCTGGATGACGCCAAAGCCGCCCAGGACGCCGGGGTCGACATCCTCGGGACCACCTTGGCCGGCTACACCGGGGAGCGTCCCAAGACCGACGGCCCCGATCTTGAGCTCGTCGACCAGGTCGTCGGTATCGCGGAGATCCCGCTCGTCGTCGAGGGCAGGGTTCATACCCCTGCGCAGGCTGCAGCCGCCATGGAGCACGGAGCCTTCGCCGTCGTCGTCGGCACCGCGATCACCCATCCGACCACTATCACGTCGTGGTTCGCGAACGCGCTTCCGGGCGCCGTCTGGAAGGGCTGAGCAGAAACGGCGTCGTTCCGCGACTTGCTCTGTGTGTGACAGGTGTGACTGCTGGGGTGCAAATGTGCGAATTGTTACTCGCTATCCAGCGCGACACTCCGGTCTGACCTGACAAACCCAAGGTTTTATGCGTAGCGTTGCCAGAAGTGGCACCACACAAGGGTGTCCGTCCACGATCGAGAGGGAAGACATGTCCGTCAACCGCACCGAGCTCATCGCCGCCATCGCCGAGAAGGCCGGCCTGACCAAGACCGACGCCGACGCCTTCCTGGGAGCCTTCCAGGATGTCCTCGTTGAGAACGTCGCTAAGGGTGAGGCCGTGAAGATCACCGGCCTCATGGGTATCGAGCGCGTCGAGCGTGCCGCACGCACCGGCCGTAACCCCCGTACCGGTGAGGAGATCCAGATCCCCGCCGGCTACGGTGTCAAGGTCACCGTCGGCTCCTCGCTGAAGAAGGCTGTCGCCGAGTGATACGTGGGGCCACGCCCCTGACATCCTGATTCCGGTCCGTTGCCACTCCGCTGAGGTGTAGCAGCGGACCGGAATCATGTACGCGTCCCCGGTTCACGTATCAGCCTCGACCTGCAAGGCGCTGCGTCTCGCAGGCTGTTACTGATAATGCTCAAGGAGGGGTGGAAGGAGTAGGCCGGGGCCCTCGATCTCCTCCTGCCGGTGGAGGGCTGAATAAGTAAGCGCTTTTACAGTAGAAGCATGTCTGCTTTCACATCTGCGGCGAATCAGCCCGACGGCCCCGGCGTGGCCGCCGCCCTGGCCGGGCCAGCGCCCGGCTCCGGCTCCGTGCCGGCACTCCAGATGGTGGGGCTGGTTAAGACCTTCGACCGCAAGGTCGCGGTGGATCGCCTCAGTCTCGACATCCCCGTCTCCAGCTTCTACGGCATCGTCGGCCCCAACGGTGCCGGCAAGACGACCAGCCTGTCGATGGCCACTGGGTTGCTGCGTCCCGATGCTGGACAGGCGCTGGTCCACGGTGTCGACGTGTGGGCCGAGCCTCGGCGGGCCAAGGCCCTCCTAGGAGTTCTGCCCGATGGGCTGCGAACCTTCGACCGCTTGAACGGTCTTGAGCTCGTCACCTATTCCGGACTCCTGCGTGGGCTCAAGCGCGACGTGGTCGTGCCCCGGGCGACCGAGCTGGTCAAGGTGCTGGGGCTGTGGGAGGCCGGGACTACTCTGGTGGCCGACTACTCGGCGGGTATGCGTAAGAAGATCCACCTGGCCTGCGCCATGGTGCACTCGCCGTCCATCCTGGTCCTGGACGAGCCCTTCGAGGCCGTCGACCCGATCTCGGCCCAGACGATCCAGGCGATCCTGCGGGACTATGCCGCCGCCGGCGGCACCGTGGTCATCTCCAGTCACGTCATGGCCACTGTGCAGCGCTTGTGCGACCACGTTGCCATCATCAATGCCGGCCGGGTTGTCGCTGCAGGGACGACTGAGCAGGTCGCCGCGGGTGGGGATCTCGAGCAGCGCTTCACCGAGCTGGTGGGAGCCCAGGTGCGAACGGAGGGGCTGTCATGGTTGCGACCCTCGTCAAGCTGAAGTGGCGCCTGACCCTCAACGCCCTGACCAAGAACACCTGGGCCATCGTCGGCACCGTAATCGGGGCCCTTTACGGGCTGGGGGCGCTCGGCATGGTGCTGGCCGGCGCCGTCGGGCTTGGGCTCGAGGCGGATCCACAGGTCATCGCTCTGCTCACGGGAGCCCTTGGGGCGCTGTTGGTGGCAGGTTGGGCCGTGGTCTCGCTGCTCGTCACCGGGATCGACTCCACTCTTGATCCCCGAGCGATGGCTGCCTGGACCGCTCCGTCGCGAGGGCTGGCCGTCGGGCTGCTGGCCGCTGGCGCCCTTGGCATCCCCGGCTGCCTGACAGCCGTTGTCTGTCTGGTTCCGGCCCTCACCTGGTTGGTGGCGGGGCAGGTCCTCGCGGCAATCCTGGCCTTGCTGTGCGCTCCGGCGGCCCTGGCCACCTGTGTCATCCTCTCCCGGATCGTGGTGACAGCTGCGGGAATCTCCTCCTCCCGCAGAGGACGCGAGACGACGGCGATCATCGCCTTCATCGCCTTCCTGGCGGCCACCCAGCTGCCGAACCTGGTTCCCAGGCTCATCGGGGACGACATCGCAGGCTTCCTTCAGCACCTTCGAACCGTCGCGCAGGTACTGGGGCTGTCTCCCTTCGGCTGGGCCTTCGCCGCCCCTGGGCTCCTGGCCACCGGTTCGGTGCTTGCAGCGCTGGCGCTGGCGATCGGCGCCTGGATCCTCCCCGTGGCCCTGCTGCCCCTGTGGCAGCGCATCGTGGGCAAGGTGATGACCTCTCCGGGGACGTCGCAGACACGGACGCGTGCCTACGCCTCACGCGGTGGCAGTGAGCGCCTCGGTGCGCGGGGTGCAAGCCATCTCGACGTCCTCCCGTGGAGCCGCCGGCTCGACTCTCTGCTGCCGCAGCCCGCGGCGGCGGTGGCCGCTCGCTGTCTGCGCTACTGGCGCACGGACCCCAGGTACCTGGTCCAGCTCCTGTCCGTCCTGCTCATTCCGATCGTTCTCATCATGGTCCCCGCCATGAGCTCCAGCCGATTCGTCTTCGTTGTCAACGGTCAACGGTTTGGGGGTGGCCTCGCCCTCGGACACGCACCGGTGGTCCTGCTGTGCATGGCACCGGCATTGGCGATGTTCATGGGCTGGGTGATCCATGACGACCTCGGCCTGGACTCCACCGCCCTGTGGAGCCACATCGGCTCCGGCATCAGTGGAGCACACGACCGTCTGGGGCGGGTTGTCGGAGCGGCTCTGTGGCAGGTTCCCGCTCTGCTCGCCGTCGAGGTGCTCATGAGCCTGTGGACCGGCTACTGGGGTGCGCTGCCCGCCGTGACCGGCGCCTGCCTGGCTCTCCTCGGCTGCGCACTGGCCTGGTCCTGCCTCACCAGTGTCCTGCTGCCCTACGAGACGCTCGCGCCCGGAGACAGTCCCATGCGCTCGCGGACCTCGGGAACGGCTATTGTGGCCTCCATCATCCAGATGGTGGCGACGCTGCTTCTCCTCATCGTCTGCTCGCCGGTACTCGCAGCTGCGGCCTACGGTGTTGTCCGGGGCTCGCTGCTGTGGGGGTGGGCGGCTCTCGTGCTGGGGGTCGCCTGGTGCGCTCTGACGCTATGGGGCGGAGTCGTCTTCGGCGGCAGGCTGCTCGATCGTCGAGGGGCTCAGGTTCTGGCTACGATCCGCACCTGGCCGGGACATGCACAGCCGGTGTGATCACGCTGGTCACACCGCTACAGACTGATTGATTCTGATGACTCGGGGTAGGATTGATCTAAAGTCGCTCAAGCATGTAGCGGCTCGCAGACATTAGTAAACTCAGTACATCCAGTCGTTATGTCAGAGAGGACATCATCGTGCAGCTTGTCATTCTGGATTCCGCGCAGGCGATCGCACAGCGGGCGGCCGACGAGATCGAGGCGCTGCTCAAGGACAAACCGGCAGCCGTGCTGGGAACCGCCACCGGGTCCTCGCCCCTGCCCCTGTACGACGAGCTCGCCGCTCGTTGCGCCGCCGGACGCATCAGCTTCGCGGAGGTCACCGGCTTCATGCTTGACGAGTACGTCGGCTTGCCCGCAGGACACCCGGAGCGCTACGCCACCTTCATGGAGACCAATCTGCGCTCCCGCGTGGACATGCGTCCCGGTGCGCTTCACGGTCCGGATGCGCTGAGCGAGGATCTTGAGGCCGCCTGCCGGGACTATGAGGCTCAGATGGCGGCGGCCGGGTACTGCGATCTGCAGATCCTCGGTATCGGCTCCGACGGGCACATCGGATTCAACGAGCCCGGGGGCGCCCTCGACTCGCGCACGCACGTCGGTGAGCTTCACGAGCAGACCCGCCGTGACAACGCCCGGTTCTTCGGCGGCGACGTCGACGCAGTACCCACCCAGTGCATCACCCAGGGGCTGGCCACCATCATGGAGGCCCGCAAGCTCGTCCTCATCGCTACCGGCGAGGGCAAGGCCGAGGCCGTCGCCCAGCTCGTGGAGGGCGAGGTGAGTGCTGAGTGGCCGGCAACCGTCATGCAGCGCCACAACGACGCCCTGGTGCTGGTCGACCCCGCAGCCGCCGGCCGGCTCACCTCGAAGCCCTGACGGGGGCGCCGCACGTCCCGGGGAGAGCCTCCCCACAGGACCAGGGTGGGGTGGGCGACTGCCGGTACGCACCGTCCGACCTACACTGGGCGGCATGACAGACGTCCTCGCCAGTGCTGATCCAGGAGCGCCCGGAGCCCCCATCGACCCGGCGGCCGAGCCCACGCAGGGTGTCGGTACGGCCGTCCTGGAGCACGAGGAGCTCCAGTCGACCGACGACGGCGACGCGGACCGCTTCGCACACTACGTCCGCAAGGACAAGATCGCCGCGGCCGCTGTCACCGGGCGTCCTGTTGTCGCACTGTGCGGCAAGGTGTGGACGCCCGGTCGCGACCCGTCGAAGTACCCGGTGTGCCCCACCTGCAAGTCCATCTACGAGGAGATGCGCAGTGGGGACGACTCAGGCGGCAAAGGCCCCCGATTCCCCCGGTTCCCGTTCGGGCGAGGCGGTCGGTGAACGCCGCTCGTGGCGGCCAGGCGACCCACCCCACCCCGACACGGGCCTCGACGTCAGCGGCCCAGAACCTCTCTCCGGCCTACCCGCGCCGCGCCGCGTGGGGAACGGCCGGGTCGCTGCGCGCCTGGCAGGCCGCGGCCCTGGGGCAGTACCTGGAGACGATGCCACAGGACTTCCTGGCCGTGGCCACTCCCGGGGCCGGCAAGACGACCTTCGCGCTGCGGGTGGCCACCGAGCTGCTCAGCTCCGGTGACGTCCACAAGGTGACGATCGTCTGCCCCACCGAGCACCTCAAGTACCAGTGGGCCGAGGCGGCCGCCCGTGTCGGCATCCATATCGACCCCTCCTACTCCAACTCCCAAGGAGCACTCGGCTCTCGCTTCGACGGCGTCGCCCTGACCTATGCGCAGGTGGCTGCCAACGCCAACCTGCACCGCGCCCGTACCGACCAGGCCCGTACCCTCGTCATCCTCGACGAGATCCATCACGGCGGGGACGCCCTGAGCTGGGGGGACGCGATCCGTGAGGCCTTCACCCCTGCGCGTCGACGGCTGGCCCTGACCGGAACGCCCTTCCGCTCCGACACCTCCCCGATCCCGTTCGTGCGATACAAGGAGGACTCCTCCGGGGCGAAGCGTTCCCAGGCGGACTACTCCTACGGCTACTCCGACGCACTGCGCGACGGTGTCGTGCGTCCGGTGATGTTCATGTCCTACTCGGGACAGATGCGGTGGCGCACCAAGGCGGGCGATGAGGTCGCGGCCCGGCTGGGCGAGCCCCTCACCAAGGACCTGGAGTCCCAGGCCTGGCGCACCGCGCTCGACCCGGCGGGGGAGTGGATCCCCGCGGTCCTGGCCGCCGCCGACCAGCGTCTGACCGAGGTACGCCGGCAGGTGCCCGACGCCGGAGCCCTTGTCATCGCCTCAGACCAGGCCAAGGCCCGCGCGTACGCCAAGCAGCTGCGCGCCATCACTGGAGAGGCCCCCACCGTGGTCCTCTCCGACGACAATGGCGCCTCCAGCCGCATCGAGGCCTTCTCCGCCTCATCCGACCGCTGGCTGGTGGCCGTGCGCATGGTCTCTGAGGGGGTGGACGTTCCCCGGCTCGCCGTGGGCGTCTACGCCACCTCGACCTCCACCCCGCTGTTCTTCGCCCAGGCCGTGGGGCGCTTCGTGCGTTCGCGGGCCCGTGGCGAGACCGCCTCGGTCTTCCTCCCCTCTGTCACGCCACTACTGGCTCTGGCTGGCGAGATGGAGGTGGCCCGCGACCACGTCCTGAGCCGCCCGGACTCGGCGGCGCAGGAGGATGCTCTCTTCAGCCCCGAGGACCGTCTGCTCGCCGAGGCCAACAAGACCGAGAACGCCTCGGCAGATCTGTTGCCCGGCTTCGAGGCCATGGACAGCCAGGCCGAGTTCGACCGTGTCCTCTTCGACGGCGGCGAGTTCGGGACCGGCGCCATGGTCGGCAGTATCGAGGAGCAGGAGTACCTGGGGCTGCCGGGACTGCTGGAGCCCGAGCAGGTGACCGCTCTGCTGCGTCAGCGCCAGAGCAAGCAGATCGCCTCCCAGAAGAAGCAGGCCGCTGCCGAGGCGCAGAGGCGGAAGAACTCAGGCGTTGACGATGCTCGGCGTCGGGCAGCGGCCCGCAAGGAGCTCTCTCAGCTGGTGGCGGCCTGGGCCCGTCGTTCGAGCCAGCCGCACGGTGTCGTCCACAACGAGCTCCGACGCGTGTGCGGGGGCCCGGAGGTGGCAGCGGCCTCCACCGAGGAGATCGAGAAACGCATCCAGACTCTGCGACGCTGGTTCGTCGGCAAGCGATGACCGATCTGGACGACGGCCGGGTGGCGGACGTGGATCCGCTCCGGCGTCCTCTCAGGGCGGCTCAGCGCCGGGTGGCGCTTCTCCCGTCGAGGTCGACGTGGCGGGTCGGCAGCGCCGACTCGCCGTCGCTCAGGCGCCAGGCGTCGTAGGGCAGCTCGGCACGTGCGGCCCGGTGCCGCTCCGCCGCCGCGCTCAAGGCCCCCTTGCCACGGTGCTCCTCGATGATCTGGCCCTCGTCGACCAGGAGCACCTGGAGCGGTCGGGCTCCGGCCTCGGACAGCGCCGCCAGACCCTGTTCCTGTGAGCTGGACGAGACCACCAGCTCCTCGGCCGCCGTCCCCTCGGAGGTGAGTGTGCGACCGGCCCACTTGCGGCCTCCCACGGTGGACTTGCCGCCTGAGGAGAACTTGGCGACCTCCTCCATGGTGCCGTCGGCGCCCTCGCGCTCCACCAGCTTGTAGACGAGCGCCGCGGTGGGGCGCCCTGAACCCGTGACGAGCTTGGTGCCTACGCCGTAGGAGTCCACAGGGGCCGCCCCCAGCGCCGCGATGGCGTGCTCATCAAGGTCGTTGGTCACCGTGATCTTCGTTGACGTCGCGCCCAGGGCATCGAGCTGGGCGCGTACCTTGAAGGCCTCAGCCACCAGGTCACCGGAGTCCAGTCGCACCGCCCCGAGCTCCCCGCCTGCTGCCCGGGCCGCCTTGACGGCCCGCTCCACACCGGTGGCGATGTCGTAGGTATCCACCAGGATGGTGGTGCTCGGACCGAGACTGGCCACCTGAGCGGCGAAGGCATCCTCCTCGGAGTCGTGCAAAAGGGTGAAGGAGTGCGCCGAGGTCCCCACCGTGGGAATCCCGTAGAGCAGTCCCGCCTCCAGGTTGCTTGTCCCCACGAAGCCGCCGACCACCGAGGCCCGGGCAGCGGCCACGGCCGCCTGCTCATGAGCGCGGCGCGCGCCGAAGTCCACGCAAGGACGTCCGTGGGCCGCAATCGTCATTCGGGAGGCGGCCGAGGCGACGGCGCAGTCATAGTTGTAGATCGACAGGGCCAGCGTCTCCAGGATGCAGGCCTCGGCGAAGGTGCCCTCAACCGTCAGCAGCGGGGAGCCGGCGAAATAGCACTCGCCCTCGGCGTAGCCGCGGACCGTGCCGGTGAAGCGGTAGTCGCGAAGGAAGTCCAGGGTCTCGTCGTTGACGACCCCGGTGCGGTGCAGGAAGTCGATCTGGGAAGGGGTGAAGGTGAAGGCCTCAATGGCGTCCAGCAGCCGTCCGGTGCCCGCAACGACGCCGAAGCGGCGCGATGCCGGAAGCCCGCGTCCGAAGAGCTCGAAGACGCTTCGCCTCGTGGCGGTGCCCGAAGCCAACGCTCCCTGAAGCATGGTGAGCTCGTACATATCGGTCAGCAGCGAGGTCGAGGGCGCATCAACAGAGGCAACGGCGGTTCCGGCAGTGAATGCGGTCGTGGGCGCGTAGTCGTTCACGGGGACAACCTATCGCGCCTCACCGCTACCCTGGAGGTATGAGCGCCTCGCTGCCCGTCGTCGATCCGGAGACTCTGGAGGACTCGTATGCCCGCGCCCAGCGCCTGTGGTGCACCGTGGTCCACGACGACCCAGTCAACACGATGAACTATGTGACCTGGGTCTTCCACTCCTACTTCGGTTTCTCACTGCCCGTGGCCGAGGCGCGCATGATGCAGGTGCACACCACCGGTCGCGCCGTGGTCTCCCGAGGAGCCCGTGAGCGCATGGAGGTCGACGTCACCGCGATGCACGGCTACGGCCTTCGCGCCACGATCGAGCCTCTGGGCGACGACGGCGAGGGCTCCGCGAGCGATGCCGCAGGAGGGCGGTGATGCGAGCCTTCCGCCGAGTCTCCCAGGGGCTGGCCTGCGGCCTCGATGACTGGGAACGCGAGCTCCTGGCCCGGTTGGCCCTTGAGGTCAGGGCCATCCTTCAGTCGGACGAGCCCACTGACGAGGATGCAGGCGGGTCCACCGTCCTGCCGTCAACTCGCAGCGATCCGGGGCGCCCGGGAGAGAGCGAGCGGGACCGGGAGGTCCTGGCGGCTCTGGACTTCGATCTCGACCAGTCCTCCAACCACGTTCACACCGGCCGGCCGGCGAGCGATCCCGTCGTCGGTGTCCTGCTGCCTGAGGCCTCAGAGGATCCGGTCACCGCGATGGAGGTGAGCAGCCTGACCCGGGCGCGCCTCCGCAGTGGCAAGGTCGACCGTCTGGCGCGGATGGCCGCCGAGCTGCGGGCGCCGTCGGGCCCCGAGGCAACGGTACTGGTTCCGATCGGTCAGGAAGCCGAGTGGCTCGGTGCGATCAACGACATCCGCCTCGTGCTGGCCCAACGCCTGGGCATCGAGTCGGCGCAGGACGCCGGGCGCGTCCACGACGTCGCCTCCCAGGAGGCCTCCGAGAGCGAGACTGCTCACGAGCAGTGGTACCGGGGCACGGCACTGGTCTACGACATGGTCACCTGGTGGCAGGAATCACTGGTATCCGCGCTGTTCGGGGGCACAGGGCCCGCATAGTCTCGCGGTGTGAATGATGCTCCGATCGGGATGTTCGACTCTGGTGTCGGTGGTCTCACCGTCGCTCGTTCCGTCCTCGACCAGCTGCCTCACGAGCAGGTGCTGTACATCGGGGACACCGCCAACGGCCCCTATGGCCCCCGAGACATCGCCGAGGTCCGCTCCCTGGCCCTGAGCATCATGGACGAGCTCGTGGACCGCGGGGTCAAGCTGCTCGTCATCGCCTGCAACACCGCTTCCGCGGCCGTCCTGCACGATGCGCGTGAGCGCTACACCCTGGGGCGGGGTGTTCCGGTGATCGAGGTGATTCACCCGGCCGCGCGCACGGCTGCCGGGGTGACCCGTAACGGTCGGGTGGGCCTGATCGCCACCCGGGGGACGGTCGACTCGCGCGCCTATGACGACGCGCTCCAGGCCGTTCCCGGCGTCGAGCTCTTCTCACAGGCCTGCCCGCGCTTCGTCGAGCTCGCTGAACGAGGCGTGACCACCGGACCCGAGGTGCTCGACGTCGCCGAGGACTACCTGGCTCCCATCAAGGCCGCCGGCGTCGACACCCTCATCCTGGGCTGTACCCACTACCCCCTGCTGGTAGGACCGATCTCTTATGTCATGGGGGAGGAGGTCGCCCTGGTGACCTCCTCCGATGAGACCGCCAAGGACGTCTACCGGGCTCTGGCCAGCAAGGGTCTTCTGCGTGGCCCCGAGGCCAACGAACCGCGTCACGAGTTCCGCTCCACCGGGGACCCGAGGGCCTTCTCAGTGCTGGCCCGACGCTTTCTCGGCCCCGAGGTCGGCGACGTTGAGCGCGTGGACTCCGCCTCCGATGCTGCGGGTGCTCGCGCCGAGACGCCCGGTTTTTCCTTGCTCCCCACCGCCCATTAAGGATCTGCATGAGACTCACGATTATCGGCTGCTCGGGATCCATGTCGGGTCCTCAGTCCTCGGCCTCCTCCTACCTGGTACAGGCCGACGGAGTCGATGCCGACGGCGCGCTGCGTACCTACTCGATCGTGCTGGACCTCGGGCCGGGCTCGATGGGGCAGCTGCTGCGTCACCTCGATCCTGCCCAGCTCGACGCCATCGCGATCTCCCATTGCCATGCCGACCATATGGTCGATCTGGTGGGGATGCACGTCTACCGGCGCTGGCTGCCCACCGGGGCGCTCGGGCCAGTCGCCTGTCTGGGGCCCTCGGAGCTGCTGGAACGCCTGCAGGGGGTTGACGGTGTGCCGCCGAGTGAGCGCTATGCCACCGAGTTCGGCTTCGTCACCGCGGTGCCCGGCAGGTCGTACAGCGTGGGCCCCATGGTGATCTCGCCCTTCGAGGCGCTCCACCCGGTGGAGGCCTACGGGTACCGGATCGAGGGGCCGAGTGAGGAGGACCCGACGCGGCGGGTCAGCCTCGCCTTCACCGGGGACACCGACGTCTGTCAGGGCATGAGCGACATGGCCCGGGGAGTGGACCTTCTTCTGGCTGAGGCGGCCTTCGTCGAGGGCCGCGACACGGTGGGCGGGATGCACATGACCGGCCTGCGCGCCGGGGAGCTGGCCGCCCAGAGCGGTGCCGGTCACCTGGTCCTCACTCACATCCAGCCCTGGACGGATCCGGCCGTACCGCTCAAGGAGGCCGCATCGGTCTACTCAGGTCCGTTGGAGGCGGCGACGGCGGACGCTGTCTGGGAGCTTTGAGCCCTGACGGGCAGGAGCGTCCCGCTGGACAGCGGACGATCTCCTTCACCCCGGCTCTTCCCGACGGGGTCGACTGCCCCTGGATCCGTGAGCGCAGGACTCGCTGGTGGCTGGTGGTGCCTGCGGACCTGGCCGCCGTGGTGCTCGTGGCCCTGTTCGGTGCCGCCTCCACGCATACGTTGAGCCAGGTTGTCACCCCGGTGTGGCAGGCGGTTGTGGCAGTGGTTGTCGCCTGGGCGGTCACCTGGTGCCTTCGACGCCGTCGCCCCGACCACCTGGAGATGGCGCTGCCCGAGGGGCTCATCGTCGCAGGTCTGACCTGGGTGACCTGGACCGTGCTGCGCGAGCTGACGCAGGGCGCGCTCAACGATGTCTCGGCCAGCGCCTCCTGGGGGCTGATGACCGGCACCTTCCTCCTGGTGTTCCTGGGGGGATGGCGATGGCTTTACGGCTACGTGCGTGCCCACGACTCCCTGGTTCCTAAGCCCGTGGCGCGTCGTCTTGCCGAGCAGGAGCGGGACGGGGACTAGCCTCGTCAGGGGCTGCCCTCGACTCCTCCCGGCGTCAGGGCACTGTCTTTACGGAATGGCAACCTGCCCGTTCGTACCTTGGCGCCATGCACCACTCCGCCAAGCAGCGTCGATCGCCTCGGTGGATCGGTGCCCTGATCGCCGTCTTTCTCATCGTGGCAGGGGCAGTGGGCGGGTCCGTCGTCTACGCGCACAGGCACGAGGGGCGAGCTCCACGCGGAACCACACTCATGGGGCAGGACGTGTCCGGAATGGACCGGCAGACCTTGACCGCGCTCGTGTCGCAGAGGGCCGCATCGGTCTCAGTGACGCTGGTCGTTGAAGGAACCTCCACCACCGTTCCGCTCTCCCAGGTCGCCCGGATCGACACCCGGGCGACCGTGGAGGCCGCCGTGTCCGGATCGGGGTCGCCGCTGCCCCTCCTGCGCGGCATCCTCAGGAAACGGGAGGTGATGGTGCGCTACACGACCGACAAGAACGCTCGTGCCGCGCTGGTGTCACGGCTGAGCAACACACTGCGCGATCACGTCGTCGAGCCGACAGTGACCTGGAATGACGGCAGCGGCGGCTTCACCGCCTCTTCCGGAAGATCAGGTGACGCCATCGACCCCGGTGATGTTGACTCGGCTGTCGACGCCGCTGCACGCAAGCTATCGGACCATGTCGCGCCGGTGTCGATCCGCAGGACCGAGCCCACGGTGAGTCTCCAGGAGGCGAATACGGTCGCACGATCGGCAAACGCGCTGCTGGACGCCGAGCTCTCAGTGACGGTCGACGGCACGGCGCACACGGCCACCAAGGCTCAGAAGGCCTCGTGGATCGACTTCCCCGTCAAGGACAGCCGCATCGTGCCGACGGTCTCACCGGAGAAGGTCAAGGCCTGGGTGTCCTCGCTGACCAAGGAGGCGGAGCGGGATCCGGTCAACGCCATCAATGACGTCGACTCAGCCGGCACGGTGCTCCAGCTCGCCCGTCCGGGCAAGTCCGGTAGGAGGGCCGGCAACATCGAGCCGGTGACGGCAGCGCTCGTCCAGGGGCTCGGTCAGGACACGAGCGTTAGCCAGGAGATCAGCTGGAACGAGGTGCCTCACTCCACCGAGAACCGGGTGGTGCCCAGCGGGCCGGAGCGCTTCGTCTATCAGGCCAGGGCGGGGGAGAAGTGGGTCGATGTCAACCTCACCGACTCAACGCTGACCGCCTATGAGGGCCAGGAGGTGGTCTACGGGCCGATCCTCATCAACCACGGTGGCGTCGGGCACGAGACCGTGACCGGCACCTACAAGATCTATCTGCGCTACCAGGCGCAGGACATGGGGTGCACTCCCGAGTGGCCCTATTGCGAACGAGGCGTTCCGTGGGTCAGCTACTGGCACAAGAGCTACGCCCTCCACGGCGCCCCGTGGGTCAAGGAGTTCGGTATCGGCACGGACGAGTCCTCGCACGGCTGCATCAATATCCCGGTGGCGGACGCTCAAAGGATCTGGCAGTGGTCCGAGATCGGTACCACTGTGGTGACGCACTACTGACAGCGCGTTCAGGGCTCACCTGCTTAGGACGTCGGCCAGGACTGGTGCAAGGGCGCGGAAGGCCTGTCCCCGGTGGGAGATGGCATGCTTCTCCTCAGGCGTCATCTGGGCGGTGGTGCGGTCACGTCCACCGGGCTCATCCTCCTGGAGGGGGACGAAGATCGGATCGTATCCGAAGCCTCCCTCTCCCCGAGGGGAGCGGGCCAGGCGCCCCTCCATGGAGCGCTCGATGGAGGTGACCTGCTCCGGCGCCCTGCCGGCGGCCGGATGAACCAGGACCGCGGCGCAGGTGAAGCGCGCCGTGCGATGCGGATCGGCGACGTCGGCCAGCTGGTCCAGGAGCAGCTGGAGGTTCGCCTCATCGTCCCCGTGCCGGCCGCTCCAGCGCGCCGAGAAGATCCCCGGTGCTCCTCCCAGCACGTCAACGCACAGACCCGAGTCGTCGGCCACCGCCGGCAGACCCGTGGTCCGGGCCAGGGCGCGGGCCTTGATCAGAGCGTTGTCGGCGAAGGACAGCCCGTCCTCCACCGGCTCGGTCACCTCGAGCGAGGCGGCCGAGATGATGGAGCCGGGATCCAGCCCGGGCACGAGCGGCTCCAGGATCTGCCGCAGCTCGGCCAGCTTGCCGGTGTTGTGGGTGGCCAGGACAAGACGGGCGCCGTCGGGCACCTGGACCCGGTCCATGAGCGGGGGAGCGCCGTCGGCGTCTGAAGAGGCACTCACGGATCAGACCTCCGCGCACTCGGATGAGGACTGGGATGAGGACACGGTGAAGGGCTCGCCGTTGGGTCCGGCCAGGGCTCGGTGCTGGAGCGCTGCCAGTCGGCTGTTGCCGGCAGCGGCCAGGTCGAGCAGTGCTCCCAGCTCGGAGCGGTCGAAGGGGGCGTGCTCGGCGGTGCCCTGGACCTCGATGAACCGGCCGTCCCCGGTCTGGACGACGTTCATGTCGGTCTGGGCACGCACGTCCTCCTCGTAGGGCAGGTCGAGGCAGGGCACGCCGTCGATGATTCCGACCGAGATCGCGGACAGGGAGTCGGACAGCACCGGCTTGCCGGAGCGGGCCTTGATGAGTCCCCGCTCGGTGCCCCAGGCGACGGCGTCGGCCAGGGCCACGTAGGCGCCGGTGATCGCCGCGGTGCGGGTACCGCCGTCGGCCTGCAGGACGTCGCAGTCAAGCGCGATCGTGTTCTCACCCAGAGCGGACACATCGATGATGCCGCGCAGGCTGCGGCCGATGAGGCGGGAGATCTCGTGGGTGCGGCCCCCGACCTTGCCGCGCACGGACTCACGGCCGGAGCGCTCGGAGCCCGCCCGCGGCAGCATCGCGTACTCGGCGGTCACCCAGCCCTCGCCGCTGCCCTTGCGCCAGCGCGGAACCCCCTCGGTGAAGGAGGCGGCGCACAGGACACGGGTGCGTCCGAATGTCACGAGGACCGATCCCTCGGCGTGGTCGAGCCAGTGGCGGGTCATGGTCACGGGGCGCAGCTCGTCGACGGCGCGGCCGTCCTTGCGGGTGAAGGGGGCAGTTGTCATGGGCTCAGGCTACCCGGCAGTCACCCGGCCTCGGAGCCGGCTCGGTACCTCGGGATGCCGACGGCTGTAGTCCGAGGCCGGGCTCAGGCTGTAGCGTTCGGTGGGACGTCTGTTCCGGTCCGGAGCCCACGGAGTCACCGAGGAGAACACCATGACCTATGTCAACATCACCGCACTGACCTTCCCCGAGGGAGCGCAGGCCGAGATTGAGAAGCGGTTCGCCGCACGTAAGCGGGGGGTTGACGCCTCGCAGGGCTTCCAGAGCTTCGAGCTGCTGCGTCCGGTGATCGGTGAGGACCGCTACTTCGTGGTGACCCGGTGGGAAACGCGTGAGGACTACGAGCGCTGGCAGTCCGCGCGGCCCGCCGGCGGCCACGAGGAGGACAAGCGCCGAGGCATGAGCGTGGAGGTCCTCGGTTTCGAGGTCGTCCAGCACGAGGAATAGCTCTATCGGGAGACCGACATGGGTGTGTGGATGAGCTCTGTACTGGTCGTTTAAAGAAGTTCGTGTTTAGAGGATAGATCGGTCTGTATATGGGAGGGCTTCTTCCGGCACCGAGGTGTAAGCGGGATTGGGGAGTTGTTCCCCTGTACCCGTCCGCGTGCTCCATCGTAGGGTGAATTTGAACTTCGATGATCTCGCGTAACGAAGGAGTGGACGAATCATGGGGATCGATGCTGATCGCGTAAGCCAACAGAGCGAGAAGCTGCGTACCACTGGGATGTTGGTCATCCCGGAGTCTCCCCTCCGTCTATGGGGAAGTCTTCTGGGCTGCGGCGCCTTCACTGTAGTGGGGGTCGTGATCATTCTGATCGCGAACCAATCGAGTTCACCGCTTCTCTACATGCTCGCCGGTATCGCTTCCATCGGATTCTTCGGAGTCATCGGCATCCCAGCCATTGTCAGGAAATTCCTTCGTCGAAGTCGGCTGATAGTCACGTCTGAAGGCGTACGTCTGGAACGGCGCTCCGGTCAGTCCTACAGCGTTAGCGAGTCGGCGCGCTGGACAGATATCGCTGAGTTCTTCGGCGAAGAGATCAGCCCCGGCGGCGGTGCACGAGCGCAACTGGTGGTTGGATACGTCCTGACGCCGCTGGGGCAGCAGATGCGCAGCCACGACTCCGCCACCCCTCAGCTGAGCCAGCAGGTCAACGAGGTCGCGGATCGTGGGACCCTCAGAGAAGGGCGCGTGTACCTTCCGGGCACGTTGCAAGGAGGGAAAGAGGACTTGCTGGCCCTGCTCCAGCAGGCCCACCAGCACTACAGTGCACCGGGGCGTGCCTAGTCCGCTCGGCGGCCGCAGCGGGAGTGTTCCCCGCTTGTGTCGAGCCATCCCTGCCTGTGCGTCCCGGTTGGGTGGGTTTGAGGTAACTCAGGGCGCCGGGGACGGGGCGGTGACGAAGACCGACTCCGGCACGCCGCACCGGGCGTAGACGAGCTGGCAGGAGTGGCAGGGGCCGAAGGCCTTGGTCGGGGTTTGGATCTTCACCCGGGTGACAGTCTCGGGGAGTCGCTCGACGCCGTACTCGGCGGCACTCTGCTCAAGCATCTTGTAGGCGGCATCGACCTGGTAGGACCACTGCGCGAACGGCCCGCCGCCGCGGATGGCGTGATCGAGCCAGGCCTCGTACCAGGAGATGAAGCTCGGGGCCACGCGGGCGAAACTGTCGTCGCAGGCCCGCGAGTCCAACCAGACGCTGCCGTCGTAGGGGCTCATACGCCACTCGGCGCCGCAACCGGCATCGGCGAGGTGGATGCCCCCGTCGTCGGCCGGGAAGATGTCCAACCCGTAGCCGGGGCCCGCGCCAGAGCCGGCGATGGTGCTGAGGAACCAGCGCAGATCCTCTGGAAGCGAGAGCCCTGAAGGAAGGTGCGGCGGCCCCAGTTTCATGCCGTGGTGGCGGCTGCCGAGCCAGCCGGCTTCGCTGCCGGGATCGTACGAGGTGGCCGCGATGAGGTCGAGGGTGTGCTGGAGCCCGTCCCTGGTGAGGGGTGGAGCGGGTTCCAAGGGCATGAGCACCGACCACTCCCGGAGCATTCGGTGGCCGCCGGGCTCGGGCGGAATCGCGTCCAGGATGCAGAGCCCCGCCGGCCAGTCGGCGCCGGCGAGCTTGAGCTCGGTGGTCGAGAATGGGCCGATCGCCGCGTAGCAGCCCAGTGCCACTGCTTCATTGGAACGAGTGGCGGGAATCAGAGGGCTGGCGAGTACCCGGTCGGTCAGGGCGCGAGGCCCGCCCAGCCGCCGGCGATAAGCCGTCACCTCCTCGATCGGCATATTCATGCCGCGGTCGAGATGACCGGTGGTCACCCGGTAGCGTCTGCCTCCCACCGTGGTCTCGAACTGCTCGACGTCGGGATTATCGGAATCGATGAGGTCCGGGCGGCCGATTCCGGTCAGAAGGGCGGGGCCGAAGGCGCAGGCCCAGTTGCACCCGGCTGCGACAACCGACTCCAGCTGACTGGAGCCGTAGCCGCTGGCCGTCACCAGGACCCGTCTGTCCCCGAAGGCGCCTCCGCTGATCTGAAGGAAGACGAACGCGCCATATGGCTTGTGGTCCTGTATCTCATCGATGAAGCACTCGATGACGGGAAGGCCGTCACCCAACCGGACCGTCTGGCCGCCGTCGATGGCCTCGGCCGCGGCGCCTCGGAAGTGTCTGGCGATCGTCTGCGCCAGCACGGCATTGAAAGCGGGAGTGTCCTGATTGAATGAGTTCTCTTTCATCGATGCCTCGGATCAGGTCGGGGAAGCGGCAGGCGTCAGAACAGACCAAGGAGATAAATCTGCCTGCAAGAGCCCGCAGCCCCTGTCGGCGTCGGGAGCTGAGATCTGTGCGCGAGAAGGGATTCGAACCCTCACGCCCGAAGGCACCAGGACCTAAACCTGGGGCGTCTACCAATTCCGCCACTCGCGCTGCGTCGCGCCTACTTTACCGATTTCTGTGCCGATGGCAGAACCCGAAGGCCTCCCGGGCGCGCTCTGGTCGACAGGGCCTGGGCGCAGGAGAACTCGAGGGAGCGTCCCCGGGGATGCGCTCAGTCCACACCAAGCGCGGTAAGCAGCCGCTTGACGTGCCCGGTGGCACGGACGTTGTACTGGGCCAGCGCCACAGTCCCGTCGGGTGCCACCACCACGGTTGAGCGGATGACGCCGGTGTAGACCTTTCCGTAGTTCTTCTTCTCGCCCCACACACCCCAGGCCTCCATGACGGTGTGGTCGGCGTCCGACAACAGGGGGAAGGGCAGGTCGTGGCGGCTGGCGAACTTGGCCTGAGCAGTCACGGGATCGGGGGAGATCCCGACGACGGTGTAGCCGGCCGCCTTCAACCCCTCCAAGGAGTCTCTGAAGTCGCACGCCTCCTTGGTGCAGCCCGGAGTGCAGGCCTTGGGGTAGAAGTAGACGATGACGCCCTTGTCCGTGCTGGAACGAAGATCTTCGAGGGACACGGTACGGCCGTCCTGATCGGGCAGGACGAACTCAGGGGCGCGATCACCGGCTGCGAGCTGGGGCATAGGTCCTCCTCGGGTTCCTGGCGGATATGCTCATCCTCGCATCGCCGACGGCACCTGCGGCAGTGGATTCAGCGACTTACTTTCGTGATCTGGCAGACGTTGACCACATCGGCTCGGCGGTCCTGATCTGATGCTGCGACCCTGTTCAGGCGGCCTGGGAGAGGGACTGCTGTGATGCCCTCTGCGCAGCCTCCAGACGCTCGAGAGCCCGCTCAAGCCGGGAGGGCGAGGCCGCTGCTCCTAAAGAGGCGAGCTCGGCACGTGCGGCGAAGAGCTCACGGTTGGCCGCCTCTTCGGCCGAGGTGCCAGTGGTCGCCGGCTCGGTGACCAGGGTGTTCATGGTGTGGATGTCGTGTGTCATGCGTATTCCCTCAACTTCCTTCGACGTCGTCGGCCCGGTGGGGCCGAGCAGCAGCGTGCGTGAGAGCAGGTAAGTACCTGCGTAGCCGGCATGCTGCGGATAAAGACTTCCGGTGCCGCGGATGGTTGGCCCGCTGCAGACCGTGGTGTGGTCACGAGGGCGGGAAAGCCGATGAGACGGTGGCATTCAGAGGACTTCTCAGTCATGCGGGAGGCGGTTGTCATCTGACCGCCGATGTCCATGTGCTGCTGTGCCAGCGGAGTCATTCCGGCCGGAGCGCACGCCCCTCGTGGTACACCGCCAGGGACTTGAACCCTGAACCCGCTGATTAAGAGTCAGCTGCTCTGCCAATTGAGCTAGCGGTGCTCGGCCTTGGTGGCCGCGTCCTCCAGCCTGATGGGCCGGAAGACTCGTACACCGCCAGGGACTTGAACCCTGAACCCGCTGATTAAGAGTCAGCTGCTCTGCCAATTGAGCTAGCGGTGCTTCACCACAACGATGTCATTTGACGTGGTTCGCTGGGCGACGGAGGAATACTTTACGGATGGAGGAGGGGGTCGTCCAGCCGGAATCCGCGAAACGGGCCGTTTGTGTGGCAAGTCTCAAGGATGGTGGGGGCGTTGGGCGGTACTCAGGACTGCGACTGATCCTCATGATCCTGGAGGCGCCCCGTGCGTGACCACTGGCGGTACTGCTTGAGGGTGGCCGCCTGCTCCTCGGTGAGACGGCGCCACAGTGGAAGGCCGAGTTTCTTGCGGTCGCGCACGCGAGCGGCAGTGCTCCATCCCGTCAGCATCACCAGGGCGATCACCGCGCCCGCCCATAGGCTGCTGCGACCTGCGGGTGCGCCGGTGAGCAGCGAGACCGCTCCTCCTGCCAGCCCCGCGGTGAGGAAGGTCGTGACGGTGATGACGACCATCGACGCCCAGTAGCGCCGGTTGGCGGTACTGAGAGGCTTGCGAGGTTCTGGGGTCACCTCATGCATTGTGCCACCTGTCCGTGTGCGGCCCATCAATCCTCCCCGTCTCCCTGCCAGGAGGTGTACTTCGTTGTACTGGTGCGGGGGCGGTTCAGTATCACACGCCTGCGACTCTCACCGCCGTGCCGTGCGCGGTAGCGTGGGCCGCATGAGCGACCCGATCGTGACGCTGGCGACCTGCGCAGACTTCCCGGACCTTGACGACGATGACCGCGGCCTGCCTGACGCTCTGCGTGCGCGTGGCATCGAGCCTCGGGTCGCCGTGTGGAACGATCCCGGTGTCGACTGGGGCCAGGCGGGGACCGTCGTACTACGCAGCGTCCGTGACTACGCCACGAAGGGCAACTACTCCGGCTTCCTTCAGTGGGCCCGGTCGGTGCCCAGGCTGGCCAACCATGCCGACGTCGTCACCTGGAACTCGGACAAGCACTACCTCTCTCGACTGAGCGAGTGGGGGGTCCCCATGATTCCGACGACCTGGCTGGAGCCGGAGGCCGGCTACTCCAAGCACCAGGTTCATACGCGTTTCCCGGCGCACGGAGACTTCGTCGTCAAGCCGGCTATCTCCTCGGGTGGGCGTGGCACGGGGCGTTACACCGCGACCGATGCCTCCTCCCGGTCGGCGGCGATCAATGACGCGATGCACCACCTGCGCCGTGGACGTACCGTCATGGTGCAGCGCTACCTTGAGGAGGTCGACCGCAAGGGCGAGGTCTCGCTGGTCTACTTCAACGGAGTGCTGTCCCACGCCGTGGAGAAGGCACCGATGCTCCACCCGTCCTTCAAGTCGACCGACCAGATCCACGAGGAGATCGTGACAGCGCGGGAGCCCAGCGAGCAGGAGTGGCTCTGGGGTGAGCGCGTGCGCAAGGCCATCCACACGCTCATCAAGGAGGTCTCCGGTCGCGACATGCAGCTCCTGTTCAACCGTGTCGACGTCGTCGGGGACGGTCAGGGCGGCTTCTACCTCATGGAGGTCTCACTGATCGACGCGGGCCTCTACCTGGGAGCGGCTCCGGAGGCGCTGGACAACTTCGCCGACGCCATCGCCCAGCGCATCTTCTGGTGACCGCCTCTGAGCGCGGACGCTTCGAGACACCCGTGTGTGGTAGATAAGTGCCATGCGCACGTTGCTCAACATCATCTGGGTCGTCTTCGGTGGGTTCTGGCTCTTCCTCGGATATGTCTTCTTCGGCCTGATCGCCTGTCTCCTCGTTATCACGATCCCCGCTGGTGTCGCCTCCTTCCGTATCGCCGCCTACGTCCTGTGGCCATTCGGGCGTGAGGTGGTTCCGGCGCCCGGAGCCGGTGCGATGAGCGGGATCAGTAACGTCATTTGGTTCCTGGTCGCAGGACTCTGGCTGGCCATCGGTCACGTCACCACCGCCGCCGCGCAGGCCATCACCATCATCGGGATCCCGCTGGCGGTGGCGAATATCAAGCTGATCCCCGTCACCTGCTTTCCCTTCGGCAAGCAGATCGTCGAGACCCGCTAATGCCTCATCGGCGCCGTGCTCGCTGGCAGGTCTCAGAGGCTGATGCGGCGGTTGGCTACCCAGTAGCCCACGTAGCAGACCACGAGGAAGACGGCGGTGATCGCCAGGCCGCCGCGCTGCTCAGGGTCGAAGACGATGAGCAGGCACGAGGCTGTCGACAGTCCCAGTGCGGCGATTGAGACCCACGGATACCCGGGAGCCCGGTAGGCCAGGTCCTCAAGGCTGCGGTCCTCGGCGAGCCAGCGCCGTCGGAAGGACAGGTGGCATGCGGCGATGACCGCCCACACCAGGACGACGGCGAGACCGGAGACGGACACAAGGACCAGATAGACCGTGGAGGCCGCATAGGCCGAGGTCAGCAGTGAGGCCAGTCCGCCGACCATGGACAGGCTCATTGCCAGTGCGGGTACCCCGTAGCGGTTGGTGCGGGCCAGGACCGTGGGCAGGGTGCCCTCATTGGCCAAGGACCACAGCATGCGGGTCGAGGCATAGAGCCCTGAGTTCGCCGCTGACAGGATGGCGGCCAGGATGACGATATTCATGAGGTCCCCGGCGTAGGGCACGCCGATTCTGGACAGGACCGTCACGAAGGGGCTCTCCTCGACCCCGGCCTTCTCCCACGGGATCAGTGCTGCGATGACGATGATCGAGCCGATGAAGAAGATGGCCAGGCGGGCCAGGGTCGCCCGGATCGCGCGAGGAATGGTGGTGCCCGGGTCCTCGACCTCTCCGGCGGTAATGCCGATGAGTTCGGTGCCGGAGAAAGCGAAGTTGACGGCCAGGATCGTGGTGAATACCGCGCCGAAGCCGTTGGGGAAGAGGCCGTCCCGGTACAGGTTCGTCAGCCCCAGGAACGAGCGGTGCCCCTCGTAGGGCAGCAGCCCGATGATCGCGGCCGTGCCCAGAGCGATGAATATGATGATCGCCGCCACCTTGATCCCGGACAGCACGGTCTCCGCCTCGGCGAAGACCTTGACGGAGGCCATGTTGAGCACGAGGACCAGGATGATGAAGGTAGCCGCCCATACCCATACGGGAACGCCCGGGAACCAGCCGTACATGATCATCGCCGCGCCGGTGAGCTCGCTTCCCAGGGCTACCGTCCACGTGAGCCAGTACAGGATGGCGGCGACGAAACCCGTGGCGGGTCCCAGGTACTGGCGGGCGTAGACGTGGAAGGCGCCGGTGAAGGGCATCGCAACGCTCAGCTCTCCCAGGCACAGCATGACCAGGTAGACGATGACGGCGCCGATGGAGTAGGCCAGCACGGTCCCCAGGGGGCCGGCTTGGTGGATCGTGTTGCCAGTCGAGAGGAACAGGCCCGTGCCGATGACCCCGCCGAAGCTGATCATCATGAGGTGGCGTCGGTTCATGCGGCGTTCCAGCGCGGTGACACGTCCCTGGCCGTCGGGGCCGCCGTGCTGGGACCGAGGGGGAGAGGCGGGTGAGGTCGCCGAAGGGGCGGCAGGCTCACGGGAATGTGCAACCGGGTCCATACCTGAGACGCTACCGGTGCCGCCTCGAGCCATCCGATACCGTGTCGCAATGCGAACGTCCTCGGTATCCGCCACGTCCTTCGGGCGTGAACCGGCTCGGTTGTCTGATCTGCTGGCGCGAGGTCCGGTCGTTCTGGACGGGGCGATGGGCACCGAGCTCGACGCCCGTGGGGTCGACACCCGCAACGCGCTGTGGTCGGCGCTTGCGCTCACCGCGGCGCCCGACGTCGTGCGCGAGGTCCACGCCGACTATCTGGGGGCCGGAGCTCGTGTCATCACGACCAACACCTACCAGGCGACGCTCCCGGCACTGATCCGGTCCGGGGAGGATGTCGCTGGCGCGAGGGAGGTCATCGCGGCCGGTGTTCGCCTGGCCAAGGAAGCGGCCCATCGCTTCGAGACGGAGCATCCCGAGGAGCCGGTGCTCGTAGCCGGAGGGCTCGGACCTTATGGTGCCTATCTGGCTGATGGCAGTGAGTACACCGGCGCCTACGACATCGACATCCCCGAGGACCCCGGTTTCCGGGAGGTCCATCTGCCCCGCATCGAGGTGCTGGTGGGGGAGGGGGTCGACCTGTTCGCCCTGGAGACGCTTCCGCGTCTGGACGAGGCTCAGGCGCTCCTCGCCATGGTGAAGGTCCTCGCTCCGCAGGCCGAGTGCTGGATCTCCTTCCAGGTGCGCTCCGACGGCACCCGTCTCGCGGACGGCACGCCGCTGGCCGAGGCAGCGGCCTGGGCGGCGCAGGAGGGGATGGTTGTCGCTGTCGGCATCAACTGCGTGGCCCCCGACGTCGTCGGCCGAGCGCTGCCGGTGCTGCGTACGGCTACGGACAAACCGCTGGTGGCCTACCCCAATGCCGGTGAGCTCTACGACCCGGTGACCAAGAGCTGGCGGTCAGCGGGCGAGGAGGGCGGGCTCGTGGAGCTGGCATCATCCTGGATCGCCGCCGGAGCCCGACTCGTCGGCGGCTGCTGCCGTACCCGTCCGGCTCAGATCCGCGAGCTCGCCCACGCGGTCCGTATGTAGCCGCGAGCCCTCCGGCGTCGCCGGTCCGGTGAATCAGCCCGGCGACTGTCTTGCATGCCGTTACTCTAGTGCTAGAGTAACGGCATGCTCTCCGACGCCGACATCGTTGTTCTCTCGCTCCTTGCCGAGCAGCCACTCCATGGCTACGACCTCGACCGGGTCATCGAGCAGCGCGGTTACCGTCAGTGGACCTCCTTGGCCTTCTCATCCGTCTACTACGTCCTCAAACGCCTGGCGGAACGGGGACTCGTCGAGCCCGACGAAGGGGCCACGGGGCGTCGCACCGTCTTCCGTGTGACCGGCACCGGGCACAGTGAGCTGAGCAAGGCCGCCGATGAGCGTGTTCTCGCCCCGGCTCCACCCACCGCCGGTGTGCTCCCGGCGCTCAATGCCTATGCCCGGCTCGATGAACCCGAGCTCGTGGCCGCCCTTGCGCAGCGTGCCGAGGCACTCCTCGAGAGGCTCGATGAGCTGCGCAGGCTGCGCGCTCAGGTCGATGAGGAGCACGCCCTGGCCATCTTCGACTACGAGATCCTGCGTCAGGAAGCGGATCTCGCCTGGACCCGATCCCTTCTCAAGGAGAGCAGACACTGATGAGGACTGATATCAAGAAGGACCGCAAGGATCTCTACCTGCCGGGAAGGGCCGACTTCACGGAGGTGGACGTGCCGGCCATGACCTACCTGGCCATTGACGGTCACGGCGACCCCAACACCTCGCCGGCCTACGCCATCGCGATCCAGGCCCTGTACGCGGGCGCCTATGCGATCCGCTCCGCCCTCAAGAAGCGCACCGGTGACGACTTCGTCGTCGGTCCTCTCGAGGGACTGTGGACGAGTGCCGACGACTCCGCCTTCGTCGCCCGCGACAAGGGGGAGTGGGACTGGACCATGATGATCCCTCTGCCCGACGCGGTCTCATCGCAGGACATCGTCGACGGTCTTGGACAGGCCGCATGCAAGAAGCCCGACCTTCCCATCGCCGCTCTCAAGGAGCTCCCTCTGACCGAGGGCAGGTCGCTGCAGATCCTTCACGTGGGCACCTACGACGACGAGGCCCCCACTCTGGCGCGTTTGCACGACGAGGTCATGCCGCGCCTTGGACTCACCTGGAACGGGCCCCACCACGAGATCTACCTCAGCGACCCCAGGCGCGTGGCGCCGGAGAAGATGAAGACCGTCCTGCGTCAGCCGGTGAAGCCCGACTCAGACACCGACGAGGCGGACTAACCCTGCTGTGGACCCACGGACAGCAGGTGGATGACCGCGCGCTCGTCCCGGTCGCACTCGGCCAGGTCCACCAGCGCGGTCAGCCGCCAGTCATGGTCGCCGTCGGGGTCCTCCAGGACCTGCGTGGCCAGCCACACCTGCCTGCCGGAGGTCGCCAGGGCCTCGCGTAGGCGCTCGCTGACCCCGGCGGCGGCCAGAGCCGTCTCGTCGGGGGCCTCGTCGAGCGGTGCCAGCGAGATCGCCCGGGCCGAGGTGTCCGTGCCGATCCAGTCGTACTCGTCCCAGTAGCGCCCCAGCGCCTCGTCCCAGCGGTCCTCGCCCCAGCCGGAGGAGGCGTCCAGACGGCCCAGGGCCTCGACGTCGTCGCGCGCCATGAGCTCCACGCGCCGGAACATCTCCCGTCGTACCGCGACCCGGAAGGCGTGACGGTTGCGAGTGAAGGCGACTGTCCCGTCCTCGCCCGCGCCGAAGGCCCGCTCCACCCCGGTCGAGTCGTCCGCACCGGGACGGTCTCCCTCCAGCAGGCCGGCGACATCTCCCGCCCTGCCCGCCTGGGCCTGGCCGAGCGCCTCCCACTCGTCGAGCAGAGAGGAGTCGACGGCGCGCACGAGCGCCCCCAACCAGTCGATGAGCTCGGTGACCTCGGGTGTGCGGTGCTCCTCGGGCACGACCTGGCGCAGCGCCCGGTAGGCGTCGGTGAGGTAGCGCAGCACCACGCCCTCGCTGCGTCCCAGGTCATAGCGGGAGATGAGGTCGGAGAAGGTCATCGCGTTCTCCACCATCTCGCGCACCACCGACTTCGGTGCCAGCTCGTGCTCGGCGATCCACGGGTTTGCCTGCTTGTACATCTCCAGGGCAGGAGTGAGTAGCTCGGACAACGGCTGGGGCCAGGTGATCTCCTCCAGAGCGGCCATGCGCTCCTCGTAGTCCATCCCCTCGGCCTTCATCGCGGCGATCGCCTCGCCGCGGGCGGCTCGCTGCTGGGCGTAGAGCAGCGGTCGTGGGTCGTCCAAGGTGGCCTCGACGACGCTGACGACGTCGACCGTGTGCTCCGGGGCCTCCACGTTCAGCAGGTCCATGGCCGCCAGGGCGAAGGGCGCCAGGGGCTGGTTGAGGGCGAAGTCGGCCGGCAGGTCCACGGCCAGGCGCAGCCGAGGGCGCCCGTCGGCGGCGGCCTGGGCGCTGGAGACGTGCGTGAGGACTCCCGCCGTGCGCAGGGACAGGTAGATCTCCAAGGCGCGGCGCACGTGTCGGCGTCGCTGTGCCGCGGGCTCGTGGGCGCGCTCCAGGAGATCCGCCATCGCCGCCACCGGGTCGCCGTCGCGCTCCATGAGGTTCAGCACCATGGTGGTGGTGACCTGGAACTGGCTGGTCAACGTCTCCGGGGCCGCGTCGCGCAGCCGCTCGAAGGTCTTGTCCGTCCAGTTGACGCGCCCCTCAGGGGCCTTCTTGCGCACGATCTTGCGGCGCTTGCGCTCGTCGTCGCCGGCCTTGGCCAGCGCCTTGGCGTTCTCGATGACGTGCTCGGGTGCCTGGACGACGACGTAGCCGCGGGTGTCGAAGCCGGCGCGCCCCGCCCGTCCGGCGATCTGGTGGAACTCGCGAGCGGTGAGGTGACGCTCCTTGGATCCGTCGAACTTCACCAGCGAGGTCATGACCACCGAGCGGATCGGTACGTTGATCCCCACCCCGAGCGTGTCCGTTCCGCAGATGACGGACAGCAGCCCTTCGCGGGCCAGTCGCTCCACCAGCCTCCGGTAACGTGGCAGCATGCCCGCGTGATGCACGCCGATCCCGGCGCGCAGCAGCCGAGAGAGCGTGGCCCCGAAACCACCGCCGAAGCGGAAGTCGCCGAGTGCCTCCACCACCTCGGCCTTGCGGGACCTGGGCACCAGGTCCACGCTCAGCAGGGAGGTGGCCCGCTCCACCGCCTCCTTCTGGGAGAAGTGGACGACGTAGACCGGTGCCTTGTCCTGCCCCACCAGGCGCTGAAGCAGCTCACCGATCGGCTCGACGACGTACTCCATCTCCAGGGGGACCGGCCTCACGGCGTCGTCGACGACGGCGACCTCGCGGCCCGTGCGCTCGCGCAGGTCCCGAACGAAGAAGGAGACGTCGCCCAGCGTCGCCGACAGCAGCACCATCTGCGCCTGGGGCAGCTCCAGGAGGGGCACCTGCCAGGCCCATCCGCGCTGAGGGTCGGCGTAGTAGTGGAACTCGTCCATGATGACGCAGTCCACGTCCATGTCCTGGCCCTCGCGCAGGGACTGGTTGGCCAGGATCTCCGCGGTGCAGCAGATGATCGGGGCGGCGGCGTTGATGGAGGTGTCCCCGGTGACCATGCCGACGTTGTCCGCCCCGAACAGGCGCACCAGCTCGAAGAACTTCTCACTGACCAGGGCCTTGAGAGGGGCCGTGTAGTAGGAGCGTCCCCCACGGGCCAGGGAGACGGTGTGGGCGGCCAGCGCGATCATCGACTTGCCCGAACCCGTCGGGGTTGCGGCGATGACGTGGCGGCCCTCCAGGATCTCCGAGAGCGCCTCGTCCTGGTGCGGGTAGAGGGGGCGGCCGGTCGTCTCCGCCCAGTCCGAGAACGCCAGGTAGACCTCCTCGGGCTTGGGGACGCGCTCAGGATCGTCAGCCGGGATGAGGGCGTCGAGCATCGCGTTGAGGGCCGGAGCGGTCTGGGAGGTCACGGCGTCATCGTCTCATGAGGGTGCGAAGGGCACGCAGCCTGCCTGTGGCATGCTGGGCACTTATCTTCCGTCCAGTCGCTGCCCCAGGAGAATGGTGAATCCCCGCGCCCGCGTCCTGAGGAACGACCGCACTATGTTCCGGGTGCCGATTCATGAGAGCATGCGGGCCGTCCCCACCTGTCGTGACACCGTGAAAGGCCGAATCTCCCATGGAAGCCCTCGCCGCTCAGCTCGAGGCGGTCTCGGACTGGATCACGCTCCACATCACCATGTGGGTGCTCGTCGGTACCGGGATCCTGCTGACTGTCCGCACTCGAGGTGTCCAGCTGCGTCGTCTGCCGGACATGTTCCGCCAGGTGGTCGGATCGCGTTCCGGAGCCCAAGGAGGCATCTCCTCCTTCCAGGCCTTCACAATCTCCTTGGCCGCCCGCGTGGGCATCGGTAACGTCTTCGGAGTGGCCGCGGCGCTCATCCTGGGCGGCCCCGGTGCGATCTTCTGGATGTGGGTCGTCGCCCTGGTCGGCATGGCCACCGCCTTCTTCGAGGCGACCCTGGCCCAGATGTTCAAGGTCCGCCACACCGACGGCTCCTTCCGCGGCGGTCCCGCCTACTACATGGCGCGAGGACTGCGCAGCCGGGCCCTGGGCGTCGTCTTCGCGGGGCTGACGATCTTCACCTGCGGCTTCTCCATCATCATGGTCCAGTCCAACGCCGTCGCCGGCGTCATCGGCCCGGGCTCCCCTCTGAACCTGCCCCCGAGCGTCGCCGCTGCGGTCCTGGTGGGGCTCTCCGCCCTCGTCATCCTGGGCGGGGTGCGCCGGGTCGCCCGCGTCACTGAGTGGATGGCACCGATCATGGCCCTGGTCTACGTGGTCATGGCCGTTGTCATCGTCGCTCTTCACATCACTCAGCTTCCGGGGCTTCTGGCCGGCATCGTCTCCTCGGCCTTCGGCCCCGCTCCCTTCGCCGGAGGGGTGACCGGAGGCATCGTCGCCGCCCTGACCAACGGAACCCGCCGCGGCCTGTTCTCCAACGAGGCCGGACAGGGCACCGCCCCCTTCGCCGCTGCCACCGCCACCGTCGCCCACCCCGTCCAGCAGGGGCTCATCCAGTCCCTCGGCGTCTTCGTCGACACCATCATCGTGTGCACCGCGACCGCCTTCATCATCCTGGTCTCCGGTGTCTACAGCCCTACCCTCGTCGAGGCCGGCAAGCTGACCCCCAATGCCGCGGGGAGCTTGACCTCCGACGCCGTCGCCGCCACCCTCGGCAGCTGGACCGCCGTGCCCATGACCATCGTCATCTTCGTCCTGGCCTTCTCCTCCATCATCGCCGCGGCCACCTACTCCGAGGTCTCCATGACCTTCATCTCCGAGCGACCCGTGTGGCGCTGGCTGCCCCGGCTCGTCTCGGTGGTCTCCACCGGGCTGGGGGCCCTCGCCACCCTGACAGTCGTGTGGAACACCGTCGACATCACCATGGCCGTCATGACCCTGACCAACCTGATCGCCCTCGTCTGGCTCGCCCGCTGGGGCGTAGGTGCGCTGCGGGACTGGGACGCCCAGCGCGCGGCGGGAAGAAACGCCCCCCTGTTCATCGGCGTGGGCAACCCCTACCTACCGGGTGATCTTCCCGGTGACGTCTGGACCGGTGAGAGAGCCAGCCTGGCCGAGGTGGACGGAACCGCCGCCGACGTTGTTCCCGCAGCCACTCCGGCCAGCAGCCAGCCAGCCGCCTCGACAGGAGCCGACGCATGAACCTCACCAGTATCGAGAACCTGCTCAACTCCGTCGACGACTTCTTCTACACCTACCTTCTTGCCGCCCTGCTCATCCTGGCCG
This sequence comes from Actinomyces naeslundii, assembly GCF_001956585.1. Taxonomy (GTDB): domain Bacteria; phylum Actinomycetota; class Actinomycetes; order Actinomycetales; family Actinomycetaceae; genus Actinomyces; species Actinomyces naeslundii. The sequence goes on along the minus strand of NZ_MSRR01000007.1, from coordinate 122,594 downwards.
GTCTCTACCTGACCGCACGCACCCACCTGGTCCAGCTGCGCCACTTCGGCACCATGATCAACTCGTTGTCCGGGTCGCGCTCAGGTGCCCAAGGAGGCATTTCCTCCTTCCAGGCCTTCGCGGTGGGGCTGGCCGCCCGAGTCGGCATCGGTAATATCGCCGGCGTCGCCCTGGCCGTTGTGGCCGGTGGCCCCGGTTCCCTGTTCTGGATGTGGGTCGTAGCGCTCATCGGCATGGCGACCAGCTTCGTGGAGTCCACTCTCGCCCAGATCTTCAAGGAGCGCGGTCGGGACTTCACCTTCCGCGGGGGCCCCGCCTACTACATCAAGAACGGTTTGGAATCTGCTCTGTGGAGCAGGATCTTCGCCGTCATGTGCATCGTCTCGGTCGGCGTCACCGTGGTCATGGTGCAGACGAACTCACTGGCCCAGGTCATCACGGCCACCGTCCCCAGCGTCTCGGGCTGGGTGGTCGGGGTCTTCCTCGTTCTGCTGACCGCGCCGGTGGTCCTGGGCGGAGTCCGGCTCGTGGCCCGCGTCGCGGAGTGGCTCGCCCCCGTCATGGCGCTGGCCTACGTGCTCATGGCCGTGGTGGTTATCGTCCTTAACGCGGACAAGCTTCTCGAGGTCCTTGTGAGCATCTTTGAGGGGGCCTTCGGCCTCAACCAGGCCTTCTTCGGCGCTGCCGGAGGAGTCCTCGCAGCGCTGCTCAACGGTGTGCGCCGCGGTCTGTTCTCCAACGAGGCCGGTCTCGGTACGGTCCCGAACGCCGCAGGCACCGCGACCGTCGCCCACCCCGTGCGTCAGGGACTCATCCAGTCCTTCGGCGTCTTCGTCGACACGATCCTCGTGTGCACGGCCACCGGCCTGCTCATCCTGCTGGCCACCGACACCTACCATCCTGGTGACGACTCCCTGGTCGGCGCGATTCTCACCCAGCAGGCCGTTGCCGAGCACCTGGGCGCCTGGACCACCTGGCCCATGGTGGTGCTCATCTTCGTCCTGGTCTTCTCCACGGTGTTGGGCTGCTACTCCTACGCCCAGGTCAACGTCAACTTCCTGGGCGGAGAGCGTCGGTCCGAGCAGGTCTTCGGAATCCTCCTGACCGCGGCGGCCTTCGGCGGCACCGTCCTGACCCTGCCCATCGTCTGGGCCCTGACCGACATCGCCCTGGGACTGCTGGGCGTGCTCAACCTCGTCGTCATCATCCGCCTGGCCCCCTGGGTCATCGGAGCCCTGCGGGACTTCGAGGCCCAGCGAGCCCGGGGTATCACCGAACCGACCTTCGTCGGTCACGGTAACTCCCTCCTGCCCGGAGACGTTGTTCCCGGCGTCTGGGAGCCCGACGACCCAGCAAGACGGGGCTGATCGCGATGACTGCGATGGCGCACGCCTCGTGGACGGATCAGATCGACGCCGTCCTGTCCACCACCTCCGACCTGCTCTTCTCCTGGGTCCTCATGTGGCTGCTGGTAGGAGCCGGCATCTTCTTCACCGTCCGAACCCGGGCCGTCCAGCTGCGGCACGCCAATGCCATCGCCGCCTCGGTGGCGGGATCCCGCGACGGGCGCCACGGTGGAATCACCTCCTTCCAGGCCTTCGCCGTCGGACTGGCCTGCCGGGTGGGAACCGGCAACATCGTCGGGGTGGCGCTGGCACTGATCATGGGGGGCCCCGGTGCCGTGCTGTGGATGTGGCTCGTGGCGATCCTGGGGACCGCCACCGCCTTCAGCGAGGCGACTCTTGCCCAGCTGTTCAAGGTGCGCCGTGCGGACGGAACCTACCGCGGCGGCCCCGCTTACTACATCTCCCGCGGACTGCGGCTGCCGATCCTGGGCTCCGTGTTCGCCATCGTCTTTCTCATCGCCAACGGGCTGGTCATGCCCATGGTGCAGGCCAACGCCATCACCGCCTCCCTCCAAGGGGCCGGAGGGATCTCGCCGAGCCTGGGTGCTGTCCTCGTCGTGGTGCTGACCGCACCGGTTCTCCTCGGGGGCCTGCGCGCCATGGCACGGGTGGCCGAGTACCTGGCCCCGCTCATGGCGCTGGCCTACCTGGTTCTGGTCCTGGCGATCCTTCTCACCCACCCAGTCCAGGCCTGGGAGGCGCTGCGTTCCATCATCGAGGGTGCCTTCGGGCTGCGCCAGGGACTGGGCGGACTGGCCGGGGGAGTGACCGCTGCCCTGCTCAACGGGGTGCGTCGTGGCCTGTTCTCCAATGAGGCGGGACTGGGAGGGGCTGCCTGCGCCGCGGGCTCCGCCACCGTCGAGCACCCGGTCCAGCAGGGATTCATCCAGGCCTTCGGGGTCGTGGTGGACACCCTGTTCGTGTGCACCGCGACGGCGTTGGCGATCCTGGTCGCCGGAGCAGACGTCTTCGAGCCCGGAGCAACCGCCAAGGAGACCGCGGGAACCCTGACCCAGGACGCCATCGCCCAGCTCGTGGGGGAGTGGAGCCGCTGGCCCATGGCCCTGCTTGTCGTGGTGCTGGCGTACACCACCATCATCGGGGCCTTCTCCTACGCCCAGGTCTGTCTGGACTACCTCACCGACCGCCTCTGGGTCTCGCGAGCGCTCCAGGTCGGAGCCGTCATCTGCGCCGGCATCGGAAGCGTTCAGCAGCTGACCACTGTGTGGACCCTGGCTGACGTGCTCCTCGGTGTCGGCGCCATCATCAACCTCGCCGCGCTGGTGCTGCTCAGTCGGTGGGTCGTCGGCGCTCTGAGGGACTGGGAGTCGCGTCGAGGAGCTCCGACGTCGGACGGGAACCGGCCGGCCTTCAGCGGGGACTCCGAGCACCTGCCGTCCGCTCTGCCCGAAGGGGCGTGGGAGCGCCCTGTCATCCGGTAGATCCACGGTGTCGAGGCGGACTGCGCGCCTTGTGTACTTGTGGCACCATCGGCACAGCGGCGTCACCGAATCGAAACACAGTGTCCGTACCCTTCGCGAATACGGTGCCCCACCTCTCCCCGACGAGAGGTGGAACTGGGAGTAACGCGTGACTCGCTACTGACCATGCTGCCCCGATCACGCGCTCATCGCCCACCCCGCCTGTACCGTTATCCCACCCCGACGGAGGTTCTTACGTGCAATCGGTTCTGGCTTCCCTGAACAGTGCGGCATCCAGTGCAGACAACAGCTGGACCGCATCCTTGGAGTCCTTCTTCACCGAAGGCGCGGACATCCTGGACAAGGCCTCCGGTCACCTGTTCCTCTACCTGCTCGCCTGGCTCCTCGTGCTGGGTGGTCTGTACTTCACAGTACGAACCGGGTTCGTACAGCTGCGACTCTTTCCCTACATGGTGCGAGCCATCACCTCCTCCCGTGACAGCAACGAGGGTGGGATCTCCTCCTTCCAGGCCTTCGCCGTCGGGCTGGCGTCCCGAGTGGGCACCGGCAATATCGTGGGCGTGGCCATCGCCATCACCATGGGTGGCCCCGGAGCCGTGTTCTGGATGTGGATCGTGGCGCTGGTAGGCATGGCCACCGGATTCATTGAGGCCACCCTCGCCCAGCTCTACAAGGTCACCCACCCGGACGGCTCCTTCCGTGGTGGCCCTGCCTACTACATCCAGCGCGGCCTGGGATCCAAGCCCGCCGCCCGGGTCTTCGCCGTCGTCATCACCTTCGTCTTCGGCTTCGCCTACGAGGCCACACAGGCCAATACCATTGCCGCCACGATGAAGAGCACCTTCCACATCGAGCCGTGGATGACCGCCGTCGGCCTGGTCGTCATCACCACGCCGATCATCTTCAAGGGCATCAAGTCGGTCGCTGCGGTCTCGGAATGGCTCGTGCCGATCATGACGGTGGTCTACGCCCTCATCGCCGTGGCCATTCTGGTGCTGCACGTCAGCGCGATCCCGGGTGCGATCATCTCCATCTTCGAGGGCGCCTTCGGGCTCAACCAGGCCTTCGCCGGAACTGCCGGGGGCCTCTTCGCCGCCGCGCTCAACGGCGTCAAGCGCGGCCTGTTCTCCAACGAGGCAGGCGAGGGATCGGTTCCCAACATCGCTGCCACGGCGACCGTCTCCCACCCCGTGCAGCAGGGCTTCGTGCAGTCCCTGGGCGTCTTCGTTGACACGATCGTGGTGTGCACCGTCACCGCCCTCATCGTCCTGCTCTCCGGGGTCTATGACCCGGCGGCCGCTCAAGCCGACCCGGATACCGCGAATGCAGCCGCCAACACCCTGACCTCGGCATCGGTCACCAACGTGCTCGGCGGCTGGGCGCAGTACCTCATGGCCATCATCATCTTCGTCTTCGCCTACTCCTCGCTTCTGGGCAACTACACCTACGCCCAGGTCAACATGGACTACCTCCAGGGCAGGCAGCACAAGCACTACGCCCTGCGGGCCATGATCATCGTGGCCACCGCCATCGGCTCCCTGTCCACCCTCACCTTCGTGTGGAACCTCTCCGACCTGGTCATGGGCGCGATGACCGTTATCAACATGGTCTCGATCCTCGCCCTGGGAGGCTGGGCATTCGGGGCCCTGCGCGACTGGGAGGCTCAGCGCCGCGCCGTCGAGGCCGGTGAGAAGGACGAGATCCGCTTCATCGCCACCGACAACCCCTACCTGCCCGGCAAGCTCCCCGGGGAGATCTGGGCCGTCGACGGCCCCGCACACGCCGCCATCACGGAGCGCCGTGCCGCCCTGGAGGAGGCCTCGGGCAGCTGAGCCCAACAGCGCTAGGCTGACACCCATGAAGATCGCACGATTCTCCACCGGTGACGATCCCCGCTACGGCATCGTTCAGGGCCCTCCTGAGGGTGAGACCGCCTCGGGCGAGTCTGAGGGACACCTCCTGGTCCTCAAGGGGGACCCCCTCTACTCCCTGCCCGAGGCCACCGGGGAGGTCGTCGAGCTGCGTGAGGCCAGGCTCCTGTCACCGGTCATTCCCCGCTCCAAGGTCGTGGGGGTCGGGAAGAACTACGCGAGCCACATCACCGAGATGGGGGAGAGCGAGCCGCCGCGTGACCCGCTCGTCTTCCTCAAGCCCAACACCTCCGTGATCGGCCCCGAAGCTCCAATCGTCCTTCCCCACTGGAGCGATGAGGTCCACTACGAGGCCGAGCTCGCCGTCGTCATCAAGACCCTTGCCAAGGACGTCCCCATCGACCACGCCGACGACGTCATCCTGGGCTACACGGTCGCCAACGACGTGTCCGCCCGCGACCGCCAGCGCGCCGAGCCGCAGTGGGTGCGGGCCAAGGCCTTCGACACCTCCTGCCCCTTGGGGCCGTGGATCGAGGTTCCCGAGCCCGGCCGTGAACCCATCTTCTCGCCCGACGACGCAGTCGTGCGCGCCCGGGTCGACGGACGCCTCGTCCAGGATGGCCGCACCGCAGACATGATCCGCTCAGTGCGTGAGCTGGTCTCCTACATCTCGACGATCTTCACCCTTCTTCCCGGCGACGTCATCCTCACCGGTACGCCGGCGGGGGTCGGTGAGATCCGTGCCGGTCAGCGCGTCGAGGTCGAGGTCGAGGGCATCGGCTCCTTCTCCAACCCGGTGGTACGTCGCTGAGGCTGGCACGGTCGGTCTCATATCGCTTCCGAGATCAGGAGGCTCCCTGACGACGGCGCACGGCTTCAGTGATGCGGTGCACCGTCTCCTCCTCGATACTCCGGCCCGTGGCCAGGTTGAGACGGCAGAAGCCCGACCACGCCTTCCCGTAGGTCGTGCCCTCGTTCATCGCGACTCCGGCCTCCTTGCGGAAGTAACGCGCCGGCTGCTCCAGGTCGAGGCCTCGGCAGTCCAACCAGGCCAGATAGGTCGCCTCCGGGAGCGTCGGCTCTATCCCCTCGGCTCCGGCCAGGGCCTCGCCCAACGCGTCCCGGTTGGCGCGGATGTAGGTGCGGACCTCACTGAGCCAGTCCTGACCGTCGCGCAGGGCCGCAATGGTGGCCAGGGCTCCGACGACGGAGGCCTCGGCCCGGAGATGGGCACTGGGAGCGTCGGCCTCCCAACGCGCTCGAGCCCTCCCCGAGGCGATGAGCTGGGCGCACTTCAGGCCCGGGATGTTCCACCCCTTGGAGGCGGCCGTTGCCGTGAAGGTCAGGTCCGGGTCCGATCCCGGACGGGAGGCGTACGGGATATGAGTGCGTTCCGCGTCGAGTACCAGAGGAGCATGGATCTCATCCGCGAAGACAGGCACCCCGTAGGTCGAGGACAGCGTGGCCACGGCGTCGAGCTCGGCCGCGGTGAGCGCTCGTCCCACCGGGTTCCACGGGTTGCACAGCACGAGCAGACCGGCCCCGGCGTCCATGGCGGACTCGATGCCGTCAAGGTCCAGCTCCCATCGGGGCGAGCCGTCGGAGGCCCGTCGCGTTGCAGAGGGGACCTCGATGCAGCTTCGGCCGTTACGACCGGGAATCTCAAGGAAGGGTGTGTAGGCGGGGGTGGGGACGATGACGGCGGAGGCGGCTCGGGTGTGCGAGGTGATGATCATGCTCAGTGACGAGAGCACATCGGGGAGCAGGCTCACGTGCTCGGCCTCCACCTGCCAGCTGAAGGCCTCCCGCTGGTAGCGAGCCGTCTCCTCCCGGGTCGCCTGAGAGACCGAGGGAGGCATGTAGCCCAGAAGGCCGTCGTGCACCGCCTGATGAATCGCCGCCTCGACCGCCGGAGCGGTCCCCAGGTCCATCTCAGCGACCCAGGCGCCGATGACGTCACCGGGATACTGGGACCACTTCAGTGACCCGCGCTCACGCATCTGCTGCGGGGTCAAGGAGTCGAAGACCTGGGCCAGGGAGCTGGAGCCGTTGGGATCGTTGACAACCATGAGTGCGATCCTAAGGCCGCTGCCAAGAACCCGCCCATGTCAGTACATGCTCGTCAGGTGTCCTTGGACGACCTGCCCGAGCCCTTCTCGTCGCTCTTGCCGCTGGGAGCAGTGGCCTTGCCATCGTCGGATCCGCTCCTCTTACCGTCGCTCTTCCCTTCCTTGCCGGAGCCGGAACCGGACTCGCCCTCATCCATGTCGGCCGGGCCAGGATGACTGATCGGAGTGGCCTCGAGCAGCTCTTTCATCTCGCTTGAGGAGTACGCGTCGACGGGGCAGGCGTACATGCCCTGGAGCAGGACCGGCGTAGTCGTCGTCGTGAAGACACGTATGAAGCCGGTTAGCCGGTAGTCCTTCTGATCCTCTCCGGTATAGGTCATGTCCACTCGCCTGGTCTCTATGGCGTTTCCGTCCGTGTCCTTGACCAGGGCGGAGTCATCCCGCGCAGGTTCGGTGGAGACATTCGACAAGTGCGAGTTCTTCTTATACGAATCGAGGATGGAGTCCGCGCGGTACTCGGACTGCGTACGATCGCCTTTCGTGCTGGCATCGAACAGGTTCTGCGTGGCCGAGAACACGCAGCCATTTGACTTGTCCATCTTGTTCTTGCCGTCGGTGTCGTAGTCGGTCACCTGCCATCCGGGCTGGGACTGGGGGAACTCCCATGAAGGAGCCCAGTCGACGTTGCTGTTCCCACCGGCGTCGGAGGGCTTGTCCGACGGCTTCGAGCTCTTGCCGGACGAGCGGCTGGATGGTGAGGCACTGCTGGAGGCGCTGGACCCTGACGAGGAGGAAGGACCGGTCTCGTCCTGGCACGCGGCGAGCGCGGGAACCGCCAGAGCAAGGCTGAGCCCTGCCACGAGGGGGAGCTTGAGCGCTGAGCCACGGTGACGGCCGGGACGTGACGAGGAAGGTCGGGTCGGGGACATGGATGAACCTCCAAAGGGTGGGCGGGGAGTCGGTCGGTCCGGTCGAGTCGGGAGCCGTCGTCGTCACGTGTGCGGAAAGTCAGCCGTCACGGTGGGATAACGGCCTGACGGGAATGACGGTAACCGCCACCACGTCGCACAGCCATGGGGAGAATGGCCCGTCGGGATACGCTGTCCCCATCATGGCTGAACTCAGTGACCACTCATCCCCCCTCCGCTCTGCGCCCGCCGCTGCGGCCGACGTCCCGGCGCAGGGAACCTCCTCCGTACGCGTACGTTTCTGTCCCTCACCCACGGGAACCCCGCACGTGGGTATGGTGCGCACCTGCCTGTTCAACTGGGCCTACGCCCGTCACACCGGGGGCACCTTCGTCTTCCGGATCGAGGACACCGATGCCGCCCGTGACTCCGAGGAGTCCTTCGACGCCATCCTGGACTCCCTGACCTGGCTGGGTCTGGACTGGGACGAGGGCGTGGGCAAGGGAGGGCCTCACGAGCCCTACCGTCAGTCCCAGCGCATGGACCTGTACAAGCAGGTGGCCGTCGAGCTGCTCGAGGCGGGCTACCTGTACGAGTCCTTCTCCACCCCCGAGGAGATCGAGGCCCGTCACCGCGAACGCGGCGAGGACCCCAAGCTCGGTTACGACGGCTTCGACCGCGACCTGACCCAGGAGCAGAAGGACGCCTTCCGCGCCGAGGGACGCCTGCCTGTGCTGCGGATGCGGATGCCGGACGAGGACATCACCTTCACCGACCTGGTCCGCGGCCCCATCACCTTCAAGGCGGGCAGCGTGCCGGACTACGTCGTCGTGCGCGCGGGCGGGGATCCTCTTTACACCCTGGTCAATCCCGTTGATGACGCCGCCATGGGTATCACTCACGTCCTGCGCGGTGAGGACCTGCTGTCCTCCACCCCGCGGCAGGTGGCGCTCTACCGGGCACTCATGGAGATCGGCCGGGCCCAGGTCATGCCCGAGTTCGGTCACCTGCCCTATGTCATGGGGGAGGGCAACCGGAAGCTGTCCAAGCGCGATCCTCAGTCGAACCTTCTCATCCACCGTTACCGCGGCATGATCCCCGAGGGACTGCTCAACTACCTGGCCCTGCTGGGCTGGTCGCTGAGCGCCGACCGTGACGTCTTCTCCGCCGCAGAGATGATCGAGGCCTTCGACATCCATGACGTCAACCCCAACCCTGCCCGCTTCGACCCCAAGAAGTGCGAGGCCATCAATGCCGAGCAGGTGCGAGCGCTGGGGGAGGAGGACTTCCGAGACCGCCTGGTGCCCTATCTCGCCGACGCCTACCCCGACCCGACCGGCGAGGCCCTGCAGGCGCCGTTGGTCTCGGCGGAGTCCTTCGATGAGCTCTCAGCGCGGGAGCAGGAGATCCTGAACGCGGCGGCGCCTCTCATTCAGACTCGGATCCAGATGCTGCGCGAATGCCGCGACATGCTCGGCTTCCTCTTCGTGTCCGACGCCGAGCTCACCATCGACGACAAGGCTGTGGCCAAGCTCAAGGCCTCGGCCGGCGATGTCCTGGACGCCGGCATCCACGCCCTGGAGGGTCTCGGCACTGAGCAGTGGGGCAGGGGCCAGCTGGAGGAGGCCCTCAGCGCCGCCATCGTCGAGGGACAGGGCATGCCCAACGGTGAAGGGATCAAACCGCGTCTGGCCTACGGCCCGTTGCGCGTGGCTGTGACCGGTCGGCAGGTCTCCCCGCCCCTGTTTGAGTCCATGGAGATTCTGGGAGCCGGATCCACTCTCGCCAGGCTGAAGGCACTGAGGGCTCGGCTCGGGTGAATGCTGCCGGTTGATCTGTGAATGGTGGTGGGGTCAGGAACACCGTGTTCCTGACCCCACCAGCTATCGTGCGGAGCTGCCTCGAGAACGTCCTGGAGGATGCTCTCGAGGCGATTCCCTAGAGCCAGTTACATGGCGCCGGCGTCGATTCCCTGAACTCGAATACCGGCTAGGATGGTGTGCCACTGCTCTAAAGACGCCGGTGATTCTGGTGGGCATACAAGACCAACATATAGGGCATACCCCTCTTTTCCGACGATCCTGCTGAAGCGATACCCCACGACAGGAGTATTCGGGGCGTTGGAGAAGTTGACGTTACCGCTGAATGGTACTTCGTAACCGGCCATTGTTCCGCTGTCATCACGCACTGCTTCGACGGTGGAAGGTGTACTGGTGGTCTGAAAGGTGGTGAAGTCGTTGCTCTTAGTCGTGGCGGCAGTCATCGAGTCCAGGTTATCGGTGGGGCGGGGCTTGAAATAGTCTTCAGAGACGTATTGGCTGATGTATCCCTGGCAGCCTTGGCCGTTGTTGAATTCGAATCCCTCGGTGTGAACGTCGTCGGAGTTCTTGCTGGTGTTGGCCAGCTCGTCGTTGCGGGACCAGATGGACGTGTCCTCGTTAGCGAAGGTGACTGATGGCCGTGACCAGGTGGCTGGTGCGGACGGGGATCTCGTGGCGGAAGGACTGGTGGACGAGGTGGGCATTTTGGAGGCGGCTGCGGAGCTGCTGGCCTCGGCGGAGGCGCTGACGGGTTCGACGGTGAGCTGACCCTTGTGGGCGGGGCCGCAGGCGCTCAGTGCCAGGCTTGCGGTCAGGCACAGCCCGAGGGCGAGGTAACGGGGCCTCTGAGAGGCGCGAACGAAACGCGGTGGGCTATGCGGTGCAGAGAAAAACAAGGTAGCTCTCCTGTGCGGCAAGGAGGGGCTCTGCCGAGCTCAAGCCTCGATCTTGCGATGCTGTGGTTGTGTCGAAAAGGTGATGGTGCGGGAGTCTGCGGAGCGGGCCGTACGCTACCGAGTTGTCACTACCCCATGGCTCCGGCGTCAAAGCCGCTGACTCGGGTTCCGCTCAGCATGTCATGCCATGTCTGAAGGTCGGGAAGGCCGCTTTGGCACATCAACAGGATCTCCAGGGTGGCTCCCTGTGCTCCGATCTGTCTGGCGAAGCGGTAGCCGCTGACCTCTGTGTCGCCGGAGTTGGTGTAGGTGACCGTGCCGGTATAGGCGACCTCGTAGCCTGCGAACGTGCCGCTGTCATCGGCCACCGCGTCCACGACGGTTGGCCCCGAGGTCACCGTATAGGCGGGAAAGTTCTTAGGTTGCCCCTGGACGGTCGAGGATGACGCGCTGCTGTCACTCTTGTTCTTGCTGCTGTCGTATATGTCCCGGGAGGACTGGTAGCGAAGGACGCCCTGACAGCTCTGAGCGTTCATGATGTATCCCCGGTTGACGAGGAAGGACGTCTCCATCGGGAGAGTAAGAATGCTGTCGTCCTGCTGCCAGATGTCGGTTCTCTCGTTAGTGATTGTCACGCTTGGCATTGGCCATGCCGAGGCTGACGGGGTGGCGGATGGTGCGGCCGACTTGGAGGGCAACGGCTTGGTGGAGGGAGCCTCTGAGCTCTCCCTCTCCGAGGAGGCGCTGACGGGTTCGACGATGAGCTGACCCTTGTGGGCGGGGCCGCAGGCGCTCAGTGCCAGACCTGTGGCGAGGCACAGCCCGAGGGTGAGGCGGCGAGTCCTGTGAGAGCTACGACCAATGTGGCTGCGACTCTGTGGATGGCTGGACATATGGCCTCCCAAGGGGGATGAGGCGAGCAGGAACTCGTGCGAGTCTAAGGGATGGCTCTCTTGGTGCGCTCGGTTGTGAGGGTGCCGGAAGCCTCTCCGGCTGGTGTGTCACGTGCTGCCCGTGGCCTTCGAAGGCGTCATACAAGTAGCGCGGCGGAGCGGAATGCTCCTCGTGTTCGATGTGTGTCTGTAGTCACGCCTTGATGATTTGGTAGGGCTGTGGTCGACGTGTAGATTACTGCCCGCTGCCTCGGCCGCGAGTGGTTCGAGGTGAAGCCCCTTGGGGTATGGTGTAATTGGCAACACGACTGATTCTGGTTCAGTTATTCTAGGTTCGAGTCCTGGTACCCCAGCGGATCTGTTATTATCTGCTGATCTATTGCCCCCATCGTTTAGTGGCCTAGGACACCGCCCTCTCACGGCGGCGGCGCCGGTTCGAATCCGGCTGGGGGTACGAGGGTCTGGTTGTCGCCCGCGATAACCGGACTGTCATTGCCCCCATCGTTTAGTGGCCTAGGACACCGCCCTCTCACGGCGGCGGCGCCGGTTCGAATCCGGCTGGGGGTACGGATCGGTCAGATCAACAGGTCTGTCCGGTTCATCACCACATAGTGGCCCCCATCGTTTAGCGGCCTAGGACACCGCCCTCTCACGGCGGCGGCGCCGGTTCGAATCCGGCTGGGGGTACGAGAGGCGAAGGCTCGCACCGCTCTGCGGCGGTACGAGCCTTCGGCGTCTTAGCCCGCGATGGCCGATGACCCATGATGGATCTGAACCGGATGAGGTCGGGTCAATCGATTATTGAGGCACCCTCTGTAGGATGCCCGCGTGACGAACTTTCCCGTGCTGAAGACCCCCGGCCCCCTTGCTGACGGTGCCATGCGTATCACTCCGCTGGGAGGTCTGGGCGAGGTCGGCCGCAACATGACCGTCTTCGAGCTTGATGACAAGCTGCTCATCGTCGACTGCGGTGTGCTCTTCCCGGAGGAGGACCAGCCCGGTGTCGACCTCATCCTTCCCGATTTCTCCTCGATCGAGGACCGCATCGACGACGTCGTCGCTCTCGTCCTGACCCACGGCCACGAGGACCATATCGGGGGCGTGCCATACCTGCTGCATCTGCGTGAGGACATCCCCCTGGTGGGCAGTGAGCTCACCCTGGCCTTCGTGGAGGCCAAGCTCAAGGAGCACCGCATTCGCCCGGTCCTGCGCCAGGTCGTCGAGCACGAGGAGGTCTCCTACGGCCCCTTCGACCTGGAGTTCGTGGCCGTCAACCACTCCATCCCCGACGCCATGGCCGTCATGATTCGAACCGACGCCGGCAACGTGCTCGCCACCGGCGACTTCAAGATGGACTCCCTGCCCATCGACGGGCGCATCACGGACCTGCGCTCCTTCGCGCGCTTCGGCGAGGAGGGCGTTGACCTGTTCTGTGTGGACTCCACCAACGCCGAGGTCCCCGGTATGGTCGGCCACGAGGGCGAGATCGGTCAGGTCCTGGACAATGTCTTCGCGGACTCCGACGGCCAGATCATCGTTGCCTCCTTCGCCAGTCACGTCCACCGGGTCCAGCAGGTCCTCGACGCCGCCGCCCTCCACGGCAGGCGGGTCGCCCTGGTGGGGCGCTCCATGGTGCGCAACATGGGTATCGCCGCCGAACGCGGCTACCTCAAGGTCCCCGCCGGCGTCCTCATCGATGCCCGCGACATCACCTCGCTGCCCCCGCATGAGAGGGTCCTCATGGTCACTGGCTCACAGGGAGAGCCGATGGCGGCCCTGTCCCGGATGGCCCACTCCGAGCACCGCAGCGTCACCATCGAGCCCGGGGACACCGTCATCTTCGCCTCCTCCCTCATTCCGGGCAACGAGAACTCCGTCTTCCGGGTCATCAACCAGCTCATGCGGCTGGGGGCGCGCGTGGTCCACCAGGGCAACGCGAAGGTCCACGTCTCCGGGCACGCCTCCTCCGAGGAGCTGCTCCACGTCTACAACATCGTCCAGCCCCGCAATGTCATGCCCATCCATGGCGAGATCCGCCACCTGGTGGCCAATGGAGGGCTCGCCGTCAAGACGGGAGTCGCTCCAGAACGGGTCATGCTGTGCGAGGACGGCGTGGCGGTCGACCTTCATGGGGGAGTGGCCCGCATCGCCGGCCAGGTCCCTTGCGGCTACATCTATGTCGACGGATCCTCCGTGGGCGAGATCGACGAGGCCGAGCTCAAGGACCGTCGCATCCTGGCGGAGGAGGGCTTCGTATCGGTCTACGCCGTCGTGGAGACCACGACCGGCACGATCCTGGCCGGCCCGCACATCCAGGCCCGGGGTGTGGCCGAGGACGACTCGGTCTTCGAGGAGATCCTCCCCGACGTCACTGAGGCGCTGTCCGCCGCGCTGGAGACGGGGAAGGCGGATGCCTACTCCCTCCAGCAGGTCATGCGCCGCACCTTGGGGCGTTGGATCGGGCGTCGACTCAAGCGTCGTCCCATGATCGTTCCGGTCGTTATAGAGGCCTAGGAGGGTGCTTACTGCATGACTCTGTTCCGGCCCGCGTGCTTCATATCCACCGGTTCCATTCTCATTGACATTCCCCTTCACGTCAGCCGAGTGCCGACGCCGGGAGGGGCGATCACCGGGGCGTCGTCGGGCCCGGTGGTGGGAGGCGGGTACACGGTGGTCTCGGCCGCCGCCCGCCAGGGTGTCCCCACCGCACTGGCGGCCACCCTGGGAACCGGCCCCAACTCGGCGCGGGTCCGTGAGTCGATGCGTCTGGACCAGGTCGAGCTGCTCGTCGAGGAGCTCGTCGGAGACATCGGTACCTGTACCACGCTGATCGAGCCCTCTGGTCGACGTACCTTCATCACCACCGCGGGTGTCGAGGGCGAGCCCCAGCGAGAAGACCTCGAGAGCCTCGACCTGAGGGTGGGGGACTGGGTCTACGCCACCGGATACGACCTGGCCCATTACACGAGCCGAGGCGTTCTTGCCGACTGGCTCCTGTCGATCCCCGATGACGTCGGACTGGTCATCGACCTGGGGCCGGTTCAGCCCGACATCCCCGACCAGGTGCTCCTGCCGCTGCTCCTCCGGGCGACGATGCTGACCGGGAACGACCTGGAGATGACTCGCCTGGAGGAGCGCCTGGGGGGGCCGGACGCCATCCGGGAGGCCTGCCCACGGGCGCTGATCGTCCGACGTACCGGAGCCCACGGGTGCCTCCTGCGCCCGGTCGGAGGCGAACCGATCGAGGTTCCCGGTTTCGTCCGTGAAGTCGTTGACACCACAGGAGCGGGAGACACCCACACCGGCGTCCTGGTCGCCGGCCTCATTGACGGACTCGATGTCGTCGAGGCGGCAAGACGCGCCAATGCCGCAGCCGCCCACGCCGTGGCCTGCATCGGGCCGGCGCAGGCCCCGCGCCGCGAGGAGATCGACCGGTTCCTCCAGGAGAGCGACGAGAGGTCCTAGGACGTGCGCGGACCTCGACATCCCCTTCTCACCGGTGGGTGGTTGCTCGTGAGGCTCAGCGAGAAGATGGTGACGCGTCTCCGGCTGTCCACGGCGGCGTGGCAAGGCCGCTGAAGCCAAGAATCCGATAGTTTCTAGGACATCATGGCCAATCGTCGCACCACGAGAACTGCTACGTCTCCGTCCGGAACCGGCAGGGGGCGTCCTCGAGGAGCGTCCGCTCAAGGACCCGCTCCCTTCGCCGCTCCCGGTTCCCAGCCCCCCGGTGGGCGCTACCGCCGTACCGGATGGGCCTTTCTCATTCTGGCCCTGGCGGCTGTCCTGGCACTGCGCGAGTGGTTCGGGATCTCCGGGGCCGCAGGGAACCTGCTGCACCACATCGCCGCGGGCCCCGTCGGCGTCCTCGGTATCTTCGTGCCCCTGCTCCTGGCCGCGCTGGGGGTCGCCATGCTGCGAGCCCACAGCATGGGGGCGGTTCACGCGCGGGTCTCAGTCGGGTGCCTGGGCCTGCTGACCGCTCTGACCGGAATGATCCAGGTCGGCAGTGGAAACCCGATCCTCAGGGACAACGTCGCCGGTCTGGAGAACGCCGGCGGACTCCTGGGGTGGCTGGTGGGTTACCCGCTGGCGGCGCTGTTCTCCTCGGTAGGAGCCATCATCCTGTTCATTCTCCTGGCCGCGTTCTCCGCCCTGGTTCTGTCCGGCAAGACCATCGCCGAGATCCGCGACCTGCTGGCCCAGCGCCGGTCCCTGGCCGCTGGCGGAGGCGGAGCGCCCGCCGACGCCGGTGACTCCCTGGCCCGGCGTCTGCTCGGGCGGGTCCGTTCCGGCCTCGGGCCAACCGGCACCGCGGGCGATGATTCGGATCAGACGACGCTCCTGGACTCCTACGACGGTGACGAGCCCTTCCGCTCCGCGCTGGAGGTGGAGGAGTCGACGTCGCGCAAGCGAGGCAGTGGTCGACGAAAGCGCTCCGCCGACCGGGAGGCCCAGCAGACCTCGATCACCGAGCTCCTCGAACCAGGCAGTGAGCATCCTGGCAGCGAACAACCCGACGACTCCGCCTTCATCGTCCCGGAGGTGGGCGACGAGGACGACGCCGTCTCCTCATCGGCGCCGTCGGTCGCATCCCCCGCCAAGAACCGGCCCGCTGGTGCCGCAGCGACCAGACCGTCCTCAGCGGCGCAGCGCAGGCCCTCCGCAGCGAAGCGTTCCGCGCCGTCCGACTTCGACGCCGTCACCGAGGAGACCCCGGAGGTCCCGCTCGAGGAGCCCGACCTCGCCGACCAGCTCGCCATGAGCGACATGAGCAACATGGCCCTGCCCGACGGCTCCACCTACGCCCTGCCCGAGGACTCGCTGCTCGGCCCCGGCCCTGGTCACGCCACCCGGACCCCCGCCAACGACGCCATCGTCGAGGCGCTGCAGAACGTCTTCGCCGAGTTCAACGTGGACGCCACTGTCACCGGCTACACTCGCGGCCCCCAGGTCACCCGCTATGAGGTCCATCGGGGCCGGGGCGTCAACGTCTCGCGCATCACCGGACTGGAGAAGAACATCGCCTACGCGGTGGCCTCCGACGAGATCCGCCTGCTCACCCCGATCCCCGGCAAGAGCGCCATCGGCATCGAGATCCCCAACACCGACCGCGAGATGGTCAAGCTCGGCGACGTCCTGCGCTCCCAGGCGGCCCGCAAGCAGGCGCACCCGCTGGTCGTGGGGCTGGGCAAGAACGTGGAGGGCGACTACATCGTCACCAACCTCGCCAAGACCCCGCACCTGCTGGTGGCCGGTCAGACCGGTTCGGGCAAGTCCTCCTTCGTCAACTCCATGATCACCTCGATCATGATGCGCGCCACGCCGGAAGAGGTGCGCATGGTGCTGGTCGACCCCAAGCGGGTGGAGCTGACCATCTACGAGGGCATCCCGCACCTCATCACCCCGATCATCACCTCCCCGAAGAAGGCGGCCGAGGCCCTGGAGTGGGTGGTCCGCGAGATGGACGCCCGCTATGACGACCTGGCCTCCTTCGGCTTCAAGCACATCGATGACTTCAACAAGGCGGTGCGAGCCGGGGAGGTACAGCCCCTGCCGGGCTCCCAGCGCGAGCTGAGTCCCTACCCCTACCTCCTGGTCGTCGTCGACGAGCTCGCCGACCTCATGATGACGGCGCCCAAGGACGTCGAGGCCTCCATCCAACGCATCACCCAGCTGGCCCGCGCCGCCGGGATCCACCTGGTCCTGGCCACCCAGCGGCCAGTCGCCCAGGTGGTCACCGGTCTCATCAAGTCCAATGTGCCCTCGCGCCTGGCCTTCGCCACCGCCTCCCAGCTGGACTCCCGCGTCATCCTCGACCAGAACGGGGCCGAGACCCTCACCGGCCAGGGCGACGCCCTCTACCTGGGCCCCGGTGCCTCCACGCCGGTGCGCATCCAGGGATCCTGGGTCACCGAGTCCGAGATCCGCTCCGTCGTTGAGCACGTCAAGGCCCAGCTGACTCCCGAGTACCGCGAGGACGTCGTCGTCCCGGAGGTCAAGAAGCAGATCGACGAGGAGATCGGCGACGACATGGACCTGCTGCTGCAGGCCGCCGAGCTCATTATCTCCAGCCAGTTCGGCTCCACCTCCATGCTCCAGCGCAAGCTGCGCGTCGGCTTCGCCAAGGCCGGGCGCCTCATGGACCTGCTCGAGTCCCGAGAGGTCGTCGGCCCCTCCGAGGGTTCCAAGGCCCGGGACGTCCTCGTCCAGCCCGAGCAGCTCGAGGAGACCCTGGCCTGGATCAAGGGGGAGGGGAGCGCCCCCGGAAGCGCTGAGACCCCAGCAGACACTGAGGGATCCCAGGAGGCGCCCGACTCCGATGGTCCAGCCGCTGCGGGTGAGCCCCGTACGGTGGCCCTGCCGTCGAACCGTTACAGCACGGACCCTCTGGAGGTCGCCTCGAGTCTGCCGGAGTCGGAGTCCTGGGACGATGCCTCCGCCGAGGAGGACTCGGAGGACGCCTGGTCACTCACCGGCCGCGGCTCATCGTGGTGATGAGGAGGCCGATGCCGTGCCCGGCGGGTCCAGGTGCGTCCTTGCTCGTTTGATGACCTCTTCCCGACTGGGAATCGTCGGGGCGGGCCCGGTGGATTTCGGCGGCGTGGTGGACATGGTCGAGGCGTCCTTGACGTCTGAGGTGAGCATGCTCCAGCGTCGCTCGATCTCCTCCTCGTCCAGACTTAGGCCGGCAGGACGCTCACCGTTGTGAAGCGCCGCCAGGTCCCTGACCTTGTAGCCGGCCCCCTGATCCACCGTGAACGGGTGCCAGTTCAGTTTGTCCACACTCACCGAGCCGTCGGCGTGGGAGGTGACGTCGGCCCAGACCAGCTGGCCGACGTCGGACAACGGTCCGCAGTACGACTCGTCCTGGCTGGAGATGTAGTTGCCGGCCGAGTACGACACCCACATCCCCTTGCCCTTGACTCCCCCGGGGAGCTTCTCGGCGGGCTGAGGCACATGGGGGTGAGCGCCGAAGAAGATGTCGACCTGCCCGCTGTCGGCGAGATCCTGGGCGTAGGAGACCTGCTCCTTGTCGGGAGTGGTCTCGTACTCCTGGCCGATCTGGGAGTGGACGACGACGAGGTCGGCGCCCGCCGCACGGGCCGCCTTCGCCGCCTTCGTGATGGCGCCGACGTCGTTGAGCGACACTGAGTACCCGGTGGGATCATCGAGGCCGTTGAGCCCCATGGTCGTGGATATCTGGGCCACGGTCACTGTGCGCCCTCCCCGCTCGAGCTCGTAGAGCGCGAAGGGCACGGAGGCGTCCTCCCGGCTCCGGTAGGTGCCCGCGTGCCCCAACCCGTGAGAGTCCAGGGCGTCCAAGGTGGCGACGACTCCCTCCTCTCCCCGGTCCGCGGAGTGATTGGACGCGGTCGCGCAGCCGTCCCACCCGGATCTCGCCAAGGCGCCGACGACCTCGGAAGGAGCGCCGAAGGTGGGGAAGCCCGAGTAGACCCCGTCCGGAGCGACGGGAACCTCCATCCCGCACAGGGCCAGATCCAGGCCCTCGACCCAGGGGGTCTCGGCAGCGACGTTGTCGGTGATATCGCCCGAGGCTTCTGGAGTGGAGCTCAGAACCGGCATGTGCATGAGGACGTCCCCGGCGTAACCCACGGTGAATCGCACGTCCTGCGAGCTGCCCGCCCCGGTGGGCCCGGACTGAGCCGACAGCGACTGACCCGAGCTTGGCGAGCACCCGGCGACCACGATGGAGGCGGTGAGAACGGCGGCGGTGAGGAGGCCCGGACCTCGTGACCTGCGGGCGACACGTACGGTGCGTGGCGAGCCGCTCGGATACTCGGCGGTGTGGTGCCGAGGAGCGAAGTTGTTGGAGCCTGCCAAAGACGATGAGAGAAAAATAGAGGAATACATAATTATGAACGTAAGAATCGAACCTTAACGGCGTGTGTGCGGTCCGTGCTCTTTTCGGCGGCCTGAGGTGGAAGTGGCGAGATGGCAGGGGAAACCGCGGGTGGGGATTGATCCCCTGCTGCGTGTCGCATGGAGCGGTGCCATGGCGCGGCCGGCGGAGGCGTGCGGGGACGACGTTGTCGAGAAGACGAATCGAGGTGTCTTCGACGGTGTGAGGGCATGCACTACTAGGCTGGTCACGATGAATGCCTCGACCGCCCCGGACGGCGCCGCGCAGCCAGAGCAGGCGCCGCTGCTCAACATCGCCAACGCCCTGACGGTGTTGCGACTGCTGCTCGTCCCCGTCTTCATCTGGCTCTCCCTGCTTCCGGGAGATCAAGACAGGCTCGCTGCGGTCGTCGTCTTCGTGGTGGCTGCCTTCACGGACCGTCTTGACGGTCAGCTCGCGCGATCGTGGGGGCTGGTGACCTCCTTCGGCAAGATCGCCGATCCGATCGCGGACAAGGCGCTGACCCTGTCCGCCTTCGTCCTGCTGAGCATCAACGACAGGCTGTGGTGGTGGGTCACCATCCTCATCGTCGTGCGCGAGCTCGGCATCACGGTCATGCGGTTCTTCATGCTGCGCCGCGCCGTCATGGCGGCATCACGCGGCGGTAAGATCAAGACGACGCTCCAAATGGTGGGGCTGGTGGGGCTGCTCACTCCGTGGTCCTTCCTCCTCCTGCCCGCAGGTCTGGCCGCGTTCCTGCTCAAGGCGTCTTACGTCGTCGTGGCTGCGGCACTCGTCGTCACCGTGGTGACAGGTCTGGACTACGTACGAGAGGCTGTGCGCCTCAGTCGCCGGGACGACCATGTCGGCCACTGAGCTCCCCGGGGCGGAGATCCCGGTGGCCCATAGGGGAAACGAGCGGGAGAGCTGTGCGCGGGCAGCGGCTGACCTTCTGCGAGCCGCCAGGGATCACTCGCTGACGCTGGCGGTCGCCGAGTCCTTGACGGGTGGTCAGGTCTCCTCGAGCCTGGTGGAGATTCCAGGGGCGTCGCGTGTGCTTGTCGGCGCCGTGGTCGCTTACGCCACCCGGATCAAGGTGCAGGTCCTCGGTGTGGATGCCGCTCACCTGGAGCGGACCGGACCGGTGGATCGTGACGTCGCCCTCCAGATGGCGCGCGGCGTGCGCCGCCTCCTGGGGACCGATCTGGGGTTGGCGACCACCGGGGTCGCAGGGCCCGGGCCGGCTGACGCCCACCCGGCGGGAACGGTGCATGTCGCCGTCGTTGCCCCGTGGGGAGAGGCTCACCGCGAGCTGCATCTGGGTGGGGGCCGCTCGCACGTCCGGTACGACGCCGTGCTCAGCGTGCTCGGCCTGGCCGTCGAGTTTCTGCACGAGGCGGGGCGAGGTGAAACGGACTGAGAGTTGTCTGCCGAGTGCCGAGCAGGTACAGACCGTAGACTAAGACGCGTTTCAGGTTTCTTCCAGGAATGGCGGTAGAGTGGGGGACAACGCCACCGGAGCCGGAGAACTGGCATTGCGTGGCGGGAATGAATCCACGACGTGAATGGTTGTGCTAGACGATGAACAACACGACTCACCCCCGCACCACTCGCCCGATCAACAACCGGATGCCGATGCGCCAGGGACCCGGGGCAGGGTACGGTGTGTCCGTGGACACCCCGAAGCAAGAGAATGTCGTCCTGCGCCGCGAGATCGGAGAAGTTCTGCGCGGCGTCCGCCAGCACCAGGGGCGTACGTTGCGTGAGGTCTCCTCACAGGCCCGCGTATCCCTGGGATACCTCTCCGAGGTGGAGCGCGGTCAGAAGGAGGCGTCCTCTGAGCTGCTGGCCTCCATCTGCCAGGCCCTCGACGCGCCCCTGTCCATGGTGCTGCGTGAGGTCTCCGACCGCATCGCCCTGACCGAGGGCGTCATGATTCCGGACACAGTTCCCGATGAGCTTGTGCGTCAGCAGGGGATCGCCCTGAGGTGATCGTCCGCTGCAGGCCTCGGTGAGGCGTCCCTGTGGCGTCTGCGACCTGCGGCCGATGAGCTGACCTTCCCCGGCGGTGGGGCCACGCTGTGTGGGTCCGCCGCCGGGGTGTCTGTTGAGAAGAGGGGGAGTGGTGAAGCACTCGGAGTTCTGGGGCGCTGTCGAGGCTGTCTTCGGCTCGGCCTACGGCCGGTCGCTGGCGCAGGACCTGGTCCTTCCTGAGTTGGAGGCGACCTGTGTGCAGGCGCTCGACGATGGCGTAGCGCCGGAGCGTGTGTGGGCCCTGCTGTGCGAGGAGACTGAGCGCTCGGACGCCGAGCGGTGGATCTTCCGTTCCGACCCTCGCCGCTGAGATGGGGTGAGGGGTGGTGCAGTCGACACGCGCGTGACGATGATGTCGTGATCGAACAGGTGTTCGGGTACTGTTCTCCACGAACGACGGCGACGCACCTGAAGTCCACAGGGCTGATGAGGGGCGGAGATAGATGTCAGTGGTCAGGCATACCGTCGTTGGTGAGCCCCGGAGAGGGGACCTCGCCGAAGTGACCAGTCATGTCCGCCGCGGCTGTGAGCCGCCCCGAGAACCGAGGTAGAACAAATGCCTGCTGCCAGCCAGACCCAGGACCGTTCCAAGGCCCTGGCCACTGCCCTCGCCCAGATCGACAAGAACTTCGGTAAGGGCTCCGTCATGCGTCTGGGGGACGATACCCGTCCGCCGGTGTCCGTCATCCCCACGGGCTCTGTTGCTCTTGATGTGGCCCTGGGGGTCGGAGGGCTTCCGCGAGGTCGCATCATCGAGGTCTACGGGCCGGAGTCCTCCGGAAAGACCACTGTTGCCCTGCACGCTGTGGCCAGTGCGCAGCGGGCCGGCGGCAATGCCGCCTTCATCGATGCCGAGCACGCCCTTGACCCGGTTTATGCCAAGGCTCTGGGCGTCGACATCGACAACCTTCTGGTCTCCCAGCCGGATACCGGTGAACAGGCCCTGGAGATCACTGACATGCTTGTGCGTTCGGGCGGCCTGGACATCATCGTCATCGACTCCGTGGCGGCCCTGGTTCCCAAGGCTGAGATCGAGGGGGAGATGGGGGATTCCCACGTCGGCCTTCAGGCTCGTCTCATGAGTCAGGCGCTGCGCAAGATCACCGGGGCCCTGTCCTCCACCGGCACCACTGCCATCTTCATCAACCAGCTGCGCGAGAAGATCGGTGTGTTCTTCGGCAACCCGGAGACCACCACCGGCGGGAAGGCCCTGAAGTTCTACGCCTCTGTGCGCCTGGATGTGCGCCGCATCGGCGGGCTCAAGGACGGCGACCAGCCCGTGGGCAACCGCACCCGCGTCAAGGTTGTCAAGAACAAGATGGCGCCGCCCTTCAAGCAGGCCGAGTTCGACATCCTCTACGGACAGGGCATCTCCCGGGAGGGCAGCTTGCTGGACCTGGGCGTGGACAACGGCGTGGTGCGCAAGTCCGGGGCTTGGTTCACCTATGGGGAGGATCAGCTCGGTCAGGGCAAGGAGAACGCTCGCAACTTCCTCAAGGACAATCCGCAGCTGGCCGCTGAGATCGAGGAGAAGATCCTCGCTGCCCTGGGAATCGGCGAGCCCGGCCGCAAGGCCCGGGAGGCCGAGGAACTCGCCGCAGCCGAGGCGGCCGTGGCCGCAGCCGCCGTCCCGGTGGAGAGCGCTGATGCCGCTGCCACGAGTGCTGTCAAGACCGCCCGTGGACGCGGGAAGAAGGCCGCAGGCTCCACCAAGGCGTCCAAGAGCGCTAAGACCGCCAAGGAGACTGCGGCGGAGGATGCGGACACCATCTTCGGTGAGGATGCCGGCGGGTTCTGATGCCCTGGATCACCCCTGATGCCCACGCGCAGGCCGTCGAGGCGGCGCGGGAGATCGTTCTACGCCGCCTTGACCGCAGCGCCGCCCCGCGGGCGGCCTTGGCGGACCTGCTCGGGCGCAAGGAGGTGGACCCCCGCGTGGCCGCCGAGGTCCTGGACCGCCTGGAGGCGGCTGGAGTGATTGATGATGCCGCCTATGCAGCCCGTCTGGCTCGCACCCGCTTCGCGGAGAAGGGGGCGGCCAGGCGGGCCATCGCCGAGGAGCTGCGGCGCAAAGGGCTGGGGGATCGGGACATCGCCGCAGCCCTCGACCAGATCGACTCCAATGATGAGGACACGGCGGCCCTGGCGCTGGCTCGCAAGAAGCTTTCCGCCACGCGCCACCTGCCCTGGGAGATTCGCCGGCGTCGCACCGCGGCCATGCTGGGCCGCAAGGGCTACAGCCGGGAAGCCGCTGTGCGTGCCCTTGAGGCGGCCTTCGCCGAGGAGCCGGACTGAGAAGCGGTCCCGTCACCAGGTCCTCAAGGGACTGAGGCTTTCTCGCCGGCCCACTAGGCTTGCCCCATGACTCAGGCGATTGCGGCCACTGACGGCTCTCAGACCCCGGTTGACCTTGGCGCGTTGGCGGCCTCGGCGGGAATCGCTGCCGAGCACGTTGTTCCCTATGGTCACGACGTGGCCAAGATCGATCTGCGCGCCCTGATTCCTTGTGGTGAGGGGGCCGGGCACAGGATGGTCCCGGCAAAGCCCGCTACATCGTCGTCACTGCGATCACACCGACGCCTTTCGGGGAGGGCAAGACCACCACGGCCATCGGACTGGCTCAGGGGCTCACTCGTCTGGGAGAGCAGGCCGTCCTCACCCTGCGCCAGTCGGCCATGGGACCCACCTTCGGCATCAAGGGCGGGGCCGGCGGCTCCGGGGGCGCCCGCATCCTGCCGGCCGAGCGGATGAACCTGCACCTGACCGGCGACTTCCACGCCATCACCGCCGCCCACAACCTCCTGTCGGCGATGATCGACAACCACCTGCACCACGGCAATGAGCTCGACATCGACGAGCGCACCATCACCTGGCCCCGGGTCCTGGACGTCAACGACCGGGCCCTGCGCCATATCGTCACCGGCCTGGGCTCCAAGGTCGATGGCGTCACCCGGCAGGCATCCTTCGACATCACCCCGGCCAGCGAGCTCATGGTCATCATGTCGCTGGCCACGGACCTGGCCGACCTGCGCAAGCGCCTGGGGCGCATCGTCATCGGCCGAAGCCGCGGCGGAGAGTGGATCAGCGCCGAGGACCTCAAGGCAGCCGGTGCCATGTGCGCCGTCCTGCGCGACGCGCTCGAGCCCAACCTCCTGCGCACCGGTGAGGGCACCCCCGTCCTGGTTCACACCGGCCCCTTCGGCAATATCGCCACCGGATGCTCCTCGGTCATCGCCGACCGCGTCGCTGCAGCAGGAGCCAGGGATGGCGGCTACATCCTCACCGAGGCCGGCTTCGGATCCGACATGGGTCTGGAGCGCTTCGTGGACCTCAAGTGCGCCGTCTCCGGGATGCACCCGAGTGCCGCCGTCGTCGTGGTCACCATCAGGGCGCTCAAGGCCCACTCCGGCCGCTACCGCCTCGTCAGCGGCAAGGACCTGCCCGAGGAGATGCTCCAGGAGAAGGTCGAGGACGTACGCACCGGCGCGGCCAACCTGCTCAAGCACCTTCAGATCGTGCGGGGCTTCGGCATCACTCCGGTCGTGGCCATCAATGTCTTCCCCACCGACCATGACAGCGAGGTCGAGGAAGTGAGGAGCATCGCCCGCGAGGCCGGTGCCCGGGTGGCCGTCTGCCACCCCGTGACTCGAGGAGGTGAGGGCTGCCTCGACCTGGCGAGCGCCGTCGTCGAGGCCTGCCGGGAGACCGGCGATGCGGTCTCCATCCGCCCCGTCTACGAGCCTGAGGATGACCTGCGCACCAAGATCTCCAAAGTGGCGGCTCTCTACGGAGCCGACGGTGTGGACTACACCTCTGCCGCGAGCAGGTTGCTGGACGACTATGAGCGCGGCGGTTTCGGGGGCCTGCCAGTCATTGTCGCCAAGACCCCGCTTTCCCTGTCCGCTGAGCCCGGCCTCAAGGGTGTCCCCACCGGGTGGCGTCTGCCGGTGCGCGAGGTGCGCCTGGCCGCCGGGGCGGGTTACGTCTGCGTGATCTGCGGCAGCCTGTCGACCATGCCGGGCCTGTCGAGCCGTCCCGCGGCCGAGCGCGTCGACGTCGACGCCGACACCGGGGAGATCGTGGGGCTGCGATGACGGTCGCGGGCCGGGCCCGGCGATATGCCGGACCCGGCCTCCGGTTGGTCAGAAGCAACCGTGCTGTTAACCCTTCTCGTGCTTGGAGGTCTCGAACAGGAGGTTGACCTGCTCGTTGTACTTCGTCAGTGTCGAGGCGGGCACCCGGTTCGCCCACAGGTCGTCCGTCGCGGGCTTCATGATGGCGGCCACGTCCGCGCCGAAGTAGGTCAGTGGGAAGAAGAAGGTGGACTTGTCCTCCAGGTGCTGGGTGAAGGGCTTGGTGGGCAGGCCAGTTTCCTCGAAGACCTTCACTGCCTTGTCAGTGGAGGAGGCGATCGCCGGGAAGACGATTCCGTGAGAGGCCACGATGTCCTGCGCCTCGGCGGTTCCCAGGAAGGCCACCCACTTGGAGGCATTGTCGATGTTGGCCGACTGCTTGGAGATCGAGTCGCCCAGCCCGTTGTACAGGGAGGCCGACTTGCCGCTGGGGCCCACAGGATTGGCCGCGATCCCGACCTTGACGTCGAGCTTGGCGTAGGTGCTGAACATCCACGAGCCGTTGAAGCACATGGCGACCTTGCCGCTGCCGAGTTGGACATCGGTGCTGGTCGTGGAGGAGAAGGCGCCACGAGGAGGCATATAACCCTTGTCCACCAGGCCGAAGTACCAGTCCATGGCGTCCTGGAAGACCTTCTCGTCGTAGCGGTAGTGGTTCCCCCACGTCTCCTTGTTCGTGTAGAACCAGTCGCCGGCCGAGCCGGTGAAGGGACTCCACTGGGTCTGGCCGTCCCCGGTGCCAGCATCCTGGATGCCCAGGCCGTAGACGGCCACCCGGTTCTTGTCGAAGCCGGGCTCGTCACCGCGCACGCCGTTCTTGTCCACGGTCAGGCGGGCGAGGATCTTCTCAAAGGTTCCGCCGTCGGTGGGGTTCCAGGACCAGCCGGCCAGATCGGCATCGGTCAGGCCCGCCTGGGTGAGCATGTCCCGGTTGTAGAAGACCGCCACGGTGTCCCAGTCCTTGGGGCAGCCGTACTGGTGGCCGTCCTCCCCCT
This sequence comes from Actinomyces naeslundii, assembly GCF_001956585.1. GTDB lineage: Bacteria > Actinomycetota > Actinomycetes > Actinomycetales > Actinomycetaceae > Actinomyces > Actinomyces naeslundii. The sequence goes on along the minus strand of NZ_MSRR01000007.1, from coordinate 96,263 downwards.
TCCACAGGTCGATGAGGCCCTCCTGGAAGGCGGACTCGTCGACACCGGCCCAAGCGGCCTGCTTCTCCAGCGGGACCAGGACCTCCAGATCCACGAACTGGGCGAACTTGGAGATGTGGTCGGTGAAGGCGTCCGGTCCGGTCCCGGCGATGAAACCGGCTGTCAGCTTGGTCCAGTAGTCGCCCCAGGCGATCTGGGTGATATTGACCTTGATGCCGGTCTTGGCCTCGAAGGCCTTGGCGCAGGCCTCGTAGGCGGGCAGCTGGCTGGCGTCCCACATCCAGTACTCCACGGCGCCGGGTCCCGACTTCCTGGAGCCGCCGGAGCAGGCGGCCAGGGTCAGGGCGGCCGCGCCCGAGGCCAGGCCGCACAGGAGACTGCGGCGCGACAGTGAGGAGCGAAGAGGGCTGATCGGTTGAGTCGTCATCTGATGCCTCACTTGATTCCGGTAAAGCCGATGGAGTTGACGATGCGCCGGGCGAAGGCCATGAACAGCAGGAGCATCGGGAGGGCGGCCACGAGCGTGGCGGCCATGAGCCCGGCCCAGTCGGGGCCGGTCTGCGGGGCCTGGGAGCGGAAGACCGCCAGGGCCACCGTGAGCACCCGCGAGGAGTCCGTGTAGGAGACCAGCAGGGGCCAGAAGTAGTCGTTCCAGGCCGTGATGTAGGTCAGGATCGCCAGCGTCGAGATCGGGGCCTTGGCCATGGGCAGGATGAGGGTGAAGAACACCCGGATCTTCGAGGCGCCGTCGAGCAGTGCGGCCTCCTCCAGCTCGCGCGGGATGTTCATGAAGAACTGCTTGAGGAAGAACACCGCGAAGGGCGTCATGAACATGGTCGGCAGCGCCACCCCGAGGAAGGTGTCGATGAGATGGAGCTGCTTGACCAGCACGAAGTTGGGCAGGAGCGTGAAGATCGAGGGGACCATGAGAGCGCCCAGGAACACGGCGAAGACCGTGTCGCGTCCCTTCCAGCGCAGGCGGGAGAAGGAGTAGGCGGCCATCGCCGAGAAGAAGACCTGCCCGACGGTGACCAGTGTGGAGATGATGACCGAGTTGCGCAGGTAGAGCCAGAAGTTGATGGCTGCGCCGCTGCCGCCGTCGGCCAGGGCATCCTCGGTGGACTGCATGCCGAAGACGCGGGCGAAGCCGCGCAGGTTGATGTCCACCGGCAGCAGGCTGGTGGGGTGGGCCGTGATGCCCGCGTTGGAGGACAGCGCTGTACGCAGGACCCAGTAGAAGGGCAGGAGCGTGAACAGCATGATGAGGATCATCGCCGCCCAGGCCAGGGCCTTGCCGACGGTGAGCCGGCGGCCGGGGGCCTCGGCGGACGCCGCAGCGGCTGCCTTGGGGGATTTTGCGGAGGACACGGATGCGGTTGTCGTTGTCATGGGTGGTCCTCCTCAGTCCAGGTCCGTCTCGCCCGCACGGGTCATGTGGTACTGCAGGATCGTGATCGCCGCCAGGACGAGCAGCAGCCCCACCGCCATGGCGGAGGCGTATCCGAACTGGAATCGCCCGAAGGCCATGTCGTAGATGTAGTACTGCAGCACGCGGGTGGCGTTGACGGGGCCGCCCTGGGTGGCCACCGAGACGGTGTCGAAGACCTGGAAGGAGCCGATCATCGTCATGATGAGTACCAGCGCCAGGATGGGACGCAGCAGCGGGACGGTGATCCTCCAGAACATCCGCCACTCGCTGGCGCCGTCCATCTTGCCGGCCTCGTAGACCGTGTTCGGGATCGACTGCAGGCCCGCGAAGATGAGCAGGGCCGTGTAGCCCACGTGCCGCCACACGTTGATGATGGCGATGGTGGGGATGGCCATCGACGAGGAGAAGAAGTCGACGGCAGAGCCCGTCAGGGACTCCAGGAGCTGGTTGGTGATGCCCAGCGTGTTGTCCAGGATCCACAGCCACAGCATGGCGGCGACCACGTTGGAGACGAGGTAGGGCGTCAGCACGATGGATCGCACGAAGGTGGACTGGGTCAGGCGCTGCATGAGGACGGCAATGAGGAGCGCCAGGATCGTCTGCAGACCGATGTTGATGACCACGTACTCCACGGTGACGACGACGGCGTTCCAGAAGGTGTCGTCCTGGACCATGCGCTTGTAGTTGTCCAGGCCGGTGAACTCCTCGGGGGTCAGGAGGTTGTACTCGGTGAAGGACAGCCAGATGCCTCGGATGAGGGGCCAGATGTAGAAGGCGACGAGGCCGATCGTCGCCGGGAGGATGAAGGCGAGGCCGAGCTTGAGGTCGGAGCGTGGCTTGCGCTGCCGACGAGATGGTTGCTCGACTAGGGTCAAAGTTGACATCGGGTCTCCAAATCGACGGTGATGTGGGAAAACGGGTCGAAAACGGATGGGTGGGGGCAGGAACGGGCAGAAGAAGGGAGGGCGGATCAGCGACTCGGAGGATCGCCGAGCCGTCAGTCGACGGCGCTCACGCGCAGCAGGACGAGGTGGTCGGGGTGCAGCACCGGCAGTGCCAGACCCGTGGTGGTCAGGTAGGAGCCCGGCAGGGTCACGCCCTCGGCCATCCAGCTCGCCGCGAGGCTCAGCTCGGGGTAAGCCGGTGCCGCCAGACCCACGTGGTAGCGGCGCGAGGGGTCCAGACCGGGCAGCGGGCGCGGCGCCGTGGGCCAGGCCAGGAGCTGACCCAGCGAGGCGATCTCGAACAGGGCGTCGGAGCCGTCAGGGGCGACGACGCCCTCGATGCGCAGCACATCGTCGTCGGGCAGGTCCGCGTGGACCGTCACCCCCGAGTGCAGCAGACCGCGCAGCTCCTTGTGCAGCGCGATGATGGAGGCCAGGCGCTCGCGGGTTGCGTCGTCGGCCTCGGTGAGATCCCACTCCACGCCCATGTGGCCCCACAGGGAGGTCCCGGCCCGGAAGTCGAGGTCGAGGTCGCGCAGAGTGGTGTGGGCCCGCCCCGAGCCGACGTGGGTCCCCACCAGCTCGGGAGGAAGCAGCAGCGTGGTGCCGCGCTGAATGTTCTGGCGGTCGTGGGCATCGATGCAGTCCGATGCCCACACCCGCTGGGTGCGCTCCATGATCCCCAGGTCGATGCGGCCGCCGCCGCCGGCGCAGGACTCGATCTCCAGGTCGGGGAAGCGCTCGTGGAGCGCGTCCAGGAGTCGGTAGACGGCCAGGGTCTGGTCGTGGACGGCGGCCGCCCCCTGGCGTCCCGCGGTGGGGTTGGCGACCTCATGCCCTGCGGCCAGCAGGGGGGAGTTGTGGTCCCACTTGAGGTAGGCGATGTCGAGGCGCTCCACGAGGGTGGAGATGGCCTCGAACAGGTAGTCCCAGGCACCGGGGGCGGTCAGGTCCAGGACCCGCTGGTGGCGGTGCTCGGGAGCTCCGCCGGTGCCGTCGGACAGGATCCAGTCCGGGTGGGCGCGGGCCAGCTCGGAGTCGACGTTGATCATCTCCGGCTCGAACCACAGGCCGAACTCCATGCCCAGGGCGTGGACGTGCTCCACGAGCGGCTCCAGACCGTCCGGCCAGGCCTCGGGGGAGACCTGCCAGTCGCCCAGTCCCGAGGTGTCGTCGCGGCGGGAGCCGAACCAGCCGTCGTCCAGGACGTAGCGCTCGATGCCGACCTGGGCCGCGGCGTCGGCCAGGGCCTTGAGCTTGTCCAGGTCGTGGTCGAAGTAGACGGCCTCCCAGGTGTTGAGCAGCACTGGGCGGGGGCGGTCGGGGTGAGCCGGGTGCGAGCGCAGCCAGGCGTGGCTGCGGTGGGCCAGGGCGTCCAGTCCCTCGCCCCAGGAGAAGACCGTCCACGGAGAGGTGTAGGTCTGACCGGGGGCCAGTAAGACCTCGCCCGGCAGGAGCAGCTCTCCGGCTCCCAGGAGCTTGCGCCCCGAGGCTGGGTTCATCGCCAGGTGGCGGACATTGCCGGACCAGGCCGCGTGAACGCCGTGGACGCGCCCGCTGCGCCATCCGAAGCCGGTGGGGCCGGCGGCCAGCCAGGTGACGGCGTCGTGCCCCGGGCGCCCCTCCCAGGACTCGCGCAGGCGGGTGCCCGGGGTGAAGGGGGTACGCACGAGCCGGCGCTCCTGGACGTGGTGGCCGGTGGTGTCGAGCAGCTCGTCGGCGCTGTCGGGCAGCGGCAGCACCGGGGTGAGCTCGCCGACGACGAGGTCGGCTCCCTGCTCGCCGTCGGACTCGGGGCGGTCGTCGCGGACCCAGGAGCGCACGCGAACCAGGCCACAGGGTTCCAGGCGCAGCTCGGTACCCAGGGTCAGCTCGTGGGCGGCGTCGGTTCCGCTGGAGCGCACGACGAGGGCGGTGCCGGCGGGGGTGTCCTCGGAACTCTCCTCGTGGCTGAAGGCGGTGGGGTGGGGGGAGAAGGCCGTGCCGTCGGTGCGCGAGAGCGCCACGGCGGGACGCGCGCTCCAACCCAGGTGGGCCAGGGGCAGGATCGGCAGGTCATTGGTGATCCAGGCGGTGTTGGTGCCCAGGGACGTCGCTGCAGCCAGGGCCGCGTCGGTCAGGTCGTCACCGCTGACGTCACCCAGGTCGGGACCCCAGTGGCGCACCACCGGGAAACGGTCGTCGGGCAGGTCAAGGACCACGGAGGTGTCGGCTCGGCGCAGATGGAGGGTCATCATCGTCCTTCCAGGGGAGGGGAAGGAATCAGAGGCGATTCCTTGTAAGATGAAAATAATTGATGGTGCCGGATTTCGCAAGCGTTTGTCCTACAGTGTCGGTACAAAGTGGGCGGCGGTGGGCGTCGTCCCAGGTCACGGGCCGTGTGGCTCATCCGGTAGATGGCGATGGCAGGAACAGGAGCCGGCGATGGATGGTGGTGGACGCAGCCTCGGCGCCAGGGCGCTGCTCGCCCTGATCTCCGTCGGCCCCATGAGTCGCGGCGACCTCGGGGGGCGCCTGGGGCTGTCTGCGGCGACGACGACGCGCACGGTGCGCCCCCTCATCGAGGCCGGTCTCGTCGAGGAGCGGCCGCCGGCGGAGGCGGGCGGGCCGGGGCGGCCCACCCGCCTCCTGGCCGTCGCCCCGAACAGCGCCACCGTTGCAGGGATCAAGCTCACTGCCGACCGCCTCTACGCCGTCCTGACCGACCCGCTGGGTGAGGTCCTCATCGGTGACTCCCTGCCGCTGACCGAGACCGACGCCGGCTCCGTAGCTGCCCTCATCGCCTCGGTGGTGGCGCAGCTGGCTGAGCGCAGCGGTCGGCGCCCCGACGCGATCGGGATCTCCCTGGGGGCGGCGGTCGTCGGGAGACGGACCGTTGTGGTGGCCAGCTTCCTGGGATGGCGTGATGTGCCCCTGGCCGCCATGGTCTCCGAGGCCACCGGGCTGCCCTGCGTCGCGGCCAACGACGTGCGCGCCTTCGCCTACGCCGAGGCCTGGTTCGGAGCCGGCCGCGGAAAGGACCCCTTCGCCCTGGTCACCCTCGGTGCCGGGATCGGCTGTGGGGTCGTGGTGGCCGGTGAGGTCGTCTCCGGTGCGCAGGGGGCGGCCGGCAGCGTCGGACACCTGCCGGTGGATCCCTCCGGGCCCAGCTGCGAGATCGGGCACCCCGGGTGCGCCCGGGCTCTCGCCTCGACCTCGGGGATGCTTCGGGCGGCTGCTGAGCACCTGGGGCGCGAGGCTCAGGACCTGAGCCTCGAGGTGCTCCTGAGTCCTGGAATGCGTCGTCACAGCGGTGTCGACGACATCCTGCGGCGTGCCGCACTGGCGGTCGGAAGGGTCGTGGGGTCGCTCATCGCCTACGTCGACCCCGAGCTCGTCGTCGTCTCCGGGGAGGGGGTCGCCGTGGTGGAGGCTTACCGCGAGACCTTTGAGAGGGAGGTGGGCGGCCTGCGGCACTGGGCCGCGGCGCCGGTGCCGGTCCTGCTGCGTCCCTTCGAGTTCGACGAGTGGGCGCGAGGGGCGGCCGCGCTGGCTCTGGATCAGTGGACGGTGGCGGCGGGCGATCGGTGAGCGGGGGCTTCGCCGTGCGAGCGCTCGCGCTGTGACAGGAAACATGCCTGGGAAGAAGGTCCCAATATGAATTTGGACTAAGGGTGCCCTTAGATTGTGCGCATGAGCCGCAGCACCACCATTGCGCTGTCCACCGCCGGCGTCCTTGCCGCCGGCGCTGCACTCGCCCTGGCCGTCCGCCCGACCCGTCCCAACGTCCCCACCGCCTCGGCCCCCGACGGCAGGTCCCGCCCCCCGCGCGTCGTCATTGCCGGCGGTGGCTACGTCGGGTTCTGCACCGCCAGAGCACTGCGGGCCCGGCTGGGAACCGACCAGGTCGAGATCGCCATCATTGACCCTCGTCCCTACATGACCTACCAGCCCTTCCTGCCCGAGGTTGCCGCCGGGTCCATCCAGCCGCGTCACGTCATCGCCTCCCACCGGCGGTCCCTGGCCGGGTGCACGATCATCACCGGCTCCGTCACCGGCATCGACCACGCCTCACGCACCGTGACCATCGCACCGCCGGTACCGGGCTCCACCCAGGAGGAGGGCAAGCCCTACCAGATCGGCTACGACCACCTGGTTCTCGCCCTGGGCGCCGAGGCCCGCACCCTGCCGATCCCGGGCCTGGCCGAGCAGGCCCTCGGCTTCAAGCAGGTCGAGGAGGCCCTCGCCCTGCGCAACCGGGTTCTGTCCCGCATCGAGGACGCCGCCTCCACCTGGGACGCCGAGCGCCGACGTCGGCTGCTCACCTTCGTCTTCGTCGGCGGCGGCTTCGCCGGGGTCGAGGCCATCGCCGAGCTCGAGGACATGGCTCGGGCCCTGGTCGCCACCGTCGACTCCGTGGAGCAGGCGGACGTGCGCTTCATCCTCGTGGAGGGCTCGCGCCGCATCCTGCCCGAGCTGACCGAGGAGCTCTCCGGCTACGGCCTGGAGCAGCTGCGCGAGCGCGGCATCGACGTGCGGCTCAACACCTTCCTCAGCTCCTGCGTCGACGGGCACGTCGTCCTGTCCGACGGCACCGAGCTTGACGCCGACACCATCGTGTGGACCGCCGGGGTCAAGGCCGCCCCCGTCCTGAGCGAGTCCGACCTGCCCGTCGAGGCCCGCGGCCGGGTCACCACCCTGCCCACCCTCCAGGTGGCCCGCGACGGCGTCGTCGTGCCCGGGGCCTGGGCCGCCGGCGACTGCGCCGCCGTCCCCGACCTCACCAGTGAGGACCCACAGGCCACCTGTGCCCCCACCGCCCAGCACGCCGTGCGCCAGGCCGCCATCCTCGCCGACAACCTCGTGGCCGTCCTGACCGGGCCGGCCGAGGGTGATGGGACCAGTGGACAGGGTGAGCAGCGGCTGGCCGTCTACGCCCACGAGAACCTGGGCACCGTGGCCTCCCTGGGCATCGGCAAGGGCGTGGCCCGCATCCTGGGTCAGAACCTGCGCGGCTTCACGGCCTGGACCGCTCACCGCGGTTACCACGTCTACGCGATGCCCACCCTCAACCGGAAGGTGCGCATCATGATGGACTGGTTCGCCGCCGTCGTCTTCCGCCGCGACCTGGCCTCCTTCGGCTCCGTGGCGGCTCCTGGTGCGGCCTTCGCCCAGGCAACCCGCAACGACGCCAAGATCGCCTCGCGCACGAAGTCCTGAGGCGGGCCTCCTCGGTGCTCATCAGGGCTCGTCGCCCCACCCCGGCGTGCATCTGGTCACGACGGTCCGTCAGGACTGGGGTGGGGCCCCGCCGCGCCCTACACTGCTCGGCGATGACCACGCTCGCCACCACCGCCCCCGCTCTCGACGCCCGCGGCGCCATGCCTCGTACCTACCACGTGCGCACGCTCGGCTGCCAGATGAACGTCCACGACTCCGAGCACATGGCGGGTCTGCTGGAGGGGGCCGGCTACCTGCGCGTCGAGGACGTGCCCGAGGCCGCCGCCCGTGCCACCGAGGCCGGTGACGGCGGGGCCGACGTCGTCATCATCAACACCTGCTCCGTGCGCGAGAACGCCGCCACCCGGCTCTTCGGCAACCTGGGCCAGCTCGCCGCGGTCAAGCGTGAGCGCCCCGGCATGCAGATCGCCGTGGCCGGGTGCCTGGCCCAGCAGATGGGGGAGGGGATCGTCGAGCGGGCCCCCTGGGTCGACGTCGTCTTCGGCACCCACAACCTCGACGTCCTGCCCGCCCTGCTCGAGCGCGCCCGACACAACTCGGCGGCCGCCGTCGAGCTCGAGGAGTCCCTCAAGGTCTTCCCCTCCACCCTGCCCACCCGCCGCGAGTCCGCCTACGCCGCCTGGGTCTCCATCGCGGTGGGCTGTAACAACACCTGCACCTTCTGCATCGTGCCCTCCCTGCGCGGCAAGCAGCGCGACCGCCGGCCCGGTGAGGTCCTGGCGGAGGTCGAGGCCGTCGCCGCTCAGGGCGCCATCGAGGTGACCCTTCTGGGGCAGAACGTCAACTCCTACGGCGTGGGCTTCGGCGACCGTGGCGCCTTCGCCAAGCTGCTGCGGGCGACCGGCTCAGTCGAGGGCATCGAGCGCGTGCGCTTCACCAGCCCCCACCCGGCCGCCTTCACCGACGACGTCATCGAGGCCATGGCGGCCACCGAGGCCGTCATGCCCAGCCTCCACATGCCCCTGCAGTCCGGCTCGGACCGGGTGCTGCGCGCCATGCGCCGCTCCTACCGCACCCAGCGCTTCCTGGGCATTCTGGACAAGGTCCGGGCCGTCATGCCCGAGGCCGCCATCACCACCGACATCATCGTCGGCTTCCCCGGAGAGACCGAGGAGGACTTCCAGGCCACGCTCGAGGTCGTCGAGAGGGCCCGCTTCGCCTCGGCCTACACCTTCGAGTACTCCCCGCGCCCAGGCACCCCCGCCGCCGACCGCGACGACCAGGTTCCGCTCGAGGTCGTCAAGGACCGTTATCGCAGGCTTGACGCGCTCGTGCGCCGGATCGCCCACGAGGAGAACGAACGGCAGGAGGGACGCGTCGTCGAGGTCCTCGTCGCCGAGGGCGAGGGACGCCGCGACTCGGTCACTGCCCGCATCTCCGGGCGCGCCGCTGACAACCGGCTCGTCCACGTCGCCCTGCCCGAGGGCCTGGCCGAGGGCGACTACGCCGGAGGGGCCCCGCGCCCCGGCGACATGGTCAGCGTGCGCGTCACCCACGGGGCGCCCCACAACCTCATCGCCGACTCCGCCCGCTGCGGGAGGGAGCTGGACCCGGTTGCCGCGGCCGCCAATGAGGCGCTCAAGCCCGGTGACCGCCTCTGGCTCGACGACGGCCCCGCCCTGTTCCAGGTGCGGCGCACCCGTGCCGGCGATGCCTGGGAGCGCCGTCAGGCCGAGGCCTGTGCCACTCCTGAGCCCGACACCGCCCCGGTGAGCCTGGGTCTGCCCACCCTGCGCGTGGGCGCACCCGTCTGACTGAAACTCGCGTGAGCAATTCTCAGTGGACCACTGCCCTTGTGTTCTGTACCTAGAGGTATGTACAGTTTTGGTATGGGAATCAGAAGGGAGCAGATCCGGGCGGCCGCCGTGCCTCCCAGGGGTACGTCATAGCGAGGTATGTACAGTTCTGGCGTGGACTCGAGAGAGAAGCTGGTTGAGGCGATGGCTGAGCTGATGTGGGAGCGTGGCTACAGCGCCACGAGCCCGCGGGCGGTTCGCGAGCTTTCCGGTGTTGGTCAGGGGAGCATGTACCACTACTTCCCGACCAAGCGGGATCTCGGGCTGGCCGCCCTGAATCACAACTGCCAGGTCCAGCTGGATTCCTGGAAGGCCGCGCTCAAGGACCTCGAGGATCCGCTCGAGATCCTCAGTGCCTACCTCACCCTTCCCCGTGATCCGCTCAAAGGCTGTCGAGTCGGTCGGATGGCGCAGGACAAGGCGGTGGTGGCCGACGACGGTCTTCGTGAGCCGGTCGCCGAGGCCTTCGCCCGGTTTCACGAGATGCTGGTCGTTGTCATCGGTACGGCCAGGTCGCAGGGGCGCCTGCCAGCAGACCTTGAGCCGGATCATCTGGCTCGCACGATGGTCGCTGTTGTTCAGGGCGGTTACGTCCTGGCTGTGGCTGAGCAGGACAGAGCCCCGTATGACGCAGCCTGTCAAGGCGCCCTTGAGCTGCTCCGTGTCGCAGCCGGGGCCGCTGGTGCGGCTCCTGGTCGCGATGGGTCCGCTTCCTCCTGATCCTGACAAGTCGGCGTCGGTGTCCTCTGACGCCTCCATTCACCGAAGGAGAAGGATCATGACCATTCGTATCGGCATCAACGGCTTCGGACGTATCGGGCGCACCTATCTGAGGGCCGCGCTGGCCGGCGGGGCGGACGTCGAAATCGTTGCCGTCAACGACTTGACCGACGCGGACACGCTGGCGACCCTCCTGGAGTGGGACTCTGTGGCCGGCCACCTCGACGGAGTCGCCGTCAACGGCAAGGACCTCGAGGTGGCCGGTCGGACCATCAGGGTCTTCTCCGAGCCGGACCCGGCCAAGATCCCCTGGGGTGAGGTCGGGGTCGACGTCGTCATCGAGTCCACCGGTTTCTTCGTTGACCGGGACAAGGCCGCCCAGCACCTTAAGGGTGGCGCCAAGAAGGTCATCGTCTCCGCGCCGGCCAAGGGTGACGTCCCCACCTTTGTCCTGGGGGTCAACGACAGTCAGTTGGATGTCTCCGCCGCCGACGTGTTCTCCAACGGGTCGTGCACCACGAACTCCCTGGCCCCGCTCGCCAGAGTCCTCCACGACGCCTTCGGGATTGAGAGCGGTCTCATGACGACGATCCACGCCTACACCGGGGACCAGCGGCTTCACGACGCACCTCACAAGGACCTGCGTCGAGCGCGTGCGGCTGCCGCCTCCATCGTTCCCACGTCCTCAGGCGCCGCCCGGGCCATTGGTCTGGTCATCCCCGAGCTCGATGGGCGCCTGACCGGCGCTGCCATGAGGGTTCCGGTCCCGGTCGGCTCGATCACCGACCTCACTGTGGTCACCTCCCGATCGGCAACGGTCGAGGACGTCAACGCGGCCTTCCGTGAGGCTGCCGATCACGGGCCGCTGGCCGGCTACCTGCAGTACTCCCAGGCGCCGATCGTCTCCCACGACATTGTTGGCAATCCTCACTCCTCGATCTTCGACGCGCCTCTCACCGAGGTGATCGACGGTCAGGTCAAGGTCTTCGGGTGGTACGACAACGAGTGGGGCTTCTCCAACCGCCTCGTGGAGTTCTCCCAGAGGATCGGTGAACAGCTCTGACACATGCGGCGTGGCTTGGAGGCGGTGCGGTGCGGGCTCAGTGCCGACTCCGGCCGCACCCCGCACCCTCCGCATCCGATGGTGAGTGATGGAAAAGGGATGGGGGAGCCGTCTGAGAATCCCATCTGTTTTGCGCTGACGGTGGAGCGGGCCGGGATGCGGTGGGGAGCAGACCGCTTGCCCCGCTAAGGTGGGAAGCATGCCCAGTTTCGACGCCAGCTCTGCTGCCGCCGCCACGGTCCCCAGGCCCGTGGACGTCGACCGTATCCACGAGTGCGTCAAGCGACTGGGGCTGCGTTACTTCATCGACGACGAGGGCGACATCGGCATTCCATGGCGCTATGTCACTGTCCACGCCATCTTCCAGGACACCCGAGCGGTTCAGATGCGCGGGATCTGGCACCGCATCGCCGACACCGATCACCTGGCCCAGCTGCGCGCCCTGGTCGAGGACTGGAACACGACCCGCATCGGTCCCAAGGCCTACCTCACTGTCGCCGACGGCGGAGTGGTGCGCCTTCACGGCGAGTACACCTACCCTCTCGAGGCGGGGATGACCGACCGGCAGCTCGAGGACTTCGTCTTCGGCGGCTGCCGGCTCATTGTCGCCCTCATGCACGAGGCCGAGGAGCAGTTCCCCGACGAGCTGCGCGGAAGCCTGGAGCCCTGATGCCGCGACTGCAACGCCTCACCGACTTCATCGCACGCCTCCTGGGCAAGGAGTGGGACGTGCGGGCACTGGACCATCAGCGAGACCACCGTCCGGGCGGTCATCAGGACAACCAGCCGAGTCCGCCGGTCAGCCGGCAGCGCCATCAGGACAGGTACCCGGCTGCCCCAGCGGACTCAGTGGATTCAGCGGAGACTGCGGACGCGGCAGACGCAGCGGGACCGGATGACTCGCCGTTCCCCCCGGCGTCGGAGAAGACCGTGGAGTCGGTCGGCTCCGCCGACCCACCTGATGCTGCTGGGCGATCGGACCGTTCGTCGGAGCGGGCCAAGGCGACTGCGTCGGCGCAGACCTCCGACGCCTCGCGCACCTGGTCGAGCAGATCGGGGCGGCCAAACGATCACCTCGCCAGCAGCGGCGTCGTCGCCGATGGTTCTCGCGGTGAGGAGTGGAGCGAGGAGTCGACCGAGCCACTCACGCTGGCGAGGATCGAGTCCATGCTCACCGGTCCCATGGAGTACCACGTCCAGCTGGCCGATGACCGTGAGCACCCCTGCCTCCTGGGTACCTGGGACTCCTTCCCCTTCGTCATTGAGATCCCCGAGGGGCACGACGGCTGGCTCCTGGTCTCCGGGGACTGGGAGGAGGCCGCCCCCGTCTCGCAGCGTGACGAGATCGCCGCCAGTGTCAACGACTGGAACCGGGACAAGTTCTTCCCTACGGTCGGTGTCGTCGACACCGCCATTGGGCCGCTGGTGCGGGCCACCTACCTCACTGACCTGTCTGCCGGGGTCACCGACGCCCAGCTGCGTCTCCACCTGGATACGGCGCTGTCCGCCTGCACGCAGGCCCTCAGCCTCGTGGGTCCGCTCCTACCGGAGATCTGAGCGCAGTGAGCTCAGCAGCTGCGGGCGTCCCCCGTCCGGTAAGGGTCGCCGTGGTGGGCCCCACCGCCACCGGTAAGTCCGACCTCGCCCTCGCTCTCGCCGAGCAGGCGCAGGCCGGTGGACTGTCCGAGGGCGCTGAGATCATCAACGCCGATGCCTCCCTGCTCTACCGGGGGATGGACATCGGCACCGCCAAGCCCTCCCCGGTCGAGCGGGTCCGCGTCCCCCACCACCAGATCGATGTCCTCTCCGTCAGGGACCGGGCCTCCGTGGCCGCTTTCCAGCGGGCCGCCCGCAGTGACATCGAGGGCGTCGAGTCCCGGGGAAACCTGGTGATCATCGCCGGTGGCTCCGGCCTGTACGTGCGCGCCCTGACCGATGGGCTCGACTTCCCCGGCACTGATCCGCAGGTACGCACCGGCCTGGCCGAGCGCGCCGAGCGTGAGGGCACTTCCGTCCTCTACGCCGAGCTCACCGGCCTCGATCCCGTGGCGGCCGAGCGGATCGAGGCCTTCAACACCCGTCGGATCGTGCGCGCTCTGGAGGTCATTGAGATCACCGGGCGTCCCTTCTCCGCATCCCTGCCCCGTTACGAGGACGTGGTTCCCACTGTCCACATCGCTCTGCGCTGCGAGCGCCGGCTCCTGGACCTGCGTATCAATGCTCGCGCCCGCGCCATGTTCGAACGCGGCCTCGTGGAGGAGGTCGAGACCCTCGTCGACCAGGGCATCCGAGAAGGGGAGACCGCTCCACGCGCCATCGGCTACGCCCAGGCGCTCGCGGTCATCGACGGGACCATGAGCGTGCCCGAGGCGGTCGACTCCACGGCCCTGGCCACCCGCCAGCTCGCCTCCCGCCAGATCAAGTGGTTCCGCCGCGATCCGCGAGTGCGCTGGATCGACGTCGAGCTCGCCGAGGACGGTCGTTGCACCGACGCGGAGCGCTCCCGGGTGACCAGGCAGGCACGGGAGCTCGTTCTCGCCGTCGACGGCGTCGCTTAGGCTAGGGGCCATGCCGTACTCGACAGGTCTCCGTGGTCGTGAGCTCATCAAGGGCCACGCGACCCTCAACGACTTCCTCATGCTGGTCGACCCCAGCTGCGAGGTCGCTGTCAGCGGCGCCGATATCGCTGCGGTCTGCGACCGCCACGGCGGCATCGGTGCCGACGGATTCGTGCGCGTCGTACGGACCGCCGCCCTTCCCGGAGCCGGGGCCTTCGCCGCGGCCGTGCCCGAGGCCGAGTGGTTCATGGACTACTACAGCGCTGACGGATCCGTGGCCGAGATGTGTGGCAACGCCGTCCGCCTGTTCGCCCACGTCCTGGACAGTGAGGGCCTGCGTCCCATCGCCGACGGCGAGTCGGTCGTCATCGGTACCCGAGGCGGTGCGCGCACTGTCACCCGCCTGGGCGAGCTGTGGACCGTGGACATGGGGCCGGCCCGTCTCACGCGCCCTCGTCAGGCGCAGGACGAGGGCTGGGACACGACAGTCGTCGTGCCCGGACTGACGGGCGAGCGAGCAGCCCTGAGTGTTGAGATGTCCGCCCCCCACGCCGTCGTCGCCCTGGGGGAGGAGAATGAGCTCGAGGCGGCCGCCTTCACCGGGCTCACCGACTCCGCGGCCCCGGTCGTCTACGACCCCGTTCCCGAGGCCGGCACCAACCTCGAGCTCGTTGTGCCGCTGGGGGAGGAGACCGACCCCGACACCCAGTCACCGGTGGGTATCGCCCGCATGCGCGTCCTGGAGCGCGGCGTGGGGGAGACCCTCTCCTACGCAGCGGGGTGCTGCGCCGTCGCCGTCGCCCTGCATGCCTGGACCGGTCCGGGCGCCCCCGAGGACTACCGGCTGCTCGTTCCCGGCGGAGAGATCGGGGTGCACGTGGGCGCCAGCCCCCTGGGTGAGGACAGCACTGTGCTGCTGACCGGACCGGCCACGATCACCGGACGGGTCACCATCGCCTGAGGCCCTTCGGACCTGCCGCCATCCACACTGCTCCCGGACGTCGCACTGACGCCGCATCCGAGAAGAGAAACCAACCACCACTATGTCCCAGCCATCCAGTCGCTCCGCCGTCGGCACCATCCTGCCGACCGGTCTGATGCTCTTCGCCCTGTTCTTCGGGGCCGGCAACCTCATCTTCCCGCCCTTGCTGGGGGCCGCCTCGGGCAGGTCCTTCATCCCGGTGATGGCGGGCTTCCTCGCCACGGGGGTGCTCATGCCCCTCATCACCGTGGTGGCCGTCTCCACCTCCGGCGAGGGCATCCTCGGCCTGGCCCGCAGGGTGGGGCCCCGATTCGGCCTGGTCATGCCGCTGGCGGTCTACCTGGCGATCGGCCCGCTCTACGCCATCGCCCGCGTGACCACGGTCGCCTACGAGCTGGCGACCCGTCCCGTTCTTGAGCTGTGGGGCTTCCACGACTCCCGCCTGGCTCTGCTGGCGCATGTGACGGTCTTCATGGGCGTCGCCTTCGGCATCGCCCGCAGCCCGAGCCGTCTGGCCGACCGCGTTGGGCGCTGGCTCACGCCCGCGCTGCTGGCCCTGCTGGCACTGCTGTGCGGGGTCACCCTGGTGATGGCCCCCGGGGTGGAGCGGGAGGCCATCGAGCCCTACGCGAGCGCGCCCCTGACCACCGGGCTGACCCAGGGCTACCTCACCATGGACGTCCTGGCGGCCAGTGTCTTCGGCATCGTGGTCATCACCTCCCTGCGCGAACGCGGCCTGACCTCGCCCAGGAGACTGGTACGCGGCACCATCCTGTCCGGAGGCATCGCCGCGGCGCTGCTGGGGCTGGTCTACATCGGCCTGGCCGTGCTGGGCACCCGCACCCGCGGGCAGATCACCACCGACACCAAGGACGGTACCGAGCTGCTGCGCAACGCGGCCTCCTCGACTCTGGGGACCTCCGGCGTCGTCATCTTCGCCGCCATCGTCATCCTGGCCTGCCTGACCACCGCGGTGGGCCTGCTGGCCTCCTGGGCCGGCTACGCCTACACCGCCTGGCCTGCGGTCTCCTTCAACCGGCAGCTCGCCGCCTGCGCCATCGTCTCCTTCACCCTGGCCAACCTGGGACTGAGCGCCATCCTCAAGATCGCGGGGCCGCTGCTGAACCTGCTCTACCCCTTCGCCATCGCCCTGGTCGCCGTCACGCTCGTCGACGCCATGGCCCCCGGGCGGCTCCGGGCCGCCTACCAGTGGTGCGTCATCACGGCCGGGACCTTCGGATCCGTCTCCGCGATCACCGCCGCCGGTTGGGACGGCCCCAGCAGGCTTCTCGCACGCACCGGCCTGTGGAGCGACTCCACCGGCTGGATCCTGCCGGCGCTCATTGCCCTGGGCATCGGGATCGCTCTCGACGTGCGCTTAGGTGCGTGGTCCACGCCTGTGGCTGGGGAACCTCCCAGCCAGGTCCAGCACGACGTCGAGCACGCGGCGGCCTCACAGCTCTGAGAGGCGTTGAGGGGTTCTGGGCGGCTCTGAGCGACACTGTGCGCGGTAGCCTCTGGGTGTGCCCAGCTCACCACCCCCGGCCCGCGATACGAATGCACCCGAGCACCAGCGGCTCCTGCCGACACTGCTCATCCCCGCCTTCGTCACACTGCTGGCCGTCTCCTCGGTCAACGTCATCCTCCCGGCCGTCTCCCAGGACCTGAGCGCGGGCACCGCCGGGCTGCAGCTCGTCGTCTCCGGCTACTCCCTCGTCTTCGGCGTCGTCCTCGTCCCGGCCGGTCGCGCCGGTGACGTCATGGGCAGAGGCCGGATCTTCGTCATCGGCATGATCCTGTTCGGGGTCGGCTCACTGGCCTCCGGGCTCGCCCCTGACATCGTCACCCTCAACCTGGCCCGCGTGGTCATGGGGGTCGGCTCGGGCCTGCTCAATCCGCAGGTGGCCGGCATGATCCAGCAGTACTACAGCGGGGAGTCCCGCGGCCGGGCCTTCGGACTCTTCGGTGCCGTCATCGGGGTCTCGGTGGCGGTGGGGCCGGTGCTCAGCGGCGGGCTCATCGGCTGGCTCGGAGATGACTGGGGCTGGCGCGCCTCCTTCCTCATCAACGTCCCGCTCGTCCTGCTCGGCGTCTGGGCCGCGCACCGCTACCTGCCGGACTCCGCCTGGCACAGGCAGGACGGTGGCAGCGGCGCCGGCCGGGACCGGGTCGACCTCGACCCGGTGGGCATGGTGCTGCTCGCCGCGGGCACGCTGCTGATCATGATCCCCTTCATGGAGGCCTCCGCGGGCGCCTGGGTCTGGGGCCTGGAGGCGGCCGGCATCGGCATCGTCTCAGCCTGGGTGGTGTGGGAGAGACGCTACCGGGCCAGGGGCGGTGCGCCCATGGTGGATCTCAGCCTCCTGGCCATCCCGTCCTTCGCATACGGCAGCCTGGCCATTGCCGTCTACTTCCTGGGCTACACCTCGGTGTGGATCATCGTGGCCCAGTACGTCCAGGCCGGCCTGGGATCGACTGCTCTGGTCAGCGGCGCCGTCGGGGTCCCCGCTGCCCTGGCCGGATCGGTCGCTGCCGCCGTCGCCGGCCGCCGCGTCATCCGGGTGGGCCGGGTGATGGTTCTCGGTGGTATGGCTGCGGGTATGGCCGGCCTGCTGGCCAGCGTCGGCATCATCCACATGCACGCACGGGCCGGTTGGAGCCCCTGGTGGCTCACTCTCACGCTCCTGCTGCTCGGCGTGGGGCAGGGACTCGTGGTCTCCCCGAACCAGACCCTCTCCCTGGTTGACGTCCCTCTGGAGTACGCCGGCGCCGCCGGCGGCATCCTCCAGACCGGTGAGCGCATCGGCACCTCCATCGGCATCGCAGCCATTACGGGACTGACCTTCCGCGTCTCACACTCCTCAGGCTGGGACGTCGCCGCCCAGGTGGGACTGCTGGCCGTTGTGGCCGCCATCGCCGTGTCGGCCGCGATCGCCGCCGTCGACCTGCGCCTGGCGGCCCGACGACGCCGGTAGCCGCTCAGGCTGCGCGCCGATCGTTCAGCCGTCCACCGGCCCATCCGGCCCGCGGCGCACCCGTAGCACGCGGAAGCCCTTCGACGATGCCTGCCGGCTGACGTCCCAGCCCTGACCGGTCAGCCACGTCGCCAGTGAGTCGGCGCCCAGGTTCTTGAGCACCACCAGCCAGGCCTCGCCGTCGGCTGACAGGAGCGCCAGCCAGGACAGCAGGAGCTCGTGCAGAGCGTCCTTGCCGATGCGCACCGGCGGGTTGGACCAGATGAGGTCCACCGGTGTCGAGGTCTGATGCAGCTCGGCCAGCAGCGCCTCGGCCTGGGAGGTGCGCACGTTGTCCAGGCCCGCGGCGGCTGCGTTGCGGGCGGTCAGGGCCAGAGAGCGCTCATTGACATCGGTCGCCAGGACCGTGGCCCCAGGGGCGGCCTCAGCCAGGGCAAGCGTGATCGGGCCCCAACCGCATCCCAGGTCGAGGAAGGTCCCGGCCTCGGGCGGATCGGGGACGTGGTCGAGGAGGACCTGGGTCCCCTTGTCGAGACGATCGGCGCTGAAGACCCCCGAGGCCGTGACCACCGCGTGCTCCACGCCGCGGATCGAGAAGCGGTGGGCGCGCTCCTCGGCCTCGACGGCGGGGGAGGCGGTGAAGTAGTGCTCGCTCACACCCGCCAGGCTACCCGCGTACCCTGACGGGCATGAGCGCCCCACCCAGCTCCGCCAGCAGTCCCTCGCTCCGGGCGCTGTTCAGCTCCCGAGCGGGGCACCTGGCGCTGGCGGTGCTCGTCGTCGAGCTGCTGGCGGGCATGCAGATCTACCTCAACCAGACCGTCCTGCCGCTGCTGGCAACCGAGATGGGGGCCCGCAACGCCTACGGGCTGGTGACGGCGGCGGCCCAGGTCCCCGCCTTCCTCACGATGCCGCTGGGCGGGGCCATGCTCGCTCGGTGGCGGCCGGACCGCCTCATGACCGCGCTCACCGCCCTGCTGGTGGCCGGTGCCGTCGTCGGAGCCCTCGCCCCGAACGTCGAGGTCTACGTCCTCGGGGAGATCCTGCGGGGTCTGGCCGCCGGGGCCCTGGCGACCGCGACCATGGGAGTCATGGTCGCCGGTCTGCCCGATGCCTGGAGGCGACTGTGCCTGGCGGGAGGATCGGGCATGTGGGTCGTGGCGGCCCTGGCCGGCCCCGTCTACGCCTCCGGTGTCAGCGCCTCCTGGGGCTGGCGCTGGGCCCTCGTGGTCTACCTGCCCGTGCTCATCGCGGCCCGCGCCGTCATGGCCGGTCAGATCCACGACCTCAGGCTGGACGAGGAGACGGATCACGATGAGACGGTTCCGTGGCTGCCCGCCCTGGCCATGGCCGCGGGCGTGGCACTCATCGGGGCGCTACGAGCATCCAGCCCCTGGTTCTGGCCCGGCGTCGGCGTCGGCACTGGGCTGGTGCTCTGGTCCTGCTCATGCGTCCTGCCGGATGGGACCCTGCGCCTGGTGCCCGGCCGGCGCGCGGGCATCGCCACCCTGCTGTGGGTGTGCGCCTTCTTCCTGACCCTGGACTACCTGGTGGCCCCCAGCGCCCACGACGTCCTGGGCCTGACCCCGACCCAGACCGGCTGGGCGCTCACCGCAGGCGGCATCGGCTGGTCGGCCGTCGCGATCGCCTGCGGGGCACGTCCGGCGCGTGAGCCGCAGGCCTACCGGCGTCGCACCATGCTGGCCGCGGTCTTCTTCGTGGTCGGAACCATGCTCATGGCGGTCACGGTCCTGGAGAAGGCGGACTGGTGGGGGCTGCCCGTGGGCTACGGCGTGGCCAGCATCGGCATGGGCCTGACCCACCTGGACACCATGAACCGCATCGTCACCGATCCCGCCGAGCCCGACGGCATCACCCACGCCCAGGCCGCCACCGCCGTGACGATCGCCGGCGCGGCCGGCGGCGCCGTCCTGGGGACGGCCACCACGGCCTTCGTCGCCCCGGCAGCGGCCGGCGTCGAGCCGAGCCGGTTATGGCCGACGCTCGTCCTGCTCGCCGTAGGCCTCCTCCTCACCCCGCTGCTGGCCCGACGCGCCGCCTGAGGACGCGAGTGGTCACACCGGCCCGCGGGCAGTAGCATCGCCCCCATGTGGATCCTTCGTATGCGCTGAACCGGCGGCAGAGGCCGCCCCCGGACGAGTTATCGCGCCCCATCGAAGGGGCGCAGGCATACGATGAAGGACTTCTTGTGACCCAGCACCACTCCAGTACTCCCTCCACTCCCGACGACATCCGTGACACTCAAGAAGGTCGCGACGTGCGCGACGTCGTCGCCCGGGTTCTCTCCCGGACCGGAACCGCCCTGGCCTCCACCGCCGCCCAGCACCGGCAGCAGGCCGACCACTACGACAACGCCAACGCCGATGAGGGCGCTCTTGAGCGCGAGGCCCGCGCCGCGCGCCGCCGTGTGGCCGGCTTGTCCACCGAGCTGGAGGACGTCAGCGAGGTCGAGTACCGCCAGGTCCGCCTGGAGAAGGTCGTCCTGGTCGGTCTGGAGCTGCCCCGCCCCCATGGGGCCGCCGCCCCGGGAGGCGGCGCTCTGGAGGCGCGCGACGTCCAGGACGCCGACACCTCCCTGCGTGAGCTGGCCGCCCTGGCCGAGACCGCGGGAAGCCAGGTCCTCGATGCCCTCATCCAGAGGCGCGACCACCCCGATCCCGCCACCTACCTGGGCAGCGGCAAGGCGCGTGAGCTGGCCGACGTGGTGGCTGCGGCCGGAGCCGACACGGTGATCGTCGACGGCGAGCTCGCCCCCTCCCAGCGCCGCGCCCTGGAGGACGTCGTCGGCGTCAAGGTCGTCGACCGCACCGCCCTCATCCTGGACATCTTCGCTCAGCACGCCAAGTCCCGTGAGGGCAAGGCCCAGGTCGAGCTCGCCCAGCTCGAGTACCTCCTGCCGCGCCTGCGCGGGTGGGGCGAGTCCATGTCCCGCCAGGCCGGGGGCCGAGTGGCCGCCGGTCAGGGCATCGGCTCACGCGGCCCCGGCGAGACCAAGATCGAGCTCGACCGGCGCCGCATCCGTCAGCGCATGGCCCGCCTGCGCCGCGAGATCCAGGCCATGGCGCCCTCGCGGGAGACCAAGCGCGGCTCACGTCGACGCGGGGCCATCCCCTCGGTGGCGATCGCCGGTTACACCAACGCCGGCAAGTCCTCCCTCATGAACCGTCTCACCGAGGCCGGCATCATGGTCGAGGATGCCCTGTTCGCCACTCTCGACCCCACTGTGCGGCGCGCCGAGACCTCCGAGGGACGCACCTACACCCTCACCGACACGGTCGGCTTCGTGCGCAACCTGCCCCACGAGCTCATCGAGGCATTCCGCTCCACCCTGGAGGAGGTGGCCGGAGCCGACCTCGTGCTCCACGTCGTCGACGCCGCCCACCCCGACCCCCTCAGCCAGGTTGCGGCGGTGCGTACCGTCCTGTCCGAGATCCCCGGAGCCCTGGACGTGCCCGAGCTCATCGTCCTCAACAAGGTCGACCTCGCCGACGCCGTCACCCTGGCGGCGCTGCGTACCCGCCTGCCCTCAGCGGTGGCGGTCTCGGCCCGCACGGGGGAGGGGATCGAGGAGCTGCGCGCTCGCATCGAGCAGATGCTGCCCCACCCGCAGGTGAGTATCGACGTCGTCGTGCCCTACTCGCGCGGCGACCTCGTCTCCCGGGTCCACGCCGAGGGTGAGATCGACACCGTCGACTACGTTGAGACCGGGACCCGCGTCGTGGCCCGCGTCGGTGCCGCCCTGGCGGCCGAGATCGAGGGCGCCGCCACCAGCGCCTCCGCCGGCTAGAGACCGTGACCCGAACCGAGCCGGACCAGTCGGGCCGGCCTGACCTTGACGGCCCCGGTGACAGGATGGTCCTGGACATCCTGGACGCCGCGGTGCGTGCCATGGGCGGCAGCCCCCGCCAGGGGCAGGTCACCATGGTGCGTGAGGTCGCCCGATCAGTGGCCGACGGCACCCACCTCCTGGTTCAGGCCGGCACCGGAACCGGAAAGTCCTTGGGCTACCTGGTGCCCGCCATGGCTCACGCCGTGCAGACCGGAGGCCGCGTCGTGGTCTCCACCGCCACCCTGGCCCTTCAGAGGCAGGTTCTCACCAAGGACGCGCCCCTGGCGGCCGACGCCGTCGAGCGGGTCACCGGTACCCGTCCCGAAGTGGCTCTGCTCAAGGGCTGGCAGAACTACCTGTGCCGCCACCGTCTGGCCGGCGGCTACCCGCAGGACGAGGACGAGGCCGCGCTCTTCGGCGTCGGCGACGCCATTGCTCAACCGACAGCGGGCCACGGGGCCGACGTGAGTCTGGGGGAGCAGGTGGTGCGCCTGCGCGAGTGGGCGGCCAGGACCGATACCGGCGATCGCGACGACCTCGTTCCCGGCGTCTCCCAGCGCGCCTGGGCCCAGGTCTCCGTCTCCCGGGCCGAGTGCCTGGGGCAGTCCTGCCCCCTGAAGTCCGAGTGCTTCCCCGAGCTGGCCCGCGCCGCCGCGTCCCGGGCCGACCTCGTGGTCACCAACCACGCCATGCTCGGCGTGGTCGTCGCCGGCAACCCCGGCGTCCTTCCCGACCACCAGGTCCTCATCGTCGACGAGGCGCATGAGCTGGCCGACCGTGTCCGCTCCCAGGGCACCATCGCCCTGTCAGCGGCCGCCGTGGCGCGCACGGCTGCCACCGCTCGTAAGCACGCCTCCGTGCTGGTCAGCGAGCTGGAGGCCGCTGGGCAGAGCCTCCAGCTCGTTCTGGCCGAGCTGCCCGACGGCAGGCTGGAGGCGCCGCTGCCGGCCGCCCTGCATGATGCGCTCGTGGTCCTGGCCGGGGCGGCCCGACAGGTCGCCTCAGACGTACGAGACCAGGCCCGCGCACTGGGCCGTGACCGCTCCGGCGAGGCGGCCGGGGCGCTGGCGGTCGCCCGCACCGCCGTCGGTGACCTGGTCGATGCCCTGGACCGCATGACCTCCGACTCGGTGGCCCAGGGCCGGGACGTCGCCTGGATCGAGCGGCCCCGCATGGGGGCCGAGCCCCCGCGGCTCCTCCTGGCCCCCATCGAGGTCGCCGGCTCGGTGGCGAGCCATCTGCTGGGCGGTCGTGCCAGCGTCATGACGTCGGCGACCCTCGCCCTGGGGGACAGCTTCGACCCCATGGCCCGCGCCCTGGGGCTGTCCCTGGCCGAGCAGCCCTGGAAGGGCGTCGACGTGGGATCCCCCTTCGACTACCCCCGCCAGGGCATCCTCTACGTGGCCGCCCACCTGCCCCGCCCCGGCGCCGGCATCTCCGAGGCCGCCCTGGATGAGATGCTCGCTCTGGTCGAGGCCTCCGGCGGAGGCATGCTGGGCCTGTTCTCCTCCCGGCGCGCTGCTCAGGAGGCCGCCGAGGTGCTGCGAGGGGCCACCGACCTGCCCGTGTACGCCCAGGGGGACGATCAGCTGCCCACCCTGGTGCAGGCCTTCACCGACGACGAGGCCGCCTGCCTGGTGGGTACCCTCTCGCTGTGGCAGGGGGTGGACGTGCCCGGGCGAACCTGCCGGCTCGTCGTCATCGACCGCATCCCCTTCCCTCGCCCCGACGACCCGGTCGCCCAGGCCCGCACCGACGCCGTCGTGGCCGCAGGAGGCAACGGGTTCATGAGCGTGTCCGCCACCCACGCCGCTCTGCTCCTGGCCCAGGGGGCGGGCCGTCTCATCCGTCGCAGCCAGGACCGCGGCGTCGTCGCCGTCCTGGACTCTCGCCTGCGCACCGCCCGCTACGGGGGATTCCTCACCCGCTCCATGCCCGCCCTGTGGCCGACGACGAAGCCCGACGTGGTCCGCGCCGCCCTGCGGCGCCTGTCAGTTCGCACCGGCGTCCCGACAGGGGAATGAATCCGTCGGCTGGGCCCTTAGGTATGTGCCCCTCGGGAGGATGTGCACGTAGGCTTGGCGCGAGCGGGTGCTCGCGCCCTGCGGTCCTGCCCAGCAGATCCCATTGAGGAGAAGAACGTGTCAGACCACATCACCACCACCGCTGAAGGCTCCTACCCCACCAACCGTTCCGGTCGTCCCTCCAAGGTCGCCGTCATCGGCGCCGGGGCCGTCGGCTCCACCCTCGCCTACGCCTGTGTGACCAAGGGCGTTGCCCGCGAGGTCGTTCTGCAGGACATCGTCAAGGAGAAGGTCGAGGCCGAGGCCCTCGACATCGCCCAGGGAATCCAGTTCACCTCCGCAGGCTCCGTCTCAGGCTCCGACGACCCCGAGATCTGCCGCGATGCGGACGTCATCGCCATCACCGCCGGTGCCAAGCAGAAGCCCGGACAGTCCCGCCTCGAGCTCGCCGGCGCCACCGTCGGCATCATGGAGAAGATCCTTCCCAAGCTCGTGGAGGTCGCTCCCAACGCCATCTTCGTCCTCGTGGCCAACCCGGTGGATGTGGTCACCTACTGCGCCAAGAAGATCACCGGCCTTCCCGAGAACCAGGTCTTCGGTTCCGGAACGGTGCTGGACACTGCCCGCATGCGGTACCTCATCTCCCTGGAGACCGGCACGGCCGTGCAGAACATCCACGGCTACATCGCCGGTGAGCACGGCGACTCCGAGGTGCCGCTGTGGTCCTCCACCGAGATCGGCGGCGTGCCGATCACCCAGTGGGGAACCACCCTCGATGGCGGCGTGTTCGACGAGGCCAAGCGTGAGCGCATCGCCCACGACGTCGTCCGTTCCGCCTACCGCATCATCGAGGGCAAGGGGGCGACCAACTACGCAGTCGGTCTGGCGGTCCAGCGCATCATCGGCGCCGTCCTCAACGACGAGCAGCGGGTGCTGACCATCTCCCCGCTGCTGGACAACTGGCACGGTATCTCCGACGTGTGCATGGCCGTCCCCACGATCGTGGGCCGTGAGGGCGCCGGGCGCCGCCTCGAGCTCCCTCTGACCGCTGAGGAGGAGGAGCGCCTGAACGCCTCCGCCGACCACCTGCGCGAGGTCGCGCGCGGCCTGGGCTACTGAGCCACTGACCTGAGTCTGAGCAGAATCTGAGCAGAATCACTGAAGGCCCGCCCCGGTCACCGGGGCGGGCCTTCAGGCGTAGGACTGCGAGCGGCTACAGGGAACGCAGGACCGTGACCACCTTGCCCATGATCGTGGCCCGGTCGCCGTCGATCGGGGTGTAGCTGGAGTTGCGGGGGAGCAGCCACTGGTGGCCGTCGCGACGCGAGAGCACCTTGACCGTCGCCGAGGCGCCATCGACGTCCTCGACCATGGCCGCCACGATCTCGCCGTTGGCCGCGTCTGGCTGTGAGCGCACCACCACCCAGTCGCCGTCGCAGATGGCGGCCTCGATCATCGAGTCGCCGTGCACCTCCAGCATGAAGAGCTCTCCGTCGCCAGTCAGGCGACGGGGCAGGGCCATGACGTCGGTGACGTCCTGCTCCGCCAGGATGGGGGTCCCGGCCGCGATGCGACCCACCAGCGGGACGGCGACCGCGTCCCCGTCCTCAACGCCTGGGATCCTGGGAGCCTCGAGCGAGGGGGCTCGGCTGGAACCGGCAGACGCGTCCGCACGGGTGCCGGTGTCACCGGTGACGACCTCCATCGCCCGAGGACGATTGGGGTCTCGGCGCACCAGCCCCAGTCGCTCGAGCTTGTCCAGCTGGTGCTTGACGGAGGATGGGCTGGTCAGGCCCACCTGCTCGCCGATCTCCCGCAGCGAGGGCGGGTAGCCGTGGGCGGCGACGGCCTCACGGACCGCCTCGTAGACCGCGCGAGCACGTTTGTCGAGGCCGCCGATGGCCTCGGCGACCGTTTCGGAGACGTCTGCGCCGGTGCGTGGGGCCGACGCCGGTGACGCGCCCGGGTCTGCTGTGGTGCTCATGGTCCTGGCCCTTCCTGCCGGACAGCCCTTGGGCCCGTAGGCGTTAAGGGTGCGGAATAGATGTCGGTGCTCCGTGATCGTCTTGAATGCAACAAGCCTAACGGCGAGACGACCACGATTCAAACACATGTTCGAAGAAGTGCTGGACGTGTCGCCCGTCGGGCGCTAATGTGTCGAACAAACGTTCGTCGAACATGTGTTCAGGAGGTAACTATGAGTGCCATCGCCGTCCCGCCCTCGCCTCGCTCGACGTCTCGGTCTCAGAGCCGCAGGCGCGCCGCCGGGCAGGCCTCCTGCCGTCCTCGGCTGCGGCTGGTCACGGAGGACTTCGTCCCCGAGGTCCGGTCGCGTCTCGAGGGTGACGAGACCGGGCTGCGCTCGGCGCCGCCTGCCTCCCCGTCGCCGACGCCGCCGATGCGTCGTCCTTCCACGCCTGCGGCTCTGCGTGATCGTCGCTCGGAGCTGGAACGGCTGGCTCCGCAGCACCCGGCAGTGCGGGCCGCCCGGCTGCGCGAGGATGCTCGGCGAGGCGCGGCTGCGCTGAGTGCTCAGCAGGACGCCCCTTCCCCGTCGCAGCGGGATGGGAGGGTGGGCCGAGCGGCTCGTCCTCGGGTGGTCCTGCACCTCCTGCGAGGCGGCTCCCTCGGCGTCGCGGCAGCGATCGTGCTCGCCTGCTGCGGGCTCCTGGTCGGTGTCCTGATGGGAATGGCCTCCCCGAGCTCCGCTGCGCCGGCCGCTCAGGAGTCGGCCGGCACGACCACCACGATGGTTCGTCCAGGGGAGTCGCTGTGGGAGATCGCCGCTGCGAGTGGTACCGCGGACGTCTCGGGGATGGTGACTCGGATCGTCGAGCTCAACGACCTTCGGGACACCACTGTTCATGCTGGGCAGACCCTCGAGATTCCCGCAGCGTAATGAGGGCCGGTGCGGGCCGCACTGTGAGGCAGGCTTGCGGGGCGGCCCGCCGGGCGTTTACTCTCCGATGAACTGACAGGTAGTCCAGTGAGATCGGAGGTCGGAGGCGTGCACTGCCCCTTCTGCCGTCATGACGGCTCCCGGGTCGTCGACTCCCGGACCGCGGAGGATGGAACCTCGATCCGTCGTCGCCGTGAGTGCCAGCAGTGCGGACGCCGCTTCACCACCTTGGAGACCGCCAGCCTGTCGGTCCGTAAGCGCTCCGGTGTCGTCGAGCCCTTCAGCCGGGACAAGGTGGTGGTCGGGGTCAGACGTGCCTGCCAGGGACGCCCCGTCTCCGATGACCAGCTCGCGTTTCTGGCGCACAAGGTTGAGGAGGCGATCCGAGCGGGCGGTCAGGCCCTGGTCGACTCACACGACGTCGGACTGGCGATCCTCGGCCCGCTGCGAGAGCTGGACCAGATCGCCTACCTGCGCTTCGCCTCGGTCTACTCCTCCTTCGACTCCCTGGAGGACTTCGAGCGCGCCATCGCCGAGCTGCGTCGCGCCGAGGTCGTCTCCTCCTAACACTCAGGAGTGCGCCTGCTGCGGCAGGCGCTGGCTGCGGACAGGCATGGCAGACTTGGGGCCATGCGCGTTCTCATCGTCTCCGACTGCTACGCGCCCAGGCTGGGCGGCATCGAGACCCAGGTGCGGGATCTCGCCCGCAACCTGAGGCTGGCCGGTCACGAGCCCGCCGTCGTCACTGCGACACCGGTCGGCGACAATCGCGGTCGCAGCGTCGAACGGGTCGACGGCTTCCCGGTCTTCCGCACCTCCGTGCATCTGCCCAGAGAGCTGCCCGTGCACCCACGAGCCGGGCGTGAGCTCGATGATCTCATGTACCACTTGCGTCCCGACGTCGTTCACGCCCATGTCGGCATCGTCTCCCCCTTCGCCTGGTCCGGCATCGCCGCGGCCCGCCGAGCGGGGCTCCCTCTGGCCATCACCTTTCACTGCGTGCTGGGGCCGTGGGCCCCGGTCGCCGGGGTGCTGGGGCCGGTCAGCCCCGTGCGAGGATGGCAGCGCGGCGGCGCCGACCTGACGGCTGTCTCCTCCATGCTCGCCGCCGAGGTCCGACGCGCCGGTGCCCACGATCCGGTGACCGTGCTGCCCAATGGAATCACCATCGATGACTGGCGTCTGGAGCGCCCCGGCCCTGAAGGACGCCGACCTCATCGGCCGGTGACGGTGGTCGCCTCCCTGCGGTGGATCGAGCGCAAACGCCCTCTGCAGGTCGTGCGCGCCTTCGCGCAGGCAGTCAGGAGCACCCCGGGCTGTGACGCAGTCCTGGCGATGTACGGGGACGGTCCGCTGCGCGACAGGCTCGCCCGGGAGGTCGCCGACTCCGGCCTGGCCGAGCGCATCAGCCTCGTGGGGCGCGTTGAACGCAGCGAGCTCGCCCGGGCCTTCACCCACGCCGACATCTATCTGCAGACCTCTCCCGCTGACTCCTTCGGCATCTCCACCCTCGAGGCCCGTAGCGCGGGACTGGCGGTGGTCGCCCTGCGCTCCAGCGGGGTCAGTGACTTCGTGACCGACGGCGTCGACGGTCTCCTCGCCGACGATGATGCCGGCCTGGCCCGGGAGCTCGCTGCGCTCCTGGGGGATGACGAGCTGCTCGAGCGCATCAAGGCGCACAACTACGAGATCGCCCCGCTTCCCGAGTGGGGGTCCGTGGTGCAGATGAACGTCGAGGCCTACCGTCGTGCCATCGGCCTGAAAGGCGCTCGCTGACTGCGGGCGAGCCCGGGGAGATTCGAAGGCTTGGGGGTGTCAGGCCGCGCCGGTGTCGCTGAGGACCTCGGATAGGCGGCGTGCCGCCGCCATCACCACATGACCGTGTGCACGGCCGGGCTGACGCCCCATCCGCTCGATGGGGCCGGAGATCGACATCGCGGCGACGACCCTGCCTCCTGGCCCGCGTACCGGTGCCGACACCGAGGCGACGCCCGGTTCGCGCTCTCCGACGGACTGAGCCCATCCTCGGCGTCGGACCGCCGAGAGCATGGTGGCGGTGAAACGGGCTCCCACCAGGCCGCGGTGCAGCCGGTCGGGCTCCTCCCAGGCGAGGAGCACCTGGGCCGCGGAGCCGCCCTGCATGGACATGGTGGCGCCCACGGGGATGGAGTCGCGCAGCCCGATGGGGCGCTCGGCATTGGCCACGCAGATGCGTACATCTCCCTGACGGCGGTAGAGCTGTGCCGACTCGTGGGTCTTGTCCCGCAGTGCCGTCAGCACCGGTCCGGCGGCGGACAGGAGGTGGTCCTCGCCCGCGGCGCTGGCCAGCTCGGTGAGTCTGGGGCCCAGGATGAAACGCCCCTGGGAGTCACGGGCTACCAGGCGGTGGAACTCCAGGGCGACCGCGATGCGGTGTGCCGTGGGGCGGGCCAGGTGGGTGGTGGACACGAGCTGGGCAAGGGTTGCCGGGCCTGATTCCAGCGCGCTCATCACCAGGGCCGCCTTGTCGATGACGCCGACGCCGCTGCTGCTGTCGTTCTCTAAGGAGCCGTCCATAATCTGATACTGACATTTCAAGGTATGAGATTTCAAGTTAGGGTCATGTATGGAAGCGGCACAGTGTCAGCATCCTGAGGTCAAGGCTCCGGTCGGTGATCTCAGGCGCGGCGCGGCCGCCTCTCGCGGTTGCTGCGAGGCCCTGGATGCTCCTGGCTCGATGCGATCGCGAACACCTGTTTCTGAGAGGATGAAGTCGATGGGAATGACTCTCGCCGAGAAGGTCTGGCGTGATCATGTGGTGTCCAAGGGTACCGATGGTGCTCCTGACCTGCTGTACATCGACCTTCATCTGGTTCACGAGGTCACCAGTCCCCAGGCCTTCGAGGGGCTGCGTCTGGCCGGACGCACGGTCCGTCGTACCGACCTGACGATCGCCACCGAGGACCACAACACCCCCACCGTGGACATCGACCTGCCGATCGCTGACGTCACCAGTCGCGCTCAGATCGAGACCCTGCGCGCCAACTGCGCCGAGTTCGGGGTGCGTCTGCACTCCCTGGGGGACGCCGATCAGGGGATCGTCCACGCCGTCGGCCCGCAGCTGGGGCTGACTCAGCCCGGCATGACCGTTGTCTGCGGCGACTCCCACACCTCCACCCACGGCGCCTTCGGGGCGCTCGCCTTCGGTATCGGAACCTCCCAGGTCGAGCACGTCCTGGCCACCCAGACCCTGCCCATCGCCCCCTTCAAGACGATGAGCGTCACCATCGACGGTGAGCTGCCCTCGGGCAGCGGGGCCAAGGACATCATCCTGGCGATCATCGCCAAGATCGGTACCAACGGGGCTCAGGGGCACGTCATCGAGTACCGCGGCCGCGCCATCGAGCAGCTCTCGATGGAGGCCCGTATGACGATCTGCAACATGAGTATCGAGGGCGGGGCGCGGGCGGGCATGATCGCCCCCGACCAGACCACCTTCGACTACCTCAAGGACCGGCCTCACGCCCCAGTCGGTGAGGACTGGGACGCGGCCGTGGAGTACTGGTCCAGCCTGCGCACGGACCCCGACGCCGTCTTCGACACCGAGGTCGTCCTCGAGGCCAAGGACATCGAGCCCTTCGTCACCTGGGGCACCAACCCGGGGCAGGGGCTGCCGCTGTCCGCCACGGTTCCCGACCCCGAGGACATCGCCGACGCCACCGAGCGGCTCGCTGCCGAGCGGGCCCTGGAGTACATGGACCTCGTACCGGGAACACCTCTGCGCGACATCAAGATCGACACCGTCTTCATCGGCTCGTGCACCAACGGTCGTATCGAGGACCTGCGGGCCGCCGCCGAGGTGGTGCGCGGACGCAAGAAGGCTGAAGGGCTGCGCATGCTCGTGGTACCGGCCTCTGCGCGAGTGCGTCTGCAGGCCGAGGCTGAGGGGCTGGACCAGGTCTTCAAGCGATTCGGGGCCGAGTGGCGCAACGCCGGCTGCTCCATGTGCCTGGCCATGAACCCGGACAAGCTCTCCTCCGGTGAGCGCGCCGCCTCCACCTCCAACCGCAACTTCGAGGGGCGTCAGGGCAAGGGCGGGCGCACCCATCTCGTCTCGCCCGTCGTCGCCGCGGCCACCGCTGTGCGCGGGGCCCTGTCCGCCCCGGGGGACCTGCCTCCGCGGCCCGCCGGCTGGGAGGAGGCCGACGCCGTCGGCGACTCGGCCCCGAACGCCCCCGGCATCCCGGTGGTCGCGGCGGTTCCGCCGGCCTCCGGTGTGCTCCCGATGACCGTGCTGTAGCGGTCCGGTACCGTGAATGAGACGAAAAGACGTAAGGCAAGGAGCTGACAAGGGCTGTGGACAAGTTCATCCGGCACACGGGAATCGGTGCCCCGCTGCGGCGCAGTGCCGTCGACACCGACCAGATCATTCCAGCGGTCTACCTCAAGCGCATCACGCGTACAGGCTTCGATGACGCCCTGTTCGCCTCCTGGCGTGCCGGTGAGCCCGACTTCATCCTCAACCAGGAGGCCTACAAGCGGGCCTCGGTGCTCGTGGCGGGTCCTGACTTCGGCACGGGTTCCTCGCGTGAGCACGCCGTGTGGGCGCTCAAGGACTACGGGTTCAAGGTCGTCCTGGCTCCACGTTTCGCCGACATCTTCCGTGGCAACGCCGGCAAGCAAGGGCTGGTGGCCGGGATCGTGACCCAGGAGGACTGCGAGCAGCTGTGGAAGATCCTTGAGACCGAGCCGGGCACCGAGGTGACGGTGGATCTGGAGAACCGCACGGTCGAGGCCGGCTCCTTCCGCTGCGCCTTCGCCATCGACGATTACGTGCGGTGGATTCTCATGGAGGGGCTCGACGACATCTCCCTGACCCTCACTCAGGAGGACGCCATCCGCAGCTATGAGGAGGCGCGTCCGACCTTCAAGCCACGCACCCTTCCGGCCAAGCACCTACCCGCCCAGGAAGTCGTCTCGGCCAGGGCCGCGGAGATGCCTCAGCCCTGAGAATCACTGGCGCCTGCCGGAGCCGTTCCGATCTGTCCAGGTCGCGGTGGCTTCGTTGGATTTCATTGGAGTTTCCACGGGTCTTCTATATATTGATCGGGATCCTCTGTGAGTCGAAGGCCACCTGAAGCGGACCTGAAAACGGTCCTGCCGAGCCCGCCGGTGCGCTTATGCTGGGACGGCCTCGCGCGCCCGCGCGAGGGTGGGTACCCGGCTCACGCGCACGGCATGCCCAGATGATGTCATGGAGGTGCGCATGGTCGACGGTCTGCTCCAGGTCGAGGGTGGTCGCCCGCTGACTGGTGAGATCACCGTCCGCGGAGCCAAGAACCTGGTTCCCAAGGCGATGGTGGCGGCCCTGCTGGGGTCATCCCCCTCGGTGCTGCGCAACGTCCCCCTCATCCGGGATGTCGACGTGGTCTCGGGGCTGCTGAGCCTGCACGGAGTGAGCATCGACTACGACCAGCGTGAGGGCGTCCTCCAGCTGGACTCCTCCAAGGTCGAGTCCGCACACATGGCCGATATCGACGCGCACGCCGGCTCCTCGCGCATTCCGATCCTCTTCTGCGGCCCGCTCCTGCACCGCCTAGGGGAGGCCTTCATCCCCGACCTGGGCGGCTGCCGCATCGGCGACCGCCCCATCGACTTCCACCTGGAGATCCTGCGCCAGTTCGGCGCCACTGTCGACAAGCAGGCCCAGGGTATTCGGCTGACGGCGCCGGATGGCCTCAACGGCACGGTCATCGAGCTGCCTTACCCCTCAGTCGGCGCCACCGAGCAGACCCTGCTCACCGCCGTGCGTGCCCGCGGGCTGACCGAGCTGCGCAACGCCGCCGTCGAGCCCGAGATCATGGACCTGGTCGATGTCCTGCAGAAGATGGGTGCCATCATCTCGGTGGACACCGACCGCACCATCCACGTCGAGGGCGTTGACGAGCTGTGCGGCTACACCCACTCGGCCCTGCCGGACCGTATCGAGGCCGCCTCCTGGGCCTCGGCCGCCCTGGCCACCCGTGGGGACGTGTTCGTACGCGGCGCCCACCAGAGCCACATGACCACCTTCCTCAATACCTTCCGCAAGGTGGGCGGGGCCTTCGACGTCACTGACGAGGGCATCCGCTTCTACCACTCCGGAGGAGACCTGAGCTCGATCGTGGTGGAGACCAATGTCCACCCCGGCTTCATGACCGACTGGCAGCAGCCTCTCGTCGTGGCGCTCACCCAGGCCCAGGGCCTGTCCATCGTCCATGAGACCGTCTATGAGAACCGCTTCGGATTCACCGGTGCGCTCCGCAAGATGGGGGCCACCATCCAGGTGTACCGCGAGTGCCTGGGTGGGACCGAGTGCCGCTTCGGACAGCGTAACTTCTACCACTCCGCGGTCATCTCCGGGCCCACGCCCCTGACCGGGGCCGATATCGTCGTGCCCGACCTGCGTGGTGGGTTCTCCCACCTCATTGCGGCCCTGACCGCCGAGGGCACCAGCCGGGTCGAGGGCGTCAACCTCATCGACCGCGGCTACGAG
Source organism: Actinomyces naeslundii (assembly GCF_001956585.1). Classification (GTDB taxonomy): domain Bacteria; phylum Actinomycetota; class Actinomycetes; order Actinomycetales; family Actinomycetaceae; genus Actinomyces; species Actinomyces naeslundii. Next base: position 63,289 of record NZ_MSRR01000007.1, on the reverse strand, counting down.
CACTTCATGTCCAAGCTCGAGTCCCTCAACGCCGCCGTCACTCGTCTGGCCTGACCGGGTCCGGCGCGGTCGGCTGCGCGTCGGCGATGTCGGGGCGCGCGAGCGGGGCCCGGATACGGCACCGAGAACCTCGCTCGGCCCTGAGAGCGGATAGAGTTCGTTCGTGCCTGCAACACGCCCCATGACTCCGTTCTACCGCTTCGCCGCGCGCGGGGCGATCATCCCGTTCCTCAAGATGGTCTCCAAGCAGAAGGTGACCGGCCTGGAGAACATCCCCCGTGAGGGCGGCTTCATCGCCGTGGCCAACCACCTGACCGACCTCGACTCGCTCACGGCCATGCGCGCGCTGGTGGATGCCGACGTCCCCGTCTACTCCCTGGCCAAGTCCACCCTGTTCAAGGTACCGGTCCTCGGCTCCATCCTGCGCGCCGGTGGCCAGATCCCGGTCCAGCGGGGCACTCAGAACGCGGCCACGGCTCTCAGCGCCGCCAGTGACGTCCTGGCCGACGGCGGAGCCATCATGATCTTCCCCGAGGGCACGCTCTCCCGTGACCCCCTCAAGTGGCCGATGGTCGCCAAGACCGGGGCGGCCAGGCTGGCCATGACCAGCGGGGCGCCCGTTCTGCCGATGGGGCAGTGGGGGGCCCACGAGATCCTGGACACCTACGGGCGCTCCTTCCACCCCTTCCCGCGCAAGGACGTGCGTGTCACCATCGGTGACCTCATGGATCTGTCCCGATTCGGCTCGGACACCCAGGACCGTGAGGCCGTGCGCGCCTGCACCGCTGAGATCATGCGGGCCATCACCACTCTGGTCGAGGAGCTCCGGGGTGAGAAGGCTCCCCGGCCCTTCGACCTGCACTACGACGGCGACCCCGGCAAGGGCAGGATCGGCGTGCGCCGTCCCGATCCCTTGCCCGAGGCCAACACTCAGGAGGACGGTCAGTGAGCGGAGTCGAGCGCGCAGCGAACACGCCGGTGCGGCGGGCTGCCGTCATCGGTTCGGGTGCCTGGGGCACCACCTTCGCCAGTCTCCTGGCGCAGGCCGGCACCCCGACGACCATCTGGGCGCGGCGTCGAGAAGTGGCCGACGAGATCAACGCCGGGACCAACGAGCGCTATGTCCCCGGCCACCGCCTGCCATCGGGACTGGAGGCCACCACCGACCTGACCGGAGCCGTCAAGGGGGCCGGCGTCGTCGTCGTGGCCGTGCCCTCCCAGGAGGCCAGGGGGGTCCTGGAACCCGTCCGAAGCACGCTGGCTGATGACGCCGTGGTCGTCTCCCTCATGAAGGGCATCGAGCTGGGCACCGGGCTGCGGATGAGCGAGGTCCTGGCCGAGGTCCTGGACATCGACCGCTCCCGCGTCGTCGTCGTCTCCGGGCCCAACCTCGCCGACGAGATCGCTGCGGGGCAGCCCACCGCCACCGTGGTGGCCGCCGATGACGAACAGGTCGCGGCCCGGATCGCCTCCCTGTGTGCCACCGGGACCTTCCGTCCCTACACGAACACCGACGTCCTGGGCGTCGAGCTGTGCGGAGCGGTCAAGAACGTCATCGCTCTGGCCGTCGGTGCCGCTGCCGGCCGGGGCCTGGGAGACAACTCCAAGGCCACGATCATCACCCGGGGTCTGGTGGAGATCACCCGCCTGGGGCTGGAGCTCGGCGCCCGCCCCGAGACCTTCTCCGGGCTGGCCGGCATGGGGGACCTGGTGGCCACCTGCTCCTCGCCCCTGAGCCGCAACCAGACCTTCGGCCGTCACCTCGGCGAGGGCATGAGCGTGGCCGAGGCCGCCGCAGCCTCCCGGGGCGTGGCCGAGGGCGCCAAGTCCGCCCGCGCCGTCCTGGACCTGGCCCGCTCGCACGGGGTGGACATGCCGATCACCACCGGCGTCGTCGCCGTCGTCGAGGGCGCCGCCAGCGTCGCTCAGGTGACGGACACGCTTCTGGCGCGCCCTCGGAAGGCCGAGGGCGTGCACGCAACGCCCTCGGAGGGGTAGAACGGATCGGCCCCGTGCTCCGGACCGGATGACTCAGCTGTGGGCGATGTCGACGACCAGGCGCGTGGGGTTGGTGAGGCTGAAGATGCGGTAGGTCTTTGAGCCGGTGCCCACGACCACCTGGAACTCACCCTCGAAGCCGGGGTCGATGTAGGCCGCGTCGATGCTTCTGTCATCGTTCGCCGAGTCATCGAGCGTGACTTTCCGATGACCGCTCACCCTCTGCCCGTCCGGAGGGACAGCGGCGACGCCAGAGCCCCGGATCACCATCGTGTGAGTCCCCTCGACCTCGATCGGGTCTCCCTTGCCCATGGTCGAGGCCGGCACATCCCACTGCGGCTGGCTCCAACCGGGCGCACCCTGACCATCGAACTCCACCACGAACCGGCTGTAACCCTCATCCGGATGGTTCCCGATCCTGACGTCGGCGACCGTCAGCGTGCTGTCCTCGGCCGCCTGCTGGCCCTGGGAGCCGGATCCCCAGTCCGGTACGTCGGAGCTGTTGTGGCTCGGGTGGACGGGCGGTGTCGTGCCCGTGGCCGCCGGAGCCGCTTCCGGTGGCCCGGTACTGGAGGATGTGGAGGTCTGGGAGGCGGACGGCGACGAGGTGCTCAATGAGCAGGCGCTTAGTGCCAGGGCCGCACTGAGCAGCATGGCGAGTGATGCGATGGAGCGGCAGTGCATCAGGCAGTGCATCATTGCCTCACTTCCACAGGGCGCCACCAGAGCGACGGGGACGCCGGGTTTGTTCCGAGTTGTCCGTGCGTTAACAGCATAAAGGGACCTGCGCGGTAGCGTGGGACTATGACAGACCTCCAGGAAACCGGCCCCTCCGTTCCCAGTCCCGACAAGTCCAAGGTGCGCGTCGCCGTCGTCTTCGGCGGCCGCAGCGGTGAGCACACGATCTCCTGCGCCACCGCCGCCGGGGTCCTGTCAGCCATCGATCGCGATCGCTACGAGGTCCTTCCCGTGGGCATCACACCCGAGGGCCAGTGGGTGCTCGTTGAGGACGACCCGGCCGCCCTCGAGCTGAGTGACAGCCGGCCGCCGGTGACGATCACCGCCGACGGGCTGGGGCAAGGCGTCCTCACCGCTCCGCTGGGAGGCGGTGAGCTCACCGTGCTCGGCCCCACGGGTCCCCGGGTGCTCGGCCAGGTCGACGTCGTCCTGCCGCTCCTGCACGGACCCTACGGTGAGGACGGGACGATCCAGGGCATGCTGGAGATGATGAGCGTGCCCTACGTCGGCTGCGGTGTGCTGGCCAGCGCCGCGGGCATGGACAAGCAGGTCACCAAGGTGCTCCTGGGTGCCGCCGGTATCGCCACGGCCCCGCACGTCGTCGTCGGCCCCCATGCCTGGAAGCGCGATCCCGAGGCGATCCTCACCGCCTGCCAGTCCCTGAGTTATCCCCTGTTCGTCAAGCCCTCCCGTGCCGGATCGTCCCTGGGCATCAGCAAGGTCGAGCGTCCCGAGGACCTGCCCGATGCCATCGAGGCGGCCCGCGCCGTCGACCCCAAGGTCCTCGTGGAGAGCGGCATCGTAGGACGCGAGGTCGAGGTCGCCGTCCTTCAGGGCCGTGGCGACGACGCCCCTCGGGTGGCTGAGCCCGGCGAGATCGCCATGGATACCTCCCAGGGGGCCGGCGAGTTCTACGACTTCGAGACGAAGTACCTCGCTCACGACGCCGTCGCCATGGTCTGCCCGGCGCGCATCGGCCCCGAGGAGCGTGCGCTCATCATGGATACCGCCGCTCGGGCCTTCGAGGCCGTCGGCTGCGAGGGCTTGGCCCGAGTCGACTTCTTCCTCACCGAGACCGGCGAGGCGGTCGTCAACGAGATCAACACCATGCCCGGCTTCACCCCCTTCTCCATGTACCCCTACATGTGGCAGGTCTCCGGCCTGGGGTACACCGACCTGGTCTCCGAGCTCATCGAGCTGGCCCGGGTCCGTTCCACCGATGTCAATCGCTGATCCGGCTCCTCCCGGCGGCCGGGCCATGCGGGTCGGGGACCTCAGCGAGGAGGAGCTCCTCGCCGTCATTACCCCGCTCCTGCCGCGTGGCCCGCAGACCCCGGTCGGCACCGGGGACGACTGCGCCGTCCTGTCCTTCCCCGACGCGCGCACGGCGGTGAGCACCGATGTCCTGGTCGAGGGGCACCACTTCCGCACCGAGTGGTCCACAGGGCGCGACGTCGGCGCGCGGGCCGCCGCCCAGAACCTCGCCGACGCCGCCGCCATGGGAGCCCGCCCGGTTGCGCTCGTCATCGGTCTCGTCATGCCGCCGACGACCCCGGTGGCCTGGGTGCGGGACTTCGCGCAGGGACTGGCGCAGGGCTGCGAGCCCTGCGGCGCCGGCGTCGTGGGCGGCGACCTCAGCGGCGGTGAGTCCCTGGTCGTGGCCGTCACGGTCCTGGGTGATCTCGAGGGCCGGGCACCGGTCCTGCGAAGCGGTGCCCGGCCCGGTGACCTGGTCGTCCACGCCGGAACCCTGGGGCGCAGTGCGGCCGGGCTGGCGCTGCTCAGTGCCGGACCGCGGGTCATGGCCGGTCTCGAGCGGGCTGAGGACGTGCCTCAGGTGCGAGACTGCCTGGCCGCCTTCCGCGCGCCCAGCCCGGCCCTGGCGGCCGGTCCGGCCCTGGCGGCCGCCGGCGCCACCTCCATGATGGATGTCTCCGACGGGCTGCTGCGTGATGCCGGACGGATCGCACGGGCCAGTGGCGTCGTCATCGGCCTGGACGATCCGGACGATCTGCCTGATACGTCCTTCCTTGAGCCTGTCGCGGCGCTGGTGGCCGACGACGCGGGACCGGCAGCGCGCGCCCTGGCCCGCAGCTGGCTGCTCACCGGGGGAGAGGACCACGGGATGCTCGCCACCTTCCCGGCAGACGCAGCAGAGCGTCTACCGGAGGGCGTCCGGGTCATCGGTCGTGTCCTGGACCTCGAGGCCCCGCAGTCTCGCGCTCTGGGACATCGACCGGGTGTCCTCCTGGGAGGAGAACCGGCTCAGGAGAGCGCCGGCTGGGACCACTTCGCCGGGGGATGAGCCGCCTGGGGTCTGTCTCAGGTCGCTGCCCTGGGACAGCGCGTGCGCAGGATCATGACAGGCGCATGACAAAGGCCGCCGGCTGCGAATGCAGCGGCGGCCTCACGCTCGAAGGACTCGAGGTAATGCGTCAGATGTTGCGCGTCACCTTGCCGGCCTTGAGGCAGGACGTGCACACGTTGAGGCGCTTGGGGGCGCCGTTGACGAGAGCACGCACACGCTGGATGTTGGGGTTCCACCGGCGGTTGGTCCGCACGTGGGAGTGCGAGACGCTCTTGCCGAAGATGGGGCCCTTGCCGCAAACGTCGCACACAGCAGCCACGGTCTCACTCCTGATCTTCAATGCTTCAACGCTCAGGTCGGTGCCTGGCGCCAGGTCTTACCGCCCAAGCGCGGAGCGTTGGGCAACCCGAGAACAATAGCGGACCGATTGGCGCCGTCCCAAGCCGCGGGGGCGTGGGTTCGGGCACACGCCGGCCTGACCGGGGGTGTGTGGTCCGTTGTGAACGTGTTCGATCTCACCGTATGGCGAACGTTTGCCCTCGCGGGTGCGGTGGTAGGCGGTTTGACCAGCGTGTCAGTGGTTCGGGCACCTAATCGGCTCTCTGTCGCCCAGAACAGGCCGTTGTGGACGGTTCCCGCTCCGGTGGGAGGAATGTGTGCGGGCGGGTACTCTGAAACCATCATCAATCCAGAGGCTCGGCCTCACCGTCAACCAGGCTCGCTGAACGCCAGCACATATGCAGATCATGCAGTGGAACAGAAGGTGTTCGCAGCGTGAGATGCACGGTGTGGTGGTCGTAGCCGGGACCCAGGGGAGGCGAAGATGGCGCAGTCGCAAGGACACCGCCCCGCTACCCCTGTCTCCGGGGCCCGTGTGCTGCACGGTCCCGCAGTGCGGCGCTGGATCGCGCTGGCAGAGATCGTCGCCGATCAGACACGCGATCTCGTCGACGTCCTCAACGTCTTCCCCGTGCCGGATGCCGATACGGGAACCAATGTCCTGCTCACCCTGCGCTCGGCCTCCGACGCTCTTCACCGCCTGGGGTGGGCCGCCGACGCCGCGCAGGTGGCACGGGCTGCAGCCGATGGCGCTGTGCGTGGCGCGCGCGGAAACTCGGGCCTTCTGGTCTCCCAGGCTCTGGCTGCCTTCGCCGACGTCTGCGCAGACACCCCCGACCCCGCCGGCCTGCGCCCCGTTGAGCTCGTGCACGCCTACGAGACCATGGCGGACACCACGTGGGCCGCGGTCTCGCGCCCCGTGGCGGGCACCCTGCTGTCGGTGGCCAGGGACGCCGCCACGGCCGCCCGCGCCGCCCTGGAAGAGGCGACGGCGAGCTCGCCGGCGACCCTGAGCGTCATCGCCGCCGCCGCCGCATTCGGGTCCCAGGAATCCGTCGTCGAGACCGCGGGCCTCGGACACGGACCGGTGGATGCCGGGGGAGCGGCCTTCATGCTGCTGCTGACCTGCCTGTCGGACACCATCGACGCGGTCCAGGACGCAGACCCCGGGGCGGCTCCGGAGCTGCGTCAGGGCGACGAGGACGCCGACGAGCACGCCCCGTATACGGCCGTCGCCCGCCAGATGCTCACCGATCTGGCCAAGGGCGGGGTTCCGCACGGCGTCGGCCCCGAGCCGCTGGGCATGTCCACCGGCGAGTTCGAGGTCATGTACCTGCTGGAGGCCACCGCGGTCCAGGCCGGCCAGCTGCGTCGCGACCTGGAGCTCATCGGTGACTCCGTGGGAGTCGTCGGCACCCCGGACGCTTTGGGTGTGGGCCTTTACCAGGTCCACGTCCACACCGACACACCGCGGGCGGCCCTGCCCCATGCAGGCCGCGCCCGCCAGATCTGCATCCACCACCTCCACCCCACCGCCCTGGTGGCCTCCACCGATGAGCCCCCGTCCCCGTGGGGCGCGCTCGACTCCGATCCCATGGGCCACGTGGTCTCCTTCGAGCGCCTGGCCGCCCGCCGGGCTGAGCGCAAGGCCAAGTCGGTGCGAATGCATCCCTCCCAGGCAGCCGTGCCCCAGCCCGCTCCGGTGGAGGGACCTCGCCTGGCCGCCCGCTCGCGGGAGGCGGGGGTCGGGGTCATCGCCTGCACCCGGGCCCCCGGGCTCATCGAGCAGCTCGCCCGTTCCGACGCCGCCGTTGTCCTCGATCCTGACCGGGAGGGGATCGCCCGTGCCGCTGCGGACCTGGGGTCCTCCCAGGTCATCGTGCTGCCCTGTGACGCCGCCTGCACTGAGGCGGCCCACGATGCCGCCCGCTTCCTGGCGGCCCGCTCCGCCGTCTCCACCGTCCGTCCTCCGGTCGGGAAGCGGAACGCAGGAGCCGCTCGTGAGACCGCTCGCGCCGGGATGCAGGCGGCGGCTCCGTCGGAGCGCTACAAGTCCGAGGGCATTCAGCTCCTCGTGTGCGACACCGATGACGAGGCCCGGGTCCTTGCAGCCACCGTCGCCCTGGCCGGACGGAGCGAGGAGGATGAGCTGGCCGATCTGGCCCGCCGCGCCTGGAGCGCCGCAGCAGGTCTGCGCACCATCGCCCTCAATGGGGCCCAGGCCGACGCCGACGCCGTGGCCCATGCCGTGGCATCGGCTCTGCGGCCCTCCGACGAGCTGCTGACCGTCATCACCGGTCGCAACGCCGGCCGTGACGTCGGGGCCCTGGCCGCGAGCGCAGCGGTGGGCGCCCGAGGGCAGGTACTCGGTGAGGATGTGGAGGTAGCCGTCCACGCGGGTGGCCAGGAGCGCCCGGACGTCCTCATCGCCATCGAGTAGTGGCACGGTAGGCCCCTCAACGTCACAGGACAGTCGTCGGCATAGGGTGGGTACCGTGCCCAGCTCGCCTGATCGCTCGACCCACGCGCCTCGTCCCGGCAGCGTCGGGCTCCTCGGGCGTCCCGTGACCCGGTTCGTGGGTAAGCGCACCGCCGCCCAGCTCGCCAAGCAGGGGGTGGAGACGGGGGGCGACCTACTGCGCCTTCTGCCCCGGCGTTACGACACCTGGGGGGACCTCACCGACATGCGCACGCTCGTCAAGGGCGAGCAGGCCACTATCCAGGCCCAGATCGTGCGGGCATCCTCCCGCCGCACGCGTTCGGGCCGGGCGCCGGCCCTCATGGAGGCCACCGTCACCGACGGCGTCTCGACCATGGACGTCGTCCAGTTCGGCGCGGCGGGCCAGATGCGCGCCCGCGCCACCCAGCTTGCCCCCGGAACCACTGTTCTCATGAGCGGCAAGGTGGGGCTCCACCGTGGACGCAGGCAGTTGTCCAACCCGCGCCTGTACGTCCTTGACGAGCTTGACGAGGCCGAGCGCGAGGCCCTCCTGGCCCGTCCCATGCCCATCTACCCGGGCACGGAGGCCCTCCCGTCCTGGTCGGTGGGCAAGGCGGTGCGGACCGTGCTGGACCAGCTGGAACCGGGAGACGTCCCCGACCCCCTGCCCGAGGACCTGCGGCGCCAGGCCGGACTCATCGACGCCTACACCGCCTACCGGTGGGTCCACCGACCCGATGACGCCCACCAGTGGAAGGCCGCCCGTACCCGGCTGCGCCACGAGGAGGCCCTTGTCCTGCAGGTGGCCCTGGCTCAGCGGCGGGCGCACCACGAGGCGACCCGGACGGCGGTTGCCTGGCCCGAGCCGGAGGCGACCGGATCCCTTCGAGCCGACCTCGATGCCGCACTGCCCTATGACCTGACTGCCGGGCAGGTGCGAGTCGGGCAGGAGATCACCACCGACCTGGCTCGCACCGTCCCCATGCAGCGCCTCCTCCAGGGCGACGTGGGCAGCGGCAAGACCCTTGTAGCCCTGCGTGCCATGCTCCAGGTGGTCGGAGGTGGCGGTCAGGCGGCCCTGCTGGCTCCCACCGAGGTGCTCGCCGCCCAGCACCACTCCTCCCTCGAGGCGGTTCTCGGCCCCCTGGGCCGCCTGGGGATGCTCGGTGGCGCCGAGCGCGCCACCCGGGTCCATCTGCTGACCGGCTCCACCCCGGCGGCCCAGCGCCGCCGGGTCCTGGCCGACCTGGCCGCGGGCGAGCCGGCCATCGTCGTGGGAACCCACGCCCTGCTGTCGGAGACGGTGCAGATCCCCTTCCTCGGACTGGTCGTCGTCGACGAGCAGCATCGCTTCGGTGTCGCTCAGCGCGATGCCCTGCGTGAGCGCGGCGGTGTCACCGACCCGGTCACCGGTCAGCGTCACACCCCCCACCTGCTGGTCATGACCGCCACCCCGATCCCGCGCACTGTCGCCATGACGGTCTTCGGCGACCTGGTCACCTCCGTCCTGGACGAGCTGCCCGCCGGGCGCAGTCCCGTGACCACCCACCTGGTCCCGTGGTCACGCACCTCCTGGGTCGAGGGCATCTGGCGGCGCGCCGCCAAGGAGGTCGCCGCCGGAGGGCGCGTTTACGTCGTGTGCCCACGGATCGAGGGGGGAGACGACGAGCCCCAGCAGGGGGATGCAGCCGCTTCTGATGCAGACATCGATGACGAACGGGCCTCAGGGCTGCTTGCGCTCGAGGAACCCGCCTCGCGTCCCGACCGTCCGCTGGCCTCCGTCGGGGAGTGGAGGCAGCGGCTGGAGGCCGAGCCCGCCCTGGAGGGCATCGGCGTCGGAGTCCTCACCGGCCGCATGAGCAGCGAGGACAAGGCCTCCGCCATGATGGGATTCGCCTCGGGTGCTACTCCCATCCTGGTGTCCACCACCGTCATCGAGGTGGGGGTGGACGTGCCCGAGGCCTCCATGATGGTCATCCTGGACGCCGACCGCTTCGGCCTGTCCCAGCTCCACCAGTTGCGGGGGCGGGTCGGACGCGGTGACCGGGAGTCGGTCTGTGTGGCGGTCACCGGCGTGGAGGTCGGTACCACCGCCTTCCACCGGCTCAAGGCCTTCGCCTCCACCACGGACGGATTTGCCCTGGCTGAGGCCGATCTCGACCTGCGCAGCGAGGGTGACGTCCTGGGGGCCTCACAGTCGGGGCGCACCTCCGGCCTGGACCTGCTGCGCGTGACCCGCGACGCCCGGCTCATCGCCACCGCCCGGCGCCAGGCCGAGCGGATCGTGGACGACGATCCGCAGCTGCGCGAGCACCGGGACCTGGCCGCGGCGATCGTTGAGCGCCTTGACGAGGAGGCTCAGGCCTTCCTTGAAAGAGCGTGACAGGTCGGGCTCAGGCAGGACTGGTGGACGCGACGGGATCGGTGGTCGGCTCGGCGAACCAGACCGTGGTCTCGCCGTAGCGCTTGTCCGCGAAGCGCGCCAGTCCCGCCGGCCAGGCGGGCTCCGCTGAACGCGTCGAGCGCTCGACGACGACGACGGCGCCGGGAGCCAGCCACGGGTCCTCGCCGCGGGCCAGGGGAGTGAGGATGTCGGTGAGCTCCTCCTGGGTCAGGTCGTAGGGCGGGTCGATCAGCACCAGGTCCACTGGTGCTCCCGCCGCTCCAGTCAGGAACGTGGCCGCCTTCGCGGTGACCGCGGTGACCTCGTTCAGGCCCAGCGCCCGGATGTTGCGCCGACAGGTGTCGGTGGCCGCGCGCGAGGAGTCCACGAGGGTGACGTCACCGGCCCCTCGGCTCGCCGCCTCCAGGCCCAGGGCCCCCGAGCCCGCGCACAGGTCCAGCACCCGGGCACCGTCGAGCACCCCGTAGTGGTCCAGTCGGGCGAAGAGGGCCTCGCGCACCCGCTCGGAGGTGGGGCGCGTCCCGGACCGGGGCACCTCGATCCTGCGCCCGCCCACGGTTCCGGCCACGATCCTCGTCATGAGGCAGACCCTACCCGGACTGCCCCCGCCTCTGTTCCAACGGGGCGCTCAGCCCTCCTCGGCCGGGGCGTGCTGGCCGTAACCGGTGTCCCGGATCTTGCGTGCGACCGCAGCGATCTGCTCATCGGAGAGGATCTTGGGGCTGCCGACGGCGAGCGTGCGCAGGTAGAGCTCGCAGACCCACTCCAGCTCCTGGGCCAGGACGTAGGTGGCGGCCAGGTCGGGGCCGGTCACCACGGAGCCGTGGTTGCTCATGAGGGCCGCCGTGCGTCCCTCGAGCGCCCGCTCGACATTGGCCGCCAGCTCGGGGGAGCCGTAGATCGCGTAGTCCGCCACCCGTACGTCGCTGCCGCCGAACATGCAGATGTAGTAGTGCACTGCCGGAAGCGCGCTGACTCCCTCAAGGCTGGCCACGGCGGTGGCGGCGTAGGAGTGGGTGTGCACCACGGACATCTGGCCGGTCGCCCGCAGCGCGGTCAGGTGCAGGTCGAGCTCGCTGGCGGGCTTGAGCGGCCCCTCGACCTGCCTGCCCGTGGCGTAGTCGACCACGGCGACCAGGTCGGGGCGCATGTCCTTGTAGGGCAGCCCTGAAGGGGTGATGGCGACCAGGTCGCCCTCCCGGACGGACAGGTTGCCGGCGGTGCCGACGACCAGTCCGTCGTCGGCCAGGTGGAAACAGGCCTCGGTGATCTGCTGGCGAGCGTTGTTGAGAAGCATCATGGGCTCTTTCCTCGGGGCGTACCGCTGCACGCCCCGTTGCGTCAGAAGTGGTACCGACGAATCATCTCATGTTGGCGCTCTCATGTCTATGACTGCGATGTTTTGCCTTAATGCTTGACATTACCGATTGGTTAGAGCCATTCTTTGTTTGCGCTCACATTCGTGTGGGCCCTGGTCATCGTCGCCCAGTGAAAGGAACCTGTCATGCCTACTGCGTCCTATCCCGCCATCGGAATCCGCCCCCTCATCGACGGCCGCCGTCGCGGCGTGAGGGAGTCCCTCGAGGACAAGACCGCTCAGCTGGCCAAGGATGTCGCCGAGCTCATCTCCTCCCGCCTGACCTACCCCGATGGCAGCCCGGTGCGATGCGTCGTTTCCGAGACCGCGATCGGGGGAGTGGCCGAGGCCAACCGTTGCAAGGAGCAGTTCCGCACCGAGAACGTGTGCGCCGACCTGACCGTCACCGCCTCCTGGAACTACATCACCGAGGTCCTCGACCTCGACCCCTCCATCCCGCACGCCATCTGGGGCTTCAACGGCACCGAGCGCCCCGGGGCCGTGACCCTGGCCGCCGCGGCCGCTGCCTACAACATGCTGGGCATCCCCTGCTTCGGCATCTACGGACACGACGTCCAGGACGCCGACGACTCCGGCCTGACCGACGACGTCGTCGAGAACATCCTGCGCTACGCGCGCGCAGCGCTGGGGGTCGGCCTCATGAAGGGGCGCAGCTACCTCTCGATCGGGACCGTCTCGATGGGGATCGCGGGCTGTCGTGTCCCCGAGCAGTTCTTCGTCGACTACCTGGGAATGCGCGCCGAGTACATCGACATGATCGAGATCGACCGCCGCATCGCCCACGGCATCTATGACCACGAGGAGTACGAGACCGCCCTGGCCTGGGCCCGGGAGAACCTCACCATCGGGGAGAACCGCAACCCCGAGGCCAACCGCTTCACCCAGGAGGAGTACGACGAGCAGTTCGACTACTGCATCAAGATGCTCCTCATCGGTCGTGACCTCATGGAGGGCAACCCCGCCCTGGCCGAGCTCGGCTTCGTCGAGGAGGCCGACGGGCACGACGCCATCGCGGCGGGCTTCCAGGGGCAGCGCCAGTGGACGGACTACAAGCCCAACGGCGACATCCTCGAGACCTTCCTCAATACCACCTTCGACTGGAACGGCAAGCGGCCCGAGAAGGTCTTCGCCACGGAGGGCGACGCCGGCAACGCCGTCGCCATGCTCTTCAACTCCGTCCTGACCCACCGTCCCCAGCTCTTCAGCGACGTGCGCACCTACTGGAGCCCCGAGGCCGTTGAGCGGGTCACCGGGTACAAGCTCGAGGGACGCGCCGAGAACGGGTTCATCGACCTGCGCAACTCCGGGGCGACGACCCTCAACGCCACCGGTGAGGAGAAGGACGCCGAGGGCAACCCCATCATCAAGCACTGGTGGGAGATCACCGAGGCGGACATCGAGGCCGACCTGAAGGCCTCCACCTTCCACGCCGCCACCCGCGAGTACTTCCCCGGAGGCGGCTTCTCCACCCACTTCACCACCGCCGGCGGCATGCCCGTCACCGCGACACGCCTCAACTTCGTGGCCGGTCAGGGGCCCGTTCTCCAGATCTCCGAGGGTTGGACCCTGGAGCTGCCCGACGACGTGCGCGACCAGATCGTCTACCGTACCGACCCAACGTGGCCGACGACCTTCTTCGTCCCACGCCTGACCGGCCATGGCGCCTTCACCTCCGTCTACGACTGGATGGCCAACTGGGGCGCCAACCACACGGCCACCGGCTACGGACACTTCGGCGCCGACCTCATCACCCTGGCCTCGATGCTGCGCATCCCCGTCTACATGCACAACGTCGAGCGCGAGAGGATCCTGCGTCCCAAGGCCTGGGTGCCCTTCGGCACCGCCGAGCTCGAGAGCGCCGACTTCAGGGCCTGCGCCACCTTCGGTCCCCTCTACCGCTGAAGGACCGACGCCATGACGAGCACCGACGAGCACCACGCACTCGCACTCGATCTCGGATCCAGCTCCGTACGAGCGGTTCTGGGAAGCTACCGTCAGGGAGCCATCAGCACTGAGGAGGTCTTCCGGCTCCACCACCAGGCGGTGGATGACCACGGCACCCTCACCTGGGACCTCGAGCGCATCATGGACGGTGCTCGTCGGAGCATCGTCGAGGCGACTGAGCGTCTGGGGCGGGCTCCTGACAGCATCGGCATCGACACCTGGGGCGTCGACTACGGCCTCCTCGACGCCCAGGGAGAGCTGCTGCGCGCCCCACGGGCCTACCGCGACGGGCGCATGGCCCGATGGGCTACGGACCTGGACCGGGCCATCTCCCCGGAGGCGGCCTGGCGAGCGACCGGCATCCTGCCCCAGCAGATCAACACGGTCTACCAGCTCTACGCGGACCTGAGGCAGGAGCCGGACCTCGTTGATCGGGTCGACCGCTTCCTGCCGCTGCCCGACCTGGTGGCGCACCTGCTCGGCGCTCCGGTCGAGGCAGGGCGGGCGATCGCCTCGACCACCGGGCTCGCCTCCCCAGGGGCGAGGCACTGGGCGTCTCAGGTCCTTGAGGCCACTGGGATCCCCGAGCGGTGGATGCCCCCGCTCGTCGACGATGCCACAGTGGCCGGGATGACGCCGGAGGGGATCACCATCGTGCGCCCCGGTGGACACGACACCGCCTGCGCCGTCCACGCACTCGGGCTGAGGGGGCACGAGGTTCGCCTGTTCATCTCCTCAGGATCCTGGAGCCTCATCGGGGCTGCCGTTCCCAGCCCCATCCTGGACGGAGCGGCGCTGCGGGCCGGACTGACCAACGAGGTCCGTACCGACGGAGGTATCCGGCTGCTGCGCAACCTCACCGGCTTCTGGCTGCTCCAGGAGTGCCAGCGCTCCTGGAACGAGCCCGATACCGGCGCGCTGGTCGAGGCGGCGGGGGAGTGCGCCTCCCTCGGGGTCGTCATCGATCCCGACGACGAGCTCTTCGCCAGTCCCGGCGACATGCCGGACAAGATCGCCGACTGGTGCCGCCTCCACTACAAGGTGGCTCCCGAGGGACCGGCGCAGACGGTCCGGCTCATCCTCGAGTCGCTCGCCTGCGCCCATGCCGCCTACGCCCAGGGGCTGCAGGACGTCGTCGGCGACCAGCTGGACCCGGCGGCACCGATACACCTGGTGGGAGGCGGGGCGCGCAACAGCCTCCTGCCGGCCATGACGGCGGCGGCCTGCCACCGTCGGGTTGTCGTAGGCACACCGGAGGCCAGTGCCCTGGGCAATATCCTCGCCCAGCTCGAGGCGGCCGACGTCCTCGACCCCAGTGCGCGCGGTGAGGTGCTGCGCCGCAGCATCAGCTCCGTGGAGGTCGACTCCTCCGGGGCCATTGCCGATCCCGGTGCCTTCGACGCCATGCGGGAACGGCTGGACAACGCCACCGCCGACTGACCATCAGCCACATCGACCACAACCACGACATTCAACTCAACACCCACCACATGAAAGGAGCAACGATGCTCCGCAACATTCCCGCCAACCTGTCACCCGAACTCGTCAAGATCCTGCTCGAGATGGGCCATGGGGATGAGATTCTCCTGGCCGACGCGAACTTCCCCGGGCACCACCTCCACCCCACCACGGTGCGGGCCGACGGCCTGGGGATCCCCGACCTGCTGAGGTCTATCCTCACGCTCATGCCCCTGGACCGCTACAGCAGCTACCAGGTGGCCCTCATGGAAACGGTTGGCGACGACCCTCGGCCTCCGGTGTGGGACGTCTACGAGCAGATCTGGAACGAGGCCGAGAAGGATGCCGGACCGGTGAGCGTCAAGACGATTGAGCGCATGGCCTTCTACGACTACACCCCCAGCGTCTACGCCGTCGTCCTCACTGGCGAGACCGCCCTGTACGGCAACCTCATCCTCAAGAAGGGCGTCCTGTGATGACTGCGATCCGCGACTCCGTGACTGAGGAGGCCCCCGTCCAGGAGGGGACGGCCAAGCGGGGCTTCCTGTATCCCGGCATGGTGCTGCCCTTCTGTCTGCTGGTCTCCTGCTTCGCCGCCTGGGGCCTGGCCGGAAACATGACGGATCCCTTGGTCAAGGTCTTCCGCTCCGTGTTCTCTATGACGAACCTGCAGTCCTCGCTGGTGCAGTCGGCCTACTACGGGGCCTACTTCTGCCTGGCGATCCCGGCGGCCTTCATCAACAGCCGCCTGGGCTACAAGGGCGGTGTCCTCATCGGGCTGGTGCTGGCGGGAACCGGCGGGCTGCTGTTCATCCCCGCGGCCTACGTCATGACCTACTCGGTGTTCCTGACCGCCCTGTTCACCCTGGCCGCCGGTCTGTCCATTCTGGAGACCAGTGCCAACCCCTTCGTCATGTCCATGGGGCCGGAGCACAACGCCACGCGGCGCCTCAACTTCGCGCAGGCCTTCAATCCCATCGGTTCCAATCTCGGGGTGCTGCTGGCCGCCCTGCTGATCCTGCCTAAGGTGAACCCGGCCACTGCCGAGCAGCGTGCGGCCATGAGCCAGGAGACGCTGCTGGCCACCCAGAGCGAGGAGCTCAAGGCGGTCATGGGCCCCTATGTCGCCCTCGGGCTCCTCTACCTCCTGCTGGCCTTCATGATCGGTCGGGTCAAGGTCGTGGAGCGGCAGATGGACGCCGCTGCGGGTGACAGTGGCGGGCCGGGCAGGCTCATGCGCCTGCTACGGAATAAGCGCTACAGCTTCGGAGTGGTGGCGCAGTACTTCAACGTGTCTGCTCAGACCTGCATCTGGACCTACACCCTGCACTATGTCACGAGTGCCTTGGGAGTGTCGGACAAGGTCGCCGGATACTGGTTGCAGGCGAGTCTCATCGTCTTCCTGGTCTTCCGTTTCCTCATGGTGGGGCTCATGGGGCGGTTTGACGCACGCAAGCTGCTTCTGTTCATGTGCTCCCTCGGGGTCGCTCTGTCCCTGTTCGCCATGGTGAGCGTGAACATTCTGGGGGTGCTGGCCATCATCTCCCTGTCCGCCTGCATCTCCTTGCTGTTCCCCACCATCTACGGCGAGGCCCTGATGGGGCTGGGGGAGGACACCAAGTACGGGGCCGCAGGTCTGGTCATGGCCATCATCGGCGGGGCCACCATGCCTCTGGTGCAAAGCGCCATCATGGACTACACGTCTCCTGCGGTGTCCTACGTCACGGTTGCCGGGTGCTTCCTGGTGGTGGCCGCCTACGGGGTCTACACACTGCGCACGCCCAGGCCCATCAGTGCGGCCTGACGGAAAGCACTCACACCATTCTCTCCGCCCACGCCGTACCGAGTGGGCGGAGAGAATGCTCAGTGGATCCGCTTGGCAAGGATGATTCCAGGTCCCAGTTGAGTGGGAGCGGTCGTGAGGACTCCATGGTCATGACTCACCTGTGTCTGTCCATCTCCCGGCCTCGACGATCTCCAGTCGAACTTCGCAGGCAGGCGGTCAAGCGGGACTGCGACATTCTCCAGGGCAAAGAGAACCGCATGGTCTCCGTGAGACATGAGTCGCGCACCCGGTAGTGAACAAGCCTGCTCCAGTAGCTCCGCAGAGGGGTGAGACAGTTCCGATCTCGCTGCTCGCATCCACGCGCCTAGTCCCCTCAGGCAGGCGCGTTGAGGATCAGGAATGGTTCCGTCGGCGTGCGGGCCGACGTTGAGCAGGAGACGTCCTCCCCGTGAGACGACGTCGACCAGGTGTCGAGCTGCGGACGGGCCGGTGAGGTACTGCTCATCGCCCTCCATCCGGTTGTAGCCGAAGGATAATCCGATACCGCGACAGTTCTCCCACCGGTCCGCAGCCTCCGAGTCGCGCATTGCCTGATATTCACTAGTCTCGTAATCGGAGTGGAACCCACCGAAGCGGTCATTGACGACGCCCTCCGGGCACAATTTGTAGTAGTGCTCAAGCAGTGTTCCCAGTCCGTGGGCATCGAAATTCTTCGCGCAGTCCGGCCATTCGATGTCGTTCCAGAAAATATCGGGGTGATACCTCTGAAACAGGTCAAGACAGTGATTGAAGATGTAGCGCCCGTACTCAGGGTCCACAGATCTGGCGAGCCGTTCAAGATCCTCTTCGCTCAGGATGACAGGAAAAGGTCTGTAATGCCAGTCCACTCCGCCCGAATAGTATGCGCCGAAACGTAGTCCTGCCCGACGTGTTGCCCGTGAGATTTTTTCGACGAGGTCTTGTCGGGGGCCGCGTTGAACCGTGTTGCGGCCATAGGTTTCGGGGGCCTCCCATAGGGTGATGCCGTCGTGGTGCTTGGTCGTTAGGACAACCAGTCCTGCCCCGGCTTCTTTGAACAGCGCTGCCCAGTCGTCAGGGTCGAATTTTTCAGCATGCCACATGTCCAGAAAACCGTCATACGGCAAGGAGCCGTAGGTCTCGTGGTGGTACTGGGAGGCGCGGCTACCCGGAATTCGTATGGTGTTGAAGTACCACTCGGCGTAGGAGTTATGAGTAAACCACGTCCTCTCATCGGGTTCGGTGCCGAGCTCTCCGTGAGGTTCTGCCCAACTTGGTACCGAATACGCTCCCCAGTGAATGAAGATCCCAAGGGGGGTGTGGTCCAGCCACTCAGGCTGATGGGTTCCCAGGCGATCTCGGTGCTGCGATACAGGTGGTCGATTCATCACTCAGCGACCTCCAAAGGCGCCGAGAGTGACGCCCTTCTCCAGCTGACTCTGCAAGAAGGCCACGATGAAAAAGGAAGGGATGACCGACATGGACACGGCGGCCATCATGGGTCCCCAGTCCGTGCCTCTCTCTCCTGAGAACATCTGAAGTCCCAGCGAGATTGTGGCCAGGTCCGCATCATTGACGACGATCAGAGGCCACAGGAATGTTGACCAATAATCGATGAAGGAGAAGACGCCAACGACGAGTATCGGAGCCTTGAGCAGTGGGATGAGGATGTGCCAGAGGATCTTGAGGTCGCCGGCCCCATCGATTCTGGCCGCCTCCTCGAACTCAAGGGGCAGGCTCAGGATGAACTGTCGGATGAGGAACGCCCCGAAGGCTCCGAAGGCAAAGGGAAGAATGAGGGCCGTGTAGCTGTTGACCAGTCCGAGGTACTGGAATCCGATGTATAGAGGGATGACAAGCACCTCCTGGGGAAGCACCAGAGTTCCCAGAAACAGCATGAACAAGTGGTCTCGGAATCGGAATCGAAGTCTGGCGAAGGCGTAGGCGCTCAGCAGTGAGACTGCCATGGTCAGGGCTGCTCCGCAGGTCGAGACAAGAATAGAGTTCAAGATGATGCGCCCCAGAGGAATCTGCTGAGTCGCCTCGGTGTAGTTGTCCCATGCAAGACGGGTGCCTGTGAGTGAGGCTCCTGAGGAAAACACCTCAGATGTCGGCTTGAGGGAAGAAGCCAGCATCCAGGCGAATGGGAAGAGGAATGCTATCGCTATCAGTGTGAGTAGCGAGTAGGAGAGAAATTTGCCAATTTTGGATCGGTGTTCAAGAGTCATAGTTCACCCACCTCTTCTGCTGGCTGAATTGAAGGGCCGTCAGCAGCATAACGATGACGAATAGTATCCAGGCCAGGGCGGAGGCGTAGCCCAGCTTGTCGAAGGAGAAGCCGTTGCGGTATAGTGCGAGCACAATGGTGTTTGTCGACTCACCTGGTCCTCCTTTTGTGAGAAAGAATGGTTGTGCGAACACCTTGAATGCTCCGATGACGGTCATGACGGTGCAGAAGAAGAAAGTCGGAGACAGGATGGGGAAGACGACCTGGAAGAATCGTCTGAATCCAGTTGCGCCGTCGAGCTCGCTGGCCTCCAGTATGGACGGGTTGATGCCGTTGAGGCCGGCAGTAAGGACCACGATGTTGTAGCCAAGACCCTGCCATAAGCTCATGATGACGAGCGAACCCATGGCAAGGCTGGGGTTGTTCAGCCAGGGTAGCGAGGGGAGCCCTATGCTGTTGAGGGCAGAGTTCACCACCCCTTCGTCATTGAGGAGGAGGCGCCAGATCAACGCATTCCCTGCCATTGGGGTGACGACGGGGATGAAGAAGATGATTCGCAGCACTCGAGAGAACCTGTTGGGGAGGTGCTGCAGCCAGTATGAGATACCAGTGGAGATGATGAGGTTGGCACCTGTGTATAGAAGGGCGAACACCACGGTGTTCTTAAGGATGGTGTAGAACGCTGGGTCCTCCCCGGAAATCATTCGTCGATAGTTGTCAAGGCCGACGAACTCTGATGTTCCCAGAAGCGACCATGAAAACAACGAGATGATCAGTGACGCGATCAGGGGGATGATGATGAAAACCAGAAACCCTGTCATGCCGGGTGTCAGGTAAGCGATGATGCGTAGTGTGTCTTGGGGAGCTCTGTGGCGCCTTCGACTCTCAGCGGTGGTTGCGGCTCCCATCATCCTGCACTCTCTTGCAGGTCCTTGAGGATGTCTGCCGCGGTACGTGAGCCCCGGTAGCCTTCTGGGCAGTACTGGGTGAAGGACGTCACGATCTGATTCCAGTTTGCTGGGGTTACCAAAGCGGTCCCGTGATCCAGGAGGAATTTGATGGCTTCAACATTTCCGGTCGGTTTACCTTCTGCCCATCCGTCGATTTGGGAGCCGATGGATGGTACCGTCCCGCGGGTGCGTGCCACCTTGCCGATGACCTCAGGGCTGACCAGCTTCATGATGTTTTTAAACGCGGCATCCTTGTCCGGACAGTTTTTGCCGATCCCGAAGCCCGATCCCTGAATGACTCCGATGGCCTGTCCGGAGTCACTGGGGATGACGCACACACCCAGGTTGTCGTTGAGCTGCTCGGCGAAGGTCGCGTACATCCACGGGCCGTCAATGATGGCGGCAGCCTGACCAGAGGTGAATGCGCCTTGTGCGACCTCGTCGCCGTCCGAAGCGGAAGGAGCCTTGGCGTAGCCGTTGACTGCGGCAAGGTCAAACGCCTTCTGCACGGATGAGACGAAGGCGCTGGAGGTCAACGAAAGGTTTCCCTTGTCGTCGAGGGCAGTGGCGCCATTGGCGTATGCGAATGCTCCAGGAGCGTTGTCCATGAGATTTGGTTTGATGGCCATGCCGACCTTCCCACCAGTAGTCAGGGCCTTCATGTCCGACAGGAACTGTGCGTAGGTGTACTTGGTTGTCGGCTCCTTCAACCCCGCTGCCTTGAAGGATTGCCGATTGTAGAACATGACGCAGGGCTCTGCGTCGTACGGCAGTGCGTAGATTTTTCCGTCCACCGTCATACCTTCAATCATGGCCTTGTTGAAGACTGACGTGTCGACCCCGTGCTTCTTGATGAGATCGTTCAGCGGTTCCATGATGCCGACGAGCTCCTTGGTTCGGGCTGCCTGTGTGGTCAGGATCCCTGGAGCATCAGCTGCCGTCATTCGGGTTTTGGCCTTGGTGTAGTAGTCGTTGTAGCTGGGACCTGAGAAGTCGAGCTTGAAGCTGGAGTCAGTTTCTTTGACTGCGTCGACGAATGCCTGCCACTGGGCGCGGTCCGACTCGCTGGACACCCACGTGAACATCTGGGTCGGGGCGTTATTGTTCTTGCTCTTCCCTGATGAGCATGCTGACAGCAGTGCTGCTGCCGTCCCACTCAAGAGCGATGCCGAGATGAAGGTGCGGCGGGGAAATGAAGGTGGGGTCATGGTCTTCTCTCTTCAGTGAGTGCGTAGGGGTGCCTCGTTGCAGCCGCTGGGGTCCGACGGCGATGTCGGAAGCAGCGGATGATGGCGGTAACATTAACTTGGTCACAAAAGGGTGTCAACCGTTGTGGCTTGCTGAATGCCCTGAAATGAAGCGAAATAGTGGGTGTGTCGAGGTGTCGGGAGGTGCGGGTCGCGGAGGAGTGGTCTGTGGGTTGAGGAGGTTTGAGTGAGCGCTGACATGTAGGTTGCCGTTGCCCTTTGCTGGAGACTGCTGCTGGTTGGGGCGTGCACTGGGTGGGGGCAATGTCGGGTGCTCGGGGGACGGCAGTCGCCCTCCAGGTGGGGCGGTCGTCGAGAACCGCTCACGCGGAGAGGTGGTCGCAGGTGCTAGGCCTTGGTCGTTGACGCCCTGACGACGAGCTGAGGCTTCAGGCAGATGCTGTGGGCAGGGGCGCCCTCGACGAGCTCGTCGGACAGCCTCAGTGAGGCCTGCCCCAGGGCGTCGAAGTCCTGAATCACGCTCGACAGCGACGGAGTCGCCCAACGCGCCAGGGGAATGTCGTCGAAGCCGACGACGGCGACGTCGTCGGGTATCCTCACGCCGGCGGCGAGAAGCTCGTGGCACAGCCCCAGGGCGATGTCATCGTTGGCGGCGAAGACGGCGTCGGGTAAGCCGCTATCGAGCAGACGTCTGGCGACCTTGGCCCCTGCTTCTCCTGTCCAGGCGTCCGTGCCCACCCAGCGGCCGGGAACTCCGGCCTGCGCGCAGACCGACTCGTAGGCGGCCAGGCGCTCCGAGGCATCCTGCCAGGAGAGGTCTCCGGTGACATGCAGCAGGCGGCTGCGTCCCTGAGCCAGAAGGTGCTCCGTTGCCAGCCTGGCTCCCAGGGCCTGGTCGATGGAGACGGTGGACAACTCGGAGAACTCGTGCTGACCTGAGATGATGGCCACGACCGGACCGCGGTTGCGTTGAGACGAGAGGACGGCCAGGACGTCGGCGCGTTGGGCGAGGACCACGACGGTCGTGACGCGGTGGCCGTGCAGGTGGGCGAGTGCCTCCTTGACCGACTCCGGCGCGTGGCCGTCAGCGGTGGCCAGGACGAATGTGTCCCCCCGCTCGCGCACCGCCCTGGCGATCGCGGAGAAGATGGAGGCCATCCCGTGCGACAGCCCGGCGGTCAGCAGAATTCCCACGCCCCCGGAGGAGCCCGAGGCCAATGAGCGGGCGGCGAGGTTCGGCTCGTAACCCAGTGCCTGGACGGCCGCCAGGACCTTCTGACGCGTCTCGGGACGAACCGACGGGTGGTTGTTGAGCACGCGGGAGACGGTCTGAGGCGAGACTCCGACTGCGTCAGCCACGTCACTGAGAGTCACGCGTGTGGACACAGAGGAAATATAGCAGCGCCTCCTTGACGTTCCGGGATATCCGGGTGCCGGCGGGCAGCGGGGTGAGGACTGACGGGCTGCTGCGGCGCGCGTCCCGCACGGCAACATGCCCAGCCATTAACGTGGCCGCATGAGCCTGGCCGTCTACCCCGGAAGCTTCGACCCCCTCACCCTGGGGCACGTCGACATCGCCGCGCGCGCGACCACGCTCTTCGACGTCGTCGTCATCGGGATCGCCCACAACGCCGCCAAGGCCGGACGTCATCTGCTCGATGCCGACGAGCGGTTGTCCCTGGCCAGGGACTCCACCTCCCACCTGCCCGGCATCGACGTGGCTCTCATCCCCGGGCTCCTGGCCGACTACTGCCGCGGGCGCGGTGCAAACGCCATCATCAAGGGACTGCGCAACGGCAGCGATCTGGACGCCGAGCTGCCCATGGCGCTGCTCAACCGGGACCTGGGCGCCCCGGAGACGGTCTTCCTGACCGCCTCACCCGCCTACGCGCACATCTCCTCCTCCCTCGTCAAGGACGTCGCCGGCTACGGCCGCGACGTCTCCGCCCTCGTCCCGCCCGCCGTCGCCCGCGCCCTGGAAGCCCGCCTCGCCTCCGCCGGAACCCAGCCCGCCCGACCGGTGGCTCAGCAGGGCCGTGCTTCAGGGACCCTCCCCACCAAGACCCAGCCAGGCCGCATCGTCGGCGCCGACCACACACGAGAGGACCTACCGTGACGACCAGCCGCGATGCCGGAGACGACCTGCTGCACATCCTCGATGAGCTCGATGATCTCATCACCCATGCCCGCTCGATGCCGATGAGCGCCTCCGCGATCGTCAACCGGGAGGCCGCGCAGAACCTCATCGACCGGGCCCGTGACGCGGTCCCCACCGCCGTTCACCGCGCCGAGAAGATCGTCGCCGACGCCGACGCCGTCCTGGCGGAGGGACGTGCCGAGTCCGAGCGGCTCGTGCAGTACGCCCAGGAGGAGTCCGAGCGTCTGGTGGCCGGCGAGAACATCGTGCGCATGGCCAACGACCGGGCCGACAGCATCGTGGCCGCCGCGGAGGACAAGGCCGCCTCCCTTCGCCACGGGGCGGACGAGTACTCCGACCGGGCCCTGGCCTCCCTGGAGGCCGAGGTCGCCAAGGTCGCCGAGCAGATCCGCGCCGGCCGGGAGGTCCTGGCCGGGCGCCTGGGTGACGGCATGGACCAGTCGGTGGAGGTCCAGGAGCCCGTTCGTCGCCGCTCCGGCTGGTCCGTGGACCCCTCTGCCCGCTGAGTCGGTGCTGCTGGGACTGCCGGGTACGCTCGCGCCAGACACATCGTTCATCACCTCGCCGACGACGGTCATCGTCTCAGACGGCGCGGTCAACCAGCTGTGGAGGAACTCATGTCAGGACTCGTCGTCGACATCGTCGACCTGCCCCGTGCCACCGGCTCGGTCAAGAACCTGCAGATCCGAACCCCCGCCCCCGCCGACCTGGGCACAGAGGTCATCGGTGTGCCCGAGGGCAGCGACCTCGTCCTCGATGTCACCCTGACCTCCATGGACGACGGCGTCCTGGCCCACGCCGATGCCGACCTCCATGTTCACGGCGAGTGCGTGCGCTGCCTGCGCGACCTCGACGAGGACCGTACCGTGAGGATCGACGAGCTCTACCTCTTTCCCGAGGCCATTGAGGCTCAGCGGGCCCAGGGCGATGAGGAGGCCGACGATCTCCTCGCCCTGGGAGACACCACGCTGGACCTCGAGCCCGCCCTGCGCGATGCCCTGGTGCCCACGCTGCCGTTCCAGCCCCTGTGCCGCCCCGACTGCCCCGGGCTGTGCCCCGACTGCGGCAGGCGGCTCGAGGACCTGCCCGCCGACCACCACCATGAGGTCCTCGATCCGCGCTGGTCCGCGCTGGCCGGCCTGCTGGAGACCGAGCCCGACCCGCAGGGCGAGGCCCCCGAGGAGGGCCGGTCCTGATGGCCAAGCGCCGCAGCGCCCCGCCCGCACGCACTGACACCGAGGCACTCGTCTACCGCTGGGGTCCCAGCATTGACGGTGAGCTCCTCGACCTGGCCCTGACCCACCGCTCCTACGCCCACGAGAACGGTGGCCTGCCCACCAACGAGCGTCTGGAGTTCCTGGGAGACTCCGTCCTGGGGATCATCGTCACCGAGCATCTCTATCGCACCCACCCGGACGTCCCCGAGGGCCAGCTCGCCAAGATGCGCGCCGCCACGGTCTCCGAGCCGGCGCTGGCCGCCGTCGCTCGCGACCTGGGACTGGGGGAGTTCATCAAGCTCGGCAAGGGTGAGGCGCTCTCGGGCGGACGGGACAAGGACTCCATCCTGTCCGACACGGTCGAGGCCCTCATCGGCGCCACCTACCTCACCCACGGGCTGGAGGAGACCCGCACAGTCGTCACCCGCCTCGTCTCACGCTTCCTGGACTCGGCCCGCACCCGCGGTGCGGGTCTGGACTGGAAGACGAGCCTCCAGGAGCTCACCGCCGCCCACCAGCTCGGCAACCCCGCATACGAGGTGGCCGGCACCGGTCCCGACCACCAGCGGGTCTTCACCGCCAGCGCCATCGTCGACGGCGAGGTGCTGGGACAGGGGACGGGAAGCTCGAAGAAGGTCGCCGAGCACGACGCCGCCGAGGCCGCCTACGCCGCCATCCTCGCCGCCCGGGGCGACGGCGGGCTGGACCTGCCCGGTGTCAACGAGGCCCTGCGCGCCGACCTGCTCACCCAGCAGACCACCCAGAAGAGCTGATGCCCGAGCTCCCCGAGGTCGAGGTGGTGCGTGCCGGGCTCGCCCGGCACGTGGTCGGTCGCACTGTCACGGGCGTCGACGTTCTCGACCCGCGCCCTCTGCGCCGCCAGGACGGTGGTGCTCATGCCTTCGTCGACCAGCTCACCGGGCGCATTCTCACCGCGGCGGTCCGGCGGGGGAAGTTCCTGTGGCTGACCCTGGACGACGGTCGTGCTCTGTCGGCCCACCTGGGTATGAGCGGCCAGCTGCTCGTGCGCGGCACCGCCGCCTCAGCCGGAGCAGAGGTCGCCCCCGGAGCAGTGAGCGCCGCCCCCTTCCTGGTCGACCCGGATACTCAGCCCAACGGACGCCCGGTGGACCTGAGTGCCACCGAGCAGCCCCGCTACGTACGGGACATCTCGACCTCGCTGCGTCACCTGCGCGTGCGCATCCATCTCAGCACCGACCCGAGTACGGAGCCGAGCACCGATGACGGTGACGGTGGGGACGGAGCAGCCCTTGACCTGGTCGACCAGCGCATGCTCGGAGGCCTCCATGTCATCGACCTCATCCCCACCGCCGACGGTGCCCCTGGAGGCGCGGGCAGCCCGGAACCGTTACTGCCGGCCGACGCCACCCATATCGCCCGCGACCTGCTCGACCCCGCCCTGCAGCGCACCGGTCCCGACGGGGTCATCTCCCGGATGCGTGCCTCGAGGCGCGCCATCAAGACCCTCCTGCTCGACCAGGGGATCGTCTCGGGCATCGGTAACATCTACGCCGACGAGGGCCTGTGGGAATCAGGGGTGCATGGACTGCGTCCCGGGACCGCACTGGGACCCAGGGTCGTGGCCCGGATCCTTGAGTCCACGGCGGAGGTCATGACGAAAGCCCTTGAGGCCGGTGGCACGAGCTTCGACGCCCTCTACGTCGACGTCGAGGGCGCCGCCGGATTCTTCGCCCGCGAGCTCGGGGCCTATGGGCGCCAGGGACTGGAGTGCCGCCGCTGCGGGGCCACCATGCTCCGCGAGGTCCTGGGAGGGCGCTCTCACACCTACTGTCCCGGCTGTCAGACCCGACCACGACGGCCCGGCCGACCGCAGTGGTCGAGCAGGGTGGGCTGAGGCCGGCACCGAGATGTGCTGAGACGTGTTGAGCGACCCCGTGCACACCCTGCGGGAACGGTGCCATGATGCGGCAGTTCATGTGACGTAGGTCCCCGGCCCTGGTAATGTCATGAGCATGCCACACACCCCCTCCTCGGAGATCGTCCGCGTCATGATCGTGGACGACCACGAGATCGTCCGTCGCGGTATCGCCGAGATCATTGACCGTGCCGACGGGCTCGATGTTGTTGCCGAGGCGGGCTCCCGGGCGGAGGCGGTGCGCCGGGCCGAGCTGGTCCGTCCCGACGTCATCCTCGTAGACCTCCAGCTGCCCGACGGCACGGGCATCGAGCTCATGCAGGAGCTGCGCGAGTCCGTGCCCCAGGCCCTGCCGATCGTGCTGACCTCCTTCGACGACGATGACGCCCTGGCCGAGGCGCTGGCCGCCGGGGCCAGGGCCTACCTGCTCAAGACCGTCCACGGCGCCGAGATCAGCGACGTCGTGCGGGCGGTCGCCTCCGGTCGAGTCCTGCTCGACGAGCGCACCGTCACGCGCCGGCGGGCCGACCACGACGACCCCACCGCCGACCTGACCAATGCTGAGCGCAAGGTGCTCGACCTCATCGGCGACGGCCTGTCCAACCGGGAGATCGGTGAGCGCCTCGGGGTCGCCGAGAAGACGGTCAAGAACCACATCACCTCCCTGCTGGCCAAGATGGGCCTGCAGCGGCGCACCCAGGTCGCCGCCTGGGTCGCCGGGCAGCGCGCCTCGGGCTGGCGCAACGGCTGACCGGAGCGTCCCGCAGAGGACCCACCGCGGGCTGCGGCGCAGTCAGCGCAGCGCGCCGCCCACGTCCAGCGGCACCCGCCAGGTGAAGCAGGTACCACGGCGCTCGCCGTCGGAGCGGGCCCTGGGGCCGATGACGAAGCTTCCGCCGTGGCGGCGGGCCCGCTCGGCCATATTGGCGGTCCCCGAACGTCGCTTCACCGACGGGTTCACCCCGACGCCGTCGTCGCGGCAGACGATCTCCACCACCGGCCTGCCCCGGAAGGGCTCGGCGTCGCCCGAGGCGTGGCCCTCGTCGTCCCCCGGCCCGCAGCACAGCTCCGAGCCCGGGAGCACGCCTTCGATCTTGACGTCCACCGTCACCGAGGAGGCATGGGCGTGGCGGGCCACGTTGCTCAGGCCCTCGCGCACCACGGCCACCATGTCGTCGGCGATGTCCGGGCCCACGACGGCGTCGACCGAGGTGATGAGCCGGTCCTCCTCGTCGCGGTCCACCTGGGCCAGGCCCCGGCCGTCGACGCTCAGCAGCAGCGAGGGGGCGTAGCCCAGGGCGTTACGGGCCAGAGAGGCCTCCCGTCGCAGGCGCTCGACGACACCGACCTCCTCATCGCGGTCACGCAGGGAGCGCACGATGGAACGGATCTGACCCACGGAGTCGTCCACCGCCTCCAGGGCGGTGCTCAGCACGGAGCACACCACGTCCAGGTCCACCTCGTTGCCGGCGCTCTCATCGTTGTCCCGGGCTCCGGCCAGCCGCTCCCGGACCGCCGAGATCTGCATGCCGGTGGCGAAGAGCTGCTGGATGGCCAGGTCGTGCAGGTCCCGGCCGATTCTGGCCCGCTCGTCCAGGAGCGTGGCCATCTCCTCGGCGTGCTGGGCGTCGGCCAGCTCGAAGGCCATCGTGGCCTGACCCGCCACGAGCTCGGCGATCTCCAGGTCCTGGGCGGTGAACGGGGCCGCTCCGGGGGAGCGCAGCAGCAGCATGACGCCCACACCCCG
Organism: Actinomyces naeslundii; assembly: GCF_001956585.1. Classification (GTDB taxonomy): domain Bacteria; phylum Actinomycetota; class Actinomycetes; order Actinomycetales; family Actinomycetaceae; genus Actinomyces; species Actinomyces naeslundii. The sequence continues at coordinate 35,074 of NZ_MSRR01000007.1, read as the reverse complement.
CCCCCGGTGGATCATCGGGGCGTAGAGGGCCGGCCCGAACCGGGCCAGCTGGGGCACTAGGAGGTCGCCGTCCTGCCAGGCATCCTCCAGGGAGGCCACGACCAGGCCGGTCTGGTGGGCCAGGGTGGTCAGGGCCCGGCCCTCGGACGGGAAGAAGGTGCCCACCAGCTCCCGGGCGTGCTCGCCGTCGGCGATCTCGCAGATCCAGCGCTCCCCGATGCTGGGCAGGATGAGGGCGGCGGTGTCGGCATGGGCGACCTGGCGGACCCGGTGGGCGATGAGGGTCAGGGCGTCGTCCTCCTCGGCCCCGGAGAGCAGCAGCGTCGTCAGCTCCTGGGAGACGACCATCCACTGCTCGCGATCGCGGGCCTCTCGGTACAGGCGGGCGTTCTCCACCGCCACGGCCGCGGCCTGGGCGAGGGTCAGGACGGCGTCGGCGTCGGAGCGGGTGAAGCCCCCGGGCTTGTCACACAGGTAGAGGTGGCCGTAGACCTGCCCGTGCAGCCGCAGCGGGGCGGAGAGCAGACTGCCGGTGTCCTCGTCCTCGATGGCGCCAGTGAAGGCCGAGGCCCGACCCAGGTCATTGTCGATGACCAGGCCGGTCCCCTCGAGCCCACTGAGCAGGGCGTCCGCGGCTCTGCTCGGATCAGTGGCGGAGCTCGTGGCACCGGCCATCTGGGCGAGCTCATCAAGGGTCGCCGTGGGCACGCCGCTGCTCAGGCCGGTACCGGTCCCTCCAGGGGCGGATCCGGCCTCGACGGCCTCAACATCCATGTCCGCGTGGCTGAGCACGGCGATAGTGCCCCAGGAGGCACCTGTGATGGAGCAGGCCGACTCCACCAGGCGGCGCAGCGCGTCAGGCACCCGCAGGGAGCTGGTGAGCCTCAGGGCCGCCTGGATGAGGGCGACGGTCGCCTGGTCCAGGCTCGGGTGGACGACCGCCGCCCGTGGGCCTCGGGTGGACACGAGCTGGTCGGCGTGGACGGCGTAGGCCAGACGCCCTGCCGGGGTGGTCTCCTCCGACGGCGGCGCCGCCGGTTCCCGGTCCTGGAGAGCGGGGCCGTCGGACTCCTGCGGATCGTCCTCGGGCACACCGGGAAATCGGGGGCCCTGCGGGGGCGTGTCTGCTGCGTGTCTCGTCTCGTGTGTCGTCATCGTGCTCAGCTCGTCCGGCTCACGTGGGACGTGTCGTCCTGTTGTCTGTCCTGGTCCTCCTGGGAGAGCGCCCACCGGTAGGCATCGGAGACGTTCTGGAGGCTGTCGTGGCTGCCCCTGTGCAGGATAGTCGCCGGCGCCTGCTCCGTGGTCGCCTGCGGGGGGCGTCCCATGACCATGACCTCGTCGGCGTGCGCCAGAGCGCTCAGGCGGTGGGTGATCAGGAGCGTGCCGCGGCCCTGAGAGGCCCCCACCGTCAACAGGTCGGCCACGAGCCGGTCCGCGGTGGCGGCGTCGAGGTGCTCGCCGGGTTCATCCAGGAGCATGAGCGGGGCGGGAGCCGCCAGCGCCCGGGCCAGCAGAAGCCGACGTCGCTCCCCGCCCGACAGCGTTGCGGCGTCCGTCCCGATGATCGTGTCGACGCCATCGGGTAGCGCCTCGAGCCAGTCGCCCAGTCCGGCCCGCACCAGCAGCTCACTCGCCTCGGCGGGAGTGACGTCCCCACGCGCCACACGCAGGTTCTCCAGAACACTCGTGTGGAAGACATGCGCGTCCTCCGCGGTCAGACAGACTCGGGCTGCCGCCTCGGCACGGGCAACCTCCCACGGCGGGACGCCGTCGAGCGTCAGGCTGCCGCCCCGGGGCTCCAACAGCCCCGCCAGAGTGGCCAGCAGGGTCGATTTCCCGATCCCCGAGGGGCCCACGATCGCCACCCTGCTGCCGACCTGAAGGTCCAGGTCGATGCCGTCGGCCACGACCGGCCCACCCGGCCAGCCCACCGCCAGGTTCCTGGCCCGAAGCCACGGCCCCCGCTGCGAGGGGGCCGGTAGCTCCCGGGTGACCGATGATCGCTGAGCGCTGGCCTCAGCGGTCTCAATGAGCTCCACGATACGGCAGGCGGCGCCGGCGGATCTCACCAGCTGCACGCTGGCAGGGCTGAGCGCGGAGGTGGCCTCGAAGGCCGCCAGCGGAACCAGGACGATGACCGCCAGCCACACCGGGCCCAGCTGTCCGGCGGCCACGGCCCCCACCCCGACCACCAGGTTGCCCACGACCGCAACACCCATGGCTGCTGTGTCCAGGGCCGCCGCGATCGCCGCGGGGACGGCGGCCCGGTCTCGCAGACGGACCAGGCTCGTCTCCCGGGAGGCGACCTGGCGCATGGAGTCCGTCAGGCGTCCGGAGACAGTCAGTTCCGGGGCGCCCTCCAGCACCGCGAGCACGTCCGCGGACAGCTCGGAGGCCTGCTGCTGGCGGGCCTGCTCGGCGATCCGGGCCGAGCGGATCGTTGCCAGCGGTGCCCCCAGCCCGGACAGAAGCAGACAGGTCGCCAGGATGAGGCCGGCCGGCCAGTAGACGAGCCCGATCCCGACGGCGGTGGCCGCACCCAGGACGGCTGCGACTACCGCGGGCAGGTAGGCGCGCACGACGAGGTCACCGACCGCGTCGATGTCGCTCCCCACTCGCGCCAGCACGTCGCCGCGACGCAGCCCGGCGACCGTGTCGGTGCGCGCCGAGGCCAGCGACTCGTAGAGGCGCGTGCGCAGGGCTCCCATGCCCCTCAAGGCGGTGTCGTGGGAGACGAGCCGCTCGCAGTAGCGCAGCACCGAACGGGAGATGCCGAAGAGCCGCACCGCCACCGGCGCCACCCCCAGAGCGACGACGTCGGGCATCTGGGAGGCCCTCGCAATGAGCCAGGCCGCCACCCCGGACAGGGCCACCGCCGAGGCCATTCCGGCAGTGCCGGCCAGCGCGGCCAGGGCGAAGCGCGAGCGGTCCAGGTGCAGCAGCCCCACGGCCCGGCGCAGTGCCCGGCGCTCACGGGCGGACAGGGCAGGGGAGAGGAGGATGCTGGACATCGCTTTCACAGGGCCTCCTCCTGCGCTCGCGCAGCCTCATGCGCGGCAGACCCGTCGGTTGAGACCTCTGCCTGAGGTCCCGGCGGTATCGGCTCGCTTGTCACGGCGACGGTCTGCTCGGCCAGGGCGATGAGCGCCGGACGGTGCGCGATGATGACAACCGTGCGCCCCGAGGCGTGCAGCGCGCGGACCGCAGTGAGTACGTGCGCCTCGCTGGCGGCGTCGAGGTGCGCGGTCGGCTCGTCCATGACCACCAGGGGCGCCGTCGAGCACAGTGCCCGCGTCAGCGCCAGGCGCTGGCGCTGACCCACGGACAGCCCCACGCCCCCACTGCCCACGAGTGTGTCCCATCCCTGCGGCAGCCCCGCCACCACCTCATCGAAGCCGGTGGCCCGGGCGGCCTCCACCAACTCTGCGGGCACGGGCCCGGTCCCGCCTGCGGTCGGCGAGGCACTGCAGGCGGCGTCGGCAGCGTTGCCTGCGGTATCGCCCGGTGCGTTGCTCAGCACGTTCTCCAGCACCGTTCCCGGGGTGATGGTGGGACGCTGGGGGACCCAGACGATCTGCTTCCACCAGGTACCCGGATCGATCTCGCTGAGGTCGACGGCGCCGTCCAGTCCGTCCCCCTCGGGGGCGGGCACGACCCTCACCCGTCCCCGGTCCGCGGGCAGCAGGCCGAGGAGGACCTGCGTCGTCGTGGTCTTTCCCGCGCCCGATGCCCCGGTCAGGGCCACGAGGCTGCCGGGACGGATCGTGGTGCTCAGGCCCGCCGGCGCCCATGCTCCTCGGGCCGCCACGGACACGGCGTCGAGCCTGATGGTCGCGGTGCGCAGATCGGGGGCCGGTAGGCTGCCGTGCTCGGGGACGGGCGTCTCAAGAATCTCGAAGACGGACTCGGCGGCGGCCACCCCGTTGGCCGAGGCATGGAACTGAAATCCCACCTGTCGCAGCGGCTGGTAGACCTCCGGGGCCACCATGAGCACGAGCAGACCGGTGAACAGGTCCATGCGACCGGCCACCAGCCGGAACCCGATCTCGACGGCGATGATCGCCACCGACAGGGTCGTGATGAACTCCAGGACCGCCCCCGACAGGAAGGCGATCCGCAAGGTCGACATGGTGGTGCGTCGGTAGGAGCGCCCCAGGGCTCGCACCCGCTCGGCCGGCTTCTGCTCACGCCCCAGGGCCTTGAGGGTGGGCAGTCCCGAGATGAGGTCGAGCACCTGGTCGCCCAGGACCTGCATGGTCTCCAACCGCTCCTGGGAGACGGACTGGGTCATCCTGCCGATAAGGATCATGAAGATCGGGATGAGGGGCAGGGTGCACACCACGGCGACAGCGGCCGGCCAGTCCTGGGTGATGAGAACCAGCACTGTCGCAGGAGTGACCGTGGCGGTCAGTACCAGCTGGGGCAGGTAGCGGGTGAAGTAGGGTTCCAGGTCATCCAGGCCTCGGGTCAGCAGCGTGGCGGCCTCGGTCCCGTGCACAGCCTGCCACCGAGGGCCCAGCCGGGCGGCGTGCTCCAGGACCAGACGGCGCAGCTCGATGATCGTCCCCGCCGCAGAGCGATGGGCATGGACCTCCTGCAGGAGGATCACCAGGGCCCGAGCCGCCACGACACCTCCCAGAGCCAGCAACAGCCCTCTTACCGCCGTGGGGCCGGCGCCTTTGGAGATGACTGCGCCGACCGCGCCCGAGACGAGGAAGGCCTGTGCCACCACCAACGCGGCGGTCGCCATTCCGGTCACGGCCGTCGCGGCGATGTATCTCCGGGCCGAACGGGCGTAACGCATCAGCCGAGGGTCGAGAGGCTTCACCCGTCCAAGGATAGGGGAGTAGGTCCAAAGACCCGATGCCCTCGGCCCGTGCGTTCATCCGGGGCCTGTGACAGCTCAGTACCCGAAGTGCGCCTCGGGCTGGGCGGAGTCACGCACCAGCGTCGGGTGAAGCCCGCCCTGATCGGGGTTGATGCCCTCCACGCTGATGCGTGAGGCGAACACCTTGTAGCTCCAAACGGTGTAGGCCAGGACCCCGGGGACGAATACGGCCGCAGCGACGGTCATGATGAGCAGCGTCGTGTCGGCGCTCGCGGCCTGCTGGATCGTCAGCGAGTAGGCCGGGTCCACCGAGGAGCGCATGACATTGGGTGCCATGGCCGCGAAGATGAAGACGGCGGCGAAGGCGATCCCCACGAAGTGCAGGGCGAAGGCCCATCCCTCCCCCCGTCCCTCACCGGCGGTGCGACCGGCCAGCAGCGAGCCGATGAGTCCGGCTGCAGCGATGGCCAGCGGGATCCAGGACAGGGCACTGTTCGAGTAGGCCAGCTGCGCCCACAGGGCCCAGGCGGCGGTGACGGCGGTGGCCGCCGGAGCCAGCCTGCGGGACAGGCTCAGCGCTCGCTGGGAGAGATCACCGGTGGTCTTGAGGGCCACGAAAAGCGCGCCGTGGTTGAGGAAGAGCAGGCAGGTGACGGCGCCACCCAGCAGGGTGAAGGGTGTCACCATGGTGAGCAGTCCTCCGGTGATCTGGTGGGCGGCACCGGGAACCAGCGAGTCCGCCGGAACCTGGCCGGCCGGGACGACGGCGCCGTTGGAGATCCGGACGACCTCGATGTGCATGCCCTGGACCAGGTTCGCAAAGGCCACGCCCCACAGGATGGAGGGTAGCCAGGCGCTGATCGTGTGCACCCAGTCCCAGCGGTCACGCCAGGTCTGGCAATTGACCTTGGGGCGCCACTCGATGGCGCACACGCGCACGATGAGGCACAGCAGGATGACGAACAGGACGATGTAGGCCCCGGAGAACAGGGTGGAGTACCACTCGGGGAAGGCGGCGAAGGTCGCCCCGCCGGCGGTGAGCAGCCACACCTCGTTGCCGTCCCAGTGGGGGCCGATGGTGGCCAGCGTCGCGCGCCGCTCGCGCTCATCACGCCCCAGGATCTTCAGAAGCATTCCGACGCCGAAGTCGAAACCCTCCAGGGTGAGGTAGCCGATCCACAGGACGGCGATGAGGATGAACCAGAGGATGCTCAGTGTCATGGGTGTCTACCTTCCTCGGTTCAGTAGGCGAAGGACAGGGCCGGGGTGCTCGTGGATGAGCCGGTGGCCTCGGCGTCGGAGCTGTCGGAGTCCTCCGAATCCGCGTCGTCGGATCCTGAGGCCTTGCCGGTGTCGGAGATCTTGTCCGGCACCGGGGTGCGCACGCCCTCGCGGATGTAGCGTCTCAGCAGCACGAACCAGACCACGCCGAGCGCGGCGTACAGCAGGGTGAAGATGACCATTGAGGCCAGCACCGTGCCCGAGGAGACCACGGAGGAGACTCCGTCGGCGGTGAGCATGTAGACCTGGGAGACCGGGTCGGACAGGTTGGGCACAATGACCCAGGGCTGGCGCCCCATCTCGCGGAAGATCCACCCGAAGGAGCAGGCGATGAAGGGCAGCCACATGGTGGCCAGGGCCGTCTTGCCCAGGAGCGGGTGGGAGATGAGCCGCCCGGAGCGGGTCAGCCACAGGGCCAGAGCGCCCAGACCCATGGAGGCTATGCCCAGCCCGATCATAAGGCGGAAGGACCAGAAGTTGACCATGACGTTGGGGCTGTAGTCCACGGCGTTGCCTCGGGCGTCGGTGTTGCCGTACCGCTCGGTGTAGGTGTCGCCGGCCTCCTTGAGCCCGGTGATCTCGGCATTGAAGTCGTTGGTGGCCATGAAGGAGTAGACACCCGGAACCGAGATGAACCGGACCATGCCGTCCTCGTCCTTGCAGTCCCCGAAGGCGGCCACGGTGAAGGGAGCCCCGGCCTCGGTGTGGCACAGGCCCTCGGCCGCGGCCATCTTGGCCGGCTGGTACTCGGCGACCAGCTGGCCCTGCATGTGGCCGGTGCCGGCCGTGACCAGTCCTGCGGCCACCATGGTGATGGCGCCGAAGCGGGTCACGCGGCGCCACAGCTCACGAGCCTCGAAGTCCTGCTCGGCGCGGGCGGCCTTGACCATCCACCACACCGAGACCCCCATGACGACGGCGCCGGCGACCAGCAGGGCCGAGGAGATGACGTGCAGGACGGTGGCCCACACCAGCTCGTTGGACAGAAGCTTGAGGAAGCCGCTCACGCCGTCGAGCTCGGCGCGGCCTGTCTTGGGGTTGACGACGGAGCCGACCGGGTGCTGCATCCAGGAGTTGGCGGTGAGGATGAAGAAGGCGGAGAAGTTCGTGCCGGCGGCCACGGCCCACATGCACAGGTTGTGCAGCCTGGGGGAGAGGCGGTCCCAACCGAAGATCCACAGCCCCAGGAAGACGGACTCCATGAAGAAGGCCAGCAGGGCCTCGAAGGCGAGCGGAGCGCCGAAGATGTTGCCCACGAACCTCGAGTACTCCGACCAGTTCATCCCGAACTGGAACTCCTGGACGATACCGGTGGCCACACCCAGCGCGAAGTTGATGAGCAGGATCTTGCCGAAGAACTTGGTGGCCACCAGCCACTGCTTGTTGCCGGTCCGACGCCAGAGCGTCTCCATGAGAGCCACCAGCGGCGAGAGCCCGATGGTCAGCGGGACCAGGATGAAGTGGTAGACGGTGGTGATACCGAACTGCCAGCGCGCCAGATCCAAAGAGTCCAGCGCCATAGGAGAGATGGCCATCCGTGCCACCTTTCGGAGACGACGATGAGATCGATAAGGTATTCTGTAGAACGTCCTACAGGTCAATAGGGAGATTGTAGGCCATCCGTGACGTGATGTCATGAAACAAGCGGGTCTCAATGTGATGGCGGCGCCCGTAGCAGGCCTCCTATTCTTCTTGTCAAGACTACGATTCAGAGGAGTTGTCGGAGGGTGGTTCAGGCTGTGAACGCCGAAGGCGGGCGATCCTGTGAGTAGGACCGAAGGCCCGCAAGTAGATCGCGGGAGTTCACTAAATACTGACTGAATTCCGAGAAGATGCTGGCTGTGAGTTGAGTTCAGGGTGGGACGAGATATGGGCCACCTGGGGTCACGACGAGTCGCACAGGCACTTATCGCCGCATGTGTGGGATACTTCCATTCGGCTTCGGGTGCTTCGTACCAGTACCTGGGACCACGCCTTCCGACCGACCCTGTCCGAGGACCTTGCGCCGCCCGAGCTGCGCCGCTGCGAGCCCGGTCTGTGTGGACGTCAGGTAAGGCAAGCGCCCTACTGGGCGCGATCGCAGACTTTTTCGCTGCTCCCGCTCGGGAGCACAACCGCGCTGATGCGTCGAGGGTACGACGACGGCGTCAGCCTCGGAGAGTGCAAGCCCCATGGCACGTCGCACCACATCAGAATCAACAGAATCGCACGAGCAGGACCACGCCGGCGCTGACGCCCTGAGCGCCCCGGCTCCGCGTCGTCGCCGTCGAGTTACTGCCGCTGCCGCTGCCCCGGCTCAGGCGCCCGCTGCCGAGCAGCCCGGCTCGGTCGGCGTCTTGGACGGTGTCGCCGCCTTCGGCACCGACCGGGATGACGAGGACGGTCCGGAGGCTTCGGCCGCCTCGGACACCGGCTCGGATACGGCCCCGACCCCGCCTCGTCGTCGCCGCAAGGTGGTTGCGGCCTCCGCCGCTCCCGAGGCGGCTCCAGCCGCTGAGTCCCGCACCGCCCTTGCTCAGGCCGGTGAGTCCGATGATGCGGAGTCGGAGAGGTCTGAGCCTGCGTCGACCACCGTGCTCGACGCAGACCCTGTAGAGGGTGAGGGCGAGCCGCTGGTCGAGGATGAGGGGACCGAGGAGGAGGACCCCGGCGTGTCCGAGGCTCGCGACGACGGGTCCGCGCAGGTGGACACGCATGAGGAGGAGCCGGAGGCTCCTCGTCTTCCGGCTGCCTCGCTGCTGTTCCAGGCCCCCGACCCCAGTCGGGCCCGCCGGCGTCGGCGGGTCACCGCCGCGACCTCCGCTCCTCAGGAGGCGCCGACCGCCTCTCGTCACCAGGGCGGTGCACGTGACTGGGCGGATGATGAGGGTGGGCTCGGCTCCGGTTCCCGAACCGACGCCGGTGACCGGGAAGCGGGTGACGAGGGCGAGGATGAGTCCTCCGCGTCGACCTCTGCCCGAGCCGGCCGGGGCGCGAGGCGGAGCCGTCGTCGTCGGGCTGTTGCTGATTCGGGGGCGCCCCGCCCGGGGCGCGGGGACTCGGCGGACGACGAGTCCAGTGATGACGCCGAGGCGTCCCAGGACGCCGCCACCGACTCCCAGGCCGAGTCCTCCGATGATGCTCAGGAGGGCGGCACTCGCCGCAAGCGTCGCCGTGGTGGGCGCGGTCGGCGCTCGCGCTCGCGTGGCGATGACCGTGGTGATGACTCGGCTCGCGGTGACCTCGAGGACGGTTCCCAGGACGCCGGGGAGGACTCGAGCGACGCGACGTCATCGGTGCGGGAGTCCTCCGCCGACGGTGGAGCGGAGACGGGTGCGGGGACCGCGTCCGGATCGCGCCGGCGGCGGCGTCGGTCCCGTACCCGCTCGGACAGTGGTGACCCGCGTGATGAGGTGACCGCCCTCAAGGGATCCACCCGGTTGGAGGCCAAGCGTCAGCGCCGCCGGGAGGGGCGGGCGGCCGGACGTCGTCGGCCCATCGTCACCGAGGCCGAGTTCCTGGCCCGCCGCGAGTCCGTGGACCGCCAGATGATCGTGCGCGAGTCCGATGGCCTCAACCAGATCGCCGTCCTGGAGGACGGGCTCCTCGTGGAGCACTACGTCTCCCGGCACACCCAGACCTCCATGGTCGGCAACGTCTACGTCGGTCGGGTCCAGAACGTCCTGCCCTCCATGGAGGCCGCCTTCGTGGACCTTGGCAAGGGACGCAACGCCGTGCTCTACGCCGGCGAGGTCAACTGGGACGCCGCGGGACTGGAGGGGCGGCCCCGCCGGATCGAGGACGCGCTCTCCAGCGGGGACACCGTTCTGGTCCAGGTCACCAAGGACCCCATCGGGCACAAGGGCGCCCGCCTCACCAGTCAGATCACCTTGGCGGGCCGCTACCTGGTCCTTGTTCCCGGCGGCTCCATGACGGGGATCTCGCGCAAGCTGCCCGACACCGAGCGCAGCCGCCTCAAGAAGATCCTCAAGCGGATCGTCCCCGACTCCGCCGGAGTCATCGTGCGCACCGCCGCGGAGGGGGCCAGTCAGGAGCAGCTGACCTCCGACGTCGAGCGGCTCGTCGCTCAGTGGGAGGCCATCGAGAAGAAGGCGTCCTCCGTCATGAAGGGCAGCGGCAAGGCCCCGGTCCTCCTCAAGGGAGAGCCCGAGCTCGCCGTGAGGGTCATCCGTGACGTCTTCAACGAGGACTTCCGCAAGCTCATCGTCTCCGGGGACAGGACCTGGTCGACGATCTCCCAGTACATCGACGAGGTCAGCCCGGACCTGGCCGAGCGGCTCGAGCACTGGACCGGACCTGAGGAGGTCTTCGCCGCCCATCGCGTGGACGAGCAGCTCGCCAAGGGCTTCGACCGCAAGGTCTGGCTGCCCAGCGGTGGCACCCTGGTCATCGACCGCACCGAGGCGATGACCGTCATCGACGTCAACACCGGTCGCTTCACCGGGGCTGGCGGCACCCTGGAGGAGACCGTCACCCGTAACAACCTCGAGGCCGCCGAGGAGATCGTGCGCCAGCTGCGCCTGCGCGACATCGGCGGCATGGTCGTCATCGACTTCGTCGACATGGTCCTGGAGTCCAACCGGGATCTCGTCCTGCGCCGGCTCGTGGAGTGCCTGGGCCGTGACCGCACCCGCCACCAGGTCACCGAGGTCACCTCCCTCGGCCTGGTTCAGATGACCCGCAAGCGGGTCGGACAGGGACTGGTCGAGGCCTTCTCCACCACCTGCGAGCACTGCAAGGGCCGCGGCTTCATCGTTCACGACGAGCCCGTGGAGAACCAGCAGATCGACATGTCGGCCTCGGCCTCTCGCGGCGGCGGGCGCTCGCGAGGGCGCAAGAACCGCGAGGAGCAGGCGGCTGCCGGTAGGAAGGAGAGCAAGAAGGACTCCCAGGAGACCAAGAGCTCCAAGAGCGCTAAGGGCTCCGGTCGCGGCAAGGGATCCGGGGGCCGTGACGTCGTCGGCTCGCCCGAGTCCGGGGCTGATGACGAGGCCCGGGCCGCGGTCCGCGGCGCCCTGGCCCAGATCGCGGCAGCTGCTGAGCAGGCTCACAAGGAGGCTGAGCAGGAGAGCCCGGAGCCTCAGGAGGCCGTCGGTCCGCAGGGGGCTGGTGAGGAGCAGGCCGAGATGGCGCATGACGTGGTCGAGGACGGCGATATCCAGGATACCCAGGATACCCAGGACACTCAGGCCTCCACCGGCGAGGACGGGCCGGCCAGGTCCAGGGCTAGGAAGTCGGCCGAGAAGGCCTCGGAGAGGAAGGCCGCCAAGAGGACTGGCAAGAAGACCGAGAAGGCTGAGAAGAAGACCGGCAAGAAGACTGAGAAGAAGGCTGAGAAGAAGACCGGCAACGGACCCGAGGCTCCTGCCGAGCAGCAGCCCGGTGAGACGCCTGAGGAATCGGTGGGCGAGAAGCCCGCCAGGAGAACCAGGAGACGGGCCACTGCCAAGAGCGCTGCGCCGTCGTCGGAGAATTCTTCAGAGACCTCCGACGCGTCGGCCTAGGGCCCAGGGGGCTTCGTGCCCAAGAACACAGGGAGTAGAAGAGGTCGGAGGTTGGTGCGGGCGACATGATCGCCTAGAGTTATCTGCCGGTGCGTCTTGCGCCATTGCCCAGGACAGGGCCCTCCCGGCGAGGCTGATCAGAGCCTTGCAGCGCGTGAGAGCCTTTCGAAGAATCTACAGAGATGAGCATTCAAGTGGTCTACGCGATCGTCAAGGCCGGCGGCCGTCAGGAGAAGGTCTCCGTCGGCGACGTCGTGGTTGTCGACAAGCTTGCTGGTGAGATCGGCGACGAGGTCACCCTCGCCCCCGTCATGCTGGTGGACGGCGACAAGGTGACCACCGCTGCCGCCGACCTGGCCAAGTCCTCCGTCACCGCAGAGATCATCGGTGACGAGAAGGGCCCCAAGATCAACATCCTCAAGTTCAAGAACAAGACCGGCTTCCGCAAGCGCCAGGGCCACCGCGCTCAGCTGACGGCCGTCAAGGTCACCGCCATCAAGTGACCGCCCCGGCGCCAGCCAGTACGCGGGCATCCTGAACGCACACGCTCGAGAAGAAAGAAGCCTTAAACCATGGCACACAAGAAGGGTCTTGGTTCCTCCCGTAACGGCCGCGACTCCAACGCGCAGCGCCTCGGCGTCAAGCGCTTCGGAGGTCAGTTCGTCAAGGCCGGCGAGATCATCGTCCGCCAGCGCGGCACCCACTTCCACCCCGGCCGCAACGTCGGCCGCGGCAACGACGACACCCTGTTCGCCACCGCTGCCGGCAACGTCGAGTTCGGCACCTTCCGCGGTCGCCGGGTCGTCAACGTCGTGCTTCCCGAGGCCTGAGCCCCGAGCACCTCACACGTCGCATGAGGGCGGACGGCACCTGCCGTCCGCCCTCGCGCTATCCCCGGACTCACAGGAGACCCCATGCCCAGCTTCATTGACCGAGTGGTCCTCCACGTGGCCGGCGGCGACGGCGGCAACGGCTGTACCTCCGTGCACCGTGAGAAGTTCAAGCCCCTGGCCGGTCCCGACGGCGGCGACGGCGGTCACGGCGGGGACGTCGTCCTGGCCGTCGACCCTCGGGTGACGACGCTGCTGAGCTACCACCGCTCCCCGCACCAGCGGGCCGGAAATGGTACGCCCGGTATGGGGGACTGGCGTCGCGGTACCGACGGCAAGGACCTTGTCCTGCCCGTGCCCGAGGGCACCGTGGTCAAGGACACGGGTGGTCAGGTCATCGCCGACCTCGTGGGCGAGGGCGCCAGTATCGTGGTCGCCGAGGGCGGCACCGGCGGGCGCGGCAACTTCTCACTGGCGTCCTCCAAGCGCAAGGCCCCTGGCTTCCACCTTCTGGGAGAGCCCGGCCAGGCCAGGGACGTCACGTTAGAGCTCAAGACCATCGCCGACGTCGCCCTGGTGGGCTACCCCAGTGCCGGTAAGTCCTCCCTCATCGCCGCCATGAGCGCGGCCCGCCCCAAGATCGCCGACTACCCCTTCACGACCCTTGTGCCCAACCTCGGGGTCGTCGAGGCCGGCGATGTCCGCTACACGATCGCCGACGTCCCCGGACTCATCCCCGGTGCCTCCCAGGGCAAGGGGCTGGGGCTGGACTTCCTGCGGCATATCGAGCGCTGCGCCGTCATCGTGCACGTCCTGGACTGCGCCACCCTTGAGCCGGGCCGCGACCCTCTGTCCGACCTGGACACCATCGAGGCCGAGCTCGCCGCCTACTCCGAGCGCCTTGGCGACCAGGAGGACGATCCCTCACTCACTGGCCGGATCCCGCTCATGGAGCGGCCCCGCATCGTGGTGCTCAACAAGGTTGACGTCCCCGACGCCGCCGAGCTCGCCGAGTTCGTGCGTGCCGACATCGAGGCCCGGGGTCTGCCCGTCCACATCATCTCAGCGGTCGCGCACACGGGGCTGCGGCCCCTGTCCTTCGCCCTGGCCGGTGAGGTCGAGCGGGCCCGTGAGATGGTCCCGGCGACGGCCGCCGAGGGCGGTGGCCGGCCCAGCGAGTCCGGTGGGACCGGTGAGCCGCGTCCCGTCATCCGTCCGGCGGCGGTCGGGCGCCGGGAGAAGGAGAGCGTCGCCCAGGTGCGTCCGCTGGCTCACCCCAGCGAGGGGCAGGTCTACCAGGTCCGCGGGCAGCGCCCCGAGCGGTGGGTGCGTCAGACCGACTTCTCCAATGACGAGGCCGTGGGTTACCTCGCAGACCGCCTGGCCGCGGCCGGGGTTGAGGACGAGCTCGTCAAGGCCGGTGCCCACGCCGGTGACGCCGTTCTCATCGGTGAGGTCGACGGGGGAGTGCTCTTCACCTGGGAGCCCTCGATGACCACTGGCCCCGAGCTGCTGGGCGCCCGCGGTACCGACCTGCGCCTGGAGGGCAGTCGGCGTCGGACCAACGTGGAGCGGCGCAGCCAGTACCACGAGATGATGGACGCCAAGGAGGCCGCGCGCCAGCAGCTGCGTGATGAGGCCGCCGAGGGGCTGTGGACCGACGCCGCCACCTGGCACGAGGACGACGAGGACTGACAGGCGGGTACCAGTGACTCCAGCAGCGACTGACAGAAGCGCGAGCCACGGGCAGGGACGTCCGAGACGGTTGCCGGAGGGCGCCCGCGTGGTGGTCAAGGTCGGCTCCTCCTCCCTGACGCGCGCCGACGGCGGGCTCGACCTCAACCGTATCGACATCCTGGCCGGCCTCTTCGCCGGCATGCGGCGGCGCGGCCACGACGTCGTCCTCGTCTCCTCCGGTGCCGTCGCCTCGGGCCTGGTCCCCCTGGGGCTGAGCCGGCGCCCCGACGAGCTGAGTCTTCTGCAGGCGGCCGCCTCCGTGGGCCAGGGACGGCTCGCTGCCCGCTGGGAGACCGCGATGAGCGCATACGGGTTGGTGACCGCCCAGGTTCTCCTGACCGCCCACGACGTCGCCATCCGCAGCCACTACCGCACGGTGCGCGCCACCTTCGACTCCCTGCTCTCACTGGGGGCCGTCCCCATCATCAACGAGAACGACGCGGTGGCCACCAGTGAGTTCAGCCTCGGCGACAATGACCGCCTGGCCGCCCTCGTGGCCCATCTGGTGACCGCCGACGTCCTGGTGCTGCTCACCGACGTCGACGGCCTGTGGACCGCGCGTCCCGGGACCCCCGGTGCCGAGCCCATCCGATACGTGCGCTCAGCCGCCGACCTGGAGGGAGTCAGCGTCTCCGGGCGCGGCTCCTTCGTGGGCACCGGCGGCATGACCACCAAGCTTCAGGCCGCCACCATCGCCTGCGCCTCGGGCACCACGACCCTCATCGCCCGGGCCGACGACGCCGCCGGCCTTCTCGGGGAGGTCCAGGTTCCGGTGGACCTGGGGACCTGGTTCGAGCCCACCGGGCCGCACCGCCCCAGTCGCCGGCTGTGGATGGCCCACGCCTCCCAGCCCGAGGGGCGCCTGCTGGTCGACGCCGGTGCCGCCCATGCCCTGACCGTCGGTAAGAAGTCGCTCCTGCTGCCCGGCCTAACCGGCATCGACGGCGACTTCGAGTCGGGGGCCGTGGTCGACGTCGTCGGTCCCGAGCGCACCCTGGCCCGTGGGATCTGCCGCTACGCCGCTGCCGAGCTGCGTGAGGTCCTGGTGGCCCGGGCGGAAGGGGTGCCTGCGCCCGATCACGTGGCTCCCGTCGTTCATCGTGACGACCTCGCCGAGCTGCCCCGTACCGCCGGAGTCTGAGGCCACCATGTCGGGGGCCACCACGGGCCCCGGTGATTCGATCGATCGGTAGGACACAATGGTCGGGTGAGTCACTCGCCCCCGCAGCAGCCTTCCGGTTGGCCGCCCACCGGGCCGTGGATGCAGTCGCCGCCGCCCCTGAGCTCCCACCCCTACGGCGACCCCGTTGCCCTCCCGCCCTTCCTCAGGGGCTCCTGCTGAGGAGGAATCTTCTTCTATGGTGGCCCTATGAACGACGTCGACGCCTACGAGCTTGTCACCGCAACCGCCCGCTCAGCCCGTGTGGCGCAACGGAGCCTTGCCGGGGCTCCACGTGCCGTCAAGGATGCCGCCCTGGAGGCCATGGCCCGCAGCCTCACCGAGCACGGCGAAGCGATCCTTGCGGCCAACGCCGCCGATCTGGAGCGTGGACGCCAGGCGGGAATGAAGGCCGGTCTCCTCGACCGCCTGGCCCTGGACAGCGAGCGGCTGTCAGCCATCGCCGACTCGCTGCACGAGGTGGCCGCCCTGCCCGACCCCGTTGGTCAGGTCGTTGACGGCTCGGTCATGCCCAACGGACTGCGAGTGCGCCGGGTGCGGGTGCCACTGGGCGTCGTCGGCATGATCTACGAGGCCCGCCCCAACGTCACCGTCGACACCGCCGCCCTGGCCGTCAAGTCCGGCAACGCCATTGTCCTGCGCGGAGGCAGCGCCGCCCAGGACTCCAACGCCGCCATCGTCGCGGCCCTGCGCGGCGCCCTGGAGGCGCAGGGACTGCCCGCAGACCTCGTTGCGAGCGTCGATGCCGCAGGTCGGGACGGGGCCCGCGCCCTCATGCGCGCCCACGGTCTGGTCGATGCCCTCGTGCCTCGCGGCGGGGCCGGGCTCATCCGTACCGTCGTCGAGCAGTCCACCGTCCCCGTCATTGAGACCGGATCGGGCAACTGCCACGTCTACGTCGACTCCAGCGCCGATCTCGAGACGGCGGTGGACATCATCGTCAATGCCAAGACCCAGCGCGTCGGCGTGTGCAATGCCGCCGAGACGCTCCTGGTCCACGCCGACGTCGCCGCCAGCTACCTACCGGCCGCTGCTGCCGCCCTGTGGGGCAAGGACACCACCTTGCACGCCGATCCCGTCGCTCGCCGGATCCTGGCCGAAGTCGCTTCCGGCAGCGGACGCGAGGCGTTCCTGACCGAGGCCACCGAGGCCGACTGGGACACCGAGTACGGGTCACTGGACCTGGCCGTGCGCGTTGTCGAGAACCTGGAGGAGGCCATCGACCACATCCGGTCCCACACCACCGGGCACACCGAGGCGGTCCTCGCCCAGGACGTGGGTGTCATCAACGCCTTCATCGCCGGTATGGACTCGGCGGCCATTATGGTCAACGCCTCGACCCGCTTCACCGACGGCGGGCAGCTGGGCCTGGGCGCCGAGCTGGGAATCTCCACCCAGAAGCTCCACGCCCGCGGCCCCATGGGCCTGACCGAGCTGACGACGACGACCTGGATCGTCGAGGGCGCTGGCCACATCCGTCCCTGAGTTCTCGCGCCTCCGAGCAACGTTGGGACGCCTTGGAGTTGTGCTGATTCTAAGAAGCGGGCGGATCAGTTCTGTGATTCTCCCGGTGCCGTGCTCCAGTGCTTTGTCATCTCATTCGTGTTACGGTCGACGAAAGTCGGACGGGTCCAGGACAACCGAGGGAGAAGGGGGACGCTGGAGTGGAGAGTCTGCTGCGTCGTTTCGGTCGTGGCCGCGTCGTTGCCACCACGGTCGTCGTTGTGACAGCGGGCCTCCTGCTCGCGGTCACCCGCATGGTGTTCTCCCACCCCGCCGAGTCGGCGAAGGAGCCGGGAATCGTCCTGACGGCAACCCCACAGGTCACGTCATCCCAGTCCTCGACCACGGCGAGGCCGAGCCGGAGTGCCGGCGGTGCCAGCAGTACCCAGCACGAGCCGGGCAGCGCCGAAGCGGGAGCCGCAGACTCATCGGACTCCTCGACGCAGGGCCACGCGCCTCAGGCGGTTGAGCCCGATCCTCCTGTCGCCGTCGACCACGGCAGTCATCAGGTAGCGCCCGCTGCTCCCGTTGCCCCGGCCGCGACCGGGGGATCCGATGACTCCCGCACCGAGGTCGACAATGATGACGACGACAGGAAGCCGGCCAGAAACGGTGTGCAAAAAGAAGCCGATGACGACGACCGCGACATCGATGACTGAATGGACGACTGACGAGATGGCTGACGCCGCGGTCACCGGCCAGTGCGCGGCGTCGCGGGGGCGGCGGATCAGGTGAGCCGGTAACCCATGCCGCGTACCGTCTCCACCCTGTCCCTGCCCAGCTTGTTGCGCAGGTAGGAGACGTAGACCTCCACCACGTTGGAGCCGGGGTCGAAGTCCAGCCCCCACACGGTGCTCAGGAGCTGCTCACGGCTGAGGACCTGGCCGGGGTGGCGCATGAAGGTCTCGGCCAGGGCGAACTCCCGAGCCGAGAGCTCCACTGTCCGGCCCTCCAGCGTCAGGGTCCGGGTGCGCAGGTCCAGGACCATGTCGCGGTGGGTCAACCTCATCTGGTCCGCTCCCGCAGCCTCCGGACGCAGTCGCACCCGGATACGGGCCAGGAGCTCCTCGAAGGAGAAGGGCTTGGGCATGTAGTCGTCCGCGCCGCCCTCGAGCCCGGCGACGCGATCGGCCACCGAGGAGCGCGCCGTAAGCATGATGACCGGCGCCGTCACCCCCTGACCACGTAGCTGTTGGAGCACCTCGAAACCGTCGATGTCGGGTAGGCCCACGTCCAGGATGATGAGGTCGAAGCTTGTCTGGAGTGCGAGCTCCACGGCCTCCCGTCCTGCGGCGGTAGTGTGCGTGGTGAACCCGGCCGCTTTGAGGCCCTTGGTGAGGAACGCGACGATGCGGGGCTCGTCCTCAATGATGAGGATGCTGCTCATGGTGGGTCACTCCTTGGACGCTGTCGGGGACTGTTCAGGGGGTGAGGCACCGACGTCGCCCGAGGTCGCGGTCTCGGACGAGGACGGAACAGGGGACGCCTCCAGAGGGATCGTCATGGTGAACACCGATCCCTCGCCCACCTCAGAGCGTATGTCCAGTCGCCCCCCGTGCGCTGCGACGATCGTCTCCACGATACTCAGTCCCAGCCCTGTTCCCGAGCTCATCTCCTGAGCACCGGCGGTGCGTTTGAACCGTTGACGCACCACCTCGATCTCCTCGGCGGCGATCCCGATGCCCTCGTCGCCCACCCACATCAGCAGGCGTCCGTCCCTCACCGCCGAGCCCAGGCGGACGGTGCTGTAGTGACTGGAGTACTTCACGGCATTGGCCACCAGTTGGAGCCAGGCCTGGGTGATTCGGGTGGGATCGATCATCGCGCGGGTGAAGGCCGCCGACTCCAGTTGCCACCGGCGCTCGCCCAGGGCGAGGGACTTGTCGAAGACCATCTCGGTGAGCTCGGCGACATCGGTGTCCACCGGAGTGATGAAGTCGCTCTGGGCGCTCTTGGCCAGCAGGATCAGATCATCGATGAGCACACCCATCCGGTCGAGCTCATCAATGGCCAGCAGCTGGGTCTGGTGCACATCCTCGGGGTCGGAGGGGTCGGTGAGCTCTAGGTGCCCACGGACCACGGCGATGGGCGTACGCAGCTCGTGGCCGACGTCGTCGAGCAGGTTGCGCTGCGCCTCCACCGAGGTCTGGACCCGGTCCAGCATCCGGTTGACGGCTGCGGCCAGGGCGGTCAGATCGTCTCGGCCCTTGACCGGGACCCGGGTGGTCAGGTCGTCCTCGCCGATGGACTCGGTGGCGCGCCGCAGCTGCTCGATGGGGCGCAGGAGCCGCTCGACGGCGAACCAGGCCAGGCCGGTCACCAGGGCGACGGTGAAGACGGCCGCCGCGGCGTAGAAGGCCATGGTGCGCAGGAGCTGGGACTCGGCGACCTTGAGGTCGATGACGTGCACGAGTGCCCCGTGCTGGGAGCCGCCCTGGACCGGGACGACGAGGACCCGGTAGCTCGATGAGGGGGTGCGTACCGTCTCGATGACCGACTCCGATGCGGCGGCCCGGGAGGTCACGTGCTTGAGCAGCTTCGCGTCCTTCTCCGGGCGGAAGGAGACGTTGTCGGAGGAGACCCAGACCAGCTCCGTATTGGAGCTGGTCCCCACGAATCCGAGCTCGGCCTCACCGGGTCCCTCCGCAGTACGCTGGATGTGGACGCGAAGCACCGCTGAGACGTCCTCCAAGGGCCGGCCGCTGGAGGGATCCGTACCCTCCGCGGCCAGCTCGCGGATCCGGTCTCGGCTGTGCTCGAGCCGGTTCGTGGCGTCGGCCGACACGCTCGAGTGCCCCAGCGCCCACACGATCGCACCGCAGGTGACCAGTGCGACGCCTGCGACCAGCACGATCGCCCACATGACGCGGGTACCGATGGTGATGGTACGGGTGGGCATCAGTGAGGTCACGTCGCCATTGTGCCCGGATCCACTGGGCTCCGTTCGGCGAGTCCGGGTCCGGGCGGAACCGGTTGCGGCAGTACTCAGCGTCCCACCCCCGCGTAGGTCCACCCGGCCTGGCGCCATGCCACCGGGTCCAGGGCGTTGCGTCCGTCGATGATGACGCGATCGGCGACGTCGGTGGCAGCGTCAGCAGGGTCGAGGGCCACGAACTGGTCCCACTCGGTCAGGAGCAGGACCAGCTCGGCGCCCTTGAGCGCGGTGCGGGGGTCCTCCTCCACCGTGAGATGGGGGTGGGACCTGGCCACGACGGGCAGGGCCTGCGGGTCGCAGACGGTCACCTCCGCCCCGAGGTCGGCCAGGCGGGAGGCGACGTCCAGGGCGGGGGAGTCGCGCACGTCGTCGCTCAGGGGCTTGAAGGCGGCTCCCAGGATGGTGATCGCCTTGCCGGAGAAGTCTCCTCCCACGTGGGTGCGAGCCAGCTCGACGATCCGGTCGCGCTGCTCGCGATTGATGGAGTCGACCCGCCCCAGCAGGTCCGCCAGGTGCCTGGCGCCGTGAATGTCGGCGCTGGCCTGCAGAGCCCGGATGTCCTTGGGCAGGCAGCCTCCGCCGAATCCGACACCGGCCTGGAGGAAGCGCCTGCCGATGCGCGGGTCGTGGCCGATCGCGTCGGCCAGGACAGTGACATCGGCACCCGCGGTGTCGCACAGGTGGGCCATGGCGTTGATGAAGCTGATCTTGGTGGCCAGGAAGGAGTTCGCTGCGGTCTTGACCAGCTCGGCGGTGGGGTAGTCGGTGACGATGCGGGGAATGCCCTCCTCCAGCAGGGGCCGGTAGACGGCGTCGAGAGCGGCCTGGGCCTCCTGGGCGTCGCGGGAGTCGGCGGGCATCCCGTAGACGATGCGGTCGGGGTGGAGGGTGTCGGCCACGGCGAAGCCCTCGCGCAGGAACTCGGGGTTCCACAGCACCAGAGCGCGGTCGGCCAGGCGCTCGGCCACCTGTTGGGCGGTGCCGACAGGAACGGTCGACTTGCCCACCACGACGCTGCGCCCGCCCTCGGGCAGGGCGTCATGAAGCATGTCGACCACGCTCCACAGCTGGCTCAGATCCGCCTCACCGCCGGTGGCGGACTGCGGGGTGCCCACGGCGATGAAGTGGACGTCGGCCTCGGCCAGCTCCGCCGCCGTCGGCGCCGAGGTGAAGCGCAGATCGCCCTGCTGGACGCCGGTGATCAGCAGCTCGGGAAGGCCCGGCTCGTAGAAGGGGGCGCGGCCCTGGGAGAGGGCCTCGACCTGCTCGGTCCGGGTATCGATTCCCAGGACGTGGTGTCCCAGGTGTGCCATAGCGGCGGCGTGGACGGCACCGAGGTATCCGCAGCCGATGACGGTGAGCTTGAGAGGGGTCATGAGTTGTTCCAATCGTTGCTGAGGTCGAGGGGGGCGAAAGGCGAGGCGTGCCCCAGGCAGTGGCGCACCCAGATGGGCAGCCACTGGTGGGCGATGGGCCGGAAGGCGTGGACGAAGACGAGTCGCAGCGCCGAGGATCGGTAGTAGGTCTCCAGACGCTCCGCCGTCATGGGCAGCGTGCGGGCCAGGTTGTCGAGCAGCCCGCGGACCTGTGCGTGGGCCTCGGGGCTGAGCCGTCCCTGAACCGCCATGAGATCCGCATGGGCCCAGAGGTTGCCCAGGTCGAGAGCAGCCTCGGCCATGGCCGCGGTGTCCAGGTCGAGCAGGGAGAGATCGATTCCGTCCCACAGGAGCTGGCCGTCGTGGAGGTCGCGGTGGGCGATGACGCGCTCCCCGTCGTCCTCCCGCAGGCTCAGGCAGGTGTCCACCACCTGCTCGTGCAGGGGAGCCGGCTGGTCGATGACTCCGTGGCGTTGGGCGGAGGCGAACCATCGGCGCAGCACCTCGGTCTCCTGACGCGGCCCGTGGACGGGCAGGTCCGCCTTGTCGTGGGCCAGGTGGGCCCAGGAGTCCGTGAGCCGCTGCCACCCGGGCAGGCCGGCATCGCCGAGCTCGTCGAGGCTGCGGCCGGGCAGCAGCTCGAGATCGACGACGTCGTCCTCGTTGCCCAGGATCCTGGGGGTGCGCAGGCCGGTGACTCGCAGCACCGAGGCGGCGCTCGTGTGCGCACGTACCAGGGAGACGGCCCTGAGGGGTCGTACGATCTTGCGAACCCGGGAATCCTCCATCACCACGGCGCGGCGGCCGGCGCGGTGGACGACGAGCGCCCCGGTCAGGTGCGTGGACAAGGCAGGCAGGGCCGGGTCAGTGGCATAGGGCAGCAGGTCGGGAGTCGCTCCGGCGGTGACGTGACCGGCGCGCAGACGCCCTTCCCCATCGACGCACTCGATGCTCATGCTCGTGGAGCCCGAGCTCCGGTGCTCGGGCCAGGCGCGGCGCAGCCCCGGGATCGCGCGCAGCGTGCTCAGCATGCCGGTTACTTCTGGTTTCTGTGTCATCTCAGTCATCCGTGTCGTAGTCGCGGCTTCGCTCATGCCCACCCGACCTCCTTCTCAGGTGACCGGGCGATGCGCTCAATGACGGCCAGCTCCGCTCCGATGCGCTCACGCCAGGACGGATCGGCTCGGCGCAGAGGGTCGGCCAGCCGCGCCAGGCGCGAGCGGGCGACCGCCACCCCCAGCTGCTCGGCGCAGGGCACCGGTCGGCGCTCGGCGTAGCCCTCCAGCAGGGCGCGCTCTTGGGAGGCCGGAGCCACCGCGAGGTAGGAGCCCAGGTCGGCGACTGCCGGCGCTAGGCGCACCCGGTCGAAGTCGGTCAGCCAGATCCGCCCGGAGGAGCGCTCGTACAACACCTGGTCGGGGGAGGCGTCGCCGTGAGCGAGGACCGGATCGCCCGGCAGCCGGGCGGGCAGCATGCCGCCCACCGCCCGCACGCGGCGTGCCAGGTCGGGGTCCAGGGCATCGAGCTGACGGGCATGAACCTCGGCCAGGTCCCGAGGATCGGGATGCCGGTGAGGCAGCCGGTCGACGAGCTCCGGCTTCAGCGCTTCCACGCAGGAGTGCAGCTCGGCCAGCAGCGCCCCCACGCGCCGCGTGGCACCGGCTGCGGTCTCGGAGACGACCTCGGACGTGGTGTGCTCAGCGGTACGGGCGTCGAAGAGCTCGGCCAGGTTCGTGTCGCCGCACCACTGCTGGATGCTGACATGCCCCTGGCACCGGGCCACGGACTCGGAGTCGAGCAGACGCGGGACCGGGAGGAGCTCGGCCAGGGCACGATGGACGTCGTCGGCCGGGTCACCGGGCCGAATACGTATCCGCAGCACCGTGGAGCCGTCTCGCAGCACGAGACGCCGTGAGGGGTTGTAGCGCAGGACGTCCCCGGCCTTCCAGGGTCGCAGTACCCCCTGGCGGGCGGCGCCCGCCATCGGCTCGGCCAGCTTGGGATCGGTGTGAACCGGACCGCTCTGCAGCAGCAGGTCGCCGTCTGCACCCCGGGTGACCGGAGCCTGGTCGAGTCCCAATGATGCGGCCAGGCGCTCGGCCTGGGCGGCCTTGGAATGCGAGACCGGCCAGAGCAGCCGAGCCCACCCGGACGTGAGCCCGGTGGAGCGATCTGTCAAGGACACCAGGACCGAGACGTTCGGCTTGATGCGCAGCCGGCCTGCCCGCACAGGTTGGTCGAGGAGCTCACTGAGCCGGTCGGCGTCGAGCAGCGTGGAGACGGCGTCGGCCGTGGTCGCTGTCGCGACTGGAAGGTTCACGATCCGCTCCCCTCCAGGGCGAAGGAGCTGGACAGATGGCTGTTCGCCCACCGGCGGAACTCGGCCGAGGTGTCCAGGAGCCGCTGCGGGCTGCCCTCCAACAGGATCCGCCCGTCCTGGATCCACACCACCCGGTCGGCGCGCATCGCGGCCTGAGGGTCGTGGGTGACCGTCAGCGTTGTGCGCCCGGTCACCAGCTCATCGATCGCCTCGAGCACCGCCGACGTCGAGGCGGGGTCCAGTCCGGTGGTCGCCTCGTCCAGGATGATGATCGGCGAGTCGCGCAGCAGCGCCCGGGCGATGGCGATGCGCTGACGCTGGCCCCCGGAGAGGGTGCCGCCCCGCTCGCCCACGGGCGTGTCATAGCCCTCAGGCATCTGGGTGATGAAGTCATGGGCGTGGGCGGCGCGCGCGGCCGCCTCGACCTCCTCGTCGGTGGCGTCTGGCCGTCCCAGACGGATGTTCTCCCGGATCGTGCCGGTCAGCAGCACCGCCTCCTGGTGCAGGACGGAGACCTGCGAGCGCAGGAACCTCAGGTCCAGGTCGTCGAGGCTGTAACCGTCGAGACTGACCGTGCCCGACGTCGGATCCAGGGCTCGCACCACCAGGGAGACCAGGGTGGACTTGCCTGAGCCCGACGGCCCCACGAGCGCCACGTGCTCACCGGAGACCACTGTCAGGCTCACGCCGTGGAGCACCCGGCGGCCCTCGTAGGCGGCGTGCACGTGATCGAAGTGGACCATGCCGTGGACCCGGTCCAGTACGACGGCGTTGTGCGGGGAGACGATCTCGGGCTCGACCGCCATGAGGTCGGCGACCCGCTCGCCCGAGGCCGTCGCCCGGGCGATGCGGCCGGTGTACTTGGCCATGTCCCGAAGCGGCTTCATGGTGGTGCGCAGGTAGGTCGTGAAGAGCACGAGGTCTCCCGGAGACATGGCGCCGTTCAGGACTCGGATGCCCCCGCCGACCATGACCACGGCCGTGGCCACGCCGACGATGACGTCCGTGGAACGTTCCAGGCGCGCGGCGATACGGCGTGAACGCACTCCCTCGCTCAGCGAGACGGTGTTGGCGCCCGTGAAGCGCTTGTGCAGCAGGGGTTCCAGACCGTAGGCCTGGACCACCTTGATCGCGCCGAGCGCCTCCTGGGCCGTGTTGGCCAGGTTCCCCTCCGACTTGCGGCTGCGCAGGGAGGCCGCGGAGATCCGTCGAGAGTTGCCGGAGGAGGCGATCGCGAAGGCCACTACCGCCATGACCACGATCATGGCCAGCAGCGGGTCCAGGAACACCATGACCACGACCATGACCAGCAGGGTCAAGGTATTGGCGGCCATCGGCAGGCCGGCGGTGACGGCCACCTCCTGCATGCGGTTGACGTCGGCGATGAGACGCTGAACAGTGTCCGCGCTGCGGTTGCGGGCGTGGAACTGCTGGGAGAGCCCCTGGACGTGGTGGAAGGCGCGACTGCGCAGGGAGGCCGCCGTGCGCGAACCGACCAGGGCGAAGGCCACGGTGGCCAGGTAGTTGCACCCCGCCCGGCCGGCCACGAGCACCAGGAGGACCACGCCCAGCCCCACCAAGGAGGAGATCGTGGCGGGTGCGCTGCCCGTGTGCCGGCCCATGGAGGCCACCAACGAGTCGATGACGACCTTCAGGGGCCAGGGCTCCAGCACCCGGAAGGCCACTTCCGCCAGAAGCACCACCGTGCCCCCGGCCATGAGACGCCACTGCGGCGCGGCATCGGGCCCTATCAGGCGCAAGGTCTGGCACATGGGGGAGCGGTGCGCCTGGGCCGCGTGCCGAAGCACAGGCGCACCCATCACCGCTCACCACCCTGAGCGAGGCCGGCCAGCTCCAGGATCCGGGCGACGGTCCGACGCCAGGAGTGGCGCTGCTCGGCCAGAAGGCGCCCGCTGCGGCCCATGCGGGCGCGCCGGTCCGGGCATACCGCCAGATCATCCAGGGCCGCGGCCAGCGCTGTGGGGTCCGAGGGGGCTACGAGCACACCGTGCCGTCCAGAGCCGTCCTCAAGCAGCTGGGGGACCTGTCCGACGTCGGAGGCCACGACCGCGAGCCCCGCGGCCAGGTACTCCAGAACCTTCATGGGGGAGAAGTACTGCTGCTCGCCCCCACCCAGGTCCGGGTAAGGGGCCACTCCGATCGCCGAGCCTGCCACGTGGGTGGGAATGTCCTGCGGCGCGACCGCCCCACGGAAGTCCACCTCCACCCCCAGGCGTCCGGCCTGGGCACGCAGCGAGTCCATCTCGGGGCCGTCCCCGATGATCCGCAGGCTCCAGCTCTGGCGTGCCAGGGCCGCCGCCGTGATGAGGTCGGCCACCCCGTGCCAGGGCTTGAGAGTCCCCACGAAGGTGACGACCACCCGGTCCGGGTCCTCCGGCTGGGGCTGGATACGGCGCACGCTCACACCGTTGGGAACCGTGTGGATCCTGCCCACGACGTCGTTCGCGTCCGGCAGATCGGCGGTGCGGCGACGCACCCAGTCGGCCACCGGGTCCGAGACGCACACCGTGGCCCGGGCGGCCGCCACCTGACGGTGCAGCACCTGCGCCGCGCCGGAGGCGTCCACCAGCGAGCGGTGACGACGCTGCTCATCGATCAGCGGGGCATTGACCTCCAGGATCCCCGGCACTCCGGTGGCGGCCGTGATGTCGGCCAGTGCCGTGGAGAACAGGGAGTATCGCTCGTAGACCAGGTCGGCGCCGTCGGCGATCACCCGGGAGACGATCCGCTCCGCGGCGTGCGCCTGCGCCTGCTCCCGCTCGGCGGGCTCGACGTCGGCCACGGCCTCCAGGTGCAGCTCGAGGTCGGTGAGGTCGTCGGGAACGTGCTTTCCGGAGCGCACGGCGTACAGGGCCACCTCATGGCCGATGGATCGCAGCTCGCGGACGACCTCCTGGATGTGCACTGAGGCGCCCTTGGTCCCGAACACCGGGATGCCCGGGTCGCAGCAGATGTAGGCGATCCGCATCAGGCGGCTCCTTCCTGATCGGTCAGGCTCGCGGCGGGAGCGGGGCGGGGGCCCGACTGCCAGGCGGCCAGCACCTCGGCCTGGGCACGGGAGTCGAAGTGCTCCTCGATGAGCCTGCGCGCCCCACGTGACAAGGAGACGGTGTCGACCTCGCCCAGCGCGATCCCGCGCAGGGCCATCGCCAGCTCGGCAGGGTCCCCGGGCGGCAGCAGGAGCCCGGTGACGCCGTCGTGAACCACCTCCGGCAGTCCCGAGACCGCTGTGGCCACCACCGGTGTCCCGCAGGCCATCGCCTCCAGGACCACCGTGGGCAGACCATCGATGTTGCCGTCGGTCGCCTCGATGCAGGGTGCTGCGAACACGTCCGAGCGCGCCAACAGACCACGCACCTCCGCCTGCGTGAGCGGACCCAGCAGACGAACCCTGCTGGCCAGTCCCAGGCGGTCGATCTGCGCGGTCAGGCGCTCGCGCTCCTCACCGTCACCGGCCAGCTCCACCTCGACGTCGACGCTGGAGCTCACCAGGATCCGCACCGCCTCGATCAGATCGGCGAAGCCCTTCTTGGGCACCAGGCGGCCCACGGCGCACACCCGAAGCGGTCCGCTCCTCCCGGACGCCACCGGCTGCGGGGCCCGGTAGGAGAAGCGGTCCAGCTCGATGGCGTTGTAGCGCAGCGACACCGTGGCCCCTGTTCCCGCTAGGACCTTGCCCAGGTGCGCCTCGTTGTAGCGGCTGATGGCGACGACTCGTTGCGCGTCGGCGCAGATCCGGCGCAGCCACACGGGATCCACCGACTCATGGAAGATGTCCTTGGCGTGGGTGGTCACGGTGTAGGGGATGCCGGTCAGGGCCGAGGCGATCCATGCGACCCGGCCCGCCAGGGACGCGAAGTGCGCGTGCAGGTGCGTGATGGAGTCCCTGCGCGCCTGACGCGCCAGCTCCACGCCCTGAGCCACCTCGTCACCGGGAAGGTCGGCCAGCACCGCCATGATGGCGGCGAAGCGCTCGCGGTCGTCCTGGCGGGTCAGGCCGTCGGTGAGCAGGCTCCACATGTCGATGGCCCGTACCGGCCGGCCCACCCAGTTGACCCGGGCGGCCACCCGGGCGATCTCGGGGTGGAAGCGCGAGTCCGTGGTAGGGCGCAGCGCGTAGATGCTCAGGTCCTCGCCCTGGGCCTCGCGGGCGAGGATCTCGGTGACGATGAAGGTCTCCGAGAAGCGCGGGTAGACCTTGAGGACGTATCCGATGCGGGCACCGTTCTGATGAGTGTCTTGCCGGTGATCGGTTGCGGGACTCATGCGGGGATCTCCATCCTGGTGAGGCTGACGGTGTGGCTGGTGAGGTGAGTGAGGCGGGTGTCGAGGACGTCGTCCCGGTTGCCGAGGAGCTCGGCGGCGAGCAGGGGGACGGTTTCCAGACCGTCCAGGCGCAGACGACGTCGCCCCGCCAGCTGGCTGCGAGTGCCGGCGTCCTGATCGCTCAGCCGCTCGGTGAGCCAGTCCTCGAGTGCCGCAGTGCTCAGGTCCGTGACTCTCAAGAGGTCGATGGCGCCCGCGTGCTTCAGAGCAGTGGCCCGGATGAGCTGCTCGAGGCGAGGCGTCTCTCGGGGGACGAGGAGGGCCGGGGTGTCGGAGGCGAGGATCTCGCTGACCGTGTTGTAGCCGCCCATCGAGATGACCGCTGCGGCCTGCTGGATGTGGTGGCTCATCCCGGGCCAGGACCGGCGCACGATGGTGCGGGGGCCGGCTGTCTGAGCGACCTGGTGGAACAGGGCGGCGTCGAGCTGGGGGCCGGTGACCACGACGTGCCGGTACCCGTCGGGGACACGCGCCGCGGCTGCGGTACGCAGCAGGTTGACGCCGTCGGAGCCGCCGCCGGCGGTGGTCAGGATGAAGGTTCCGGCAGCCTCGGCGTTACCGGCCAGGGCTTCTGACGCCTCGGAACCGTGAGTGGCCTCTGCGGCATCGCGGCCATGGGCGAGGTAACCGGTGTAGCGCATCCGCTCCTCAAGCGCCGTCGGAGCCTCACCAGTAGCGCTCAGGTCGTGGACCGAGTCGTCCCCGTAGACCCAGACCTCGTCGATGAGCCGTCGCAGCGTGTCGGCCTCGCCGAGCTCCTCCCACTCGCGCTGCACGGTCACGGGTGTGTCCAGGACCTCGCGCAGGCCGAGCACCACGCGCGCGCGGGGGCTCGCCTGACGTAGACGTGCCAGGGGCTCGCGCAGCTCCTGGTGCACCCCGTAGGGATGACGGTCGATGATGAGCAGGTCCGGGGTGAAGGTCGTCAGGACACCGGACAGCAGAGCGCTGCGGACCAGGCCCAGGTCCTCACGGGTGATACGCAGGCGTTGAGGCAGGTAGACGCCCTTGGCCTTCTTGACCCCCGGCAGTACCAGCCAGTCGAAACCGTCAGGAAGCCTGTGCTCCTGTCCCGGAGCCAGCCCGGTGATGACCAGGCCGGTGACGTTACGGCCGGTGAGTCCCGGCAGTGCTCGGGCCAGGTGATGGGCCAGAGCGAGGTTGCGGCGAAGGTGCCCCAGCCCCTTGGCGTCGTGGCTGTAGAGCGCCACCCGTAGGGGAGCGGTTGTCATGGGTCGTCTCTTCTCTCGGTGTCAGGTCAGGGTCGTTCTGAGACGATCCTGACCGGCCAGGAGAAGACGACGATTAAGGGTGGATGAGAAAGCTCTCAGGTTTCTCGGAGGCTAGACCAGCCGTACCTCGGCTCCCGCCCGACGCAGGACCTCGACCTGGTCGGCGGGGGCGCCGTCGTCGGTGATGACCACGTCGATCGAGCTGGTGGGGCAGATGAGGGCGAAGGCGGTGGAACCGAGCTTGGAGCTGTCGCACACGACGACGACGCGTTGGGCGGCACTGACCAGGGCGGCGTTAACGGCTGCCTCGCCGTCGTGCTGAGCGTAGGCGCCCCGCTCATCGAGGCCCTGGACGCCCAGGAAGAGTGTGTCCACGCTGATCGAGGGCAGGATGAGCTCGGCCAGCGGGCCAGTGAGCTCGAAGGATCGGGGGCGTGCGATCCCGCCGGTGACGACGACGCGTACGCACTGGCGCACCGTCATCTCGTTGGCGATGTTGACGGCGTTGGTCACCAGGGTGACCGGCACGTCCGGGTCGGTCAGATCCGGCAGCAGCACGATCTCCCGGGCCACCTCGGTGGTTGAGGTGCCGCCGTTGAGGCCGATGGTGTCGCCCGGGTGCACCATGGCTGCCGCCGCCTTGGCGATGCGGGCCTTCTCATCAGCCATCTTCGAGGTGCGATAGCGCAGAGGCGGCTCGGTGGAGGTGGGGTTGGCGATGGCACCGCCGCGGGTGCGGCTGATGAGCTGCTGATCCGCCAGGTGGTCGAGGTCGCGCCGTGCGGTCGCCGCTGAGACCCCCAACCGCGTGATGATGTCGTCGATATGGACACTGCCCTCGTCCATGACGATGTCGAGGATGGCCGAATGGCGATCATGCCGAGACATCTCGATCCTCCTGGGGGTCAAGGGGGGTGGTGCGGGGCGGAGAGGGGGTGGGGCTGAGCGCGTACATGATTTGTACATCAACTATTTGCCTTATCCTGGTGACCGCGCGGCAGGTAGTCGGTGTGCTGACGTCAGCATAATCAGTCATGCCCTCGGCTGCCCGCTGAGAGCGACACATAGCGATACGAACCTTGCTACTGTCGTCGATATCAATCACACCAACGTGTGGGGTGGTGGTCCCGTGGGCTTGCCGCCCTGCCCCCGAGAACAGAGAAAACATGGGACATCCCGCAGACCTTTCCGAGTGCTCCTGCTCCAAGGAACGCGCTGTTGCGCTGGGGGTCGCCGTCGGTGCCGACGGCATCACCGCGGTTGTTGCCGATGGGCGAGGGCGTGTCATCTCCTGCCTGGAACGCGGTCTCCCGGAGGGGGGTCACTCGAATGGTCATCGGCTGGCGGAGGAGGTCGCCGGTGTGATCGCCTCCTTGCGCGCAAGCGCTGCTGATGAGCGTGCCGGCGAGGTGGCCGAGGCGGTGAAGACGTCGGCTCTGGCCGTTGGGGTCTGC
This sequence comes from Actinomyces naeslundii, assembly GCF_001956585.1. GTDB lineage: Bacteria > Actinomycetota > Actinomycetes > Actinomycetales > Actinomycetaceae > Actinomyces > Actinomyces naeslundii. Next base: position 4,544 of record NZ_MSRR01000007.1, on the reverse strand, counting down.
GTGCCGGGCGTCGTCGACGAGGATGAGGGGCACGTCTGTCGCAGCGGCGCGCTGGGGCTGCAGGACGTCCCGCTGGCGAGCCTGGTGAGTCAGTCTCTGGCGGGCACGGCTGCTGAGTCGGCCGAGGTGGCGCTTTATCAGGATGCTCGTTGCGGCGCCTGGGCGGAGAGTCGGTGGGGAGCCGCTGGGGAGAACTGCCTCTTCCTGTCTGTTGCTGAGCACATCTCCTGCGCCGTGCTTCTCAACGGCGCCCCGGTGCTCGGCGGTGGTTGGGCAGGTCAGATCGGGCGGGTCCTGGTTCCCGATCCCGACTGGAGCGGGGAGAGGGCCTGCCTGGAGGACGTCGCCTCCGTTGACGCGATGGTCAGGCGCTATACCGCCGGCATCGTCGATGACTCCACTGACTCCACCGGCTCGGTTGGCTCAGGCGTTTCCGACGACATCGGCGCCGGGCGCACCGGTTCTCCCTCCTCGGGGCTCGACTCGCTCCTCAGTGCGATGCGTTCAGGGGACCGGGAGGCGCGCCGTGTCTGGGACACGGGCCTGGATGCGCTCGCTGACCTCATCGCTCGCGGTGGCGGTCTGCTCGGCCCTCTCGACGTCGTCCTGAGCTCGGAGCTGACTCGGGCGGGAGAGGCCGTCTTCCTGGAGCCGCTGCGTCAACGGGTCGCTGACCTCATGGCCGGCCTGCCGGCGCCGAGCCTGCTGCCTGCCCGGCTCGGGAAACCGGCACCGGCGCTGGGGGCTGCCGGACGCGCTCTGGATGCCTGACAGGGTGCTGGTAACGCCCTGAGTGTCTTCTTGTGTCTCTGCGCCGTTGGCTGACAACTCGCTTATGGCGTTGCGGAGACCCACAATGGGTGCAGGCCGTGGCAGTATGTTCGCCAACTGCAGTTGTCCGAACCGGTTGAGGAGAGCCAACGTGTCCCCCAGGAAAGAAGCGAGGCGCAGCGCGTGACCCAGTCTGCTCGTCCGCTTCGCATCGGTATCATGGGAGGAACCTTTGATCCGATCCACCATGGGCACCTCGTGGCAGCCAGTGAGGTCCAGAACGTCTTCGCCCTCGATGAGGTCATCTTCGTACCCACCTGGGCCCAGCCCTTCAAGAAGGATCGCCGGGTCTCTCCGGCCGAGCACCGTTACCTCATGACGGTTATCGCCACTGCCTCCAACCCGAGGTTCACGGTCTCCCGGGTCGACATCGACCGGGGCGGTACGACGTACACGATCGACACTCTTCATGACATCGCGGCCGAGTATCCCGGCGCGGAGCTGTACTTCATCACCGGTGCAGACGCCCTGGCGCAGATCCTCACCTGGAAGGACAGTGAGGGCATCTTCGACCTGGCCCACCTGGTGGGGGTGACGCGGCCGGGGCACGTCCTCAGTGACTCCGGGGTTCCCCGCGACAGGATCTCGCTGGTGGAGGTGCCTGCCATGGCCATCTCGTCGACGGACTGCCGTCAGCGAGTCGGAGAGGGATCACCGGTGTGGTACCTCGTTCCTGATGGTGTCGTGCAGTACATACGCAAGTACGGGCTTTATCGTATGGCCTTGCGGCCGGCGTCGGCGACGTCGATGACGGCGAGAGTGGCCCGCGAGCAGTCCCTGAGGAAGGAGAACGACGGTGAGCACTGAGCAGACCGGCGTCAATGCCCCCACGACCGAGGAGCCGACGCAGGATGAGCACGCTCCACGCGGCAGTCGTCGTGCGATCCGACAGGCGGAGCGCGCCGCCGAGCGTGAGGCGATCCTGACCGGTCAGCAGCCGCTCCTGACCCGACGTGAGATGAGGCGTCTGCGTGAGGAGGCCAAGGCGCTCAGAGCGGCCGTTGAGGCCGGAGAGATCACCCCTGAGCAGGCCCAGGCCCTCCAGGACCCTCTTGCCGATCCCGCTTCGGTCACCTCTCGTTCCTCCGCACCCTCTGGCGACGACGCCGGGACCGGCCTGGAGGAATCGGTCGAGTTCCCAGCAGTGGGTGAAGGGGAGTTCTACCTCGAGCAGGAGGGACAGAACCCGCCTCTCAACCTCTCCGTTCCCGAGGGGCCGTCCGCCTCCGCGCCGAGCTGGCGCTCATTGTCGGCGGCTGAGGCCGTGGCGATCTCCGAGATCGAGACGGGCCTCATGGAGGCGGTCGACCTGCCGGTGGCGACTCTGGACTACGACGCCCACTGGGCCCAGGACACCAGCTCCGAGCCCGCGCCGGTGCCCACGCGTTTCTCGCTCAAGGAGCGCCTTGAGGGAGGACCCGCCTCGGACGCCGAGGAGAGAGGTGACCAGGACGGGGCGGCGCTCCAGGCTCCTGGCGAGGACACCGGTGGGACGGAGGCTGAGGAGCTCGCTGCCGGCCCCTACGACTATCGAGAGGACTTCTCTCCGAGCGCCCAGTCGGACGAGGCGCCGTCTTCGGCGGCCTCTGCGGCCTCCTCGCAGCCCTCCTCCCAGTCGGCGGAAGCCGTCAGTGCGGTCCCCGCCGTGTCGACATCGGCGTCCGGCGCTGCCGACTTCGCTACCTTCGGACAGGCTGGAGCCCCGCAGGCGGCCGAGTCTGCACGCAGTGGTCTGAGCGCCGGCTCGGCGTCCTCAGCCGGCTCGGTGCGCCGTCCCATCGTGCGCATTCCGGCCGCTGCGCAGGGGGTGCGCACCGTCAACGTGTCCACGGGTGAGCTCAGCTCGGTTCAACCCGTCGACAGCTCGCCGTCCGCCCAGGAGGCCGCTGACGCTCAGGATGTCTACGGCGTCGCCTCCATCGAGGAGCCGATGACGCAGGAGACCGTCACGGTCGATGTCGAGGCGCAGGCCGCGATGCCCACGCCGTCCGAGCAGCCGGAGGTCGAGTTCGGCACCCCCGGAGCCCCGCAGTGGAAGTCGCTGCACCAGCCCTCCCAGGTGGACAGCTTCCAGGAGACGATCGTGAGCGGAGTGGCCGATGCCACCGATCCCGCCGTTGCGATGTCTGGTGAGGCAGTCGGTCCCTACGCCTTCTACGCAGATGAGGTCGAGACCGGCAATGGTCCGGTCGGCGGCTCCGAGTGGGACTCCGTGGCGGTCCCGGCTGCTGAGGCGCCTGAGGAGCCCTATCTGGCTCCGGTCAATGAGGTGACTGGGCGGGTTCCCACCCCGGATCACGTCCTGCCAGTGGAACAGGCCAATTCCTCCTCGCGCATCGGAAAGGTGCTCATGGCCCTGCTCATCGTCGTCGTCCTGCTGCTCATCATCGCGGTTGTCGCGTGGCTGCTGATCGCCAACGGCAGTAACAGCGCCAGTGCCATGAGCGCCGTGGGCGCTGGGGAGTGGATCCGACAGGTCGTATGACGATGGTGCGCACGGTACAGTCGCCGCTGCATGATGCCTGACCGCCCGAAGGAGATCCGTGCCCGCCACTGAACATGCCACCCGTCTGACTCTTGCCGCGGCTCGTGCCGCAGCCGACAAGAAGGCGGAGCACCTCGCCGCAATTGATGTCTCCGAGCGACTCGGCCTGACCGATGTGTTCCTGCTGGCCTCCGGCTCGAACGATCGCCACGTCCACGCCATCGTCGATGCGGTTGACGAGGCCATGCACGGTGCCGGGGTCAAGCGCCGCACCCGTGAGGGCTTCGCCGACGCACACTGGGTGCTGGTGGACTACGGTGACGTTGTCGTCCACGTCCTGCAGAACGAGGACCGGGAGTTCTACTCGCTGGAGCGCCTGTGGAAGGACTGCCCGACCGTCGAGCTGCCGACGGACCTGACGCAGCCGGACGGTCCGAAGGAAGATGAGGGCGGCGGCCAGGAGGATGCCGCCTCATGACCGACCTCATCCTGTGGCGTCACGGGCAGACCGACTACAACCTTCAGGGACGCATCCAGGGGCGAGTCGACATCCCCCTCAATGACACCGGTCGCGAGCAGGCTCGCCGTGCAGCCGACTGCATCGCGGCGCTAGGTCCTACACGCATCGTCTCCTCCCCGTTGCTGCGGGCGCGGGCCACTGCCGAGGTCCTGGCTTCTCTGACCGGGCTGAGCGTCGAGATCGCCCCAGGGCTGGCGGAGAAGTCCTTCGGGCAGTGGGAGGGGCTCAAGGCAACCGATATTGAGAAGCAGTGGCCCGACCACTACGCCACCTGGCGCGCCGGTGGCGACCTTCCCCAGTTCGGGATCGAGGGGCGCCGTCAGACCGCGCAGCGAGTGGGGGAGGCGCTCAGGGACATTGCCGCCGACGCAGGGAAGGACGATGTCATCGTGGCGGTCTCCCACGGGGCGGCCACCAACCTGGGGGCTACGTACCTGCTGGGGATGGACCCCCAGCAGTGGTTCGGTCTGCGCGGCATGAGCAACTGCTGCTACGCGCTCATGCGTACCAACAAGCGGCCTCCGAACTGGTCCGTGGTGAAGTGGAATGCCGGACCGTCGGTGGATCCCAGTCCGCTCGGCAGGATCCTCGGCTGAGTGGGTGAGGTAGTACACGCGTCGTGGATTTGCTCCAGCGGGGCCGAACTTCATACAGTTATCCGCGTCGCCGCACGAGAGCGACGCCCGAACGGGGCTATGGCGCAGTTGG
>NZ_MSRR01000006.1 GCF_001956585.1 Actinomyces naeslundii | reverse complement strand
CCCGCCCCCGCTGACGAGGTGTCAGGAGACCGCCTGGGGCCCTCCTTCCAGCAGCGTCACAAAGCCGTCCTCGTCAAGGATCGTCAGTCCCAGTTCTCGGGCCTTGGCCTCCTTGGAGCCGGCCTTGTCTCCGACGACGACGAAGCTCGTCTTCTTCGAGACGCTCCCCGAGGCCTTGCCCCCTCGCGAGACGATGGCCTCCTTGGCACTGTCACGAGTGAATCCCTCAAGAGAGCCGGTGACGACGACGGTCAGCCCCTCCAGGGTCCGCGCCGGCTCCTCCTGCTGGTCCGAGGCCTCCTCCTGGGTGCGAACCCCCGCTGCCTCCCAACGGCTGAGGATCTCGCGGTGCCAGTCGACCTCGCGCCACCGCACCCAGGACTCGGCGATGGTGGACCCCACGCCGTCGACCTCGGCCAGCGCGGAGACGTCAGCCTGGCACAAGGCCTCCAGGGACCTGAAGCGCGAGGCCAGGGCCCTGGCGGCGGTCGGCCCGACGTGGCGCACGGACAGCGCCACCAGGATGCGCCAGAGCGGGCGGGTGCGGGCGTCGCGGAGCTGGGAGAGCATGGCGACAGCGTTCTTACCGGGTGCTGTCACCTTCTTGACCTCACCGTCGGCGTCGTAGCTCTGCTTGGTCCAGAAGAAGCGGCTCAAGCGCCAGTCCCCGGTGGGGGCACCCCGGCGGGAGACGGGGCGCCACACGAAGACCTCGCGCAGGTCGTCCTCGGTCAGGTCGAACAGGGTGGCCTCACCGGTGAGCACCGGCGTCTGCTCGGCGATCCCCGCCTGTCTCAGAAGCTCCTCGACGGCCTCCACCCGCTGGGAGGCGTGCAGGGCGTCGAGCTCACCGGCAGGCAGGCCGAGTCGTCCGCGTTCGGTCTCCAGGCTCCGCCCCGCCGCGAGCGCGGTCAGGGCCTCTCGGCGTCCGGCATCGGGCCGGGTGAGGGCCCCGGCGGCCTCGTCGCCCAGCCCCTCGATGTCCAGAGCGCCCCGCGAGCCGATGTGGGCGATCCGCTCGGTCAGCTGAGCGGGGCAGGAGCGGGTATTGGGGCAGCGCAGGTCGACGTCGCCGTCCTTGGCGGGCGCCAGCTCGGTTCCGCAGGAGGGACAGTGCGTCGGCATAACGAATTCCCGCTCGCTGCCGTCGCGCAGGTCGGCGACCGGTCCCAGGATCTCGGGGATGACGTCACCGGCCTTGCGCACGATGACCATGTCCCCGACGCGCACACCCTTGCGTGCCACCTCAGTGGCGTTGTGAAGGGTGGCTCGGGCCACCGTCGAACCGGCAACGAGGACCGGTTCCATCATGCCGAAGGGGGTGACGCGTCCGGTGCGCCCGACCTGGACGGCGATGTCCAGCAGGCGGGTGCGGACCTCCTCGGGCGGGTACTTGTAGGCCGTGGCCCAGCGAGGCACCCGGGAGGTGTGGCCGAGGCGGCGCTGGAGGGAGTGGTCGTCGAGCTTGAAGACGATACCGTCGATCTCGTGGATGAGGTCGTGGCGGTGGGCGGCGTAGTGCTCGATGTACGCCTCGCGCTCTGAGCGTCCTCGCACCACAGCGGTGTACGGGGAGACCGGCAGTCCCCAACCGGCCAGGAGCTCGTACCACTCGTGCTGCCAGGTTGGGAGCCCCTCCCCCGGAGCCGGAGTGATCGCACCCACCCCGTGGGCGATCATCGCCAGGGGCCGGGAGGCGGTGACAGCCGGGTTCTTCTGGCGCAGTGAGCCTGCGGCGGCATTGCGAGGATTGGCAAAGACCTGCAGGAGCGGGGCACCGTCGGCCTGCCGCTGCACGTTGCGGGTACGGCGCTCCTCGTTGAAGGCCTCGAACTCCTGGGTGGGGAAGTAGACCTCACCGCGCACCTCGAGCAGGGAGGGGTGGGCGTCACCGCTCAGGATCAGGGGGACGGAGGCAATGGTGCGCACGTTGCCGGTCACGTCCTCGCCCGTGGTGCCGTCACCACGGGTCGCGGCCCGGGTGAGGATTCCGTCCTCGTAGGTCAGGGCGACGGCCAGGCCATCAATCTTGACCTCGGCGGTCATGGCGAGCTCGTTGTCGGCCACCCCGGTCTCGACCGTCATGCGCTCTGCCCACTCCTGGACCTCATCGAGGGAGAAGACGTCCTGCAAGGAGTACATGCGCTGATGGTGGGGGGCCGGAGCGAAGTCGGTGACGGCGCGACCTCCCACGCTGCGGGTCGGTGATCCGGCCCGGGCCAGGGCCGGGTGGGCGGACTCCAGGTCCTCCAGCTCCCGGTAGAGGACGTCGTAGTCGGCATCGGACAGAGGGCTCTCGGCGTCGACCGCGTTGTAGTAGGTGTCGCGGGCAGCCTCAATGTCACGCACCAGCTCGCCCCAGCGTTTGCGGGCCCGAGCGGGGACGGCGCCCAGCTCCGCCCCACCCCGCTGACTGGAACCTGCCGGAGAAGAGGCTGAGAGAATCGGGGCGGCCGGTCCAGGAGCAGAACCGCGGGGAGCGTCGGTGTCAGTCATGGGGCCATCCTTCCTCAATCGGGGTCCCATCGGTTTCAGGCGTCCCGAGAGGCGCACCGGGAGTACATGGGCTCTGCGAACCTGGCCATTACGGTGGTATCCGGGCTTCACAGGTAACCACAGCGATCGTAAACGGCCAGGAACGGCAATGCTGTCCACAGCCGGAGCGGCCTGCCGACGACGTGGCAGAGTCAACCGGCGATTCTGGAGCGGTGAGTACCACCACTGACGTCCTCAACATCCGTCCGCGCCACTCGGAGCGCGTCTCCGTATCGTCCTCCTCGTTCCGCCCGCGCTCGGCGGGCGAAGCAGCTGCGGGCGCGGCTCTTGCCGCGCTGGCCGGCCCATGGCACCTTGCGGTTCTGGACGGTCCCGACTGCGGTCTGGTGATGGCCGTCAGGGACGGTCGTGTCCTGGGGCGCGGCGAGGTGCTGAGCGATCCGCTAGTCTCACGCCGCCATCTGCGCCTACGACTGTACTCTGGCCGGGTCCTGGTCCAGGACTGCGGATCGGCCAACGGCACCTACCGCTACTGGCACCTGGGGCTGTGGCTGCGTCTGCGCGGGGAGACCAGGCTGGGCGAGGGGACGCTGCTGCGTCTGGGGGACACTGTGATTGAGTTGCGCAGGCGCCCCGCCAACCTCGTGGTGCCGGCTCCCGCGTCGGCCTCGTCGATGGCCTGGTCGATGGTGGCCGCACTGGTCTGCGCACTGGTCATGGCCGGCTCGGCGGCGATCGCGTTCATGACCGGGAACCGAGGGGCGATGGGCATGATCATGGTCGCGCCGATGCTCGCCATGACGATTATGCGCCTGGTCCCCTTCCTGCAACAGCGCCGAGCAGGCCGTACCGGGCACGCCGAGGGGACTCATTGGCGCGGTCGCCGGCGTCACGGCGGACGCCAGCCGGGATGGCGAGGGGGCCGCCCTGATCCGGCCACGATGCTGCTGGCCCTGGCGGCTCGCTCCAGCACCGTCCAGTCCGCTGCGACCCCCGAGGCAGACGGCTCTGTGGCGACGTCGGGCTCCCATGAGACGCTGGCCGCCTGGACTGGCGTGCGCCGACGACGGTGCGTCCTCTCCCTCGCCGACGGGGAGAGCCTGGCCCTGGTGGGCGAGGACGCCGAGAGCGCTCTGAGATGGTGGTGCGCCCAGCTCCTGGCCCGTGACGAGGTCCGGTTGAGCGAGCTGGAGGACCTGGCGTGCATGCCGACGACAGACGTAGCGGAAGACCGGGGCGGCGAGAGGGTGACCGGCCTGCGTGGAGCTCGTCTCACCTGGGGGCCGCAGGCGCATCCGCACGTCGCTCAGCTGCTGACCTGCCCGGGAGACCAGGTTCCGCCGCAGGCGCTGAGCACGCGCCCGGCCCCGGTCGGGGCGCCGACATGCTCGCCCGCCTGGTGGGACACGGTCCGTCACCTGTGCCGTTCCAGAATCACGACGCCAGCCACGTCATCATCGCCTCTCGACGACGTTCCCGACCTGGTTGTCCTCAGTGAGGTCACGGACGACCTCGACGCCCACGAGCTGCGGGCACGGTGGGAGGAGCAGGCGCACTCAACGAGAGGAGGGGCACCGTCCCTGTCCGCAGTGCTGGGAGTCGGGTCTCAGGGGCCGGTACGGGCCGATCTGGTGGTGGACGGCCCGCACGCGCTGCTGGCCGGAACAACAGGATCGGGAAAGTCCGAGCTGCTCATCTCCTGGCTGATGCAGCTGGCGCTGACCCACCCACCGGACCGCCTGACCATGGTCCTCGTCGACTACAAGGGAGGGGCCGCCTTCGGCCCGCTCGCCGGGCTGCCCCACACGGCCGGGGTCCTCACCGACCTGGACCCGGCAGGTACCGAGCGGGCGCTGTCCTCCTTGGAGACCGAGGTGCGCCGACGCGAGAGGATCCTGGCCGAGCACGGCGCCAAGGACATCTCCTCCCTGCCACCGCAAGCCGATATCCCCCACCTGGTCGTGGCAGTCGACGAGTTCGCCACCCTGGTCGGCGAGCACGCCGAGGTCCTGGAGTCGTTGGTGCGCATCGCCGCTCAGGGACGCAGTCTGGGGATCCACCTCATTCTGGCCACGCAGCGCCCTCAGGGCACCGTCTCCCCCGCGATCCGGGCCAACGCCTCCTTGCGGGTGTGTCTACGGGTTCTCGACGCCGCCGACTCCAGGGACGTCTTGGGACACGATGGCGCCGCCAGGCTCAGCCGCCATCCCGGGCGAGTCCTCATCGGCGGTACCGACGGATCCGGCAACGCATCCGGCGCCGGCCCACAGGACCGCGGCAACGTGGTCGGTGACCAGGTGCTTCAGGCCCCCTGGTGCGGCTCGGCCCACGACGTGCAGGAGATCGTCGACCTGGTCTCGGGCGCTGCCGACGGCCATGTTCGTCCATGGCGTCCCTGGGCACCCGCGCTGCCTGCCGTTGTCGATGAGGCCAGGGCGCTCGAGCTGGGAAGGCCCCGGGACCCACGGGGGCCCCTCAAGGACCCCGGAGAACCTGTCCGGGACGGGGCAGCTGGTGACCGAGTGCTTCTGGCTCTCACAGATCTTCCTCGCCGCCAGAGCCTGGGGCTGTGGCACTGGCCTCTCACGCGTCCTCTCCTGGTGCTCGGGGCGCCTGGTGCAGGCCGCTCCACGCTCGTGGTCTCGGCTGCGACTGCGGTCCTGCGCGCAGGTCGAGGAGTGCACCTGTGCGGGCTCGCCACCCCGGCACTCACCGGCTCCGTTGAGACCGGGGGCACCACTGCAGACCCAGGCGGACTCCTCACACACCCCGGGGTGGGAACCGTGGTCGGTGTGGAGGACCCGCGGCGCCTGGCCCGGCTGTGGGGACTCGCAGCCGGTGGACGTCTGGGCGGCGATCTGCTGTGCCTCGACAACGTCGAGGCACTCGTCACCGCCATTGATGAGGTCCTGGGCCCCGGCCAGGGCAACGCCCTGCTGGAGGCCGTCATCCGTACCGCAACGGCCACGAGCATGCCCCTGCTGCTGACCGCTCCGCTGGCTGCCTCCACCTCTCGCTGGGCCATCTCCGTGGGACTGAGGCTGGTCCTGGGCGCGGCCACCAGCACCCAGGCCGCTCTCGCAGGGCTTCCCCGCGGAGTGGTGACCGGTGGCCTAGCGGGGCGAGGAGTCATCCTGGACGGGGCGGACACGACTGCCTGCCAGATCATCCTGCGCAAGGGCCCCACTGCGTCCCGCCCCGACAGCGCCCGCCGCTCCGCCTTGAAGCTCGAGCCGCTACCGGCACGGATCACCTGGGAGCAGGTGCCCAGCGGCACCTGGGCGGTGGGAGGGGATGCGGCGGCTCCCGTCGCGCTTCCGGAGCACACCAGCGTCCTGGTCGCCGGGCCACCCGGCTCGGGGCGTTCCACGGCACTGCGGGCGCTGGCCCAGGTACTCACCCCAGACGTCCTCGTCGTCGATGACCTGGATCTGGCGGACGCCGCCACCACCAGTCACGTGGAGACCGCCCTGGCGCACTCGGAGGTAGTCCTGGCGTCAGCCTCAACGGAGAAGGTCGCCGCCACCTTTCGAGGCGCGATCTCGACGTTGCGTGAGCGCGAGGCGCTCGTCGTGCTGTGGCCCGGTCTGCGGCATGCCGATCAGGCCGCAGGAATGTCCTTGAGAACCGTCACCGACCCGAGGGCGATGACGCTTCCCGGACGCGGGGCACTCGTCTATCGCGGAACGTGTCTGCCGATTCAGATCGTGTTGCCCCGCCCTGAAAACAACGGCCTCCCTATTGAACACCCTGTTTAACAGGCATTCTCAATGAAGGAAAGTGGCATTATCTCAACATGCCAGTCCCTTGTGAGGATCACGACAGGGCATCGGCACAGGTCTCACGATCGAAGTCTTGCCCACCGCCCCCCTGCGTGTGAAAGTTGTTCTCGGACGTGGCCGCCGAGCTCTGACAAGCCGAGCCTGCGATAGCTGCGTGACTGATGACCTTGAAGGGGGCCCTTATGGACTGGCGCAGCCAAGCCGCATGTCTCACCGTCGACCCTGAGCTCTTCTTCCCCGTAGGAAACACCGGTCCCGCTATCGCCCAGATCGCCAAGGCCAAAGAGGTGTGCGGCCGTTGCGAGGTAGTGGACACCTGCCTGAAGTGGGCTCTGGAGAACGGTCAGGATGCCGGAGTCTGGGGCGGCATGAGCGAGGACGAGCGTCGTTCTCTCAAGCGTCGCGCAGCTCGCGCCCGCCGGTCGTCCTGAAAGCCGATCAAGTTCTTCACGCAACGGCGTTCGCACGAGTAAACGTGCGAACGCCGTTTTATTGATGTCGATGTATTCGATAGCCAGGTATCGAACGGTCAGGCGTCACTCCTGGCAGCCCTCTGGTTAAGACGAGCGTGGATGACGACGTCAGTACCTCCTCCGCTCAAAGACTGCCAGTCGATGCTCCCACGCAGTTCTCCGCGCACAAGTGTGGTGACGATCCGTGTTCCCAGACCGGTCATGAGAGTATCCGGAGACAGGCCGGCACCATCGTCCATGACGTGAACCTCGAGCCGATCCTCGTCACGGCATGCCTTGACCGTCACTCGGCCGTCACGTCCGTCGAGCCCGTGCTCGACGGCGTTGGTGACCAGCTCGGCCAGCACGGTGGCCAGGGCCTGGGCAGTGTCCGCGTCGACAACGCCGAACGAGCCCTCCAGAACGGTGCTGACCTGCCCGGTCGGTGAGGCCACGACCGCCGCCATGCGCAGGACGGAGGAGAAGACGTCGTCGAAGTCCACCCGCTCATTGACGTTATGGCTCAAGGCGTCGTGAACGGTGGCGATGGTGGTCACGCGCCGCTCGGCCTCGGACAGGGCCTGGCGGGTCTCCTCGTTCGAGGCGCGACGTGCCTGCATCCGCAGCAGCGCCGAGACGGTCTGCAGGTTGTTCTTGACCCGGTGGTGAACCTCGCGGATGGTGGCGTCCTTGTTGAGCAGGACCTGCTCGCGCCGGCGCACCTCGGTGACGTCACGGACCAGGAGAGCCGCCCCGGAGCGGCGCCCGTTCAGTGCCAGAGGGATGGAGCGCAGCGAGAGGAACACGCCTCCGACCTCGACCTCGGTGAGCCAGGCCTGCCGCCCCATGAGGACCACGGCCAGAGTCTCATCGACGGGGGTGCGAGCCGGAATGATCGAGGTGACGGCCTCGGCGAGCTGGATGCCCTCCATCTCGCCCTCGATGCCCAGGCGGTGGAAGCAGGAACGCCCGTTAGGGCTGACGTAGACGATCCGTCCCTCCTCGTCCAGACGCAGAACGCCGTCGGACACACGAGGAGTTCCATGGCGGATCGTGGTGCCGGCACCCTGAATGGGGAAGTCTCCCACTGCGGTCATCTGGCACAGGACGTCGGCGATCTCCTCCATCTCCCGCTCGACGATACGTCCTCCTCGGATGACGCCCACCGAGGTCTCCCGGGTGACGACCGCGATCGGTGTGCCGGCGTGGACAACCGGGATGTACTCCTCCTGGACCGCGGCGGTGCCGGTCCAGTACGGCTCGGCGGCGTCCTGGATCTGGGCGGTGCTCAGCGACTCCAGGGCCATGGCCTCACGTGAGGCGGGCATGCGTCGCCCGATAACGTCCTCGAGGTGGACAGTGGTTCCGCCTGAGGGGCGGGTGTGCCCGGCGGCGATGAAGCGCCCCGCGCGGGTGCGCACCCACAGGACCAGGTCGGAGGTGGACAGGTCCGCGATCAGCTGCCAGTCGGCCACCAGCTGGTGGATCCAGTCGAGGTCGGCCTCAGCGAGGTCGACTGCGTCTCTGAGGGCGCTGGGCAGAAGATTAGGCACCTCTCAAGGTTATCGGCAGTGAGCGAACCCGGCTCGTTGAGCCGGCTAATTGCCAAGCAGGACACATGTTCAAACCCTGATCACCGCCGCGGTCAGCCGTATGAGCCGCACTGCGGCTCCCGGGTCCCACCATGACCAGAACGTGCCCCGTTCCGGTGGACATGGCAGGATCAAGCCATGAGGAAGACCATCACCATCACCTATCCCGCAAGTCCGGCGCGCACCGCGCAGATGCTCGCCGACCCCGCCTACCAGGAGGAGCGGGTCGGGCGAGCCGGGCTCAATGACGCCTCGGTCGACGTCGCCCAGCGCGGTCAGGGATTCGTCTCCACCATCTCCGGGACCATCCAGCCCTCTCAGCTGCCCTCTGTCGCCTCACGACTGGTGCGCTCCGCCGTGTCCTTCACGGTGGCTGAGTCCTGGGGCGAGCCGAAGGACGACGGCTCACGCTCCGGCGGCTACGACGTGACGATCAAGAACGCCCCGGTCAAGGTCAGCGCCACCTCCACCATGGCTCCGGCCACGGACAGCGCCGAGGAGGCCACCACCGTCACCGTCGACGTCGACCTCAAGGTCACTGTGCCCCTGGTGGGCAAGACCATTGAGGAGAAGGCAATGAGCATGGTGGGGCGGGTCGTGGCGGACGAGGAGCGCCGCGCCACCGCCTGGCTCTCCGAGCACTGAGCACCTCCGTCGTCGCATATCCGCTCGTCCCCTGTGAGCCTGGCCTCCAGGCGCCGTTATTCCCGTGCTGCGCCTCTTTCCGCCAGACGCGCAGCACGGGCATGTCCACCGGTGCCAGCAGTGGCTCCGACCCCGATTCGTGGCACGATCAGGCCATGAGCACATCAAGCACCTCCGCCTCCGCCCCCAGCGCCGTGTGGGCCGAGCGCACAGGCACACGTCAGTACATCGGCCGCAACTCCGCCGGTGCCGAGGTACGCATCGGCATGGGCCCGGGAGAGTTCTCCCCCGGTGAGCTGATGAAGATCGCACTGGCGACCTGCAACACCCTCTCGGCGGACCACCGCCTTGCCAAGGCCCTGGGTGAGGACTTCGAGGCCACTGTGGGCTGCTCGACAGTCAAGAACGACGCCGAGGAGCGCTACGAGTCCTTCCAGGTCGAGATCGTCACCGACCTGTCCTCGCTCGACGCCGGCCAGCGTGAGCTGCTCAACCAGCGGGTTGCGAGCGCCGTCGATCGTCACTGCACCGTGGGGCACACCATTGAGCACGGTGCCCCCTACACGACGACGATCGTCGACCCCAACGAGGACTGAGGCCCTGGCGCCCCGGCTCCCGGGGCGCCTCTGATTCTCCACCTCTCCATCGCCCTCCCACTGCCGCCTGTCCCACTCACATGAGGAGACAACCGTGAACACCTCCGGCACCCAACGCTCCGCCACCTCGCTGGAACGAGCCCTGGACAAGGCCATTGCCATCCCGGCGGCCCGCATCGAGGAGCGGGTGGCGCGGATGCGCCGGGACCGTCCCGGGGCGGACTCCGCTGAGCTCGTCGAGATGGCCGCCTCCCGCTTCCGGCGGGACGCGGGGCTGTCATCGGGTGCGGTCGGAGCCTCCGCCGCCCTGCCGGCGATCAGCACCGGCGCAGCGGCCGCTCTGACGGTCGGCCAGAGCGCCGCCTTCATCGCCTCGGCCGTCACATACGTTCTGACGGTCGCGGAGATCCAGGGGGTGCACGTCGTCGACGCCGAGCGCCGTCGGGCCCTGGTTCTCTCCGCGCTCCTGGGCAAGGAGGGCTCGGAGGTGGTTCAGGGCCAGCTGGGCCTGTCCACGATGTTCTGGGCGGCGCAGATGCTCATGCAGATGCCGCTGCCATCGGTGAAGTCGATCAATGCCCATCTCATCAAGCGGGTGGCCAAGCGCTCGGCCGCTAAAGGCGGGGCGCTGGCACTGGGACGCCTCATCCCCTTCGGGATCGGGGCCGCCATCGGTTGGTCCGGGGGTCGGGCACTGGCCAACCAGGTCATTGAGGGGGCGCAGGCCGCACTGGGACCCCAGCTCGTTCTGGGCAGCTATGTCGACGACTCCCGTGTCGAGGTGATCGACGCATGAGCGGCGTCGGCAGCGCGACCGGGCGACCGCCGTCGGCCACCCGGTACCCGGCCCTGGAGCAGATGGGGCTCGTCCCCCCGCCAGGTGTCGACGCCGCCTACGAGAACCTTCTGGCGGACGCCCTGACCAACGGCGCCCCGAAGTCGGACCGCACCGGCACCGGGACGCGTTCTCTCTTCGCCCGCCAGCTGCGCTACGACCTGGGACAAGGCTTTCCGCGCATCACCACCAAGTTCGTGGCCATGAAGGCCGTCAAGGGCGAGCTGCTGTGGTTCCTGCGCGGGGACACGAACGTGCGCTGGCTCCAGGAACGGGGCATCACGATCTGGGACGAGTGGGCCGATGGCTCCGGGGAGCTGGGACCGGTCTACGGCTCCCAGTGGCGCTCCTGGCCCACCCGGGACGGGGGCGCCATCGACCAGGTCACCGGGCTCGTCAACACGCTGCGCACAGACCCGGACTCGCGGCGCATGCTGGTCTCGGCCTGGAACGTCTCCGACCTGGGCTCGATGGCCCTGGCGCCCTGTCACGCCTTCTTCCAGTGCTACGTGGCCGATGGTCGTCTGAGCCTGCAGATCTACCAGCGCAGTGCCGACCTGTTCCTGGGCGTGCCCTTCAACATCGCCTCCTACGCGCTGCTCACCCACATGCTCGCCCAGCAGGCGGACCTGGAGCCCGGTGAGCTCATCTGGACCGGCGGGGACTGTCACATCTATGACAACCACGTCGAGCAGGTTCGCACCCAGCTCTCCCGGGTGCCGAGCGCATACCCCTTCCCGACGCTGCGCCTGAAGCGCGCCACGTCCATCGACACCTACGACATGGATGACATCGACGCTTCCCAGGGCTACGAGCACCACCCCACGATCAAGGCCCCGGTCGCGGTATGAGCGGCCTGGGAATGATCTGGGCCCAGGACGTGACCGGCCTCCTGGGGGCCGACGGCGGCATGCTGTGGCGCGTACCCGCGGACTTCGCCCACTTCAAGGCCACGACCATGGGCTGCGGGCTGGTCATGGGACGCACCACCTGGGAGTCATTGGCCGGCGCCCTGCCAGGTCGACGCAACGTGGTCCTCACCCGTGACCGGTCCTGGCAGGCCGAGGGCGCGATCCGCGCTGGCTCACTGCGCGAGGGGCTCTCGGTGGCGGCGCGGGGCCTGGCCACGGAGCTGGGGCACGACCCTCGCGAAGGGCGTGCTGCTGGGCTCCCCCGCCTGTGGGTCATCGGTGGTGGCAGCGTCTACGAGCAGGCGCTGGCCGAAGGACTGCCCAATGTGCTCGTTGTCAGCGTCCTGGACCTGGATGCCACTGAGCGGGCTCGCGAGCGAGGCCTGCTCGACTCCGCGCCGGTGCGAGCGCCCGGGATCAGCACACAGGAGTGGGCCATCGACCCCGCCCTGTCCGACCCGGAGGGTCAGTGGCGCCCCGTGTCCGGGGACGCGCGCTGGCGAGTGGAGACGTGGCGGCACCTCTAGACGCGCTCAGTGAGCGCAATGGGTACTCAGTGGGTGGCGTCATAGCGCGCCCGGGCCTCAGTGACAGCGCCGAGGTGGTCGGTGGCCCAGGCCTCAACCTGAGCGAGTGCCTCCGCCAGTCCTCGCCCAGAGTCGGTGAGCTCGTAGGTCACTCGCGGCGGGATCTCAGGGTACTGATGGCGCTCGATGAGTCCATCGCGCTCGAGTCCCCTGAGGGTCTGGGTGAGCATCTTGGTGGAGATACCGTCGACGCGGGTCGCTATCTCCTTGAAGCGTTGCGGCTGGTCCGCTTCGTGGAGCGCCCCGACGACGAGCACGGTCCACAGGTCGCCGAGCGACTTGAGCAGACCACGTGAGGGGCAGCTGCGACTATAGGGGTTGGGCGCCATCTCCCCCGCATGATGCGTGCCGGTCGGCTGCTCAGTGTCGGCCACGTTGTCTCCTCGTGTGCTTGGTCGCTGATCCGTCGTCGGCCGCCCACGCGTGTGAGCAGCCGACGACGGACATGGGTGACAGGCTACCCGCGGACCGTGCTCCTTACTCAGCGACGACGGCGAGGCCGCCGGTCCAACCAACCTGCTCCGTGACACCCAGGGCGATGTTCAGCGCTCCGAGCGCCTCCAGACGCTCCGCCCGCTTGAGCTCGCCAGCGTCTGCCCACGTCAGTCCGGCAGCCTCGACGAACGAGCGCAGGCTCGCCTTGGCCTCCGCGGAGTCGGAGGCGGCCAAGACGGTTGCCGGACGAGCGCCGATGATACCGCTCGCCAGGACGGCGGCGAAGACGGTGTTGAAGGCCTTGACCACCTGGGCGTCCGGGAGCCTCACGGCGAGCTCGGCGCTCGCAGAGCTGCCGGCAGGGACGAGAGAGTCGAGGGTGGTGAAGTCCAGGGGGTTGGTCGGGTCGACGACGACCTTGCCGGCAAAGGCCTGTGCGCCGTAGGTGGCGATGACCTCGTCGATGGCGGCGTAGGGCAGGGCGAGGACGACGATGTCACCGCTCAGGGGCGAGCCGATCTCGGCGATGTCGCCACCCGAGAGGTCGGTGGCCTTGGAGGCGTCGCGCACCAGGACCTGAGTACTGGCGCCGGCCTTGACCGCCAGACCCGCGACCGCCGATCCGATGTTGCCGGCGCCGATGATGGAGATGGAGGGGACGGACATGAGAGCTCCTTGAGCGTTAGTTGTTGAACGAACAACTAAACTCTCTCACGCGCACTCACTTTCCGAAAGAGAGTGACTGCATGTAAGAGATCACAAACTGTTGTCCGCACGCTCTCTGCCATCACTGACACGCCGAGCACTGCGGGCCGCTCTCCGTTCAGAGCAGCTTCTTGGAGGTGAGCCAGTCGGTGGCGATGACCTTGGAGCTCAGGCCCTCACCGGTGGAGCGCCGGTTGAGGGCGCGCAGCTCATCAGGGGCCAGCAGGGCCGAGACCCGGTTGATGGCGGTTACCGCGATGGCCGGCAGTGAGGCCGAGACCAGCGGGGTGACGTTCTGCGGGAGGATGAGCATCTGAGGGTCAGACAGGATGACGAGGTTCTGCGTCTGGATGGCAGGGTCCGCTGAGTAGATGTCGGCGACGTCGACGGTGCCGTCGGTGAGCGCCTTGACGGTCAGTGGACCGCCGGAGTCCTCCACCGGCGTGACGGAGGCGTCGACGCCGTAGACCGTCTTGAGGCCCTTGGGACCGTAGGGCCGGGTGGTGAACTCCGAGTTCGCGGCAATCGTGACGGGACGCCCCAGGGAGGCCAGGTCTGCAATCGAGGTCAGGGAGTGGGCCTGAGCGGTGGCCTTGGTGACGGTCAGGGAGTCCTGATCCGTCGCCTCGGCAGGGTTCAGGACGGTCAGCGAGTGCGGCAGAGTCCTCAGCAGAGTGTCCTGGATGGAGGCAGTATCGCTGGCGGTGCGGGAAGGGTCCGCGGCACCTGTCGTAGCGGTGGGGCTGCCTGAGGCGGAGGTCTTGCTGTAGTACTCCAGCAGGTTGCCGCCGTACTCGGGGATGACGTGGATCTTGCCGGCCTCAAGCTCGGGCAGGTAGACCTCGCGTTGGCCGATCTGGTACTGCCGTGTGACGGTCAGTCCCACTTTCTCCATCATCTGGGCGTAGAGCTCGGCAATGATCTCATTGGAGTAGTACTGCTGGCTGCCGATGATGATCGGGCCACCGGAGTAGCCCCCCGAGGCCTGGTCGATGGCGAAGGGATCGGTGTTGGAGCAGGCGCTGAGGGCGGCCAGTCCGCTCAGTGCGCCGACACCGGTCAGCAGGCCGCGTCGCGTCAGTTGTCTCCCGGAGCGCGGGGCGGAGCGTGCGTTCATGCTGATTCCTTCCGGTGCTTCCGGGCGCCCGGGGGCGTGACAGCCCACTGAGCGAGGGCGAAGAGGGCCTCGGAGGCCAGGGCGAGGGCGATGACCAGCATTGCCGAGGCGAGCATCATGACGTAGTCCTGAGTCTTGAGGCCCAGGAACATGAGTCTGCCCAGCCCGCCGGCGCCGGTGTAGGCGGCCAGCGTGGCGGTGGAGATGACCTGGAGGCTGGCCGAGCGCAGCCCGCCGACGAGCAGCGGCGCCCCTAAGGGGATCTCCACCCTTCCCAGGATCTGGAGCTCACTCATGCCACTGGCCCGAGCACCGTCGACAGCCATGACGGAGGCAGCCCGCACGCCGCTCATGGCTCCGGCCAGGACACTGGGCAGGGCCAGGACGACGAAGGCGATCATGGGGGCGGTCAAACCGACGCCGAGTGCGAGACCGAACAGAGTGATGAGGCCCAGGGTGGGCAGGGAGCGGGCGGCGCCGCTGAGCGGCTGCACCCAGGCGCGCCCGCACCCGGTGTGGCCCACCCACCAGCCAGTAGGTACTCCGATGAGAGCGGCGATGAGAACGCCGGCCAGCGAGTACGCGGCGTGCTGCATCATCAGCGGGCCGATCCCCATAGCACTGCTCCAGTGAGCGGGGTCGGCGATAAAGGCCAGGGCGGCCAGGACGAACCTCATGACTCGCCCTCCCGCTTCTCCCGGCCATCATCCTCACGGCCGCCGGCCGCGGACGCACCGTCCACCTCGAGCACCTGCCCGGTGGCGCCGGCGCGCTTCCAGGTCCAGGGCAGGCACAGGCGTCCCAGAGCGAGGACGAGCCCGTCCAGGACAAGGGCCAGGGCCGCGGTGGCGACCAGACCGGCGACGATCTCCGCGGTGATGCCGCGCTGGAAGCCGTCGGTGAACAGCCAGCCGAGGCTGCGCACACCGAGTACCGCCCCGACGGTGGTCAGTGAGATCGTCGAGACCGTCACCACACGCAGACCCGTGAGGATCGCGGGGCCGGCCAGCGGCAGCTCAACGGTGAGGAAGCAGCGGATGCGCCCCATGCCCATGGCGGTGGCGGCATCCAGGACGCGTGCGTCAACGGCGTCCAGCGCGTCAGCGGTGGCCGGCACCAGGAGCGCCAGCCCGTAGAGGGTCAGGGCCACGATGACGTTGAGCGGGTCGCGGATACCGGTGGCCAGGATGATGGGGAGGATGACGAACAGGGCCAGGGAGGGGACGGCGTAGAGCAGCGAGGAGCCGGTCACGAGCACAGCGCGCAACGGGCGGGAGGCGCGAGCCAGCCGGGCGACGGGGACCGCCAGGACGAAGGAGGCGATGATCGCGGGGACCGCCTGGAGCAGGTGGGCCAGCAGGTGCCCGGCGATGGTGGGCAGGTTGGCCAGGACCCAGTTCATGCCTGGCCCTCCGCCTCCAGGACGGACTCCTCGGACAGGCGCCCGACGACGCGACCGGCCCGGTCCAGGACGATCCGGGTCTCGGCGACGTCCTTGAGCCGTAGCTGGCGTGCGGCGTCGTCGAGCCCGAGGAAGCGGGCCACGAAGTCGTCGGCCGGGTCGGCGAGCAACTCGGCTCCGCTGCCGCGCTGGGCGATCTGGGCGCCCTCGCGCAGGAGGATGATCTCGTCACCCAGGGCGAGGGCCTCGTCGACGTCGTGGGTGACGAAGATGATCGTCTTGTCCAGCTCGACCTGAATCCGGGCCATCTCGCGCTGGAGCTCGCGGCGCACGAGGGGGTCGACGGCACCGAAGGGCTCGTCCATGAGGAGCACCTCGGGATCGGCCGCCAGGGCCCGGGCCACTCCGACCCGTTGGGCCTGACCTCCGGAGAGCTGGTGGGGGTAGCGCCCGGCCAGGTCGCGGTCGAGGTCGAGCAAATCCATCAGCTCGAGGGCCCGGTGCCGGGCGTCGCGGCGGTCCGCGCCCTGGAGGCGGGGCACGAGGGTGATGTTGTCAATGACGCGCCGGTGCGGCAGCAGGCCCGCGTTCTGCATGACGTAGCCGATGGAGCGACGCAGAGCGACGGCGTCGCGGGTGGCGATGTCCTCGTCGTCGATGAGAACCCGACCGCTGGATGGCTCCACCATGCGGTTGACCATGCGCAGCAGGGTCGTCTTGCCGCAGCCCGATGAACCCAGCAGGACGGTGGTGGTGCCGGCCTCGATGCGGGCTGAGAAGGAGTCGACGGCGGGAGAGCCGGGTCCGGCGCCCCTCCCGGCCGGGTACAGCTTGGTGACGGCGTCGAAGATAATGGTGCTGCTCATTGCAGGTGCCGGATGTCCTCTCATGGCCGCTGACAGCACGACCGTATGGCGTGCGGTAACCGTATCAGCCGTCACCTGCTGAGCTGCCGGGAGGCAGGCTTTACCAAGGCGATTGGTGCAGGATTGAAAGCAAATACCCAGGTACCCACCACCCGCCCCCTGGAGGCGCAGACATGCCGGACACGATTGACGCTACTACTCCCCCAACCATGCTGGCGGCCCGGCTCAGCGAACCGGGGAGCATCAGCAACCTCCACGTCGTCGAGCTCCCGGTTCCCGCCCCACCCGAGGGTTGGGTGCGTCTGAAGGTCATGGCCTTCGGCCTCAACCGCAGCGAGTACCACTCCGTGCACGGCATGGCTGAGGGGATGACCTTCCCTCGCATCCTGGGAATCGAGGCCTCCGGGGTCATCGACCTGGACCCCGAGGGCATCCTGGCACCCAGCACCCAGACGGTCACGATGATGGGCGGGATGGGAAGGGTCTTCGACGGTGGATACGCCCAGTACGTCATCGTACCGCGCACGCAGATCATCACCTTCCGCTCCAGCCTGCCCTGGGAGGTCATCGGCTCGGTGCCCGAGACACTACAGACGGCCTACGGAGCCCTGACCACAGGCCTGGATCTCCAGCCGGGGCAGAGCCTGCTCGTACGCGGAGGTACCTCGGCGCTCGGACTGACCACGGCCGCGCTCGCAACCGACATGGGCTGCCGGGTCTATGCGACCTCCCGCCGCGAGGCCGGGCTGGAGCTACTGCGCTCACGAGGCGCCATCCCGCTCCTGGACGACGGAAAGGTCGCTCCGCGGCTGCGCGAGGCAGAGCCGAGTGGGGTTCACGCCGTCCTTGAGCTGGTCGGCGTGCCGACGCTGCAGGACTCGCTGGCGGCGACGGCGGTTCACGGAACGGTCTGCTTCTCCGGGATGCTGTCTGACTCGTGGACGATCTCTGACTTCTACCCGATGGACTGGATCCCCAACGGGGTACGTCTGACCACCTACTCCGGCCAGGCCCAGGACCTGCCGGCAGAGGTGCTTCAGCGGATCCTGGACCGGATCGAGTCGGGCGATCTCGATCTCCTGCCCGTCCATTCCTACCCTCTGGCCGACATCGCCCAGGCGCACGAGGACATGGCCTTGGGACGCCACGTGGGCAAGCTCGTCGGTCTGCCCTGGGACTGAGTCGACGCGCTCAGGCCGCCAGGGACACGGCGTCATCGACTCGGAAGTCACCCTTGATCAGGGCCTGGATGCCTTGTGCGTAGGAGCTTGCCGCAGGTCCTATAGTGCGACCCCGCACATCCTCCAGCCACCGGGAGTAGGCGGCGTCGACGGCAATGGCAACACGGTTGAGAGCATTTCCGATCATGAGGGCCTCCTTGGTAAATCACTGGTATTTCAACGAGTTCTGTGTCGACCTCTTTCGACACCCACTACTGTAGGAGACCATATGATCATCTGGAATCTTCATTTTGACGTAAAGTGATCATCCGTGAGCACCTTCTCCCCCACCAGTCGTCAGCGTCAGATCCTCAAGAGCCTGAGCACGACGACGGTCATGAGCGTGAACGCCCTGTCGCGACTCACCGATGTCTCCGGAGTGACGATTCGTCGCGATCTGGCGGAGCTCGCGCACGAGGGTCTTGTCACCCGTGTTCATGGCGGCGCCCTGCGCGCACCTCGGCGCGGGGCCAGCCAGCCGATCTCCCTGCGCCGCAGCGAGGACCTGGAGGCCAAGAGGGTACTGGCCCGGGCCACAGCAGCACTTGTTGACGACGGTGAGAGCGTCATCATCGACAACGGAACCACCTGCGAGATGGTGGCCGAGAATCTCGTTGGGCGCGACATCCGAGCACTGTGCCTGTCACTGTCGGCCGCTGCGACACTGGCCTCCACGCCCGGCCCGGTCGTCACCGTCCCCGGAGGGATCGTCGAGACCGACACGCTGGCGATGCTGACGACGACCGCGGTCGACGCCGTGCGCCGTTTCCGCGCCGACGTCGCCATCCTGGGCGCCTGCGCCGTCTCCGCGCAAAGCGGCCTGACCTGCACCGAGGATCACGACGCCGTCCTCAAGGCGGCCATCATTGGTTCGTCATCTCGGTGTCTCATGCCCGCTCCGCCACGCAAACTGACGCGTTCCTCCACCTACGGCTTCGGCGAGCTGAGCAACCTGGACACCCTGCTGACAACGACCGACATCGACCCGGAAACACTGACAGGCTTGCAGGAGGCAGGTGTGTCCGTCGAGGTGCACGACGTGTAGAGAGCATGTAGAGACGCGGTCCCACCCAGCAGTACGGTGGGGCCACGCCGTCAAGCGCAGCCCCACCGGGGAGTACCGGGGATCACTGAGTGCTTTCGCGGCCTCTCCTGTTCAGAAGATAGGGCGCAGGGCGACGTCGTCGGAGTAATCGGAGGCGACGAGCTCGACACGGTTACCCTCGGGGTCGAGCACGGCGGCCTCGTAGTAGCCGTCACCGGTCTCACGGGGCCCGTCAATGACCGGCACACCGGCCTCGGACATATTGGAGGCCAAACGGTCGACGTCCTCGCGTCCCGGCAGGCCGAAGGAGACGTGAGCCCACCCCAGCCTCAGGTCCTCACACCCCTCGCCCAGCTCCGGACGGGTCATGATCTCCAGGCGAGTCCGCCGCTCGTCCGCGGGAGTCTCGGCGAAGTGGAGGATGTGGGTGCGCAGGCCGGTCTTCGAGTTCTCGTAGAGGCCGTTGGCGTGCCCGTCGAACCAGTGGGAGTAGAAGTCGCGGGCGCTGTCGAGGTCGGCGACCCAGATGGCAACGTGGTCGAGGTGCGGCATGGTCGTTCCCTTCGTGACGGTGCGGAATCACTGTTAACGACCAGAGATGATTGTACGATCACTCTTCTCAACAGCGATTTTCTGCTGCTAATTCAACGGATCGGCTGAACCCCTCTCCGTTGACATCAACAATAAGAGACCATACGATCATTGTCATTGCTCGTTCTCCAGCAAAACGATCACCTCATCGCTGCCGATGCGGAGGAATCATGTCTGACAGTCCCCACGAGAGGCGCCGCACGATACTGCGTGCCCTGAGCCCCACCACGGTCCACAGTGTGCAGGCGCTGTCCCGGCTGACCGGGGTCTCGGTCATCACCATCCGCCGGGACCTGACCGAGCTGGCCCATGAGGGCCTGGTGACCCGGGTCCACGGCGGGGCTCTGCGCGCACCGCGCCGTGGGGCCGCCCGGCCGGCCTCCATGCGTCGCAGGCAGGACGTGGAGATCAAGCGCCGTCTGGCGCAGGCCACCGCCCAGCTCATCGAGGACGGAGAGGCGGTGATCATCGACTCCGGGACCACCTGCGAGATGGTGGCCGAGCAGCTCGCCGGCCGCGACATCCGGGTCCTGTGCCTGTCGCTGGGCGCCGGCGCGGCAGTGGCCTCCGTGCGTGGAGCCGCGGTGACCATCGCGGGCGGCCCGGTTGATCCGGAGTCCCTCTCCCTGTTCTCCGCCGAGGCGGTCGACGCGGTGCGCGCGTTCCGAGCCGACGTCGCGGTCCTATCCACCTGCGCCGTGTCCACCCGTGAGGGCCTGACCGTCATGGAGTCCGACGACGCCACGGTCAAGCGCGCCATCATGGCCTCCTCCACCCGACGCATTCTGCCGACTGCTCCGAGCAAGATCACCCAGACCAACACCTACCGGTTCGGGCGCATCGAGGACCTCGACGCACTGCTGACAACGAGCCAGATCGACCCCGACGCCCTCGAGGAGCTACGGGGCGCCGGGGTCGACGTCGTGCTGTGCGACTAACGGAGAACGACCGGGACCAGATCGAAGCGGATCGGCTCAGCCCAGGAGTGCTGCGAGGGTGCAGACGACGACCAGCAACGGGAAGGTCCCCTGCTTGGCCGCCGCGCTGCGGTGGGGCGCCGACGCCAGGGCCAGGACGATCGCCGCCGCCAGCATGGCTCCGGTCCCGGCCAGCATCAGGGCCGCCCCGATCGCCATGTGCCCCAGGGCTACGAGGACGACCCCGATGATCGCCTGGAGAGCCAGGAAGAGGTTGTAGAAGCCCTGGTTGAAGGCGTAGAAGGCGTGCGCCCTGGCCTCCTCTGGAGTGCCGCCGAAGGTCTTGCGGGCCAGAGGCCCCTCCCAGGCGATGGACTCCATGTAGAAGACGAGGACGTGGAGGGCGGAGGCCAGGACGGCGAAAACCATGGCAGCAGTCAGCACGATTTCTCGATTCATGAGGACGAGCAGAAACCGGAACCTCAACTGCCCCACCGCCGTCGTTATTCCGGGGGACGATCCCCGGAACCTTCCCGGCTCAGGAGGAGGCCTGCTTGGTCACCCAGGCGATGAAGTTCTCCTCCCCGGTGCCGGTCAGCTCGGCCATCGTGTGCCCCTGCCCCCAGATGGTGGCGAAGTCGACGCTGTCGGCTCCGGCCTGCTGGAGCGCCAGGGCCAGGTTGACCTCCACGGTGGAGGCGGTGTCGCCCTGGGTGATGCCGGTGCGGATTCGCCAGGCCGGGGCGATGGTCGAGGTGCCACGCCCCTTGGAGTCCTGGGTGAGGTAGTAGAGGGGGTCGTACATCCACACGCGCGTGGCCATGTCGGTGCCGACCGAGTCCTTCGTAGCCAGGTCCTTCTCGTAGGCGGTGGCACCGTAGTCGTCGCTCCAGCCGGACAGCCCCGAGTACCTCGACTGCCCCTTGGAGATGACCTCGCGACTCAAGGAGGAGAAGTGCAGCTTGCTCTCCCCCGAGCCCATGACGAGGTTTTCGGTCTGTCCCCGATCGACGCCGTCGAAGGCCCCCACGTCCTTGGAGGCGTTCTTCTGGGAGGCGACGAAGCCTTGCAGGCCGGTGATCGTCGCAGTCTTCTTGGAGGCGTCATAGGTGACCCACTGCGAGGATGAGTTGAGGAAGGCGATGTAGTCCTCCACCGTGTTGTAGGTGGTGGACTCGCTACTGCCCTTGCTGCCGCCTCCGGACGCCCCGCCCTTGGAAGGCGTGCCACCGCCGCCGCTGGGCGGGGTTCCCGACGGCGCACCGCCGCCCCCGCCGGGCTCCATCCCGGCCATCTCGGTGGACGAGGGCGTGTAGGGGAAGGTTGTGGCCGCCAGGAAGTCGTTGAGGGACTTCTGGATGACCGCGACGAGATGGTCGTAGTAGGAGCCGGCCAGGTAGGTGCCCTGGGAGGAGGACTCCAGGGTCAGAGGCTTGCCTTTGGAGTCCGTCAGCCTCAGCGCGTTGAGGTAGGCGGGGAAGGCGGCCGCGAGGTCCTGGGAGTAGGCCCTCGTCCAGGTACCGTCCGCCCTGGTGTCGGAGGAGGCGAACTGCCCCATGTTCCACTCGTAGGCGGCGTTGGCGCTGCCCAGGCTGGTAATGGGGCACCAGCACATGGCTCCGGCGACGGCGTCGGACAGGGCCTTGCCGCTGGAGTCAGTGGTGGCGGCGCCCAGGGCGGCCAGGTAGGGGGCGAACATCCCGCTGTCGCCCGAGGCCCCGGCGACGGCGCTCTGGGCCCCTCCCCCGCTGTGCCCGAAGACGTAGACCTTGGCGGCGTCGCCGGGGATCAGGGCCGCGTTGTAACGCCGGTAGCGCACGGCGGCCTTGAGGTCGGTGACGCCCCAAGGCGCGTTGCCGGAGTAAGTCTGGGAGTTGGAGTCCTTGCCGCGCAGGCCGGCATGGACGTAGATGAAGCCGGCCTCCATGTAGGCCTTGATGGTGTCGTAGGAGTACTCGGTGGGCGGCTTCTGGGCTGAGTACCCCGGGGTGTTGACCGGGAAGACGGTGGGTGCGGTGGCGGCGGTGAAGTCGCCGACGGCGCCGGAGGC
Organism: Actinomyces naeslundii; assembly: GCF_001956585.1. Taxonomy (GTDB): domain Bacteria; phylum Actinomycetota; class Actinomycetes; order Actinomycetales; family Actinomycetaceae; genus Actinomyces; species Actinomyces naeslundii. The sequence goes on along the minus strand of NZ_MSRR01000006.1, from coordinate 109,336 downwards.
GTTGACAGTGGCCGTGTAGGTGCCATTGCCATTGTCTTTTCCGGTGAGGTAGGCACCGGGCACGTAGATGCCCAGGGTCTCGTAGTCGGAGGCCTGGGGCGTGGCCACGTAGCGCAGCCCCAGCTGGTAGTAGACGTCGCCCTTCGCGTCATAGCGCCAGGCGCCCTTGTTCAGGACCAGCTTCGTATCGGTGGGGGCCTGCGACGACGCCGTGGCGGAGGCCTGCGAGGCGGTTCCTCCGGCGGAACAGGCACCCACCCCCAGGATTCCCGCCGTAGCGGGCAGTGCGGTCAGGATGGTGCGTCGTGGCAGGTTCATCATGGTTCCCTCCGGCACAGTCAGTCGCGTGCCTCGCTCGGGTGTCTGCATACGTGGCTAGCACATCACCTTAAGACAAGGACGACCCCAGGACGCGCCTGTGCTGCTTCCGTGAGTCGGCACCTGGCCGATGACGAGCGCGATAGGGCACCACTCGCCCGCACGACGACGGCGCCGCCCTCACACAGAGGGCGGCGCCGTCGTCGACTTGAAGAACAGTCCAGGGGCTCAGTCCTCAGCGGCGCTGGGGTGGGTCATGTCCATGGGGACGACCCACTTGTCGAACTCCTCGGCGGTGACGAAGCCGAGCTCGAGGGCGGACTCACGCAGGGACAGGCCCTTGTGGTGCGCGTTCTTGGCGATCTTGGACGCCTTGTCATAGCCGATGTGGCGGTTGAGGGCGGTGACCTGCATGAGGTTGGTCTCCAGGTTGGCCTCGATCCGCTCGGTGTTGGGCTCGATGCCGTAGGCGCAGTTGGTGTCGAAGGAGACGCAGGCGTCCCCCAGGAGCTGGATGGACTCCAGGACGCACCAGGCCATGACCGGCTTGAAGACGTTGAGCTGGAAGTTGCCCTGGGATCCGGCGAAGCCGACGGTAGCGTCGTTGCCGAAGACCTTCGTGGCCACCATGGTCATGGCCTCGCACTGGGTGGGGTTGACCTTGCCGGGCATGATCGAGCTGCCGGGCTCGTTCTCGGGGATGATGAGCTCGCCGATGCCGTTGCGGGGGCCAGAGGCGTACCAGCGCACGTCGTTGGCGATCTTCATGAGGGCGTCGGCCAGGACCCGCAGCGCCCCGGAGACCTGGACCAGGGCGTCGTGGGCGCCCAGGGCGGCAAAGAGGTTGTCCGCCTGGGTGAACTCGATGCCGGTCTCCTCGCTGATCTTGGCCGCGCACAGGGCACCGAACTTTGGGTGGGCGTTGAGGCCGGTGCCGACGGCGGTCCCGCCGATGGCGAGCTCACGGGCGCGGGAGTCGGCGTAGCGGATGCCGTCGAGGGCGAAGTCGATCTGGGCGACCCAGCCGCTGATGACCTGGCCCAAGGTGATGGGGGTGGCGTCCTGCAGGTGGGTGCGGCCCACCATGACGACGTCGGCGTATGCCTTGGCCTTGGTGTCGAGGGTGTCGCGCAACTGCTGGACACGCGGGTACATGGCGGCCAGCTCGTTGACGACGGCGATGTGCATGGCCGTGGGGAAGGTGTCGTTGGAGGACTGGCCGCGGTTGACGTGGTCGTTGGGGTGGACCGGGGTCTTGGAGCCGCGCTCACCACCGGCCAGCTCGATGGCTCGGTTGGAGATGACCTCGTTGGAGTTCATGTTGGACTGGGTGCCCGAGCCGGTCTGGAAGACCACGAGCGGGAACTCGGCGTCGAGGTCACCGGCGATGACCTCATCGCCGGCCTTGGCAATGAGTTCGGCGATGTCGGTGGGCAGCTCGCCGAGCTCGGCGTTGGCCAGGGCGGCGGACTTCTTGAGGATTCCCAGGGCCTTGATCATGGGGCGGCCCCACACGAAGGTCTCACGGCCGATGTCGAAGTTGTGCAGACTCCGCTCGGTCTGGGCCCCCCAGTAGCGGTTGGCATCCACCTCGATGGTGCCCATGGAGTCGGATTCGGTACGGGTCGTGACAGCCTGGTCTGGCGTCTTTGCATCAGTTGTCATAGGTGCAAGGTTAGGCGCTCATGATCCCCGCCGTGCGAGGACGGGCGTCCCAGACACGTCTCAGATCGCTACCGGCCAACGGCGCCGCCGTGGCACCTTATGACGGCCGGAGCTGTTCCAGCGCCAGGTCGAGCAGGTCCGCAAGGTGCTCGTCCCCGTCGATGGTCCTGGGCTCATGGAGATGGCCGGTGATCTGCAGGGCGGCCAGGCCATGAAGCAGAACCCAGACGACAGTCGCGATCTCACGAGTGGGGCCGGGGCGCAGCAGACCGGCGTCCTGGGCCTGGGCGACGAGCTCGCCGACGGCGGCCATGGCGTCGTCAGCAGCCTCCTCCAGCCTGGGATCCGGTTCGGCGATCGGGGCGTCCCCGAAGACCAGCTGATAGTGGTGCGGGTGCTCGACGGCGTAGTCGATATAGGCCCGACAGCCGGCGCGCAACCGCTGCCAGGCGTCCTGATGACGCTCCGCGCCGTGACGAATCCACCCCGCGATCTGTCGTAGCGTCCGCTCGGCCAGGGCGCGCATGAGCGCCGCCTTGTCCGCGTAGTGACGGTAGGGCGCTGAGCGGGACACACCGGCGGCTTCTCCGACAGCGCGCAGTGTCACCGCCTCAGGGCCGCTGTCCTCAAGCAGTCTTGAGGCTGCGTCGAGGATGGCGGCACGAGTCGGTGCTGAATCACAGGGGCTCACAAATCAAGCCTACCAATACGTTGACATAGTCAACTTCACGATTATGCTGACACTGTCAACATAACCTTCCGAGAGGCACGACTCATGACCGACTCCACCCAGACCAGCACCGACTTCGACGCCGCCTACCTGAGCACCTGGACCGAGCCCGACGCAGGTAAACGCCTTGCGCTCATCGAGCAGGTGTGGGCGCCTCATGGCTCGCTGCACATCTCCTCACTCGGCCTGTCCCTGAACGGAACCGCTGATATCGCGGCGCATATCGGCCGCGTCCACAATGACCTCATCGTGGGCAAGGGCCTGACCTTCAGCTACGACCAACGCCTGGAGTCCGGCGATGCGCTACTGCTGCGCTGGTCGATGACCGCGCCGGGCGGCGACGTCGTCGGGCGCGGAGTCGACACCGTCTTCCGCGACGTCGACGGCAAGGTGACACGCGCCTACATGTTCATGGGCGTGAACTGACCCGAACGGGATCCCAACACGATTCGACGTCGACCGCTCAGGACATCGCCGCCAGCACCGTCTCGATGCCGGCGGCGATCGTCGCGTGCGCGGCGGCCGCGAGACGGACGACCTCGTCGGGATCGGTGGGTGCCTGCGCGAAGGACAGGTCGGAGACGATGCTCATACCGGCCACACGCACACCGAGCCGATGCAGGACGATGGCCTCCATGACCGTGGACATACCCACGCAGTCCGCCCCAAGGTCAGCCAGCATCCGGCTCTCCGCCACGGTCTGGTACTCCGGTCCACGCAGAGCGGCGTAGACGCCGGAACGCGCTGTGATACTGCCCAGCGCACCAGCGAGCTCTCCGTCCCACACGCTGCGCATGTCAGTGAAGACCGGGCCATCGAAGGGTGAGGAGCCGGTGAGGTTGAGGTGGTCGGTGATCGTCATGACCTCGCCGATCCTCCAGCTGCGCAGGCAGCCCCCGGCATTGACCAGGACGGCTCCGCGCACGCCAGCGGCGGCCGCGATCCGAGCCAGGGCGACAACCGGCCTGGGGCCGTGCCCCTCGTAGAGGTGGCTGCGGCCGCGGGCCACGAGTACACGTCGTTCTCCCCCGCCCTCCTGCTCACTCACCTCCTGGTCACGACCGACGACATAGGAATCGAGGCGGTCATCATGTCCCGGCGCGACGGGGGCGAGGACGCCGGGCAGATCGGACAGGCGCAGGCTCGCCTCCGGCTCACCCCAAGCGGCCAAGGCGTCTGCGGCACCGGATCCCAGGACAACCAGAAGGTCGTGGTAAGGCGCGCCGGTGCGTCGGGCGATCTGATGGGCGCCCTCCAAGGCCGGGCCAGGGCCTTCCGCTCCGGCGGAGGCACCCAGAGCCTCCACGCGCTCAGGCTCGAGGGCGAAGCCGGTGGCGGTGTCGTTCACGAGCGGGCCTCCTGACGGGCCACCCGGCCTCGACCAAGGACGAGGTGCCCGAGCACACCGATGAGCAGGGCGACCAGCACACCGAGGTTGGCTCCCGCCCAGGCCCCGTCGCGACCGCCCAGGGGCCCGAGCAGGTAGCCCTGCCAGGACAACCAGGAGGCGGCCGAGTTGACCACCAGCCCCCAGCCGACGACGGAACCGGCAGCCACCAGGGCGATGGCCTCCCAGTTGACTGAGCCGTAGACGCCGTCGGGCGTGAAGAGGGCCTCCTCGTCGTAGTCGCGGCGACGCATGATGACCTCGGCGACCATGACGCCGGCCCAGGCGGCGATGACGACTCCCAGGGTGGTGAGGAACCCCTGGAAGGGACCGAGGAAGTCATCGGCACCGAAGATGACGGCAATGGTGCCCGCAGTCATGATGGCGGCGTCGATCGAGGTGGCCACATGCCGGCGCACCGGCAGACCAGTGGCCAACAGGGACAGACCTGAGGAGTACAGGTCCATGATGATGCCGCCGGCCAGCCCCAGGATAGCGACGACCGCGAAGGGGACGAGGAACCATGTGGGCAGGATCGTGGTCAGAGCACCGATGGGGTCGGCGTTGATGGCCTGTCCGAGCTCGGCGTCGGACCCCACCAGGAGGATGCCGAAGAAGACGAGCACCACGCAGGGCAGGGCCGATCCCAGCGTGGTCCAGCCGATGACGCCGGCCGTCGAGGCCTTGCGGGGAAGGTAGCGGGAGTAGTCGGCGGCGGCGTTCACCCAGCCGAGGCCGAAGCCGGTAGCCACCATCACCAGGGCCCCGATGAAGGCCGCTGAACCTCCAGAGGGCAGCGCCAGGAGTGTGCGGAAGCTGATCTGGGGAGCGACGAGGACGAGGTAGATGACCGTGAGGATCGCGGTGGCCCAGGTGATCCAGGTCTGAACCCTCATGATCGCCTCGAAGCCGAGGATACCGGCGCTGGCGGCCAGGCCGACGGTGAGCAGGAAGCCGAGGATCTGAGCCCCGACCTGGTTGTGCCAGCCCAGGGCCTGAAGCACCGTTGCCGATGCCAGGGTGGCCGAGACGCACAGGACGGTCTCCCAGCCCACCGTGAGGATCCATGACAGGGCCGCGGACAGACGATTGCCGTTGTAACCGAAGGCGGCTCGGGACAGGGCCAGGGTGGGGGCGCTTCCCCGCTTGCCCAGGACGGCCACGACACCGCACAGGAGGAAGGAGACGACGACACCGATGCTGCCGGCGACAACCGCCTGCCAGAAGGACAGCCCGAATCCGAGGACCCAGGCGCCCCAGGACAGTCCCAGGACGGAGATGTTGGCCGCGAACCAGGGCATGAAGAGATCACTCGGCCGACCTTTACGATCGGACTCGGCGATGACGTCAAGACCGGCGTTCTCGACGCGGGTAGCGGTGGATGCGTCAGCAGCGCTGCTCATGGTGATCGACCTCAGTGTAGGTATCGGGGGACTCTCAGATGAGATGCACCTGAAGTCTACGGGTCTTCAGACACGTCGGGCGACGTCGGAGAGACGAACAGAGCAGCCCATTCTCCAAAAATAGGATGTGCCACACATTTTAGGATATCTTCATAGAAACTCTCACTGAATACCGAGCGCCGTCTCAGATATCCACATGTATAGTCGAGTCATCCGCCACGTCTCCGCCTCTATGGAGACTCACCACGGAAAGGAGCTCTCATGAGCGACAACGGAACCTTCGACAGGATCGCCGGCAAGGCCAAGGAGGCTGCGGGCAAGGTCACCGGAAACAAGGAGACCGAGACCGAGGGCAAGCTCCAGCAGGCCGAGGGCAAGGTCAAGGAGGTCGCCGAGGACGCCAAGGACGCCGTCAAGGGCGCGGTCAACCGCCTCAAGGGCGACAAGTAAGCCTTGAACTACAAGGAGCCCAGCCTCTGCGAATGAGGCTGGGCTCCTTCCATATGGCGGTGCGGCCACTCAAACCAGGGCGGGCGGCATCAGCTGTCGGCAGGAATGAGAGTCGGCGCCACATTGACCACGCTCTGCGAGGGGTCCGCCTGTCCCCAGGAGTTGTTCCCCCAGGTCCAGGTCCCCTTGTCAACAGTGGCCCACGTGTCGTAGCCGGAGGTGCCGATCCGGGTCGCCCCGTCGATCTTGTCAACCTGCACCAAGCCCGACGGCGAGTCGGAGACGGCACCGTTGACCTGCCCGTATCGGTTGGAACCGAAGCACCACACCGTTCCCTTGGTCAACGCACAGGTGTGCTCATACCCCGAGACAAGCTCGGTGGGGACGGCCGGGAGCTTACCGACCTGAACAGCTTGGTTGACGAGTGCCTCATTGGTCTTCTTACCGAGCTGACCGACCTCATTGGCTCCCCAGGCGTAAACGGCGCCCTTGTCATCCACGGCCACGGCGAAGCCCTTGCCCACACTCAGCGCGGAGACCTTGACCTTCTCAAGCCCGGGAACCGCCGTCGGCGAGACCCGCGCGCCCTGGGTATTGGCCTGAGCGTCGGCGCCCCAGCAGGAGACCCCGGTGCCGTTGGAGGAGCAGACGAAGGATCCGCTGCCGGCGCGCAGGAGTGCCGGCTTCGTCGCAGTGGGGGCTGCAGCAGAGCCGGCCGGGGCCGATGTCTCCTTGGCGGGCCAGAGCCAGTGCCCTCCGAGAGCGCCTCCCACCAGCCCGATGACGAGGACCCCGACCGCAACGACCGGCAGAACCCACCTACGCCGCATCCCCCCGTCCGAGTACTGGGTGACGCCCTGGTTCAGCTCTGCCTCGGGCACAGTGGGCAACGGCTGGAGCCGAAAGCCCTGCGGCTGAGGCTGCGTGGGCATCACGGCCTGCGGCTGGGGCTGCTCCGCGGGAGCCGGCTGCGTCGCTCCGTAGTCCGCGGTGGAACCGTCAGCGTAGCCGCTCCCATAGGCACCATCGGAGGCGAAGACGCCTCCGGGCACGTAGGGGGACACGGGCTCCTGCGCAGCGGGTTGCTGCTGCGCAGGCGGGTACCCGGCGGACTGAGAGGGATATCCGGCGGACGAAGCGATCTGTTCGAGCTGCGCACGCTGCTCGGGCGTCCAGGCATGACCGGCCTCCAGAGCCTCCCGAGCACGCTCGGGACTGCCGCCGATGAACCACAGCACCCTATCCCCGTCGAGCATCCGGTCATCCATGGGCCAGACCTCTCCTCAACGTGAAGGACCGATGCGTATCAGTACGTCAGCCGACGACGAGCCATGAGCATGGCGGCGCCCGTAGCACCAGCGCCCAGCGCCATCCAGGCGGCAGTCGTCCCCGCGCCGGTCTGCGCAAGGGCGGAGCGGTTGGCATTGGCGGAGCCGCCCTGGGGGGCAGCAGCCTGCTCGTGGGGAGCCTCGGCAGGGCTCTGGGCGGCACCCTCTCCGGAGCCGGAAGGAGCACCCTCTGAGGACTCCGCAGGTGCCTCACCCTGGGCCGCCTGCTGCTCGGGGGCGGCCTCCGGGGCCGCGGGGGCGCCACCCTGGTTCTCCTGGGGCTGCTCAGCAGCCCCCTGGTTGCCCTGGTTCCCCTGAGAGCCCGCCTTCTCCTGAGAGCCTGCCTGGGACTGCTCTGCCGGAGCCTCCGGCTTATTCTGCTGAGCGGCCGCATTGTTGGCACCCGGCGCCGGAGAGTCGGTCTTGCCGGCGTCATCAGCGGGAGCAGGCGCCGGAGAAGGCTTGCCGCCATCGGGATCGGGAACAGCGGGAGCGGGCGAATCGGGCTGCTTTGCGGGAGAGCTGACCTGATGCGCATCCTGGGCAGCCGGAGCGGGGTCCGCAGCGGGGTTGGACTCGGCAGCGGCCGCGCCGACCGGGACAACAGACAGGGCAACGGCCGCGGACGCGGCCATCCACACACTTCGCTTCATGGGAACTCCTTCAGCGCCGAGAGCCGTGGCCCTCAAGGCGGGTCATAGGGTTGGATGTCGCCACCTTACCCGGCATAACCCCGGTCATGTCACGTTGCCGACACGGGCACTACTCCCACTGTAGGCCACCTCACATGAATTAAGGGGGATTTACACCCTCAGTCCCAGTCCCTTCATCCGCGAGACGGCACCTTGGGACAGCACCGCGTGGAACTGCTCTGGAGCCACGGAGCCGAGCAGCTCGGGGAACTGGCCGAGCAGCCTCTGAAAGGTTCCGATCTCCTCGCCGACGACGCGCCTTCCCCACAGCCCCAGCCGCGCAGCCAGCTGCGAGTCGGCAGCGATGCTGGCCTCCAGCTCGGCGATGGCGTAGGAGCTGATCGGGTCCTGGCCGAGCTCGTCGATGAGTCCGCTTCGCAGAGGCTCGGCCAGCGAGTCGCTCAGTGCCATGCCGAAGTCGATGAGCAGCCCGAAGGCGATGTAGGTCTTGACCAGTCGCTCGGCCCAGTCCAGGGGACGAAGCCGCTCGTCGAGGTCCCCGAGGACATCCGTGAAGCGCTCGGCCGCGCCGGCGGCGTCGATACCGTGCGCCGATGCCAGAGCGACAACCCGGTCGAAGGAAGACACCTCCCAGGCACTCATGCGCAACAGGTCGACCCGGGCAGCCATCTGTGGGGCGCGGTCGGCGTCCTTGGCGTATCGGGTACAGGCGGCCGTCCGGGAGACGGCCACGACGCCGACGACGGACAGCTCATGGGGACCGACCCGTATCGGGGTGGAGGCGCTGGGCTGCGGTGACGGCGTCGACATCTGAGTCATGGCCACCATCGTAGCCAGCCTCCCACCGCTCGCCGAGCCACCTTGATCTGTCACCCGTATCAGACCCCGCCGTCTCCTTCGTAGCGCCGTGGCCCCACCAGGACTGCTGCAACAGCGACGAGCGCGGTCGACAGCACACCTACCCAGGCGCTGAAACGATCGGGAGGGGCCATGAGCCACGCCCACCATTTAGCCTCATTGAAGGCGTCGATGCCCGCCATCCAGCTGCAGGTCACCAGCAGGGTCACTGCCACGCCGGCCGCTCGCGCACCAATCCACATGGACAGCCCCACCCCGACGGACACGAGAAACAGACTGTTCCGACCAAAGGTTGGGACACCTACCGCCCACGCAAGCAGGCTGGACAGTACGATCATCGCCCCGTCACATACCGACAAAACGACCAGCACACGCAGGCGACCTCGAGCAGATACCGCTTCCCGAACACCCACCGCAGCCGCCGAGCCGACAATGAAAAGTGCGGGAAACACGGGGAGCGTATTGGTGACGACCGCACGGACAGTCAGCCTTCCGGGCACCGGTACCGGCTGTTTAGGAGCAACGACACACAGGAGCACCGTCACAAGGCAGACTCCCGCAACCTGAGGCACTCGGAGATACCCCAGAGCCGCCCACCACCGTCGATCGACAAGATCCCACTGACGCGCACACCGACTCCGCACACGAATCATCGGCACTGCTCGAGCCTGTGGATCGATTCACGTAAGAGTGCATCCTGTTGATCGGTACTCATCGACGCAAGATCCACCCCACTACCTGCATAGGGGGTCTCGCCCTTCACTCTCACACTGAACCAGTCCCAGATCACCGGCCGCGGATCATCACCCCGACCTCCTCCCCACACAGCGCACTTGTTGTCGCTGAGCGAGCTGATGAGGGAGTTGCGCAGGGTTTGGTCGTTCGGACTGACGACATCGCTGGAATCAACAACCAAGAGGTCTTTCGAGGACTCACCTCCACCTTGCACCACACGATCCGGCACCTCGACTCCAGCAACAGCCAACGCCTTGTAGTAGGGAGCTAGAGCGGAGCGTACATCGTGCGCTCGACTGTCATATCCACGAACAAGACATATCTGAGGATGTCCAACTTCGCAGACGAATCTAACCGACGAATCACTCGTGTAGCGTTCCCCCGCCCCCAGGACACCAACCACGGAGACTGCAACAGTAACTGCGCACAGAGCGGCGCATACTTTAAGGCGCCACGATACTGCGCAAACACATAAACCGATCATACAAACGGCAAGCAGCGTAAGACATAGGTATAGAACACTCTGCCATCCGATCAACCGAAGCGAGATCTTCAGGCCGACAAGACTTCCAGAGGCACCCCCGGTGGAGACAAGCCCAGACAACGCCCCATTCCCCACCACATACCCGATCATCATGAATCCAAAAACGCCTACCGCCGTGAGACCCGGAGTGACTTTTGCAGGGAAGCACCACCCCAACAGCACACCTACAGCACACCCAAGCGCAGCGAACAGAACAAACGGAGCCAAAGAAACGAGGTCACTCCATCGCGGAAGTAGACCTGCAGTCCGATAAAGAACCCACCCTCCCACGAAAACGATTGACAGAAGAACACTTGCCACCACAGTCGACCAGACCATGACGACAATAGAGAGCACTGCCCTCAACCCCTTAGGCGCCACAGACAACAACTCACGAGCCGCCGCCAATTTACTCGCCTCAAACGCAGACACACCAGCACAAAACGGTGCAACAAAAATCGAAGAGAACGTTAGCGTTTCGACCGCCCAGAGCCACTCAAACTCCCAATGCCATGACCTCCCGAAAGAGTTGAGGAGAACAATCAGGAGCAGACACGGACCCCAGTAACGGACCGCCGTACACTTAAGCAAGTACCGCCATAACGGACGTCTCACCCTATCAACCACCATCGTTACCCCCAACTCGAGCACCGATGAGCGCAGAGATGGATGACTCAAGGCGGAGACGACGACCTCCCTGCACCTCGTCGCCCGCACGACTTTCCAGCTCGTCAACACTGCCGCGCCACACCAACCTCCCTTGCGACAGCACAAGGACGCGGTTCGCCAGCAGCTCAACATCGTCCGTGTGATGAGTGGAGAGCAGGACCGTCGACGCTTGAGACAAGCGTGATATCGCCGCCCGAAATGATGCCTGCTGCGTCAGATCCAGGCCGGAAGTAGGCTCATCAAGAAGCACCAGCGGCGGCTGATGGATGACTGCCTGTCCCAGCAGCACGCGTTGACGCGTGCCCCCTGAAAGCGACTCCAGCGGACGATCAATGACTTCAGTGAGATTGAAACTGGAAACAATATTATTAACCGCCCTCTGGGCATCATTCACCCCCATCTCCTGAAGCCACGCAGCATAATAGAGCGCATCCACAGCAGTGAAACTTCCCGGGAATGACGGCCCCTGAGGAAGATACCCCATTTTCCTTCTTGCTCGTCGAAGCCCTGAACGTAGGTCAATGCCGTCTACGAAAATAGTCCCGGAAGTCAGTGGCACAAGCCCCAGAACCGCACGCAGCAGAGTAGACTTGCCACTTCCGTTCGCCCCTACGAGAGCCGTCACGCCAGGACCACAGGACAGATTCACCTCACGCAGGACAGGCGTCTTTCGCAAACTGACGAACAGGTTGTCGACATCAAGAATGGAATTGGACATGCTTTCCGAATTCAATGGATTAATAGTCAAAACTAGGGAATGCGCTATCCGAACAGGAGTCAGGAACGGGAAACCCCATCTGAGCGCAAACCATCACAGCACCCCTCGCGCGCGAACCAGTCCCACTCAGAGGAAATGAGGTATACATCGTCGCCGTAGTATTCTTAATTTCCGGAGTAGAATAACCACCTAGGTTATCCCAGGAACTCGCACCATCGGCGTTATTCTTAAAAATACTACCCGTAGTGTAACCATAGACGGTATTACCGTCATCCCTAGAATCTGTCAGGTTATACTGAGTTACAGCAGACGAGTTACCTGAGTTAAAAAAATATCCATCCCCTCTCACTCGCTCGATGCCATTATAGACTGAGCGCAACGGCCCCCAACCAACAGCTACCGCATCTCCAACTGGAACAACAATCGAGATCAGCCCTACCATCAATAGAGCAACTACACCTCGCTTGCAGTGGCGCATACCCAGATCCCTCCCGCATGAGACTCACGCAACACGTTCGGATATTTTTATGGTAACAGCGCAATCTTCTGACCTCACCCCCATCAGTCACTTTTCAATGAATTGCCAGAGAGGTTTTACTTGAACGTCGCACCACATGGGGACGCGCACGCAATGCAGGACCCACTCCGCCCGACATTCCGCACACGACCCCTGTTATGTCCACACCTCCTGCCACCACCGTGACATCGCCCACACCCAAGGCGTCATGACGCCGCCGAGCGACGCGAATACGTTGGAAACCCGCTACGCTGACGAGGTCCATGGTTGCCCGGTCGTCAGATGGACTCAGATATGACTCGCGATCGGCTGCCACCCCGACGGCGCCTCCGCCAACGCAGCGCACCTGATCTGAGCGCGCGAGCGATACCCGCGCCGGACCGGAACAACCTGAACAGAAGACAAGGAACCTCGTGACCAACGAGCAGCACGGGGCCGACGACGTCGAGCCCGCGAACAACTCCACAGACGAGCAGACCACCACCGACGGCGCCGACGCCGCCACTACCGCCATGTCCGGGATCATCGAGACGGCCGGCGCCCACGCCCCGGTCCTGGACGAGGCCACTCCCGACATCACTGACGAGGGCGACTCGACCGACCTGACCCGCAAGACCTTCGCCGACTTCGGCGTCGAGCCGGAGATCTGCGAGGCCCTGGGCGCCAAGGGCATCACCCACCCCTTCCCCATCCAGGCCCTCACCCTGCCGGTGGCCCTGGAGGGGCAGGACATCATTGGTCAGGCCAAGACCGGTACCGGCAAGACCCTGGGCTTCGGCATCCCCCTGCTCATGGACACCCTGGGCCCCGGGGAGGAGGGCTGGGACGAGGATCCCGCCTCCGGCAGCCCCCAGGGTCTGGTCATCCTGCCCACCCGCGAGCTCGCCAAGCAGGTCGCCGAGGAGCTGACCACGGCTGCCGCGAAGCGCACCGTGCGTATCGTCCAGGTCTACGGCGGACGCGCCTACGAGCCCCAGATCGAGGACCTCGGGCGGGGAGCCGAGGTCGTCGTGGGAACGCCCGGCCGGCTCATCGACCTCATGGACCGCGGTGTGCTGGACCTGGCTCACGTGACCACCGTCGTCCTGGATGAGGCCGACGAGATGCTGGACCTGGGCTTCCTGCCCGACGTGGAGAAGATCCTGGCCCGCACCCGTACCGACCGCCACACGATGCTCTTCAGCGCCACCATGCCCGGCGCGGTGGTCGCCCTGGCGCGCCGCTACATGACCCGCCCCACCCACATCCGCGCCCAGGACCCGGGCGATGAGGGGATGACGGTCCAGACGGTTCAGCAGGTCGTCTACCGCACCCACTCGATGAACAAGGTGGAGGTCGTCTCCCGGATCCTCCAGGCCGAGGGACGCGGACGCACCATCATCTTCGCGCGTACCAAGCGCACGGCGGCCCGGGTGGCCGACGACCTGCGCTCACGCGGCTTCGCCACCGCGGCCCTCCATGGCGACCTCGGCCAGGGAGCCCGGGAGCAGGCGCTGCGCGCCTTCCGCAACGGCAAGGTCGACGTGCTCGTGGCCACTGACGTGGCCGCCCGCGGTATCGACGTCGACGACGTCACCCACGTCATCAACTACCAGTGCCCCGAGGACGAGAAGATCTACGTCCACCGCATCGGACGCACTGGCCGCGCCGGCAACTCCGGGACGGCCGTCACCTTCGTGGACTGGGACGACGTGCCGCGATGGCGGATCATCGCCAAGGCCCTCGGCCTGCCCATCGAGGAGCCCGTGGAGACCTACCACACCAGTGAGCACCTCTTCTCCGATCTGTCGATCCCCGAGAAGGTCACTGGTCGTCTCCCCCGTCACAAGCGCACCCTGGAGGGCCTGGACGCCGAGGAGATCGAGGACCTGGGCGAGACCGGCAGGCGCGGACGCAAGCAGTCCGGTCGGCAGGGCGGGCGCGGTGGGCGCGACGGCAACAGCCAGCGGAGCCGCGGCAGCAGGGACACCAAGCGCGGTGAGCGCTCACGCTCCCGACGCTCGGCCGATGACGAGGCGAAGCCCCGGCGCAAACGCACCCGCAAGCGCACTCGCGGTGGTCGCCCTGTCGACGGGTCGGCCGGCGAGCAGGCCTGAGTAGGCCTGAGTAGGCCTGAGCAGCCCGGGGCCGCCGGCGACGGCGGCCCCGACGTCGACCCCGGGTCAGAGGCGGGTCTCCAGGAAGGCGAAGACGCCGTCGGCCATGATCTGGACGGCGATGGCCGCCAGAAGCAGTCCCATGACCCGGGTGAGGATTCGGATACCGGAGGTACCCAGTACCCGGTTGAGTCCCAGGGAGAAGCGCAGCGAGATCCAGACGACGATATGCGTGCCGATGATCGCGGCCGTCACCGAGACCCATCCGGCCGCGCCGCCGCCGGTGGCGTCCACCGCGACCATGGCGGCGACGATCGCACCCGGGCCGGCCAGCAGGGGCGTGCCCAAGGGGACGAGGGCGGCGTTGGAGGTGACGGCGTCGGGGTCGGGGCTCTCATCGGCCTTGTCGGTCAGCAGCTCGAGGGCCACCAGGAGGAGGAGCAACCCGCCGGCCACCTGGAGGGAGGGCACCGAGATGCCCAGGAACTTCAGGATATAGCGGCCGAAGACCGCGAAGAGCAGGATGACGCCGAAGGAGACGACCGTGGCCTGGCGCGCGGAGGCGGCCCGCTCAGTGGGGGTCTGCCGCGAGGTCAGGGACAGGAAGATCGGGATGGCTCCCAGGGGGTCCTGGATGACCAGGAGCGTCATGAAGGTCGTGGCGAAGACCGTGGGCTCGAAGACGGACTGCATAGTGGCTTTCTATCACCGGCGACCGGTAGGAGTCAGGGCACGACTCAGGGCTTGACGAGGTCGAGGACGCCCTCGTCGACGATCTGTTCCAGGAGCTCGGGCGGCATGAGGTTCTCCCCCAGGCGGTTGGGCTTACCGGTGCCGTGGTAGTCCGAGGCCCCCGACAGCCCCAGGCCCAGGCGCTGGGCCAGGACACGGACCTGCTCGCGCTGCTCGGGAGTCTGGTCCCGATGATGCATCTCCAGGGCGGCCAGTCCGACATCGGCCATCTCGGCGAAGACCTCATCGGGCACGAGGCGGCGCTGGCGCGAGGAGGCGCGCGGGTGGGCGGCCACCGGGACCCCGCCGGCGGCGCGCACCAGGCGACAGGCCTCGACCGGGTCCAGTGCCCAGTGATGGACGTAGTAGGGGGAGGAGGTGGCGAGCGGCCCGGCGAAGGCGGCGTTGCGATCGGGGAAGGACCCGGCGGCCACGAGGGCGTCGGCGATGTGGGGCCGGCCGATCGTGTGGGTGCCGGCTGACTGGGTCACAACGTCCTCCCAGGTGATCGGGTAGTCCTCACCGAGGCGCTCAACCATCCGCTGCGCGCGGGTGCCCCGTGAGGTGCGCGCGCGGGCGAAGGCCTCACCGAGACCGGGGTCGTCGGCCCGGTGCAGGTAGGACAGCAGGTGGAGAGTGACGCCCTGTGCGGCGCAGGAGATCTCGGTGCCGCGCAGGAGGGCGACGCCGGTGGCCGGCACGGCGCACGCCGCCTCGTCCCAGCCGGCCATCGTGTCGTGGTCCGTCAGTCCGACGACGTCGAGGCCCGCCCCGGCCGCCTGGACCATGAGCTCGGCGGGTGAGTCAGTGCCGTCGGAGCAGGCCGAGTGAGTGTGGGGGTCGATGCGCACCAGGACAGTGTAGGGAGGCGTGGGAGACTGGACGGCATGAGTGATCTGAGCCGCACGACGAACACCGCACCCGCTGCACAGCACACCGACGACGCCCCGGTCCGCTTCGGAGTGATCGGGGCCGGCTTCATCGCCCGCTGGTTCGCCGAGGCCGTCTCGCGGGAGCCGGCCGCCCAGATCGTGGCTGTCACCTCCGCCCACCGCGAGCGCGCCGCCGCTTTCGCCCAGGAGCACGGGATTTCCCACGCCCACGCATCGCTTGAGGAGATGCTCGCCGCCCATGGCCCGGACTCCGAGGCCCCGATCGACGTCGTCTACGTGGGTTCGCCCAACTCTCTGCACGCGGAGCATACGATCGCGGCGCTGGAGGCCGGTTTCCACGTCCTGGTGGAGAAGCCCTTCGCGCTGACGGCCGCCCAGGCCCACGCGATGGTGGAGGCGGCCAGGCGGGCCGGCCGCTTCCTCATGGAGGGATGGCTCTCCGCCTTCGAGCCGGGCGTGGCTCGGCTGCGCGACGTCCTTCCTCGGCTGGGCCGGCTGCATCGAGTGGTGCTGTCCAAGGAGCAGTTCTCCTCGCGGATGGAGGCCTACCGGGCCGGACATCTGCCGCCGGCCTTCGATCCGGCCCTGGGCGGCGGATCCCTCATGGACCTGGGCATCTACCCGGTCAGCCTGGCCATCCACCTCTTCGGGGAACCGGACCGAGTGACGGCCACGGGAGAGCTGCTGAGCTCCGGCGTCGACGTGCGGGGCACCGTCATCCTGTCCTATGACTCCGGCGAGCACGCGGGGATGGAGGTCGTCTGCCTGCACTCCAAGACCTCACCGGGGACGGAGTCTACCTTCGCCTCGGACCGTGACGTCGTGGCCATTGATGACTGCCAGTGGCCCGAGCGGATCGAGCTGCGCGGGCCGACGGCGAACGGTGACGCGGCTCAGGGGGCGCAGGGGCGCGAGGACCTGTCGGTCGAGCGCAAGGAGCCGGGGCCCGGGCATCAGCTCGCCTACGAGGTGGCCGAGGTCTGCCGCCTGGTTCGCACCGGAGCGAACGAGTCCGAGCTGCACCCACTCAGCAGCTCGGTGGCGGCGATAGCCGCGCTGGAGGAGGCTCGCCGACAGGTGGAGGTGCGCTTCCCGGCCGACTCGTAGGTCTGGTTCTCCTCGAGCGCCGCCTCAACCGTTCCCTCAGCCGCTTGTGCCGCTCCCCGCCCCAGCGACGGCTCGACGGTGCGATGATGCCCCTATGACATCGACTTCTCCTGCGGACGACCGCCCCTCCGACGACGCCTCCACGCCCAGCTCCTCCCAGGAGGCCCCCCAGTCCCTGGCGGCGCGTGGGTCCAACCGGTCCCGCCAGCCCGATAACCAGGCCTTCAGGGACTTCATCGGCTCGGGCTGGGGTCCTCGTCCTGAGGGGCTGCCCTCCCGCAGCGAGGCGGCCCCGTGGGCGGCAGCGCGGCGCGAGGCCCTGGGATCGCTCTTCCCCGGCGAGCGACTGGTGCTGCCGGCGGGGACGCTCAAGGTGCGCAACAACGACTGCGACTACCGCTTCCGCCCGCACAGCGCCTTCGCCCACCTGGCCGGGACCGGCACGGACTTCGAGCCCGACGCCGTCCTGGTCCTGGAGCCCCTCTCTGCACCCGGCCGGGAAACGGGCACCAAGGCGGCTGCTGCGCAGGCCCCGGACACCCCGACGCACGAGGCAGTCCTCTACTTCCGTCCTCGGGCCTCGCGCTCCAGCCAGGAGTTCTACGGCGATCCCCGCTACGGCGAGCTGTGGGTGGGAGTACGTCCCTCTCTGGAGGAGGTCGAGTCGGCCACCGGCATGCGCTGCGCCCACATCGACTCCCTGCCTGACGCCCTGGCCAAGGACGCGGGCCCCGGCGCGGTCCAGCTGCGCGTCGTCGCCGAGGCCGATGAGGCCGTCACTGCTCTGGTGACCACCATCCGTCAGCAGGTCGGGTTGGAGACCGGCCAGACCGCCACCGAGGTCGACGCCGGCCTGGCCGAGGCCGCCAGCGAGCTCCGCCTGGTCAAGGACCCCTGGGAGATCGACCAGCTGCGCGCCGCCGTCGCCGCCACCAAGGCGGGCTTCGACGACCTCATCCGTTCCATCCCACGGGCCCGCGGTCACTGGCGCGGAGAGCGGGTCCTGGAGGGGGCCTTCGGAGCCAAGGCCCGTGAGGAGGGCAACGGCCTGGGTTACGACACGATCGCCGCGGCCGGCAACCACGCCAACACGCTGCACTGGATCAACAACGACGGCGCCGTCGAGCCCGGCCAGCTGGTCCTGGTCGACGCCGGCGTCGAGGTCGACTCCCTCTACACCGCCGACGTCACCCGCACGATCCCGGTGGACGGCCGCTTCACCGAGGCCCAGCGCCGGATCTACCAGGCGGTCCTCGATGCCGCCGACGCCGCCTTCGCCCGGGCGGGCACCCCGGGCTGCCGCTTCAAGGACGTGCACGCCGCGGCCATGGAGGTGATCGCCGCCCGCCTGGAGGAGTGGGGGATGCTGCCCGAGGGCGTGAGCGCCGCGGACTCACTGGCTCCCGAGGGCCAGTACCACCGCCGCTGGATGGTGCACGGCACCAGCCACCACCTGGGCCTGGACGTCCACGACTGCGCGCAGGCGCGCCGCGAGATGTACATGGATGCCGAGCTCAGGCCGGGCATGTGCTTCACCATCGAGCCGGGTCTGTACTTCCGCGAGGACGACCTGCTGGTGCCAGAGGAGATGCGAGGCACCGGCGTGCGCATCGAGGACGACGTCGTTGTGCGCGAGGACGGCAGCGTGGAGCGACTCACCCAGGACGTGCCACGCACCGTGGAGGAGGTCGAGGCCTGGGTGAGCGGCCTCATCGCCTAAGCGGCCTCGCCTGGTGCTCATTTGGTGCTCATTGACACGGCCGGGCCAGGCCTGCACCCCTTGCACATCATCGGCAGCCACGAATAGCATCGTCGTATGACGATGAAACATGGACTGCTCCCCGAGGATCGTTCGCAGGACCACGGCGCCGTGCACGAGGCCTCCACCGTGGCCTCCCTGCTCGACGTCCTGGGGGACGCCACCCGTCTGGCGATCCTGCGTCACCTCCATGGCGGTGAGCACCGGGTCGTGGAGCTGACCGAGCACCTGGGCCTGGCCCAGTCGACTGTCTCCCAGCACCTGGCGATCCTGCGCAGCGCAGGCCTCATCTCCAGCCACTCCCACGGGCGGGCCAATGTCAGCCGGATCGAGAACCCCGAGGCCATCGAGCAGGTCCTGACCGCAGCAGAGTCCCTGTCCGCCACCATCTCCGCAGACGCCTCGAGCAAGGGCAAGGACCCTCTGTGAGCGCCCCGGACAGCCACGCGCAGCACAACCACTCCCACGGCCACTCGCACAGCCACGGCGCCGGGGCCTCACGCGGCCGGCTCCTGGTCGCCCTGTGCCTGTCGGTCACCGTCCTGGTGGCCGAGATCGTCATGGCGCTGCTGACCGGCTCGCTGGCGCTCCTGGCCGACGCCGGGCACATGCTCACCGACGTCGTCGGCCTGATCATGGCCCTAACCGCCGCGCACCTGTCCATGCGGCCGGCCACGGACCGCTCCACCTGGGGGATGCGCCGGGCCGAGGTCATCGGGGCCGCGCTCCAGGCGGGCATGCTCGCCGTCGTCGGCGTGTTCGTGGCCTTCAAGGCGGTCCACAACCTGCTGGTGGCCCCGCAGGTCGAGGCCTCCGGCATGCTCATCATGGGTGTCATCGGACTGGCGGCCAACGTCATCGCGCTGCTGGTCCTCTCCGGCGGCCGGGGGCATGACGGACACGGCGACAACCTCAATATGAAAGCCGCCTTCCTTGAGGTCCTCAACGACGCCCTGGGATCGGTGGGCGTCATCATCGCGGCCGCCGTGGTGGCCCGGACCGGGTGGACACGGGCCGACGCCGTGGCCTCCCTCGTGATCGCCGTCCTCATCCTGCCCCGGGCAGTGGTGCTGCTGCGTTCAGCCCTGGCGGTCCTCATGGACTTCACGCCCAAGGAGCTGGACCTGGCGCAGGTACGCACCCACATGCTCGGGGTCGATCACGTCGAGGAGGTCCACGACCTGCACGCGTGGACCGTTGCCTCGGGGATGCCGGTGCTGACCGCGCACGTCGTCGTCCGCGACGAGTGCCTGCGCGACGGTCACACCGAGGAGATCCTCGACCGGCTCCAGAGCTGCGTGGCCGAGCACTTCCCGGTCAAGATCCAGCACGCGACCCTCCAGCTCGAGCCCGTCTCGCACCTCGAGCACGAAGCCGCCTACTGCTAGCAGCAGGCCTCAGCCGCGACGGTAACGCTTGCGGGTCGGCTCGGGGATGTGGGCCGGCTCCCCGCCCTCCAGGTGCTCGCGGGCGAAGGCCAGCGCGCTGGCGAGCCCCTCCAGGCGCTGAGCGGCCGTCATGGACCGGGTGGTCACCTCGACGACCACCTGTCCCCCGCCGGCCTCGAAACCGGTGGCCGCCAGGTGCCTGAGGACCCCGGCGCAGTCCTGGTTTCCCTGCCCGGGAAGCAGGTGGTCGTCCAGGGGGCCGGGCACGCCGTCGGTCAGGTGCAGGTGGCGCAGGGTGGGTCCCAGCGAACGGGCCATGGCCAGGGCGTCGGAGCCGGAGGTGGCCGCGTGGGAGATGTCCAGCGTCACCGACTTGTAGCCCTGCCCCACCGGGTCCCAGGTGGGTGAGTAGGCCTGGAAGTCGCGCGTGGAGTGGGCGTGGCGGGGCCTCCAGGTGAACATGTTCTCCACCGCCAGGTGGATGCCCGTGGTGGCCTCTCGCTGCGCGACCCCGGCGATGAAGGAGCGCGCGTAGCGGGTCTGCCAGAAGAAGGGCGGGTGCAGCACCACGGTGGGAGCCTCGAGGTAGTGGGCCAGCTCGATGGAACGATCCACCTTGTCCCAGGGGTCCACGCCGAAGACCCCGCGGGTCACCAGCAGCGTAGGGGCGTGGACCGCCAGCACCGGCTGGTCGAACTTCTCCACCAGGGCCGCCAGCCGGGTGGCGTCCTGGGAGGCCTTCTCACTCCAGACCATGATCTCGACGCCGTCGTAGCCCAGATCCTGGGCGATCGCGAAGGTGTCGGGAACGCTGCCGGGAACCACACAGGCGGTCGACAGTCCCACCGGAATGCTCATCGCTGAAATCCCCTGTCCCTCAGTGCTCGTCACTCATCGTCACCGGAACCGGGCTCATCGCCGGAGTCCTGCGACCTCGTCGGGCCTCCCGACTCCTCCTGACGCTCTCGGCGCGAGGGACGCCGGAAGGGGTCGTAATCCTCAGGGACAGTCGGAGAGCCGGGTGACGGCACCGAGGCCGAGGCAGGGCTCACGTCAGGGGGGGTGCTGCCGGGCTGAGGCAGTCGCACCCCGAATCGAGGCTGCTCATCGGGGCGCGAGCCGAAGGCCGTCGGTCCGGAAGTCTCCTCCCGGGCCCGACGACGCTCCTGGGAACGGCGCTGGGCCTCTCCTCCGCGCGAGAGGTTGCCCGGCACATCGGCCAGGGCCTGGGCTGCCTCGCGAACCTCGCGAGCGGCAATGATCGAGTAGCGCGAGGCCACGACCTGGCTGATCGAGGTGAAGTCACGGCGACCGCGCGTCAGGGCATAGCTGAAGAGCTGGAAGACGATGCCCCACAGCACCCCCAGCAGGACACAGGCCCAGAAGTTGAGCCGAGGCCCGTTGCTGCCGGCCACCGACATGATGAGGCCGAAGAACACCCCGATCCACAGGCCGCTCATCGCACCCGACATCGCCGCGCGCCCCCAGCTCATGCGCCCGGTGATGCGCTCGACCTGACGCAGGTCGGTGCCGATGATCGCCAGGTGCTGTACCGGGAAGCCCTGATCCGACAGGGCGTCGACGGCCCTCTGCGCCTCGGGGTAGGTCGCGAAGGAGGCCACCTCCTCCCCCTGGGGCATCACACCACCACTGGACGAGGTCAGGGAGGACAGCGGACTCGGATTGGCACTCATGGGACCTATCGTCGCACGCGCAGGCACGCGGCAGCGCCCCGCCAGCAGCCATTCATGCCTCAGGCGCATAGGCTTGGCTTGTGGAGAACACCAGGACGCGCACGACCAGCAGGGTATTTGTGGCCCGCCTCATCGGTACCTCCGTCTTCGACCCCCTGGGCGACGCGGTGGGCAAGGTTCATGACGTCGTCGTCCTGCTGCAGATGCGTGGGGAGCCGCGAGCAGTCGGGTTCGTCATCGAGGTCTCCAGCAGGCGCCGCGTCTTCCTGCCCTTGTCCCGGGTCACCGCGATCGAGCCCGGCGCCGTCATCACCACCGGTCTGATGAATATCCGCCGCTTCACCCAGCGCCACGTGGAGACCCTCGTCGTCGGCGAGCTGCTGGACCGGGTGGTCACCATGCGCGACGGATCGGGAACCGTCACCGTGCGGGACGTGGCCATCGAGCGCGACCGCGGCATGGACTGGAAGGTGACCCGTCTGTTCGTCCAGCGCGCCTCCACGGGGCCGTTGGGCCTGCGCCGTGGGGAGACCTTCACGGTGCTCCCCGAGGAGGTCACGGGCCTGGCGGCCAGCGCCGACCAGCAGGGCGCCACGGCGCTGCTGGCCACTCTGGAGGATCTCAAGGCGGCCGACCTGGCCGACGTCATGCGCGACCTGCCCCAAGACAGCCAGATGCGCGTGGCCGCCGAGCTGACCGACGAGCGTCTGGCCGACGTCCTCGAGGAGCTCGGCAACGAGGACGCCGTCGCACTCCTGTCCCGGCTGGAGGCCGGGCGCGCCGCCGACGTCCTGGATGCCATGCAGCCCGACGACGCGGCAGACCTGGTCGCCGACCTCCCCCAGCTCAAGGCCGCCGAGCTCCTGGGCCTCATGGAGCCCGAGGAGGCCGAGGACGTACGTCGCCTCATGGCCTACGACGACTACACCGCCGGTGGCCTCATGACCACCGAGCCGATCATCCTGCCCCCCGAGGCGACGGTGGCGACCTTCCTGGCCCAGTCCCGCAAGGCCGAGATCCCCCCTGCCCTGGCCGCCATCGGCTTCGTGTGCCGCCCTCCCCTAGAGTCGCCCACCGGCAAGTTCCTGGGCGTGGTCCACTTCCAGCGGACACTGCGCGAGCGCCCCCAGCGGCTGGTCGGATCGATCGTTGACACCGACGTCGACTCCGTGCGAGCCGAGGACTCCATCGGTACCGTCACGCGCCTGCTGGCCACCTACAACCTGACGGCCCTGCCGGTCCTTGACGACGCCGGGCGCCTGCTGGGCGCCGTCAGCGTCGACGACGTCCTGGACCACCTCATGCCCGACGACTGGCGCGTGGCCGACGAGGCCGTCACCGACGAGACGATCGAGAGGGGAGCCAATGCCTGACCAGCTCGACCAGCCGCTGCCCGACAGCCGCCTGCGGTGGCTGCGCAGGACCCACCCCGCCCGGGCCTCCCGCTCCGACGGATTCGGCCGCTTCGCCGAGGCGACCGCCCGCTTCATGGGCTCGCCCCAGTTCGTGCTCTACATGTCGATCTTCGTCATCGCCTGGATCGTGGCGAACCTCGTTCTGGTCAAGGTGCAGCGGGCATGGGACCCCTACCCCTTCATCCTGCTCAACCTGGCCTTCTCCACCCAGGCCTCCTACTCGGCCCCCCTCATCATGCTGGCTCAGAACCGGCAGGACGACCGAGACCGCGTCACCGCCGAGCAGGACCGCCAGCGCGCCCAGCGCAACCTGGAGGACACCGAGTTCCTCACCCGGGAGATCGCCGCCCTGCGTCTGGCCATGAACGACGTCGCCACCCGCGACTTCGTGCGCAGCGAACTACGTGACATGCTCAGCGAGATCCTCGCCGAGGAGCGCCTCACCCGTGAGGAGATCGCGGAGTTCCAGGAGGGAGCCGACGACGAGACCGGCAACCATCCTGGTCACCACCCCTCCCGCTGAGGACGGCCTCCCCTTCTCACGTGGGACGCACCACCTGTCGAGGCGCCGAGTACCACCCCTAGGATGAGGCCATGCCTCTACCGACTCATGACGCCGTCATGGAGGCGCTGGACCGGGTCATCGACCCCGAGC
Source organism: Actinomyces naeslundii (assembly GCF_001956585.1). Lineage (GTDB taxonomy): Bacteria > Actinomycetota > Actinomycetes > Actinomycetales > Actinomycetaceae > Actinomyces > Actinomyces naeslundii. The sequence goes on along the minus strand of NZ_MSRR01000006.1, from coordinate 85,643 downwards.
TGCGCCGCCCCGTCACCGACCTGGGTATGGTCTCCTCCGTTGACATCGCCGAGGACGGCGTGGTCAGTGTCGAGGTGCTCCTGACCGTGGCCGGGTGCCCGCTGAAGGACACGATCACCGCCGATACCCAGCGCGAGGTCGGCTCCGTCGAGGGCGTCACCGGGGTGCAGGTGAGTCTGGGCGTCATGAACGACGAGCAGAAGGCCGAGCTGCGCCGCCGGCTGCGCGGAGGGGCCGCTGAACCGGTGGTTCCCTTCACCCAGCCGGGCAACCTCACCCGGGTCTACGCCGTGACCTCCGGCAAGGGCGGGGTCGGTAAGTCATCGGTGACCGCGAACCTGGCCGCTGCCATGGCCGCCCAGGGCCTGAGCGTGGGCGTCGTCGACGCCGACATCTACGGCTTCTCCATCCCCCGCATGCTGGGCGTGGACCGGGTCCCCACCCAGCTCGACGGCATGATCGTGCCGCCCGTGGCCCACGGGGTGAAGGTCATCTCGATCGGCATGTTCGTCGAGGACAAGCAGCCGGTCGTCTGGCGCGGCCCCATGCTGCACCGCGCCGTCCAGCAGTTCCTCTCCGACGTCTTCTGGGGCGACCTGGACGTCCTCCTGCTGGACCTGCCGCCCGGGACCGGAGACGTGACCATCTCGGTGGCACAGCTGCTGCCGAACGCCGAGATCCTCGTGGTCACCACCCCGCAGACGGCTGCCGCCGAGGTGGCTGAGCGAACGGGCCTCATCGCCGCCCAGACGCACCAGAAGGTGGTGGGCGTCATCGAGAACATGTCCTACATGCCTCAGCCTGACGGCTCGCACCTGGAGATCTTCGGCTCCGGCGGAGGCGCGATCGTCAGTGCCTCCCTGAGCGAGACCCTCGGCTACGAGGTCCCGCTCCTGGCTCAGCTGCCGCTGGACATCCGTCTGCGGGAGGGCTCCGACACGGGTTGTCCGGCTGTCGTGGCCGACGACGGCAAGCCGGCTGCCGACGCCCCCGCGGCCCTGGAGCTGTCCGCCGTCGCCCAACGTCTGACCCACCGCGCCCGAGGCCTGGCGGGCAAGAGCCTGGGAGTCACTCCGGCCTGATAGCCGGCACCTGATAGCCGGTCCTGCCCGGCACGATGAGGTCAGATGAGGTCAGAAGTCGACGGCGACCCGCGCGGCCTCAGCGCGGGTTCGAGCGGCGGCGTTGGCGGCGCGCACGATGTCTCGCGGAGACAGAGGGCCCACCGGAGCGGCATGACTGTCGTCACCGGGCTCATCGGCTGCATCCATTGAGGGATCAGCCCCTGGCTCGACCAGGCTCGTCGGGACCTCCACCGACTCCGGCGCGCTGGGCTCGACCGGATCGACAGGCTCAGCCGGTTCGGGACTCTCGAGCGGCTCGGCCTGGTCGGCGGGCTCGGTCTGCTCGGGCTCGGCGTCGTTCGTCCCCTGGAGCACCCCCTGCGGAGGCGCGGAGCTCTCCTGAGCCTCTTGAGTCTCGGAGGGGGTGTCACCCTCAGGAGCCTCGACCGGCTCGACCTGCTCAGCGCCCTTGTCAGAGGCGTCCTTCTCAGAGCTCTGCTCGGCCCGCTTGGCCTCGATCTGCTTGCTCAGCGAGTTGGCCCGGTCCTGCTTGACGACGTCGTTGACGGCCTGGGCGGCATCGTCGGAGATCTCCTTAGCGGCCGAACCGACGGTCCTGAAGGGGTGAGCGAGGTCCTCACGGATGGCGTCGATGTCCTCCCCCAGGGCGTCGCGCACGATCTTGCGGGGGTCGTACTGGCGCGGATCAAGACTGGACAGGTCCAGGTCAGCCATCTCGGGGCCGACCTCCTCGGCGATCTGGCTGCGCGCGTTGTCCAGGAACACCCTGAGCTGACGCACCATCTGCGTGAGCTTGCGGGTGTACTCGGGCAAGCGCTGCGGCCCCACAACGACCACCGCCACCAGGATGATGACGAGGAACTCAGATCCAGAGATGCCGAACACGCCGCTCAGTATAGGGAGTCAGACCCCGTAGGCTCCGCATCGGTTCGCCTACCGGCGGACTCACCCGACTACCCGCCCTTCCCCCTATCTGGCCGAACACCTGGAACAATGAGGCCGAGGGGCTGCACCTGGCGCCCCACAGCAGGAGAAAGGCTCACAGTGAGTGCGGACAAGACGCTGAGCTGGTCCTACACCGAGGACTTCACGGCGGAGGACGAGGCCACCGCCCAGGCCCGCATGCGGGGGCTCGAGCTCGGCATCACTCCGGTGTCCTCGGGGACCGGTGCGGCGCTGCAGATGCTGGCCGCCTCAGTGGGCGCCAAGTCCGTGGCCGAGGTGGGCACCGGCACCGGCGTCTCGGGACTGTGGCTACTGGGAGGCATGGGCTCCGACGGGGTCCTCACCACGATCGACGTCGAGCCCGAGCTCCAGCGCGAGGCCCGCCGTGCCTTCGACGGGGCCGGCTACCCCTCCTCGCGCACCCGCATCATCCAGGGACGGGCCTCGGACGTCATGCCCAGGATGGCAGCCCGCTCCTACGACATGGTCGTGCTCGACGTCGCTCCGGAGGATGCGATCCTGCTGGCCTCCAACGCGCTGCGGATGCTGCGCCGAGGCGGGGTCCTGGCCGTCACCCGGGCCCTGTGGAACGACCACGTGGCCGACCCGGCCCGCCGTGACGTCACCACGGTGGCCGCCCGCGAGCTCGGCAAGGCGCTGCGCGCCTCCCAGGCGCTGCTGACGACGCTGCTGCCCGTCGGGGACGGCCTGCTCGTCTCCGTGCGCCAGACCTGATGACGCGCCATTAGGCAAGGCCGAGCACAGGAAGAGGGCCGGACCCGTCACAGGTCCGACCCTCTCTCGTGAGGCTGGATGACCCGGCCGCCGGTTCCTCGACGCCGAGGACCGCGTGGAACCGGCCGTACCCAGGCCGCCCGGATCGATCAGATCTTGGCGTTGGCCAGAGCCTCTCCAAGCTCCTTGACCTCGTCGGCCGTGATCTCGAGGACGAGTCGACCGCCGCCTTCAAGCGGAACCCGCATAATGATGGCGCGGCCTTCCTTGACGACTTCGAGAGGGCCGTCTCCGGTCCGGGGCTTCATGGCAGCCATGTGCTCACCTTTCGTCAGTGCTGCGCGGGCACATCGCCGCGCGACCTGTCATATTCTACGACATTCAAGGTGCAACGTTCGAGGATGTGTCCGCCATGACGCGATTCACGCCCCACCTCGGCCATTGCGTAGCCGGCGAGCGGCACCGACCACGTAGTCCACGGCCTCCTCGGCGCCGTCGACGACGTGCAGCAGATCAGGGTCGGTCGCGGAGATCATGCCCCGTTCGACCATGGCAGTGCGCACCCATTCGAGCAGCCCGCCCCAGTAGCCGCTGTCCACCAGGGCGATGGGGAAGGAGGAGATCTTCCGGGTCTGGACCAGGGTGAGGGCCTCGAAGAGCTCGTCAAGGGTCCCCAGGCCGCCGGGCATGACGACGAATCCGTCGGAGTACTTGACGAACATGGTCTTGCGGGCGAAGAAGTAGCGGAAGTTGACCCCGAGGTCGACGTAGTCGTTCATGCCCTGCTCGTGGGGCAGCTCGATGCCCAGACCCACCGAGATGCCGCCGGCCTCGTGGCAGCCGCGGTTGGCGGCCTCCATCATGCCCGGTCCTCCCCCGGTGATGACGGCGTACCCGGCGCGAGCCAGTCCGACACCGACCTCCACCGCCATCTGGTAGGTGGGATCATCGGGCCTGGTGCGAGCCGATCCGAAGACGCTGATGGCCGGTCCCAGCTCGGCCAGAGCACCGAAGCCCTCGACGAACTCGGCCTGGATGCGCATGACCCGCCACGGGTCGGCGTGGAGCCAGTCGGCCTCTGCAGTACGGCTCAGCAGCCGCGCGTCGGTGGTCTGGGAGGGGATCTGGGTGCCGCGCAGCACCACTGGTCCCTTGTGGTAGGACTTGCGTGTACTCATACGGCCATGATCTCTTAATCCGGCCGGTGCGGCGAGGTGCTGGGAGCGGCGGGCATCAGCCCGCCGCATTGACATCGACCATCCACCCCCTTATCGTCAGATGTCTCACGTCTCTAAAATAGTCTCGAATCATATTGCAAAATTAATTCGGTTTAACTTATTTCGTACACGCATTGCAGTTACCGTGACTAGATTCTCCTTGTGTTTGGAAACACCCGTGAGGAGAGTCATTGTGAGCGTTTCCAACACTTTTATCGCGGTACCGTCACGGATATGACCCGAGGCCCTGTAGACGTGTACGACGACGCTGCCGTGAACGCCTGGATCCAGGACGATCCGGATCCCGTCACCCGCGCCGAGCTCACTGAGCTCCTGGCTGCCGCCAGATCTCATGGTGAGCAGTCCGACGCGGCTCAGGCAGCTCTCGCAGACGCCTTCAGCGGCACGCTCACCTTTGGTACCGCAGGTTTACGCGGTCGCCTCGGCGGTGGTCCCAACCGGATGAATCGGGTCGTCGTCATTCGAGCCGCCGCGGGTCTGTCGGCTTATCTCAAGAACCGTGTCGGCGAGGGCTTCAGCGTCGTCATTGGTTACGACGCCCGTCACAATTCCGAGCAGTTCGCTCGTGACACGGCCGCTGTGGTCACAGGCGCGGGCGGGCGGGCGATTCTCTTCGAGTCGTACTGCCCCACACCAGTCCTCGCATTCGCGCTGCGTCGCCTGGAGGCTGATGCCGGCGTCATGGTGACCGCGTCGCACAACCCGCCCCAGGACAACGGCTACAAGGTCTACCTGGGCGGGTTGGCTGTGTCCGACTCGGGCCAGGGAGCCCAGATCGTTCCCCCCTATGACACGCAGATCGCGCAGGCGATCGACGCCGTCGGTCCGATTGCCTCGGTGCCGCGCCCGCAGGCGGGCTGGGAGACGGTCGACCCGGCCATTCGTGAGGAGTACGTCGAGCGGGCGGCCCAGGCGGCCCGGATGAAGGCCCCTGCCCCGGTGAGGATCGTTCTGACCGCAATGCACGGCGTGGGCGGGGCCACCTGTCGTGAGGTGCTTGCCCGGGTCGGGTTCACCGACGTCGTCGAGGTGACTGAGCAGTTCGAGCCCGACCCGGACTTCCCGACGGTCGCCTTCCCCAACCCGGAGGAACCCGGGGCTCTGGACCTGGCACTGGACAAGGCGCGGGAGGTTGAGGCGGACCTGGTGATCGCCAACGACCCCGACGCCGACCGCTGCTCGGCCGCCGTCCCGGACGCGGACGCCCCCGGCGGCTGGCGTCAGCTGACCGGCGATGAGGTCGGTGCGCTCCTGGGCGAGCAGGCCGCTGAGCTGGCGGCTTTCGCCGGCAACGGGGTCCTGGCGTGCTCCGTGGTCTCCTCCCGGTTGCTGCGCCGGATCGCCCAGTCCCACGGACTCGGATTCCGACGCACCCTGACGGGCTTCAAGTGGATCAGCCGGGAGCCGGGTCTGGTCTTCGGCTACGAGGAGGCACTGGGGTACTGCGTGGATCCCGCTGCGGTGCGGGACAAGGACGGTATCTCGGCCTCGGTGAGGCTGGCGGTGCTGACCTCCGTACTCAAGCAGCAGGGGCGGACGCTACAGGACCTCCTCGACCGGCTGGCTCGCGAGCACGGCTTGCACGCCACGAGCCCGTTGAGCATGAGGGTCGAGGACCTCTGCATCATCACCGCAACCATGGAGCGTCTGCGCGAGGGCGGGGCTCCGGCCAAGCTTGCAGGCTCCCCGATCACCAAGACGGTGGATCTGCTCGACGGCGTCTCGGACGGCAATGGCGGCACGCTGCCTCCTACAAACGGGCTGGTGTGGGTGACTGCTTCGGACGACCGTGTGGTCGTGCGCCCCTCCGGGACCGAGCCCAAGCTCAAGTGCTACTGCGAGGTGATCCTGCCTGTCGGCGAGACGCCGGTGGCCGAGGTGCGCGCAGCGGCCGCCGAGCGCCTGGAGACCATCAAGGCGGACCTGCGCGGCGTCCTGGGCATCGCCGCCTGAGCCGCTTCTCCCGAGGGTCTCTCCGACGCCCCGAGCGTCAGGAGGGTGAGGTGTGGTCGATAATCTCCGGGGTGATCTGCTTGCTCAGGTCCGCTGCTACGACGCCGCCGGGGACGTAGCGCTGACGAGGACCGATCCTCCTGGGCAGACCGACGATCAACGGTGGCGCCGGTAGACGACTCTGTCGGGGGACGCACCACGACAGCGCCCTCGCCGCAGCCTTCGTCGCGGCGCCACTGGGGCGTCCCTGCACCGAGGCCTCAGCGCCGGAAGGAGATCCGCGCTCGGACTCTGCTCATCGCAGCCCAGTGGGCCACGGCGGAGATGACGTAGACCAGCCCCGAGGCCACGGCGATGACACCGCCCGCCGACAGGCTCAGCCTGACAGCCACCAGCAACCCCACCAGGGCGGTGACCGCCCCGAGGATCGGGGCCGCCACCAGCAGCCGCCGCATGGTGGCGGTCCACGGGGCCAGCGCGGCCGCGGGCGCAGCGATGAGCGCGATGGGCAGGATCGTGCCAACGGCCGGAACCAGCATGACAATGGTCAGGGTGATCATGACCATGACGGTGGCCTCGGCCCAGGCGGGGCGCAGCCCGCTGGCCCGGTAGCCCAGTGGGTCGAAGCTGTAGAAGGTGAGGAACCGCCCGGCCACGATGAGCACAAGCACGGTCAGTACCAGGACGACGCCAACGGCGATGACGTCAACGTGGCTGACGTTGAGGACGGATCCGGCCAGGAAGGAGTCCACCTTGAGAGGTAACGGGGAGAACCACTTGGCAAGGAAGTAGCCCAGGGCGAAGCCGAAGGTGAGGACGACGCCGGCGGCCGACTGCGACGTCATGCCCGGAACCTGCGAGAGCCGACGCATGAGCCAGATCATCGGAAGGCACATAACGCCGGCCCCCACGAGCACCAGGGTGGACAGGAGGGTGAAGTCGGCGCGCTGACCGAGGATCGCCTGCGAGAACCAGGCGGCCAGCACGACTCCGATGATCGCGCCCGGAAAGGTCGCGTGGGTGAGTGACTCGGTGAAGAAGATCCGGCGATGAACCAGTGCGACCGCGCCCACGAGCCCGGCCAGCAGCCCCATGAGAACGACCTCGATGATGGGCAGTAGGAGGATGTCGAGTCCGACGCTCATGCCCGACTCCCCTCGGCCGTCGGAGCCACCGCACCCTCCGCACCCGCAGCCTCATCTGAGGCGACTCCCGTGTCCGCGCCGCTCGACACCGTCGTCGCAGCCGGTGCGGGCCGTGCTGAGCGAGCCTGCCGCACCACCCTGCGGAGCCGCTCGCGCGCAGCGGCGACACCGACCGCGAGGAGGAGGATCGCGGTCATGACCAGGGCCACGGTGGCCTGCGGGGAGATTGGCTTGTCGAGGGTCTCGGGCAGAGTCATGAGCAGCATGCCGAGGTACCCCCCGCCCACGCCGACGGCGATAGCGACCGCGACCATGGAGCGCACCCGGGAGACGAGGATGCGCGCCGTCGCTCCTGGGATGACGAGGTAGCCGATGACAAGGAGAGTGCCCACCGCCGTCGAGGCGGAGACGACGGCAGCCGCGATGGCGGTGTTGAGGACCAGGTCGAGCGCGAGGAGGCGCAGCCCTGAGGCACGGGCACCGGTGCGGTAGAAGGCGTAGGCGACCTGCTCCTTCCAGGTCGCCACGATGAGCAGCAGCGCAATGGCGCACACGATGAAGGCCTGGGCCAGGCGCTCATCGGTGACCTCCAGGAGCCGGCCGAACATGAGGGCCTCGAGCTGGCCGGACATGTCGCCCTTGGCCAGGGACAGGATGAGCCCGATGGAGAAGAAGCTGGTGAGGACGACGGCAGTTCCGGCCTCCGAGGCCTCACCCCGACGCGAACGGTGGGAGACGATGGTCAGGACCAGGGCCGCGGCGACGGCGACGACAGAGGCAGCCGGGATGATCGCATTGATCCCCCAGTAGACTGCGCCGGCGACGATCCCAGGGAAGACCGCGTGAACCATGGCCTCAGCACTGAACTCGGCGCTGCGAAGGTTGATGATGACACCGATGACGCCGGCGACGACACCCAGGAGCACCACCATCACCAGGGGCCGGAAGAGGAAAGGGGCATCCGCAAGGGGGGTGATGCCCGGGACGTTGACGACTGCCAGGCGCAGCTGCTCGAGGACCTGGCTGAAGAGCGTCATGAAGCCGCTCATTGTGACTCCCCCGCCCCGGCCGCGGATCGCAGCCCCAGCAGCCGGGTGGTGCCGTGACCTCCGTAGGCCTCGTCGATGTAGCGGGCCACGAGGACCTCATCGCGCGGACCGAAGGCGATCTGCCGCCCGGCCAGGAGGGCGGCCTGCTCGCAGGTCTCCTGGGCCAGGACCAGGTCGTGGGTGGAGATGATCAGGGAGACGCCCCATTCCTTGAGGTCGGTGATGATGGACAGCAGGGCCTCGCGGTTGGGCTGGTCCAGACCGTTGAAGGGCTCATCGAGGAGGATGAGGCGGGGCCGGGCGGCCACGCAGCGGGCCACGAGGACGCGCTGCTGCTGGCCGCCGGACAGGGTGCCGAAGCGCAGCTCGGCACGGTCGGCCAGTCCGACGCTCTCAAGGGCCTCCATCGCCCGACGACGAGTCCGGGCCCCGGGACGCCGCAGGATGCCGAGCTGGGAGTACATGCCCATCTGGACCACCTCCCGCACGGTGACGGGAAAGGTGGGGTCGAGGTCGCTGACCTGGGGGACGTATCCGACAGACCCGCGCGGCGCGCGCCCCGGCACCGCCCCATTGACCCGCACCCGCCCGGCACTGACACTCACCATGCCGAGCAGGGCACGCATGAGGGTGGTCTTGCCCGAGCCGTTGGGACCAACAAGCGCGAGGGCCTGCCCGGCCGGGACCTGCCCGGAGACGCCGGTGAGCACCGTGGAGGAGCCGTAGGAGAAGGAGGCATCCTCCAGGATGACGACCGGCTCAGCCGAGACGGGTGCGGGATCGCGGGGGCCTGTCATGTGGTTTCTCACTTGACGTCGGATGACTTGGGGGTCCACTGGGAGAGGTCCGCGGGAATCTCGGATACCGTGCCGCCCCATGCCTTGGTGAGGTTGGAGACGTTGTGGAGGATGGAGCCGATGTAGGTCTCGCCGTCGGAGCCGGGGGTGCCCAGGGAGTCTCCGTAAAGGGCCTCGTCACCGATGACGGCCTTGACTCCGGCGACCTCGGCGACCTTCTGGACGGACTTGGGGTTGTTGGAGTTCTCGGCGAAGATGGCCACTGCGCCGGAGGCCTTGACCTTGTCCGCGGTCTCCTTGATCTTGTCGGCGGTGGCGTCCTGCTGGGCGTTGAAGTCGGACAGGGCCGCGCCCTCGAACTTGACGCCGAACTCACTGCTGAAGTAGCCGAAGGCGTCGTGGCTGGTGAACAGGACCCGTTTGTCCTGGGGCACCGAGTTCAGGGAGCCGGCCGCCCACTCATCGAGCTTCTTGAGCTTGGCGACGTAGGCGTCCACGTGGTTGCGGAAGACACCGGCCTGGTCGGGAGCGGCCTTCTCCAGGGCGGCACCGATGTTGGTGACCTGGACGATGGCGTTCTTCGGCGAGGTCCACACGTGCGGGTCGAAGCGGAACTCGGGCTCGCTCTCCCCCTCCTCAGGGGGGAAGGGCCACTTGGCGACCTCGACCTTGGCGCTGCCCCGGTCGACCTTGTAGGGCTTGGCCTCCTCCTTCTTCTTCTGGGCGGCCAGGTCATCGACGTCGGCGGCCCCGGCAACACCGGAGGTCACCACCATGGTGCCCTTGAAGCCGGTGGAGTCGACGGCGGAGTCCAGGAAGTGCTCCAGGTCGACGCCGGAGATGAAGAAGAGATCCGCCTCGGACAGGGCCTTGGACTGGGCCGTGGTCATGTCGTGCTCGTGCGCCGAGGCGTTGGGGGCCAGCAGGCAGGTGAGCTTGAGGTGGGACGTGGCCTTGGCGGCGTCAGCGCCGAAGTGCTGGGTCTTGCCGTCCGCGCCGGTGCGGTCGAAGGAGAGATCGCTGGAGGCGTCGCCGGTGGCGAGCTGAGTGATGTAGTCGCAGATCTGCGTGGTGGAGGCGACCGCCTTGACCGTTCCCGAGGCGTCGGCTGAGGTCGAGCTGTGACCACAGGCGGCCAGGGCGGGTGCGGACAGGGCGAGACAGGCGAGCGCCGCGACGCTGCGGCGACTCATACTGGGGATGGTTCTCATAGCGCCGAGTATAGTTTCGGGTGCCCGAAACTTGGCAAGTTGAGGCGGTCCTTCCGTCGATACCGGGGTGCAGGTCCGCAGCGAAGGTGTGGACAGCTCAGTTGCTGAGACCCTCGAGGACAGCAGCGCTGGCGGACAGGCCCAGACGGTTGGCGCCGGCCTCGACCATGGCGAGGGCGTCGGCGGCGGTGCGGATACCTCCGGAGGCCTTGACGCCGAGGCGGTCTCCGACGGTGGCACGCATGAGGGCGACGGCGTGAGTGGAGGCGCCGCCGGCGGGGTGGAAGCCGGTGGAGGTCTTGACGTAGTCGGCCCCGGCGGCCTCGGCGGCGCGGCAGGTGGAGACGATCTCGTCGTCGGTGAGGGCGGCGGACTCGATGATGACCTTGAGGACGGAGCCCCGGCAGGCCTCGCGCACGCCGCGGATATCGGCCTCGACGGCGTCGACGTCGCCTTCCTTGACCAGGCGGAGGTTGACGACCATGTCGATCTCCTCGGCGCCCTTGGCGGCAGCGTCGGCGGCCTCGGCGGCCTTGACGACAGTGGCGTGGGCGCCGGAGGGGAAGCCGCAGACGGTGGCCAGGTGCAGTCCGTCGGGCAGGCTCAGCGGAAGAAGGCTCGGGGAGACGCACACGCTGTAGGTGCCCAGGGCCGCGGCCTCGGCGACGAGCGCGTCAACCTGGGCGGCAGTGGCCTCGGGCTTGAGGAGGGTGTGGTCGATGAGAGAGGCGATCTGGGCGCGCGCGGTCATGGGGTTCCTTTCGACGGTGTTCACCCCATCATGGACTGACCTGCCTAATGCGGGCAAAACATCCACGCGACAAACCAGCGATGCTGGATTCACAGATGAGAAAGGACGTTCATGACGTTTCCGTCAGCATCCCGGAAGAAGAAACGACGCACTCCCCACTCCTCCACAGCGAGATCATGCACGATCTCCCACCCGTTCTCCCGAGCAATCTGATAGGCATCATCCACGTCATCCACCTCGATGGAGACCGCCGGATTGACAGGCGCAGTGGGATCAGAGGCGATCAAACTGATTTGAATGGAACGATCTCCTGGCGGAGACAGGATTGCAATCCAACCATGATTCATGACCACCTCCATCCCGGTGAGGCGACGATAGGCTTCGATGGCGGCATCAAGATCGCGCACAGTAATGAGCGGCATGACCCGTTGTGTCGGCATGGATATCACTCTCGCATAACTGGTTCTCACCATGAACTGTTTTCGGGAGCGACGACGGCGAGGACGCGGGGCCAGCCGCCGAGCTCGCGGGGGCCGGGGCGGTACGGGTCGCACGGGACGGTCAGGTTGAGGGGGCGCACGGATCCGCTGGAGGGCTCGTAGATGTGCACGCTTCCCTCACCGGGGTCGTCCTGCTCGATGGTCTGCCAGGGCAGGGCCAGGACGTAGTGGCGGGGCACGGCCGGGGTTCGCGCCAGGGAGGCGCGCAGCCTCGCCCCCGCAGTGGGATCCACCTCGGCGTCGTGATCGAGGACGAGCGGACCGCCGGTGACCAGGATGACCGGGAACCCACCTGCCAGCACCTCACGGATCGAGGCGACCTCACTGCCCCAGGCAGGGCCGTGGTCACTCACCCACCTCACCGTGTAACGGCGGCGCGAGCGGCCAAGAGCACAGGCCTCAGCGATCTCGGTCATCTGCCGGGCCACGGACCAGGGCGTGGAACCGAGCGCCTTCGGCCAGGGCAGGACCCCCAGGCCGTGGACATTCATGGCCCGTTGGATCCGCAGCTGGTGGCGGGACAGGAGAGACATCAGGTGCCTACCCTCCCGACCGGGCTCCGATGTGGCCATCTCCTGGGCGAGCTCACCCGTCACGGCCCGGCGCTCGCCGGGCGCCAGGAGCAGGCGGGCGGCCAGGAGGCAGGTGGGCCCGCAGGTGGTGGCATCGGTCTGGGTCAGGGTGATGGCCTGGCCCGCCTGGATGAGGCGTCCCACCCGCAGCCGGGAGTTGACGGCCCGGGCGACGATGGCCGGCTGCACCGGTCGGGGCGTGGTCATCCGATCCGCTCCAGGACGACGCCGCGCTCACGGCGGGCGGCGGCGTCGGCCGCCTGCGAGGAACCGGCCTGGGAGATGACGATGCCGCCCGCGAGCGCCTCCCGGGCGCGGGTGAAGCGCTCGGGCGTGGCGGTGTGCAGGGTGAGCAGCGGCTGGCCGGCGTGCACCTCGTCGCCCGGCTTGGCGTGCATGGTCACGCCGGCGACAGCCTGAACGGGGTCCTCCTTACGGGCGCGTCCGGCCCCGAGGCGCCAGGCGGCAACCCCGACGGCGAGGGCGTCCAGGGTGGTGAGGACGCCGTCGGCCGGGGCGGTGACGAGCTCGGTCTCGGGTGCCCGGGGCAGAGGCGCATCCGGGTCCCCTCCCTGGCGGCGGACCATGTCGCGCCAGACGTCCATGGCGCGCCCGTCGGCCAGGGCGGCGCGGACCTCGTCCTCCCCCACGGGTCTGCCGGCGGCGGCGCACATCTCCAGGGCCAGGGCCACGGTGAGGTCGACGACGTCGGCCGGTCCCCCACCGGCGAGCACCTCGAGGGACTCGGCGACCTCGAGGGCGTTGCCGGCGGTGAGCCCGAGCGGGGTGGACATGTCGGTGAGCAGGGCGCGGGTGGTCACGCCGGCGTCGGTGCCCAGGGCCACCATGGTGGAGGCGAGCTCGCGGGCCTGGTCGATCTCCTTCATGAAGGCGCCCGAGCCGACCTTGACGTCCAGGACGAGGGCGCCGGTTCCCTCGGCGATCTTCTTGGACATGATCGAGGAGGCGATGAGGGGGACGCAGGAGACGGTGGCAGTGGTGTCTCTCAGGGCGTAGAGGCGCTTGTCGGCCGGAGCCAGGCCGGCTCCGGCGGCGCAGATGACGGCGCCGGGGCCGCCGGCGTCGAGCATCGACAGGATTTCCTCGCCCGTGAGGTCGGCCCGCCAGCCGGGAATGGACTCCATCTTGTCCAGGGTTCCGCCGGTGTGCCCGAGACCGCGCCCGGAGAGCTGGGGGACGCTCACGCCGAAGACGGCCACGAGCGGCGCCAGCGGCAGGGTGATCTTGTCCCCCACTCCCCCGGTGGAGTGCTTGTCCGCCGTCGGGCGTCCGAGGCCGGAGAAGTCCATGCGCTCGCCGGAGGCGATCATGGCGCCGGTCCAGCGGGCGATCTCGGCCCGGCTCATGCCGCGCAGGTAGATGGCCATGGCCAGCGCGCTCATCTGCTCCTCGGCGACGACGCCACGGGTGTAGGCGTCCACCACCCAGTCGATCTGGGCGTCGGTCAGGGCGGCGCCGTCGCGCTTGGCGGCGATGACGTCGACGGCGTCGAAGGGCTCGACGGCCGACGGGGCGGCGGGAACGGTCACGGGGCTCTCCTCATCTCGGCTCGTCAGCTGCGCATCAGGCGGCTGGTCGTCGGCTCTGCGTCAACTGCGTATCAGCTCTGCTCGCCGACGACGCGCTCGACGTCGGCGGCGGTGAAGCGGTCGGGCAGGACCTCGTCGATGGTCATCATCCCGGCGGGCATGGCCAGCACCATACCGTCGGCGGCGTGCTCGCTCAGGAGCTGGCGGCAGCGCCCGCACGGGGCGCAGGCCCGGCCGTCGGCGTCCACACAGGCGAAGGCGACCAGGTGCCCTCCCCCGGTGCGGACGAGGTCGGAGACGAGGCCGCACTCGGCGCACAGGGTGACGCCGTAGCCGGCGTTCTCCACGTTGCAGCCAGAGACGAGGCGACCGTCGTCGACCAGGGCGGCGGCGCCGACCTTGAAGCGGGAGTAGGGGGCGTAGGCGTGAGTCATGGCCTCGACGGCGAGGTCGTGCAGGTTCTGCCAGTCGGCACCGGTGAGGGCGCCGGGGGTGACAGGTGGGGGCACGGTCGGGTTCACTGGTCTGCTCTCCGGGGGCCGGCGGGACTGGTCACGGGTAGGGCACCCCCTCGGCGGCGGGCGCACGCACCTTGCCCACGAATCCTGCCACTGCCAGGATCGTGACGATGTAGGGGATCATCGAGATGATGTCGGGTGAGACGGAGCTGCCGATGACCGGCAGGGTCTGGGCCACGGAGGTGGCGAAGCCGAAGAGCAGCGCCGCCCCCAGGGACCCCAGGGGCCGCCAGGCGCCCAGGATCATGGCGGCCAGGGCGATGTAGCCGTTGCCTGCGGTCATGTCGTTGTCGAAGGACAGTCCCGAGCCGACGGTGAAGAAGGCGCCGCCCAGCCCCGCCAGCGCCCCGGCCAGGGCGAGGTTGGCCACGCGAGTGCGCATCACCTTGATGCCGACGGTGTCGGCGGCCTTGGGGTGCTCGCCGCATGCCCGCAGCCGCAGCCCCCAGCGGGAGCGGAAGAGCATGGCGGACAGGATCGCCACGGCGGCGTACATGAGGTAGACGAGGATCGTCTGGCGGAAGAGGACCGGGCCGATGACCGGGATCCGGGACAGAAGGGGCACCGCCAGGGTGGGCAGGCGCAGGGCCTGGTTGAGGCTGGGGCTGGAGGACAGGAAGGTGGAGAACAGGAACCCGGTGAGCCCCGAGACCAGGACGTTGAGGACGACTCCGACGACGATCTGGTTGACCCGGTAGCGCAGGCCGAACAGGGCCAGCAGGAGCGCCACGAGGACTCCGGCCACGGGCGCGGCGAGGAGTCCCATCCACGGGCTGGAGCAGGCCGAGGCCACGACGGCGCCCAGGAAGGCCCCGCCCAGGAGCTGGCCCTCAATGGCGATGTTGATGGTGCCCGATCGCTCCCCGATGATGCCGGCCAGCGACCCGTAGACGAGGGGGACGCTCAGCCCCAGCGCTGAGGACAGGATGGTCACCAGCGGGATGACACCGTTGCGCCCGGCACCGGCCCAGGTCAGGAAGGCGATCACGAATCCGACGCCGATGAGAACGGTGGCCCAGGTCGGGATCCTGCTGCGACGCCGGGCCCGGTCGAGGGCGATGGCGGTGGCCGCGGCGACGATCCCGGCAGTGACGAGGATGACCAGGCGCGCGTTGAGCACGGGGTTTCCAAGGCGGAAGAGGTCTGAGGAGGCGGTGAGGCCGAAGGTGGTCGTGCCGTGGGCGCCCAGCGTCATGAGCCCCTGGAGGAGGAGCACGACAACGCCGGTGATCGGGATCTTGAGGTTCATGGGCCCGACGGCCGCGGGGGCGGAATCGGTTGAAGCGGCGGGGGTGGTTGACTCGGCTGAAGCGGTTGACACGCTCATGGCTCAGGCCTCCTTCGCGGCGGGAGCGGCCGGGGCGGGCGCCGTAGCCGGAGCTGCGGCCGGGACTGAGGCGGAGGACGGATCGCCGCCGCGGGACTCTCGGCGCTCCGGGAGCCGGAAGATGGCCCGGACCAGGGGCGGGGCGGCGATGAACAGCACGATCGTGGACTGCAGGACCAGGACGATCTTGATGTGGGTACCCGGTGCGGCCTGCATGGCGGTGCCGCCGGCACGCAGTGCCCCGAACAGCAGCCCGGCCAGAACGGTTCCCACGGGCCGGGAGCGTCCCAGCAGCGCGACCGTGATGGCGTCGAAGCCGATGGAGCCCACGACGGACTCGTCCATGCTCTTCTGAGTGCCCAGAACCGGCGCAGTGGCGGCCAGTCCGCACAGGGCGCCGGAGATCATCATGACCAGGCTCGTCACCCAGGGGACGCTCATGCCGGCGGTGCGGGCGGCGTCGGCGTTGAGACCGGTGGCCCGCAGCTGGAAGCCGAGGCGGGAGCGCTCCATGAGCCACCACACGGCCACGGCGACCAGCAGGGCCAGGAGGAAGCCGGCGTGGAGACGGAAGGAGCTGCCCGCCAGTGAGGGGTACTGGGCGGAGTCGGCCACGGCCAGAGACTTGCGGTTGCCGGTCTCCCCCTCCCCGTTGAAGGCCTTGAGGCTGAGTACCTGGGACAGGAGGTGGGCGGCGATCGAGTTGAGCATGATCGTCACGATCACCTCGTTGGCGCCGGTACGGGCCTTGAGGACGCCGGCGATACCGCCCCACACCAGACCTCCCAGGGCCGCCCCGACGACGGCCAGCAGCAGGTGGGCCACGGGCGGCAGGTTCCAGGCGATGCCCACGTAGCAGGCCGTGATCGCCCCGAGAATCATCTGCCCCTGACCACCGATGTTGAACAGGCCGGCGCGGAAGGCGACGGCCATGCCGAGTCCGGCGATGATGAGCGGGGTGGCGTTGGTCAGCGTGTCGGTGATGGGACGGATCATGCGCACGGTGGTCGTGGCCCGCCAGTCGAGGATGGCACCGCGCAGCAGGGAGCTGTAGGCCTCGCTCAGGGTGGATCCGGTGGCGTGGAGGAAGTCGCCGGGGCGATTGAGCAGGTAGGTGGCGGTGTAGCGCACCTCGGAGTCAGCCGCGAGGATGAGGATCGAGCTGAGGAACAGGGCGGTCAGGACCGCGAGCAGCCCGACGACGGCCGGTGAGGAGGCGACCTGTCGCAGCAGGGCGGCCTGACTGGCCGGCCGACTGCCTGGCCGACCGCCCGGGGCGCGCTCGGAGCGGCCCTCAGGCCGGTCAGTCGTCGGTGTCGTGCTGGAGCCGGTGGTGGGGGTGCTCATCGTGTCTGCTCCTGAGGGTCGAGGGCCTGCTCGGCGGGGGTGCCGGCCATCATGAGGCCCAGGGCGTCTCGGGCGGTGTCGGCGGGGACGGTGCCGACGATCCTCCCGCGGTACATGACGGCGATCCGGTCGGCCAGGGCGTAGATCTCATCGAGCTCGGAGGAGATGATGAGGACGGCGGTGCCGGAGTCCCGCTCGGCGACGAGCCGCTGGTGGACGAACTCGATGGAGCCCACGTCCAGGCCGCGTGTGGGCTGGGAGGCGACGAGGACCTTGAGGGGCCGGGAGAGCTCACGGGCGAGGATGGCCTTTTGCTGGTTGCCTCCCGAGAGGGTGGAGATGGGGTCGTCGACGTCGGTGACGCGCACGTCGAACTCCTCACGCATCCGGTGGGCGGCCTGGTGCACGCGCCTGGGCGACAGCGACGGGCCACGCCCCAGGGAGGGGTCGTCGAAGCGGTCCAGGACCATGTTCTCGGCGACGGAGAGCTCGGCGACCATGCCGTCGGTGGAACGGTCCTCGGGCACGAAACCGAGTCCGGCTCGCAGGCGGCGGCGCACCCCGTGGCGGGTGACATCGTGGCCGTCGAAGGCGATGGCGCCGGTGGTGGGCGAGCGCAGCCCGAGGATCACCTCGCTCAGCTCGGTCTGCCCGTTGCCCTGGACGCCGGCGATGGCGAGGATCTCGCTGGCGCGCACATGCAGGTCGACGTCGTCGAGCAGGACGGTGCCGTCCTCGACGAGGCTCACGCCGCTCAGGGTGAGCGCCTCCTGGCCGGCCTTTGCCGGGGGCTTGTCCACGGTCAGGGAGACGTCGTGACCGACCATGAGCCCGGCGAGCTCGGTGGCCGAGGCGGTGGGCTCGGCAGTGCCGACCACGCGGCCACGGCGGATGACGGTGATGGTGTCGGCGACCTCACGGATCTCTCGCAGCTTGTGGGTGATGAAGACGATCGAGGTGCCCGAGGCCTTGAGCTCGCGCATGATGGCGATGAGCTCGTCGGTCTCCTGCGGGGTGAGCACGGCGGTGGGCTCGTCGAGGATGAGCACCTTGGCGTCTCGGGCCAGGGCCTTGATGATCTCCACGCGCTGCTGGACGCCCACGGGCAGGTCCTCGATGAGGGCGTTGGGGTCGACGTCGAAGCCGAAGCGGCGGGATATCTCGGTGACCTTGGCCGCGGCGGCGCCGGCATCGATGATCCCCAGCGACCCGACTGGCTCGTAGCCCAGGGCAACGGACTCGGCCACGGTGAAGACGGGCACGAGCATGAAGTGCTGGTGAACCATGCCGATGCCGGCGGCTACGGCGTCGCCCGGCCCGGAGAAGGTCACGGGCTCGTCGTCGATGAGGACCTGTCCGGCGTCGGGCTGATGGAGGCCGTAGAGGACGTTCATGAGCGTGGACTTGCCCGCGCCGTTCTCGCCCAGGAGGGCGTGGATCTGGCCGGGCTCGACGGTCAGGTCGATGTGGTCGTTGGCCACGAGCGGCCCGAAGGCCTTCGTGATGCCGCGCAGCTCAAGCTTCACAACAGGCTCGCTTCCAGGGGGACGAGTGATCGGTGGAGGCTCGGGGTGCTGGCCCCGGGCGGACGTTCAGGAGGGGTCGTAGGGGGTCGAGACGTCGAGGGTTCCGTTGGTGATCTGGGTGCGAAGCTCCTCGAGCCTGGTCTTGACCGGATCGGGGACCCGGGAGTCGAAGTCGTGGAAGGGAGCGGCGGTCACCCCCTTGTTCTTGAGGGTGCCGATGTAGGGATCGGCGGAGAACCTGCCCTCGGAGGCGTCCTTGACGGTGTCGTAGACCGAGTTGCCGATCTCCTTGACCACGGAGGTCATGATGATGGAGCCGTCGCTGGTGGAGGTGTAGCCGTCGGAGTCGACCCAGATGACGGCGTTGGCGCCGCCGGCGGCATTCCGCTGCTTGACGGTGGACAGCGTGCCCTGGCCGACGGGGCCGGCCACGGGCATGATGACGTCGGCGCCCTGGGAGATGAACTGCTCGGTGATGGCCTGGCCCTTGGCGGCGTCGGAGAAGTTGCCGACGAAGGACCCGCCCTTGCCGGTGGCGGTGTCCCAGCCCCTGACCTGCACGGAGGCGCCGGTGTCCTCGTTGTACCGGGACACGCCCCTGGCGAAGCCGTCCATGAAGATCTGGACGGTGGGCAGGGGCTTGCCGCCGTAGGTGCCCACGACCCCGGTCTGGGAGGTGCCGGCGGCGGCGTATCCGGCCAGATATGCGGCCTCGGCCGTCTTGAACAGCAGCGGCTTGGCGTTGGGCAGGGTGGCCGGCTTCCCGTCGGCTCCGATGAAGGAGGCGTCGATGAGGGCGAACTGGATGTCGGGGTTGGCCTTGGCCGACTCGGTCAGGTCGGCGGCGATGTTGAAGCCGACGCCGATGACGAGCTTGCAGTTCTGCTGAATGAGCGCATAGATGTTGGTGGCGTAGTCGGCCGAGCTCTCCGACTGCACGGCGACGGTCTTGACCCCGAGCTCCTTGCCGGCCCGGTCCAGGCCCTTCTTGCCCGACTCGTTGAAGGAGTGGTCATCGAAGCCGCCCTCATCGGAGAGCATGCAGGCGGTGAAGTCCTTGGCGCCCTCGAGGTTGCGCGTGGGCCGCTGCGCCGGTGGCGTTCCGCAGGCGGCCAGGCCCAGGGCCAGGACCGCGCCAAGCGTCATCGCGGAACAGGTCTTCTTCATGGAAACCTCCGTGGCTCTCGCGTGCGACGGACAACACATTGGGCGTCAAGGATATGCGAAAGCGTGTCATTCTCACACCGTTTGATCCACCAGGGTCGGCTCGTGATCATCTCGGTTTCAGCGCGAGGGCCCTGCGCCGGGAGAATCTCTTCTTCCGGCACCGGGCCCCTCAGGGCGCCGGCGGCTCCAGCAGCTACCGCATTCATGGTCCGGAGGTGTGTTGCCTCATGGCTTCTGAAAGCGTCAGATGTCATGACATCTCATGACACCGTGAGACGGGCCGACCGGGCGAGACAGTCGTCGCCCGCCCTGCCGGCAGGGACCGGCGCGGTCACCCAGGTGGCTCGGCCTCGCCTGGGCCCATTGCACGAAGGTCGGGTACTACTGGGCAGGGTTCGGGGGTACTTCATGAGGTGCGGAGGCTCGTGCAGTACGCACAGCCCTTGGCCAGTACACCCCCGCCCTCGTGCAGTACGCCGGCCCGAGGAGGGCTCGGGCCAAGGCCAGGTTGAGCCAGCGCCACCAGGCCCGCTGGAGGCCCCACCGAAGCGAGTACCTCAGAGGCCATGACGCTCACATGTCTCAGAAGTGAGGAGACAAGACAGCTCGCGGTCCGGAGGTGCCGCTAGAGCAGGTCCTCGCGTCCGTCCTCCTTCAGGGCGTCAACGACACCCTTGACGTCCTGGGCGTGCTCGGGCGTGGTGACCAGGAGGGCGTCAGGGGTATCGACGACGACGACGCCCGGCACACCCAGCAGCACCACCGTGCGCCCGGACGTGGAGGCTACGAGGGCACCGTCGGATCCAGCCACCCGAACCTCGGCCGGGGCCTCATCTGAGGCTGAGCCGTCAGTACTGTCGACACCGTCGAGCACGCCGGCGCCGGCTGCCGGCCCCTCAGTGCGGGGAGCGACGAGCTCGGCCAGGGCGTCGAAGCCGCCGACGTCGTTCCAGCCCATGGAGACCGGGACGGTGGCCACGCCCCCGGAGGCGGCCACCGGCTCGGCGATGGCGTGGTCGATGGCGATCTTCTCCAGGGCCGGCCAGCGCTCGGCCAGAACCTCCTCCCGCTCGGGAGTGTCCCAGGCTGCGGCGATGGCCTCGATGCCGGCGGCCAGCCGCGGTCTGAGCGCGGCCAGGTGGTCCAGGAGGACGCCGGCGCGGACCACGAACATTCCTGCGTTCCAGCGATAGTCGCCGGTGGCCAGGTAGGCGGCGGCGGTGACGGCGTCGGGCTTCTCGGTGAAGCCCAGGACCTGGCGCCCGTCGGGGGCGCCGGGCACGTCGGTAGGGTCTCCGGCGTGGATGTAGCCGAAGGCGGTCGAGGGGCCGGTGGCCTCGATCCCGATGGTGACCACCCAGCCCTGCTCGGCCAGGAGGGCGGCCTGGCGCACGGCGTTCTCGAAGGCGGCCCGGTCGGCCACCGTGTGGTCGGCGGCGAAGGAGCCGACGACGGCGCCTCGCCCGTGGCGGTGAGCGATGACGGCGGCGGCCAGACCGATGGCCGCCATGGAGTCACGTGGGGAGGGCTCGGCCAGGAGGTTGTCGCGCGGGACACCCGGAAGCTGGTCGGCCACGGCGGCGATGTGGGCGACGCCGGTGACGATCGTCGTCGTCGCGGTCACCGGCGCGAGGCGCTCAACGGTGTCCTGCAGGAGGCTGTGGCCGACCCCGGTGAGGTTGAGGAGGAACTTGGGGCGGTGGCGCCGGCTGAGCGGCCACAGCCGGGTGCCCGCGCCGCCGGCGGGAATGATGGCGTGAATGGCCGGCGCCGAGCCGGCGGCAGGACCAGAGCCGTCGGGCCACACAGCGTGATCGGGCTTGCCAGGGTTACCAGGAGTGTCAGTCACCGGCACAGGCTAGCGCTCGGGCAGGCGCCTCGCACACACCACCGCCCCAGTCTCAGCAACTACATCCCGGGTCGGACGACCTTCTTCCGCTGCGTCACTTTCATGACACCTGCGGCAATCAAACCAATAATGCCGAGCACCACTCCAGCGGCTGCCACTTTGCGAACCGGATAGGCACTCTCACCGAGCCATCCTTGACTCTCCCACCGGGAACGAGCCTCATAGCTCTCAATTGTGACAGGACAGTCTCCCTGGTTCGGATCGCTGAACCCGGAACTGACGGGCTCGTCAGTGACACATTCGTACTTAGGGGCCGAGCCGCTCGCCGGAATAAGACTAATCCCGATGGTCCCCACCCCCGCTACCAGCAGAACCAAGGCGAAGATGAGTACTCGTTTAGCCGCTGACACGACAGCTCCTTTCAGGAAAAAGAAAACAAAGGTTGCGTTCGACACGCAATGCTACCCATGCAGACGAGAATCTCAACTCCCCGGACTCACAACTCGCCGATGCATACATATCCTACCGAATCAGTAGGCGACCAGGGAATCGAGAACACGTCACGCCCACCTTTTGATTCGTAAAAATTCCGTCTTCGGACGCCACCGCCATCCTCATCTCTCCCAAGAAAGTGGTTTCATCCACACTCAGGGGATCACCACCGGAGGGACGTAGTCGGGGTGCGCCGTCGGGTCGGCCTCGAGGCTGCCGGTGATGGACTGGCGGGGCCAGGTCAGGGTCTCGGGCACGGAGAGCGTCACGTAGTTGGGGCGCTCGTGGGCGTGGACCTCGTCGGGGTGGTCGACGTCGCGGGGCAGCGGCGGGTTAGCCATCCAGGCCGCCATGAGCAGCACGATACGGCTGGTCAGGTGCAGCCACAGGATGAGGACGGCGATGGCCGCGAAGGAGGCGAGCAGCGGGTTACGCGTCACCGAACCGACCGCGCCGGTTCCCACCTGGCGCAGCACGCCGAGCGCGAAGGCGCCCAGCATGCACCCCAGCACCAGATCGCGTCGGGGCGGGCGGATCCCGCAGATGGTGATGAGGAGCGACAGGACACCGGTGTCGATGAGGAAGGAGATCAGGAGCGTCGTCAGCCAGACCCCGGTCCCGGTCAGCGACTCCGGCAGCCCCAGGGCCCGTCCGACGCTGCCCGACAACGTCGTCGTCACCACCGAGGCAACGGCGGTCACCAGCACCCCGGCCACGATGACGAGGAAGCCGGCGATATTCGCCAGCTGCCCGACCACCGGCCTCATCGCGGGGTTGACCAGGCCGAACATGGCACGTAGTGCGATCTTGAGGGTGCCCATGAGGCTGATGACCGAGTAGATGAGCGCTCCCGCCGCCACCACGGAGCCCAGATTGAGCGCGGAGGTGAGCGTCAGCTGGTTCACCGACACCAGCCCCCGACCGTTACCGGCGTCGATGACGCCGGGCAGCATGGAGTTGATCGAGTCGACAACGGCCGCGCGGATAGTGGGGTGATTGCCGAGCACCACCATGAGCAGGTTCACGCCGATGACCAGCACCGCGAAGACCGAGAACATGGCCGTGTAAGCGATCCCACCGGCCATGAGCGCACCGCGTGCCGTGCCGTAACGGACCAGGGCTCGTCCGATCCTCGTTCGCCGCCCGGCCGCCAGAAAGGCCTTGACGCGCTCGATCACACCGAGACCACGGGAGTCGTCGGAGTCGCCGGCGCTACCGGCGCCGTCCCCTCAACGGAGACGTCAGCAGCACCGGATGCGAGCGAACCGCCGAAGGCGAAGGCGGCCACCACCTCCCAGCCCCCCGAGCCGGGATACTCATCGCAGCCGGACCGAGTGAGGTGGCGGTAGAGATGGAGCTTGGTGACGGTGAAGTCCATGACCAGCCCCGCACCCTGCCTCGCTGCGACGTCGAGCCCCTCATCGGCCACCTCATGGGCCAGGGTCACGTGCGGGTGAAAGGGGAAGCTGAGCGAGCGGGCCAGAGGGCCGCGGCGGTCGCGGACCCGGGCCTGAAGGCTGTCGCACTCCTTGGCACCGCTGCGCAGACTGAGGTAGACCACCGGACTGACGGGGCGGAAGGTGCCGACCTCGTCGAGACGCACGTCGAAGGGCTGAGTCCCCGCAGCCACGTTGCGCAAGTGCCGCATGACCTCATCGAGCGAGTCGACGTCGACGGCGGTCGGCGGCAGCAGGGTGATGTGGGGCGGAACGACCTCGGCCAGAGGATCTCCAGCGGCCTCCCGCACCGCCCGCACCTGGGCGGCGTAGTGGGAGGGCAGGGCGATGGCCACACCGATCACGCACTGGTGCGCGTCTGGTGCGGGGATCTGCATGGCTCCTGAGCTCCTACGGGACGATTGGCTGATCTGGTTGATGCGGGGTCGGGCGTCAGGACGAGCAGATGTCCTGAAGGTGACCTGAACACACTACCGCGCCACACCCCCTACATCCCAGCCGGGAGTGCCGCACGAGCGGGATAAGTGTGCCATGACCGACCGAATGGCTGAAATGTGAACTACCACCAATTCCTCTGTGCGACTCTGTGCGAGAACGTGCGGAGATGGTGTTTTCGCCGTCAAGGTCTGGCAAACTGGCCTCATGCAATCCGGTCTCTCCGCCTCCTCCACCGCCGGATCATCGCGTCCGGCACCGATGCTGGCCCGACAGCGCCAGGAACACATTCTGGAGCGGGTCGCGGCCACGGGCGGCATCCGCGTGGCCGACGTCGTCGAGGAGCTGGGGATCTCGGAGATGACCGTGCGCCGTGATATCACCGAGCTCGTCGCCCAGGGGCTGGTCGAGCGCGTTCACGGCGGCGCGGTGGCGGCCGGCCCCACCACCATCGAGCCCCGTTTCACCGCAAAATCCACCCTCAATCTGGATGCCAAGCGCCGTATCGGCCAGGCCGCGGCCGCCATGGTGCGCCCCGGGGACTCCTTGGCGCTGTCGGCCGGGACCACCACCCTGGCGCTCGCCCAGGCCCTGACCGAGATGGAGCACTTCCCGACCCTGACCGTCATCACGAACTCGCTGCCGGCCGCACAGGTGCTCTTCGACGCCGCCGATACCGCCCGCTCCGAGAACCGTGACGCCCCGACCGTGGTGGTCACCGGGGGCGAGCGCACGCCGTCAAACGCCCTGGTGGGGCCGGTGGCCGTCGACGCGCTGCGCACGATGCGCGTGGAGTGGGTCTTCCTGGGCGCCCACGGCTTCACCCCGGAGGCCGGGCTCATGACGCCCAACCTCTTGGAGGCCTCCGCCAACCAGGCGCTCGTAGCCGCAGGCCGCACGGTGGTGGCCACACTGGACTCCACCAAGTGGGGGGTCCTGGGTCTGCGGTCCTTCTGCCCCACCCGGGACATCGGGGTCCTGGTCACCGATGCCGAGCCCGACACCGACACCATCAGCTCCCTTCAGCAGACCGGCACCCGCCTGACGGTCGCAGCCTGACCCCGACCGTTCCCTCAGCCTTACTCGCGTCCCGCCAACCGCCCGCCCACTGACTGAGCACATCAGAACAACCAACCTCAGGAGACCATGATGACCAACGATGCTCCCGTCTTCGCCCCCGCCATGAGCCCGAAGGAGGGCGCCGAGGCCGCGACCGCCCTGTTCCGCGAGGTCTTCGAGGCCGAGCCCGACGGCGTCTGGTACGCACCTGGGCGCGTCAACATCATCGGGGAGCACACCGACTACAACGGCGGCCTGGCCCTGCCGATCGCCCTGCCCCACCGGGCGCACCTGGCACTGCGACGCCGCGACGACCGCACCGTGCGTCTGGTCTCCCCCCAGACCAGGGAGAAGGTCGACGTCACGAGCCTCGACACGATCGGCCCCAAGGGCACTCCCGGCGAGGTGGCGCACTGGGCGGCCTACATCGCCGGCGTCGCCTGGGCCCTGGAGCGTGACGGGTTCGAGGACCTGCCCGGCTTCGACGCCGCCCTTGTCTCCTGCGTGCCCCTGGGAGGCGGCCTGTCCTCCTCGGCGGCCCTGGAGTGCTCGGCGGCCGTCGCCATCGACGAGGTCGCGGGCCTGGGGCTGGCCGGAACGCCTGAGGAGCCCGACGACGCCGGACGCGCCCGCCTGGTGACCAACTGCGTGCGCACGGAGAACGAGATGGCCGGAGCCCCCACCGGCGGCATGGACCAGTCGGCCTCCCTGCGCTGCCGCGAGGGTCACGCCCTGGAGCTGGACTGCCGCGACGGCTCGGTGGCCCACGTACCCTTCGACCTGGCCGCCGAGGACCTGGCCCTGCTGGTCATCGACACCAAGGCCAAGCACTCCCTGGATGACGGTCAGTACGGTGCCAGACGAGCGGCCTGCGAGCGCGCCGCCCAGATCCTGGGCGTCGAGCTCCTGGCGGACATCGCGATCGAGGATCTGCCTCAGGCCCTGGAGCGGCTCTCCAGCACCGACGACGCCGACGAGCTGATCAAGCGCACCCGGCACGTGGTCACCGAGATCGACCGCACCCGCCGGTTGGTCGACCTCCTGCAGGACGGACGCCCTCTGCGCGGCGAGAAGCTCGCCGAGGCGGGCAGGCTCATGGACGCCTCGCACGAGTCGCTGCGCGTGGACTACGAGTGCACCTGCCCCGAGCTGGACGTGGCCGTGGAGGCCGCCCGCGCCGCCGGCGCCCATGGAGCGCGCATGACCGGTGGCGGGTTCGGGGGCTCGGCGATCGCCCTGGTGGATGCCAAGACCGTCCACGATGTGGCCGCTGCCGTGGCACAGGCCTACGAGCGCGAGGGCTTCAACCCGCCGGCCTTCCTGGACGCGGTTCCCGCCGCCCCGGCCGGTCGACTTCCCTGAGCCGCGCAGCACCGCCGGCCAGCCCGCGTAGCTCACGGTGCTCAGCCCTCTCCAACCTCGGTTGGAGAGGGCTTTCAGCATTCCTCCTTCAGGATGAGGTCAGATGAGTGTCCCTGCCGTAGTCTCTGCCCGTATTAATCAGGAACGCGGGCTCCCTCCCCGGTTCCGATCCCGTTGTCATCATGGAGGACGCCGTGAAGCGCTTCGTCTGGCCTGCCCTCAAGGCCCTCATCGCGGTGATCGTCGCCATCGCCCTGGTCAAGATCGCCTTCTTCCCCTCGCAGAACGACAGCGCGACCGCCGACATCTCCCCCGGCTACGCCGCCAACGTCAACACCGTCACTGTCGCCAAGGGCAATATCGCCAACAAGATCGACGTCAAGGGCCGTATCGTCCAGGACGCCACTGTCGAGGTCCAGGCCGACCTGGCCGGCGTGGTGGACTCGGTGGCTGTGGAGAAGGACGCTCAGGTCAGCGCCGGCGATCCTCTGCTCTACATCAAGCACACCGAGACCCAGAACCCGACGACGAGCACGGACGGGGAGGGCAACGTCACCCAGACACCGGTCGCGGACAAGGTCACCTGGTCCACGATCTACGCGCCTGTCAGCGGCACGGTGACACCCAAGGTCATCAAGCAGCAGGAGACCGGCGTCGGCGTGGTCGTGGCCACGATCACGCCCTCGACCTACTCGGCCACCGGCACCGTCAGCGCCGCTCAGCAGTACCGGCTCACCAACGCCCCCACCGCCGCGACCCTGACGCTCGAGGGGGGCCCGGCCCCCTTCCAGTGCAACAACCTCAAGGTCGGAACCAAGTCCACCAGCTCGACGACCACCGGCGGGGACGGCTCGACGACGACCACCTCCGGTGACGGCACCAGCGTGGAGATGCGCTGCTCGGTCCCCGGCGACCAGAAGGTCTTCGCCGGCATGCCCGCCACCATCAGCGTCGACGCGGGTAGTGCCTCCGACACCCTGCTGATTCCCGTCACCGCTGTGGAGGGCAAGGTCGGCTCGGGCTTCGTGTGGCTGGTCCCCGAGTCCGGAGACACCTCGAAGGCGGTCAAGACCGCCGTGACCCTGGGAATCACGGACGGTACGAACATCCAGGTGACCGCCGGCCTCAAGGCGGACCAGGAGGTCCTCCAGTTCGTGCCCAACAAGGACACGCGCCGTACCGGCACACCGGACACCTGCGAGCCGGACAACTCCGCCTGCTACGACGCCGACGGTAAGGAAATCCTGTGAGCGGGCTGCTGGAGCTGCGGGAGATCACCCGCACCTTCACCGTTCCCGACTCCGAGCCCCTGCAGATCCTCACGGGAGTCAACCTGAGCGTCTCCCCCGGCGAGCACGTGGCCATCGTGGGACGCTCGGGAACCGGGAAGTCCACCCTGCTCAACATCCTGGGCCTCATCGACAGACCGACGTCGGGCAACTACACGCTGTCCGGCACCGACACCTCCCGGCTCGGGGAGAGCCGCCGC
Organism: Actinomyces naeslundii; assembly: GCF_001956585.1. Taxonomy (GTDB): domain Bacteria; phylum Actinomycetota; class Actinomycetes; order Actinomycetales; family Actinomycetaceae; genus Actinomyces; species Actinomyces naeslundii. The sequence goes on along the minus strand of NZ_MSRR01000006.1, from coordinate 58,084 downwards.
GCCCACCTGCGGGGGAGGACCTTCGGCTTCGTCTTCCAGTCCTTCAATCTCATCTCGGGACTGAGCACCACCGAGAACGTGGCCGCTCCGCTCCTGTACGACACCGGCAAGGCCTTCTGGACCCGTAGCGCACGGGCCGCGGAGCTGTTGGAGGCCGTAGGTCTGGGAGACAAGGTGGGATCACCCATCGCACGCCTCTCGGGAGGCGAGCAGCAGCGGGTGGCCATCGCGAGGGCACTGTCCCGCCGTCCCAGCGTCATCCTGGCCGACGAGCCCACCGGCGCCCTCGATGTCGACACCGGCAACTCGGTCATGACGCTCCTGGAGCGCCAGTGCGCCGAGAACGGCGCCGCCCTCATCATCATCACTCACGACCTGGCCGTGGCCGGCCGCGCCCACACGCAGTACCGACTCGATCACGGCACCCTCACCCCGATCTCCGTCACGCGCCGTCAGGTCGGCAGCCTGGAGGAGTTCGGTGAGGTCGCCACTCCTCCGACCTCCCCCTACCCGACCGTCCCCACCAGTCTCGAAGGAGCCTCATGAACGGCATTCTCACCGGATTCTTCGGCGCCATCGTCGAGGCCTGGGCTCAGCTGCGCATCGGCAAGCTGAGGGTCCTGCTGTCACTGGTGGGCGTGGCGGCGGCAGTGGCGGCCATGACCTTCGTCATCGCCCTGGGGCAGGTCTCCGTCGACGCCATCAACAAGGTGGGCGAGAAGTACACCGGTCGCCAAGGCACGGTGACGATCAACGTCAGTCCCACCGGCAAGGGCCTGGACCAGGCCCTCCAGGCCGACGACGCACCCGAGGCGAGCGCAGACGAGAGCACCGGCAGCAACGGAGCCGGCAGCAGTGGGGGCAGTGGCGGGAGCAGTGGCGGGGGTAGTAGCAGCGCAGACGGCTCGGGCGCGAGCACCACGACCAGTGCTGCGACTGCAGCGAGGATCTCGGGGGCGATGAGCAGCTTCGTCGAGCGCTACGACGTCAAGTCCTGGGCGACGACCTACACCTCCAACGTCCGTTTCTCCTTCCCCGACGGCGCCCGGAGCGTCCCCACCCAGACCGTGAGCCTGAGCTACGGGCTCCTGCATCACAAGAGCATCTCCCAGGGGCGCTGGTTCACCGCGCAGGACGAGGACGATCTCTCCCCGAGCCTGGTCGTCACCCAGGGGTTCCTCGACGCGATGGGGATCCAGCAGTTCACCGGGCCGATCACCATCACCTCCTTCTCCCCCGTGCAGACCTCCTTCACGATCGTCGGTGTGCTCGAGGCGGAGGACCTCTCCCTCATCGGCTGCAGCGGCGACCCCGAGCGGGACGCGGGCCTGCCGTGCACACAGCCCGTGACCGCCTTCGCTCTCAACACGCCCTACGAGAGCTGGCTGCCCAAGGACGCCACCCGCCCCGCCCCCACACTGGAGGTCTGGGCCGGCAAGAGCGGCGCCAAGGATGTGGCCAGCCTGGCCAAGAAGGACCTGGACGCGCGCTTCGGCCAGGGCTCGACCCGGACCGAGGACAACCTCCAGGGCAGCAGCATGAGCTCCAGTGCGAGCACCTTCACCCAGGTGGTCACGGCCGCCGGTGTGTTCGTCATGCTTCTGGGAGCCCTGAGCCTGGTCAACATCTCCCTGGTGACCGTGCGTCAGCGCATCCACGAGATCGGGGTGCGGCGCTCCTTCGGGGCGACGAGCCGACGCATCTTCTTCTCCATCATGCTGGAGTCGGTGGTGGCAACCGTGGTCGCCGGCGTCGTCGGCATCGGGATCGCGATCATGGGGATGCGCTTCATGCCGCTGAGCTCCTTCCTGGGCATCCCGGTGGAAACGACCCCGCCCTTCCCCATGGTGGCAGCCATCATCGGCCTTGTCGCCGCCACCGCCGTGGGCGCGCTGGCGGGCATCATCCCGGCGATCGTGGCCACCCGCATCCGGCCGATCGACGCGATCCGCTACTGATGCGCCGTCGGGGCCGGGCACCTTGATGTGCCCGGCCCCGACGTCTGTTCTCCGAGGCGTCAGCTGTACTCAGAGGTACTCGACGACGAGCGGGGCGTGGTCGGACCAGCGCGAAGCGTAGTCCGGCGCCCGGTCCACGGCCACACTGCGGGCCCGCTCGGCCAGGGCGGGAGTGATGACCTGGTAGTCGATCCTCCAGCCGGCGTTGTTGTCGAAGGCCTTGCCGCGCTGGGACCACCATGTGTAGGGCCCCTGCTCCTCATCTCCCACGAGGTGGCGCGAGACATCCACCCAGCCGTCGGAGAACCAGCCCTCCAGATGGGCGATCTCCTCATCCATGACACCGGCGATCTTGTTGTGGTTGGGCTTCCAGTTCTTGATGTCGCGCTCGGAGCGCACCACGTTGAGGTCCCCGGCCATGAGGACCTGGGGCCCGTCGTCGCTGGCGGCGGCCAGCAGGTCGGCCATGCGGGCGTCGACGAGCTCGAGGTGGGCGTACTTCTGGTCCATCTTCTCGGTTCCGAGCTGGCCGGAGTGGAGGTAGGCGGAGATGACGGTCAGCTGCTCGACACCCTCGAGCCCGGTCACCGTCAGATCGGCCTCGAGCCACCGGCCGGAGTCGACGTCGGGCTCCTCGGTACCAGGCGCTGCCACACCGTAGCGCAGCTCCCCGAGGGTGGCAGGTCCGCCGTCGCGCACAGCGACGCCCACACCGGCGCGCCCTTTGATACGGCAGGGCCAGATGGCGGCCTGATAGCCGGGCAGGAGGTCGACCGCGATCTGCTCGTCGGCGCGGACCTCCTGAAGCAGGAGGATGTCGGGGGCGGAGGCGGCGAGCCAGTCCCCCATGCCTTTACGGGCGGCAGCACGAATGCCGTTGACGTTGACGGTGGCGATACGCATGGCGGCAAGACTAGCGGTCGAGGCTGAACCGGCCCTGCAGCCAACCTGCCGGTTCCCGCTTGGCACTACGCCTGAGACCATAGAGTCATGAGCGAGGCCGGCACGCGCACACGAACCGTTCACGTCCTGGTCCACGGGACCGTCCAGGGAGTGGGTTTCCGTTACCACTGCGCCTACGCGGCCCAGGAGCTGGGCGTGGTGGGACAGGTCCGCAACCTGCCCGACGGCGATGTCGAGGTCATGGCCCAGGGCGAGTCGGACGCCGTGGCCCGGCTGATATCGTGGCTGAGACGCGGCCCGCGGTGGGCCTCGGTGCGCACCATCACCGTCACCGACCTGCGCGCCGGCTGTCTTGAGGACCGCCGGTTCGAGATCACCGGATGAAGAGGAGCAGGCCATGAGTGACAACAACGACTCGGATTCGCACAGCGGGCGCCGAATCGCTTTCTGGATGATGTTCGTCGTTCTCGCCGCCATCTTCCCCGCCCTGGCTCAGGCGCCGGTTCTGTCCCGTTTCGCCACGGCACTGTGGCTGAGCTCCATGCCTCTGTGCGTCCTGGGCTGCGCGATGCTGGCCAAGGAGGCGGCGGCGCGCCGAGCCTCCAGGCGGGAGGAGGACTGAGCATCCACCAGCGGTGAGCCGCAGACACAGACTGACGGGGCGGAAGAAGAGAGCTTCATCCGCCCCGTCAGCCGGCTGTGGGCCAGAGCCTCACTGTCAGTCGGCCTCAGAACCGGCCAGGCGACGACGGCGCAGTATGAGCGCCACACCACCGCCGGCCAGGAGCAGCAGGGCGACGACGCCCAGGAAGAGCGCCTGGGTTCCGGTCAGGGGCAGACCGGCCACGGTGGTCTTGGCTCCCGTCGTGGGCGAGGCGGCGCTGTAGTCGGTGACGCCCGGCTTGCCCTGGCCGGGTGGAGTGGTCGAGCCCTTGCTGTTGTTCGCCCCGTTGGAACCGTTGTTGGTTCCGGGGATGTCACAGGTGCCGGCCTTGGCCGTGCAGGGCTCGGTGATCGGCTTGTCGGTGAACCCCAGCCCCTGGGTGCGCAGAAGGACTGTGGAGTCGAGCTGACCGTCCTGGGCATCAGCGATGGCGACGCGCACGTGGACCGTCTTCCCCTGGGTGACGGCGGCCTGGCACGGCAGGGCCGAGGTGTAGCCATTGAACTCGACCGGGATCTGTCCCGGTGTATGGCCCGAGACATTGGCCGTGTAGTAGCCGGCGTTCGAGGACTCGTTGATGGTGGCCGCACTCACGGCCGTCTGGGTGCCGGGAACGTGGGCGCACTCGGTGCCGTTGACCTGGATGCTCAGCGGGTCCTTGTAGCCGCGGGACTGCCAGGAGGCCGGAGTCCCCTCGGTGGCGCCGGCGTACTCCTCGGAGCCGAGGCTGTAGTAGAGGACGACGTTGGAGCTGGTGGCGGTGACGTCGAACTCCAGGACGGCCTCGTCGTAGACATCGGTGCCGGCCACCTTGCCCAGACCCGCAGGGTCCTCAACGGTGCCGAAGTCACCGGTGGTGTCGAGGGCGTCGTTGGGCCCCAGGACCGCGGAGCGGGTGATGTCGGTGTCGGAGTCGGCGGTGGGATCGGGGTCGATGAGGGACCCGGTGGACAGGGCGACACCCTCGGTGATGGCGTTGCCGTCGCCCGGCAGCCCCTTGACGGTGCCGATCTGGACGTCCTTGCCGGAGACGGTCGCGTTGGTCACGGTCGCCTTCGGGCCGGCGACCATCTGAGCCAGGGACTGGGCGCTCACCGTGGAGGTGTTACGCAGGGAGGTGGTGGACTGCCCCGCCGTGCTCGGCGCAGGAGCGGCCACCGCCGAGCCGGTGGCGCTCAAGGCGAGCACGGCCAGGAAAGCGGTTGTTGGTGCGGTTAACCGTCGCAGACGGATGGGAAGAGTACTCACAGGATCTCCGTTAGACACGGGGCCGCCCAGCAGCGGACGACCACCTGAACCGACAGGCTGGGAGACCAGACAGCTCACGGAGAACGCGCTCAAGACTAACCGGCCAGTAACATACCGTCACGTGGGGTATATCACTAAATTGACTGAAAACCTCAATAAACCCTGAGAGTGCAGGGTGTACGTCTTTGGTAGGAGACGACTGGAATTGCACACCCGGCCGAAAGCCCTGTCCCCTCATCTCCAGGTTCCCCTAAGGTAGGGGTGGGAGATCAAGAACATCGGCTCACGGCGCACTGACACCCTCATCCCTCATGAGTAAGGACAGTACGGACAATGACCGTGACACACACTTCGTTCCGAGCCTGTCGCAGACGACTGGCCGCAGCACTGGCGCTCGGACTCCTGGTGGCCGGGACCGGGACCACCGCGCTCGCCGATGAGACCCCCTCACCCACCCCCAGCTCCTCCGCCACCGCCGAGGCCTCACCCGAGGCGGGAGCAGACCAGAAGAACGACCAGTCCCCTGCCGATCAGGGGCAGGCGACCCAGACCCCCACGGATCAGGGGCAGGCGGGTCAGGCCGACCAGCAGGCCGCTGGTGGAGCCGCCGCCCAGGACGCCAACGGCTTCAAGGCCGACAACCCCGGCTGGGCCAACGCCACCAAGCACACCGGTGCGGCGCACGGGGTCGAGGAGAACTACACCGCCAAGTGGACCCGCGCCGACGCCATGCAGATCCAGCGGGTCTCCAACCCCAAGGCGCCGTCGGGCACCAACTCGATGCCCGAGCAGCTCACGATGCCTGAGATCTCCAACGGATTCCCGGCCACGAGCGAGGACGTGTGGGTGTGGGACACCTGGACGCTGACCGATGAGGCGGCCCACCAGATCTCCTACAACGGCTGGGAGATCGCCTTCTCCCTGGTGGCCGACCGGCACGCCGGTTACACCTTCGACGACCGCCACACCCACGCGCGTCTGGGCTTCTTCTACCGCAAGGCCGGCACGCAGACCTCCTCGGCCGACGGCGCGGGCAGCTCCAACGGCGGCTGGATCTACGGTGGGCACGTCTTTCCCGACGGCGCCTCCGGCTCGATCTTCGAGGACCAGAGCTTCACGGCCCAGACCGAGTGGTCCGGTTCGGCCCGCCTCATGGAGGGCAACAAGATCCGCATGTTCTACACCTCGGTGGCCTTCTACAACAGCACCACCGGCGGCAGCGGGAACAACGACGGCAGCCAGGGTAATAACAACGCCACCTCCAAGCCCTACGACCCGCGGATCGTGCAGTCCGAGGGACGCATCTACGCCGACGAGAACGGCGTGTGGCTCACCGGTTTCCGCACCCAGCACCAGCTGCTCGTCCCGGACGGCAAGTACTACCAGACCCGCGAGCAGAACCCGGGCGTGAACTTCCGTGACCCCTTCACCTTCCGCGACCAGAACAACCCCTCGGACCCCACCGAGTACATGGTCTTCGAGGGCAACTCGGCCTTCGTTCGTGAGCAGCAGTACGTCGACGCCGCGGCCAAGGCCGGTCAGAACACCACCCTGGCCACCTGCACCGAGGAGGACCTCGGATACGAGAAGGGCGACCCCAAGGCCGAGACGGTCGAGGCGGTCAACCAGCGCGGCGGCTACTACCAGCTGGCCAACGTGGGACTGGCCCGGGCAAAGAACAAGGCGATGACCGAGTGGGAGTACCTGCCACCGCTGCTGAGCGGTAACTGCGTCAATGACCAGACCGAGCGGCCGCAGATCTACTTCCAGGACGGCAAGTACTACCTGTTCACGATCTCGCACCGGGAGACCTACGCCGACGGTCTCCAGGGCCCCGAGGGCGTCTACGGGTTCGTGGGTGACGGGCTGCGATCGGACTACAAACCGCTCAACCAGAACACGGGTATCGCGCTGGGCAACCCCATCAACCTCAACTTCAACCCGGGGAAGCCCTACTCGCCGGACTTCAACCAGAGTCCCTACACCTTCCAGTCCTACTCGCACTACGTCATGCCCGGCGGTCTGGTGGAGTCCTTCATCGACTCCATCGGCGGCAACAAGGATGGCAACCCGGTGCGTGGGGGCTCGTTGTCCCCGACGGTGAAGCTCAACATCTCCGGGGACACCACCTCGGTGGACCGCACCTACGGCACCAACGGGTTGGGAGGCTTCGCGGACATCCCCGCGGACCGGGCCCGCACCAACGGCGGTGACACCCGCCCGCAGCGCCTGAAGTAGCCGCCCCTGAAGTAGGGCCATGGGCAGGGCACCACGTTGCCCGGCAGCGCCCTGAGATGATGGTGGGGCCGTCGGAACAGATGTTCCGGCGGCCCCGCCTCGTCGTCGTTGGACCGCCTGGCGGCGCTCCTACAGGGCGGCCGACAGCGGGGTGAGGCTGCCGGAGGCGATGGTGGCCGTGCCCTTGGCGCCCAGGACGATCTCCTGGCAGGAGGGAGCGGTGAAGACCAGGAGGCTGCCGACGGTGGCGCCGTCGTCGACGAAGACCTCGAGGCTGGAGCGGTCCAGGTAGAGGTGCAGACGCACCGTGGAGCCGGTGGGGTGGTACCGCACCTCACGTCGCAGGGCGAAGTCGGTCCTGGTGCCCTCGTCCTTGCCGTCGACCTGCGTGAGACCTCCGTTGGTGCGGTCCAGGTAGAGAGTGCCGGTCGAGACGTTGACGCCGACGCGAACCTCCTGGGTCTTGCCGTCAACCTCTCCGCGGGCCAGGCCCAGCCAGGCCTCGGAGGCCTGGGAGACGTCCAGGGTCAGATCGATCTCGACCGTGCGGCCCGTGCCCAGGTCCGTCACCGTATCGGTGGCCTTGAGACCGGCGAGGTCGGTGGCCTCGCCGCGAAGGGCGTCGAGCTCGGGGACGGGCCTCTGGATGAGGGTGCGCCTACCGCCGACGGTGGTCAGGGACAGCTCGCGCGGGATGCTCATCTCGCCGCGCCAGTCGCCGGTGGGAAGCGAGTAGGGATAGTTCCAGTTGCCCAGCCAGGCCATCCACACACGACGGCCCTCGACGTGCTCGAAGCTCTGGGCGGCGTAGAAGTCCTGGCCGGCATCGGTGAAGCGGGTCTCACGGTCCTCAGGGAAGAAGACGGAGCCGTCGAAGTCGCCGATGAAGTACTGGGCGGTGGAGCCGGCCGTCTCCTCGTTGGCGCCCACGGAGAGGGTCATGACCCAGCGGGTGCGGCCGTCGCTGGAGTCGGTCAGAGGGAAGAGATCGGGGCACTCCCACACGGCGGCGTGCGAGCCTATGCCCTGGCCGAAGTCACTGGCGTGGGTCCAGGCCTTGAGGTCGGTGGAGCGCAGCAGGGAGACGTGGTCACCGGCGGAGACGATCATGACCCAGGCCTTGGAGTCCTCGTGCCAGAAGACCTTGGGGTCGCGGAAGTCCTTGCGCCCGTCATTGGGGATGACGGGGTTGCCGGAGAAGCGCTGCCAGGTCCGGCCCCGGTCGCTGGAGTAGGCCAGGGACTGGGCCTCACCGCCCTCGGTGGAGGTGTAGACGGCCACCATGCCGCCGCCCTTGACCAGGCCGGAGGTGTTGGCGCCGTCGACGACGCAGCTGCCGGACATGGCCAGGCCCTGCGCGTCGTGCTCCAAGGCCGTCTCCTGGCGTTTCCAGTGCACCATGTCCGAGCTGATCGCGTGGCCCCAGGTACCGTCCTGCTGGTGGAAGAGGTGGTACTCGCCCTCGTAGAGGACCAGGCCGTTGGGGTCGGCGAGGTTCCCCGCAGCGGGACTGTAGTGGTAGGCGGGGCGGTAGGCGGCCGAGGCCGGCGAGTCCGTGGCGGTCGGTGACGGGGCGGGCCGGCGCCCCGTGGAGCATCGCACCAGGACGGCTCCGCCCACGATGAGGGCACCGGCGCCGGCCGCACCGAGGATCAGGGTCCGACGCCGCAGGCCGGTCTTCTGCGGTTGTGGGGCCTTGGGGCCGGGAGGGCTCTGTTCACCCGGAGGACACACCTCCGGCTGAGTCGGCCCGGGCTCCGGGGACTTCGTGGAGCCTGCCGGCTCAGCCGGGTGGGTGGGTTGGTCAGGATGGGAGGGATGGGCGCCGTGGGACTCGTCCGTCATGACCTCAAGATTATCGGCCGGTCGGGCGAGCGGCGACGTCCCTCAGAGCGAGCGCTCCGCAGTCTCGACCACGTTGGCCAGCAGCAGGGCGCGAGTCATGGGACCCACGCCGCCGGGGTTGGGCGAGAGCCAGGAGGCCACCTCGTCCACGCCGTCGGCGACGTCACCGGCGATGCGGCCCTTGCCGGTCGCGGGGTCGACGACGCGCGAGACGCCCACGTCCAGGACGACGGCGCCGGGGGCCACCATCTCCGGGGTGATGATACCGGGGCTACCGGCCGCCGAGATGACGACATCGGCCCGCCGCACGTGCTCGGCCAGGTCCGTGGTGCCGGTGTGGCAGATGTCCACGGTGGCGTTGACGTCCTTGCGGCCCAGGAGCAGGCCGATGGAGCGGCCCACCGTGACACCGCGGCCGACGACGCACACGTTGCGGCCGGCCAGGTCGATGCCGTGGCGCTCCATGAGCTCGATGCAGCCGCGCGGCGTGCAGGGCAGGGGCGAATCGATGGGCCCCGAGGCCCGCAGCACCAGGCGCCCCAGGTTGGTGGGGTGCAGGCCGTCGGCGTCCTTGTCCGGGTCGACGCGCTCCAGGATCGCGTTGGTGTCCACGCCCGCCGGCAGCGGGAGCTGGACGATGTAGCCGGTGCAGGCGGCATCCGCGTTGAGGCCGTCGACGGCGGCCTCCACCTCACCCTGGGTGGCGGTGGCCGGCAGATCCGCGCGGATGGAGAGGATGCCGACCTCGGCGCAGTCGGCGTGCTTGCCGGCGACGTACTTGACGCTGCCGGGGTCCTCCCCCACCAGGACCGTGCCCAGACCGGGGGTGACGCCGCGCTCGCGCAGCGCCGCGACGCGCTCCTTGAGCTCCGCCTTGAGGGCGGCGGCCGTGGCCTTGCCGTTCAGGACCCGGGCCGCCCCGTTCCAGGGGGCCCTCACTGGGCCAGCCCCGGGTAGAGGGGGAAGGCGTCGGTCAGGGCGCGCACGCGGCCACGCAGAGCGGCCAGGGTCTCGTCGTCGGCGGTGCCGGCGGCGCCGTGGACGAGGGTGGCGGCGATGATGTCGGCGACCTCGGTGAACTCGGCGTCGCCGAAGCCGCGGGTGGCCAGGGCGGGGGTGCCGATGCGCAGGCCGGAGGTCACGCGCGGGGGGCGCGGGTCGAAGGGGACGGCGTTGCGGTTGACCGTGATGCCGGCGGTGTGCAAAAGGTCCTCGGCCTGCTGGCCGTCCAGGGAGGAGTCGCGCAGGTCGACCAGCACCAGGTGGACGTCGGTGCCTCCGGTGACCAGGCTGACGCCGGCGGCACGCACGTCGTCGGCCCCGAGACGCTCGGCGATGATGGCGGCGCCCCGCACGGTGCGCTCCTGGCGCTCGCGGAACTCCTCGGTGCCGGCGATCTTCATGGCCACGGCCTTGGCGGCGATGACGTGCATGAGGGGGCCGCCCTGCTGGCCGGGGAAGACGGCGGAGTTGAGCTTCTTGCCCCACTGCTCGGCGCGGCTGGACAGGAGCATGCCGGAGCGGGGGCCGCCCAGGGTCTTGTGGACGGTGGTGGACACGACGTCGGCGTGCGGGACGGGGTTGGGGTGCAGGCCGGCGGCGACGAGCCCGGCGAAGTGGGCCATGTCCACCCACAGGGCGGCGCCGACCTCGTCGGCGATGGCGCGGAAGGCCGTGAAGTCGAGGTGGCGGGGGTAGGCGGACCAGCCGGCGATGATGACCGTGGGGCGCTCGCGCAGGGCGGCCTCGCGCACCTGGTCCATCTCGATGCGCATGGTGGTCTCGTCCACGCCGTAGGCGGTGGCGTTGTAGTTCTTGCCGGAGAAGTTGATCCTCATGCCGTGGGTGAGGTGGCCGCCGTGGGCCAGGGACAGGCCCAGGAGGGTGTCGCCGGGGGTGGCCAGGGCGTGGAGGACGGCGGCGTTGGCCTGGGCCCCGGAGTGGGGCTGGACGTTGGCCCACTCGGCGTCGAAGACGGCCTTGGCTCGCTCGATGGCCAGGGACTCGGCGACGTCGACGACCTCGCAGCCGCCGTAGTAGCGGCGACCGGGATACCCTTCCGCGTACTTGTTGGTCAGGACCGAGCCCTGGCACTCCAGGACGGCCCGGGGAACGAAGTTCTCCGAGGCGATCATCTCCAGGGTCTCGCGCTGACGGGCGAGCTCGCCGGTGAGGACCTCGGCGATGTCCGGGTCGAGCTCGGCCAGCGGCTGGTTCAGGGACGGGGTGACGGCTTGCGCGGTCATGTCTCTCCTCAGGTGTGGGGCGCACGCTGCGCCATGGCAGGCGGCTGTGCGCGCACTGGTGGGCGATCCGTGGCCCAGGCGGGCGACCCCGGAGTCGTGTTCGTGCCGCTCCCCGGTGGTGATCCACCCGGCGCCAGTCGCGACGGTCATACCCTATCGTGCCGAGGCGCAGCCGTGCCGCCTCGAGGCGAGCCCCCGGTTCGGGACGGGCGGTCAGCCCTCCTGGCTCTCCTGGCCGAACCAGTCGCCCAGGCCGTCGTCGGCGCCGATCCAGGCCAGGGCCTGGGGCATCTCCTCGGGGCGCAGGAGGATCCGGGCGAAGGCGCGACGCACCTGCTCGCGCATCTCCTCATCGCCGACGCCGGTGACCACGAGGTGGCAGCGAGGCTCGCAGGCTGCGTCATCGCCGGCACCGGACGGAGCGGCCGGGACCTCGGCCCAGGTTCCGGCGTCGCCGACGCTCACGGCACCTCCGGCGACCTCCCAGGTGCAGACCCGGCCGGGGCGGCTGGGCAGCCAGAAGCAGCCGCGAGCGCACAGCCCCTGGCCGGCGAGCTCGACGACGAGGGCGCGCAGGCGCCCGGGATGGAAGGGCAGGGTGGCGCTGAGGTCGAGGGTCCACACGCCGTGGTCGTCGGGGCCGCCCCAGGCGCTCGTGGTCGCGGGGTGGATACGGCTCAGGGAGGAGGCGGGGTCGTGAGTGAGGGCGGTCAGGGTCTCCAGGAGGGGTGCGTCGAGCCCCGGGAGCAGGAGGGCGTCGTGGGGGCGCAGGTGCTCGATGAGGTCGGCCCCGGCGGGGTCCTCGTCACGTCCTAGGGCCAGGACGACGTCGGCATAGCCGAGGTTGGCCAGGTGGATGGCGCCCGTGCAGCGGGAGTCGCCGGGGAAGGCGGCCAGCAGGCGGTGCTCGAGGAGCTCGTCCAAGGCGGTCGTGGCGTCCAGGACGTGGGCCGTCCCGGCCAGTCTCACTCCGGTGCCGACGAGGTCCTCGGCCAGGCGGGGCACGAGGTGGGCGAGCTCGATGGCCGCCGGCAGGAGGATGACGGTGGTGCCACCCGGATCCTGGGCGGAACGGTCCTGAGCGACGGCGACCAGGACCTCACGCAGGGAGCAGGTGGGGCAGGTGTAGGGCATGGGGACGTCGAGGCGCACCGGGTCGTCGTCGAAGCCCTCGGCCGAGCTGTGGCTGACGAGCCGGACCAGGTCGTCGTCATCGGCGTGACCGCTATCGACCTCGCCATCGGCGCCGAAGTGAAGGCCGGCGCGGATGACGACGGCGTCCTGACCGGCCAGGGAGAGGTCGACCAGGTCCAGGAGGGCGGGTTCGACGGCGCCGATGACGGCCAGGGTGTGCCGGCTGTCGGCTGCAGCCGCGGAGCCGGGAAGATCGGCGGCGAAGTCATCCGAGGGATCGGTCACGAGGTCCTCCAGCAGAGTTGACGAAACTGAGAATCATTCTTATATCATGCTCGTCATGACCACCTACTGCCAAGTCACGGGGGCCCGGCCCGTCTTCGGCCGGTCCGTCTCCCACTCCCACAAGCGCACGCCCCGGCGCTGGGACCCCAACCTTCAGCGCAAGCGCTACTGGGTGCCGTCCCTGGGGCGCACCGTGCGCCTGACGGTGTCCGCCAAGGGCATCCGCACGATCGACAAGCTGGGCATCGACGTCGTCGTGGCTCAGATGCTCGCCCGAGGGGAGAAGCTGTCATGAGCGGAGCCAAGGGAGGAAAGGACCTGCGGCCGATCATCAAGATGGTCTCCACCGCGGGGACGGGCCACACCTACGTGACCCGCAAGAACCGCCGCAACACCCCCGACCGGCTGGTGCTGCGCAAGTTCGATCCGGTGGTGCGCCGGCACGTGGAGTACAAGGAGTCGCGCTGATGGCCAAGAAGTCCAAGATCGCCGCCGAGCTGCGGCGCCAGCAGGTGGTGGAGCGTTACGCCGAGCGCCGAGCCGAGCTCAAGCGGGCCTCGGTCAACCCTCACCTGAGCCAGGCCGAGCGCGATGAGGCGATGGCGGCCCTGCACGCGCTGCCCCGCGACGCCTCCCCCACCCGCCTGCGTCGGCGCGACGCGGTGGACGGACGCCCGCGCGGACACCTGCGCATCACCGGGACCTCCCGGGTGCGTTTCCGCGAGATGGCGCTGCGCGGTGAGCTTCCGGGCATCGTCAAGTCCTCCTGGTAGCCATCCCGCCCGCCACCCAACCACTCACGCACAGTTCAAGGAGCTTCCATGCGCCCTGGGATCCACCCCAGCTACCAGCCCATCGTCTTTCGCGACAAGTCCGCCGACTTCGCCTTCCTGACCCGCTCGACCCTGACGTCGTCGGAGACCATCGAGTGGGAGGACGGCAACACCTACCCGGTCTACGACGTCGAGGTCTCCAGCGCCTCGCACCCGTTCTGGACCGGCCAGGGCAAGATCCTGGACACGGCCGGCCGGGTGGAGAAGTTCGAGCGCCGTTACGGCAAGCGCACGCGCTAGCCCCGCAGGCACGGCGGCCCCACCGCCGCAGTGCCCCACGCCCACTCGCAGCACAGAAGGAAGGAGAGGAACCACCCATGAAGGTTCGCGCCTCGATCCGGTCCCTGGCCAAGCAGCCGGGGTCCAAGGTGGTCCGACGCCGCGGTCACACCTACGTCATCAACAAGAAGAACCCCCGTCTCAAGGCCCGTCAGGGCTGACGGCCAGGTCCACCTCCGCAAGGGGCGGGATGCGCGACAACGTGCATCCCGCCCCTTCCTTTCCTCAGCATCGACCCCGGTCGTCGAAGAACGGCGGGACTTCAATCACAATCAGCCTCGCCCTGCAACGACGCGGGAAACCGATGAGGCGGAAGCACCTGTGTACCTCACCGCCAACTAACCGGAAATATTCACGTAACACGTAAGGCGTTGCCTATAAGCGTCCGTCACACGCGGACAAGCTCGCGCTTATGCGCCCGCTCCGAACCGTCTCTGGGAGAGTCCCGATGCACCTCACCCCGCGTGAGCAGGAGAAGCTACTCATCGTCGTCGCCGCAGACCTGGCACGAAGACGCAAGGACAGAGGGATCCGGCTCAACCACCCCGAGGCAGTCGCCTACATCACCGCTGAGATCCTCGAGGGAGCCCGAGAGGGGCGCACGGTCACGGATCTCATGGCCTACGGGACCACCCTGCTGACCTACGACGACGTCATGGAGGGAGTCCCCGAGATGATCCGCGCGGTCCAGGTGGAGGCGACCTTCCCCGACGGAACCAAGCTCGTCTCCGTCCACGACCCGATTCGCAGGAGGCTGCCATGATCCCGGGAGAGTACCGGCTCGCGAGCGGCACCATCACCATCAACGAGGGCCGCCCCACCCTCACCCTCGACGTCCTCAACACCGGGGACCGTCCCATTCAGGTCGGTTCGCACTTCCACTTCGCCGAGGTCAACTCCGCACTGTCCTTCGACCGACAGGCCGCTCGCGGTTTCCGCCTCGACATTCCGGCCGGAACCGCCGTTCGCTTCGAGCCGGGCGACTCCAGACCAGTCCACCTGGTGGCGCTGGCGGGAGCACGAAGGGTCTTCGGGCTGGCAGGCGAGACGAACGGCCCCGTCCAGGGCTGAGAGCACAGGAGCACATCATGAGCAAGGAACTCAGCCGTCGGGAGCACGCCGCTCTGTACGGCCCCACCACTGGGGACGCCGTCCGCCTGGCCGATACCGGTCTCTTCGCCCAGATCGAGCGGGACCTGACCCACCGTGGCGACGAGGCCGTCTTCGGAGGCGGCAAGGTCATCCGCGACGGAATGGGCCACAACGGCCAGCGCACGCGAGACGAGGACATCCCCGACACCGTCATCACCAACGCGATCATCATCGACCACACCGGGGTCTACAAGGCCGACGTCGCCATCCGCGACGGCGTCATCAGCGCTATCGGCGCCGCGGGCAACCCGGACATCATGGACGACGTCGACATCGTCATCGGCACCTCCACGGAGGTGATCGCCGGCGAGCACCGCATCCTGACGGCCGGAGGCATCGACTCCCACATTCACTTCATCTCCCCCACCCAGGTCGCCACCGCCCTGGCCTCGGGCGTGACCACCATGATCGGAGGAGGGACAGGACCCGCCGACGGCACCAACGCCACCACGATCACTCCCGGGGCGTGGAACCTGGCCCGTATGCTCCAGGCGGTCGAGGACTTCCCCATGAATATCGGCCTGCTGGGCAAGGGCCACGCCTCGGCCCGGGAGCCTCTGGCCGAGCAGCTGCGCGCCGGTGCGGTCGGCTTCAAGATCCACGAGGACTGGGGTGCCACGCACGCCGTCATCGACGAGGCGCTCAAGGTCGCCGACGAGTTCGACGTGCAGGTCGCCATCCACACCGACACGCTCAACGAGTGCGGTTTCGTCGAGGACACCCGCCGCGCGATCGGCGGACGGGTCATCCACACCTTCCACACCGAGGGCGCCGGCGGCGGCCACGCCCCCGACATCATCACCCTGGCGCAGGACTCCAACATCCTGCCGTCCTCGACCAACCCGACGCTGCCCTTCACGCGCAACACCGCTGAGGAGCATCTCGACATGCTCATGGTGTGCCACCACCTCAACCCCGCCATCCCGGAGGACGTCGCCTTCGCCGACTCGCGCATCCGCCCGGAGACGATCGCGGCCGAGGACGTTCTGCACGACCTGGGCGTGTTCTCGATGACGTCGTCGGACTCCCAGGCCATGGGGCGCGTCGGTGAGGTCATCATCCGCACCTGGCAGGTGGCCGACCAGATGAAGAAGGCGCGCGGCAGGCTCGCCGGGGACCCGGAGGACGGCGACAACCTGCGCATCAAGCGCTACGTGTCGAAGTACACGATCAACCCGGCCCGAGCCAACGGGATCGCCGAGGTCGTGGGCAGCGTGGAGGTGGGCAAGTGGGCCGACCTGGTGCTGTGGGACCCCGCCTTCTTCGGGGTCAAGCCGTCTTTGATCCTCAAGGGGGGCCAGATCGCCTCCGCGGTCATGGGCGACGCCAACGCCTCGATCCCCACCCCGGAGCCCACGCTCATGCGCACCATGTTCGGCGGCCACGGGGCGGCACCGGCGTCGAACTCGATCACCTTCATGTCCCAGGCGGCCATCGATGCGGGAGTGCCCCAGAGCCTGGGGCTGCGCAAGAAGGTCTGTCCGGCCCACGGGGTCAGGCGGCTGACGAAAGCGGACATGGCCTTCAACGACGCCACTCCGGCGCTCACCGTCGATCCCGAGACCTACGAGGTCACCGTCGACGGCGAGAAGGTCACCTGCGAGCCTGCCGAGGTCCTCGCCATGGCCCAGCGCTACTTCCTCTTCTGACCCCTCATCCTGGAGCCTTCATGATTATCGAGTCCATCTCAGGCAATATCCACGACCTGCCCGGCGAGGACCTGGAGGACGTGCACGTTGAGAGCGTGGTCCTCCCCCTGGCCGACCTCACGAAACGCATCCAAAGAGTGCGCTCGGACCACGGCACCGAGCTCGGCATCCGGCTCGCGCCGGGCGCACCGGACCTGCGCGAGGGAGACATTCTGCTTCGCAACGAACGCGGAATCGTCGTCGTGCGCCTGGAGCCCACCGACGTCCTGGTCATCGCGCCCGTCACGGTGCGCGAGATGGGAGTCGTCGCCCACAACCTGGGCAACCGGCACCTGCCTGCCCAGTTCTTCGGACCCGCTGAGCCCTTCCCGGGGCTTGAGGGGCATGACGGTGTCATGGTCATCCAGTACGACCACACCGCCGAGCACTACCTGGAGCACCTGGGGGTGCGTCACGCGCGGATGGAGCGTTCCATGCCCGTCCCCTTCCGCCATGCCGAGCACACCCACTGACCCCTTCGCCCCGGAGTGGGGAGAGCCCGCGTGCTGGCAGCTGCCGCTGGCCCAGCTGTGCGACTCCGCGCTGCCCACGGGCGCCTTCTCCCACTCCTTCGGGCTGGAGACCTACATCTGCGAGGGCGTCGTCGGCGACGAGACCTCCTTCGTGTCCTGGCTGCGCGCGCTCGTGTCCACCCAGCTGACCTTCTCCGAGGGGCTGGGGCTGCGGCTGGCCTTCGAGGCAGTGGTGGCGGACGACTGGGAGGCGATCGCGCACCTCGACGAGCTCCTCGTGGCTCAGGCGGTGCCGATCCAGGTGCGCCGGGCCGGGGTGACGATGGGGCGGCGGCTGCTCACCATCGCCCGCCTGGCCCTGGAAGGCACGGAGGGCGACAGGCTGCTGAGCCGCTACGCGGCACTCGTGGACACGGAAGGCTGCCGCGCCCACCCCGCCATCGTGCTGGCGATCGCCGGCTACGCGCTCACGGCACCACCGGCGGCGGTCACGGCGGCATACCTCCAGTCCAGCGTCATCTCACTGACGCAGAACGCCGTACGAGCCATCCCCCTGGGGCAGGACGCCGGTCAGCGCGCCATCGCCTCGGTACGCGACGACGTCCGCGCCGCGGTCAGGCGGATCGGGGGCCTCGACGAGATGGATCTGGGTGCCGCCGCGCCCGGGATCGAGATCAGCCAGATGCGGCACGAGCGCCAGCGCGCCCGCATGTTCATGTCCTGAAAGACCCTCCTGAAGAGCTATTGAGGAGAATCGCATGTCAGCAGCAACCAGCCAGGAGCACGCGGACGCGCCCGGGCAGCCGGAGCCCCATTCCCAGCACTACGGTCCGGTCCGTATCGGAGTGGGTGGCCCGGTGGGGGCGGGCAAGACCCAGCTCATCGAGCGCATCACCCGGGCCATGAGCCAGGAGGTCTCCATGGCCGCCGTCACCAACGACATCTACACGATCGAGGACGCCAAGATCCTCGCCGCTCAGGGAGTTCTGCCGGTGGACCGCATCGTCGGGCTGGAGACCGGGGGCTGCCCGCACACGGCCATCCGCGAGGACACCTCCATGAACGAGGCGGCGATCGCCGAGCTGGTGGAGCGCCACCCGGACCTCGAGGTGGTGTTCGTGGAGTCGGGAGGCGACAACCTCTCAGCCACCTTCTCCCCCGAGCTCGTCGACTTCTCCATCTACGTCATCGACGTCGCCCAGGGCGAGAAGATCCCCCGCAAGGCCGGTCAGGGGATGATCAAGTCCGATCTGTTCGTCATCAACAAGACGGACCTGGCCCCTCACGTCGGCGCCGACCTGGCGGTCATGGAGGCCGATTCCAAGGTGTTCCGGGGAGACAGGCCCTTCTGCTTCACCAATCTCAAAACCGATGAGGGCCTGGAGCAGGTCATCGAGTGGATCCACCACGACGTGCTCATGACGGACCTGGAGTCGTGAGCACCACCGGCGAGCTGTACCTGCGGATCGCCCAGGACGGCGACCGGAGTATCGCCGTCGACCAGTACCACCGGGGAGCACTGAGGGTGTTCCGCCCGCTGTACCTCGACGGGACCGGACAGGTGGCCTACTACGTGGTCAATCCCGGAGGCGGGTACCTGGACGGCGACAGCTACCTCACCGAGGTCGAGGTCCTTCAGGGGGCCTCGGCAGTGCTGACGACCCAGGCGGCCACGAAGATCTACCGCACCCCCACCCGCCCGGTCCGCCAGGACACCCGGGCGAGCCTGGCTCCGGGGGCCGTGCTGGAGCTCGTTCCCGACCAGGTCATCGCCTACCGGGGGGCCTCCTACCGGCAGACCACCCTAGTTGAGATGGACCCGACGGCGACCTTCATGTCCTTGGAGGTCCTCACCCCCGGCTGGGCCCCGGACGGCTCGGCCTTCGGGTACGACTGCGTGCGGATGCGCACCGAAATCCGCGTCGGCGGCCGGTGCGCCGTCGTCGACAACCTGCGCCTGGTCCCTGGTGAGGCCGGAATGGCGGGTCTGGGAGCCCTGGAGGGACACAGCCACCTGGCCTCCTTCACGGCGCTCGACGCGCGGATCGATGCCGCGCTCGTCACCGAGATCGGCGAGCTGCTCGAGGTCGACGGCGTGCGCGGCGCAGTGACGCGGGTGCCGGGCCCCGGGCTCATCGCGCGGGCACTGGGCGACGACACGACCCGCCTCACCGCTCTCATGCTCGACATCAGCGAGCTCCTGCGCGACCGGTGGTTCGGCGCGCCGAGGCTCGACCTGCGCAAGTACTAGCGACAGCCCGCTCGCCTGGGCGGCGGGCATCTCCCGAGTCTCTACCGATCGGAGCCCCTCATGCCTCAGTCATCTGTTCATCGGCCCCACCACCCGACTCCCGGACCGGGCACCGCGGCCGTCCCGTCGATCGTCTCATCCGGCGTGGGCGCGCTGGGGCGCGGGGTGGGGCAGATCTTCCTCCAGCCACGGGCGCTCACCGGACTGCTCATCGTGGCCGGCATCGCCGTCTACTCACCGCTCATGGCTCTCCAAGTGGTCCTCGGGACGACGGTGTCGACGGTGGCGGGCCGGCTGCTGGACCTGCGAGTCTCCGATGGGCTCCAGGGCTACAACGGGGCGCTGGTGGGAGCGGCGGCCTGGGCTGCTATGGGCGTCTTCTGGCCGGCGACGCTGCTCACCGTGGTCGGGGCGGCGGCGTGCCCCGCGGTCCACCGTGCTCTGGAGCTCGCCCTCGCGCCGCTCGGGCTCCCGGCGCTCACGGCTCCCTTCTGCATCGTCTCCGGCCTGCTGACCGCTCTGCTCAGGGCGATCGACGCGCCGATGGTGCCCGATCCGGCTCCGGTCAGCGGGTCGACGGCGTGGCTGGTCCCGGAGGCGGTGCTGACGGGAGAGTCCCAGGTGGTGCTCGTCGACTCCTGGGTCGGCGGTGCACTGATCCTGGCCGGGCTGTTCATCGCCGGTTGGAGAGTAGGAACGGCAGCGCTGCTGGGCAGCGTCGTCGGAACGGCGGCAACGCTGGCACTCGTTCCCGCCGGCCAGGCGGCGCACGGTCTGGGCGGATACTCTCCGTGCCTGACGGCGATCGCGATCGGCGTCGTCCTCCTGCCTCCCGGGAGGCGGGCCTGGGTGCTGGCGGTCGCGGGATCGGTGCTGACCGTCATCGTGGACCGGGTTTTCACGGCGATCCCGGTGCCGACCTACACCTGGCCCTTCATCGTGACCACCTGGCTGGTGCTCGCCGTCGTCAACTGGCGCGAGCGCCGACTAGGCTGAGGCCATGGCTCACTCCACGGCGCAACCCGACTCCGCCGCCCACCTGGTCCTGTCCCTGTCCTGCCCCGACCGTCCGGGCATCGTCCACGCGGTCACCGGCACGTTGGCGCGCCGCGGCGGGAACATCACCGAGTCCAAGCAGTTCGGGGACTCCTCCACCGGCCTGTTCTTCATGCGGGTCCAGGTGCTCACCACCGTGCCGCGCGAGGAGCTGGAGAAGGACCTGGCCGAGCTGGCCGGCGAGTACGAGATGGAGTGGAGCCTCGATGAGGTGGGGCGCGCCATGCGCACCCTCATCATGGTCTCCAAGGAGGGGCACTGCCTGACTGACCTGCTCTTCAGGGAACGCAGCCAAGGGCTGCCGGTCGACGTCGTCGGCGTGGTGGGCAACCACGAGACGCTGCGGGACGTCGCCGAGTTCTACGGGGTGCCCTTCCACCACATCCCGGTCACCAAGGAGACCAAGGAGGCCGCCGAAGCCGAGCTGCTGGGGCTGGTGGACTCACTCAACGTCGAGCTGGTGGTGCTGGCCCGCTACATGCAGATCCTCTCCCCCGCCCTGTGCGAGCGGCTGCACGGGGGCGTCATCAACATCCACCACTCGTTCCTTCCGTCCTTCAAGGGGGCGCGCCCCTACGCCCAGGCGCACGAGCGCGGGGTCAAGCTCATCGGGGCGACGGCGCACTACGTGACGGCGGACCTCGATGAGGGCCCGATCATTGAGCAGGACGTGACACGGGCCGGTCATGAGGACTCGGTGTCCGTGCTGCAGGCCAAGGGGCAGGACGTCGAGCGCCGGGTGCTGGCGCAGGCCGTGCGCTGGCACACCGAGCACCGGGTGCTGCTCAACGGGCACCGCACCGTCGTCTTCGCCTGAGCACGCTGCCGGCCTGCTGGAGCACCCCAGGAAGGCACGCCGGATCCGAGCATTCTCGGGTCGTGAGGCGAGAGCGCCGGGCCGGCCGGAGCAGGAGATCCCTCGGACGGGCTCCGACGACCCGTGGGATGTTGTGTCGGTGGTGTGATGGTTGGTGGATTCGTGCGAGGTCAGGTGGCGCGGATTCATCTGAGGTGAACGCTGCCGCGACTGCGAGCCAAGGTGTTTCGCTCAGGTAGCACATGGCCATCTCAGATGGACGATTCTGCGATCTCCGGCAGCAGTTCGGGGCGACCGGATTGAGCCAGGCTTGATCTGCGCCGGCTCACGTAGCCGGATGCGAGCGGACCTCGTGTAGCCGACGGGCCCACCAGGCTTGATGATGGCGTGGCTGACTGCAGGTCGTGAGGGCGAGGGGACCTGCACGTACACGGCCGTCCCGAAGGCACAGGACGCGCCAGTAGCCAAGCCGTCAGGTTGAGGTTGTCGCCCGGCCTGCAGGGTGCTGTTCTGGGTTTTCCACAGGGTTCGAGGATGCTCTGGTGGTGGGCGTGTTTGCGCAGGTAGAGTCAATATGCCGCCCGGCCGGACAGGAGTGCTCGGTGGGTGGTTTGGTGGAGTTGTTTCGGTGGCGAGGAGGCTTCCGCGATGAGTACGTCCCTACGGCCCCCTGCGCCTGCGGGCGCGCAACGATCAGTATTCGATCGTCGCCGGCCTGGTTCCCGCCTCGAGCGGAGCCGGGCGGCCGCTGGGCTGGCGGTGGTGTGTGTGCTGGCTCTGGGGTTGACGGCCTGCTCGTTGAAGGACGCCAAGGCGGAGGCGAGCGTGAGCGCCAGTGCCAGCGCCTCGGCGGCCGTCGCCCGTGCTGAGAAGGGCGTCGCCGACGCCAACGCCTCAGCGACAGCCTCACGTGAGGCCGCCCTGACCCCCGAGCTGCGAGCCAAACGCGACGCCGCCCTGGCCGAACCCACACCCGTCAAACCTCTGCACATGGATGAGGAGTCCGCACGAGGCGCCACGGGTAGCGTCTACTACTTCCTCGATCTCTACCGCTACGCCTTCATGACCGGCAACACTACCGAAATTGAAGCCATGACCGAAGACGGCTGCGTCTTCTGCAAATCAGTCATCGACCGGGCGAGCGACCTTCACAAGGACGGTGGCTGGGCTAACAAATGGGATCAGGACATCACGAACATTCGCTACTACGAGAAATTAGACGGCTATAACTACAACCTCATCCACGTCCACATCAACTACGGTCAAATGACATGGTGTCACCCCGGGAAAAACCCCGAAGTGGCCGAACCAATCGAGGACCAAGAACTCAAGTTCGGTGTTCGATACATCAATGGTCGCTGGATGCTTGGTGAGGGGGAAGTGGTTTAAAAATGAGACTCCCTCTCTCGGTCGTGGTTATCACTTCACTTTCGATATTTCCGACAATCGCGGCTCGAAGCGAGCCGGGATCATCTGACCCCACTATCGGTGGAAACAACTCTGGAAGTCGGTCGGAAATAACCGGAGAATATAGCGAAACGATAGAAGTACCTGATTCAGGCCCTGGTGAGCTGCCGTCTCAAGAGCATCCGACCGTGACAGCTTCTGACCCATCGACGTGGGATAAGCAGCCCCACCAGGACTGCGTCAGCGGCGGCGGTCATATCCCGGACATGGACTGCATGTACAACAGGATGTCCCAGCCCGGCGACCCCCAGAACGATGGGCCCGCCGGGGCCAGCCCCCGCACGGTCACGCTCACCACCCGCCAGGCCGCCACTCTCATCGCGCAAGGCTCAGGGATCACCCGCCAACCGCCCGGCCCGAAGGTAGTCATCTCCAAGGCCTTCATCGTCTACACCAACCCCACCGCGCGCCACCAGACCACCACCATCCTGGGCACCACCATCGACGTCGAGTTCACCCCCACCTCCTACACCTGGAACTGGGGAGACGGCACCACCACA
This sequence comes from Actinomyces naeslundii, assembly GCF_001956585.1. Classification (GTDB taxonomy): domain Bacteria; phylum Actinomycetota; class Actinomycetes; order Actinomycetales; family Actinomycetaceae; genus Actinomyces; species Actinomyces naeslundii. The sequence goes on along the minus strand of NZ_MSRR01000006.1, from coordinate 35,047 downwards.
ACCACCACCGACCCCGGCCACCCATACCCCCACCAGACCGTCACCCACCACTACCAGCACACCGCCACAGCCGTCACCACCACCCTGACCACCACCTGGACCACCCGCTACCACCCCCAAGGCGACACCACCTGGCACACCATCGAAGGCACCATCACCACCACCGAGACCTCCACCCCCTACGACCTCGTCCGCATCACCTCCTACCTCACCGACGACGCCGAAGAAGCCCAAGGCCACTAACCCCCTGAAACACCACCCCCACCGACGTTCCCTTCACGAACGACGGCGGGTTCCGGGGATGGACGCGCCACTCGAGGGAGGGGTGTTTCGCGTCCGGGACTCGGTTTGATCTGGGCGTTCGTCGGAGCGCGGTGATACACGAACACGGCCGGCCCGCATCCAGCTCACCCACTCGCGTTACCACTCGTCCGTCTGATCCGGTCCTCATCCCTTGGGAACAACACCCCATCGCCGTTCCCACACTCCGCCTCTAACCTCAAGGCATGAGCTTCCACCAGAACAGTATGCAGGTATATGGAGTGACACCTCCATATACGCACCAGCTCCCAGCTCCTTCGCCCTACCGTGCCATGTCCTACTCGTCCCTACTGAATTCCATACAGGGAGCCAACGACCACATCGCTTCCACACGGAATACGCTCCTCTTCTGGCTCAGGATCCCGCTGGCCATCGTGATACCGCTCATCACGATCAGCTTGCGCATCACATGTGATGCATTCGGTATGCGCTCCTTCTTCCTCCTCCCATACGCCATCGGCTTCCACGTCGCTACATTAGCCGCCACATCGAACAGGCCATCGCGCCTTGGTAACAGAATCATCACACCGGCAACAGCGACAGCTTTCTTCAGTCACTTGACATTCCTTATACTCCTATCCTTGTCGCTGCCCGATCAGCACTTCATCCCCTCACGTATTCCTTCACCCCTTGAGAGCCTGGGACTCTCTTCCGGCTCCTCCGACATCCTGGCAATGGCGAGCACTATTGGAGTCGGTATCTCGGCTGCAGCCTGCCTCGCCTTCGCCATCATGGAGAAGCCTTCAGCCACGTACATGAGCATCGCCCCCAGTTCCCCGCAGCGTTGAATCCATCCATCGCCATTCAGAGCCGGCTCCCCGTCGACGCCGGGCTCCCGCGAGCGTCAGGTAGAGGCGTAGCCTGACGGTATGACACTTGCAGAGATACTCATCGACGCACTGTCCAGATCCCGCGAGCGCTTTGACCGTGCCCTTGCCGACGTCACGCTGGAGCAGGCCAATACTCCCCCGGTCCCAGACATCGCTCCGCGTACGAACTCCTTGACCTGGTTGGCCTGGCACACGGCCCGCGAGATCGACCTCCAGATCTCGCTCATGGCGGGCCAGGAGTTCGTCTGGTTCACCGGCGGTCACCGGGAGCGCTTCGACCTACCCCTGCCCGACGACACCCAGGACTGGCGCCACACGCCCGAGGAGGCCGCCCAGGTCGTCGTCGACGACCTCTCCGTCCTGACCGCCTATCTCGATGACGCCTATGCCATGGCGTACGGCTACATGCGATCCCTGGCGCCGGAGAGGCTCGACGACATCATCGACAGCTCCTGGGACCCGCCCGTCACCCGGGGCGCGCGCCTGGTCTCGATCATCGACGACGCCGCCCAGCACTCCGGCCAGGCCGTCTACACCCGCCGCCTCCTGGGCCTGCCCGGCTAGGCGCAACCCGCCCGGCACCACACGTTCGCCCCGACCTGGTGGTTCAGGTCGGGGCGAACGGCTCCCACATGACAAGAGACTGCTGGGCCCGTGCGGGCCGGTGGTGCGGGAGGATCAGGCGGCGGGCTTCACCGCCTCGCCGCGGCGCAGCACGGTGACGGGCCGCAGGTCCGCGTCAGTGACGACGACGTCGGCCCACAGGCCCGCCCGCAGCGCCCCCACGGACGAGTCGCCGAGGATCTGCGCGCCCTGGACGCTGGCGGCGTAGACGGCGTCGACCAGGTCGACTCCCCCCTGCCAGGTGGTGCGCACGACGTCGATGAGGTGGGCGGTCCCCCCGGCGATCGCGCCGCCCTCGGTGAGGCGGGCGACGCCGTCGGCCACGGTGACCGGCTGGGAGCCGAGTACGTAGTCGCCGTCGGCCATGCCGGTCGCGGCCATGGCATCGGTGACCAGGACGACGTTGTCGCGCCCCAGGGTCTCGAACATGTCCAGGACGATGGCGGGGTTGAGGTGCACTCCGTCGCCGATCATCTCCAGGACGCACTCGCCGCGCTGGGCGGCCGCCAGGAACTCGGGCACGGGGCCGGGCTTGCGGTGGTGCATGGGGCGCATGCCGTTGAACAGGTGGGTGGCGGTGGAGCGCGGGGCGCGGACCGGCTTGCCGGCCTCGAGGCGCTCGGCGATGCGGGCGGCAGCGTCGGCCAGGGCGGCGCGCACGGGGGCCGCCTCGGAGTCGGTGTGCCCGAAGGAGGGCAGGGCTCCGCCCTCGATGAGGGCCGCGTTGACTCCGTCGTCGCCAGTGATGCCGGGCTTCTCCGGGGCGATCGTCATGGTGACGACGTGCCCGCCGCCGAGCTCGATGAGCTCGCGGGTCAGGGCGGTGTCGGGGTCGATGATGTAGGTGGGGTCCTGGGCGCCGCAGCGCTCAACCGAGACGAAGGGTCCCTCGAAGTGGATGCCGGCGAGTTCGCCGTCCTCGCACAGCCCGGCCAGGACCCGGGTGCGCGCCTTGAGGACCTCGGGGGCGGCCGTCACGCAGGAGGCCACCAGCGAGGTGGTGCCGAAGCGGCGGTGCTCGCGCACGGAGATCATCGCCTGCTCGGCGGTCTCGGCGTTGGGGAAGGACTCGCCGCCGCCGCCGTGGCAGTGGACGTCCACCAGTCCCGGCAGGAGGTAGCCGCCCTCGGGGGCGGCCTGCGCCTGCTCGACGGCGCCTGCGAAGCCGGCCCTGGCGGCCTGGTCAACGGGGCCGACCCACGCGATGTGAGCTCCCGACAGGACGACCGCCCCGTCGTCGATGATGTGGTCGGGGGTGACGACGCGCCCCCGAAGTGCGCGGACCTGCATGGCTTCGTTGCTCATAAGTCGGATTCTGTCACTTCCCCAGACATCAGACAACTTCGTTCGGAGCGTCTTCTCCCCCACACTGCGTGGGCGGAAAGCCGGTTCCGCTCTGCTCACCCGGCCAGGCGCTGCTCCATGCGGGACACGGCCCGGTTGACGTCGCGCTCCACGCGGGCCGACGGCGCTGCCCCGCCCTTCCACAGCAGGCCCTCGCCGACCGGCCGCACGGCGACGAGACAGCCGCGGTCCACCAGGATCGGGCGGAACATGCCGTTGCTCGCCGGGCAGATGAGGCGTTCGCCGTCGTCGTCGGTGAGGCAGGAGCGGTCTTTGTAGCCCACGTGCAGCTCGTCGAAGGAGCCCAGGAAGTGCGTGGCCTGCGCGGCGGTGCGGTGAGCGGACAGGAGGTCGGGCAGGTCGGCGCGCATGTAGAGCAGGCCGGCCTTCGGTGCCGACTCGCCAGGGCCGAGCGGGCGCAGGCTTCCGCGCGCCCCACCCTCGGCGACCGCCCGCACGAGCGGAACGCGGGTCCCGGCCGACTCACCGGCGCCCTCAGCTGAGGCCGGGGCCTGCTCCTCCCCCAGCTCGACGGCGTCCTCCAGGGCGCGGGCGGCCTGCGTCTTGGGCAGCGTGGTCCAGCGGGCCAGGTCCTCGGCGCCGACCGGGCCGTGGCCGGCGGCGTAGCGGTAGGCGATGTGCGCGCAGGCGGCGCGGTGGCCCGCCCCGCCGTGGGCGACGCCTGCACCGGCGGGCCCGGAGTCGGCGTCGGGCAGGTGGCGCGCGTCCATGACGAGGTGCTCATTGCCGGACCGCGGCCCCTGGACAAGGATCCCCTCACGCTGGAGACGCACCAGGAGGTGGCGGCGCCGGTAGGCCGAGACGTCCTCGCCGCGGAAGGCCTCCATGAGGCCGGCCTCCTGCCAGGACGCAAGCAGCACCGAGCGCGTCAGCGGGCCCTGGTCATCGATGAGGCCGAGGGCCACCTCGGCGGCGCGCTCGCACAGGGCGGCATCGACGCCGTAGTCGGCCTCGCTGCGCCGGACCCAGGCGTCGGTGCGGTGCATGAGGGCGGCCCGCAGCCAGTGATGGTCCGCGGCGGTGGTGATGTGGACGGTGCCGCGCATGGGCCAGGAGCGCACGAGGTCACCCCGAGCGAAGGCGGCCTCGACGTCAGCCGGGGTGGCGGCCGGGGCGCGCACGAGCAGGGCGTGCGGGACGGCGGAGACCTGCTGCCCCTGAATGGCGAGCTGGCGGGATACTGCCTGGACGACGTCGGGCGCGGCAGTGGCCGGGATGAGGCCCTGGGAGATGATGCGGGCCAGGCTCACCTCGATCGGCAGCGGCGCGGAGGAGTCGCGGGCGGCGGGCACGGCTGCCTCCTCAGAACAGGCGGGAGGTCGGGTCGTCCATGCCGCGCATGGCGTCGTAGTCGAGGGTGACGCAGCGGATGCCGCGGTCCTCGGCCAGGACACGGGCCTGGGGCTTGATCGTCTGGGCGGCGAAGACGCCCTGGACAGGGGTCAGCAGCGGGTCGCGGTCCAGCAGCTCAAGGTAGCGGGTGAGCTGCTCGACGCCGTCGATCCCGCCGACGCGCTTGATCTCCACGGCCACGGATCGGCCCTCAGCATCCTTGGCCATGATGTCGACCGGGCCGATGGCGGTGGGGAACTCGCGGCGCACCAGGCGGAAGCCGGCGCCCAGGACCTCGATCTGCTCGGCCAGGAGCTCCTGGAGATGAGCCTCGACGCCGTCCTTGGTGAGCCCGGGGTCCACGCCCAGCTCGTGGCTGACGTCGGAGATGGTCTCGAAGACGCGGATGACGAGGCGGTCGTCGGTCTTGGCGGCGCTCACCTCCCAGACCTCGTGCACGCCGTCGGCGGCGGCCTCCTCGTCCGGCTCGGTGACGGTCAGGCGGGCCGGGGCACTCATCCAGTTCAGGGGCTTGTAGGAGCCGCCGTCGGAGTGGACAAGGACCGAGCCATCGGCCTTGAGCATGAGCACGCGGGTGGCTCGGGGCAGGTGGGCGTCCAGGCGGCCGGAGTAGTCGACGGAGCAGGAGGCGATAACGAGGCGCACCCGTCCACCCTAGCGGGGCGGACCGAGGCTCGGCGCAACGCCGGGGCCAGAAGGCCTGAGCATCGTGTCACCCGCCTGCCACCCCTCCGCCATTCGAGCACCGTACCCGACCAGATCAGGGACCATTTCTTCGGCGTGATCCGGAGCCAGGAGCCGTAGCACCAGAAGACCGTGACCCCGCCGTCGAGAACGTACGTCGTGGTCGAGGACTGCGATGTCCTACAGATGTCTGGGAACGGGCCTCAGTAGTCTGCCGGAAAACGCAGTCCTCGCGGGAGAAGGACGTCGCCGATTCGGCCAGGGGGCGTGACTCCGCCCCGCCGGCCCGGCGGAAGCGCCGGCGAGGCTCACTGGCAAAGGCCTGCGCGGGGCTCAGTAGAGGCTGGGTTGCTCGGGGGAGGCGGACTCCACCCAGGCGATCAGCGCCGAGTGCGACTCCTCCATCATGGCCAGGTCGAAGCCCTCGGGACTACGAGTGGCATCCACGCAGTGGACCTCGACGACGCGCCCCTGCTCCCGGCGGCGCCGTACCTCGGAGAGCTCCAGGTTCAAGCGGCTCCATGAGCGCGACGGCCTGGTGGAGAAGGACACGAGGCGGTACCACTCCAGGGAGTCGAGCCGGAAGGAGGCGACCCCGCTCAGCCAGCGCTGCGCCCCGCGTGGACGCAGGGCGCACTCGAAGGAGCCGACCTGTCCGGCCAGGTAGCGCAGGCGGGCCAGGAACCCGCCGATCAGCAGCACGAGGACGAGGACGACGAGCGCCACGACCATCCACACGTGCTGCCCCATGCCTCAGGCCTCCGCGTCCTGCTTCACATGGTCGGCGGCGATCGTGATGACGTCGTGGTCCACGGAGCAGAAGCCGCCGGACACCTCGACCCTGCGCATCTCGCCGTCGACGGGACTCAGGCGCACAGACCCGGATCCCAGGACCGCCACGAGGGGTTGGCGGCCGGGCAGGATGCCCAGCTCCCCGTTGATCAGAGGCACGGAGACCTGCGTCGCCTCACCGGCCCAGGCCTCGCCCGCCGGCGAGACCACCTCAACACGTAAGGCCATGTCCCCTCCTTTCCTGCGCCCGGCTCTCCCCGGATCCTAACGACTCAGGCCGTGAGCTCAGCGGCACGACGCTCCAGGTCCTCGATACCACCGATATTGAAGAAGGCCTGCTCCGGCAGGTGATCGTAGTCACCGTCACAGATACGACGGAAGGCCTCGATGGTCTCCGACAGCGGAACGGTGGAGCCGGCCACGCCGGTGAACTTCTCCGCCATGTAGGTGTTCTGGGACAGGAACTGCTCTATGCGGCGGGCGCGGGCCACCGTCACCTTGTCCTCCTCGCCGAGCTCGTCGACGCCGAGGATGGCGATGATGTCCTGGAGCTCCTTGTTCTTCTGGAGGATGGACTTCACCCGGGTGGCGACGTCGTAGTGCTCCTGGCCCACGTAGCCGGGCGCCAGCAGGCGCGAGGTGGAGGTCAGCGGGTCCACAGCCGGGTAGATGCCGCGCGAGGCGATCTCACGGCTGAGCTCGGTGGTGGCGTCCAGGTGGGCGAAGGTCGTGGCCGGTGCTGGGTCGGTGTAGTCGTCGGCGGGCACGTAGATCGCCTGCAGGGAGGTGATGGAGTGACCGCCGGCGGAGGTGATGCGCTCCTGGAGCTGGCCCATCTCGTCGGCCAGGTTGGGCTGGTAGCCCACGGCCGAGGGCATGCGCCCCAGCAGCGTGGAGACCTCGGAGCCGGCCTGGGTGAAGCGGAAGATGTTGTCGATGAACAGCAGCACGTCCTGGTGCTGGACGTCGCGGAAGTACTCGGCCATCGTCAGGGCGGACAGGGCCACGCGCAGACGCGTGCCCGGCGGCTCGTCCATCTGGCCGAAGACCAGGGCGGTCTTGTCGAACACGCCGGCCTCGTCCATCTCGACGATGAGGTCGTTGCCCTCACGGGTGCGCTCCCCCACGCCGGCGAACACGGAGACACCGCCGTGGTTCTGGGCCACGCGCTGGATCATCTCCTGGATGAGGACGGTCTTGCCCACGCCGGCACCGCCGAACAGGCCGATCTTGCCGCCCTGGACGTAGGGGGTGAGCAGGTCGATGACCTTGATGCCGGTCTCGAACATCTGCTCCTTGGACTCGAGCTGGTCGAAGGCCGGGGGCTGGCGGTGGATGGGCCAGCGCTCGGTGATCTCCATCTGCTCGCCGGGGGCGAGGTTGAGGACGTCGCCGGTGACGTTGAAGACGTGGCCCTTGGTCACGTCGCCCACGGGCACGGAGATCGGTGCTCCGGTGTCGCGCACGAGCGAGCCGCGCACGAGGCCGTCGGTGGGCTTGAGGGAGATCGTGCGCACGATGTTGTCGCCCAGGTGCTGGGCGACCTCCAGAGTGATCTCGTGGGGCTCCTCGCCGGCACTGGTGGCCTGGACGGTCACCTTGAGGGCGTTGTACATCGCCGGGATCGCATCAGGCGGGAACTCGACGTCGACGACGGCGCCGATGATGCGGGTGATGCGTCCCGTCCCGGGGGTGGTGGTGTCAGCCATGTGCGTTCTTCCGTATCTTCCAGAGCTGAGAGGGGGTCCTGCTCGGTGAGGTGAGTCTGTGTGGGGTCTCGACGACGTCGGGGCTTCTCGGTCTACTCGGCCCCCAGGGCGTCGGCACCCGAGACGATCTCGGTGATCTCCTGGGTGATGTCGCCCTGGCGCGCCGCGTTGGCCAGGCGGGTGTAGGTGATGATGAGGTCCTCGGCGTTGTCCGTGGCCGTGTGCATGGCCTGCTGGCGGCTGGCCAGCTCGGAGGCGGCCGACTGCAGCAGGGCGTTGCGGATGCGGGAGCCCATGTAGCGGGTTAGGAGGGCGTCGAGCACCTCCGAGGGACCCGGCTCGAACTCGTACAGCGGCATGGAGCTGCCGCGCTTGGCCGCCAGCTCCTTCTCCAGGGCCTCGTTGCCGGCCTCGTCGAGCTCACCGGCCCCGGCGACGTCGACCACCTTGAGCGGCAGCATCCGGCGCACCTCGGGGACCTGGGAGACCATCGAGACGTAGCGGGTAAAGACGATGTGGACCTCGGCCACGCCGCCGGCCTCGGCCGGCTGGAGGAAGTAGTCCAGGAGGGTGGTGGCGACCTCCTCGATGGACTCGTCACTGGGTCGGTCCGACTGACCGGTCCAGGAGAACTCGATCGGTGTGCCGCGGAAGCTGAAGTAGCTATGGGCGCGCCGGCCGAAGGTGAAGATCACCGGCTCCTTGCCGTCCTTGACCAGCTCCTCGATGAGGCGGCCGGTCTCGCGCAGGATGGTGGCCGAGTAGGCGCCGGCCATGCCGCGGTCGGAGGTGACCACGAGGATCGCCACGCGGTTGGTATCCGTACGCTCCTGGGTAATGGGGTGCTCGAAGCGGGAGTAGGAGCCCAGGGCGGCCACCGCCTGGCTCAGGGCGTGGTCGTAGGGAGAGGCCTCCTGCGCGTTGCGGCGCGCCTGCCCGATCCGGGACGAGGCGATGAGCTCCATCGCCCGGAACACCTTCTGGAGGGTCTGGGTCGATCGAATGCGCTGCTTGTAGACGCGCTGGTTTCCTGCCACGTCAGCCCCTCTTGACCACGAGCTGCTCGGTGGTCCTCTCGGCGGCGGGCTCCTCCTCGGGCTCGGCGACCTGGGCGCCCAGCATCTGCTCACCGGAGGCGAAGGTGCGTCGGAAGGCCTCGACGGCCTTGACCAGGGCCTCCTCGGTCTCGTCGGTGAGCTGCCCGGTGGACTCGATGGTGTCCAGGATGTCGGTGTTGCGCCGCAGGTGGTCCAGGAAGGCCGCCTCGAAGGGGAGGACGTCGGCGACGTCGAGGTCGTCGAGGTAGCCCTTGGTGCCGGCCCAGACGCTGGCGACCTGCTCGGCCACCGGGTAGGGCGTGTACTGGGGCTGCTTGAGCAGCTCCATGAGGCGCTCACCGCGGGTGAGCTGGGCGCGGGTGGCGGCGTCCAGGTCGGAGGCGAACATGGCGAAGGCCTGCATGGACCGGTACTGGGCCAGGGTGATCTTGAGGGTTCCGGCGACCTTCTTCATGGCCTTGACCTGGGCGGCACCACCCACGCGGGACACGGAGATGCCGACGTCGACGGCGGGGCGCTGGTCGGCGTTGAACAGGTCGGACTGGAGGAAGATCTGCCCGTCGGTGATCGAGATGACGTTGGTGGGGATGTAGGCCGAGACGTCGTTGGCCTTGGTCTCGATGATCGGCAACCCGGTCATGGATCCCGCGCCCAGGTCGTCGGAGAGCTTGGAGCAGCGCTCCAGCAGGCGCGAGTGCAGGTAGAAGACGTCACCGGGGTAGGCCTCGCGGCCCGGCGGGCGGCGCAGCAGCAGGGAGACCGCACGGTAGGCCTCGGCCTGCTTGGACAGGTCGTCGAAGACGATGAGGACGTGCTTGCCCTGGTACATCCAGTGCTGGCCGATGGCCGAGCCCGTGTAGGGCGAGAGGTACTTGAAGCCCGCCGGGTCGGAGGCCGGTGAGGCGACGATGGTGGTGTACTCCAGGGCGCCGCGCTCCTCCAGGGTGGCGCGCACGGCGGCGATGGTGGAGCCCTTCTGGCCGGTGGCCACGTAGATGCAGCGCACCTGCTTGTCGGGGTCACCGCTGTCCCAGGCGGCCTTCTGGTTGAGGATGGTGTCCAGGGCGATGGCGGTCTTGCCGGTCTGGCGGTCGCCGATGATGAGCTGACGCTGGCCGCGGCCGATCGGAATCATCGAGTCGATGGCCTTGAGCCCGGTCTGGAGGGGCTCGTGAACGGACTTGCGGGACATGACGCCGGGGGCCTGGAGCTCCAGGGCGCGGCGGCCCTCGGCCTCGATCTCGCCCAGGCCGTCGATGGGCCGACCCAGCGGGTCGACGACACGGCCCAGGTAGGCGTCGCCCACCGGCACGGAGAGGACCTCGCCGGTACGGCGCACGACCTGGCCCTCGTCGATGCCGTCGAAGGACCCCAGGACGACGACGCCGACCTTGCGCTCCTCGAGGTTCATGGCCAGGCCCGCAGTGCCGTCCTCGAAGGTGAGCAGCTCGTTGGCCATGACGCCGGGCAGGCCCTCGACGTGTGCGATGCCGTCAGCGGCGAAGACGACGTGCCCGACCTCCTCGGCCGCGACTTCGGCGGGCTTGTAGGACTCGGCGAACTCGTTCAGGGCCGAGCGGATCTCCTCGGGCCTGATGGTCAGCTCTGCCATCTCGTCTCCTTGCTGGTTGCGTTCTGAGGGCCGGCGGCGCTGGGCGTGAGCGACGACGGCACGGGGTGGGGTGGTGAAGTTGTGGGGACCGGTGCAGGAGGCGGCGCTGGGCGCGTTGCCCGCTATCCGGCCAGACGGGTGCGCAGCTCGGCGACGGCGCCGCGCACGGTGTGGTCCAGGACGTGGTTACGGATCATGACACGCGCCCCACCGATGACCTCGGGGTCAACCTCGCAGTTGAGATCGATGCGGGTGCCCAGGCGGCGCTCCAGGATGGTACGCAGGCGCGACTCCTGGGCCGTGGTCATGGGGACGGCTGTGACGACGTCGGCGATGGTGCGTTGGCGCATGGCGGCGGCCAGCTCGACGACGCGGCGCAGGTTGCGCAGCGGCCCGCCCTCGGCGCGGTGACGCACGCACCAGCGCAGCAGGCTCATGGCCGGGGCGCTGATGTGGGCGGCGAAGACCGCCTCGGCCAGGCGGACGCGGGCCTCGGTGCGGGTGCGCCGGGAGGGCGCTAGGGCCTCGCGCAGCTCGCGGTCGTCGGCGATCCGCTCGTGGACGTCGAAGAGCTGCTGCTCGATCTCACCGACCGCGCCGTCGGCGTGGGCACCGGCGAGGATCGCCTCGATGCCCAGGTCATGGAGGGCGGAGATGAGGTCGACCGGCTTGGACCAGCGGCCGCGGACCATGGCGCTGAGCAGGTCGACGACGCGCCCGTCCACAGTTCCCTCGAAGAGTCTGCGAGCCAGTACCGCCTTGTCCTCGGACTCGCGGCCCGGGTCGGTCAGGGGGCTCTCCAGCGAGTTGACGGCGACCTGGTGGGCCAGGGCGAGGATCTGGCGACCCAGCTCCTGACCCTCGACGCCCGCCGCCGTGAGCACCGGGCTCCAGGCCTGGCTCACGGTCTCACGGGTGGCTCCGGTCCCGGTTCTCACGGCTTCTCCTCCGGGGCGGGCTCGGAGGCGGGGCCGGTGGTCACCGCTGCGTCGACGCCGTCGACGGGAGGCATGGCCTCGAGATCGTCGAGGAAGCGGTCGATGACGCGCTCGGACAAGGCGGTGTCCTTGAGCTGCTCGCCGACGATGCGCTCGGCCAGGGTGGTGGCGAGCATGCCGACGTCAGTGCGCAGCGAGATCTGCGCGGCCTGCTTGTCGGCCAGGATCTGGCGCTGGGCGCCCTCGACGATACCGGCGGCCTCGGCCTGGGCGTCGGTGCGGGCCTGGGCGACGATCTCCTTGGCCTCGCTCTGTGCGTTGTCGCGGATGCGGGCGGCCTCGCGGCGGGCCTCGTCCACGAGCCGGGCGGCGCGCTTCTCAGCGTCGGCCTGGTCCTGCTCGGCCTTGTCAGCCAGGTCAAGGCCCTCCTGGATGCGCCGGGCGCGCTCGTCCAGCACGGCGTAGAGCCGGGGCAGGGCGTAGCGGCCCACCACCAGGAGGATGAGCAGGAGGACGATCGCCGCCCAGAAGATCTCATAGAGCGGAGGCAGAATGAAGGCGGTCCCCCCTCCCTGCCCGCTCTCGGCAGCCAGGGGAAGCATCACTTGACGACGAGCGGCATGACGAAGCCGATAAGGGCCAGGGCCTCGACCATGCCCGCACCGATGATCATGTTGGTGAACAGGCGTCCGGCCACCTCGGGCTGACGGGCCGTGGCCTCCTGGGTCTTGCCGACCAGCAGACCAATGCCGACGCCCGGGCCGAGCGTGGCCAGGCCGTAGCCGACGTATGCGAGAGCAGCGGAGGTCATATGTGGTTCCTTCTTTCTGGCGCCGATGGCGCAGGTGGGGTCAGAGGGTCGTGAAGAGCCTCAGGGACAGGTCGGTGACGTCTAGTGGGCCTCGATGGAGAGCTTGATATAGACGGCGCTGAGGATGGTGAAGATGTAGGCCTGCAGGACCGCGACGAAGACCTCGAACAGGGTCACCGCGATCATGGCTGCGCCGGTGAGGAAACTTGCCGCCGAAGACGCCTGTAGGTGCAGGAGCAGACTGGTGGTCCCGAAGAAGGTCATGGCGAGCAGCATGTGCCCGGAGACCATGTTGCACAGCAGACGCAGGGTGAGCGTCACCGGCCGAACAATGAAGTTCGAGAGGAACTCGATGGGGGTGATAAGCAGGTACATCACCTTGGGCAGCCCCGGAGGCAGGAGCTGGGAGGCGAGGAAGTGACCGATTCCCTGCTCCCTGATTCCGGCACCGATGAAGGTGATGTATGTCAGGGCCGCGAACACCAGGGGCACCGCCACCACCGAGGAGGCGGCGATGTTGAGTCCCGGGATGATGCCGGCGATGTTCATGGCCAGCACTCCCAGGAAGAGGGTCCCCAGCAGGGGGGCGAAGCGGCGTCCGTTCTTATTGCCCAGAAGCATGAGGGCCACATTGCTGCGCACGAAGTCGGCGATGAGCTCGAGCACGGCCTGGCCGCGCCCGGGGACGGTCTTGAGCCGGCTGGCGGCCACCCCCACCGTCAGGCACAAGGCGACCCCCATGACGACGCGGACGAGGGTGAGCCTGTTGAACTCCAGGAACGTACCCTGGCCAAAGAGCGCTTCGGGGAAGAAGTCCTCGACGCCGGGTGAGTGAGGGTGCTGAGTGAAGGCGGGCACCGCAGTCAGCACGATCACCGCAACCAGGACAACCAGGAGCACCCAGTACCACAGCGGTTTGACGAACGGCTTGGCGTCAGCCGTCCGCGGCGCGGCGACGTCGTCGACTGCCGCGTCGCTCTCGGTGACGGTGTTGATGGACAGGAGATCCTCCCGATGTCTCTCACGCTTCGAAGTCTGGCTTGATGTCTGCCCTGAACAGGCCTGCTAACCACTGGCAATGCTAGCGCCTAGGAATGGTTCAACGAAGCAAAATCAGCAGGTGCATCCCGATTCATCGTCCTTGCTGCCTCCCAAGGATGAACCTACGCCTCGGTCAGAACCGGCCCGTCGGCCCTCCCTTCATCGGCTCCACAGCAAGGATTCGTGCTCGCGCCAGGACGGTCACCTCGGCGAACACGCTTACCAGCACAGCAACGATGAGTGAGACCCCAATCACTCGAATGTCCAGCCCGATCACCCGACCGCCGAGGAGAGCCAGGGCCAGCAGGGAGATTCTCGCGAGGTAACCGCCGCCCATCCAGGCAGCCATGAGTCCCATCCCGGAGCGCACCATGCGGGCCAGAACCCACCACGTGGAGGCCAGGAGCAGCACCGTCGCCACCGCGGCCACCGGAAAGGTCCCGGTCGGGCGGGCCACGCCTCCGGTCATGCCGCCACCTACGCACCAGAGGAGCTCAAGTGCCACCAGAACCCCGGTGGCAATCGTCAGGATCCGACGCAGCCGGGCAACAGAGTCGATCAGGACGGCGGTGTTGTGACTGGTCCCCCCGGTCGGTCCCGGCTGCTCGTCGGCAGGTTGCTGCGACATCGGGCCGGAGCCGTGTGCTGTACTCATGCGTCCGTCTCCTCGGGATGGTAGGCCGGAGCCGTTGACACAGCAGCCGACACGACGGCTCCTTGTGGCGCCTGCCCCTGGGCCGGGCGCGTCACCTCACCGGTTCCCGAGACGTTGCGGGAGATGACGATCCGCTGCTCCTGGCGGTCCTGGCGCCGGTGCAGCATCGAGTGCAGGGCGTGGCGCACCCCGGGCATGAGGTCGACGGTGACGACGAAGGCGAGCAGGACCGCGATGCCCGCCCCCACCATCACCCAGGGCAGGGGGAAGAAGGCCATCGCGGCGACGGGGAAGGAGGCGACGGCGGCCCACAGGTACATCACCAGCACGGCGCGGCGGTGGGAGTGCCCAGCCGCCAGGAGCCGATGGTGCATGTGCATGCGGTCGGGGTGGGTGGGACTCAGACCCTTCCTGGCCCGACGCACGATCGCCATGATCATGTCGGTCAGGGGCAGCAGGAGGACCGCCAGCGGCAGGAGGATCGGCATGAAGGCGGGCAGGGCGCGCGAGCCGTCGAAGCTGCCGGGGTCGATCTGCCCGGTGACGATGATGGTGGAGGCCGCCGAGACCAGCCCCAGCTGCATCGCCCCGGAGTCGCCCATGAAGATGGTGGCCGGGTTGAAGTTGTGGGGCAGGAAGCCCACGCACACGCCGATGAGCGCGGCCACGATCGTGGCGGCCAGGGAGCTGTAGGAGCCGGGGCTCGTGGCGCGGGTGAGGACGTAGGTGTACATGAAGAAGGCGGTCGAGCCGATCCCGATGATGCCGGCCGCCAGCCCGTCGAGTCCGTCGACGAAGTTGACGGCGTTGATGGCGGCCACGACGACGATGACGGTGGAGATGAGGGACAGGCGCGAGGAGCCGATCGTCAGCCCCGCCACGGGGAAGGTGAGGAGCTGGACGCCCTGCCAGGCCATGACGCCGGCGGCGAGGATCTGGCCGGCGAGCTTGGTCATCCAGTCCAGCTCCCACAGGTCATCGACGACGCCGAGCAGGCACACCAGTCCCGCTCCCAGGACCACCGCCCAGGCGCTGGAGTCGATGACGTCGGAGAGGTAGGGGATCGTGGAGGCCACGGAGATCGCGGAGAACAGGCCGAAGAACATGGCCACGCCGCCCAGGCGCGGGATGGGCGTGGAGTGGACGTCGCGTGCCCGCACGGGGGTGAGCGCGTTGCCCACCAAGGCGATGTGCCGGATGATCGGAACGGCCACGTAGGTGGTCGCGGTGGCGATGGCCATGACCAGGAGGTAGACCTTCACGCACCCACCTCCGTCCTGTCATGCGTTGCGTCCGCCGTTCGTTCGGACAGGTCGACGCCGGCCACCCGTTCCAGGTCAGTGAGCGCCAGGGCCCCCTGGCGCAAGATCCGGGGGGCGCGGGCGTGCGCCCCGGCGAGGGTGACGATGGTGGAGGGGACCGGGCCGGGCGTGGCCCCTCCGTCAAGAAGCAGGATGTCCTCGCGCCCGACGGCGCCGGTACCCGCGGCACCCTGCGTGAGCTCTTCGACGCACCGGACCCGTCCGGGGAAGGCGGCCCGCGCGGCGGCGGCATCGGTTGCGGGCGGCGCGCCGGTGGGGTTGGCGGAGGTGACGGCCAGCGGGCCGCTGCGGCGCAGGAGGTCGAGGGCGAGGTCGTGGGCCGGCATGCGCACTCCGATGGTGCCGCCGGTCTCCCCCAGGTCCCAGGTCAGGGCTCCATCGGCATCGAGGATGAGGGTCAGCGCCCCCGGCCAGAAGGCCTCCATGAGGGTACGGGCGACGTCGGGCACCTCGGCAACGATCCCGGTCAGGTCGGCGGGGTCGGCCACGAGGACGGGCGGGGGCATCTGGCGTCCGCGCCCCTTGGCGGCCAGCAGCCGCTCGACCGCCCCGGCCTCGGCGGCGTCGCACCCGATGCCGTAGACGGTGTCCGTGGGCAGGATGACGAGCCCGCCCGCGCGCAGGTGCTCGCAGGCCGGTTGGAGGAGGTCGGGGTGGGGATGAGCGGTGCTCGCGGAGGGCTGCGGGGGGTGGCTCACGTCCCGCATCCTGCCACGGATCGGGCCGGCGGCGGGACAGTGCGGCGGTGTGGGCCCAGACGCGATGTCAGACCGTCACCTGCCCCGGCCGCCCCTCACCCGCACGTCCCGTCCTCGTTCTCGGGCCGAGCCCGCGCTCTACACGATGCGACGAGCCACGGCCCAGCGGGTGAGCTCGTTGCGGTTGGACAGCTGGAGCTTGCGCAGAACCGCGGAGACATGGGTCTCGACGGTCTTGACCGAGATGAACAGCTCGGAGGCACACTCCTTGTAGGTGTATCCGCGGGCGATGAGGCGCATGACCTCCCGCTCTCGCGCCGAGAGGCGATCGAGTTCGGTGTCGGCCACGGCCACCTCGCCGGCCCCCGCGCCGAAGGCGTCCAGGACGAAGCCGGCCAGGCGCGGGGAGAAGGCGGCATCCCCGGCGGCCACGCGCCGCACGGCCTGGGCCAGGTCCTCGGTCGAGATGGCCTTGGTGACGTAGCCGCGGGCGCCGGCCCGGATGACGCCGACGACGTCGTCGCTGGCGTCCGAGACGCTCAGGGCCAGGAAGCGCGTCTCGGGGACGTCGTGGCAGGAGGCGACGACCTCGCCCCCTCCCCCACCGTTGCCGCCGGGCAGATGGACGTCGAGCAGGACGACGTCGGGCCGCAGGGCGTGGACGGCTGCGATGGCGCCCTCGACGTCGTCGGCCTCGGCGATGACGTCCAGGTCGGGGGCGTGAGCGGTCAGCTCGGAGCGCACCCCCGAGCGGACCAGGGCGTGGTCGTCAACGACCAGGACTCGCAGGGGCGAAACCGCCGGGGCGGGCTGGTGGTCGTCTGTCGGGGTGCCGGCGGGGGTGTCAGCCATGGGGTCTTCCTGGTGGTGACGTCGGTGCGATGAAGGAGGAGCTGAGTGGGATGGAGCCAACGATAGACGGGCAGCGGGATCATGTGGGTAGCGACAGGGCCACCTCCGTGCCGGTGGCCATGCGGCGAACCCGGGCGCTGCCGCCGTGACGCTCCATGCGGCCGATGATGGACTCGCGCACGCCGTGGCGGTCATCGGCGATGGCGTCAAGATCGAATCCGAGGCCGTGATCGCGCACGAACACCTCGAGGCGCTGGTCGCCGGCCTCCACGTAGAGGGAGACCGGCGGGGCGCCGTGGCGCACCGCGTTGGACAGGGCCTCGCGGGTGGCGGCCACGATGACCTCGGTATCACGGTCGGGAGAACGGTCGCCGACGCACACGACGTCAACGGCCACGCCGTGGCGGTCCTCGACCTCGCCAGCCAGATCGGTGAAGGCGTCGACCACGGAGGTGCCCGGCGCGGGGCGGTCGGTGTAGAGCCAGGCACGCAGCTCGCGCTCCTGGGATCGGGCCAGGCGGGCCACCGTCTCGGGCTCGTCGGCGCGCTTACGGATGAGGGTGAGGGTCTGGAGGACGGAGTCGTGCAGGTGGGCGGCGATATCGGCTCGCTCGGCCTCACGGATCTCGGCGGCGCGGGTGTCGGCCAGGGCCCGGTTGGTCCGCAGCCACAGAGGCGCCAGGACCACGCCGATCCCCACCACAAGAGCCCCTCCGGTGATGAGGCCGGAGATGAGCTTGTAGGGCGAGCTGTCCGCGGCCACCCACACCAGGATGCCGACGACGGCCAGGCACACCCCGCCCGCAACCCGCAGAACAGCGCCCAGGTTGCGGTCCGGACCGACGAGGTTGTCCATCTGGGACCAGGACAGGGCCGCTCCGGCGATGATGACGATGATGATTCCCACCGCGCCGACCTGGTCCAGCAGGCCGAATCGCCATGCCGCCAGGAAGAGGGCCGCCAGGAGGAGGGAGCCGCCGTCGATGACCGTCTGCGACAGACCGGAGACGGATCCGCTGTCAGCCCCATGACTTCCCCGGCCTCCAGCGCCTTCTCCGCCCTTGGGACGAGTGGCCAGGCGGGCCCGGGAGACCGGTGAGGCGGACTCGTCCCCCGCCGGGGCGCTCTCCCCGGGCAGCGTCGCCCACAGCAGGGCGTAGAGGAAGGCGCCCGCGCCACCCGCGAGGGCAAGAACGGCCATGGCCGCGCGGACGTAGCGCACGGGGATGCCCAGGTGGAGACTCAGACCCGCGCAGACGCCGGCGATGCGAGCGGGCCGGCGCAGCCGGGCGACCTCCGCGGGCAGGTCGGCCGGGACCGGCCCCAGCTGACGGGGTGGACGACGCAGAGGGGGTCGTCGCTGCGGTCGCGGCGGGGGGCTCCAGGAGTACGCGGGCCCGCCGGTGGTCGGCCCGGGCTGCGCACCCCACTGCTGAGCTGTTGTCATGGCACCATCGTGGCACGTCGGGGTCCCCGATCCGATGGTCCTCCGGGGGATTCGGGGGACGATCGGGGATCATTCAGGGGGTCCCCCGATCGTGGCGCGGGACGCGGGAGCGAAGAATTGGTGGCATGAATGACATGCCCACTCCCTCGCCTGACGGCGACTCTCCCGCCGGCTCCACGTCCTCCGGTCCTTCCGACTCCCACGGCACCGGCGGCTCCCAGCACCGCTCCCAAACGGGCCCGCAGCCCGGGCCCGGCCCCTCCTACCAGCAGTACGGCGGGCCCCGGTCCGGGCCCCAGGGCGGCTCGACGCGCCGTTTCTTCGACTCCCTGCGCGGCTCTGGCCTCATGCGCACCAACGAGCGCTGGATCGCAGGTGTGGCCGGCGGGGTCGCCTACCGCTTCGGCCTGGATCCTGTTCTGGTGCGCTGCGTATGGGTGGTGCTCTCGATCTTCGCCGGTGTCGGACTGGTCCTGTACGGCGTGGCCTGGGCCCTTCTGCCCGAGGAGTCCGACGGGCGCATCCACCTGGAGGAGGCGCTCTCCGGCCGCTTCAACGCCGGCCTGGCGGGAGCCATCGGTATGACGATCGTGGGCATGTCGACGCTCGGTAACGGCCTCATCCCCAGCTGGTACATCAACCTGTGGGGCCTCCCGGGAATCGCCGCCCCCGTGTGGTCCTTGTTCTGGCTGGGGCTGACCGTCCTGGCCGTCATCTTCGCCGTCCGCCTCGTCCAGAACCGCCGCGGAGTCCGGAACACCGCTCCGGCCCCGCAGGGCCACCAGCCCTGGCAGACCACTCAGCACGGCGCCGAGCAGTCACCGGGCAACCATCCTGGTGACCAGACCGGCCAGGCCGCACCCGGGGCCTTCCCCTCGGCGACCGGCTCGCCATCGGCCTCAGACTCCTCAGCCTTCTCCCCAGCAGGCTCTGGCGCCCCGGCCTTCAACCGCCCGGCGAACGGTCCGAGCTGGCGGAACCGTTCCTACCGGCAGCACCCGCCCTACCAGCCGGCGCCCATGCCGGCCCGCCCACTGCGCCCGCGCCGTCCCGGTCCCGGTTCCTCGACGTCGCTGGCGATCCTGGGGCTGGGGCTCCTGACCGGAGCAGGCATCTGGTACGCCACGGCGACCCACCGCGTCGGCCTGCTCCAGGGCCAGTTCATTCTCATCGGCGTCCTGGTCGCTCTCCTGGGTGCAGGCATCTTCATCAGTGGTCTGCGCCGTCGGCACGGCGGCTGGATGACGGTGCTGGGCTGGCCGGCCCTCTTCATCATGGCGATCCCCGCTCTTGCCACCGCCTCGGTCGTCCCCTCGAGCCTGGCCCACATGCCTTTCAAGGACCTCACGGATTCGGCCACTTTCGCCTCGAGCACGGTGACGTGGAAGGAGCTGGCGTCGTCGGCCAGCGGCGGCAGCGTCACTCGCAGCAAGGACGTCGGTGATCTCACCTTGGACCTGCGCGGCATGCCCGTTGAGGAGGCCGGCAGGCTCTCCACCATCACCGCCCACCTCGACGTCGGGACCCTCCGCATCAAGACCGACACCAACCAGCGGGTGACGGTCAAGACCGACGTCGACATGGGGACGATCGAGTCGCGGGTCTCGAGGGCCTGGACCGTCAACGGCAAGCAGATGGGGACCGACGACGAGAACCTACCTGCCTATGACGTGGCCGGAAAGGCCGTGCCCGCCTACAGGGAATCCCATGGCGGCCTGAACGTCGCGTCCACCCTGACCTCCCCCAGCAGCGAGGACGGGCGACCGGCGATCACCATCAACGCCTCGGTGGACACCGGGACGATCAACGTCGAGGAGTCACGGGGCACCGTCTTCTGGTACGGCGACAACGAGGAATCCGTGTGGATCGTCAGCTCCTGGTACGACGAGAAGGGCAATGTCCACGAAGGCACCCTGCCGGTTCCGGGCATGAGCCACCAGGCCATCAAGGCTGAGGACGCCGAGGCCTGCATCCGCACGGCCCACGGGAGCGTCAACGAGGACAACCGAAGCGAGGATGTCGGCTGGGGCAACCTGTCCGGCCTGACCTCCGCGGAGCGCACCGCCTACGACTCCTGCGTGCAAAAGATCCTGTCCGGACAGAGCACCGCACAGTCCAGTGCGAGCCCGGCCTCCTCCGGAACGGCCACGCCGGCGCCCTCCCAGGCTCCCCCCAAGCAGCCCGCCACGGCCACCCCGGCGGATGCCGGCTGATCGCACCCGCGCCTCCGCACTCGTTTCAGCCACCAGAAATCTTTCCCGGGCATGTCCCGGCCCCTATCCAAGGAGACCCCCAATGAGCAGTACCTCGTCCACGACGTCGCCCGACGACGCCAGTAAGAACAGCACCGAGGCGACCAGCGAGGACGCCACGAGGCCCTTTCCGGCTTCCGGCGACACCCGACCACTCACCATGCCGCTTCCCACCTCCGACGGTGCCGCTACTGATGTCCTGAGCACCGAAGGCGCACCGAGCGGTACCGATCAGGTCGCCCGTACCGACGATGCCGACGCTAAGAGCAAGGCGGCAGCGCCAACTGATGTACCCACCTCTCCGGCCGCGAGCTCAGCCCAGAACCAGAACGGTTTCTCCACCGCCTTCGATACCGACCCCTTCGGACGGGAAGGTAAGAGCGGCAAGGGCCGCGTCACGTCCGCGGACTCGGCGCCCGCGTCGTCGACGCCGGGCCCGGTGTGGAGCGCCGGGACGGTGACCGGTCAGGACCAGCGACCTCAGGCCCCCCAGGACATCAAGGGGTCCACGCTCCTGTGGGGGGCCTTCCTGCTCCTCATAGGTGGGCTGCTCATCGCGGCGGGCCTGGGGCTGCGCTTCGACTTCACGACGACGGCCATCGCCTGCCTGGCCGGGCTGGGGGGCCTGCTCGTCGTCGCGGCCCTCGTCCCCAAGGGGCGCCGCAGTATCAAACCCTGATCAGACCAGCTGCACCGCCCGCGGACGCACCTTGATTCTCGTTGACCGCCCCTCAGGCGTGAGGACGCGAGGTTCACAGTGCGTCCGCGCGGGCGTACCATGCAAGGAGAGCTCACCGGAACCGAGAACCTCCACCACTCCGACGGACAACGAGGGACATCGATGGTTGAGACAGCTATTTCCATACTCATGAGCCTGGTCCTGGGCGTGACCGGGATCGTGCTCGTGGTGCTGGGGCGCCGGATGGCGCAGCACAGGCTCCCGCCGAACTCGTGGGCGGGAGTGCGCTACGAGATCGCGCAGCGCTCCGAGAAGAACTGGTACACGATGCAGGCCCGGTGCGCGGTGGCGACTATAGGACTGGGCGTGGTCTTCATCGACTCGGCTCTCCTGTTCGTCATCCAGGCGGTCCTGCATGAGACGGTCTCGATCCTGGTCCCCATGGCCATCACGCTGATTCAGATGGTTGCCGGTATCGCGTTCCTTCACGTTCAGGCCCGCAGGTGCGCTGCGATGCTGACGAGGAACGCATGAACCGGTCCCCTCAGACGCAGGCGAGGGAGCCGGTAGGGGACGTCGGCGTCAGGGCTGGAGCGCTCAGCCCTGGTAGACGATCTTGGCCTTGACGTCGTCGACGGCCTTCTCGCCGAGGTAGTGGCGCACGATCTCCAGGCCGAAGTCGATGGCGGTGCCCATGCCGCGGGAGGTGATGACGGGGCCGTCGGCCACCACGGCGGCTTGGCTGACCTGCGCACCGTGCTCGGCGAGCACGCTGATGAAGCCCGGGTTCGACGTCGCCTGGCGGCCCTCGAGCAGACCCAGCTCGGCCAGGATCGAGGGGGCGGCGCAGATGGCGGCCACCGGTCGGCCGGCGCGCACGCGCTCGGTGACCGCGGCCATGAGCGGCTCGACGGCCTTGAGGTTGGGGGTGCCGGGGATGCCACCGGGCAGGACGAGCATGTCGTAGTCGGCCAGGTTCGCCTCGGCCAGGGTGAGGTCGCAGGTGACGACGATGTTGTGGGAGGAGGTGACGGTCCGCTCAGGGGTCACTGAGATCATCGTCGTCGGGATTCCGGCGCGGAAGAGGATGTCCACGGTCGCCAGCGCCTCGACCTCCTCCAGTCCCGGCGCGATGAAGACGGCGACGGCCTTCTCGGTCCTCTGGTCGGTGGGCGCGTGGAAAGCGGGCATGTCTCCTCCAGGAAGGTCGGCTCAGATGCGTGTGGCTGCCACCGTCACCCTACGCGCCCGCAGCATCGGCCGGGAAGGCAGGCGCCGGCACCATGACTCAGCGCTGGCGCAGGAGATGCTGCTCGGCGTTGTCCAGGATCGGCTTGGCGGTCTCGGGCGCGTAGACGCTCAGACCGCCGTCGGACACGGGCAGCTCGACGGCGCCGTCGTCACCGACGGTGACCGGCTCGTGCCCGCCCAGGACGCAGATCCACTGCTCGCCGGCGTGCCGAGCCCCGACGTGGAGACGCTTGGCGCCGGCCTTGCGGTCGGACAGGACGACGGCGAGCCCGGAGCCGGGGTGGGCATCGTCGCCCTCGCGCGCGAAGCCGACGAGGTCGGGCCCGTCGAGGTAATCGTGCTGGGGGCCGTGGGCCAGTGCGCGCCGCATGGTCATGAGCAGCGGCAGCTCGGTGACGGCCGGCAGGTCACCGGTCTCGGGGGTGCCGAACAGGTCGCCCCAGAAGACGCAGGGGGTCCCGGCCTCGCGCAGCAGGATGAGGGCGTAGGCCGAGGGCTTGAACCACGACTCGATGGTGGAGGCCAGCGACTGCCCCGGCTGGGTGTCGTGATTCTCCACGAAGGTCACGGCGCGGGCGGGATCGGAGGCCACGAGAGTGCCCTCGAAGAGGCGGGACAGGTCGACGTCGCCGTTGGAGGTGGAGGCGGCGTGCAGGTGGAAGTGGAGGGGGACGTCGAACAGGCTCATGAAGGGAACGGCCTCCAGGTAGCCCTCCAGCTCGGCGACGTCGCGGGTCCAGTACTCGCCCACGGCCGGCAGGGCGCGCCCGGTGGCGCGTCGCAGCTGGGGCAGCCAGCGGGCGAAGAAGTCGGCACCGACGTGCTTGAGAGCGTCCAGGCGCAGGCCGTCGACGCCGGTGGTCTCCACGTACCAGCGCCCCCAGCGGTCCATCTCGGCACTGACGGCGGGGTCGGTGACGTGGACGTCGGAGCCCATGAGGTAGTCGTAGTTGCCGAGCTCGTCGTTGACGTTCTCGTTCCACTGCTTGCCCTCGAAGAGCCACACGCCCTGCTGGTGGCGGGCCTCGTCCCAGTCGGTGCCGTGGAAGCAGGTCCAGTCCCAGGTGAAGTCCGAGTAGGCGCCGTTGCGCCCCGGAAAGGTGTAGCGGGTCCAGGTGGTGATCTCCTCGGCATCACCGATGGGGCGCATGCGGTCGTGGGGGTCGACCGGGGTGGCGCGCACGACCTCGGTGTCGTCACCGCCCATGCGGTGGTTGAGGACGATGTCGGCCACGACGCTGATGCCGGCGGCGTGCAGGGCCTCGATGGCGGCGAGGTAGTCCTCCTTGGTGCCGTACTTGGTGGGGACGGTGCCCTTCTGGTCGAACTCGCCCAGGTCGTAGGTGTCGTAGACGCCGTAGCCGACGTCCTCCACCCCGGCCTGTCCCTTGTAGGCGGGCGGCAGCCAGGCCGAGCTCACGCCGCAGTCGGCCAGGAGGAAGGCGTTGTCCGCCAGGACGCGCCAGTGGGTGGAGTCGGCGGGCAGGTCCCAGGCGAAGGCCTGAAGCAGGAGGGGGTTGACGACGTCGTCCGGGTTGGCGGGGCTGGGCTGGGCGCGGTTCTCGGTCACGGATCCGATGCTGCCAGCCCTCCCCCGACGGCGGAAGCCGAATGCGTGATCGAAAAGCCCGTGCGTCCACGCGCAGGATGTCCCCACAGGTGAGCTGAGAACTCCGGTCGATTCCTCCGAGCACACCACACGTGATACCAGTGTGGTATCACCTGCTACTGTGGGCGCATGGCGATGACACTGCGTTTAAGTGAAGAGGACGAGCGTCTTCTGACACTTCTTGCCAAGGAGGACGGGGTCAGCCGCCAGGAGGCGACGATCCGAGCGATCCACGAGGTGGCCGCACGCCGCGGACATGAGCGGCGAGTTAAAGAAGCGTCCGCCCGTATCCGTACCCGGTATGCCGAGGTCCTGGAACGCCTTGGTCGCTGAGCAGGCACGGATGATCGAGTATCTGACGCTTGAGGACGCCCTGATACTCATTGAGGACCTCGCCGTCGGACCGGTCCGGGATCTCGGTCTGCTCGACTCGGCGCTGCACCGCCCTACAGCCACTCTCTGGGGACGTGACGCGTACGCCACGATCGATGAGAAAGCTGCGGCCCTGCTCGATTCCCTGGTCCATTCCCTGGTCCGAAATCATCCCCTGGTGGATGGAAACAAGCGCCTGGGGTGGTTGGCCACGCTGGTCTTTCTGGACATCAACTGCCACTGGATCGAGGCTCCCGACGATGATGCCTACCAGCTGGTGATGGCCGTAGCGGCAGGAGAGCTCTCGCTCAAGGGGACCGCTGAGGCCCTGTCTCAATGGCGCAGCCACGACTCGGAAGAGATCAGGTAGGTGCGAGCAGGGCGGCGACGTCGTCGAGCTGAGCGGCGATCTCGGTGAAGTCCCGGTCCAGGTCAAGGGTGCGCACGTGGAAGCGGTGCCCGGTCTCGGTCCAGGTCTCGCGAATCGGCGGGTCGACGGCGGTCTGGGCGTAGAGCAGCATGCCGGCGACCTCGCGCCCGCCCTGTCGGGGATCACTGGCCTCGTGCATGACGTAGCTGTAGATCTGGTTGCGGTTGGCC
Organism: Actinomyces naeslundii; assembly: GCF_001956585.1. Taxonomy (GTDB): domain Bacteria; phylum Actinomycetota; class Actinomycetes; order Actinomycetales; family Actinomycetaceae; genus Actinomyces; species Actinomyces naeslundii. The sequence continues at coordinate 10,172 of NZ_MSRR01000006.1, read as the reverse complement.
GGGGACAGGATCCGCCTGTCGTAGCGGGAGCCGAGGATGCGCCCGTAGCACTTGGTGTCGATGATGAGGGTCCGCTCCGGTCCGGTCAGGACGATGTCGGTGTGCAGCCCCGGTAGGAAGACCGGGGCGTCCTCGATGCTGCCGCTCACCCAGGGCGCACCGGCACGCAGGTGGGGGTGGTGGCGGCGGAAGTAGGCCAGGACGAAGCGCTCGTACAGAGCGCTCAGCTCCTGGGTGTCGAGGAAGTCCGCGAGGCTGACTGCGCCGTCGGCGCCGCTGAGCAGCCGCTCGTCCAGGACGAGCCGGCACACCCCCATGAGCAGTCGGTAGGAGCGGTTACCGCGGTGGAATCGCAGGCTCTCCCAGTGCAGCTGCCTGAGGTCCCCGGCGCTCATCACCTCGACGCCGCCCATGACGAGCAGCGTGGACTTCAGGCGCGTCCTGCGGGCCCGGGCGATGTCGCCGTGCAGGATCAGGCGCAGGGCGGCGGTCTTGAGGAGCCGATTCATGAGGGTGTTCTCGGTGCGCTCGTCGTAGCCGCAGCGCACCAGGCTCCTGCGGCGGGCCCTGAGCCGCATCGTGGCGGCCGAGTCGATGCGTCCCCGTACAACCGTCAGGTCCTCGGTGAAGGGCTGATAGTCCCGCTCGAAACCGCGTCGGCGCCGGTTGTCCAGCCCACCGGCCAGGATCGCGGCGAGCATGTCGTGGACGTGCTCGAAGTCCTCGGCCGCCAGGCGCCGGTGCTCGCCGGTCTCCAGTGCCTTGAAGGCGTAGGCGAGCATGTAGTAGACGTTCTTGAGCAGCACAGTGCTGGGACCACGCTCGTGCGGTCGGCCGGCAGTCCCGTCCTGCGCCCGTCCGGGCAGGGCGGCCGTCATGGCAGGATGCTCTCCAGCTCGTGAATGCTCTCGTCCATCGCAGCGGGGTTGTCGAACCAGTACTCGCGCACCAGTGGCTCCAGCTCGTAGCGCACCATCGAGGTCACATCCGCATCCATGCCCCCAGGGTTCTCAGGGTTTCCCGCAGGCAGGCACAGGTAGGAGTGGCCGATCTGGAATCCGGGGCCGAGGGCCTCGTCCTCGGCGATCCGTTGGTTGAGGCGGCGTACGACGTCGACCAGCGCCTCCAGCCTCGAGCTGCCCACTGCCTCGACGTGCCTGAGGAACCCCGGGTGGTCGAGAGCCGGCCTCATCTCGAAGAAGGCGAAGCGACGCCGCAGCGCGTAGTCGATGAGGGCCAGGCCCCGGTCGGCGGTGTTCATCATGCCGATGATGTGGAGCCGCTTCGGGACGGACAGCAGCTCCCCGGACACGGGCAGGCGCAGCGCCTCCCCGCGGTGCTCGGCCTCGATGAGCATGAGCAGCTCGCCGAAGGCCTTGGAGATGTTGGCGCGGTTGATCTCGTCGATGATGAACACGTAGTCCCGCCCCGGATCGGCGGCAGCGCGCCGGCAGAACCTGGCGAAGACGCCCTCTGCGGCCGCGAACCCGCCCTCGACCGTGGGGCGCAGCCCGACGACGACATCCTCGTAGGCGGTCGACTGGTGGAACTGCACCACCTCCACCCGCGAGTCATCCGTCTCTCCCATGAGCGCGTACGCCAGGCGCTTGGCGGCGAAGGTCTTCCCCGTGCCCGGAGCGCCCTGGAGGATGAGGTTCTTCTTGCGTCGCAGCAGCCCGAGCATCTGATCCAGGTCCTCGGGACTGAGAAAGACCTCGTCCAAGAAATCGGTACTGGTGTAGTGCTCGTCCGCCTCATCGAGATCGTTATTCCCGAGCCGCTCGTCCGCGGACGAGGGAGAGTGCGAGTCCTCGATTCCGATCAGCGCGTTGAGCTGGCCCGGTGTGTACTTCGTGTTCTCTGTGAGGCGTTGCAGCATCAGTCTGCCGATCCGCTGCTCGAGCGGCCAGGAGCCGACATGCGTCCACTCGACGTCACGCACCGCCCGGAAGGATGATCGGTCCTCGTCATAGCGATAGTCGGAGCGAACCACTCCGCGCCCCACGATCTCATTGAAGCTACGGCGGACGTAGACGATGTCGCCCGGTTTCATGGCATGGATGTAGTCCCACACTGAGTCCGCGGCCCTACGCGGGCGGCCGCCCCAGTCCCCGTAATGGGTGTAGAGCGCATCCAGGAGCGACTCCTTGTCGGGGAAGGAGGCAAGATCACCAACCCGGTCCCAGTTGAGCGCCATGATCCCGGCCGTTCGGAACTCCTCCCATCTCGCCGCGCCCTCGCCCGGGGTGTAGAGCCAGTACCCGCGCTCCCGCTCCTGGGCGCTCTCAGCCCTCTCGGTCGACGCCGTCATCGGCTCACTCATGCTTCCTCCTCATCGCCCGTACCCGCAACGCTGCGAGCACGTCCAGGGAGAATAGTAGTGCTGCCTCGCCCCATCAGTACCAGCCGGGTACGTGCCGCTCCAGGCGGGGAGATCCGACGCCGTCGGCGCCGGAGTTCCCGCTCCCGTAGGCACAGGATGTCCCCGTTAAGAGATCCCGCTCAGGCCGGTGCTCGCAGCACCACGATGCGCTCTGAGAGTCTGCCCACCAGCGGCAGCCGCACCAGGGGCGCGAGCACGGGGTGGTAGCGCGCAATGGTGCTGGTGAAGGGGACGTCGTGGAGGAGCGTGAATCCGGGTGCGGCCCTCCGGTGGAACTCGGCGGCGCCGGAGCAGCCGTAGGTGTAGCGCGCCCCCGCGTCCTCGACCGAGCGCTCCCGGCCGTACTTCTGGAACAGGCGGGGCATGACCTCGATGAGAACCGTCGCACCGGGCAGCCGTGCGGCGATGATGTCCATAAGAGAGCGCACCTCGTCCTGCTCGAGGTACATGCTCAGCCCCTCGATGATGACGAGCACGTCGCCGCTCGCCTCACCCTCCCCCAGCTGGTCGGGCCAGTCGGGGTCGAGGGCGGACGCGGCGATCGTGCGGTGACGCTCACTGTCCTCGAGCAACCGACGTCGCAGCTCGATGACGTCGGGGAGGTCGAGGTCGTACCAGGTGACGTGCCCGTCGTCGAGGCGCTGGAAGCGGGTGTCGAGCCCGCAGGCGATGTTGACCACCGTGCAGCCGGGGTGAGTGGCCAGGTACCCGGCCACGAGCGGGTCGAGCGTGAGCGTGCGCAGCACGACGCCGTCGGCCATGAGCCGGTCCTGTCTCGCCATGGTGAAGTCGTAGTCGAGCCGGGATACGAGCTCGACGGCGGCGGGGTCCGTGAAGCGCGGGCAGTCGGAAAGCGTGTGCTCCGCCCTGGCGTGAAGGGTCAGCAGCATCGTCTTGCTGACGCTGGTCAGGTCCGCTGTCTCGTATGCGCTCATGCGGTCAATTCTGCGGTGCCGGCGATTCGGGCACCAGTGCCGTCAGGAAACCGGACGCGCCGTCCGAGCCCCACGCCCAGCCGCGCGGCTCAGTCCTCCTCCAGGACACCGTTCCAGGCCAGGAAGTCGATGGTGCGGCGCATGGCCTCCTCCCAGTTGGCATCACCGAAACCGTGGGCTGCTCCGGGAATAGTGACGAGCTCGGCATCGGGCAGGGAGCGCACAGCAGCCCGGGAGACCTCGATGGGCACGGAGCGGTCCTGATCCCCGTGGACGATGAGCACCGGACGCCGGTATGAGACCAGCTCGGCCCCGACCTCCAGGTTCCAGCCGTCGACGGCGTAGGCGCGCCCCAGGCGGGTGCCCGCCCAGTCGAACTCCTCGGGCACGGCCGCCAGGGTGCGGAAGGCGGCGCGCAGGTTCTCCCCCAGTCTCAGCGCCGGGTACCACAGGGCCAGCGCGGTGATCCGCTGGGGGTGGCGGGCGGCCGCGAGCGCCGCAACCGCTCCCCCCAGGCTCAGCCCGAACAGGGCGACCCGGGAGGCGTCCACCTCAGGCCACGCGCAGGCGGCGGCGAGGACGGCCTCGAGGTCGGCCAGCTCGGTGAGGGCCGACATCGCGGTGGTCTCTCCCTGGCTGGCGCTGCCGCCACCCCCGCGGAAGTCGAAGCAGACGGCCACGGCTCCGGCGGCGGCGAAGCGGCTTGCCATGGGGGCCACGCGGGTGTGGGATCCCTCCATGCCGTGACAGCAGACCACCAGAGGGGCGGGGGCCGACGACGCCGAGCGCGGGAGGTAGGCCAGTCCTCCGATCCTCTGCCCCTGGGCGGTGAAGGTGACCTGCCGTGAGAGGTAGGGCTGCGTCGTCGTCACGTGCTCTCCTTGCTGTGCGGGGCCGGCAACGGGAGTCCGGCCCGGCGGCCATCGTAGACGGGCCACCGGGCCTCACTGCCGAATCGGACCCCCTTACCTCAAGAGTCGAGGTGGTCCAGCAACGTGGGGATGAACTCCCGGTAGTACTGAAAGACTCCACCGTGTCCTGACCCGGGGTAGATGACCAGGGTGCTGCTGGGGATCCGCCGGTGCATGTCCTCGGACAGCGGGGTCGGAACCATACGATCGTGATCCCCGTTGGCGATCAGCGTGGGAGCCGTGATCGTGGACAGGTCCTGTGGTTTTTGACGCCCCCAGGCCTTAATGGCGGCGATCTGAGTACGGAAGGCTTTCAAGGAGATCGGAGAATCTCGATCCATGACTCGTTCGTGAATCCGGGCGAGGTATTCACGCGCTGCAGCCTTGCCGTCGGGCGTGCGCGGGAAGAAGAGGAACTCCTTGGCGTCAGTGCGGGCAAGTACTCCACGCAGCATGTCGAGGTAGACGTAGGCGGCACCGGTTGGCCGGTCGATCCCGCTGCCTCCTGCGGGACCGGTTCCGGCCAGGACGAGCCGTCGGACCAGGCTCGGGGCGTCGAGAGTGACCTGCTGGGCGACGAACCCTCCCAGCGAGAAGCCCATGAGGTCGATCCGGGTTAGGCCGAGTTCGGAGATGAAGGCCCGTGCAGCACCGGCCATTCCCTTGATGGTTCGTGGGACGCTCCCGGTGGAGGAGCCGATGCCTGGCAGGTCGACCGCAATGACACGGCGGCCTCCTGCGAGCGCATCGACGACGCGGGGATCCCACTCGTCGAGCGTGGCTCCGAGGTGGGCGAGCAGGACAATAGGCGTTCCGCTGTCGACCCCGAGGTCCCGGTACGCGAAGGACTCTCCTCTCACCCGCAGGTGCCGGGTGGGAGCGGAGGTCCACCGGTTGACGGGCCCGGAGATCATGCTCGTGCTGTCTGCCTCAGGCATGACTAGTGACCTCCTGCTCGCTGGTGGCCACGAGGACCTTGCCGCGGGTCCCGCCGGCCAGCAGCTGGTCGAGCGCGGTGAGGGTCTGCTCGAAGGGCAGGATCCGGTCGACGACGGGCTGGATGACGCCGTCGTCCACGAGTCCGGCAATGGTGCGCAGGGCCTCTCCGTCGGGTTCGATGAACAGGAACCGGTAGCGCACGCCGAGCTTGCGGGCCTGGCGGCGCACCTTGAGGCTGAGGGCGGACAGCGCGACCTTGACCAGCGGCCCGGCGCCAGCCTGATCGGCCAGTGACGGGTCGGGGGTGCCGGCGATACCCACCACGATCCCGCCGGGACGCAGGACCTGGAAGGACCGTGAGATGATCTCTCCGCCCTGCGTGTCGACGACGATGTCCACCGGGGTCTCGGCCAGGCGCTGGACGAAGTCCTCACTGCGGTAGTCGATGATGATGTCCGCGCCGAGCTGTCGGACGGTGTCGGCACTGGAGGTCGAGGCCGTGGTGGCGACCGTGGCTCCCAGGTGCTTGGCGAGCTGGATGACAGCCGACCCCACTCCGCCTGCGCCGCCGTGAACCAGGACCGTCTGGCCCGGCTGGAGGCGGCCGATCGTCACCAGCGACTGCCACGCGGTCAGGGCGACGACCGGCAGGGAGGCCGCCTGAGCCAAGGAGATGCTGCGGGGCGCGGGGGCAAGGGCATCGGCGTCGACCACGACGAACTCGGCCCAGGTTCCCATCGCCACCACGCCGGTGTAGCCGTAGACCTGATCGCCAACGGCGAGTTCTGTGACCTGAGAGCCGACGGCGACCACCTCGCCGCTCAGCTCCCCTCCCATGACCTTGGGCAGGTCGAGCCGGAAGACGGCCTTGAACTCACCGGTGCGGGTGCGCTCGTCGGCGTGATTGACGCCGGAGGCGACCATCCGCACCAGGACCTGGCGCGGTCCGGGCTCGGGAACGGGCATGTCGACGACGCTCAGAGGGTTGCCGTACTTCTTCAGGACGAAGGCCTTCACGTGGTGTCCTTCCTGTGCCGCAGCACCAGACGTCTAGTTGCATTGTGTTACCACTTGAGATGGACGATATGCTATCCAGTAACAGAATGCAACTACCACGGAAGGAGGGCGCGATGATCCCCCGTCCCCGCTCCGCCTGCCCTATCAACCGCAGCCTCGAGATGCTCGGCGACCGATGGAGCCTGCTGATCCTGCGAGACATCGTCCTGCATGACCGACGCTCCTTCCGCGAGCTGCTCACCGGCAGTGAGGAGGGCATCAGCGCCCCTGTCCTGTCCCGCCGGCTGGCCGACCTGGTGGAGGCGGGTTTCCTCACGAAGAATGAGGTCGCCCGCGGCAAGCAGGGGAAGTACTCGCTGACCGAGCAGGGCCTGGCAACGCTGCCGCTGCTGATCGAGCTCGGTCACCTCGGCGCTCGCATCGACCCGTCAACCGCCCCCAACGCCCCCAGGATCGGCACGGATCCCGACGACCTCGCCAGGCGCATCGCCGTCCTGCGCGAGGCTCATCTCACTGAATAGCACTCGCTCCACAGCCGCAGCAACCGTGGAGGATACCGCCCCACCGGGACCCGCTTCTCAGCGGTAGGCCTCTGCGGAGGTCTTCTCGTCGTAGCGGGCCACGAGGACCAGGCCGGACAGGGCGTAGGGACCGCCGATGTAGGGCATGACCTGGACCAGGGCTGCCGCCACCTTCTGGCGGGAGGAGCCGGCCCGGATCGCCCCGGCCACGTGCGGGCGCAGCTGGGTGGAGGCGCCGATGGCGGCGATGGCGACGAGGCTGACAAGCTCGCGCTGGGCGACGTCGAGCCCACCCCGGGTGGCGAAGTCACCGAAGGCCGAGGAGGTCAGCAGGTGGGGCACGAACTCATCGAAGGGCTGGGGCAGGGCGGAGAAGACCTCCTTGACCTCATTGCCGTACAGCGGGGTCTGGATGGCGGCTCCGGCCTGCTCCCGGGCACTGGGGTCGATGCCGTCAACGGTGCCGGCACTCTCCAGGGGCAGGGAGATGCCGCGCTCCTCGAAGACCTTATTGGCGATGTCGATGGCGTTGAGCGTCTTGGGGAAGCCGATGTAGGGGGCGCACTGGTAGATGGTCTCGCGCAGCTGGAGCGGGCTGGCACCGATGTTGAGGGCCGCGTCCACATGGGCCTTGAGCTGCGGGAGGGTCTGCATGGCGGTCAGGACGGTGATGGTGAGCAGCTCTCGCTCGACGTCGGTGAGGACTCCTGTGGAGAAGGCCTCGTCGAAGATCTCGTTCTGGAGGATGTCGAAGAGCTCTGGATCCGTGGGATGCGGCTGCGGCTCCACGCCAAAGAGTCGGGTGAAGGTCTCACGGGCCTGTGGTGTCAGCGCCATGGAGGGCTCCTTACGATTCGCGGGCGGCTCGACCCGAGCATGTCACGTCGGCTGCCCGAACGGCAGGTTCTCCCACATCCCGCCGGCGGCTCTCCGCGCGAAGTGAGCACGTACGTCGGCTGTGCCGATCCACCCCTAGTCTTGGCCCAAGAGGCGGCCTGCCTCAGTTTCTTCACGTATCCGGCGGCCATGGCCGGCAAGCCTCCGGGCCATGCGGATGACGCGGGCGGCCTGTTTCTCGAGCTCGGCGCGCGTCAGGCCCACACCGCCGTCGTCCGACTCGGCCTGCGCGGCCGATGGCCGAGCGTCGCTTCCCCGTCCGAGCGCGGTCAGGAGGTCCTCCCGGTCCGGTTCGCCTCCGGGCATGAAGAGCTCGTTGCCGGCCTTGATGGTGGCGGGGGCGGTGGCGCGCGGGTGCTTCATGTCGCTGTGGGTCATGCCGTCGACGACCCAGTCGGTCATGACCAAGCCGTCGAAGCCCCACTCCTGGCGCAGAATGACCTCGAGCAGCTCGACCGACTCCGAGGTATGGACGCCGTTGATGAGGTTGTAGGAGGTCATGACGGCGGCGGGCCGGGCTCGGCGCACGCAGATCTCGAAGGCGCGCAGGTAGAGGTCGCGCAGGGCTCGGGGACTCACATTGCTGTTGGAGTTGAGGCGGTTGGTCTCCTGGTTGTTGCAGGCCAGGTGCTTGATGGTCACGCCCCGCCCCGGGTGGGACTGGACACCGCGGGTGATGGCGGCGGCGATGCGCCCGGCCAGCAGCGGGTCCTCGGAGAGGTACTCGAAGTTGCGTCCGCACAGGACGCAGCGATGCAGGTTGAAGGCGGGGGCGAGCCAGAGGTCGACGCCGAAGCGCTCCATCTCGGCTCCGACGATGTCGCCGAGGCGCTGCGCCAGTGCCGGGTTCCAGGACTGGGTGAGCGCGGTGCCGATGGGGATGGCGGTGGTGTACTGCTCGCGGATCTCGGCGGGTTCGCGGGGTTCGGAGGCGTCTGCGATGCCGAGGGCCTCGCGTCCAGCGTCGTCCATGAGCTCGAGGAAGGTGGCGGGCAGGCTGGAGTCGCCCAGGGAGAAGGGGCCGTCGGCGTCGACACCGTAGGTGGGGGCCAGGCGCAGGCCGGCGGGCCCGTCAGCCATAATGATGCTGGGCAGGCCGGGGATCCGGGTAGTGGTCTGGCCCGCTGCGCCGATGACGGTGGTGGAGGCCGCCCCGATGACGGAGCCGGACTCCTCGCCGCGGTGGTAGTCACCCAGGACGGTATAGATGAGCTCGTCGTCGGAGAGCCCCCGGGCCAGGGCGAGGGCCTCACTGAAGCCCTCCGGAGCGGACTGCTCAATAGGCTCGGCGACGTCCGGCCGGCGCAGGTGGGCCGGGTCGACGGCGAGCACCGGCACATCGGCCGGTACATCGAGGGACGCCGGAGCCTCGGGCCTCCAGTCGGTGAAGCCGGGGTCCCCCAGGTCGCCGGTCAGGCATCGGACGGTCGCGTCCTGGGCGAGCTCGACGACGGCGACGGAGCTCAGCTGCCGGCTGGAGGCTCCTACTCGCAGCAGGTAGCGCCCGGCCTCCAGGATCGTGGCACGGGCGGCCGCATCGTAGGAGGTCAGGTCGGTCAGGTCGATGTCGATGGTGATGTGCGCCGTGGCGCCGGGAGCGATCTCGTCGGTCTTGGTGAAACCGGCCAGTGCCTGGAGTGGCTGGTCGAGGCGGCCGGCCGGAACACTGACGTAGACCTGGACGGTCTCCTTGCCCGGGCGCTCACCGGTATTGGTGACATCGAGGTCGATGCTCACGCGCGCCCCGTCAAGGCTCACCTGGCGGGTCTGGATGTCGAAAGCCGTGTAGCCCAGCCCGAATCCGAAGGGGAAGAGCGGTTCCTTGCCGACCGAGTCGTAGAAGCGGTAGCCGACGTAGATGCCCTCGCGGTAGTGGGTGTCATCAGGATCGCCGAAGTCGCCGATCTGGTCGGCCTCATCCCATGCGGCCCAGGTGGTGGCGAGCTTGCCGGAGGGGTAAGTCCGTCCCAGCAGAACGTCGGTGAAGGCGTCGCCGATGGTCGCGCCGAGCTGGGAGAGCAGAAGGATGTTGCCGACGTCGCCCAGCGGACTGAGGTCGACGACGCCACCCACGTTGAGGACGAGGAGGAACTTCTCGAAGCGCTCGTTCAGGGTAAGGATGTCGCGGATCTCGGTATCGGTGAGCCTGAGGTCCCCGGCCTCGGGGGTGCGGTCGCTGCCCTCACCAGAGGTTCGAGCCAGGACGTAGACGGCCGTCTCCGGGTCGGTGCCGGCGTCAACGTCAAGGGGGATCGAGTACTCCGGCTCGGGCATGACCGAGCCCATGCCGATCATGATGGCGGGGACGCCCCGCTCAGCGGCCTCGGTCCTGATATCGGCGATGAAGTCCTGATGGGCCTGGTCGCGAACGCGGTCGTAGGCCTCCAGCCAGGGCCGGGAGACGATGGTGAAGCCGGCCGCCTCCAGACCCTCCTCGATGGTGGTGACGTGGCGGGAGTTGACGTCGCCGCTGCCGGTTCCGCCCTTGATGGTGCGCCGCGCACCGGAGCCGAACAGGGCGATCTCGCCTGGCTCAGCCAGGGGAAAGGGGTGGGTCTCTTAGTGTGGT
>NZ_MSRR01000005.1 GCF_001956585.1 Actinomyces naeslundii | reverse complement strand
CAGGACCGTGCCACGGCCCCCGCCGGCACCGCCCAAGCGGATGCCGGCTGCCGCGGTGGCATTGGCCTTGGCCACCGCCTGAGCGGCCTCAGCGGTGCCGTCCTCGGCGGCACGCTGGGCAGCGGCGTCGAAGCGGTTGACATTGGCGAAGATCTGCTCAACGGTCTCCTCGCGGATGCCCTCCATCATCGCCCGGAACATGCGGGCACCCTCGTTGGCGTACTCCACGAGGGGGTCGCGCTGGGCCATGGCCCGCAGACCGATGCCCTCCTTGAGGTAGTCCATCTCGTAGAGGTGCTCGCGCCAGCGCTTGTCCACCACGGCGAGCAGGATGCGACGCTCCAGCGTGCGCATGGGCTCGTCCCCGAGCTGGGCATGGGCCAGGGCGTTGGCCTCGATGCGGGCCTCGGCGTCCTCGTAGGCCACGGCGACGTCCTCACTGAGCTCGTCGATGAGTCTCTCCGAGGTGAGCGCGTCCTTGCCGCCCAGAGCCTCAACGACCTCGTCCTGGGTGAGGCCCACCGGGTAGAGACGACCGAGCTCATCCCACAGGGCGTCGAGGTCCCACTCATCGGGGCGGCCCTCCGCCGTCCCGGCGTTGACGATCGAGCTCACGGCCTGGGCCCGGAAGGCCTCGATCTGCGGCTCGAGGTCCTCCCCGTCCAGGACCCGACGGCGCTCGGAGTAGACCTTCTCGCGCTGCTCGGTCATGACGTCGTCGTACTTGAGGACGTTCTTGCGGATCTCGTAGTTGCGAGACTCCACCTGGCGCTGGGCGCCGGCGATGCCGCGGGTGACCATCTTGGACTCCAGCGGAACGTCGTCGGGGTAGGCGCCCGAGGTCATGATGCGCTGGGCCAGCCCGGAGGCGAACATGCGCATGAGGTCGTCCTCCATGGACAGGTAGAAGCGGGACTCACCCGGGTCTCCCTGACGGCCCGAGCGTCCGCGCAGCTGGTTGTCGATGCGGCGCGACTCGTGGCGCTCGGTGCCCAGCACGTAGAGACCGCCGAGCTCGACGACCTCGTCGTGCTCGGCCCGGCAAGCCTCCTTGGCGGCGGACAGGGCCTCGGGCCAGGCCTTCTCGTACTCCTCGGCGTTCTCCTCGGGGTCGAGGCCCGCCTCCTTGAGGGCGGAGACCGCGATGTGCTCGGCGTTGCCGCCCAGCATGATGTCGGTTCCGCGCCCGGCCATGTTGGTGGCCACGGTGACGGCGCCCTTGCGTCCGGCCATGGCGACGACGGCGGCCTCCCGGGCGTGCTGCTTGGCGTTGAGGACCTCGTGGGGAATGCCCCGCTCACGCAACCGCTCAGAGAGGGTCTCCGACTTCTCCACGCTGGTCGTCCCCACCAGGACCGGCTGGCCGACCTCGTGGCGCTCGGCGATGTCGTCGACGACGGCGTCGAGCTTGGCCTCGACGGTGGTGTAGACGAGGTCTGACTGGTCCTCGCGGATCATGGGCTTGTTGGTGGGGATCGGGACGACGCCGATCTTGTAGGTGCCGGCGAACTCGGCGGCCTCGGTCTCGGCGGTACCGGTCATGCCCGAGCGGGAGCCCTCGGGGTAGAGACGGAAGTAGTTCTGGAGGGTGATGGTGGCCAGGGTCTGGTTCTCGGCCTTGATCTCCACGCGCTCCTTGGCCTCGATGGCCTGGTGCATGCCCTCGTTGTAGCGTCGGCCGGGCAGGACGCGGCCGGTGTGCTCGTCGACGATGAGGACCTCACCGTCGCGCACGATGTAGTCCTTGTCCCGATGGAAGAGCTCCTTGGCCTTGATGGCGTTGTTGAGGAAGCCGATCAGGGGGGTGTTCTCCGACTCGTAGAGGTTGTCGACGCCGAGGTAGTCCTCGACCCGCTCGATGCCGGAGGCCAGGACGCCCACGGTGCGCTTCTTCTCGTCGACCTCGTAGTCCTTGCCCTCGCGCAGGCGCTCGGAGATCGTGGCGAACTCCTTGTACCACTTGTTGACGTCCCCGGTGGCGGGTCCAGAGATGATGAGCGGGGTGCGGGCCTCGTCGATGAGGATGGAGTCGACCTCGTCGACGATGACGAAGGCGTGCCCGCGCTGGACCAGGTCATCGGGGCGCTGGGCCATGTTGTCGCGCAGGTAGTCGAAGCCGAACTCGTTGTTGGTGCCGTAGGTGATGTCGCAGGCGTACTGCTCGCGGCGCTCGGCGGGGGTCTGGCCCACGAGGATGCAGCCGGTGGTCAGTCCCAGGAAACGGTGGACGCGCCCCATGAGGTCGGACTGGTACTCGGCGAGGTAGTCGTTGACGGTGACGACGTGGACGCCCTTGCCGGTCAGGGCCCGCAGGTAGGAGGGCATCGTGGCCACGAGGGTCTTGCCCTCACCGGTCTTCATCTCGGCGATGTTGCCGCGGTGGAGGGCGGCACCGCCCATGATCTGGACGTGGTAGGGACGCATGCCCAGCACCCGGTCGGCTGCCTCCACGACCGTGGCGAAGGCCTCGGGCAGGAGACTGTCGAGCGTCTCTCCGTCCTGGTAGCGCTCCTTGAGCTCATCGGTCATGTCGCGCAGCTCGGCGTCGGAGAACTCACTGAACTCCTCGGCAAGAGACTCGACCTGGTCGGCGATGGCATCAAGCTTCTTCAGGGTACGGCCCTCACCAATGCGAAGGATCCGGTCCACGATCGACACGCTGCATTCTCCCTTGGGACGTCTGTTGCGAAGAGCGGCGATGAGACTGAGGCCGAACTGGCCCGGATTGGTCGGTATCGGCACAGGTCTCACCGGTTACCTGCCTCCGTACTCTAGTGGACCCCGGTGGACAGCGGCCCTTCCACCATCGAGATTCTTCCCACCGAGGACACGGGACGGGCACGGAGCCACAGACCGTGGCGACGACCGCTTGATCCCTCCCGTTGTGGAGCGCGAGCGCCCTCGAAAGCGACCGAGCCGCGGGAGCCCCACAGTGAGGGGCATGACGCACCGCCCAACCATCCCTCAGCCCTCCGTCGCCCACCGCCTGATACGCGGGTTGTCCGCCGGATTCTCCACGGGACTGTCTCTGGGACTGCCGGTCAGCTGCGCAGGCTGCGGGTGCTGGGAGACGGCGCTGTGCCCGAGGTGCCGCGAGCTGCTCGAGGGCGAGCCCTTCAACGTCGAGCACGCCGACGCCGCGGGCGACCTCGACATCCTGGCCCTGACGACCTACACCGGCCCGGTGCGCACCATGGTCCTGGGGTGGAAGAACGGCTCGCGGGAGGACCTCGCCGAGGTGATGGCGCATGCCGGTCGGCATCTAGGACGCCAGTGGGCGCAGGGGCGCCCCGCGAAGGAGATCTGGACCGAGTCGTTCCCACACACCCCGGCTCTGCTCGTGGTCCCGGCGCCCTCCGGGATCGCGCGCCGACTGCGCGGTCGCCTGGTGGCGGCGCGTCTGGCCGACGCCGTCGCCTCAGGGATCGCCGAGCAGTGGGCTCAACGGGAGCAATCAACCCTCTGGGACGAGCCACCCACCGGCGACGCACCGGCATCGATGCCATCCCGGGAAGCCTTGCCCGCGCCGCTCGTGCTGAGCGCCGATCTGCTGCGTCGTCGGGGCGGAGGGGCGCATCAGGCGGGCCGCTCGTCTCGTCAGCGACGGGGTAACCGCGCCGCTGCTCCGCACCTGCTGGCCCCCGTGTCCGGGCTGCCGGTGCTGCTGGTCGACGACGTGGTCACCACTGGAGCCACCTTGGGGTCCTGTGCCCGAGCGATGCAGGAGGCCGGCGGCCGGGTTCAAGGCGCCCTGACGCTGAGCGCCGCTCCGCCTCCAGCGCACGCGCGTGTCACGGTCCCGGTCAGGACGGTGACTGCCACGCCCACGGTGAGAAGCACCGGTGTCTCAGTGGCAGCTATTGATCCGGAACCGTCGGACTTGTCCGCCTGCGGCGATCAGGGGGCTCATTCGGGACGCGGCACACGCGAAAGGGAGGCGTGAACAGCCCCTCATGGTGTACCTTATGTGGCATAACGCACAGGCGATCTCCGACGTCGACAAGGACAGTCGACCGAGTCCTCGCCGCAGTGCGAGAGGGCCCTCGCGAGGTGACAGGAGGTGATGACACCAGTCCCGAACCCGCCGTGAGAAGTGGCGGGTATGTCGCACACGGTCCACCAGGGCCGGCCCACGAGCCCAGAAAGAGGTTCCACCATGGATATCACCGTCGTCGGTCGCAACGCCGAGATCAGCTCTCGCCTGCGTGACTACGTCGAGGACAAGGCCGTCAAGGTTGAGCAGTTCGACCCTCGGGTCCAGCGCGTCGAGGTGGAGGTCACCCACGAGCGCAACCCGCGTCAGGCCGACACCGCCGAGAGAGTTGAGATCACCGTTGTCTCCAAGGGTCCGGTCATCCGGGCGGAGGCGTCCTCCTCAGACCGCTTCGCCGCCTTCGATATCGCCATGGGAAAGCTGACCGAGCGCCTTCGCCGAGCTCGGGACCGCAAGAAGGACCACCGTCGTTACACCGTGGCCGCCCCCAGCGAGGATCTCCAGGCCGCGCCCGTCCTGGACGAGCCCGCCATTCACGACACCGATGACGCGCCGATCGAGGACTCCCCCTCCGCCCCCACGGAGCCGGGTGTCGCGGTCGAGGCCCAGCTCGGCGACTCCCCGGTGATCGTGCGCCAGAAGCTGCACGAGGCCAAACCGATGACCGTTGACGAGGCTCTCTACCAGATGGAGCTCGTGGGCCACCCCTTCTACCTGTTCATTGAGAAGGCCAGCAAGCAGCCCTGCGCCGTCTACCACCGTCACGGGTGGACCTACGGCGTCATCCGCCTGGACGCCCAGGTGCTCTAGTCCCCCTTCAGACCCCGTCCTGACTCCGGGTGCTCCACGGTCCCAGCGGATCGGGGGCACCCGGACTACTTCTGGGCCGCCGCTTCAGGGCAGGGGGAAGGAGGGGTCGGTGACCTCCGAGGTGAGTACCCGCCACATCGTCCCGCGGCGCTGCCAGGTCTGCCCCGCCTCGTCGATGATGATGAGGGACTCCTCGGAGCGGTCGGAGATGACCGAGCGCGCCCCACGCACTCCCACGAGCGTGTTGACGGCGCCGCCGACCTGGATGAGACGCACCTCGGGTACTCCTCCCCCCTCACTACCGCCGTCGGCCAGCACGCACACAGCGTTCGGGGCGCACCAGGAGATCCCGCGCGTTCCCCCGCCGCTGGCGCGAGGCATCTCCAGGGCGGGCCCCAGCCCCGAGGGGCGGCCTTCCTGGTCCCTGATGATCGCAGCGACGGCGACCCGCCCATCGGCTCTACGCACAGCGATGCGCTCGGACTCCACGGACAGGTCGAAGGCCACGATCGCGCTCTGCGGCAACCAGGACGACTTCAGGGCGGCACGCTGTCCCGAGCCGTTGACAGCGGTGAGCTGCCCCTCGGCCAGCAACCAGACCCAGCCGTGCCGGTCCCCCAACGGAGCCCCCAGTCCACCAGCGCCTGCGGAGGGGTCGCCCACCGAGAGGATGACGGAGGCGGAGTCCTGTCCCTGAGGCAGACGCAGCAGGCTGGAGGCCGACAGCACGTAGACGGCCCCATCCGCTCCGAGACTCGGGCTGCGGGCGTCACTGGTCCCCAGTACCCGGTCGGTCGCCAGAGTGATGCGCCTGGCCCCGGTGCCGCGCACGACGGAACCCTCCGACATCCCCACGATGCCGCCCACCTCCGGGGCCATTGGCGTCAGCTCGGCGGGCGCACCGAGGTCAACGGTGCCCGCGAGCACCCGGACCCGGTCGATGCCACTGATCTGGACGAGGCTCTGCTCGATCTGGGCCACCATGAGCCGGCGGGCCTCCTCCGAGGCGGGGTCGGAGTCCGCACTCAGGTGAACGGTCGCGGTCCCCGCCTCGACGACGACGCCCCGGCTGGCCCGCTCCGCATTGCGCGGGATGAGGTTGGCGGTCCCATCCGACAACCAGGACGAGGGCCCGGCCAGCAGCCCGGAGATGAGCGAGTCGGCCTGCGAGCTGCGCGGGTACCACCTCAACTCGGAGACGAACCTGGCCCGGTCCCGTGACAGGAAGGCCAGGGAGCTGACCGCGAAGTTCTGCATGAGCCGGGAGAGGGGCAGCAGGATCCCCTGGGGCAGGCCAACGATGCGCCACTGCCCGGTGGAGTTGGTCGCCAGGGAGAACTCACCGGTGTAGCTGGTTCCCTCCTGCGCCGGGGTGAAGACCCCCAGGGAGTCCAGCACCCCCACCTGAGCGGAGGTCACCGTGAAGGAGCCGTCCGCAGCGACGGAGACCTGAGGCTCAGTCGAGCCGTTGTAGGCGCTCACCGTCTCCAGGGGCTTCCACTGCGCGGCGGTGCGTTCAGTGAGGAACTGCTTGGCGGTGGCGAAGTCGTCGGAGAACCCGGCAATGGCCGCTCGCAGAAAGCCGTTGACGATATCCTCGGCCGAGTCGCTCTCCCTGGGGCCTGGCGCGGTCTCGATCAGGGCGTTAGTGCCGGAGGCGGCGACCCCGGAGCGGGTGACGCCACTGGAGGTGGGCAGCGCCGTGCACCCCGCCAGCACACCCGCGGCACCGGCGCTCAGCAGTCCCAGCGCACTGCGGCGCGTCAGCAACGAGGTCACGGAGCCGGTGCTGCTCCCGATGCGCTCACAAGCGTCGGTGAGCATGCTGAGTCTCTTCGGCCGCTTCATCGACGTCGTCCCTCCTCGTCGGCCTCTTCGGGCGTGCGGGTGGCCGGCTCCTGACCGGGCAGGACGACGACGACACGACCGACGTCCTCGGTGACGGCGTCGTGGCTCTCCCCGGCCAGAGGGATGTCGCCCAGGACGACGCTCTGACGCGCCCGGCGCGTGGCGGGCGCGGGCCCCAGGGGGCCGACCGGGGAGAAGGAGGACTCCTCATCGACCGGGATACCGGCGCGGGCCACTGCGGGTGCATCCTGCGGAACGAGCTCAAGGGGCCCGGGGCCGCCCAGCCGGCCGGGGCCGCCGTCGGCGCCCTGGGTGCGGGGCAGGACCAGGAGGAAGGAGGCGCCGTCAGCCGGCCACCCCCAGGCCGATAGACGGCCGCCGTGCAGACGGGCGTCCTCCATGGCGATGGACAGGCCCAGGCCGGTGCCTCCCAGGCTGCGCTTGCGCGAGGGGTCGGCGCGGTAGAAGCGGTCGAAGACCTTGGCGACGACGTCGGGGCTCATTCCGATCCCGTGGTCGCGCACCCGCACCGCGACCGCGTCGTCGTCCACGGCGACGGTGACATCCAGCGGCTTGCCCTCGCCGTGCTCGAGCGCGTTGACCACGAGGTTACGGATGATGCGCTCAACCCGGGTGACGTCGACCTCGGCGATGGCGGGTTCCTCGGGAAGATGGAGGCGCAGCTCGGTGCCGGTGGCGTCGAAGTGGAACTGGGTGGTCTCGACGACGGTGTCGACCACCTGGGCGAGGTCAACCTCCTCCAGGCGCAGCTTGACGTTGCCCGAGTCGATGCGGGAGATGTCCAGCAGGTCGGTGAGCATGGTCTCGAAGCGGTCGACCGAGCTGGACAGGACCTGGATACTGCGCAGGGCGAAGGGGTCGGAGATCTCCTCGCGCGCGTCCTGAATCTGTTCGGTGGCCAGGCGGATGGAGGCCAGCGGGGTGCGCAGCTCGTGGGAGACGTCGGAGACGAAGAGCCGCTGCACCTTGGACAGGGACTCCAACCGCTCGATCTGGTCCTCCAACGAGGTCGCCATATGGTTGAAGGATCTGGCCAGGGTGGAGATCTCATCCTCCCCCTCGATGCTCAGCCGCTCGGCCAGCAACCCGGAGGCCAGACGCTCGGCGGCCCGGGCGGTGTGCCGCACAGGACTGAGCACCCAGCGGGTGAAGGCCCACACCACGACGATGAGGATGGCCAGAAAGCCCAGGCCGCCGATGGTGATGTTGCGCGAGGCCAGGGAGACGATGCGCTGCTCCCCGGCCAGGCTGTAGACGAGGTAGAGATCGTACTCGCCGGCCAGCGGCAGACTCACCCGGGTGCCGACGATGAGACCCGGGTCAGTGCCTCCCTCATCATTGGGCACGGCCACCGACTGCCAGTACTGCGAGCGCGCCCCGCCCTCGTCGAGGGCCTGCGACATCTCGTCGGTGATGAGGGAGCGCAGACGGGTATCGGTCTCCAGGTCGTTGACGACCGTCGTCGAGGTCTCCTGCTCATTGCGCAGCATGAGAACACCCACCCCTCCCGAGGAGGAGATCGAGTTCTTGGCGTTGTTGACCTGCTGCTCCGCAGTCGCGGAGACCTCATCGACGGTCACGGCGGTGGTCGAGTCGAACTCGGCCTGGGCAACGCTGGCACGCAGCGCGGCGTCGGCGAGTATGACGTCTCGCTGATCGGCGAATACCTCCGACCGGATCCTGTCGGTCACGAAGGTCAGCAGCAGCGCGATGAGAAGCAGGCCGATGACGGTGGCGGTGCACACCATGCGCACCTCAAGACTGCGGCGCAGCAGCCCCGGCAAGGGCAGACGCCGAACGAGCCGTTCCTCCGCAGTGCCCACCGATGGTCCCATCGACGTGCCCACTGAATTACGCATCGGGTTCATTGTAGGGCGCCCGATGCGCCGTCGCTCACGCGGATTCGCCGACCCTGTAGCCGACACCGCGCACCGTCACCACGATCGAGGGACGCTCGGGGTCCTTCTCGATCTTGGCCCGCAGGCGCTGGACGTGAACGTTGACCAGGCGGGTATCGGCCGGGTGCTGGTAGCCCCACACCTGGCTGAGCAGCTCCTCGCGGGTGAAGACCTTCCACGGCGAGCGAGCCAGAGTGACCAGCAGCTCGAACTCCAGCGGAGTCAGGGCGATGACCGAGTCGCCGCGCTTGACCTGGTGACCGGCGACGTCGATGTCGAGGTCACCGGCGCGCACGTGCTCGGCCGCCCCGGGGTTGGTACGGCGCAAACGGGTCGAGACGCGGGCCAGCAGCTCCTTGGACTTGAAGGGCTTGGTCACGTAGTCGTCAGCCCCGGCCTCCAGACCGGCAACGACGTCCTGGGTGTCGGTCCGCGCGGTCAGCATAATGATCGGCACGTCGGACTCTGAACGGATGAGCCTGCAGATCTCGACGCCGTCGAGCCCCGGCAGCATGAGGTCGAGGAGGACGAGGTCGGGGTTGACCTCATGGAAGGCGTCCAGGGCCTTGGCTCCGTCATGACAAAGGGTGGGCGTGTAGCTCTCCGACTCCAGCATGATGCCGATCATCTCGGCCAGGGATGCATCGTCGTCGACGACCAGAATGCGCGTGCTCATAGCCCGTATCTTGGCATGAGCCCCATGTCCCAAGGGACATCTGAGCCACCGAGACGACGTTCACAATTTCTTCAGGGATTTAAGAGATTCCCTTCAGTTCCGGGAAAAAAGTAACGCAAGCACACACGCGAGCCAGGAATATTGCGTCCAAACCGTGACCTTCGTGGCGCCGCCCGGGCGCCCTCACAAGGCCGCCGACGGCCCTGCGCCGAGATTTCCTCCTCCAGGGGGAGAGCGCAGCAACGGGAAGGCGTGACAGCATGGGAGCATGAGCACCGACCCCCACCCCGACGGCCTCAATCCGGGCGGAGACCCGAGCCGCGAGGCTCCTGCCGCCTCAGGAAACGGTTTCGTTGGAGGCGACCAGGACGGATGGCAGGCCCCCGACGCAGGAGCGTTCACAGGCACCTCTCCCTTCCCCTACCCGTCACAGGGCTCGCCACAGGGATCCCCGTACCCCGGCTACGGCAACTACCAGACGCCTCCGGTCGGTCAGCCCGGTCCACCTCCCGGCTACCCTCCCAACACCCCTGGCGGTCAGCCGGGTTACGGGGCGTACGGCGGCCAGGGTCCTGCCGGTACCGGCTATCCTCCTCCCGGTGGCCCAGCAGGCCCAGGCGCCTACGGAGCCCCGGGATACGGGGGCTACGCGTCGGTCCTGGCGCCCAAGCCGTCAATCATCCCGCTGCGGCCGCTGTCCATCGGGGAGATCCTCGGAGGCTCCTTCGAGTCCCTGCGCGCCAATCCCAAGGCGATGTTCATCCCCTCGCTGGTAGTGATGACGATCCTCGGCATCATCTCTGCCTTGGGTACCACCTACTTCTTCGACCGGCTTGGCGCTTCCTCGCCCTTCTCCTCCTCCACCAGCCAACCCGACACGACCGACCTGGAGAAGCAGTGGTCGTCCTTGTTCGGCCTCTACGCCCAGTCCGGTGTCAACAGCATCTTGACGATGTTCGCCTCCTCGATTCTCACCGGTCTGCTCATCGTGACCGTCTCACGCACCATCCTGGGTCGCAAGGCATCCCTGAGCGACGTGTGGCAACGGACCAAGCCGCGCGTGTGGGCACTCATCGGCCAGGCAGTCATCATCCAGCTCATCTTCATTGCCGTCTTGGCGGCAGCCATCGGGGTCTTTCTCGCCCTCTTCCTCGGTCTCCGCATCCCCGACCTCGTCGATAGCGCCTCTCCCGACGACGCTGTAGGAACCATCCTTCTGACGATCCTGGGGCTCCTCGTTCTCGTGGCGCTTGTCGGCCTGGGGATGTTCGCCCTGTACTGCAAGCTGAGCCTGGCCCCGGCGGCACTCATTCTGGAGAACGTCGGTGTCTTCGAGGGGATCTCTCGCTCGTGGGCCCTGACCCGCGGCTACTTCTGGAGGGTCGTGGGGATTCAGATCCTCTCCTTCCTCATCATGAGCTTCGCCAGCGCGATAGTGACAACTCCGATAAGCATGCTGGCCGGGGTGCTCACCGCTGCGGCACCGAGTGCCCAGATCCTCGCCCTGGGCATGTCGGTTCTGCTCGGCAACATCGTCACCGCCGCCACGCTTCCCTTCGACTCCGCTGTCAACGCCCTCATCTACACCGACCTGCGGATGCGCTCCGAGGGCCTGGACGTGGAGCTGCGGCGCGCCGCCGGAGTGTGAGCCGCCTGTGGTCAGCCTCAGTACGATCAGTCTCAAGGCCCCCGCGACCCCCGACGCCGATGAGGCTCGGCGAGCCGCGAAGAAAGAGCTCTCCCGTCAGATCTACCACGAGAAGCCCGACCTGTGGGACCGGATCTGGAGATGGATCTTCGATCATATCGACACCGGTAGCATGGTCCCCGGGGTCCCCTCCTGGGTATCGACGGTCATCGTCGTCATCGTCATCGCCGTCGGCATCGCACTGCTGATCCTCCTGCTGACCAGGATCTCCTCAGCGCGTCGGGTCGTGAAGCCGTCGCTGTCGGTGCTCACCGACGACCGCGACGCCGTTACCCTGACCCGGGCGGCGGATGAGGCGGCCGCACAAGCCGACTTCGCCACCGCCGTCGTCGAGCGCTTCCGCGCCATCATCCGCTCCCTCGATGAACGCGGGATCATCGACGAGTACCCAGGTATGACAGCCCTGGAGGCCGCAACCCTGACGCATCACGCCCTCGGCGATCACCAGGTCGTGCCCCCTCTGTACGATGCGGCGCACCTGTTCGACGCCGTTCTCTATGGTCACGTGGTCTCAACCCAGTCCCAGGACGAGCAGATGCGAGCACTGGCCGACCAGGTTGCCAGGACGACGCTGCCCTCCAAGCATCACCAGCCCCTCGTCACGACCTCGGCCATGGCCCCGGGGGCACCAGCATGAGCACATCCACGAACACGTCTGCGCCGACAGCGCACTCTCCACAGGGCCCCTCTCAGACGGATACCACCGGTGACCAGGTGACGAATCCGCGCTGGTCACAAAGGTGGCGCCGGTGGCGCCCGGTCGCCATCGCCCTGGCCCTCATGCTCATCCCCACCCTTATCGCCCTGTGGACCACGCCCGTCACCTCCGACACTCCGCTGGCGATCGACAATCCCAAGGGCTCAGGGACGATGGCCGCTGCCGAGCTGCTGCGCCAGGAGGGCATCTCCGTGAGCCAGGCGGGCAACGTCTCCGAGGCGCTGGATGCGAGTCGGAGCGGAGCCACCATTGCCGTGGTCAACGCCGACCATCTCAGCCAGGAGGACAAGCAGGCCCTGGCCCGTGCGGGCGGGGACGTCGTCGTCGTTGGCGCCAAAGGCGGCAGCGACGCACTGACGGGGCTGACGGACATGACTGCCAAGGGCTCCGCATCTCCTGGGTCCACGAGCCTGACCGCACAGTGTGCCGACGCCGATACCCAAGCCGCCCGGAGCCTGGCCGGAGCGCACGCCTCGGTGTCGCTCGAGGGCGACACCGACGCCATCGGTTGCTTCCCCGTGGGCGAGGACCGTTACGCCTATGCCAGCGACACTCTGACCAGCGGCGCCACGCTGCGCGTTCTGCCCGACGCCGCGCCAGTCACCAACGCGCACCTGACTCAGGAGGGCCATGCGGCCCTGGCCGTGCGCGCGCTGGGCCACCACGACCGTGTCCTGTGGCTGGACGGACAGCACCTTGAGACCCCCACCGTGTGGAACTCCCAGACCACGCCCGTCTGGCTACCGGTCCTCGTCCTCCAGCTCGTCGTCATGGCCGGCGCCCTGGCCATCGTCCAGGGCCGTCGCTTCGGCCGCATCATGAGTGAGGACCTGCCCGTCGTCGTGCGCTCCACCGAGACCACCGTTGCGCGCGGGAGCCTGTACCGCCAGGGCTCGGACCGCCCCCGGGCGGCCGAGGCCCTGCGCTCGGGAACCGCACTGCGTCTAGGGGCAGCCCTGGGTCTGCCCCCCGGGGCCTCGCGCGGCGACGTGATAGCCGCTGTCGCCCAGGCCTCCGGCATTGTCCCGGCCACGGTGGACGCCCTTCTCTACGGTCCGCCGCCGAGCAGTGACCGGGCCCTGGCCACCCTGGCCGTTCAGCTTGACCAACTCGAGAGCGAGGTTCACTCCGCATGAGCACGGACAGCACCGATCCCATCCACGACCCGAGCGCCGTCGGCCCGGGCAATGGTGATCCCCACCCGCCATCCGCCCAGCAGGCACCGAGCACCCCGGGTACCAGTGGCATTGCCCAGCCGACCGCCCAGACGGACGCGGGCAACGACCCGCGCCGGCGACTGGTGGCCGTGCGCAGCGAGGTGAGCAAGGCCGTCGTCGGTCAGGAGGCCGCAGTCACCGGACTGGTCATCGCCCTGCTCGCCGGTGGGCACGTCCTGCTCGAGGGGGTCCCCGGAGTCGCCAAGACCCTGCTGGTGCGATCGCTGGCCACCGCCCTGGACGTGGAGACCAAGCGCATCCAGTTCACACCCGACCTCATGCCAGGTGACGTCACCGGCTCTCTCATCTACGACTCCCGCAGCGCGCAGTTCTCCTTCCGCGCCGGACCGGTCTTCACCAACCTGCTCCTGGCCGACGAGATCAACCGTACCCCTCCCAAGACGCAGTCGGCCCTGCTGGAGGCCATGGAGGAGCGCCAGGTCTCGGTTGACGGTGAGCCCCGCGCGCTGCCCGATCCCTTCATGGTGATCGCCACCCAGAACCCGGTGGAGTACGAGGGGACCTACCCGCTGCCGGAGGCCCAGCTGGACCGCTTCCTGCTCAAGCTGGTACTGCCCCTGCCCGAGCGGGCTCAAGAGATCGAGGTTCTCTCCCGGCACGCTTCGGGCTTCGATCCACGAAATCTGCTCTCGGCGGGACTACAGGCGGTGGCCGGAGCCCAGGACCTGGCCCTGGCACGCACCCAGGTGAGCACCGTCGGAGTCACCCCGGAGGTTCTGGCCTACGCGGTCGACCTCGTACGTGCCACCCGCTCCATGCCTTCGGTGTCACTGGGGGTCTCGCCCCGTGGCGCCACCGCGCTCCTGGCCGCATCACGGGCCTGGGCATGGCTGGCCGGGAGGTCCTTCGTGACCCCCGACGACATCAAGGCCTTGGCCCTGCCGACGCTGCGCCACCGCATCCAGCTGCGCGCAGAGGCCGAGATGGAGGGCATCACCGCTCAGTCCGTCATCGAGTCCGTGCTCAGGAGCGTGCCGGTACCGCGCTGAGGTCCCGGCCTGCGACACCACAGAACACGTAACCGATCATCTGACCGACTCACGACAGGAGTGGCATGTTCCTGACGATGCGCGCCGTGTGGGCGCTGCTCCCGGGGATCATCCTGGCCTTCATCGCACCGCGCCCGGCAGCCGTGCTGGCCTGGGCCGGCGTGGTCCTGGTCCTCGTCGTGATCGACGTCGTCTACGCGCCCTCACCCCGCCTGCTGAGGGCCTCGCGGGCAGTGGGCCACGGAGTGCGGCTGGGTGAGTCGATCACCTCGACACTGACGCTGGCCAACACCGGCCGGCGCACAGTCCGGCTCCTGTTGCGTGATGCCTGGCCCCCGAGCGCTGGAGCGGCCCACGAGCGCGGGAGCATGACCATCCCGCCGGCTCAGCGGCGCCGTCATTCCACAGTGCTGACGCCTCAACGCCGGGGAGAGCGCAACGCGGGTCCGCTGACCGTCAGGGTGATGGGCCCTCTGGGCATCGCGGGGCGGCAGGCCTCCCTCGACGTTCCAGCCACCGTCCGGGTCCTGCCGGCCTTCCGCTCTCGCCGTCATCTGCCCTCGCGTCTGGCCCGGCTGCGGGAGATGGACGGGCGCAGCGCGGTCATGGTGCGCGGCGAGGGAACCGAGTTCGACTCCCTGCGCGAGTACGTCGTCGGCGATGACGTACGATCCATCGACTGGCGTTCCACCGCGCGCCGGGGCGAGGTCCTGGTGCGTACCTGGCGTCCCGAGCGTGACCGGCGCGTCCTCATCGTCATCGACTCGGGACGGTTGTCTGCGGCTCGACTGGGCGACGCCCCCCGTCTCGACGCCCAGATCGAGGCGACCCTGCTGCTGGCCGCCCTGGCCTCACGCGCTGGAGACCGGGTCGATGTCCTGGCCATGGACGACGCGATGCGCGCCCAGGTGCGGGGCAGTAGCGGACCGGTGCTCATGACGGCACTGGCTGAGCACCTGACGGATGTGGAGCCGCGCCTGACCGAGCTCGACTGGCCCCTCCTGGCCTCCCGGGTGCGCACGTCCCTCTCGCAGCGTGCCCTGGTGGTCGTCATCTCCGCTC
Organism: Actinomyces naeslundii; assembly: GCF_001956585.1. Classification (GTDB taxonomy): domain Bacteria; phylum Actinomycetota; class Actinomycetes; order Actinomycetales; family Actinomycetaceae; genus Actinomyces; species Actinomyces naeslundii. The sequence continues at coordinate 31,411 of NZ_MSRR01000005.1, read as the reverse complement.
TGGACGGCAGCGGAGGAGATGCGCCGATGCTCCGAACACTGACGTCACTGGCCCATGACCACACGGTCGTTCTCGCCTCAGCCCTGGACCCGGAGCTGGAGGATCTGCGGGCCGCGCGCGATGACGCCGACTCCGTGTACGTGGCCGCATCCGCGGAGAAGGACCTCGTGGAGCTCGACGCCGTGCGCCGCCGCCTGCGCCGCGGCGGAGTCGAGGTCGTTGAGGCCCCGGACCAGGGAATCGCCCCGGCTCTGGCCGACTGCTACCTGGACCTCAAGGCAGCGGGGCGGCTGTGATGCTGGGACACTCTCCCGCGGCGCACCGGTCAGCCGACCTCTGGCTGGACGTAACCGGCCTCATCCTCCTCGAGGTCTCCCGTAGCTCCTGCCTGGACGGCGGAGCGTCCCAGGATCAGGGTGTAGGCCCACAACAGTGCCAAGGCACCGGCTCCGATGGTGATCTTGACCGGCCAGGGAATGGGAGCCGGGGTCACGAAGGCCTCGATGAAACCGGCGACGGCCAGGGCGGCGGTCAGGGCGACAGCGACCGTGATGAGGGCGCGGCCCTCCGTTGCCAGCGCCGCCGAGCGGCTGCGAGGCCCGGGGACCAGCATGGTCCAGAACAGCTTGAGGCCGGCAGCACCAGCGATGAAGATGCAGGTCAGCTCCAGCAGCCCATGAGGCGAGATGAGCGAGAAGAACACCCCGAGCATGTCGTGGTCGGCCATGATCGCCCCGGCCCGCCCGACGGCGACGGCGTTGGCATAGAGCATGTAGAGCGGCAGAATCCCCGTGATTCCACTGGCTACGCAGATCGCCGCAATCCGGGCGTTGTTGGTCCATACCTGGGCGGCGAAGTCAGGGGCGGAGTAAGTGGAGTAGTAGGACTCGAAGGCCTCATGAGCGTACTCGTCCAGCTTCTCGGGACTCCCCAGTGCGGCCATGGCCTCCGGGCTGTGCAGGGTCCACACCCCCACCACGAGCGCCAGAGCGATCTCAGCAACCATGACCCCGCAAGTCCACCAACGGATCCGGTAGAGAGCCGCCGGCACGGACTCAAGCACGAACCGACGCACCGCATGAGTCCGAACCTCACGGGTCCCGGTCAGACGGCCGCGGGCCGTCGCCACTCGGGAGGACAGCTCGGCGATCATCTGCGGATCCGGCGCCGCCGAGCGCACCCGCGACAGGTGACGGGCGCAGGTGCGGTAGAGAGCCACGAGCTCGTCGGTCTCAGCGCCGCTGAGGTGACGACGCGACACAAGGACGTCGAGGCGTTCCCACTGATCACGGTGCGCTGCAACGAAGGCATCAAGATCCACGCAAGGAGTCTGTCATGGTGACCGAGTCGTCCACATCCTCCGAGCGAATGATCGAGCGCGAGCTCATGGTCACCGGTGAGGCCGTCGCCCTGGAGGTCATCCCGGCAACAGCCGTCAACCGCATAATGTCGGGGATCATCGACTACACCACCTACTCGCTGGGCGGTCTGCTGTCCGTCCTCGCGTTGATGGCCCTGATCCTGGGCACCGGCCCCGAGTCGGCGCTGGCCGAGCACCTCGCTCTGTACAGAGTCCTCGTCTCCCTGATCGTGCTGGCCTGGATGGTCGTCATCCCCCTGCTCGTTGAGTTGCTCAGTAGAGGTCGGAGCCTGGGCCGTATGGTGACCGGGACCCGAGTGGTGCGCGACGACGGCGGCACCGTGAGGTTTCGCCACTGCCTGGTGCGCGCGCTGCTCGCCATCGTCGAGATCTGGGCGACCTGGGCCGTACCGGCGCTGTGCGCCAGTATCGTCACCAAACGGGGCAAGCGGTTCGGAGACATGCTGGCCGGCACCTACGTGGTTCGTGACCGGAATCGCTCGTCCGCTACGCCGCCCCTGCTCATGCCCCCCGAGCTGACGCAGTGGGCGGGGGGAACGGACCTGCGCGCTCTACCGGGGGAGCTGAGTCTGACGGCCCGGACCTTCCTGCAGCGGGCCTCAGTCCTGACGCCCGCCTCCCGCCACCGTCTGGGGATGGAGCTGGCATCCCAGGTCCAGGGCTACGTCTCTCCCCCGCCTCCTGCGGGCACGCACCCTGAGCGGTTCCTCGCCGCGGTGCTCACCGAGCGGCGTAACCGCGAGCTGGTGCTGGAGAGCCGTGACCGCCGCCTGGAGGAGGATGTGCTCCGAGACATGGCGCGTCCGCCCTACGGCGTCGGTCGAGAAGCCCGACGCAGCTGAGCAGCTCCGTCCTGGACCTCGCGGGGTAGGACCTGAACGGGCTGCCGGTTCGGTACCGGGGGTCAGAAGTGCGCGGGAGCGCGCAGGGCCTCGTGGACCAGGAGGATCGGGACGCCGTCGCGCACCGGGTAGGCCAGGCCCACGGCTGGGGAGATGAGTACCGGGTGACCGGTGTCGTCGACGCCGTCAGCGAGCTCCTGCCCACTCAACGGGCAACGCAGGCTGGAGCGCAGCACGGAGGAGAGCACCGGCCCGTGCTCGTCGGGGCCGGGAACGCTGGCGTCATGGCTCATACGTCATCCTTCTGTCCGCGCAGGACCCGCAGGTGGCCGCGCCGTAGGATCTCGTCCTCAGCGACCTCCGGCGGGGGCGGCAGCGGGGCGGTCAGGGAGGCCGGCATGATCCCGCCTGGCCGAGGACGGTGCTCGGCCGGTGAGGCAACCGGTCGCGGGGCGCGGGAGGCCTCGCGAACGGCGTCGGCCAGGGCCAGGAGGTCATCCTCGCTGGGGGGCGCGGGCTCGAACTCGGTGGCCAGGCGGATGATCTGCCAGCCACGGGGCGCCGTGAAGGAGGAGACGTGCTTCTCGCACAGGTCATAGGCCTCTGGCTGGGCCTCGGTGGCCAGTGGCCCCAGCACAATGGTGGAGTCCGCGTAGACGGAAGTCAGGGTGGCCACGGCTGGGCGCTCGCAGCCGGGCTTGCGGCAGTGTCGGACTCTTCTCACGCCCGCAGGTTACCGTGCCGTTGCCCGGCGGTCATCCAGGAGGCGCCTAGGCTGGCTGACGTGACTGAGCTGTTTCCCTTATCACCCGGGCCGATTCCGCCGCGATCCGCCGCAACGCCGGCGCGGCGCCCGGGCAGGCGTCGTGATCGTCACGGCCGGGGGCTGCGCGGTCCGCTTCTGCCGCCGAACCTTCCGGCCTGGCGTACGCGAGCCGAACGCTTCGATGAGCTCGTCGTGGAAGCGGCCCAGGACCTGGCCAGGCACTGGCCGTCGGTGGACCAGATCCAGTTCGCGGTGGAGGAGGTGCCGCCCTCCGACCCTGCACCCTGGGAGCGCTCGGTGGTGCTGGGGCGCGGCTTCACGGCGGAACCGCGTGCGGGGTTGCCGGCGCGGGTCGTCATCTACCGGCGCCCGGTGGCCTCTCGAGCCACGGATGAGGCGGATCTGGCCGATCTGGTGCGCCGCGTCGTCGTCGAGCAGGTCGCCCTCATGCTGGGACGCCACCCCGAGGAGATCGACCCGGGCTCGAGTCTGTGAGCCGACGGCGCACTTCTCCGAGCCGGGCGGGTTTCGCGGAGCCCTACCGTTCTTCCCTTGGGCTGCGCGAGGAGTGCCCGGCGGGGCGAGAAGGGGGCGTGGCGTCAGCCCAGGAGGATGCGGCGCTGGGCCTGAGCGGCGGCGTCGGGCTGAGCAGGAACCGTCGAGATGAGCGTCCCAGCCAGCTGTCCCCCGGCCTGCGCCGTGACGATGGTGGCGGCGGCCAGTCCGCTGGGTGTGCGCGGCTGCCCTGAGGAGCTGCCGGCAGCGCTCAGGCGGACCGCGGCGACCTTGGCCGGTACCTCGACGACGACGGCGCTGCCCTTGGCGACAGTGACGTCCTGACTCCAGGAGCCATCAAGGGAGGACAGCGTCAGAGACGTGGCGGGACCGCTGTTGGCCACGGTCACCGAGGAGGTCAGGGAGGCCGCGCGTGGCACCGCCAGCAGGCCGGAGTCCGCGGCTCCGGGAAGGGCGGCCTGTGCCCAGGCCTGATCATGGACGAGGGCCTTGGAGCGCGCGGGGTACTCACCGCCGCTGCGCACCATGCGAACCGCCGCTCCCACCGGTGTACTCGAGGTGACTTGCACACCGTAGGTACCCGCGGCCACGCCGGCCAGCTGGATGTCGAAGACGGAACCCGCATCAATGGTCACCGACTGCGCACCGGCCAGGGGGTGGGCACCATCCTTGCCGAGCATGGTCACCGACACCGTCGCCGGAGCCTGTCCCGGGTTGACGATGCGCACTGCCGGGGTGTCGGAGGAGTCCGCGCCGGTCTTGGCGTCGGGAACCTCGCCCTGTGTGGCCGGCTCAACGATCTCCACGCCGGGCACCACGAGGTCGGTGGCCGGGGCGGCTCCCGGGGTGATGACGTCGGTGCCGGCGGGGGTCTCACCATCGAGGGACTCGGTGACGAGGGTGGGGACCACGGAACCCCCGTCGGCCTCGATGGACACAGCGATGCGTGGGTCCTGGCTGCCCTTCGTCTCCAGGACCAGCGAGGAGGAACCGCCTGCCGGGACAGTGACCTCACCGTTACTGGGCAGACTCAGGCGGCCGATGGATCCGTAGAGGTTCACTTTCACCGTCGCCGGGGTGGCGCCGGGGTTGGTCAGGCGCAGCTCGGCCGACGAGCCCGCCGCGATGGAGCCGCCCACGATCCAGGACATGGCACCCGGCTGGGCGCAGGGGGCGGTGGTGAGTCCCCGCAGGTCACCGCTCTTCGTCACGGTGGCGACCGAGCCGACGGCGTTGGCCACCCGACCACCAGCAGGTGCGAGGCTGAGGATGCCTCCCTCGGCCGCGTTCACGGAGGTGGCGGCGTCAACGGGGATCGGCTTGCCGGCGTAGGTGGCCGACTGGATCGACTCGGTCCCGTCAACGGGAATGATGGCGGTGGTGGACTCCACGGCGCCGACGTCGGTGCCCCGCAGCGTATTGGTGGGGGCGTGAGGGCACACGTAGGTGGTGGCGGCTCCCGGTTCGGTCAGTCGGAGAGCCTCCAGCTGCGGGGTCGGTGTACGCGGTGCGGTGTAGCCCCACCAGGTGACTCCCCCGACGGCGCCGGCGAGTGCGACCGAGGTCAGGATGCCAACGCCGCGGACGATCGACTGCCCCACGGTGCGAGGGCGCCGCCCGGCCCTGGTACGGCGCCTCCTGGAGGAGGCGCCGGTCTCCGATCGGCTCGCGGCCTCGGCGTCGGAGTCGTCGACCTCCGCAGAGTCCCCGGCATCAGTAGCTTCAGGGACGTCAGCGGAACCGGCGGAGTCAGCGGAGTCAGGGGCTTCGGCAACGTTGGCGCCGTCCGAACCGGCCGATTCGTCATGGTCCGCCTCGACCTCGACGGAGTCCTGCTCGGGAGCATCACCACCTGATTCAGACTGCTGGTCGTGGCCCTGATCCTGGCTGGTGGCACTGTCCGGGCTGTCCCCGACGGGCCCGACGCCGGATCCGGCACGGGGCTCCTCGCCGACCTCGTCCGTGGCGACCTTGTCATCGGCCTGGTCCGTCTCCGGGAGCCTCCCGTGCTCGAGGGACTGCGACTCGGACGGTTCCTGATGGCTGTGCCGCCCCTTCCGCCGGCCGCCCTGCTGGTCCCCGTGCTGGTCCTGCGCGTCCTCGTCCTGCCGACGGCGGGAATCGTCATCGTGAGGCTGAGTCATGAGGCCATTTCCTTTCCGCGTCGCAGGGGCAGTGCCGCCACCAGGGTCAGGGCCCAGACGATCCAGATCGTGTAGGTCGCGGCGGCGGTGGACCGGCGGGTGTGGGTGATGACCAATTCCCCGCCCTCGGATCCGACGGCGAAGCCCTGCTTCCAGCTGCTGTCGGGGACCGTGGTGGCCTGGAGGCGTCGACCGTCAAGAGTGGCCCTCCAGCCTGCGTCGGCCCGCTCCACCATGACCAGCGTGCGGGTGCCGGAGCCGGCGGGGATCCGGGTGCGGGTGCCGGATCCGGCGCCGGTGGACGCGACCGGGGTCGCCTCTCCGCCCTCGTCGATGAGACTCAGGCGGGCCGAGTCGGGGTACGCCGATGAGGTGACGCGCCAGGAGTTGCCCGCGGCGGTCTGGGCGAGCTGCTCCAGTCCGGGTGTGGAGGCCAGGCCCACTCGGGCCTCGGCGGTGACGGCGTCACCCTCCTTGTCGGTCAGCAGGACGACGGCGATCCCGTGTGCCGCCAGGGCGTCGGCGACCTCCGTGTCCTGCCCGGCCGTGGCGCGGGTGACGATCTGGGCGAGCTCGGCGTCGGCCTTGTCCTCCAGGACGAGACCCTCACCGGAGGCTGTACTGCGCCCCGTCTGACCGGTCCTGGTGGGTCTCAGACGAGGATCGGTCAGTGCACCTGAGGCGCGGCTGCGCGCCTGGGCGTTGACCGCACCCGGCAGGGCATCGCTGATCTGAGTTCCGGGTCCGCGCCAGACCGTGGCCTGAAGCCCCTCAGAGGTGGAGGTGAGCTTGAGGACCCGGCCGGCCGTGGCCGAGCCCTGGAACTGCTCGGCGATGAGGGGGACCTGCTGGGTAGTGGGGCGCAGCGCCAGGACCTGGGGATTGCTGCCGCGATGGGCCTGGTAGGACCAGACGGCACCGACCGTCACCGGAGCCAGCAGGACGAGGCAGGCAGCGACCACGAAGCCCGTCCTCAGCCGACGCAGGCCATCACCGGACACTCCATCACCGGACACTGTGGACAGCACGGACAGCGCGGAGGAGGCAGCAGCAGTCTCGGCGTCCTTGCGGTGCTGGCGACTGGTCCTGCTACCGCCCGCAGCACGCCGTCCGATCGTGCTCCAGATGGCCTCGCCGGCGGGAAGGGCCGCGGTGAGGAACCCGCTCAGCGCCAGAGAGACCCCGACACCGCCCCAGCCGTTGACGGGGGCCAGGCCCGAGCCGGTGACGTCACCGCCCAGCCCAGTGGGCATGCGCACCGAGATCCCTGCCAGAGCCAGACCGCCCAGGGCCAGGAGGATGCCGGTTCGGGCCACCCGGACGCGCCGGGAGATGAACAGGCCGACGATGCCGAGGACCGGGACGAGCAGCAGCAGTCCCCGGACCAGGATGCTCCAGGCCCCGGAGCCGGCGATGGCACCCATGGCCACTGGTGAGCCGGCCAGCAGGTCGAGGCTGCTCGGCGTCGGCACCCGGACGGGCAGACCGATATCGGTCAACAGCAACCGAGCCCCCTCGACCCAACCGGCCCTCTGCCCCAGGCGCCAGGCGCCCCACCAGGCCGGGGCGGCGGTGACCACCATGGGAACCAGGGTGAGGACGAGCTTGAACCCGCGTCGTGTCGTCACGGACAGCAGAAGAAGGATGACCGCCAGCACCGCCGCTGCGGCGGGGGCGGCCGCGACGACGACGCTCAGCAGCAGACCGGCGACAGCGGCCGCCGTGGCCGAGCCGTAGCCGTACTTCTCGGACTCAGGCGGGTCACCCTCGGCAGCGGCCGCATCGGCGGCATCGTGGGGCTCACGAGACTCGCCGACCGTTACCGACTCCGCTGCACCGGCCTCCTCTCCGCCCCGGTCGCGGTCGGACTCGGTCTCCTCCTGGGCGGAGTCTTCGTCGGCCCCGTCCTCGGCGCTCACTGCAGCCTGCTCCTCCTCGTCGAGGTGGGCAAGGTCAGTGACCTTCTCGTGGGAGAAACGATCGAGCTCGGCCCGCTCCTGGTCAGTGAGCAGGTGAGCGCCCACGAGCCCGGACAGGACGAGATCCCTCCGGTCGGCGCCCACGGCACGTGCCAGGGCCAGCAGCGCCCAGGGAAGGACGAGGTGAACCAGCAGCGCGCCGAGGCGCCCCTGCCCCAGGGCGAGCAGCAGGCTGGGAGCCAGAGCCCACACCAGTGCGGCCCAGGCTCGCAGAACCACCTTCCGGGTCATCGTGCCGGAGGCGAACCAGGCCCCCAGGGCAGCGAGCGGCACGGCCAGGAGCACCAGAGCACTGACGAGGGAACCGTCCCCCAGCCCGACGAAGCGTCCCAGCGCCGTCGGCAGGGCCAGGATGCCCAGCAACGGGGTGACCCCACCCGGGTAGCCGTCGCCGGTGGCGATCCAGGTGCTCCAGGCGGCGTCCCACATCTGTCGCCAGCCACCGCTGAACAGGGGCAGCGCCCCTCCGCTGACCGAGCGGGTGAGCAGCAACCGAGACAGGCCGTAGCCGCTCAGCGCCAGAACCAGCACCATGACAGCGCCCAGGGTCCGACGTCGACTGCGGGCCAGGGCGGCGAGCTCGCGCAGCTCGAGCTCACTGGGGGCGGCGGCACGGGCTCGGCGCTCGCGCTCCTGACGGGTGCGGTCGCGGCGTATGCCCCTGATCTCGGCAGGGGTGACATAGAGGCGCCCCAGCGCGGAGGCGGGAACCTTGGTGTGCCGGGCGAGCCGCCGTCTGGCCGCCTTGATCCGACGGCCGCGGCCGGCTACCGCCAGAGCCGCACCGAGCTCGTCACGGGCGAGCGCCGGCGCCTTGGAGGCGAGCCGCCACACGGTGCGCATTGCGCCGAGAATGACGAACCAGGTCAGCAGTAGCCAGATGGGACGAGTCGAGAAGGCCGCCCAGTTGGTCAGCTGGGCGCTGCGCCGGGCGCGGAAGGACCGCTCCGGGTCGGGCTCGGGGAGTCGGACCTCGATGGCCTCGGCGTCACTGCGAGCCTCGGGACGCGACGAGTGGGATACGTGAGCAGGCCGGCGTAGGCCCTGGTAGGAGGCCCGCCGGTGGCGGATGACGGCACCGGGCTCAACGATGACCCGGTATCCGGCCAGGCGCGCAGCGCGGGAGAGCTCCAGACCGTCCCCGAAGGGGCCGAGCCAGGGGGCGATGCCTCCGATCTCCTCCCACACTGCACGGTCAATGAGGGTGCCGGCCGTCCCCACGGCCAGGACATCACTGCGGTCATCGTGCTGCCCCTGATCGACCTCGCCGGGAACGATGTCGTTGGCGCGGCGGGCCGAGGCCGTGGTGCGCAGGCCGACCTCCAGAAGCAGCTCCGGATTGTCCCAGCCCACCTGCTTGGGACCGACGATCCCTACTGAGCGGGCGTTGGTCGCAGCGGTGAGGAGCTGCTCGAGGCAGTCCTGCTCGGGGGCGGAGTCGTCGTGGAGGAGCCAGAACCACACCTGGTGCTCCGCCGTCTCCTCCGACTCCTCTACGGGAGCCACGAGCTGCTGCTCGTAGGACGTGATCGGCGAGAGCGCACCGGTGGGGCCGGTGATGGGACCGGAACCGGTCAGCAGAAGATCGCGAACAGAGGTGCGTGAACCACTTGAGGCACCGTCAACGTCCAAGCCATCGGCGTCACCCGAACCTCGTCGCCTCCGGTTACCGGTGGCGACGAGTTCTGCGTAGGCAGCCAGTCCCCGCGACACCGCGTCCCCGAAGCTCTTGGCCTCCTTGACCCGTACGACACGCACCGCGGTGGCCTTGCCCAGCCCGGAGCTCTCGACCAGCTCCTCGATCGGGGTCCCGTCCCCCAGCCCGTTGACACGCGAGGCGACATCGACGACAAGAACAACGTCGGGCGCGCAGGTCTGCGAGGCGACGGCGGTCAGCGTCTGCGCCAGAAACGGGCTCGCCCCGGCCGACACGACGACGGCCAGGGCTCCTACCCGACTGGCTCCCTGCGTGGAGCCGGTGCGGGTCATACTGCGCGACGCTTGAGCTTGCGCCGTTCGCGCTCCGACATGCCGCCCCAGATACCGAAGCGCTCGTCGTTGGCGAGGGCGTACTCGAGGCACTCCTCGCGAACCTCGCAGGTCGCGCAGACTCGCTTGGCCTCGCGTGTGGAACCACCCTTCTCGGGGAAGAACGCCTCCGGGTCCGTCTGAGCGCACAGCGCGCGCTCCTGCCACGCCAGAGGACCTTCATCGACGTCGTCACCACCGCCGAAGAGGAGCGACAGGACTTCTGCGTCAGGCTCCTCCGGCTGCTTGAGCGGGCCGTCGCCGAGGATGTTCCACATGTCGGCCTCCCTTCGATCCGAGCTTCTTGTCAGTAAGAATTACATGCGTGTGAGACAAGGCCAGTCAAGCCGGCGAGGGAAAGTTCACCCTCTCGTTACCGTAGACATCATTCCTTGATATCTCAAGGAATATCCCCATCTGGTTGCCACCATATGTTGACTTCCTACAAATCTCCTGGGAGGTGCCCGCGGCCTGCCTGACAGCGGGGAGGGGCATGATTTTCCAGGAAATTTCAGGGCCTCTGACACGCGATTCCACATTGACCCGACCGGCTGGACACTACCAGGAAGTTTCCTGAACGTCAGTAGATCTGCTTCAATCTGGAGCCATGCATGACCCCCTGCTAGCGCTGTTTCCCAGCCCTCATGATGCCGACAGACCGTGGCTGAATTGTTATGGAGCCGATGAGCGAGTCGAGTTGACCGGACATGTTCTGTCCATGTGGTTGGCCAAAATAGCGGGATTGATCACAGCGGAGTCCACTCGGGGTGACGGAGTTCATGTAGGACTCCCACCGCACTGGCGGACAGTGGCGTGGGCCTGCGGGGCGTGGTCGGCGGGACGCACTGTTCTCCTGGGAAGTACCGAGGAGATCGATAACGCCGGTCTCAGCCCCGAGCTGAGTGTGGCCTTCACTCCTGAGAACCTGTGCGACACAGCAGAGGTTCAGGTGCTCATCCCGGCTGCCTCCCTGGCGCTGCGCTGGCCGGGCGCCCTGCCCGCCCTCGTGCTCGACGGCGCTGCGGACCTCATGTCCTACCCCGACCGATTCACGCCGGTCAGCGCCCCCGCCGACCTGCCCTGCCTCACGGACCTCGGCACTGACCTCACCACCTCCGGGACGCGGGGCGGGGTACTGAACGGCGCAGAGCCCACCACCCTGACACGTTGCGAGCTGGCCGCCCGGGTCGAGGCCGCTGCCACCGCTACTGAGGGCCAGGCCGGTTCACGCGCCGCCCTGGTCCGCTGCACCCGGACTACTCAGGCACTACAGAAGGTGCTGTCAGCCTGGAGCGCCGGGCGCACAGCAGTCGTCCTCACCCCTGAGGCGGGCGACGACGTCGCCGCGGCCGCCATCCGGCAGGAGGGCATTACTGACAGCACCGCTGAGGCCCGGACCGACTGACGATCGCGATCAGAGGATCGGTGTCCAACCGCCTCGGGCACAGGAGGCCGGGCTCCGAGCCCTGCCGTCAGGGAACGTCGGCCTGGATGAGAGTCCCCTCCCCCTCAACGGAGAGGCTGCGCTCATCGGCACCGATGAAAACGGCTTCCCCCTGGGCCAGGGTCTGTGAGTCCGCCTGGGTCACCAGGGTCATGGCACCCTCGACGGCCAGAAGGATGCGCGGCCCCCGCCCGGGGACCGGTAGGCGGCCGTCAGCGGCCACCACGGTGGTCACCATGAGCTCGAAATCGTCCACCGGCGCGTAGTAGGCGCGGGTGGCGCGAGAGAGGTACTCAGGTGCCGGGCGCACCGGCGGCGCGGCCACGTAGTCGACACAGGCCAGCATCTCGGGGACGTCGATGTGCTTAGGCGTCAGCCCGGCGCGCAGCACGTTGTCGGAGGAGGCCATGACCTCCACCCCCAGCCCGGAGATGTAGGCGTGGACGCTGCCAGCCGGCACGAACAGCGCCTCACCGGGCTGAAGGGTGACGGGGTTGAGCAGGAGCGCGGCGGCGATGCCGGGGTCCCCGGCGAAGGTACCCGCCATCTTCAGGACATTGGAGTCCACCCGCAGCGAGGGGGACATGCCGGCCTCGAAGCGGACCGAGATCTCAGCGACGAGCTCGTCGATCTCCTCGGGACTCGGGCGGGTGGCCGCGGAGACGACGTCGGAGAAGACCTGCCGAATACCGTAGCGGGTCGGGTTGAGGCGCAGGGTACGACGCATTCGGCGGGCCAGGACGCTGTCCAGCCCGGCGAGGACCTCGACGGCACGGCGCGGGGCCCGGAAACCGGCGACCGCCTGGAACCGGGTGAGGGCCAGAACCATCTCCGGCTTGTGATTGGTGTCCTTGTAGTTGCGAGCGGGGTGGTCCAGGGCGATGCCCGCCTCTTCCTCCAGGGCGTAGCCCTCGGCCGCCTGCGCCTGGCTGGGGTGGACCTGAAGGGACAGGGGCCGTTCGGGGGCGATGAGCTTGAGCAGGAAGGGCAGGCGGCGCCCGAAGCGCCAGATGATGTCCTCGCCCAGCAGACGCTCCGGCTCGGCGTCGATGAGCTCGGAGAGGGCATCGCCCCCGGTGACCCGAGCCGGCCCAGCCGGGTGGGAGCCGTACCAGGCCTCGGCCCACGGGACGCCGTCGTCGGCCACGCCCAGAAGCTCGGGAATGGCGGAGGTCGACCCCCAGGCGTACTGCTGGCGGGCGGGCTCAAGTCGTCTCATAGCGCCTCACCGTACCGACTCTCAGACACGTCCTAGGCGTCGACCTCAGGCGACGGGAAAGGGGTGACATCGGCCAGGCGGGGGTGCGCCTTGTCCTTGTCGGAGAGGATCGCCTCGGTCAGCGCGATCGGCCAGGGCACATTCGCCGTCTCGTCGGCCAGGTTGAGGAAGGTGTACTGGGCGTCGGCAGACCAGTGGTCGTTGACCAGGTAGGTGTAGGCAGTATTGGGTTCCAGCGTCTGATAGGCGTTGCCCACGCCCCGAGGCACGAACACCGCCACCGACGGGTCGATCTCGCAGGTGTAGACGGACCCGAAGGAGGACCCCTCGCGCAGGTCCACCCAGGCTCCGAAGACCCGGCCGGTGGCCACCGAGACGAACTTGTCCCAGGGCTCGGCGTGGATACCCCGGGTCACCCCGACCTCATTGTTGAAGGAGATGTTGTTCTGAACCGGCCCGAAGTCGGGCAGCCCCAGGGCCAGCATCTTCTCCCTCTGCCAGTTCTCCTTGAACCAGCCGCGGTTGTCCCCGTGAACAGTCAGATCGATCCGCAGGAATCCCGGAATCGGCGTCTTCTCGATGGCGAGCGGCTTGCCCAGCTCGATCTGCCCCATGAACAGTCCCTTCCGCACGTGTCAGTCCCGATATCGGCGTCACCACCTCGGCGCCGCCCTGTTGACGGAGTCTAACGGCGCCACCGCACCAGTACCTCAGGGACGCGACCGTACGAGCCGAACGTGCCGCGCACCACGAACATGCACCCCGGATTCGCCCGATCCTGGCGCCACTCGAGGGCCCGGATGGGTCATGCTTGGGGTATGCGAGGAATCATTCTGGCCGGAGGCTCCGGCACACGACTCAACCCGATCACCCTGGGGACCTCCAAGCAGCTGGTGCCCGTCTATGACAAGCCGATGATCTACTACCCGCTGAGCACCCTCATGCTCGCCGGGATCCAGGACGTCCTCATCATCACCACCCCCCATGACGCCCCCTCCTTCCACCGCCTCCTGGGCGACGGCTCCCAGCTCGGAGTCAACCTGTCCTACACCGTCCAGCAGGAGCCCAACGGCCTGGCCCAGGCCTTCGTCCTGGGTGCCGACTTCATCGGCTCCGAGAGCGCCGCCCTGGTCCTGGGAGACAACATCTTCTACGGCCCCGGCATGGGCACGCAGCTGCGCCGTCACACCAACCCCGACGGCGGCGTCGTCTACGCCTACCAGGTTGCCGACCCCACGGCCTACGGCGTCGTCGAGTTCGACGAGGACTTCAAGGCCATCTCCATCGAGGAGAAGCCCGCCCGCCCCCGCTCCACGTACGCCGTGCCCGGCCTGTACTTCTATGACAACGACGTCGTCGAGATCGCAAGGAGCCTCAAGCCCTCCGCCCGCGGTGAGTACGAGATCACCGACGTCAACCGCACCTACCTGGAGGCCGGCCGGCTCACCGTCGAAGTCCTCCCCCGCGGTACCGCCTGGCTCGACACCGGTACCTTCGACTCGCTGGCCGACGCCACCAGCTTCATCCGCACCGTCCAGCACCGTCAGGGCCTCAATATCGGCGCCCCCGAGGAGGTCGCCTGGCGTATGGGCTTCATCGACGACGAGGGCCTGCGCCGGCGCGCCGAGCCCCTGGTGAAGTCCGGCTACGGCGCCTACCTCCTGGGCCTGCTGGAGCACCAGCAGGCCTGAGCCGTCCGCCGGAGCATCCGGCGCCGGCCCCTTGAGCCAGTACTGCGGGCGGGCGGCACCAGTCTGGTGCTTCCCGCCCGCGGCGTTCAGCGCCGACCCGACAACGCGATCTCGTTCCTGACGAGGACGACGGCGAGCCGGCTACTCCTGCCTATCGGCTGTACGCGTCAGCATCACCGCGGCGATCCCCAATGCCGCGGTGGCAACGCATGTCGTGAGGAACCAGACCGTCATCGGTGGCACAGGTGCGCTCCACCACCACTCGATCCCCTTGTTGAGATTGAGCTCCCAGGGCTCCCTGTTCCCGTGAACATATCGCATGAGCAGCGTATGCAGGCTGATCGCCTGGCAGACAGCCTCGCAGATGAAGACCCAGACGGCCTGCGGGACCGTGAACCATTCCTTGTCATCCTGATTGATGGCCAGCATGAGAAAGAAGGTGGGCGCCAGCATCGGGAAAATATACCGGGCCTGGTACTCCTCGATGGGGTTCATGGCACCGTTCGCGTAGAACACCGCCGGAAGCCCGATCATCGTCGCCATGAGGACTGCCAGAGCGACCCACTTGCGCCACCCGCCACGGCGAAGAGACACTGCCACAAAGGCTCCGGCAGCCATAATGGCTAACATATGGGGGCTGCGGATCTGTAAAGGGACATCATACCAACCTGGACTCCACGCATGCCCCCAGAACCCACCAAGATACTTCGGCGCAGTCTCTATCCCAATAATCAACTTCTCGACAAAAGACTGTTCATCAGCAGAATGAGCCGGCTCCTGAAGTCGGGAGAAGATAGAGACTCTGGACACCTGCAACGACGACATGAAGGTGAAGAATCCGAAGACAACGACTCCGGCAGCAACACACAGTTCTCGCCACCATCGCCGAGCCCGTCGCACAGCGAAAATCAGGGCAAGGCCAACAACAAGAAGAACCAGCAAGGACTTCCCGATGGCCGAATCCATCAAATTCGCAACACGGGAGAAGTAGGCGACTTTAGATGTCTGGGACGATGACGTGAAGACGACGGATCCGACGATAGCCGCCCCGACAAGAACACACAGCTCCGGCCATCTCCTACGAGTCCATCGCACACCGAAGAGCAGGGCGAGGCCAATAATAAGAAGGAAGAAGGCCGCATCATACCGAGATGTCAGGCACATGACGGCACCGATCACGGCACAGAGTATCAGCACGCCCCGGGAACGCCCTTCCTGCTGGGTTGCCAGATACAGTGCCGAGGCGTACACCAACAGCCCCGAGATGGCCCACGAACTGGGATTGACGGAGGAGATGAAATAGACCCCCATGGGGATCCACGAGGCTGCGACCGCCCCGATCAGGGGCCGCTTCAGTCTTGGGGGAGCACAGAAGCCGACTGTCCCCAGGAGAGCGACAGCGATGAGCACATTGACCCCGCGCATGACCAGCACCGAGGTCTGCACATCCTTACCGACAAAGAGGTGATGAAAGTGGTAATAACCAATCGGGTAGGCACCTTTGTCAAAACGCGCCGACCACCCTATCTCGGAGTCCTGATAACCAGGCACGCATCCCGCAGAAATACTCGATTTGAAGGTATAACAATCCACTATATCGCTGGCCACTGCGATGGGGACACGGACCACCGGCTTACCATTGACCGTATCCATCTTGCATGACCCGTCCGCTGGACGCGGACACCAAATGCTACCCAGGTGATAGTCCTCGTCGGGAGAACCCTGCACCGGCGAGGATACCGCCCACCCAAGCCCGGTGAGCAACATGAGAAAAACGAGAAGCCCACCGATCAGCGCCGGTCGCCGCGGCGATGCCACCCCGGTCGCAGAGTTCCCAGAAGTCGGCAGTCGTAAATATTTCGCGAGCTCACTTCTCATACTGATCTCCGATAGGGAATGAGGGATTACGGGGAGATAATCCAATCGGAAATTACTTACATCAAATCCCGAAGATAAGCGTCCAGGCGCTGTGTGGAATCGGCTGGGGTGAAACCTGTGGCCTCGATCTTGGAAAGATCCAGGGCAGAGCTCAGCGGCCGCGGGGCGATCCCCTCCTGATCGGCGTAGTACTCCTCGGTGGTGACGGGCGTGACCTCGTCGGGGCTGTGGCCGGCACGCTCGTAGACCCGCTTGGCGATATCGGCCCAGGAGACGATCGGGCCCTCACCGGAGAGGTTGTAGGTGCCGTAATCGGCGCCCGAGGAAATGAGGTGGATGATACCCGCAGCCAGGTCGGAGGCGAAGGTGAGGCGGCCGGTCTGATCGGACACGACACTCGGCGCGATGCCGCGCTCGGCCAGGGAGAGCATCGTCTTGACGAAGTTCTTCCCATCGCCCACCACCCAGGAGGTGCGCACCAGGTAATGGCGGGGGCAGACACTGACGGCGGCGTCCCCGGCGGCCTTGGACTGGCCATAGACCCCCAGCGGCGAGGGGGTCTCCTCCTCGGTGTGAACCGGTGTGGCGCCGTCGAAGGTGTACTCGGTGGAGATGTGCACCAGGGTCAGGCCGTGCTGAGTGGCCGCCCGAGCCAGATTGACCGGCCCCACCGTATTGGCTCGCCAGGACAGACGGCGGCCCTCAGGGGTCTCCGCCCCGTCCACATTGGTCCAGGCGGCGGCATTGATGATGACGTCGTAGCCGGACCAGTCCCAGGCGGTCATGGCGACCGTGTCAGAGATGTCCACCTCCGGCAGGTCGACGCCGGTGGGCTGGAACCCCGCCTGCGGCAGGAGCGCCATGAGCGCACGCCCCAGCTGTCCGTTGGCGCCGGTGACGAGAACACGGCCGCGCGTCTGCCCTTCTTCGCGCCCGGCACGTGGGAGGGAGGTCCCCTCAGTCTGCAGAGGCATGGTCTCGTTCACTGGCCGTCTTTTCCTTCCCGCCAGGCGTCGTCTCGCCGGAGTCCCACATAGGAGTGACCTACCAGTGAAGCCTACACGAGCACGCTGCAGTGAAAGAGACCGTCGATCGGAGGGCGTGAGGCGTCAGCGCGCCATGGCGGCTTGATAGGCCTTGACATGCGCCTGAGCGGAGGCCTTCCAGGTGAACTCGGCAGCCCGCTTGAGGGCGGCGGCCCCCAGGGCCCGACGTCGCCCAGGATCGGCGTCCAGGAGCACAAGGGCCCGGGCAATGGCCTGGGCATCGGAGCCGCAGTAGGCCACGGCTTCTCCCCCGACCTCCGGCAGGCTCAGCTCGCGGGTGGTGAGAACGGCGGCCCCACAGGCCATGGCTTCGAGCACCGGCAGGCCGAAGCCCTCGCCGATGGAAGGGTAGGCCAGGATCTCACAGCCGGACAGGAATCCGGGTAGGTCCTCCAGGGGCAGGTAACCGGGCCTCAGGACGTTCAGGTTCGGGGGGACCTCGGCCAGGGCGGGCTCAATGTCCGCGTCCCAGCCGGGTCCTCCGGCCAGGACCAGGGCCGGAGCGTCGTCGGAGTCATGGAAGACCGACCTCCAGGCGCGCACCAGGTTGGGAACGTTCTTACGGGGCTCGAGGGTCCCCAGGAAACCGATGTAGCGCTTGCCCTCCAGGCCGAGGGAGGCGGCCACACGAGCCCGTTCGGCGTCGTCGACCGGATGGAACACGGAGGTGTCCACGCCGTGGTAGGCGACGTGGAATCGCTCGGGGCTGCCGCCGACGTACGCGATGGTCTCGTCACGGGTGGCCAAGGAGGGCACGACGAGCGCGTCGGCCCTACGCACAGCCCGGCGGATGGCGCTGGTGAAGAACTTCTGCTTGAAGGGCGAGTGTGCCTGGGGGTGGGAGAAGAACGTGGCGTCGTGAAGGGTGACGACCACGGGCACCTGGTGCAGGGCCGGGAAGGTGTAGTGAGGTGAGTGCAGGACATCGGGGCGGATCCGGTGAATGAGGGCAGGAAGCCCCGTCTGCTCCCAGGCCATCCGGGCACCACGCGACTCCATGGACTGCGAGACCGGGAAGAGGTGGGCACGAGGCGCCTTGGCGGAGAAGTGCGCCACATCCCGCTGCTGGACGGCCATGGCCAGGTTGACGCCGGAGGCGATGAGCTCGGGCACGAGGTCGTCGACATAGCGCCCCACACCTCCGAGATCAGCCGGGATCGCCGTCGCATCAAGAAGAACCTTCATGACGGCAGGCTACCGCGCCGCGCGCGGCCACCCCGTACTCTGAGCCCATGAGCGCAGATCATTCCCGCCCGGCGCACTCCCCGGTCCCCTCCCCCTCCTCCGACTCCCGCACCGCTACGTCCGATGTCAACGGCTCCCGCCGCCCTGTTCGTCCCCGCGGCCCACGGGTGAGCATGGTGGTTGAGCAGCTGTGGCAGCCCGTCCCAGGAGGTTCGGGGACCTACATCGTCGAGCTGTCCCGGGCCCTGCGCGCCCGGCAGGTACCCGTGGCCGGAATCACCGCCCGCCACCAGGCGGCACCATCGCCCCGGGAGATGGGCCTGCCGCCCATGCCGATGCGCTCGTCCCACCTGCCGCGCGCCGCCCTGTACGAGTCCTGGAACCGCCTGGGACTGCCGCGGGCCGAGTCCATCCTGCCCGGCGCCCAGCTCATCCACGCCACCACCTGGGCCCTGCCCCCCACCTCACTGCCCCTGGCCGTCACCGTGCACGACCTGGCCTTCCTGCGCACACCCGAGCACTTCACCCCGCGCGGCAACGCCTACTTCAGCCGTTCCCTGGAGCGTGTCATCGCCGAGGCGAGTGCCATCATCGTCCCCTCCCAGGCGACCGCCGATGACTGCATCGCGGCGGGAATCGACGCCGCCCGCCTCTACGTCATCCCGCACGGGGTACGCACCCGCCCAGTCACCGAGGAGCAGATCAAGAGCTTCCGCACCGCCCGGGGCCTCACGCGCGACTACGTCCTGTGGACGGGCACGCGCGAGCCCCGCAAGAACCTGCTGGGACTGCTGCGGGCCTTCGCCCTTCTCATCGAGGAGCACGACGACGCCGACGGCCTCGACCTGGTCCTCGTCGGTCCGGCCGGGTGGGGCGACGACGCCGTCGAGCGCAATCTCCTGGCCCGCCTGGGTGATCGGGTCCACGTCACCGGCAGGCTCGATGACGACGAGCTGGCAGCCGCCTACTGCGGCGCCCGCGCCTTCTGCTTCCCCTCCATCTGGGAGGGATTCGGTCTGCCGGTCCTGGAGGCCATGGCTTACGGGGCCCCCGTCGTCACCAGCGCCGGGACCTGCATGGCCGAAGTGTGCGGGGAGGCCGGCCTACTGGCCGACCCCGCCTCACCGCGGGAGATCGCCGGCCGGCTCGCCGAGGCCATCGGACCGGCCCACGACGAGCTGGCCGAGGCCGGCCGCGAGCGCGCCCGGACCTTCACCTGGGACGCCTGCGCCGCGGCGCACACGGAGGTCTACCACGCCCTCATCGGGGGTGCGGTGTGACGCAGCCCGTCAGGCGCCCCTCGGCACGCGTCGTCATCGTCAACTGGCGCCGAGCCGATCTGACGATCCGGGCGGCCCGCTCAGTCACCGAGCAGCTGAGGGGCGGCGACACGCTCGTCATCGTCGACAACGCATCCGGTGACGGCTCGGCCGAGCGCCTGAGCCGGGCGGGCCTGACGGTGGTCGAGTCGAGCGAGAACCTGGGCTTCGGCGCCGGAGTCAACCTCGGGGCCCAGAACATGGTTGAGGACGTCCTGGTCCTGCTCAACAACGACGCGGTGGCCGAGCCCGGCTTCCTCGAGGCGATCCTGGCTCCCCTGAGCGATCCACCGGCTGCACCGACACCCGATCAGCCGGAATCGTCTCCGACAACGCCGGGGTCGACGTCGATCTCGGCACCGGCCGCGGCAACGGCGCGGATCCTGCTGACCGGCCGCTGGAAGCCGGCGGGCCCCGACCAGGACGCGCTCGTCTCACCGCGTACCGGCAGATGGACGCGCGTCAGTGACGAGGCCGCCGCCCGCGGCGAGGGCGAGGTCCTGGTCAACTCCACGGGCAACCTCGTGGACGCCTCCGGCAACGGCTACGACCGCGACTGGCTGGTGCCTGCCGGGCAGGAGCACTCCCCCAGTCAGGTCTTCGGCCTGTGCGGGGGTGCCTGCGCCATCCGACGCGAGGCGTGGCAGGCCCTGGGCGGCTTCCGCGAGGACCTGTTCATGTACTACGAGGACACGGACCTCTCCTGGCGCCTGCGCGAGCGCGGGTGGGCGGTCGTCTACGTGCGCGAGGCGGTGGTACTCCACGAGCACGCCTCCTCCTCAGGCACCAGCTCAGCGATGTTCATCCGAGTCAACGCTCGCAACCGGATCCTGGTGGCCGCCGCCCACAGCCCGGTCCCGGTCGTGATACAGGCGCTGGCCCGCACGGTGGTGCGCGGACTGCGAGGCCCGCGGCGCGGCCCGGTGATGACAGGACTCGCCCAGGCGGTCGCCCGTCTGCCACGCGAGCTGCGTCGGCGTACGAGGGAGCACGCGAGACGCCCGTCGAGAATCCGCTGATTGCGGCAACCGGCTACGCCGGCCGCACCCAACGGCTACAGTTACATAACTGGGACGTTGTCGGAACGTCCCGATCCCCTCGGCAGTAGTCGCCACGCACGCCGCGTGCCCCTCATCGGATCAAGGAGGACCCCCGAAGATGGCTGAACAAGCCGCACGAGCCCCACGAGTCACCGTGGTGACCCGAACTCGGAATCGTCCCCTGATGCTCACCAGAGCGGTCCAGTCGGTTGGAGCGCAGACCTTCCAGGACCTCGAGCTCGTCATCGTCAATGACGCCGGCGAGAGCGAAGCGGTGGACCAGGCCCTGGCGAGCGCACCCGAGTGGTTGCGGGAACGTACCCAGGTGGTCACCAACGAGACCTCCCATGGCCGCGAGGCCGCTCTGGAGGACGGCCTGGCCGTATCCTCCTGCGAGTTCTTCGCCATCCATGATGACGACGACTCCTGGGAGCCCGGTTTCCTGGCGGCATGCGTGGCTCACCTCGATGAGAACCCCGGCCACGGTGCCGTGGCGACGAGTTGTGACCTGATTTTCGAGACCGTCACCGAAGAGGCCCTGACCGAGCTCAAGCGAGAGGCGCTGGCACCGGGCAAGGAGAGCTGGACCCTCATCGACACGATGGTGGCCAACTACGTCCCGCCGATCTCCCAGCTCATCCGCCGCGAGGTGGCCGACCGCATCGGTCACTGGGACGGCAACCTGCTGACCCAGGCCGACTGGGACTTCAACCTCCGCCTGCTGGCGACCTCACCGGTGGGCTTCATCACCGGCGAACCGCTGGCGTACTGGCACCACCGTGACTCCACCGACGAGACGATGGGCAACTCCGTCGTCGTCGACGACGTCCGTCACCGCATCGACAACCTTGCCATTCGGGACCGCTACACGCGCCTGTCCCTGGAGAGCGACACAGGACCCTCCCCGAAGGACGGCCCGACCGAGCCGGGCGGTCTGGGCCTCATGCTGGTCTCTGCGGAGTACTACCACCGGCTCGAGCAGAAGCTGAAGCAGCAGGACGCCCAGATCGCGAAGCTTCATGAGGCCATGTACGACCTGCACATCTCGATCCGGCAGGTCCTGCTCCAGCTCCACGACACCAAGGCGAAGATCGGCCACCTGGAGGCCACGGTCAAGCCCTTCTTCCGCACCGTGGCACAGCACGTCAAGAGGATCCGGCGGCGCTGAGCGACAGCCCCGCCAGTGCTCTCAGTCCTTCTTGGCGACCGTGACCATGGGGCGCGGCGGGGAGATCCGTTCGTAGTGAGCGCCCAGGGCCACCAGGCCCCCGGACTCCATGCGCGGTCCGGGGACGATGTCGAAGGACGTCGCCTTCTGGTAGGCGTCGATGACACTGGAGAGCTGCCAGGGCTGGATGGATCCGGAGATGAGGTAGGCGCCCGGACGCAGCATCATCGCGGGGATGGAGACGTCCACGGTCCCCTCTCCCGGCTCGATCGTCTCGGGCTGGAAGCCGTCGTCGAGGCCGTGCAGACCCCAGGCGAAAGTACCCTCACGGGTGTCGATGGAGCAGCCGAAGACGGGCTTCTCGATCGTCTCCTCGCAGCGGTAGTGCAGACGGATGGTGGCCTCGTCCCCGGTGCGCATGGAGCCCACCGGCCTGCCCGTACGGTCGAGCAGCTCGATCCGCGTGATCTGGGCCTCCCCGCTGCCGAAGCGGGTGCCTTGTCCGTCCTTGACCTTCTTGGCTCCGTGGGTGATATCGGAGTACTTGTCAATGACCTCGGGCGCCGCTCCGACCTCCTTGAGCCGGCCGTGGTCGAGCCAGGCGACCTCGTCGCAGAAGGTGCGCATCTGGGCAAGGCCGTGGGAGACGACGACGACGGTGCGGCCGTCCTCGCGGAACTCGGCGAACTTGTCCATGCAGCGCTCCTGGAACTCCATGTCACCCACGGCCAGGACCTCGTCGACCAGAAGGATCTCCGGCTCGACGTGGATGGACACGGAGAAGCCCAGACGCACGTACATGCCCGAGGAGTAGTTCTTCACCGGCTGGTCGATGAACTCACCGACCCCGGAGAAGTCGACGATGTCATCGAACTTGGCCTCGATCTCCTTGCGGCTCATCCCCAGGATGGCGCCGTTGAGGAAGATGTTCTCCCGTCCGGAGAGCTCGGGGTGGAAGCCCGAGCCGACCTCCAGCATGGCGGCCATGCGCCCGCGGGCGGTGATGGAGCCGGAGTTGGGGGCCAGGATCTTGGCGATGCACTTGAGCAGGGTGGACTTGCCCGATCCGTTGTGCCCCATGAGCCCGAAGGTCTTGCCCTCGGGGATGTCGAAGGTGATGTCCTTCAGCGCCCAGAAGTCCTCGTAGACGCCGCGGCTGCGCTGCAGGATGGCGCCCTTGAGGGACTGGTTGCGGTGGTGGTAGATCCTGAAGCGCTTGGAGACGTCCTCGATGCGCACGGCGGGCGATGCGGAGGTTCCTTGTGATGCAGTCATCTTCAGGTGTCAGAGCTCCTCAACGATGCTCGCCGAGTGCCGGCGGAAGAAGGTCAGCCCCAGCGTGAGCATGACGACCGCCCACCCCAGGCAGGCCAGGGAGACGGGCAGTGACGGCAGGGCGAAGTCGTACAGGCAGGATCGGAAGGCCTCGAGGTAGGTCTCGGCGGGGTTGAGCCGGGCGATCGTCGCGATGGGGATCGGAGCTCCGTTGATCTGCCAGCCGGCGTCGAACAGACGGTTCTGAACACTGTTGAGCATGGTCAAGGGGAAGACGACGCCGGAGGCGTACATCCAGATCTGGTTGAAGATCTGCCACAGATGGCCCAGGTCCCGGAAGTAGACGGTGCCGATGGACAGGATGAGCCCCAGCCCGACGGCGAACATGCCCGCCAACAGGGTAACGACGACCAGCACCGGAATCATGAGGAGGACCCCGGGGCCCCCCATGATCATGGCGATGATGACGAGGACCAGCAGCTCGAAGGCGAAGTCCACGGCCAGGGACAGCACCGCGGAGTAGATGAGGACCTGGCGGGGGAAGTAGACCTTCGTGAGCAGTCCCGAGTTGGATACGAGGGCGTTCATGGAGGTCATGATGCCGCTGGAGAAGAAGGTCCAGCTGAGCACCCCGATACCGATCCACAGCGCGAAGGAATCGATCCCGGAGTTACGGCCCGGCTCCACGCCTCCGCGGAAGACGACGCCGAAGATGAGGGCGAAGATGGCGATCGTGGCCAGGGGGTTGATGAAGGACCACAGGCGGCCCAGCGTCGTTCCCTTGAACTCGGAGGAGACCGAGCGCTGGGTCAGACGCAGGGTCAGGTCCAGCGTCTGGCGGGCCTCTTCCGAGCGAAGCAGCTGAGAGAGCCGCATGGATTCACACCTCCGTCGCAGTGGCGGTGGACGAGCTGGAAGAAGTCTCTGTCTGAGCATCGATCCAGTCGCACAGCCGGTTGATGCCCTCGGTGACGCCGACTCGCGGTTCCCAGTCCAGCACCTGACGGGCACGCGCGATGTCCGCCCAGGCGGCACGCACGTCACCGTCGCGGAACTGGCCGGTCACGTGCGGGGCAGGTGCCCCGTAGTGCTCGGCGATGGCCTGAGCGATCTGCATAATGGTGGTCCGCTCCCCCAGGCCGATGTCGTAGGGCAGGACCGCTGCAGGCGAGCGCAGGACCCCGGCCACGATGGCGGAGGCGACGTCGTCGATGAAGACGAAGTCCCGCACGATCCGACCGTCTTCGTAGACCGGGATGGACTGACCGGACCTGGCCAGGCGGGCGAAGAGCGAGACGATGCCGGTATAGGGGTTGATGAGGGACTGACCGGGTCCGTAGACGTTCTGAAGGCGGAAGAGCACCGGGGTGACACCGAAGGATCCGCACCAGGAGGTCACGAGGTTCTCCTGACAGAACTTGGTGGCGGCATAGACATTGGCCGGGGACGCCTTGACGGCGGTGGAGGACTGGACCGAGGGGGTCAGGCCGGTGAAGTCCCACTGCCCGGCCTCGAGCATCGCGTGGGTGCGCTGGCCGGGGTAGGCGGTCCGTCCCTCGGCGTCAATCCACTGCCCCTCGCCGTAGACGGCCCGAGAGGAGACCAGGACGATCTTGTCGGGGCGGATCTCGTGGCGTACGAGGGCGTCGAGCATCTGGGTGGTGCCGACGACGTTGACGCTCGCGTGGCGGGAGGCCTCGGTGAGGGACTGGCCGGTCCCGGTCTCCGCCGCCAGGTGAACAATGACGTCCGGGGTGACCTCAGCCAGGAGGAGGTCCCAGTCCTCGGCGACGGACACGTCCAGGCGGTGCAGCTCCACGCGCTCATCGAGCTCAGCGGGGCGCGCTTGGGACGGGTGGATCTGCGGGTGCATGTTGTCCAGGGCCACGACGCGGTCGAAGGCGTCCGCCAGGTCACGCGAGATCGCGCAGCCGATGAATCCGGCACCACCTGTCACAAGGCAGGTACGGGTCACGAGAGTCTCCCTTGGGTTGTCGAGTCGGGCCGATGGAGCGCTGACGGGGCACACCACGACCCCACCACTATTCTCAGCGCTGCCGGAGCCAATAGTGCCAGCAGATGCCGTTGCCTTCGACACGCCCAGGGGTCGTAGGCCACTACCGCGAGCCGTGGCCGACCGCCTGGGCACGTCTCCGGTGCGGGTCAGCGTTCAGCCTCGGAGACCTCGGGCCGCCAGCTCATGCCTTTGAACGCCTTGGTGAAGAAGTTGATGACGGCATCGGTGACCTTCACCAGCGCCACCGACAAGGCGAAGATGATGACGCACTCGGCGGCCAGCAGCATGTAGCACTGAAGGCGGGAGAAGCCGGCGACGTCGATCTTCTTAAGGACCTGTTCGATCACCACGTGGTGGACGAGGAAGATCGGGTAGGAGTAGGTGGCGATGAGGCTGACAAGTGCCCGCACCGGTTGGATCGCCACGTAGCGACCGGCCATCACAAGGATGAGGAAGACCGAGATCCCCACGATCGTGGTGCCCACGTCCTCGGGGATCCTCCCGGGGAACATGGCTGAGGCGGCCAGAACCGCTGCCGCCGGAAGCACCGTGGCCCAGTGGGTCCGGCGGATGTACAGCACGACGTAGCTGCCGAAGGCCAGCTCGGGAAGTCGCGTGGTCAGCACCGCGGCGGAGGGGTAGCCCGGGAAGTAGCGCGACATGATGACGATGGTGGCGACGTAGACCACGAGGAGCACGACTCCGGTGACGACCGGGAAGCGGTCAATGGCCCACAGCAGCACCGGGAAGACGAGGTAGTACAGGAGGATGAAACCGAGGAACCACTCGCCCAGCAGATACATCGTGTGGAAGTAGAAGGCCTGGGCGAGCCCATCAATACCCAGCACCGTGAGGATGAAGGACTTCGCTGGGGCTGCGTTGGGCAGTCTGCCGTTAGTGGCGAGGAAGAAGGCGAGCGTTCCCAGGACCCAGGCGGTCCAGAACATCGGGTAGATGCTGCGGAAGCGCTTCCAGTAGAAGCGTTTGAGGTCGATCGGCCGTCGGTAGGTGAAGGTCAGAGCCGCCCCGGAGATGATGAGGAACAGGGAGACGCCCAGGGCCCCCACGTAGATGCCGAAGGGCTCGAAGGTCAGGATGTACCCGCCGCCGTGCTCGCGGAGGTGGGCATTGAAGTGGGTGAGGACGATAAGCAGAGCGGCCACGGCTCTGATGAGGTCCAGGTAGAAGATCCTGGTCCTTGTCCTTGCATGTTGTGCCGGTTTCGTTGTCATGTCCGGCATCGCAGCACCACCCGGATACTAGGCTCCTCGCAGCTTATGGTAGACGCGCCTGGCCGGCCCCTTGAGAGCCGGTTGGAAGGCCGACGGAACCCACCGATTCAGCCGCCCCTTGAGCCATTGCCGAGTCGTCGGCGGGGCCTGGATCATCTGCACCATCTGCGTCTCCGTGGCCCTGCCCCAGCGGTCAGCGATGGCGGAGGTGAGGTCACGCACGTAGAAGGACAGGTTCGTCAGCTCAATGCGGGCGAAGGAGTCGGAGAAGAGCCAGCCGCAGTAGTAACCGGCTCCCTGGGCCACGTAGCCGTGAGCGCGCTCGATGGCATGCATGATGGTGCCGTCGATGTCGCAGGGCTCGGGCGGGAACTCCTCCCACTGCCAGTCGTGGTCGAACAGCGGCTTGAGGGCCTTGGGACGGAACCAGAACATGGAGCCCAGCGGTGCGACGGGCTCCTTGTCCGGGTCGAGGGGGACATTGATCCCCAGCTCGTGCAGGAGCGCCTCGGTACGGTCGAAGTTCGGGCCCCACCCCAAGGTGTAGACCGGGAAGTAGTCGGCGTGGTTCGGCGGTGTGGGAGTCAGGAAGCCCAGGCGCGGCTCGGCGTCGAAGGTGGCAATGACGTTCTTGACGAAGTCGCGCGTCGGCAGCAGGTTCTCGAAGCACTTGTAGGCGAAGCCGTCGCCCACCGAGTACGGGGAGAGCTGGGTGACCTTCTTGTCATGGGTGTAGCACACGACGTCGTAGTTCTGGACGACGTCCTTCCACCCCACGAGGAAGGGGCCGACGTCGCGTCCCCGGTTCTCCACGAGGCGCACCTCGATGTTGTAGGGAAGCCCCTGGCAGGCGACCTTGACCTGCTCCACCTTCTCCGGGCTCGAGGTGCTCAGGAAGATGTCGATGCCCTCGGGCATGTTACGGATGTACTCCAGCGTCGGCTCGACCAGATCCATGTAGTACAGGTGCGCGATGAGGGCGACCTTCTGCTGCTTGGGCTCGCGGGTGACAGTCTGCGTGGGCAGGACGTAGGTGAGCTGGAGGTTCTTCACCAGGTCCGCCATGTTCATGGAGCGCAGGGCGTTGTCCCAGATGAGGTTCACATCGAAGTCCGTGTGGTCGCGCAGGTAGGCGTAGAGCTCGGCGCTGGGCTGGCCCACGGACTGGCGCAGGACGTCGTCGTAGGGGCGGAAGAAGGAGCGACGCTTGAAGATCGGGCAGCGCTTGTCCCGGATGACCTCGACCGGGGCGAAGAGAATGGGGCTGAAGTTGAAGCCCTCCATGTCCTCGGTGTTGACGTAGACGTCGGAGGTGAAACCGAGGCTCTCGAAGCGCTGGGTGAAGGGAACCTCGTGCATGCCCACCGACTGCTCGTAGCCGTTGATCTCGGGCATCTCGTCCCAGTAGTCCTGAAAGGCCTTGGAGGTGACCAGGGAGCGGCGGTAGGCGTGGAAGTGGGACTGGAGGTGGCGGGGAAGATAACCCTCTTCGGCATAGCCGAAGGGGTCGAAGGGGACCTCGTGGAACCAGGTGATGCCCCAGAAGTCGATGTTCCGACGGGCCATCTCGGTGAACATCTCCTTGAAGGGGTACACCGGTCCCATGATGGTGGCGTTGAACAGCACGACCTCATCGAACTCGGAGAGCCTCTCCCAGCCGTGACTCTCCATGGCCGTCTTGTAGGCCCAGACGTCCAGTCCCTTGTTCTCCCGCAGGATGATGTTGTCCGTGAAGGCGCTCAGCTTGGCGTAGCTCTTGGCGGTCAGCTCGCCGTTGACGACGACGGTCAGCTCGGAGAGGTTCTTCACCATATCGGCGAGCAGAGTCTCCACATAGGAGTCCACGACGCCCTGGGCGTCGAAGAAGAAGAAGATCCCGAGTCGCTTCGGGTCCTCGCCAAGCTTTGCCATGGTGTCCCTTCTAGACAGTGGTTCCGAGCCGCTCACTGCGGCAGATGAAAGAGCTGGATGATACTGGTTTACCCGAACGCGTCAGCTGGCGCTCGAAGCGAGGATACGGCGGATCTTCGTCGGATCGCCCCATACGCCGGGCGAGTCGTAGGGCCGATCCGGAAATGCCCCGTACTCCAGGGTGATGCCCAGGTCGTTGTCCCGGATGTAGGCCTCGACGCGCTCGGCCAGGGTCATGGGCTCGCCGGTGCAGGCGTTGATGATGCCATCAACCTCGGTCTGGTCCACGATTGCGGCGATCTGCTCGCCCAGGCCGTCCACGGAGATGAAGTCGTAACGGTTCTTGCCGGTGGTGAAGGGGAAAGTGGTGCGCCCCTCCTCGGCGGCGGTCAGGAGCTTGGAGAAGATCGAGTTGCCGAACTTGTCGTCTCCGACGATGTAGTAGGCGCGGATCCACTGAGCGATGGCGCCATGGGCCTGGGCGGACAGGAAGGTGGCCTCTCGCAGGGCGTTCTTGGCGATGCCGTACAGCGAGGCGGGACTGCAGGGCGAGTTCTCATCAATGGCGCCCTCCCAGTAGCCGACCTCATGCATGGTGCCCATGACGGCGAGCTGGGGCAGGCCACCGGCGTAGAGGTTCTCGATCAGGTGGAAGTGCTTGGCCAGGTCGTCCAGGTGGGCGTGGGAGGCGTGCTTGAAACCGTCGCGCCAGGCCATGTGCAGGACGACGTCGGGGCGCCCCATCTGATCGTAGATGTCCGTGTCCCCGGAGAAGAGCTCCAGGTGGACCTTCTCAGCCCGCTCGTCGACGTCGTCGAGCCGCAGGTCGAGGGCCTTGACAGTCAGGCCCCGCTCCAGCAGTGCGGTGACGACGTGGCGGCCGATGTAGCCGCCGGCTCCAGTGACGAGAACTGTCTGTGCCATAGACCGGGATCCTAACAGGTGGGGGTCTCGCGATGAGGCGGAGGGGGCGTGGAAGAACGGGGGCGCTCTCACGCGTCGGAGGCGGGCCGGGCGGATCGCCGGGGGCGCAGGCGCCCGCCGAGGGATCTAGCCGCTCCCTTGACGCCATCGGTGATGCCCTTCGTTCCACCTGTGACGTAACGGTATGCGGGTTTGAGGGCGCCCGCCATCTCGGGGTGATGGACATCGACGTAGGAGCGCACCCGCGGCCCCAGGCCGGCCCGGGGCCCGAACCGGGCCTGCAGGAACCTGACCTGCTCGTCGGCGTAGGCCGGCAGGTCCGCGGTGAGGGCTCGCTGCTTGTAGGCCAGTGAGCCGTAGAGCCGGCCCGCCCAGGTGGGTGTGAGCACCTCGCGGGGGTGGAAGCCACTGGACATGGCCGCGTAGACGGTCAGCAGCTCGAGCACCTCGGCGGCGCGGGCACGCCGCAGACGCCGCACCGACTCCTCGGGGTCGGCGGCTGCCTGCTCGGTCAGCCGCACCAGCTCCTTGGCGCCCTCGCTCAGCGTGCGCAGCGCCTCGGGGCGAGCCAGGAACATGGCACCGACCGGCATCGCCGGGGCGGTCGGGTCCAGGGCCGCCGTCAGACCGAGCCGCCGGGACAGGGCCTCGGCCGCGCCGGCCAGGCCGTCCCACTGGGGCCCGCCGTGCGGCTGGCCGATGTGGCAGGCGGCGGGCATGGCCACCCCGAGGCTGGGGTGAGACTCGAAGAGGTCGATGAGACCGGCCACGTGTCCCGGCGAGTCCAGCAGGCAGTCGAGGACCTGGCGGCGGGCGACGTCGTCGGCCCCCTGCTCGGGACCGTTCAGGGGCCCCGCCGTGATCCTCAGGACGAGGTCCACACCGTCATCGCCGTCACCGCCGCCATCACTGTCATCGCTGTCATCGCTGTCATCGCCGATGCCTTCGCCACTGGAGCCGACGGGACGCCCGGGATCCCACAGGTCGTCGCACTCGGTGAGGAAGGCGATGGTTCCGCGCGGATCGAGGTCACGCACCGCGCGGAAGGCGACAGCCGTGTCCCCCGCCGCCCCGTCCTCATCCGCTGGACGGCGACCGGTGACGCGCTCCAGGTCGTCGGCATCCAGCGGTTCGGGAGAGGTGACCACCACCCGCCAGTGCGCCGGCAGGCACGCCAGACGCTGAGCAAGACCATCCGCCTCGGCGCGTTCGATCCCCTCCCCCGCTGCCGGGACGTGCACGACGACGCAGCCCGAGGGCTGCTGCGCGGGCGAGCTCGTACCGGGGGCGGACTCGGTCACGACCTCGGTGAGCCCTGCGTTGACGATGAGGTCACGGGCGGCCGCGGTATGGACGACGTCGGACAGAATGAGGTCCTCGCTGTAGCCCGCCTGCGCAGCGGCCTCCAGCAGGTCCCCGCCGACGACGGCCTGCCGGTCCTGGTGAAGGGGGTCATGGAAGAACGCCCGGCGCTTGAGCAGGGGGCAGCCATCGGCCAGCAGCGCCGGGGCCTCCTCGATGGCCGGGTTGTCCGAGTGGTAGCGGTCCACGGGGAAGGCGACCTCGTAGGTGTGGCCGATTCCGGTGAAGTGGTCGGTGAAGCGCGACTCGTGCCACTGGATGGAGTCGCGGTAGGAGGAGACCGGCGGCATCTGCTCCCAGTACTCCCGGAAGGCCGGGTCCGCCAGGAGCCGGCGGCGCACCGCGATCCAGTGGGACTGGATGTGACGGGGCAGCTCACGCTTGGCGAGGAAGGGGTGGGGGCGCATGACGCCGTGCTCGGTCATGCCCCAGAACGAGATGTCGCGCCGGCTTCCGGTCCGGGTGAGGACCTCCTCCCAGGGGCGTAGCGGCGCGTAGTAGGTGTGGTTGGTCAGGATGAGCTCGTCGAAGTCGGCGAGCCGGTCCCAGCCGAGGTGCTCCAGCCCGGCCCGGTAGGCGCCGACGTCGAGCCCCGCGTTGGGGCGCTCAAGGATCTCGTCGCAGGAGGCCTCCAGCCGAGCCCGGCCGGCATCATCGACGGGAGAGTTGGAGACCACCAGGATGTGCTCCGCATGGGGGCGCAAGGAGGCCAGGGCATGGACGACGTAGTCACGGACCTGATGATGAGAATCGAAGTGGAAGTAGACGATTCCTCGGTTCATGTGGCGGCCCTTCCCGGCAGGCTGGTCGACGAAGGCGGTTGATGAAGAAACGGCGAGGCGGCCAGTGTCTCATGCACCCCTGACCGCCTCGCCACACACCTCGATCCGATATCAGCGGATCGTCGCCGTACCCGTGGGCGATACGGATATCTGTCCCTTCTCGAAGGCCTGGGTCACGGTTCCATCAGCTTGGCGGACCTCATAACCGACGGGCAGCCCGATCTTGGAGCGTTCCCCGCCGGCAGCGGTCCAGGCCGTCAGG
>NZ_MSRR01000004.1 GCF_001956585.1 Actinomyces naeslundii | reverse complement strand
GGCGTCATCGACATGCGCTACGAGAACCCGCTCTACCTGGCCGAGGAGGTCGCCGCCCTCGACCTGCTCACCGACCAGCGCATCGCCATCGGCATCTCCCGCGGCTCGCCGGAGCAGGCCCGCCGCGGCTGGGAGACCTTCGGCTACACCGGCGGCGTCGACCCGCGCGGAGCCGACGTCGCCCGCGCCCACACCGCCCAGTTCCTCGACGCCGTCCGGGGCGTCCCGCAGGCGGACCTCGACACCAGCGGCGGCATGGCACCCGGTGCGAGCTCCCGCCTGCGCATCGAACCGCACGCCCCCGGCGTGGACCGCCGCCTGTGGTGGGGTGCCGGCTCGCGGGAGACCGCTGAGTGGACCGCCCGCCAGGGCCTGAACCTCATGAGCTCAACCCTCCTGACCGAGGCCACTGGGGAGGGCTTCTCCCACCTTCAGGCCGAGCAGATCCGCCGCTACCGCGAGGCGTGGAAGGAGGCCGGCCACGACTGGACCCCGCGCGTGAGCGTCTCGCGCTCCATCTTCCCGATCGTCTCCGAGGTCGACCGGAAGTTCTTCGCGCTGCGCGGCGAGGACTCCCACGACCAGATCGGCATCATCGACGGCCTGCAGTCGACCTTCGGGCGCACCTATGCCGCCGAGCCCGACGTCCTCGTCGAGCAGCTCGCCCGGGACGAGGCGCTCCATGCCGCCGACACCCTCATGCTCACCATCCCCAGCCAGCTCGGCGTCGACTTCAACCTCCACATCCTGCAGGCCTTCGCCGAGCACGTCGCCCCGGCACTGGGCTGGCAGCCCAACACCGCCGGACCGGTGACGGGCTACTCCCTGGAGGCGTAGACCTCCGGCACCGGTCGCCGTCCCGTCCGGTCGCGATACGGTTCCGTCATGGAGGACGCAGGCGATCAGGCCCCGGTGGTCGCGTGGATGGAGCACCACCAGGTGGTCCTGTACCTGGGGGCGCTCGTGGCCGGCGCCGTCCTGGGGCTGGCCGCTCCTGCAGCCCGCAGCCTTCTTGAGGTAGCTATCGCCCCGGTGCTGGTCACGCTGCTGTACGCGACCTTTCTCGGTGTCCCCTTCCATCGCCTGCGGGCCGCCTTCGCCGACGCCCGGTTCATGACGGCGCTTCTGGTGGTCAACTTCCTGGTGGTGCCGGCGGTGGTTCTGCCTCTGTCCCGGCTGGTGGCCGATGAGCCGGGGCTCCTGGTCGGCACCCTCCTGGTGCTCCTGGCGCCCTGCGTTGACTACGTCATGGTCTTCACCCGTCTGGCCGGCGGCGCATGGTCGCGTATCCTGGCGGCATCTCCGGCTCTCATGCTCATCCAGGCCCTCGTCCTGCCACTGTGGCTGGCCTTCGCCGCCGGCTCACCTGGGGCTCAGGGCGGTGGTATCAGCTGGCAGCCCTTCGCGCAGGCTTTCGTCCTCATGATCGCACTGCCCATGGGGCTATCGATCCTTACGCGGCGTGCTTCACCCCGGTTCCGGCCATCCGCCCGGCTCGCTTCAGCGACGACGGCGCTCATGGTTCCGCTCATGATGGCGACCCTGGTGTTCGTCGTCGCCTCCCAGGTTCCCCATGTCGCCTCCCGGCCCGACGTCGTCGCCCGGGTTGTTCCCCTCTTCGTGACTTTCGCTCTTGTTATGCCGGCTGTGGGAGACGTCGCCGGGCGCATGGCTCACCAGGGACGTCAGAAGCGCCTGGCTCTCGCCTTCTCCGGGACTACCCGTAACTCGCTGGTGGTTCTGCCGTTGGCTCTGGCGCTGCCCGATTCTATGGGGATGGCGCCGATTGCGGTGGTGACTCAGACCCTGGTGGAGCTCGTAGTCATGGCGATCGGTGTCCGTCTGTTTCCCCGCCTTATTCGATAGACGGGAGTGTGGAGAAGAAATCGACGCAATGACGTCGAAAAATGACGCGGCCTGTGGGGCTCGGAGAATTCCGAGACCCACAGGCCCCTGTCGTTGAGGGTGGCGTCGGCCTGGATCCCATAATTCCAGGCGGAGTCACCCTCCTTCGCCAGAGCGACTCGCGCCGGGCTCCCTATCAACCCGGGCGGCCTCGAAATCCGATCGGTCATCAGGCTCCCCAACCCTCGCGACCGGTTCCGTCCGGCGGCAGTCACTATGTAACCCACTGCTCCTGTGGAGGCACTTCAATATATCTCAAAGTTCGCTGGGAAGTTGCTCGGCGCGTTTCTCCTGTTTTCACAAGGCCTTCAGTTCAGGTTCCAGTGTTATGCAGTCGACGTCGTGTCCTGGCTGTGTATTCACGTGCATGAGTAGCGTCGCTGGTGTTCTTCTGGGGCGCGAGTTCACCGTTTTCCGGTGCTCATTACTGTGGAGGGAGAGAAGGTGGGTTGTCGCCGCGTCGGGGGGGGTGATGTCACTGTGAGGCGATGTGTTGCGATGCGTGAAAAGACGCACATTCTGAACGTGCGGTATGGCCGTGCGGTCGGTCAGTTACGGGAAGTTTTCAGATTTCCTCTCGGAAACGGGATGTTATTGTTCAACTGTCCAGCCGGAATTCAGTGGACGAGGGGTGAGGATTTCGCCTCTTGCTGAGCCGGACGCCGTCGCGCCCAATCACTTCAAGGAGCACTCGTTATGCCACAGGTCACCGGAGCCACCCACGAGGTGGGCGTGGACCAGCTCTTCTTCTCCACCACTGACGCGCGCGGCGTCATCCGCCACTCGAATAACGTGTTCATCGAGCTCTCCCGGTACCGGCGTGATGAGCTCTCCGGCGCTCCGCACAACATCATCCGTCACCCAGAGATGCCTGGCGGCGCCTTCAAGGCCATGTGGGACACCCTCAAGACCGGCAGCCCTTTCGCCGCCTACGTGCGCAACCTCGCCGCCGACGGCAGTGAGTACGACGTCTTCGCCACTGTCACTCCGCTGTCCGACGGCGGCTACCTCTCGGTGCGCACTCGACCGGTGTGCACCGACCTTTTCGACACCGCCTGCGCCATCTACCGCGACGCCCGCGCCGTTGAGGACCAGTCCATCGGTGCTGGGGCCAATCGTCGGGCAGCGGCTGAGCAGGGGCTCGGTCGCATCGCCGAGCTGCTGGCCGGGGCGGGCCTGTCCTCCTATGAGGAGTTCCAGAACACGGCCCTGCCTGCGGAGGTGGCGAGACGCGAAGAGCTCTCTGACGGCACTCCGGTGCGGCCGGGAGCCACAGGGGACCTGCGCGTCATGCTCGACTCGGTCACCACCATCGCCACCGGGCTCGACTCCTGGATGTCCGGTCAGCAGCAGCTCGCCGAGCTGTCGGCCTCGCTCAAGGCCGCCGGCAAGGGCCTGACCCAGACTCTGGAGGACCCGCGCCTGAGTCCCGAGCGGATCGCCGTGCTGGACCGCTCCGACCCCCAGGTCAAGCCGTTGGCCGACCTGCTGGATCTGTGGACCCAGATGCAGAGGCTGGTCAGCCCGCTTGTGGCTCGCCTCGTCAGCACCCTGGCCGAGCTCGACACCAACGGCGCCCGGACCCGTTTCCGCATCGCCCTGGCCCGTCTGCACGCCACCATCACCTCTCTGTTCACCGTCGAGCTCATTGACGGCGTCGGAGACCCGCAGTACTCGGCAGAGGCGATTCCTGACCTCATTGAGTCCCTCAACGACGGCATTGCGGAGATGGAGCGGCAGGCCCAGGCGCACCGAGCGCTTGCGGCCCAGGTCGTGGCGTACATCGGGGAGGTCAGCCGCATGATGACGATTCCCAACCAGCTCCTCATGCTGTGGACCGGTTCGCCCGCCTCTACCGACCCGGCCCTGCCGGCCACGGCCGCAGAGCTGTCCGCCGCGGCCTCGGGCGTGGTCGAGTCGGTTGGTCAGCGTCTGGCCGAGCTCGACGATCTCGCCGCCCGCTGCCAGGCCATTCATGTTGCCGACGACGCCGCGGACCTGCGGGATGCCTTGAGCTCCTTCACCACGGCGGCCAGCGCCGTCGCCCCGAGCTGAGACGCCCGGCGCGTCAACGCAGGCACAGGGCACAATCGCACGATAGCCGCAGAGAGGCGCCGGTTGGAGAACGTGAGCGTTCTCCAACCGGCGCCGCCGTGTTGATGGGGACGTGCGGGACCGGGCCGGTCTCAGGCCTGGCCGGGCCAGCCGCCTCGATCCTCCGCAGCCGGCGGGGCGGAGGGGGCTGCGGAGGAGTCTCCCGCGAGCCCACCCTCCCGCCCGGCTGACGGGGTGTATCCGTACGACTCGAGATGCTGCGCTTCGGCAGGGGCCGGGGTGGGCTGTCCGCCCTCGAAGGCCGCCTGCCCGGCCGGCTCGGACCTCACCGAAACGGGAACGGGGGAGGCCCAGCGCAGCTCATTGCGGGGAATCTCGTAGGCAACGCCCGGGTAGCGGCCGAACTGCTCCTCGCTGGGCACGCTCGTGGTGGTGGAGTCCAGCACCGAGAGCACCTGCTCCGGCGTCGGCCAGGAATCAGAGCGCTGGTAGCCGCTGGGAGCCGAGGGCGGGAACCAGGCGGTCGACTCCGGCGGGCGGATCATGATCCGTCCTGGGCGGCTGCGGTCGCGCAGTGCGTGGGCGCGCCAGGTGATGACCGGGTGCGTGGACTGCCAGACGGACAGGTGCAACCACAGCCCCTTCTCCCGCGTGGCGCGATCTGCCAGAGCGTGGGTGTTGACCTCGGCCCCCAGGTACTTGCCGCCGGAGAGGACCCCCATGACCCCGGGCACGCCCTCGGGCGCATAGGCGTAGCCGTGGTTGTCCGCCGTGTACTCCTGGGAGCGGATCAGAGCCTTGCCCAGAAGCGGAACGTTCTGACCGAGTGTGACGAACAGCAGACGCAGGAGGGAGATATGACCTGCGGCAAGGTGCCCGACCTCATGTCCGATGACGAAGCGCAGTGCCTCAGGGTCGCGGACCTGACCCCCGATCTCGAACATGTCGGAGTGGACGGCCACGAAGCGTCGGAAGCCGTGGCCGGCTGAGTAGGCGTTGATCCGACCGTTGCCCATCACCACGTAGGCATCGGGAACCCGGCGCATGCCGAACTTCCGGGCCGCCTCGACAACCATCCGGTAGCCCTCCGGGAACTGGGTGGGACTCATCTGGACCGCGGTTGCGCGGAGCTTGGCGTACAGCATCGCGCGTCCCACCCAGAGGACGATCGGGATGGCGGGTACCAGCAGGAGGAACTGCATGCCACTGCCCTCCTGGTCGAGGAAGAAGTCGCGAACCTGAGCCCCCGGACCGGTCGGTTCAGGCACAGCGCTCAACCAGATCAGCAGGGCGATCCACAGCAGATAGGCCAGTCCCGTCGCCACGCTCGTCGCGATCATGAGCGGGATCTCGGCAGGGTGACGCAGTTCGCGGATACCCCTGATGCCGTGAATGGTCGCGCCGTTGAACATCCGTGGGCGAGAGGGAGGTGCGTCCGACGGCGTCGGGCTTGGGGATTCAGAGATGGTGGGCGGAACAGGAGGTTGCATGGTGGCAACTTAAACGACTCGTCGCTGGATTCATCTCCTGCCCCAGGAGGATCTTCGTGCGTCACTTATCCGCCGTTTGGAGGGAAAAGTCCTGGTTGGTCGTCCCCAAGGAACAGGTGGTCCTCCAGGAGGTGAGGTGCAGGCGGGACCTGACGCCGTCGACAACGACCCCGTAGGCTCCTGCCCGTGCCGCACTCCTTGCCGTCGTCTCACTCGCCGTCTTCACCGTCGCAGTCGCCCTCCCTGTCCGGTCACCCGGACCACGCGGTCCCCTGGGGCATGCAGATCGCCGTGCGCTACGACAAGGTTCGCCCGCCCCGGCGCATCGACGTGGCGGAGGCCGCCGCTCGCGCCGTCGTCGCCCTCCTGGCCGCGCCCGCCTCCGCCCCCGGCGGAGTGTGGAGCCCGGCCGTCGAGTACTGGCGCGACGGGCGCATCCGCAAGATCGTGCGTCGTGCTCGTGGTAAGCGCTGGGAGGAGGTTCAGGGGATCGACGGCGTCACCGTCACCCAGGACGGCCCGTCGGGTTGGGGGCAGGCCGCCGCGCGGGCCTTCGTCCCCGGCCCGGTGCGCCCCCTGCCCGGTGCCCTGGCCAAGACCCAGGTGGAGGGCACCCACTTCCCGACCGGCGACGAGCTGCCTCCACCACCGGCCGCGATCACCGCCCGAGCTGAGCGGGACCCGGCCGCAGCAGCCGAGATCGCCCTCGGATCGGCGTCGGCCTCCGCCGGGGCTCTGGTGACGATCGAGGTCACGCCCCTGCACGAGATGACCTCGGGCAAGCTCGCCGCCCAGTGCGGTCACGCCGCCCAGCTCGCCTGGGAGAGCTCGGCCATGGATCCCGCCGTGCGGCGGGCCTGGGCCGACGACGGCTACCGGGTACGCGTCGTCGTGCCCAGCCGGGAGCAGTGGGAGACCGCCGCCCGGCCCGTCCGCGTCATCGACGCCGGCTTCACCGAGCTCGACGGCCCCACCGAGACGACCCGCGCCTACTGGTGAGCGCGCGGGCCCTCAGCGGCGCGCCCGCGCGGGTTCCGGCACCCCGCGGAACACCCACAGCCGAATGAACACGTAGAGGTAGATCCCCTCGCAGCAGGCCGAGATGACGCGAGCCAGCTCGGCATTGACCCCGAACCAGTGCAGCAGCGAGGACAGCCCGAGAATGAAGATGACGTACTGGCTGATGATGCCGGCCGTGTAGCCCGCCCCCTGCTCGATGACGTGCCCATGAGCCTGGAAGTTCAGCCAACGGTTGAGCAGGAAGGAGTAGACGGCGGCGATGGCGTAGCCGACCGTGACCGCCACCGGGTAGAACCAGTGAAGGTGGTTGTAGAACACCCACAGGCAGGTGATGTCCAGGAAGAAGGCCGAGCCGTTGATGATCGCGTAGCCGATGAAGGTCACCGGCAGCCGGCTGCGTACGAATCTGGGCAGTACGGAGTGGATCGCCGTGATGAGGCGCAGGAAGATCTCGGGGGCGCGGCGGGCGTTGGAGATGGGGGGCTGGAGGGAGGACGCTGCAGGCTCCATAGCGGTGGTGGTCTCGGAGGCCTGGTCGTCCGCCGTCGTTCCTGCCATGAGTCGTCCTTCACTGATCGCTGGTGTCAGGGGGAGTCTTCCCCTCGCGCGCCTGATGGGCAAGTTCCGAAAGAAGGAACGGTGTCCGCCGGCTCATCCTTGCGACGGACTGGCGGCCAGCGTCAAGGCCTGGGTGACCTCGCGGCGCAGGAGCTCGCCGCCGGCGTCGGCCGGGTGGTGGATAGTGCGCAAGCCCACCTCGCGGGCCGCGGCGATGTTGGTGGCGCTGTCATCGATGAACAGGGCCTGGCCCGCCTCCACCCCTGCGAGCTCCAGCAGCCGGTGGAAGTAGGCGGCATCCGGCTTGGCCACCCCCAGCGTGCAGGAGTAGCCGTCGATGTCGCACAGGCCTTCATAGCCCAGCTGCTCGCGCATCCAGGCCCGACGCTCCCACTGCTGATTGGTGGCCAGGACCGTGGTGTAACCCGCCTCGCGCAGGTCTCTCACCAGCTGCCAGGCCACCGGGTCGGGCGTGGCCCGGTGCCACATCTCCAACAGGTCCGATGCGCGCAGCTCCAGCCCCAGGCTCTTCACCACCCGCTCCAGCAGCTCGGTGAGGGTCTCCCGACCTGTCAGGGCGTCGGTCTCACCGTCGATCATGGCCTGGGCGAAGGCGGGTCCGCCGCCGCGGGTCAGCGCCTCGCCCCACGGAGTGCCGATGAGCTGCAGAACACCGTCGGCATCGAGCAGGACGGCGCGCACGGGCGTGGACGAGGCGGGCGGGATGACCGGCTGAGAGATGCTCACACCCCGATTCTGCCCTACCTCACGGTGGGTTCTCTTGGGAGGAGGGTCGGTCAGGGCGCACCGGTGGAAGACTGGGGCCATGACTGATGCCGCCAGCGCTCCCGTCCGTGCCGCCGCGATCCTGCGCGACGACGCCTACACCGACTCGCTCATCGACTTCGTCACCGCCTCGCCGAGCTCCTACCACGCCGCCGCCGAGGTCGCCCGCCGCCTGGAGACGGCCGGCTTCACTCGCGCCGACGAGACCGTCACCTGGGAGCAGGGCCTGCCGCGGCGCGGCTACGTCATCCGCGACGGCGCTATCGCCGCCTGGGCGCTGCCGGAGACACTCAACCCGGGGGCGGGCCTGCGCATCGTCGGCGCCCACACCGACTCCCCGGCCCTCAAGCTCAAGCCCGCCGCCGCCCTCGTCCGCTCCGGCTGGCAGCTCATCAACGCCGAGGTCTACGGCGGCCCCCTGCTCGCCTCCTTCCTCGACCGCGAGCTGGGCCTGGCCGGACGCCTGACCACCCGTGACGGCGCCGTCCACCTCGTGCGCACCGGCCCCATCGCCCGCGTGGCCCAGATCGCCCCGCACCTGGACCGCAGCGTCAACGACACCCTCCACCTGGACCGTCAGACCCACCTGCTGCCCCTGTGGTCGCTGGCCGGACCCGACGCCGCCCCCGACGCCGTCGAGACCCACCTGTGCGAGATCGCCGGCATCGACCCGGCCGAGCTCGCCGGCCACGACGTCCTGACCTACCCCACCCAGGCGTCCGCCCGCTTCGGCCGCGACGGCGAGTTCCTGGCCTCCTCCCGCCTGGACAACCTCTCCTCCGTCCACGCCGGGCTGGTCGCCCTCGAGGCGCTCGCGGCCGCCGAGACCCAGCCCGCCGAGCCCGTCATCCTGGTCGCCTTCGACCACGAGGAGGTCGGCTCGGACACGCGCTCCGGGGCGGGCGGCCCCTTCCTCGAGACGCTGCTGCGGCGCCTGGCCCGGGTGCTGGGCGTCAGCGGTGACGGCCTCGAGGCCCTCCTGGCCCGCTCGACCTGTGTGAGCGCCGACGCCGGGCACTCCGTCCACCCCGCCTACGCCCACCTGCACGACCCGGCCGTCCAGCCGCTCATCAACCACGGACCCCTGCTCAAGATCAACGCCCAGCAGCGCTACGCCACCGACGCCGCGGGCGCCGCGATCTGGGCGCGGGCCTGTGCCGCGGCCGGCGTGCCCAGCCAGAACTTCGTCTCCAACAACGCCGTGCCCTGCGGCTCCACCATCGGCCCCATCACCGCCACCCGCCTCGGCATCACCACGGTCGACGTCGGCGTGCCCCTGCTGAGCATGCACTCGGCCCGCGAAATGGGCGGCGTCAAAGACGGCCCCTGGCTCGCCCAGGCCCTGCACGCCTACTGGCAGGGGGCCTGAGCGTGGCGGGGAAGCGAGTCGGCCGCAGGGACCGGGTGGACTCGCCGATCCGTGCCGCCGGTGTGCACGGCGCCGACCTCTGCCCCTGCGGCAGCGGGCGCACTTACGCC
Source organism: Actinomyces naeslundii (assembly GCF_001956585.1). Taxonomy (GTDB): domain Bacteria; phylum Actinomycetota; class Actinomycetes; order Actinomycetales; family Actinomycetaceae; genus Actinomyces; species Actinomyces naeslundii. The sequence continues at coordinate 145,443 of NZ_MSRR01000004.1, read as the reverse complement.
CAGTGCTGCGAGCCGCTCCACGACGGCGCCCCGGCGCCCACCGCCCAGGCACTCATGCGCTCGCGCTACACGGCCTTCGTCGTCGGCGACGAGGACTATCTCTTCCGCACCTGGCACCCGCGCACCCGCCCCGAGGGGCCCTACTGCCACCCCGGGACCCGGTGGACGGGACTGACCATCCACGAGACCGTCGACGGCGGGGCGGACGACGAGACCGGCATCGTGGAGTTCACCGCCACCTACCGCAGCGGCGACGGGCGCGGGGGAGTGGTGGACGATGCCCTGCACGAGCGCTCCCGCTTCACCCGCCGCGCCGGCCGCTGGCTCTACCTCGACGCCGTCGGATAGCCCGCTGCGTATGGCGATCGGGGCCCGCTTCGGTTTCGATTCGGTCGACTCAGCCGGCGTCGGTCACAACGATCTTTCCCACCGTGCGCCCGCTCTCGATGAGGCGGTGAGCTGCCCGTATCTGCGCAGCATTGCGAGGCGTGAGCGTCTGGGACGCAGTGCTACGGATCCTTCCACTGTCGATGAGCTCGGCGACGGTGGAGAGGATGTGGTGCTGGGTGATGAGGTCGTAGCCGTGCCTGGGGCGGGCGAACATGAACTCCCAGTGCCATGAGATGGCCTTGTCCTTGAGCGCGTACAGGTCCAGGTCCCGCTCGTCGTCGATGGCGACGATCTCCCCGAAAGGACGAACCACCGTGGTCAGCAGCGGCACGCGCCCTCGGCTCTGCGGGGTGAAGACGTAGTCGACGCCGTCCGGTGCGATGGCGAGAACCTGCTGCGCGAGGTCCTCGGCGAAGTGGTCCACCACTGCGTCGGCACCCAGCGACCGGACCCAGTCGCGGGACTCCTCACGTGAGGCAGTGGCGATGACGGAGACATCAGTGAGGGCCTTGGTCAGTTGGATCACCATGGAGCCCACCCCTCCTGCGGCTCCCAGCACGAGGATCGTGCCTGCGGAGTCCCTGCTCAGGTGGAGCTTGTCGAAAAGAGCCTCCCACGCGGTGAGCGAGGTCAGGGGCAGTGCCGCCGCACTTGCATAGTCCAACGAGCTCGGCTTCGGTCCAACGATGCGTTCGTCCACGAGCTGCAGCTGTCCGTAGGAGCCGGGACGCTCCAGTGCTCCGGCGTAGTAGACGTCATCGCCGGGCTGGAAGAGAGTGGTCTGCTCGCCGACCGCGATGACTGTCCCCGCTGCATCCCATCCCAGGATGCGTTCCTCACCGCCGGCATGGTTGAGGGCGGCGCGCACTTTGACGTCAACGGGGTTGACGGACAGTGCCTTGACCTCCACGAGGATGTCGTGGCCAGTGGGAGCCGCTGGGGCGGGGACGGTGGCATCGACCAGGACATCCGGGATGTCCACTGAGCCACCGGATCGAGTGACGACAGCGGTCATGGTGCGTTGGGTGTCGGGGCTGCTTGAGGGCATCGATAGCTCCTTGCTCATCGGCTTGTGCCAGGTTCGACGGAAGTGCACCGTCAACGAGCACAGACCGTAGTCAGAAGAAAGTGGTTACCCGCAATGACCCCTACTATCAAGAAGATAGTGGGGTGCTGGTGTGTCAGCCGTGACGACGTCCGAATGCCCAGGGACTCGTGGGTGCGCCGTAGGCCCGCGGCACCCTAGAGTCCGATGCCGAGGGCTCAGGTGCGTTCCCGACGAACTGTGCGCAGTGGCGATTCCCCGGGGCATTGCTCTGGGAGTCGTCTTCACGTCGACACACGACCTACGGCGTCGACCTCGCGTGAGTCAGCGCATGCGCGTATCGGGACTCGGCCCATTCCCGAAGCGCGAATACCGGTTCGACGGCGCTCCGGCCGACCTCCGTCAGGGAGTACTCCACGTGAAGAGGAACCTCTGGGATCACCTCGCGGTGCACGAGTCCGTGGTCCTCCAACCGGCGCAGCGTAGCGGTCAGTACCTTCGGCGAGATTCCTTGAAGGCGCCGTTGCAGCTCCCCGAAGCGCAACGGTCCCTCGGCCAGTGCGCCGATGGCCAGTGCGGACCACTTGTTGGCCACGACGTCCAGAAGATCGCGGCACGGGCACTGCGAGGAGTACACGTCCCCGCGGTGCCTCTGCGTGCTGGGAACCGTCGAATCACTGCTGCCCAAGGATCTACCTCCAGAAGATGGATACGTCGCATGCGACTGAGGACTTCCCAGGAGATAGTACTGGTGGAGGGCAGACCGAGGACTCGCTCAGCTCCAGGTGCCGCGCCAGTACTGGATGGGCCAGGGGGCCTCGTCCCAGGAGCGGACCCCCAGGTCGGCCGCCCAGCGCAGCGGCAGGTAGGGGTCGCGCAGGGCGGCCCTGCCCACGGCGATCGCATCGGCCTGCCCGGAGATGAGTGCCTGCTCGGCCTGGGCCGCCTCCTCGATGAGACCCACGCCCACCACCGGGACGTCGCTACCGGCGACGGCCTGCTTGACTTGCTGGGCCAGCGGCAGCTGGTAACCGGGTCCCACCGGCACCGCGGCCGGGACGTTCCCGCCGCTGGAGATGTGTAGGACGTCAACGCCGGCCTCCACCAGCTCGCGGCTGAAGGCGGCGGTCTCTTCGCCGGTGACGCCGCCCTCGGCCCAGTCCGAGGCCGACAGGCGGATGTCGAGCACCGTCTGCGACCCGATGGCCTCGCGTACGGCCCGCACCACCTCGAGCGGGAAGCGCTGCCTGTTCTCCACGCTTCCGCCGTAGGAGTCGGTGCGCTGGTTGGACAGGGCGGAGCGGAACTCGTGGATGAGGTAGCCGTGGGCGCCGTGGATCTCGACGACGTCGTAGCCGGCTTCGACGGCGCGCCGCGCGGCCGCCGCGAAGGCCTCCGCGATTCGACCGATCCCGGCCTCGTCCAGCTCGCTGGGAACCGCGTGATGGGGGAAGGGGATCGCGCTGGGGGCCAGCAGCTCCCAGCCCTCCAGGGTGCCGGTGCGTGCGCCCTCCACCTTGGGGCGCCACGGAGGGGTCCCCGACTTGCGTCCGCCGTGCCCGATCTGGATACCCGCCAGGGCCCCGCCGGCGTGGATCGCCTCCACGAGGCGGCGCTGGCCGGCGACCTGCTCATCCGACCACAGCCCCAGGTCGTTGGGGGACAGGCGCCCCTCCGGGGTGACCGCCGTGGCCTCCACGATGACCGTGCCGAAACCGCCCACCGCGCGGCTGGCGTAGTGGGTCACGTGCCAGTCGGTGACGACGCCGTCCTGCGCCTCAACCGTGTACATGCACATGGGCGGCAGCCACAGGCGGTTGCGGGCGGTCAGCCCGCGCATGGTCATTGGCTCAAGAAAGTGCGGCGTGCTCGAGGTGCTCATGGCCTCACGCTACTCTCCCGACCGCCCGGCAGACATGGGGCGGGAATCACCCGTGCGATCGCACCATGTAACCCATAGGCTCCCGGGCGTGAGCTCGCGCCCCGTCCCCGTCCCCGTCTCCGGCCCTGTCCAACGGCCCGTCCCCGTCTCCGACCCCAATCACCGGCCCGCCCCTGTCACTCATGGCCCCGACGACGTCGCCCTCGTCTTCGAAAGCGGCGGCATGCGCGGTGCCTACACGGCCGGCCTCGTGCGCGTCATGCTGGAGGCCGGACTCTCCTTCCCCTGGGTCGGCGGCATCTCGGCGGGCTGCACGAACACCTGCAACTTCGTCTCCCGGGACACCTGGCGCACCCGAGAGGCCTACCTGGGGCTGACCACTGACCCCAAGGCCGGAGGCTGGGGCAGCTTCGTGGCCGGTAAGGGCTACTTCAACTCCGAGCACATCTACCTGCACACCTCCGCGCCCGACGAGTCCATCCCCTTCGACTGGGAGACCTTCGCCGCCTCACCGGCCACGGTGCGCTTGGGCGCCTTCCGCTGCGACACCGGCGAAGAGGTCTACTGGGGCCTGGAGGACATGCCCACCATGGGTGACCTGCTGGTACGGGCCCGGGCGTCGTCGTCGATGCCGGTGCTCATGCCCATGGTCGAGGTCGACGGTGCCCCCTACATGGACGGTGCCGTCGGACCCACCGGCGGGTTCGCCGTCGACGCCGCCCGCGCCGACGGCTACGACAAGCTGCTCGTGGTCATGACCCGTCCCGAGGGCTACCGCAAGCCGCCCATGCGGCGCCATGAGATCGAGGTCCTCCAGCGGCTCTACTCCCGTTACCCGGCCCTCATCCAGGCGGTCATCGACCGCCCCGAGAACTACAACCGCACTGTCGACGAGCTCGAGGAGCTGAGCAGTCAGGGACGTGTCTACCTCTTCCGGCCTGAGCGCATGCCCATCACCAACGGCGAGCTTCGCTACGACCGCATCGTCACCGCCTTCGAGGCCGGCCTGGCCCAGGCCCGCCGCGAGCTGCCCGCCATCGAGGCATTCCTCGCTGGCTGAGGTCAGTGCGGCAGGGCGACGCCGTAGTGAGCGATGTCCTGGCCGGTGTCGAAACCGAAGGTGGTGATCGGGGGCACCGGCGTGCCGCCGTCGAGGGCGCCGGCCAGCAGGGTCAGGACGTAGCGCTCGTGGGGCGGTACCAGGTCGGGCAGCCCGGTCAGCGGGAACCAGCGCAGGCCCGCGTTCTTGGACGGCTCGCGCACGGCCGGCGTGCCCTCCCAGGTGCGCAGTGTGAAGAACAGGTCGACGCGCTGCTCCAGGGCGGCACCGCCCAGGTCATTGCTGCGGTGCATCGCCGTCAGCGGGTTCAGGTCCGCGGCGGCCGCGGCAAGGCCGAGTTCCTCTCGGGTCTCGCGCAGGGCCGTCTCGACGACGCTCTCGGCGGCCTCGACGTGGCCCGAGGCGCCGCAGGCCCAGTGCCCGTCCATGTACCCGGTGTTCCGTCGCAGCTGGAGGAGCACCTGGGTCGAGGCGCTCGCCGCCCCGTCCCGGTCGCGAGGGGAGTCGGGAGCCGGGCGCAGGAGGTAGACGTAGGCGGCGGGAACGAGAGTGAAGGAGTGGGCGGCCATGGCGGCCACCGTAGACCAGGCGGGACCGGGCGCGGGGAGCAAGGGAGAAAACAGCCGGGTTACCAAAGGGGAAGTTTCATGAAACCCTCAGGATTTTAGGTAATGCTCCCGGACAGTCAGTCATCAATGTTCATCCGTGGAAACCTCCGCAGCGGGCCTGCCGCGATTCACTTCTGCGGTAACGCTGCCGGCTCGACATCGGAGAACTAGGCTTCTCCCTAGGGGAGGCGGGAGGCCGCAGGGCCCGTGCCCGGGAGACCTGCACCGCCGCCGATCGTCAGTCGTCGGCACGATCAATGATGACCGATGCCGACCTGTGCGTGACCGACGCCCCATGTGATGATGCTGCCTGAGGAGGATCCGATGCAGACCAGCCTTACTCGGCTCACGGCCGACGACGGAACGCGTCTGGTTGTCCACATCTGGCTCCCCGAGTGGCTTATCGATGGCTCCCTGCGGGTGTCGGACGTGCCCGAGGACGGCGCCGGGGTCCGCACCATGGTGACGCCGCACCCGCAGATGGCCGGCGCCGCCCGTCCCCGGGGCATCATCCTCATCTCCCACGGCATGGCCGAGCATGCCTCGCGCTACGCCCGCTTCGCCGCCTCCGCGGTGGAGGAGGGATACGCTGTCCTGGCTGAGGACCACCGCGGTCACGGGGCCACCGCCTCTGCCGATAGTTTCGGCTTCGTCGCCGAGCAGGACGGCTGGGAGACGGTCGTGGCTGACATGGTTACCGTGCTGGACGCGGCTCGGCGGGCCTGGCCCGGCGTCCCCGTCTTCCTCCTGGGCCACTCCTGGGGCTCCTTCCTGGCGCGAGACCTGGCCACGCGCCGTGGCGGTGAGCTGGCCGGACTCATTCTGCTGGGGACCGGCGCCGGGACCGGCGCGTTGACCCGGCCCGCAACGGCGATCTGTGCCGGGGAGTCCCGGTTGCGGGGCCCGCGTCACCCCTCCCGCCTGCTCAATGCGCTCGCCTTCGGCCCCTACCAGCGGCACTTCGCCCCCAACCGCACCGAGGCCGACTGGATCAGCCGGGACACCAAGGAGGTCGACCGTTACGTCGCCGACCCCTGGTGCGGGTTCGTGTGCGCCGCCAGCTTCTTCCGCGACCTCGTGGCCGGGCAGGGTGCCGTCAATACTGTTTCTCATGCCGCCGCGGTGCCCGCAGGGCTGCCGATGCTCCTGGCCTCCGGTGATCGGGACCCGGTCGGCGCCATGGGGCGGGGCGTCCAGCGGGCCGCCACCCTCTACCGCCGTGCCGGTGTGCGCGAGGTCTCCGTCATCCTCTACCCGGGCGGACGCCACGAGCTCCTCAATGAGACCAACCGGGACCAGGTCACCGGCGACATCCTCACCTGGATCGAGGGGCACCTGTAAGAACTGTGAAAACCACCTATCTAGTGCAGTATTGAAGGGGAACAGCCCCATATTCTTTGTGGGGTTCCTACAAATGGTGGTGTGGTGCTTCGGTGGGATCCGGTCGTTCACATCGCCGTCGCTACCCGTAGGGTTGAGACATGGTCACCAAACCCTCCTCCACATCTGCTGCTGACAGCCTCGCCCTCAGTCCCGCACTTGCTCGTGTTCGTGAGGTCGGGCTGGTCCTGGCCGGCACGGTCGCCCTGACCCTCATCGGCCAGATCTCGATCCCTCTGCCCTTCACCCCCGTGCCGATCTCCATGGGTACCTTCGCCGCCCTGGGTGTCGGTGCCGTTCTGGGCTCGCGCCGCGGCGCCCTGTCCGCGCTGCTGCTCGGAGCCCTGGCCGCCGTCGGCGCCCCGGTCCTGGCCGGCTGGAGCAGTGGCGTCGTGGTCACCTTCGGCTACGTCATCGGCTACGTCCTCATCGCCGCCATCGCCGGACGCGCCGCCTCCGTGTGGTCGAGTCACTCCGGCTCGACGGCTCGTCGGGTCGCCACCGGCGTCGGCCTCATGCTGCTGGCCTCCGCCTCGGTCTACGTCCCCGGCATCGTCTGGCTGAAGATCGCCACCGGTGCCAGCTGGGGTGCCGCCCTGAGCATGGGGGTGGTCCCCTTCATCGTGGGCGACATCCTCAAGTCCCTGGTCGCCACCGGGCTGCTGCCCGCCCGCGGCCGGCTTCACTGATCCTCGTGGCTCAGGCCCTCCGTGTGCCCCGCCGGGCCCTTGCTCGGCGGGGCACACGGGTCTCAAGGCCCGCTTCGGGGCGGCCGGTGCGGGTTAGAGTGCCGGTATGAGTCAGCCCGAAAGGCGGGCCGCACCCGTTCTGTCCGTCATGGACATGGTCCCCGTCAGCGCCGGACACAGCCGCACCGACGCGCTTACCGACATGATCGCCCTCGCTCGAGCCGCCGACGTCGCCGGCTACGAGCACTTCTGGCTGGCCGAGCATCACGGCTCGACCACCTACCTGTCCTCGGCGACCATCGTCCTCATGGGGCAGGTCCTGGCGGCCACCGAACGCCTGGGTGTCGCCTCCGGCGGGATCATGCTGCCCAACCACGCTCCGCTCGTCGTCGCCGAGCAGATCGGCACCCTCGCCACCCTCTACCCCGGCCGGGTCGAGCTGGGGCTGGGACGCGCTCCGGGCACGGACCGGCTCACGGCCGCAGCGCTGCGTCGAGGTGCCTCCGACCCGGGCCGCTTCGCCGAGGAGATCCTCGAGATCCTCACCTACCTCGGTGACGAGCCCGTACCGGAACGGCTCCCCGGTTCCCTCCTCCTGGGTGCGTCCAGTGCTCCTGACGTCGCCGCCCAGATGCCCGGGCCCGACGCCCCCCGGGTCAGGGCCATCCCGGGCGAGGGCACCCACCCGACCGTGTGGGTGCTCGGCTCCTCCGTCAACGGGGCGCGTGTGGCCGGCAGGCTCGGGCTGCCCTTCGCCGTCGCCTCGCACTTCGCCCCGGTCCAGGCCGAGGCGGCCATCGCCACCTACCGCTCCGTCCTGGAGTCGCAGGCGGAGGAGGCTCAGGGTGCCCAGCAGGCCCTTCGGCCCGTTCCCCGAGTCGCGGCCGCAGTCAACGTCATGGTGGCCCCCAGCCAGGATGAGGCCAGCTTCCTGTTCAGCACCGCCATGGCCGCTGCCGCCCGCATCGTCGGCAACCGGCCCGCCCCTCTCGACCCGCCCACTGAGGACCCGCAGGCCTGGCGCGCCTACGCGCTCGGCAGGGAGGCCGCGGTTGAGACGGCCATGTCCCTGTCCTTTGTCGGAACGGCCGACGACGTCGCCGCCCGCCTGCGCGAGCTGGCCGACCGCTGGGACCTCGACGAGATCCTCGTGGTCACCTACGCCCACGACCCGGCCCTGCGGCGCCGCTCCTACGAGATGCTGGCTCAGGCCTGGCGCGCCTGAGGACTACTTCCTCTCCTACACGTCCTACACGTCTCACACGTAGCCAACGTGTCGATTCTGTTTCCTTGTTGGACGTAGGATCTCCGCTCATGGACGGCGCCTGAGCATCCCTGATGCAACTCAGTGCGCCCGAAACCCCATGTCCCAGTGACAGTCCCAGTCAGTTCCATGCCCAATGGAGGTCGCATGAACCACGCTCTGACAGTGTCGCGCCGCGGCTTCGGACTCGGTGCGGCGGCCTTCGGCATGCTCCTGGTCTCAGGCTGCTCGCGCGGATCGAGCTCGGGCGGAGGCGGCCTGGGCAGCGGCAGCGGCAAGCTGACCCTGGCCTACAACTCCGACGGCCCCCACAAGACCTGGGCCGAGGCCGTGTGCCACTCGGTGTCCAACGTCCTGGGCATCACCATGGAGCCCCTGCCGGTGGCCCAGTTCTCCGAGATGCGCACCGCCATCACCGACCACAGTCTGCTCGGCGTCTTCCGCTCGGGATGGTCGGCCGACTACCCCTCGCTGGAGAACTTCCTCAACGCCACCTTCCAGACCGGTGCCGGCGCGAACGACTCCCAGTACTCCTCGAAGACCTTCGACGACCTCCTGGCCCAGGCGGCGGGCGCCACCGATCCCCAGACCGCCTACGGCTACTTCCGCCAGGCCCAGTCCCAGCTCTTCGCCGACCTGCCCGGCATCCCGCTGTGGTACCAGAACGGGATCGGCGGCTACTCCCGCAACGCCTCCAACGTCGACTTCAACTGGACCGGTATCCCGGTCTACGAGGAGGCCCGCTCCAGCGCCAACGACGGCGTCGTCCTGGCCAATCTCTCCGAGCCGCAGAACTCCTTGCTGCCCACCAACACCAATGAGTCCAACGGTGGGCGGGTCCTCGACCTGGTCTTCGCCGGCCTGGTCCGCTACGACAAGGACGGCAACGTCATCAACGAGGTGGCCTCCTCCATCGAGACCAAGGACAACCAGCACTACACGATCACCCTCAAACCGGGCTGGACCTTCTCGGACGGCAGCCCGGTGACATCCGACTCCTTCATCAAGGCCTGGAAGTTCGGAGCCCTGCTGTCCAACGCCCAGCTCGGCTCCTCCTTCTTCGAGAGGATCAAGGGATTCTCCTACGACGAGGACTCCGAGCTGACCGGCCTGACCAAGGTCGACGACCTCACCTTCACGGTCGAGCTGAACGCCCCGGCGTCGGACTTCAAGATCAGCCTGGGGCACTACGCCTACTATCCGATGCCCGAGTCGGCCTTCGCCGACCCCAAGGCCTACGGCGCCAAACCGGTGGGCAACGGCCCCTACCGGCTCGTCTCCTGGGACCACGACAGCCGGATCGTCCTGGAACCCAACCCCACCTATGTCGGTGGGCGCACCGTGGCGAACAAAGGCATCACCTTCAAGCTGTACACGAGCTTGGACTCGGTCTACAACGACCTGCTGGCCAACGCCATCGACATCACTGACGGAGTCCCCGACTCCTTCCTGCCCATCTTCCAGAAGCAGCTGGGCGAGCGCGCCATCAACAAGCCGGCCGCCTACTTCCAGGGACTCGCCATCGACGTCACCCACGAGCACTGGAAGATGGATGAGGAAGGGCGGGCCCGCCGCGCCGCCATCTGCCGGGCCATCGACCGCAAGCTCATCTGCGACAAGCTCTACTACGGCACTCGCACGCCCGCCAAGGACTTCACCGCCCCCACCGTTGCGGGCTGGACCGCCGAGGTGCCGGGCAACGAGGTCCTCACCTACGACCCGGACGAGGCCAGGCGCCTGTGGGCGCGGGCCGAGGCCATCTCCAAGTTCTGATCGGGAGGAAGTGGACATGCTTCGTTACGTCGCACGCAGGCTGCTGCAGATGGTCCCGGTGTTCTTCGGTGCCACGCTGCTCATCTACGCCATGGTCTTCGCCCTGCCGGGCGACCCGATCGCCGCGCTCGGGGGCCAGCGCTCGCTCAGCCCCGAGGTGATTGACCAGATCAAGGCGAGCTACCACCTCGACAAGCCCTTCATCGTGCAGTACCTGCTCTACCTCAAGGGACTGCTCACCCTGGACCTGGGCCAGTCGCTGCGGGGGACCGAGTCCGTCCTCGACGTGCTGGTGCGGGCCTATCCGATCACCATCAAGCTCTCCCTCATGGCCCTGGCCTTCGAGGCCGTCGCGGGCATCGGCTTCGGCCTCATCGCCGGGGTGAGGAAGGGCGGCTGGTTCGACGCCACCGTCCTGGTGCTCTCCCTGGTGGTCATCGCCGTGCCCACCTTCGTCATCGGCTTCGTCCTGCAGTTCATCATCGGGGTCCGCCTGGGATGGCTGCCGGTCACCGCCGGTGAGAGCCCCGGCTTCATCGAGCTGCTCATGCCGGCCATGGTGCTGGGCGCCGTCTCCTTCGCCTACGTGCTGCGCCTGACCCGCACCGAGGTGGGCGAGAACCTCACCGCCGACCACGTTCGCACCGCCCGGGCCAAGGGCCTGAGCGGGGCCCGCGTCATGATCGTCCACGTCCTGCGCAACTCCCTGGTCCCGGTCGTCACCTTCCTGGGTGCGGACCTGGGGGCCCTCATGGGCGGCGCCATCGTCACTGAGGGCATCTTCAACATCAAGGGCGTGGGAGGCACCCTCTACTCCGCCATCATCCGCGGCGACGGCCCCATGGTCGTGTCCTTCACGACCGTGCTCGTGCTCGTCTTCATCATCTCCAACCTCCTGGTGGACCTGCTCTACGCCGCTCTGGACCCGAGGATCCGCTATGCCTGAGAACATCACGTCCCCCACCTCGCGCCCCGGCCAGGAGCGCTTCGTCAGCCAGGACGACGAGATCGGCCTGGGCGCCGTCGACGCCGTTGCCGACGAGTCCGCTCCCGCCTCCGTCTGGCTCGACGCCTGGAGGCAGCTGCGCCGTCGCCCCATCTTCTGGGCGGCCTCGGTGCTCATCGCCATTGCCGTGCTCTTCTCGCTCGTGCCCGGCCTCATCGCCCCGCGCGACCCCGGTTACTGCACGCTGGTCAACTCCTACCAGGGGCCCTCCTGGAGCCACCCCTTCGGATTCGACATCCAGGGCTGCGACATCTTCGCCCGTACCGTCCACGGGGCCCGGGCCTCGGTGAGTGTGGGCATCTTCACCACCCTCATCGTGGTCCTCGTCGGCTCAGCCGTCGGGGCCCTGGCCGGGTTCTTCGGCGGCTTCTTCGACGCGCTGCTCTCACGTGTCACCGACATCTTCTTCGCCGTGCCCTTCGTCCTGGCAGCCATCGTCGTCATGCAGATGTTCCGCAACGACCGATCGATCCTCACCGTCATCCTGGTTCTGGCCCTGTTCGGCTGGCCCCAGATCGCCCGCATCACGCGGGGCTCGGTCATGAGCGTCAAGAACGAGGACTACGTGACCGCCTCACGCGCCCTGGGCTCGGGGCGCATGGCCATGCTGCTGCGCCACGTCATGCCCAACGCGGCCGCCCCCATCATCGTGACCGCCACCGTCGAGCTCGGCGTCTTCATCGTCTCGGAGGCCACCTTGAGCTTCCTGGGCATCGGTCTGCCCTCCTCGGTCGTCTCCTGGGGCGCGGACATCGCTGCCGCCAAGGACGCCCTCAACAGCCACCCGAGCGTCCTGCTCTTCCCCGCCGGAGCGCTGGCCCTGACCGTGCTCGGCTTCATCATGCTCGGCGACGTCGTCCGCGACGCCCTGGACCCGAAGGCCCGCAAGTGACACCCACCAACGCACCCACATCGACCAGCGCCCCGACCGCAGCCTCAGCCGCCGGCAAGACCTTCGCCCCTGCCGCCTCCTGGAACGCCGAGAGCGACCCCCTCCTGGAGATCACCGACCTGGAGGTCGCCTTCCGCTCCTCGACCGGGCTCGTCCCAGCCGTGCGCAAGGCGAACCTGACCCTCTACCCCGGCCAGTCCGTGGCCATCGTGGGGGAGTCGGGCTCCGGCAAGTCCACCCTGGCCCACGCCGTCATCGGACTGCTGCCCGGAACCGGCCGGGTCACCGGCGGCACGATCCGTTTCCAGGGGCGCGACATCACCCACCTGGGCCCCCAAGAGCTCACCGCTCTGCGCGGCTCCTCCGTCGGCCTGGTGCCCCAGGACCCCATGTCCAATCTCAACCCCGTGTGGTCCATCGGTTTCCAGGTCAAGGAGGCGCTGCGGGCCAACGGCCTGGCCGGCGTCGCCGACGACCGCCTCGCCCACCTCATCGCCGAGCACACTGAACACACTGGGCACGCCGATGACGTCGATAAGCCGGTCCCCTCGGCGGGCGGGCACATCGACGTCAACGAGCAGGTGGCCCTCCTGCTGGAGCAGGCCGGCCTGCCCGAGGCCTCCCGGCGGGCCAAGCAGTACCCCCACGAGTTCTCCGGCGGCATGCGTCAGCGCGCCCTCATCGCCATCGGACTGGCCGCCCGCCCCGACCTGCTCATCGCCGACGAGCCCACCAGCGCCCTGGACGTCACCGTCCAGCGGCGCATCCTCGACCACCTCCAGACCCTCGTGCGCGAGCTGGGCACCGCGATGCTCTTCATCACCCACGACCTGGGGCTGGCCGCCGAGCGCGCCGAGCACATCGTCGTCATGCACCGCGGCCGCGTGGTGGAGTCCGGGCCCAGTCTCGAGGTGCTCCAGGACCCTCGTCACCCCTACACCCAGCGCCTGGTCAAGGCCGCCCCCTCCCTGGCCTCCCGGCGCATTGAGTCCGCCCACGCCCGTGGGATCCAGGTCGCCGACGACGAGCTCCTAGGCGCCAGCCTGGGATCGAGCTCCACCGAGGAGATCCTGCGCGTGGAGCACCTCACCAAGGTCTTCGAGGTGCGCGGCGCCAAGGGGAAGGACAAGACCCTCACCGCCGTCGACGACGTCAGCTTCGGCATCCGCAAGGGCACGACGACGGCGCTCGTGGGCGAGTCCGGTTCAGGTAAGTCCACGGTCGCCAACATCATCCTCAACCTCATCGACCCGACCTCCGGCAAGGTGTTCCACGACGGCGTGGACCTGTCCACCCTGGGGCCCCAGGAGCTCTTCGCCCTGCGGCGCATCATGCAACCGGTCTTCCAGAACCCCTACGGCTCCCTGGACCCGATGTACTCGATCTTCCGCGTCGTCGAGGAGCCGCTGCGGGTCCATGGCATCGGCACCGCCAAGGAGCGTGAGGCGCGCGTCGCCGAATTGCTCGACATGGTCTCCCTGCCGCGCTCGGTCATGCGCCGCTATCCCCACGAGCTCTCCGGCGGACAGCGCCAGCGCGTCGCCATCGCCCGCGCCCTGGCCCTCAAGCCGGAGATCGTCGTTCTCGACGAGGCGGTCTCCGCCCTCGACGTGCTGGTCCAGGCCCAGATCCTGCGCCTGCTGTCCGACCTGCAGGCCGAGCTGGAGCTGACCTACCTGTTCATCACCCACGACCTGGCCGTCGTGCGCCAGATCGCCGACGACGTCGTCGTCATGGAGCACGGGCGGATCGTGGAGGCGGGAGCGGCCGACGAGCTCTTCGCCAATCCACGCCAGGACTACACCCGCGAGCTCATCCGGGCCGTCCCCGGAGCCGGTGTCGACCTCTACAGTGATGAGACAGCGGATAAGACAGCGGACGAAATGGTGGACAAAGCGGCGGATAAGACGGTGGATAAGACGGTGGAGGAGTGAGGACCGGGCATGATGTGCCCGTGCCCACCGTCGTCATTCGCTCCCTGCCGGCCCGCCTCGGCACCGCCCTCATCGGCCTCGCCGCGGCGGCGATGGCCCTGACGATCGGGCTCGCCGACGGCGCGGCGCACGGGCTGCGCGCCATGGCCTGGGCCGGCCTGCTCGTCTTCCTCACCTGGCTGCTGTGGTGGGCCCCGCAGATCACCCTGAGCCCACAGGCCCTCACCATCCGCAATGCCTGGCGCACCCACGTGCTGGGCTGGGACGAGGTCGAGATGTGCCGGACCCGCTGGGGGCTGTCCGTCATCACGCGAGACGACGTCGAGGTGAAGGCCTCGGCCGCGCCCCGCCGCGGCGGCATGTCCGAGTCCTTCCGACGCCGTCAGGTCCTGCGCGAGCAGCAGGAGCGGCGCGACGGGCTGCGGAGCGCCGAGCCGGTCGAGGCGGTGCGTCCGGAGTACCTGACGGGGGAGGGGACCCACTGCACCAATCTCGACGCCGGCGACGCAGGGACCCTCATCCAGGCTTACGCCGAGCAGGTGCGCAGCCGCTGCGGCGAGGCCGCCGACGATACGACTCCTGATACGGCGACCGGCGTGACCAGCAGCCTCAACCGGCCGGTCGCCGTTGTTGCCGGAGTGCTCGGCGTCGTGCTCGTGGCTGTCACCGTGCTCCTGTGACGGCTCCTGCGGCGTGACGGTCCTGCGACGCGATCGTGAGTGGGCGCACAGGCACTGTGTCGGCCCTGCCATGGCAGGTCAGGACCGCCGTCCTCTAGTCTTTCCCTGTTTCGTGCCCTGTGGTCGGCGCCCTGATCGGTTCCCGGCCCACGGCGTCCCCCACCGGAAGAAGTGCCCCCTATGAGCGTGCGCCAGGACCTGCGCAACGTCGCCATCGTCGCCCACGTCGACCACGGCAAGACCACCCTCGTCGACGCCATGCTCTGGGAGGCGGGCGCCTTCGGGGCCCGGGCCACCGAGGAGACCACCGGCGAGCGCGTCATGGACTCCGGTGAGCTGGAGCGCGAGAAGGGCATCACGATCCTCGCCAAGAACACGGCGGTCCACTACTCGGGACCCTCCGCCGCGGACGCCGGCTGCCCCGAGGGCATCATCATCAACGTCATCGACACCCCCGGTCACGCCGACTTCGGCGGCGAGGTCGAGCGCGGGCTGTCCATGGTCGACGGCGTCGTCCTTCTCGTCGACGCCTCCGAGGGGCCCCTGCCCCAGACCCGCTTCGTGCTGCGCAAGGCCCTGGCCGCGAACCTGCCGGTCATCCTCGTGGTCAACAAGGTGGACCGCCCCGACTCCCGGCTCGACGAGGTCGTCGCCGAGTCCACCGACCTGCTGCTGTCCCTGGCTAGCGACCTGGCCGACGAGCACCCCGACATCGACCTCGACGCCGTCCTCGACGTCCCGGTCATCTACGCCTCCGCCAAGGCCCGCCGCGCCGACACCGAGGCCCCGGCCGACGGCGAGCTGCCGGCCAGCGAGAACCTCGAGCCGCTCTTCCGCACCATCATCGAGCGGATCCCCGGCCCCTCCTACGAGGACGGCGCGCCTCTGCAGGCCCACGTCACCAACCTGGACGCCTCGCCCTTCCTGGGGCGTCTGGCGCTGCTGCGCATTCACAACGGCACCCTGCGCAAGGGGCAGACGGTGGCCTGGGCCCGCCACGACGGCTCGCTCGCCTCCGCCCGCGTCTCCGAGCTCCTGGTCACCGAGGGTCTGGACCGCAAGCCCGCCGCGGAGGCGCACGCCGGTGACATCGTCGCCGTCGCCGGGATCGAGGACATCACCATCGGGGAGTCCCTCGTGGACCCCGAGGACCCGCGTCCGTTGCCGCTCATCACCGTGGACGACCCGGCCATCGCCATGACCATCGGGATCAACACCTCCCCGATGGCCGGGCGCACCAAGGGCGCCAAGGTCACCGCCCGCCAGGTCAAGGACCGCCTGGACCGCGAGCTCATCGGCAACGTGTCCCTGCGGGTCCTGCCCACCTCCCGGCCCGATGCCTGGGAGGTTCAGGGGCGCGGGGAGCTGGCGTTGGCGATCCTCGTGGAGCAGATGCGCCGGGAGGGCTTCGAGCTGACCGTCGGCAAGCCGCAGGTGGTTACCCGCACCATCGACGGCAAGCGCCACGAGCCCATCGAGCGCATGACCATCGACGTCCCCGAGGAGTACCTGGGCGCCGTGACCCAGCTCATGGCCGCCCGTAAGGGCCAGATGGAGACCATGACCAACCACGGCACCGGCTGGATCCGCATGGAGTTCCTCGTGCCGGCCCGCGGCCTCATCGGCTTCCGCACCCAGTTCCTCACCGAGACCCGCGGCACCGGCATCGCCTCATCCATCGCCGAGGGCTACGCCCCCTGGGCCGGGCAGATCGTCTCTCGCACCACCGGTTCCCTCGTCTCCGACCGTGCCGGGGCCGTGACCGCCTACGCGCTCATCCGTCTCCAGGACCGCGGCAGCTTCTTCGTCGAGCCTACCCAGGAGACCTACGAGGGCCAGGTCGTGGGGGAGAACCCCCGCGGCGAGGACATGGACGTCAACGTGGTCCGCGAGAAGCAGCAGACCAACATGCGCTCCTCGACCGCCGACACCTTCGAGGCCCTCGTGCCGCCGCGCCGCCTCACCCTGGAGGAGGCCCTCGAGTTCGCCGCCGACGACGAGTGCGTCGAGGTCACCCCAGAAGCCGTGCGTATCCGCAAGGTCATCCTGAACTCCCAGGAGCGCTTCCGCGAGAACGCCCGCCGTCGTCGTGCCGAGGCCTGAGAGGAACCACCGCCCATGAGCCAGTCCGTCAACCGCGGGGAGAAGTCTGCCGCCTCAGAGGCCGCCGCCGACGCCGTCGAGACCGTCGTGTCCGTTGAACCCGCCGAAACGGCTCAGGACTCCGACGCAGAGCAGCCCGAGGCACAGGCCGTTTCTGAGGCCGCTTCCGCCCAGGCCGTCGGCTCTGACGGCACCCCGACCGTCGACCTTGACGACTCCGACTCCGACGACGCCGAAGACGCGCCTGCCGAGGGGCCTGACGAGGGGCCTGACGACGGCGGCCAGGTCGCCAGGCAGCCCGGTCAGGAGGAGCGGGACAAGTCCGAGGCCCCCGCGAAGCAGGGCACTGCGAGCGAGACCACTGTGGATGACGGCGCAAAGGCGGCCCGCAACGATACGGCCACGACCGTTGCGACGACGGATGACGTCACCGATGCGAGGCCGAATGACTCCGCCGTCGAGCCCGATCCGGTCTCCGCTGAACCGGCGGCCGCCGAGCCGGTGGCGACTCCGACGGCGGTGAGCGTCGTCAACGAGGCCGCCACCCCGGCCGAGGCTCTCTCCCCCTACGACTCTCCTCAGGATCTGCCCGGAGGGGATGCGGCTGCTCAGGCCTCGGTTGATGAGGCCGCTGAACGGACGCCATGGAGCCCGGACTCCGGCACCATGCCGCCCTCGATCGCGCCGAAGAGTCCCTCCTCCGCCCAGTCTCCCTCCGCGCAGTCCCCGTCCGTGTCCCAGCCGGACGCCGTCGAGGCGGCAGCACCTGTGGCAGCTGCGGATGAGGAGATCCCCGAGGCGTCGTTCGAGCCCACCGAGATCGATGTCGAGCCGGTGATTGAGGCCGCCTTCCCGGCCACCCTCCCCGAGCCGGCCGGTCAGGCTGCGAAGAAGGCTGAGAAGAGGACTGACGGGGCGGCTGGCGCGCTGGCCACCTCGCGTCGTCGGCGTCTCGGCCCCGCCGCCTGCGCCGCCGGGGCCGCTGCCCTGCTGCTGGCCTGGGGCGGTGTCGCCTGGTGGACCACCCAGCACATCGCCTCGGGTACCAGTGTCTCCGGCATCGACGTCTCCGGCCTGGGCCCCCAGGAGGCCCGCGAACGTATCAGCAAGGGTGTCGGTGACCGGCTCGCCCAACCGGTCACCCTCACCGTGGGGCAGGGCAGCGCCGAGCTCGTGCCCGCCGGCTCGGGCGTCTCGGTGGATGCCAAGGCGTCGGTCAAGAAGCTCACCGGCTTCACCCTCAACCCCGTCACCCTGGCTCAGCGCCTGGGCGGCCAGCGCACCGACGCCGTCATCCGGATCGATGCCCCCACCCTGCGCGGCGCTCTGGAGGACCGGGTCGACACGATGGCCAACGGCGCGGTCTCCGCGACCGTCACTCTGGAGGGCACCAAACCGGTCACCACGCCCGCGAGCAACGGTGTCGGACTCGACGTCGACGCCTCGCTCAAGCAGCTCAGCACCTGGCCGCTGGGTCAGAAGACCATCGCCATGGCCGAGGGGACCGCGGTGCCGGCCATCACCGACGAGGAGGCCACGAAGTTCGTGGACGGCACGCTCACGCCGCTGCTCTCCAGCGGGCTGACCGTCGACGGCCAAGGTGCCGGTGCTCCGGGCAAGAGCGCCGGGGCGGCGGCGGCCTTCTCACCCGAGGACACCGCCGGCATGCTGAAGATCTCCTCCGAGGGGGGCACCCTGAGCGCGACCTTCGACTCCACCGCGTTGCACGACGCGGTCGTCGCCCGGATCGGGCAGGTCGAGACCCCTTCCCAGAACGCCACCTGGAAGATCGACGGTTCCGCTACCGGGGCGCCGAAGGCGCGCCCCCAGTACGTCGCCTCCGCCCAGGGCAAGGTCATCGACACGGCGGCCCTGTCCGCGAGCCTGCTCAAGGCGGGGACCTCCGCCACCGACGTCGCCGGGAGGACCGTGGCCCTGCCGATGGTCGTGGCCGAGCCGACGGTGACGACACCGCAGAACGAGTGGGGCATCTCCGAGATGGTCGGCGAGTACGCCACCCCCTACAACAGCGGGGACGCGCCACGCACCCAGAACCTCACCCGAGGCGCTGAGCTCGTCAACGGTACCGTCGTCAAACCGGGCGAGGTCTTCTCCCTGGAGAAGGTCCTCGGCGAGGTCGACTACGAGCACGGATTCGCCGATGCCGGCGTCATCTCCAACGGTCAGCACGTCGACTCCCTGGGCGGTGGTCTGAGCCAGGTGGCCACCACCGTCTTCAACGCCGGCTTCGAGGCCGGCATGGACGACACCGAGCACCACGCCCACCAGTACTACTTCGACCGCTACCCGGCCGGGCGCGAGGCCACCCTGTGGACTGGCAAGCTCGACGTGAAGTTCACGAACTCCACCTCCAACTCGGTACTGGTTCAGGCCTGGCTGGACGGAGAGCAGATCCACGTGCGGATGTGGTCCACGAAGTACTACGACGTGTCGATCACCTCCTCGGACCGCTTCAACTTCCGCCCGGTGTCCACCGAGCGCAAGTCGGGCCCCGGCTGCGAGCCCTACTCGGGAGGCAACCCCGGCTTCGACATCACCATCACTCGCACCCGCAAGCACGACGGCAAGGCCCTGCCCGACGACGTCCTCACCACCCAGTACGCCGCCGACAACGACATCGTCTGCTCCTGACCGGGGTGTCCCCGAGTACTGCACGAGGGTTGGGCGCCACTCGGGCAGGCGCGGGTGCACTCCACGTAGGTCGGGGGTGCGTGCAGTACGCATGACCCCTGGTCAGTACACCCCCACCCTCGTGGAGTGGGAGCGCGGATGGGCCGGCGTTCCGAAGCCGGTGTTACCTGTGACATTCGTGCTGGGGCAGTGACGTAATCGCGGCGTGACAACCCCGAGTTTTCGGCGTGCTGACGGCCACTCTTCCGCCGCTTGGGCCGATGGGCCCTGGAGGACGATACTTGCCCCGACCCCGCCCATCCGCGCGGGAGGTTCCACCGGAGAAGAAAGGACACTGCTGCTATGACATACGTCATTGCCCAGCCCTGCGTCGACGTCAAGGACCGTGCTTGCGTCGACGAGTGTCCCGTCGACTGCATCTACGAGGGTGAACGCAGCCTCTACATCAATGCTGACGAGTGCGTCGACTGCGGGGCCTGCGAGCCCGTGTGCCCCACCGAGGCGATCTTCTACGAGGACGATGTTCCAGAGGAGTGGGAGGACTACACCCGCGCCAACATCGACTTCTTCGAGCTCAAGGGGCTCGGCTCGCCCGGTGGCGCCCAGGGTGCCGGCGTCCAGGACTACGACGACCCGATGATCGCCGCTCTGCCTCCGCAGAACGAGGAGTGGAAAGAGGCCAACGGCTACTGAGCCGACGGGCGAGGGGCGGCCGGGGGTGGAGACGTACCTGGCGCGTGAGGAAGAATCGGTGCCTGTGAGTACCAGTGCGACACCTGAGACCTTCCCCAGTCCTCTCCTGCCCCGCCGCCTCGCCCTGCCCGACTTCCCCTGGGACTCGCTGCGCCCCTACCGAGAGCGCGCTGCCGAGCACCCGGACGGCGTCGTCGACCTCGCGGTGGGTACGCCCGTCGACCCCACCCCTGAGATCGCCCGAACCGCCCTGTCCGCGGCAGCCAACGCCCCCGGCTACCCGACGGCGGTCGGCGCCTCCGTGGTGCGCGCCGCCATCATCGAGTGGATGGGGCGCCGCCGAGGCGTGAAGGACCTGAGTGAGGCCGAGGTCATCCCCACGATCGGTTCCAAGGAGTCCGTGGCCCTCCTGCCGCTCCACCTGGGCGTGGGACCGGGGGACCTCGTCCTGCACCCGCGGGCCGCCTACCCCACCTATGACGTCGGCGCTCGCCTCGTGGGTGCCACCCCGGTCCCCGTGGACACCGACGCCGACCCAGCCACCTGGGACGTCGCCGACGACGCGCGCGTGGCTATCGTCTGGCTCAACAGCCCCGGAAACCCCGATGGGCACGTCCTGGACGCCGAGCAGCTGGTCCGGATCGTCGCCTGGGCCAGGGGACGCGGCGCGATCGTCATCTCCGACGAGTGCTACGCCGAGCTCGCTTGGGAGTCTCCGTGGGACGTCGAGCCGATCCCGAGTCTCCTGGACCCCCGGGTCGGAGGGGAGGCGGGACGAAGCGGCCTGCTCGCCCTGTACTCCCTGTCCAAGCAGTCCAATCTGGCCGGCTACCGGGCGGCCTTCCTTGCCGGTGACGCGCGGCTCGTGGGTGCCGTCACCGAGGTGCGCAAGCACACCGGCATGCTCATGCCGACTCCGGTGCAGGCGGCCCTCGTGGCCGCCCTTGGCGACGAGGCGCACATGGAGGTGCAGAAGGAGGTCTACCGGGAGCGCCGCGAGGTGCTCGTCGAGGCGACCGCCGCCGCCGGACTCGTCAACGACCCGGCCTCCGTGGCCGGCCTGTACCTGTGGCTCCGGGGGCCTGAGTCGATGAGCGCCTACGACCTCGTGGGGGCATTCGCCGAGCTGGGGATCGTCGTGGCCCCCGGCGACTTCTACGGTGAGGCCGGGGCCGGGCGGGTGCGCATGAGCCTGACCGATACCGACGAGCGAGTGGCCGCCGCCGCCGCGCGCCTGCGCTCGCCTGAGGCCGCCGCCCTCTTCGCCGGCTGAGCCGGGAGCATCTGACCAGGTCGACTGCTCGAGGGCTTGATGAATTTGTCAAGAGGTGACGGGAGTCCGGCAGGTGCCCACGGAGGGGGCAACGTTATGGGCCCATGAAACGACGCCGTGACGGCGCACCCCGTACAGTGGGCGGTGGGTCCGCCGGAACCCCGTGGGCCCAGGCCTCGCCGTCGCGATGCGCGCGGCCCCGAGCCCCAGGAGACATGATGACGAGCACACCCACCCCCGCTGAGCAGTCGGAGCAGAACCGGTCCGGCGTCGTCGACGGCCCCGGCCTGCTGACCCTGGACGGTCACAGCCTCGAGCTGCCGCGCATCCGGGCGACTGACGGTGCCGACGGTCTGGGCGTGTCCAAGTTGCTGGGCGCCACCGGCGTGGTGACGCTGGACCCGGGCTTCACCAACACGGCGTCGTGCACCTCGCAGATCACCTATATCGACGGCGCGGCCGGGATCCTGCGCTACCGCGGCTACCCGATCGAGGAGCTGGCCAAGTCCTCGACTTTCCTGGAGGTCGCCTACCTCCTCATCTACGGCGAGCTGCCCGACCGTGAGTCCTTCGAGCGCATGGAGCGGCGCATCTCGCGCCACCGCCTCCTGCACGAGGACTTCCGCGGCTTCTTCACCTCCTTCCCCTCCTCGGGGCACCCGATGGCGATCCTCCAGGCGGGGATCGCGGGCCTGGCCACCTACTACGAGGACACCCTCAATCCGCACGACCCCTACGAGCGCGAGCTCGCCACGGTGCTGCTGCTGGCCAAGCTGCCCACGATGATCAGCTATATCGCCCGGCGCGCCATCGGCCTGCCGCTGCTCTACCCCGACCCGCAGCGCTCCTACGTCGAGGACTTCATCCGCCTGACCTTCGGCATGCCCTACCAGTCCTACGAGATCGACCCGGCCGTGGTGCGGGCCCTGGACATGCTGCTCATTCTGCACGCCGACCACGAGCAGAACTGCTCGACCTCCACCGTGCGCCTCGTGGGCTCGGCCGACGCCAACATGTACGCCTCCGTGGCCGCGGGCGTGGGTGCCCTGTCTGGCCCGCTGCACGGCGGCGCGAACGAGGCCGTCCTGCGGATGCTGGACACGATCCAGAGCTCGGGGATGAGCACGGCCGAGTTCGTCCGCAAGGTCAAGGACAAGGAGGACGGCGTCCGGCTCATGGGCTTCGGCCACCGGGTCTACAAGAACTATGACCCGCGCGCCGCGATCGTCAAGGAGACCGCCCACGACGTCCTGACCCGTCTGGGCTCCGACGACGGCGACCGCAAGCTCGAGATCGCCATGGAGCTGGAGGAGACGGCGCTGCGCGACGAGTACTTCGTCTCGCGCAGCCTTTACCCGAACGTCGACTTCTACACCGGCCTCATCTACCAGGCGATGGGCTTCCCCACGAAGATGTTCACGCCCCTGTTCGCCCTCGGTCGGCTGCCGGGCTGGATCGCCCAGTACCGCGAGATGATCGCCGACCCGGCCAAGCGCATCGGGCGGCCCCGCCAGGTCTACGACGGCTCCACCGAGCGTCACTACGTGGCCATGCACCGCCGCAAGCACGACGACGGACAGTACCCGGCCACCCGCGCCGGCGTGCCCAGCCTCGACCGCGTCACCAGGGTCTGATCCGGGCTCACGCTGGTTGCTCGCGGCCGCGGTGATCCGGACCGGGGACGTACTTTTCCGACGAGAACTGCGTTCTCCCGCAAACCACTGAGGTCCGCCCTCAGTGGTTTGCGGGAGAAGTACGTCCCCGATGCAGAAGTACGTCGTCGATCAGTTGCTTCCGGGGCGCCACCAGTCGCTCGTAGGCCAGCTGGCTGTCATCAAAGGTGAATGGGGTCTCCCGCCGATACGAACGCCACCACTGGGCAGCACTCCACCGCATCAGGAGTGTCCGACTGATGCTCTACCGAATCGGGGGTGCCTGTTCCAGAGGTGGAGCAGGCCCCCTGGTCTGCTGGGCATCAGTCGATCAGGCGACGAATGCTCGTACGGCTGAGCGGATGATCTCGGAGCGGCTGGTGCCGTCCTTCTCAGCGCGTTGGTCGACCGCGGCCGCCAGACTCTCGTCCATGCGGACTGGGACGACCCGCGCCGCACCATCCCCGATAGGGCGGCGTCCTCGCTTCTTCAGCACTTCGACGATGTATCCACGTTCCGCTTCGTCGGCCCACTCTTGGATCATCTCGTCGGTGACCGGTACGCCATTAATGGTTTCCACATGACAAGTGTGATGCGAAATACCTGCCTGAACGTCACCGAGACCGTCGTGGTGAGCTCGGCGGCCTACAGCCTGGTCAGGTCGATCTTGCCCATCTGCAGGATCTTCTCGCGCACGGCGACGTCGGCCATGAGCTCGGCGATGTTGTGGGGGACGACCTGCCAGGACACGCCCCAGCGGTCGACGCACCAGCCGCAGCGCTCGGCCTCGGGCACGGCCGACAGCCCCGCCCAGTAGCGGTCGATCTCCTCCTGGTCCCGGCAGGAGACGATCATGGAGACCCCGGGTGTGAAGGTGAAGTCGTGGAAGGTCCCCGAGTCCATGGCTGCCATCCAGGTGCCGTGAAGCGTGAAGTCGGTGAACATGACGGTCCCCGCCTCCATCGGCCCGCCCTCCTCGTAGCGGCGCAGGGCCCCGCGGCGGGTGTCGTCGAACAGGGCGATCCAGGCCTCGGTGGCCTCCTCGGCGTTGGCGTGGTTGGTTCCACCGAACATGAAGGAGGGCAGGATGAAGGGGCGCGGCTCGCCGGCCGGGTCGGTGAGCATGAGTTGCCAGGTCATGCCGAAGCGGTCGCGAACCCAGGTGTAGCGCGGAGAGAAGGGGTACTCGCCCAGCTCCATGAGCACACCGCCGCCGGAGAGCCGCTCGTAGAGCTCATCGAGGTAGGCCCGGGCCTGGTCCTCACCGCCGAACAGGAGCGGGTCGAAGTTCAGGATGCAGCTGAGCGACGGGTTCGGGGCGTACTGGTCGCCGCCGTTGATGAGCGAGAGGCGGAAGCCATGGATGCTGACCGTGGCAGCGAGCCCAGGTGCCTGCTCGACGACGGAGCCCTCGCGGAAGACATCTGCGTAGAACCGGGCCGCCTCATCGGCGGTGCCGTTGCACCAGATGGCAGGGATGATGCGCTGATCCATGCGGACACCGTACCGCGATATGCGTTGGGGCCGCTGAAGCGTTGCGTTGCCAGCCTTTAGTGGCGCGCCCTCCAGTGGGGACTGTGCATGATGCCGACCGCGTTCCCGAATGGATCAACGATAGACGCTGTTGTGAATCCGCCCCCACGCTCGGTGATCGGCGTATGAGCATGTGCCCCGTGCGCGACGAGGGTGGTGAACGTCGTGTGAATATCGTCGGTGTGCCAGTAGGTGATGGGTGCTGTTGTCGGAGTCGGGGATGGTGTCATGAAGGAGCGATCCATTATTCCCAGTTCGTCCTCGTCCGGACCGATGCGGAACTCAGTGTAGGCGCAAGGGCCGGTTTGCGGACTGCGGTAATACGGAGTGATGCCCAGTAGGTCTGCGTACCAGCGAGAGGCGGCGTCGACGTCGTCAGCGGTAAGAACCATTGTGGTGAGTCCTTGCAGGATGGTCATGGCATGTCCTTTCGGTGAGATGCCTTGTGGCTCTCAACCTAGAACTGAAAGTGCTCATCCGGTGCGCACATTGTCTGAGATGATCTTTAGTGTGCGTGCAGACCGTCTGATCGCCCTCGTGTTGCTCCTCCAATCGCGGGGGAGGATGACTGCCTCCCAAGTGGCCGCAGAGCTCGAGGTCTCGCCAGCTACTGCCAGACGAGACCTCGAAGCCCTATCGACGGCGGGAATCCCGGTCTACTCACAGCCGGGGCGAGGCGGTGGCTGGCGCCTTGTCGGAGGTGCTCGAACTGATCTGACTGGCATGTCTGCGGGCGAGGCGCGAGCGCTGTCGCGGATGCTAGGAACGGCGGCACTGAACGACCCGGAAACTCAGGTGCCCACGATGAAGCTTATCCAGGCCTTGCCGTCTTCTCTGCGTGATGAGGCTGAACGGTTGATGACAGCAGTTCATGATGACCGTGTTGCCTGGGGTGAGTTGACCGATGATGCAACGTCGGGCCTGAGCCGGCTTTGCGATGTCATCGCCCAGCGTCGAGTGGCGGTTGCCTCCTATCAGTCAAAATATGGGGAGTGTAGTGTTCGGCGTCTGCTTCCTCTAGGGCTGGTGAATAAGGCGGGTGTCTGGTACCTCATCGCTGATGGTGAATGTGGAATGCGGATATATCGAGTATCGAGGTTTGAGGAGATCATCGAAACGAATGAGGTGTTCGACCCTCCGGAAAATTTTGATATGACTGCCTATTGGGATGCTCAAGCTGACGTCATTGAGGGAAAGCGGTCCGGGGTTGCTGCGGTGCTGCGGGTGCACTCATCGATCGTTCCTGTGCTGCGTTATCAGTTCGGAAGGTATTTCACTCTCCTTGAGGAGGATGATATGAGTGTCGTTGAAGTTCGCGCCCACATGCTAGTCGGATTGGCTGAGAGGCTAGCGGGGTGGGGTGACCGCATTGACGTCTTGTCGCCACCTTGCCTGCGGTCTGAACTCGCCCGTATCGGCTCAGAGCTGGTTGCGCATTATGGTTCCCCGAGATGATGAATCGATGTCAGATCATCGACCTCAGTTCTGAGACGGCTTGGACGGATCATCAGTGCGCTGACGGTACTCAACAGGAACGCGGTGATGCCGATAGCAGCGAAGTTGCCGGTGAGAGTGAGCAGTGGACCACCGATAAGCCCGGCCACCGTTGTCCCGATGTACATCACCGCGCTGGTGAGGGTGGAGATGGTGCCACGTGCTGTGCTGTCGAGCTGCTGCAGGTGAAGCATGCGGACGCTGAGCATTGCGCCTCCGCAGGCGAAGAGAGGCAGGAACACAAGGCCCACGAAGATCGGGGCGGGGGATGCGGCGAGCGTCAGGTAGGCGATGCCCATCACCGCAGCGCTCAGGTAGATGGCTTGGGCTGGGGTCATGCGGCCGGTCAGCCGGACGCCGAAGAGACTGCCGATCGTGTTACCGATCCCGCCGGCCAGGACGATGAGTGCCACGGTGGTCTTCGAGGTGCCCAGGCCGTCCTCCAGCCATGTCGGTGCGTAGGTGAATACGGTGAAGAATGCCAGGGTGTACACGAGGTAGGAAAGAAATCTCGTGATTGCCTGCGGCACATGGAGCAGGGTCAGGTATGGTACCTTCTTAGCCGCCACGGTCGGGCGGATATCAGGGATCTGGTGCCAGAGCGTGACTGTTAGTGCCAACGCGCAGACCCCGATGACGGGGAAGACAATGCGCCAGTTGATGATTGCGAGGAGACTTCCGAGCGGAACCCCGACAACCTGAGCGATCGACAACCCGGCGGTCGTATATCCCATGACGCGCAGAACGATTTTTTGATCCGGGCCGACGAGGGTAGGAATCATTGCCCACACTTGCGGTGCGGCCACGGCCGCGGCACCGCCAGTGATAAAACGGAAGATGAACATCGTCCAGAAACCAGGGGAAGCTGCACAGGCTGCTGTTGCCAACGCGAAGACCACCATCCCAAGCGTAAGGATGATCCGGCGGTTACCTCGGTCCGAGATCGGCCCGGACGCCAGTCCGGTGAGCGCGTAGCCGATCGCATAGACGCTGACCAGCCAGCCGCTCTGCGTCGTCGACACGTCGAAAGCCTTGGCCAGCGATGGCATCAGTGGTGCGACGACGAAGGTGTCCGAACCGATCAGGAACATGACCGCGAACCCGAGTAGTGAAAGTTTTCGGTCCATAGCAATCTCCAGTCCGTAGAGAGTGCCTCAACGCTAAACCTTGACAGAACTGTCAATGTCAAGAGATGCTGACGCGGTCCATTGAACTGTTTGAGGAGAGTCACGCATGCGCATCTCCGAGGCTGCCCGGCGCGCCGGCACCAGCCCGCGGATGCTGCGCTATTACGAGACTGAGGGCCTGCTGGCGCCCACGCGCCGTGACAATGGCTATCGCGACTACGGCGCAGGGGAAGTTTTAGCTGCTCGCCAGATTGTCGCGCTGTCTCACGCCGGATTCCCGCTTTCGCTCATCAGGACGGTGCTGCCCTGTGCCACGGAAAACGGTGAGTTGAGAGCCTGCCCCTCCGTTGCGCCCGAGCTACGCAGACGGCTCCGCGACATCGAGGAGCAGATTGAGGTGCTCTCGAGCGGTGCTGACGTCATCAGGAGCTTCCTCGACAACCTTCAAGACGTCGATCCTCCTTAACGCCTCATAGCCGCGGTAGTGGCGTCGTACTCGACGGGTGCGTGCCGAGTTCGGTTGCCGCGCCGACATTCCCCTCCCGAGCCCCGGGCCTTCCAGGGGTCTTGGTCGCGTCATGGAGTCATCGGCGTCGGGCTCTGTCCGTGGTGGAGTCGCTATGGTTAGGCTGACCTTATGAGCAAGAAGCCTGCTGACTCCACCGCCTCTGCCGACCTGCCGCTGCCCCATGCCGACCGCCCCATCGCCTCCGCCCCCGGTCACTGGGTCCTGGCCCGTGCCGGCAAGCGCGTCCTGCGCCCCGGCGGCGCCGCCCTGTCCGCCGCCATGCTCGGCCACGCTCACCTGGCGGACGCCGATGTCGTTGAGCTCGCCCCGGGCCTGGGGCGCACCGCCGCCGAGATCATCAAGGACCACCCCGCCTCCTACACGGCCATTGACCGCGACCCCGACGCCGCCCGGCGCGTAGCCGCCGTCGTTGGGAACCTCGGCTCCGTCCGCCAGGGCGAGGCCGCCGACACCGGCCTGGATGACGCCAGCGCTGACGTTGTCGTCGGTGAGGCCATGCTCACCATGCAGGGGGACAAGGGCAAGGCCGCCATCGTCGCCGAGGCCGCCCGTGTTCTGCGCCCCGGCGGGCGCTACGCCATCCACGAGCTCGGCGTCACCCCCGATGACATCGATGAGGAGTACTACACCCAGCTGCGCCGCGACCTGGCCCGCTCCATCCACGTCAACGCCCGCCCCATGACGGCCGCTGCCTGGAAGGAGCTCATGGAGGACGCTGGGCTCGTCGTCGACTGGGTCGACACCGCCCCCATGGCCCTGCTCAAGGTCGGCCGCAACATCCGCGACGAGGGAGTAAGAGGCTTCCTGCGGATCGCGCGCAACGTCGCCGCGGACAAGGCGCTGCGCCGGCGCGTCCAGGAGATGGCAGGCACCTTCAAGCGCTACGAGAAGGACATGGTCGGCATCGCCCTCGTCGCCCACAAGCCCGCATCCTGAGCCCCGTCCCCTCCTGCGAGGTCTGGGGGCCGGTCGTCGGCCCTGATGGCGAGGGCGGCGTCAGTCGTCGTGGGTCGCCCCGCGCAGACCTGCGCGCAGAACCTCCCGGTTGAGCAGCGCGATCGCCTCGATCGGGATCCCCGCCGGGCACGCCGGCAGGCACTCGCCGTACTCCGAGCACGGCCCGAAGAGCTCATCGAGCTCCCGGGTCATCGCCCGGGCCCGGCGTCCCCGCTCGATGCGCCCGGCCGGCATGAGCGACAGGTGCGCCAGCTTCGCCCCCGCGAAGAGCGCCGCCGCCCCGTTCGGGCATGCCGCCACACAGGCCCCGCAGCCGATGCAGGCGGCGAAGTCCAGTGCCCGCTCTGCCTGCAGGTGCCCCTGGGCGACGTCGTCGGCGTCCGGGGCGGTCCCCGCGGCCACGTCCACGGTCCCGCCCGCCCGGATGAGCTCGTCGAGCGCCGTGCGATCCACCACCAGGTCCCGGATGACCGGGAAGGCCGCAGACCTCCACGGCTCCAGCCGGAAGCGCCTCACTCCGGGGAAGGCCCGCAGGTGCTGACGGCAGGCCGGGGTCGTGTCCATCGGCCCGTGCGGCACCCCGTTGACGAGGAAGCCGCAGGCCCCGCACACCCCCTCCCGGCAGTCCGACTCGAAGACCACCGGCTCACCACCGGCCTCGATGATCTGGTCGTTGAGGCGGTCGAGCAGCTCGAGCAGACTCATCTGCGGCTCGGCGTCCTCCACCACGTGGCTCTCGAAGAAGCCTCGTGCCCGCGGCCCGTCCTGCCGCCAGATCTCCAGCTCGATCCTCATCGGTAGTCCCTCACC
This sequence comes from Actinomyces naeslundii, assembly GCF_001956585.1. GTDB lineage: Bacteria > Actinomycetota > Actinomycetes > Actinomycetales > Actinomycetaceae > Actinomyces > Actinomyces naeslundii. Next base: position 116,017 of record NZ_MSRR01000004.1, on the reverse strand, counting down.
TGCATGGGCACCAGCGAGAAGCTCAGTGGCTCCGTGCGGCGCGTGTGCCCGCCGTCGGGTCCCGTCTGCCAGGCCGAGACGGAGCACCAGGTCTCGTCATTGCGCTGGGCCTCGCCGCCCTGCGTCGCGTACTCCTCGCGGAAGTGGGCGCCGGCGGACTCGCGCCGGTCCAGGGCGTCGAGGATCATGACCTCCGCCAGCTCCAGGAAGTCGGCGACCCGCAGCGCCTTCTCCAGCTCCTGGTTGAGCCGCGCCCGGCCACCGACCACGGTGACGTCGGCCCAGAACTCCTCGCGCAGGGCGCGCACCTCCTCCAGGGCGCGCAGCAGCCCCGCCTCGGAGCGGCTGACCCCGCAGCCGGCGTAGAGGACCTCGCCCAGACGGCGGTGGAACCACACCGGACGGTGGGTCCCGTCCACCGCCATGAGCGCCTCAATGCGCTCGCGGGTGTCGGCCACGGCCTGAAGCGCCTCCGGCGCGTCGGGGCTCAGCGGCCTACTGCCCACCAGCCCGGCCAGGTAGCTCGGCACGGCCAGCGGCAGCACGAACCAGCCGTCCACGCTGGCGCTCAGCAGCGAGTTCGCCCCCAGGCGGTTGGCGCCGTGGTAGTTGTTCGAGGCCTCCCCGCCCACGAACAGCCCCGGGATGGTGGACATCTGGTCGAAGTCCACCCACAGTCCGCCCATCGTGAAGTGGGCGCCCGGGGCGATGCGCATGGGCACCTCGTAGGGGTCCTCGCCAGTGGCGTCGAGGTACATCTCGAACAGGTTGCCGTAGCGCGAGGCGATGGTCTCCTTGCCCAGCCGCTCCAGCGCGTCGCGGAAGTCGAGGTAGACCGAGTTGCGCAGCGGCCCGACGCCGCGGCCGGACTCGATCTGCTCGCGGGCGTTGCGCGAGGCGACGTCGCGCGGGGTGAGGTTGCCGAAGGCCGGGTACTTGCGCTCCAGGTAGTAGTCGCGCTCGTCCTCGGGGATCTCGTTCGGGGGCCGCTCGTCCCCGGGGGTCACGGGCACCCAGATGCGCCCGTCGTTGCGCAGGGACTCGCTCATGAGCGTCGTCTTGGACTGCCATCGGGAGCTCACCGGCAGGGCCGTGGGGTGGAACTGCACCATGCAGGCGGAGGCGAAGGCAGCCCCGCGTCGGTGGGCGCGCCAGGTGGCGGTGGCGTTGGAGGCCATGGCCAGGGTCGAGTAGTGGTAGACGCTGCCGTAGCCGCCGGTGGCCAGCACGACGGCGTGAGCGGTGTGGGCGCGTACCTCACCGGAGAGCAGGTCCCGGGTGACGATGCCCTGAGCACGGGAGTCGGCCACGATGAGGTCGAGCATCTCGGTGCGGGAGTGCATGTGGACGCTCCCGGCGGCGACCTGCTCCTGGAGCGCCTGGGCACATGCGATCTCCAGCTGCTGCCCGGTCTGCCCGCGCGTGTAGTAGGTGCGCGAGACCTGCACCCCGCCGAAGGAGCGGGTGGCGAGCTGACCGCCGTACTCACGGGCGAAGGGCGCCCCGATCGCCTCCATGTGGTCGATGACCCGGCCGGACTCCATTCCCAGGCGCACGACGTCGGCCTCCCGCCCCCGGTAGTCCCCGCCCTTGACGGTGTCCTTGACGAAGCGCGCCAGGGAGTCGCCGTCGACCTTGCGGGCCCGGGCAGCGTTGATCCCTCCCTGCGCGGCCACCGAGTGGGCGCGACGCGGGGCGTCGTGCAGGCTGAAGCACTCCACCCGGTAGCCCAGGCGCCCCAGGGTCGCGGCCGCGCCGGCACCGGCCAGTCCGGCGCCCACGACGATGACGGTCAGCTTGCGGCGGTTTGCGGGATTGACCAGGCGGTACTCGTCGCGCCGGCGCTCCCAGGCCTGCTCGGGCGGACAGTCCGGAAGGTGCGCATCAAGGTCCTCGCCGACGTCGTACAGGCCACCGACGGCCCGCGGCGCGCTCGCGCTCATCCGATCACCCCCGTGCAGATCAGCACCGGCAGCAGGCCGTTGACGACCGCGATGGCCAGGGCCACGGCCAGGGCGACGGCGCGGCACACCCTTCGCAGCCTGGGGCCGGTGCCGCCCAGGTCGATGACCACGTTCCACAGGCCTTGGGCCAGGTGGAGGGAGAGCGCCAGCATGACCAGGCTGTAGAAGACCGCCATACCGGGGCGCGACAGGCTCGCCACGAGGTTGTGGTAGGCGCTGACCTGCAGCTCACCGTTCGACGTCGTCGGCGCCTGGAAGCCCTCAGGGGCGATGAGACGGCCGATGGTCAGGTCGAGAATGTGGATGAGGACGAAGACCCCGATGAGGACGCCGGTCACCAGCATGGAGCGGGCGCCGATGGTGCGGGCGGGCAGGGCCCGGCGCCGGAAGGCCCCGCGAGCGCTCCTGGCACGTCGCCACAGCGTGATCCCCGCAGCGACGTGCGCCGCGATGCAGACTCCCAGGGCCAGGCGCATCACCCACAGGAGCCCCTCGTGCGGCAGGAGCGGGTAGGCGACCTGCCGCAGCCAGGCGGCGTAGCCGTTGAACGCCTCCGGGCCCGCGAGAACCTTGAGGTTGCCGACCATATGGACCACGACGAACAGGGCCATGACCGTGCCGGTGATCGCCATCGTCGCCTTGAGGACGCGCTGCGATGCCCACACGGGGGTGCGGCGCCTGCGCCGGGGAGGAAGCGCGTCACCAGCGGGCTGAGCAGCCTCAGGAGTGCGGACGACCGTGGACGTCGCAGCCATCTGGTCTCCCCTCCTTTGCGTAGAACAACCCATAATTATGATAACGAAAACTGTGATACTGGCATAGAGTGTGAACCCTGTGTTTCGTCGGGCCGGCCCGAAGGTGGGCCTCTCGTGCTCGCGGAGCTCCCGTGGGGCGTGGCGGTCATCGCCTCCGTTACCGGTACCGGGATGAACGAACCTGCCACGCGATAACCTCGCCCAGGAAGTAGGAGCTCCATCGACGAAAGGACCAGCCGTGCCCGTTGAGGTCTCATCGGTCTTACCGGGCACGCCGGTCTCACCGGTGTCGCTGCGCAGCCCCGGCCCCTCCCGCCGTCAGGTCCTGACTGGAGGCGCCACCGGTGCCCTCGCCGTCCTCCTAGCCGCCTCCGGCTGCTCCAGAAAGGCCGACGGCCCGCGCCTGCTGACGATCCCGCGCGAGGACATGGGCACCTTCACCCGCAACTTCAACCCCTTCACCACCAACAGCGCTCCCATGACCGGGCAGGCCATCTACGAGCCCCTCCTCATCGTCAACCCCCTCAATGGCGAGATCACCCCTTGGCTCGCCGAGTCCTGGGCGATGTCCGAGGGCGCTACCGCCCTCACCTTCCACCTGCGACCCGGCGTCACCTGGTCCGATGGCAGGCCGCTGGTGGCCAAGGACGTCGTCACCACCTTCGCGGTCCACCGCGCCGTCGCCGGCGGCTACGACTACCTCGACTCCGTCACTGCCAACAACGCCACCGCCGTCACCCTCATCTTCACCCGTCCCAACTCCGTCGCCCTGCAGGAGCTCGGCAGCCAGCTCATCGCCCCCGACCACGTGTGGTCCGCCATCTCCGAGCCCGCCAAGTTCCCCAACCCCGACCCCGTGGCCACCGGCCCCTTCACCCGGGTCGCAGGCTTCCAGACCCAGTCCTTCGACCTCATGCCCAACCCCACCTACTGGGGCAACAACCACCAGAGCGACGACGCCGGTGCCCCCAGCACGGGCGCCTCCGCAGGAACCTCTGCGAGTCCCTCCGCCGGTGAGACCGCGAGCCGCACCGCTCGTCGAACGTCGGTTCCCGGCATCCGCATGCTGGCCTTCGCCGGCAACGACAGCGCCAACCTGGCCGCCGTCAACGGCGACGTCGACTGGGCTCCCCAGTACATGGCCGACATCCAGACCGCCTACATCGACAAGGACCCCGACCACCGCCACTACTGGTTCCCCGGCGCCGACTCCACCATCCAGTGGACCCTCAACACCACCAAGGCCCCCTACAACGACGTCGCCTTCCGCAAGGCTCTCAGCCGGGCCATCGACCGCAAGACCATCTGTGCCACCGGCATGTCCGGCTACGCCCAGCCCGCCGACCCCACCGGCCTGGGGGAGGGCTTCCAGGCCTGGAAGGACCCGGCCGTGGCCGCCCTTCCCCTGTGCACCTTCGACAAGGCCGCCGCGGCCGCCGCCCTCGACGCCGCCGGCTACAGGCTCGGGGCCGACTCCAAGCGCCACGGCCTGGACGGCAAACCGCTCGCCCTGACGATCCAGGTGGGCTCGACGTCGTCGGACTGGCTCAGCGTGGCCCAGATCATCGTGCAGAACCTCGCCGACGTCGGCATCAGCGCCACCATCGACTCACCTGACTGGACCGAGGTCACCGCCGCCCTGGAGACCGGAACCTTCGAGACCGCCGTGTGCTGGTCCACGCTGGGCGCCACGCCGTACACCTACTACGAGGCGACCATGAGCACCCAGAAGGTCAAGCCGATCGGCACCCACGCCCTGGAGAACTACCACCGTTTCGGCGACCAGCGGGCCACCGAGCTGCTCGGCCAGTTCGCCGCCACCACCGACCGGGCCCGCCAGATCGAGATCTGCCATGAGATCCAGCAGCGCTACGCCGACCAGCTGCCCGTCATCCCCCTGTTCCCCGGGCCGGTCTGGGGCGCCTACACCGACGAGCACTTCACCGGCTGGCCCAGCCAGGACCACCCCTACGCCTCACTGAGCACCCGCTCCGCCACTACCGTCCTGGTCCTCAACTCCCTCAGGCCCCGCGCCTAAGCCCTCACCTCAGGACGACCGCCCCACACCGATGGGGCCTCGCGAGACTACCGGCCACCCGGCCGGAACGGGGACACTGTTCCGGGCGGCGCAGCGGGCCGCCCGCAGCAGCTTGCCGCTCGATGCTCGGGAAGGAGGCGCGCGCCGGTGGCCTACATCCTCAAGCGCCTGGGCTACTACCTCCTGGCCTTCTGGGCCTCGGTCACCCTCAACTTCCTCCTGCCGCGGCTCATGCCCGGCGACCCCGTCTCACGCATGTTCGCCCGCTCCGGCGCCCGCCTCACCCAGACGCAGGCCCTCCAGCTGCGCCGGCTGTTCGGGATCGACGACGCACCCCTGTGGCAGCAGTACCTCCGCTACCTCAAGTCCATCCTCACCGGGGACCTGGGCGTATCCATCTCCCGCTTCCCGGCGCCGGTCAGCGAGGTCATCGGCAGCCAGATCGGCTGGACCGTCCTGCTGGGCGGCTTCGCCCTGGTCATCGCTGCGTTGGCCGGCAGCCTGCTGGGGATCCTGGCGGCATGGCGGCGCGGGGGAGTGGCCGACTCGATCCTCGTGCCCCTCCTGGTCTTCCTCGGCTCCTTCCCCTACTTCTGGCTGGCCATGGGCGCCCTCTACCTTCTGGGGATGGGCCTGGGCTGGTTCCCGCTGCGCCACGCCTACACCGCCGGGAGCATCGTGGACTGGTCTAGCCCCGTCTTCCTGGCCGACGTCGCCCAGCACCTCGCGCTTCCGGCCCTCACCATCGTGGCGGTCTCCCTGGGCGGCTGGGCCCTGGGGATGCGTAACACGATGATCGCCACCGCCTCCCAGGACTACATCCTCCTGGCCGAGGCCAAGGGACTCACGCGCTCGCGGATCATGCTGCGCTACGCCGCCCGCAACGCCATTCTGCCCACGGTGACCAGCATCGGCATGTCGCTGGGCTTCATCGTCGGCGGCTCGATGCTCACCGAGGTCGTCTTCGCCTACCCCGGCATCGGTTACCAGCTCTTCAGCGCCGTGGGGGCCCTGGACTACCCGCTCATGCAGGGCATCTTCCTGACCATCACCGCCGCCGTCCTGGCCGCGAACCTCCTGGTGGACCTCGTCTACGTCCGCCTCGATCCCCGCGTGCGCGCCGGCGGACAGGGGGAGTCATGAGCCCGGCCCGACGGCGCAGTGGCCCCCTGACCGGCCTGCTCGCCTCCCTGATCCGCTCCCGCCGAGCCGGGGCCGGGGCGGCGGTCCTCGCCCTGCTCATCATCGCCGCGCTCCTGGCCCCCGTCATCAGCCCCGGCGACCCCGCCCGCATCACGGGCGCACCGGCCGCCGCCCCCGCCCCCGCCCACTGGCTCGGCGTGACTCCCAAGGGGCAGGACGTGCTCGCCATGACCCTGTGGGGTGCCCGCTCCTCCCTGGCCGTGGGCCTGGGTGCCGGACTCCTGGCGACGCTCGTGGCCCTCGTCGTCGGCCTGGCCTCGGCCTACCTGGGGCGAGCGGTCGACGGTGCCCTGTCCGTGGTCACCAACGTCTTCCTCCTGCTACCGGGCCTACCACTGCTCGTCGTCCTGGCCGCCTACATGCCGCCGGGGTGGGGCAGCACCCTCATCGTCCTCGTCGTCACCGGCTGGGCCGGGGCCGCCCGCGTCCTGCGTGCCCAGGCCATGAGCCTGTGCGGCACGGACTTCGTGGAGGCCGCCGTCGTCAGCGGGGAACGGCCGGTGCGGATCATGGTGGGGGAGATGCTGCCCAACATGGCCTCGGTCGTCATGTCCACGCTGCTGGGCTGCGTCAACGCCGCCATCGGTGCCCAGGCCGGGCTCGAGTTCCTGGGGCTGGGCCGCTCCGGCTCCGTGTCCTGGGGCACCAACCTCTACTGGGCCGCCACCGACGGCGCGCTCATGACCGGCCGCTGGTGGACCTTCGTGCCCTCGGGCCTCGCCATTGCGCTGGTCGCCTACGCCCTGGCCCTCATCAACGCCGGCGTCGACGAGGCCACCAACCCCCGCCTGCGCCGCGCGGCCTCAGGGGCGCCTGGCACGCGCCGGCCCCAGGCTCCATCGGTCGAGCCGGACAGCGGTGTGCGGACCGTCCCTGAGCCTGTCCTACGTATCGAGGACCTGAGCGTGGAGTACGACGCCGGTGAGCACTCCGGTGGAAGTCGCCGCGTCGTCGGCACCGATCGGTTCAGCCTCAGCGTCGGCCGCGGCGAGGTGGTGGGGCTGGCCGGCCCCTCCGGCTGCGGCAAGACGACGGTCGCAGCCGCCATCATGCGGCTGCTGGTTCCTACGGCGCGCGTCACCGGCGGCCGCATCATGGTGGGCGGGCGCGACGTCCTGGCCCTGGATAGGGACGAGCTGCGTCGCCTGCGCTGGCGGGAGGTCGCCGTTGTCCCCCAAGCCGCCATGAACGCCCTCAACCCCGTCATGACGATCGGCGAGCAGATCGCCGATGTCCTCACCAGTCACGAGGGCCTGCGACACCGCCCGGCTCTGGAGCGCGCCGCCGAGTTGCTCGACGCCGTCGACATCCCGGCCGGCCGCCTGCGCGCCTACCCCCACCAGCTCTCCGGAGGACAGCGCCAGCGAGTCATCATCGCCATGGCCCTGGCCCTCAGACCCCGCCTGCTCGTCCTGGATGAGCCGACCACGGCCCTCGACGTCGTCGTCCAGCGCGAGATCATGGAGCTGGTCCTTGACCTCAAGGCGCGGTTTGGCTTCTCCGTCCTGCTCATCACCCACGACCTGTCCCTCATGTTGGGCAGGTGCGACCGTATCGGCGTCATGGAGGCGGGCCGCCTCGTGGAGGAGGGGCCGGCCGGCGGCATCCTCACCTCACCCGCCCACGCCGCGACGCGGGCCCTTGTCGCGGGGCTGCCGGACCGTCCGAGTGCCGAGTCCCCGCATCCGACTTTTACGGAACCGGTCCTGGAGGTACGAGGCCTGCGCAAGGACTTCCCCGCCGGAGGGCTGCTCTCGCGGCGCACTGTTCGTGCGCTGGACGGCGTCGACCTGACTCTGCACCGCGGTGAGATCCTCGCCCTGGTGGGGCGGACCGGATCGGGCAAGTCGACGCTCGCCCGCATCATCGCGCGCCTGGAGACCCCCACCGCCGGGCGCCTCCTCCTGGACGGGCGTGACGTTCTGACCCGCGAGCCGCGTCGCGCCTCCCGCGGCTACCGCAGCCGGGTGCAGATGGTCTTCCAGGACCCCTTCGCCCCCCTCAACCCCGCCCACAGCGTCGGGCACACGCTGGGGCGCGCCCTCGCCCTGCACCGGAGCACCGCGGAACCCGGCCGAGGCCCCGCCGAGCTGCTCGACGCCGTCGGCCTGGAGCCCGAGCTCCTGGGGGTGCGTCCCCACGAGCTCTCCGGCGGGCAGCGCCAGCGCGTGGCCATCGCCCGGGCCCTGGCCTGCGAGCCCGAGGTGCTGGTCGCCGATGAACCCACCTCGATGCTGGACGCCCCGCTGCGCGCCGGCATCCTCGACCTGCTGCTGGGGCTGCGCGAAGAATGCGGCCTGTCCATCCTCTGCATCACCCACGACCTGGCCTCGGCCCGCTACCTCGCCGACACGACGGCGGTGCTCCAGGCTGGCCGCCTCGTGGAGACCGGCCCCACGGCCGAGCTCATGAAGCACCCCGCCCACCCCTGCACCCGGCTCCTCATGAGCGCGCGGACCGTTCAACGTGACCGGCCGCCTCCCGCGGCTGAGACGGAAGACGGCCGGTACGAATCGCTGTAGCAGTGGATGCGAGGAGTCTTACTGGCCGGCGTGCGGAGTTGCGCTCAGCTCGATGCTCTTGCCGCCGCGGGCCAGCGCCTCGACGGCACCGGACTGGGAGTTGCGGCGGAACAGGACGTTGGAGGCACCGGCCAGCTCGCGGGCCGAGACCACCCGCGGCTCCTTGAACAGGCCGTGGCTACCGGGCACCACGCCGCCCTGCGGCATGAGGGAGACCTTCGTGCCGGCCGTCAGGTACAGGCCCGCCTCGACGACGCAGTCGTCGCCCAGCGGGATCCCGAGCCCCGAGTTCGCACCCAGCAGGCAGCGCTCTCCCAGGGCCACGCGCTGACGGCCGCCGCCCGAGAGCATGCCCATCGTGGAGGCGCCGCCGCCGACGTCGGAGCCGTCACCGATGACGACGCCCTGCGAGATGCGGCCCTCGACCATGGAGCGTCCCAGCGTCCCGGCGTTGTAGTTGACGAAACCGGCGTGCATGACCGTGGTGCCCTCGGACAGGTAGGCGCCCAGGCGCACGTTCGCGGCGTTTCCGATCCGCACGCCCGAGGGCAGGACGTAGTCGGTCATGCGGGGGAACTTGTCCACGGAGTTCACCTGGACCGGGCGGCCCAGGGCGGCGCGCAGGCGGGTGCGGGTGGTCTCGAAGTCCTCGGCGTGGCAGGGGCCGGCCGAGGTCCACACCACGTTGGGCAGGCGGGAGAAGACTCCGTCGAGGTTGACGGTGTTGGGCGTGGCCAGTCGGTGGGACAGGACATGCAGTCGCAGGTAGGCGCCGGCCACGGTCTGGGGGGCGTCGTCGAGGTCGGCCCAGGTGCGTACCACGGTGGTGTGCACGCCGCGGGCCTCGTCGCGACGCTCCATCGCGCTCAGGGTCCCCAGTAGATCGGCGTGTCCGTCCTCGGGCTCGTCGCCGAGGACCGGGCGGGGGTACCACACGTCAAGGGTGTTACCGTCGTCGGTCACGGTCGCCAGACCGAGACCCCATGCGCTGCGAGTCGTCATGAAGAACACCCTACGGGACCTGGAGGCTGACCGGCGCCGGTGGGCGTGCGAGAATCACCGCATGGCGCGTACGACGATCCACCTCATGCGGCACGGCGAGGTGCACAACCCCGAGGGCATCCTCTACGGCCGCCTGCCCGGCTACCACCTCTCGACCCTGGGACACCAGATGGCCCAGCAGGTCGCCGACGTCCTGTCCGCCTCCGGGCACGACATCACACGGGTCATCACCTCACCCCTGGAGCGGGCCCGGGAGACCGGCGCCCCCACCGCCGCCGCCTTCGGCCTGGCGCCGACGACGGACGCCCGGCTCATCGAGGCAGGCAACTCCTTCGAGGGCGTGGCCGTCAACCGCAACCGCTGGATCCTGGCCCACCCCGCCTACTGGGGCAGCTACGTCAACCCGCTGCGCCCCTCCTGGGGTGAGCCCTACCGCGAGATCGTCGAACGGATGCGCGGCGCCGTCGTCGCCGCGCTCGACGTCGCCGAGGGCCACGAGGCGCTCCTCGTCTCCCACCAGCTTCCCATCTGGTCGCTGCGCCTCTTCCTGGAGGGGCGCTCCCTCGCCCACGACCCGCGCCGGCGCCAGTGCGCCCTGGCCTCCCTGACCTCCTTGACCTTCGAGGGCCGCACCCTGGTGGGGCTGGCCTACTGGGAGCCCGCCGGGGACCTGCTGCGCCAGGCCCGTGACATGGTGCCCGGCACCTCCGCCGCCCGGGCCGCCACCGGCCGCCCTGCCCACTTAGAGCGCTCCGCCGAGGTCGACAGCGCCGAGGCGACGCAGTGACCCAGCAGCCGCCCTCGCGCCCGGTCGGCGGCGAGGTCGTGCGCACTGGCGCCCCCGGCGAGGTCATCCGCCCCGGTCGCCCGCGCCCCGCCCCGCGGCGCCCCTGGACCGGGCAGGACTTCGTGTGGTGGCACACCGCCGCCGTCCTGACCGCCACCCGCCAGGGCCGGCGCCCCAAACCGGTCTCGCCCACCATCGACCCCGTGCGCCCGGCTCTGGGATCCGGTGAGGTCATGCTGGCCACCTGCGACGCCGAGCTGCTCATGTGGCGGCGCGGGGACGCCACCTACAACCCCTCTCGCGGCTTCTTCCTGGCCGGGGGGCCGGTCGGCCTGGCCCTGACGGCCGCCTTCTTCGGCGGGCAGGCCTATCTCAACCATCGGCGTCGTCGCGCCGCAGAGGCCGACGCCGTCGAGAAGTGGCGCCACCTGGCCACAGCCCGCCTGACCGTGTCCACCCACGGCATCTACCTGGGCACGGGGGAGGGCGTTATGCCCATCTCCTACGCCGATATCCAGGAGGTCCAGCGCACCGCCACCGGTGAGATCGTCATCGCCGCCGCCAACGCCTCCGGCTCGGTGCGCCTGAAGATCCGCGCCCAGTGGGCCGAGCTCGTCCTCATCCTGTGGGCGGTGCGCTACATGCCCGAGCACCCCCAGATCGTGGGGCGAACCTGGATCCCGGGCGACTGGCTCGTCCACGCCGCGGCCCATGGCTACGACGTCGACACCGGCCCCTGGCCCCGGACAACCGCCGCACTTCCCTGACCCGGCCCTCGCACGGGCCGTCGTCGCCAGGGGCGGCTCAGTGCTGGTCGCTTCCGGAACGGTCGGTGTCGCCCGCCTCGCCGGCGTCGGGCCCCTCGGCATCCTCCCCGGTTCCGCCCTCGTCGTGGTTGGGACTGCTGGCGGACGTCCCCGGGTGGTGCTTACGACGGCGGATGTCCTGCTCCAGCCCCCTCAGGAACTCCGGGTCGTCGTCGGGCGCCATGGGCTGGGCGCGCTGCGGGCGGCGGAAGCTCGTTCCCTCCTTGGAGGACCACACGGTGGGCTCCACGTAGCCGCCGCGCTCCTCGGCTGCCTTGACCCGCGAGACGATGATCCAGGCGATCGGGCCGATGGTCGGGAACAGCACGATGAGGATGATCCACAGGAACTTCGGCATCCGCGCCGGCATGCTCTCCTCGGGCGTGCGCGCGCAGTCCAGCAGGGCGTACAGCGTCAGGGCGAACACCAGGACGATGAGGACGATACGCATGGGCCAACCCTAGCCGAGCCGACCGGGCCCACCGACACCGCCCGCCCGCAGCCGACCGTTCATCCCGTGCGTCCGAGCCATGGCACGATCATCCCGTGCCCGTCCCGCCCACCCTCCGCCTTCTGACCGGAGGAACCGCACCCGACGACGTCGCCGCCCTGCGCACCGCCCTGGCGGAGCGTTTGGCTCAGCGCGGCCTGCTCACGGCCCGCGGCGATCCGCCCGCCTCCAGCGCCACGGCCGGGGCGCAGGTCGAGAGCACCACGTGCCCCCTTCCGCTGCTCGTCCCCATCGGCCCCGGCGAGGACGAGGGGCGGGTCCGAGCCGACCTGGCCCGCCGCATCACCCGAGTTCCCCCGCGCACCGACCTGGTCCTGCGGACCTCCGGCTCCACCACCGGCACCGGCCGGCTCATCGCCATGAGCGCCGCCGCCCTCGTGGCCTCGGCCCGCGCCACCCATGATCGCCTCGGTGGATCGGGGACCTGGCTCCTGCCCCTGCCGGCCCACCACGTCGCCGGCCTGCAGATCCTCATCCGCTCCCTCATCGCCGGAACCACTCCGGTCGTGGTGGACACGAGCAGGGGATTCAGCCCGACGACGCTCGCCGACGCCCTGCGCTCCGTCCGAGTCCCTGCCGGTGCAGCGGCCAGTGCAGCGGTCGGTACGGCGGCCGGCGCAGCGGTTAGTCCCACGGCCGGCTCGACAGACCCTCGCCTCTACGTCTCGCTGGTCCCCACCCAGCTGGTACGGGTCCTGCGGGACCCGGCGGCGAGCCGGGCCCTGTCCACGGCCGACGCCGTTCTCCTGGGCGGCGCCGCTGCCGATCCCGCGCTGCTGGCCCGGGCTCGAGGCTCCGGCATCACCGTGGTGACCACCTACGGCATGAGTGAGACCGGCGGGGGCTGCGTCTACGACGGCCGTCCTCTGGACGGCGTCGCGCTGTCCATCCGGGACCCTGATGCCGATGGGATCGGCCGCGTCCTCGTCTCCGGTCCGGTCCTGGCGGAGGGCTACCTGCAACCCGTTGACCGCACGCCCGACGACATCGGCGAGGCCTTCCAGGACCGCTCCTGCGGACGCGTCCTGGCCACCTCCGACCGCGGCCGCCTGCGCCCCGACGGGCGACTGGAGGTCCTGGGGCGCCTGGACGACGTCATCATCACCGGCGGCGTCAAGGTCGAGCCCCGCCATGTCGAGGAGGCCCTCACCGGCATCGACGGTGTCGCTGAGGCCTGCGTCGTCGGCCTGTCCGATGAGCAGTGGGGCGGCCTCGTGGCCGCTGCCGTGGTCCTCGAGCCCCCCGCCGGTCAGAAGATCTCAGGAGGCCCCGATGACCGGCGCAGACCCGACGGCGTCGTCCTGCGTGAGGCGGTCCGATTCCGGTTGGACGGCGCTCATGCCCCCAAACGGATCGTCGTCCTGGAGTCCTTGCCTCTGCGCCCCAGCGGCAAGGTCGACCGGCGCGCCGTCACCCGGCTCCTCACCGCAGTCGCAGAGCCCGTCGAGCCCGGTGAGTCCGCTGAGCTTCTCAGGCCAGGGCCCTGATCTGCGCCCCGCTAGGGCAGGTGGCCGGGCCGAAACGCGTCGTCGTCAGGGCGCCGGCCACATTCGCCCAGCGCAGCGCCGTCGCCAGGTCCGTGCCATGCGCCAGCGCGGCGGCCAGTACCCCGGAGTGGGCGTCCCCGGCCCCATTGGTGTCCACCGGCGTCACGGGGATGCTCGGGGTATGGGCCGCGGCGCCGCCGTCGGCGAACCAGGAACCCTGCTCGCCGGCCCGCACCAGCACCGTGCCGAGTCTGCTCGACAGCGCCGTGCAGGCGCCGGCGTGGTCACCGGGCTCCACCGTCACCCCCAGGCGGGCGGCGAGCATGACAGCCTCCCGCTCGTTGAGCGACCAGATCGGCTCGAGAGCACCGATGCTCTCCAGGTCGCTCAACGAAACGGAGCCGACCATGGGGGAGACATCGAACAGTGACCGACAGCCCGTCCGGCCTCTAGCCAGCCTCCCTACCAGTCTCTCCAGCGCAGCCGTGGAGGCCGCATCGGCCAGGGAGTAGCCGGAGAGATAGATGACGTCGTCGCCCAGCACCTCGAGGTTGTCGAAGGTGTCGACTGGACCCCGGGTCTCGGCCCCGCGCGTGGAGACGAAGGTGCGCTCGGCGCGGGCGTCGGTCATGGCCACGCAATAGCCCTGGTCGCCTGTCACGACTGGTCCGACGTGGGCCACGCCGATCTCCTCCAGGGCCTGTCGAACAGTCTCGGCGAAGGGTCCCTCACCCAGCGGCCCGGCGTAGAGGGTCGTGACATCGAGCCTGCGGGCGGCCGCCAGCACGTTGAAGCCGCCGCCGACGGCCATTCCTGCCTCGTCGGCGAACACGTCACCGCCCGGTTCGGGAATCGCCTCGATGCGCAAGGTCAGGTCAATGACGACCTGACCGGTGTGAATGACCCGGCCTGTCATACATGCCTCCCGAGGCGTGAGGGCGCCGAACGGATCGCGAGCAGGGCCTCGCAGAGCGGGCCGAGGTCCAGGCCGGAGCGCTCCAGCACCTGATCGACCAGCTCGACGGGGAGAAGGTCGGGCGCGCTCGCCCCCAAGATCGCGCCGGCCATCGCGGCGATGGTGTCGGTGTCGCCGCCAAGCTCGGCAGCGAAGCACAGGCCGGCCAGGGGGCGTCTTGCGAACTCGTGCACGATGACCAGAGCGCAGGGGACTGACTCCGCCGACTCCACCGAGGTCCCGACGCAGGTCCGCAGGTGCTCGGCCAGGGCATCGCCCTGCAGGCCCCGGCTCGTCTCCAGGGCCAGACGAGCGCGGGCTGCCACCGAGGCCTTCTCCGTCCAGTGCCCCTCCTCGGGATGGGCGGACACGAAGCTGAGAGCCGCCTCCAGGGCGGAGGCGGCGTCGGCGCCGTCGATGGCCGCGCTGACTGCCGCGGCGATGAGCCCGGCCGCCTCGAAACCCTGGCGAGTGTCGTGGGTGACCAGGCAGGACTCATGAACGGCCTGGGCCAGGCCGTCGCCGGTGGTGCCCAGGCGGAAGGCGATGCCCACCGGGGTGACCCGCATCGCGGCGCCGTTGGTGGTGCCCTCCCGGCCGGTTCGACGGGGATCTGCGCCGGTGCGCACCCGCTCCAGAGCGCGCTTGGTCGAGGGGCCCAGCAGGTCGAGTGAGCCGCGGGAGCGCATGTCGTCCTCCCAGCTCAGAAGGGCCTCGGCCAGGCGGAGAGGATCGATGCGGCCGTCGCCTTCCACAAGGAGACCGGCCAAGAGGAAGGCCTGCTCGGTGTCGTCCGTGATGCTGCCTGCCGGCATCGACGGGGCGATGGGCTGCTCGGCCACGGCATCGTGCAGGCCGGTGATCGTGTTGTAGTGCTGGCGGATCTGCTCCGGGCTCATGGACTGGGTGGGCATACCCAGTGCGTCACCAAGAGCCAGTCCGGCCAGCGCCCCCAGGGCGCGCTTGTACATCGACGCAGCAGCCGCCGGGCGGCTGGAGACGGACCCATCCAGGGGGTCGTGGGGGCGGGAGGCTGCGGCTGTCACAGAGTCATCCTGAGTGTCATCCTGAGTACTGACGAGGGTGCTGGCTGGGATACCGGCACCGGCCACGGCGCTGGTAGGGTCGCTGCCGCTTACCCTAGAGGATCGGAGGAAGCCGTGAGCGGCAAGACGGCACAGGACGGCGGGCCTCGGGCCACCAGCTGGGCGGAAGTGGTGCGTCTGCGCACCCTGCCGGCCGCCGTCGCCCCCGTCATCCTGGGGTCCGGGGCGGCCGCCGCAACGGGGGACCTGTCCTGGGTGCGCTCCCTCCTGGCCGCGGGCGTCGCCCTGGCGCTGCAGGTCGGCTGCAATCTGGCCAACGACTACTCCGACGGCGTGCGCGGCACCGACGACGAGCGCACTGGGCCGCCGCGCCTGACCGCCTCCGGGCAGGTCGCCCCTCGCACCGTCAAGCTCGCCGCCTTCGGCTGCTTCGGCCTGGGGGCCCTCCTGGGGCTGGGGTTGCTGGCGCTGAGCGGCCAGTGGTGGCTGCTTGCCGTCGGCGCCGCGGCGATCGCGGCCGCCTGGTTCTACACCGGAGGGTCCCACCCCTACGGCTATGCCGGTCTGGGGGAGCTGTTCGTCTTCATCTTCTTCGGCCTGGTGGCCACCGCCGGCACCACCTATGTTCAGGCCGACACGGTACCAGGGTGGCTGTGGCCCTCGGCCTGCGGGATCGGACTGCTCGCCTGCTCCCTGCTCATGGTCAACAACCTGCGTGACATCGACACCGACCCCGATCACGGCAAGATGACCCTGGCCGTCCGCCTGGGGGAGCGGGGCGCGCGCCGCGCCTTCTCAGCCATGCTCTACCTGCCCCTCCTGCTGGGAGCCGTCGCGCTGGTGTGGGCGCGTGAGACCGGATCGGCCAGTCCCGCCGACGGCGGAGGCCACGTCAGCCCGCTGCTGACCCTGGTTGTCGCGCTGACCGTCCCGCTCCTGCTGCTTCCGCTGGTACGACGCGCCACCGCACCGGTACGCGCCGGTGCCCGGGGACGCGATCTCATCGGTTCCCTGCGCGACGCCGGACTCCTGGAGCTCGCCTACGGCATCGTCTTCGCTGCCGCCACCGTCATCATCACCCTGTGAGCCCGGGCCCAGGCGAGCGTCGATCTCATGCGCGGGGACCTCAGGCAGTCGACGAAGTACATCGACTGGGCGGAGCAGAAGCAGTACCTGCCCAGGTGCCTCTAGCCCTTCGAGTCCTTCCCGGGATTTCTCCCCCGGTAGCTGAGCCCCCGAGGTCCAGGTGAAAGACGCGCGGTCGGATCCAGGGTTCTCCCGTGGCCTGTACTGCACGAAGGCGGGGGTGTACTGGCCAGGGGTTGTGCGTACTGCACGAACCCCCGGCCCCCGTGGAGTACGCCCGAACCTTCCCCAGTAGCGCCCGACCCTCGCGGAGTACTGGTGGGACGCCAACCTCCGCTGCTACGAGAGGCGTGCCGGGCCCTGAGGGCTCAGCGGGCCGGCACGGCGTCGAGCGGCACCCAGGGGTCGGGCTGGTGGGTGATGCGGTTGCGCAGGTCGCGGCGCACCAGCTCGATGGACCACAGCCAGATGACGTGCCCCAGCGCCTCGGAGAAGTGCTCCGCCCAGGTCTGCCCGCCGGCGACCCACGGGAAGGGAGAGGGAACCGTGCCCGTCAGCGGCATGAGCACCAGGTGCGCCCCCACCCACACGAGCAGACCGAAGGCGGCCCCCTGCCACAGCGTGATCGATCTGTAGTACTCGGCCATGACGCAGTAGAAGACGGCGAAGACGATCGCGAAGCTGAAGTGGATGATGAACGAGTAGATCGGCAGCCCCTCGTTGCCGTTGAAGGTGATGCCGGTGTGGGACTGCTCCGGGCTCATCCCCAGCTGCTCCAGAAGTCTCTGGGGCGGGTTCGTCGCGTTGCGCTCCGGGGTGCGGGGCGGGAAAGGGACCTCCCAGCCGAACTTGACGATGGCGGAGAAGAACCCTCCGATGATGCCGACGAGGATCGCGGTCCCGATCCTTCGGCGCGTGGGGTCGGTCTTCTCCAGCAGAGCGGACAGCATGGGTGTCTCCATGGGTGACTGGGGTGAACAGTGTGATGACCGGGTCGGTGGACGGCTTGCAGATCGAACGGTGTCTTAGTCGTCCGTTGTCCACCGACCCGGCCCTCGGAAGCCTGGCACGAGAGGCGGCTGGACCGCAATGCCATCGTGACCTGCGTCTGGTCGTGCTGCAGGTGCGACGTGGAGCATCTGGGCTGCGGAAGATGGCGAGGACCCCGCCGCAGCTGTGGCTGCGGTGGGGTCCTCGCTCAATGGGTAACGCGGGTCTATCGGCTTAGTTGCCGCCGCCCTGCTGGCTGTCGGCGCTGGCACCGGCGCCGCCCTGCTGCTGGCCGGCGCCACCCTGTTGCTGGCCGGCGCCACCCTGCTGGCCCTCGGCACCGCCCTGCTGGCTACCGGCGCTGCCGCCAGCGCCGCCCTGCTGACCGGCTCCACCCTGCTGACCCTGGTTGTTGTCACCCTGAACGGAACCGCCCTGCTGACCGGCGCCGCCCTGCTGGCCTCCGGGGCTGGCGGGCTGGTTGTCGCCGCCCTCGGGCTTCGCGGAGCCGCCGCCGGCAGCACCACCCGTGCTGTCGGTGCTGCCGGACATCTTGCTGTCTGCGCTGGGGGCGATGGAGCCGCCGTCACTGGTGCTGCCGGCGGTCTGCTTGGTTGCGGGCGTGGTCGAGTCGCCCGAGCCGGAGCCGGAGCAGGCGGCCAGACCGAGTCCGGCGGTGGCGATGAGGAGTGAGGTGGCGAGGGTCTTGGTGGCACGTGTAGCGGTGAATCGCATGAGTTCTCCTTATGCGCTTGCTGGTGCAGTGTCAGTGCGGGATGGCCCGCTCTTGCGGATCCGGAGTCGCCGTCGTCCGTGTTGCTCACGGGGCTCTCTGTGGGAGCTCGACGGCGTCCGTCATGAGTGACGATCGTCATAGACGGCTATGTGGTTGTTCGACAATCCCCGTTGCCGATGGCTCCGAACCTCTTTCGAGACTAACAACAAGAAACGGACCGAAAGGGTGAATCATAGTGACAACGGTCTCTAGTCTGGTGGTCATCGGACTGCTGGGAGGGCTCATCACGGGGATCTCCCCGTGCGTCCTGCCGGTGCTCCCCGTCATCCTCCTCTCCGCGGGAGCGCAGGGCGCACGCGGTGATGGAGAGGGGTCCGACGGCGGCCTCACCTCCCGCTTCCACCCCTACCTCGTGGTTACCGGCCTTGTGGTTAGTTTCACGGTGTTCACGCTCCTGGGATCGACCCTGCTGAGCCTGCTCCATCTGCCACAGGACCTCATCCGGTGGGTCGGCATCATCATGCTCGCACTCATCGGCCTGGGCATGATGGTGCCGAGGGTCATGGAGGTCCTGGAACGCCCCTTCGCGCGTTTCCAGCGTTTCGGCGGCTCGAAGAACCCCTCCAACGGCTTCCTCCTCGGCCTGGTGCTGGGAGCCGCATACGTGCCCTGCGCCGGCCCGGTCCTGGCGGCCGTCGCTGTGGCGGGTGCCACCGGACGGATCGGCGTCGACACCGTCGCACTGGCCCTGTCCTTCGCCGTCGGCACGGCGATCCCGCTGCTGGCCTTCGCCCTGGCCGGCCGCGGCATCACGGAGCGGATCCGAGCATTCCGTACCCGTCAGCGCGCTATCCGTATCACTGCCGGTGTCGTCATGCTCGGCCTGTCCGTCGCGCTCGTCCTGGACGCCCCCGCGGCTCTCCAGCGTCGCCTGCCCGACTACACGGCCTCCCTTCAGGCCCGTACCGACGAGCTCCTTCACGGCGACTCCTCCTCCGGAACCTGCCGTCCTGGAGCCGCCACTCTCGGTGACTGCGGCCCCCTGCCCGCCATTGATGGCACGGTGGCCTGGCTCAACACGCCCGGTAACCAGCCCCTGACCCAGAAGGACCGCTCAGGCAAGGTCACTCTGGTCGACTTCTTCGCATACTCCTGCATCAACTGCCAGCGCTCGATCCCCGGCGTCGAGAAGCTGCACCAGACCTACGCCGAGTACGGCCTTCAGGTGATCGGCGTCCACTCCCCGGAGTACGCCTTCGAGAAGGAGGTGGACAATGTGCGTGGCGGCGTCGAGCGCCTGGGCATCACCTACCCCGTCGCGGTCGACTCCAACCTGACCACCTGGAGCAACTTCAACAACCACTACTGGCCCGCCCACTACCTGGCCGACGCCCAGGGCAACGTCCGTCAGACTCACGTCGGCGAGGGCGGGGAGGCCACGACGGAGAAGCACGTCCGCGAGCTGCTCAAGCAGGCCAACCCGAACGTGAGTCTCCCGGCCCCTGTCTTCTCCGAGGTCGACGACGACGCGGGCACGGACAGTCCCCGCACCCCCGAGACCTACCTGGGCTCAAGCCGGGCTTCCGGCTTTGCTCAGGGCGCCCTGCAGAAGGGGCGGCACTCCTTCTCCTTCCCCTCCGACCTCAAGGCCGACACCTTCGCCCTTGACGGCACCTGGAAGGTTGATTCCCAGTCCATCGCCCCGGCCGACGGCCCCGGCCGGCTGCGCCTGTCCTACCGCGGCAAGCAGGTCAACCTCGTCGTCTCCGGGGAGGGCGACCTGACCTGGAGAGTCAACGGGCGCACTCATACCGCCCACGTCTCGGGCGTACCCAACGGGATGGAGCTGGTCCGTACCGACGAGGTGGGCTCGGGTGTGCTCGAGCTTCAGGCGTCGCCGGGCCTGGAGCTCTACTCCTTCACCTTCGGGTGACCCTCCGGTGCTGATGGAGACGACACCCCGGGAAGCTTCCCCGGAGACGAGTCGGGAGACGGTGCGATGATCCTGACGACGCTGGAACCGCGCACTAGGACGCGCACCGCCTGCGCCGCCGGTCTCACCTACCATTCCCCTGTGACAAGCAGTTCTTGCGGCTCTGAAGAGGAGTGGATCGCTCAGGTGGCCGACGGTGACGCCGACGCCTTCGCCCACCTCTATGACGCCTGGTCCTCTCGCCTATTCGCGCTGATCCTGCAGATCGTCGTCGACCGTGCCCAGAGCGAGGAGGTCCTCCAGGAGGTATTCCTCGAGGTGTGGCGCACCGCCGGATCGTTCTCTCCGGCTCGAGGCAGCGCCCGGGCCTGGCTGGTGACCATGGCCAGGCACCGGGCGATTGATCGGGTGCGCTCCTCCCAGTCCTCCCGAGACCGGGAGAGCCGGTGGCGTGACTACATGCCCGACGTCGATCTGACGCTTCAGCAGGTCGAGGACAGGATGGAGGGTGAGCAGGTCCGCCGGGCGCTCGAGGCCGTCGGGGAACCCTACCGCTCCACCATTGAGCTGGCCTACTTCACCGGCCTGACCCACCGCGAGATCGCCCGCCGCACGGGCACGCCGCTGGGGACGGTCAAGACACGGATCAGGGACGGAATGGCACGGTTACGACGAGAGCTGGGGGTGCAGCCATGAAGGACCGCGACAACACGCACGAGGACGCCATCAGCGGCGGCGCCGATACGCCGGGCGCCGCGGATTCCGACGGCGTCCAGGGGGTCGATGACGCCGATACCCATGAGGCGCTCGACTCCGAGACGGCGGCCCTGCTCGGATCCTCGCTGAGGCCCGTGGCCCCGCCCGCCGCGATCCGCGCCGCCCTGCTGGAAGCCGTCGTGCGTGAGCCGCAGGCGGGGCAATCGGTCGGTGCTGCTGACAGCGATGACAGAGATGACAGGGGTACCGACAGTGTCGTTGACAGTGACGCCGGTGGGACCGGCGGCGCAGCCGCCGGCCGGGGTACCGGCTCGGCTGACTCGGCTGACTCGTCCATCGTCCCCCTCGATGCGCATCGCAGACGCCGCTCGACCTGGCGCGCCGGTCTGATGCGAGCGGCCGCGGCTGTCGTCCTGCTCGGCGTCGGTATCGGTGTGGGGCGCTGGAGCGCACGGGGCGCGGTTGATGAGGCCATGGACTCCATGGCGGAGTCCATGGCGCCGACCCAGCACTACGCCCACCTCAACCAGGCCCAGGACGTCCAGCGGGTCACCGACACGATGCCGGACGGCCACGTCGCGACTCTCACCTGGTCGCAAGACATGAGCATGACTGCCCTGACCCTGCCGGCCGCGATGAAGGACTCGGCCGGCGACCGCAGCCTCCAGGTCTGGCTCAAGGAGGGGGAGCGGACTACCTCGCTGGGCGTCTACGACCCCCGCGACGGAACCGGCTTCTCCTTCCTCGACATCATGCCCAGGCCCGGCCAGCAGATCGTCATCACCATGGAACCAGCAGGTGGATCGCCCCAGCCGACGACGCCGCCCCTGGTCACCCTGCGGGTGAGTGAGGACCAGGCCGGCACCGCGACCGGCTCACCGGCACCTGAGCCCTCCTCGACCCCAGCTGGGGACTCCGCTTAGTGGTGTCGAGTGGCTGGTGGGGACCAAACAGCCCGCGTTTGTGGTGCAGTTAACGCATGAGGTGACTGCAGGGTTCTGGGGCTGATGCTGACGAACGTCAGTGTCGTTCGGTTGATTCCCCGTCCTGCCGCGGTTTGCTGGGAAAGGTTCGAAAGGCCGTGAGGACAGGGGAGTTACGGACGTCGAAGTGAGGCGATTTTGGGGAGGAGCGGTGAATGCCTCTCGCTGTGTGGAAGTCGCTGTTTGTGCTTTTTTCTTCTCTCAGTTCTTGCGTTTGCCTTGATTCGGGATTCCGACGTCATATCCAATGCGAAGAATCCGGTCCCCTGGTTGATGGCCGGTCTTGGCGTTGTTGGTTACCGGTGATCATTTCGGACCGGGAATGACAAGGAGATACCGCTTCCGTGTCAGAAGTAGTACGGGAAGGGCGACCAGTCGGGGGAACGGCGCTGGAGGAACGCATCGCGCCCCTCGACCGCCTCATCGGTCATGTAGGCCAGGCGCGTGGCCTCACCGGCGAAGACCTGCTGGCCTGCCATGCCGTCGTCGGCCAGGTTGAAGGCGAGCTTGAGCATGCGGATGGCCTGTGGGGACTTGGCCGCCACGATGGCCGCGTACTCCAGGGCTCGCCCCTCGAGCTCGGCGTGGGGGACTGCCTCGTTGACCACGCCCCAGCGCTCGGCGGTGACGGCGTCGTAGGTGCGGGCCAGGAAGAAGATCTCCCGGGCGCGCTTGTCTCCCACTTGGCGGGCCAGGAGTGCTGAGCCGTAGCCGGCGTCGAAGCTGCCGACATCGGCGTCGGTCTGCTTGAAGCGCGCGTGCTCGATGGAGGCCAGGGACAGGTCGCACACGACGTTGAGGCTGTGACCGCCGCCGGCCGCCCAGCCCGGCACGGCGGCGATGACGACCTTGGGCATGGTGCGGATGAGGCGCTGGACCTCCAGGATGTGGAGACGGCCGGCCCGGGCGGTATCGAGGCGGGCCTGGGCGGCGGCCACATCGGCCTCGTGGCTGTAGACGTCTGTGTCGCCGGTGGTGGTCGCCTTAAGGCCGTCGGGAGCCTGATCATGCTCGTAGCGGTAGCCGTCCCGGCCGCGAATGCGCTGGTCGCCCCCGGAGGAGAAGGCCCAGCCGCCGTCGCGCGGGGAGGGGCCGTTGCCGGTGAGGATGACGGCGCCGACGTCGCCGCTCATGCGCGCGTGGTCCAGGACCCGGTAGAGCTCGTCGACGGTGCGGGGCCGGAAGGCGTTGCGGACCTCGGGACGGTTGAAGGCCACCCTGACCACCGGCAGGTCCTTGAGCCAGGTGCCGTCTGAGTCTCGGGTGCAGCCCCGGTGGTAGGTGACGTCCGTGAGCACCTCTGTCCGGGTCGGCTCCCGCAGGGCATCGGTAGCGGTCTGGGCATGGGTGAAGCCGGGTACCTCCCGCCAGCGGGCGGGATCGAAGATCTCCGAGACGCGGCGCGGAAGCGGGTGGGGCGGGGCGGAGGCGGCACTCATGGCCCCAGCGTAGAGCCGCCGGCGGCAGGCGAGGACGTAGGCGGCCCTGCGCCCTGCTTTCTGTGGTCAGTCGTCCTGTCCGAGCTCAGTTGCCCAGGGCTGCGGCGATGAGCTCGGTACGCGAGGTGTGGCCGAGGCGGTGGAGGACCTCGGAGACGTAGATGCGCACGGTGTTCTCCGAGATGCCGAGCTTGCGGGCGATGCGCCGGTTGGTCAGTCCCTCCAGGAGGCAGGTGTAGACGTCCTGAAGCCGGGGCGGGAGCTCGTGGACCAGCTCCTGGATACGGGCCTCGGCGACGGCTCGACGCTGCTCGGACTGGTAGGCGTTGACGAGCATCCTCGTGGGGCGTGAGGACATGACCGGTTCCCCGCGGCTGGCGCGCAGGAGCGCGGCGGCGACGTTCTCCGTGCTCTCATCCTTGGTGATGAAGCCGTTGACGCCCTCGGCCAGGGCCTCGGTGAGCATCTCGTCGCGGCTGAAGACGGTGAACATGACAATGGGCATCCTGGGGAAGCGCTCATAAATCGCTCTGGCGGTCTGAGCCCCGTCCATATCCGGCATATCGCTGTCCAGCAGGACGACGTCGATCGGCTGCTGCCCGGTCATGAGCAGGCTGATGGCCTGCCTTCCGCTGGAGGCCGCGGCAACGACGGTAATGGCCCGCTGAATGTCGAGCTGCTCGGCGAAGGTGGTGCGGATGAGCGGGTCGTCATCGACAATGAGGACCCGCAGGGAACGCAGACTGTGACTAGGCATAAATGGCTCCGTCCGGCGGCGACATGAGGGATCTTGCATTAGTGGTCGGTGTGGCGATCTCACTCCAGGGAAGGCTGGCAAGAACGGTCCAGGAGGCTCCGATCCGGTTGGAGCTCAGTGTGCCTCCGGCGTTCTCGAAGCGATTCTGAAGTGCTAATAAACCGTACCCGCCGTGCATCTCCTCGGGCACCTTCTGCTCCCTCCACGGTGAGCTGCAGCTGATGTAGAGCATGTCCTGCTCCTGCTCCACGAACAGGGAGACCAGATCGTGCGGGGCGTTGTACTTGAGGGCGTTGAGGATGTTCTCGCGGATGAAGGCGACCAGGAGCCGGCCGGGCTCGGAGCGGTGCAGAGCCGGAATGTCCTCAATGCCGTCCAGGTCGGCGTCGAGGACGATCTCTCGCTGGGACAGTGTGGAGACGCTGGAGTCGACAATCTCCCGAAGGGTGGGCTCCTCCTTGGGCAGTCCCTGGGAGACGGCGAGGTTGTGGATGAGTAGACGCAGATGGGCAAGGGCCTGCTGGGTCCGGTCCTGTAGATCCAGCAGGCGGTCGCGGTCGTCTCCATTGGGGAGACTGATGGAGCGCGAGATAATGAGCATGCGAGTGAGATCGGCGGCCAGGTCGTCGTGGAGGCTGTCCGCAATGTCGCGGCGCAGCTGCTGAATGAGCTCGGCGGCGACCTCCTTGGAGTGCTCCGCCTCCCGCTGCATCTCCTCGAGGCGCTCTCTTGTGTTGCGGATCAGGATGCCAATGGAGGCGGAGGTTATTCCCCAAACAACTGTCCAAAATGCCGTTGGAAGAAATGGTATTCCCGAAATTAGTTGAACTAAGAGAAATAAGAGGATCTGAATAAATGCCAGGCGTGCTTTGCTTGCAGCCAGGAGGTCGGTGATGATGATGTAGACGAAGAACCAGGCCCAGATTGGCTGCACTCCCGGTAGGCAAAAGGTGAGTGTGAGTGCGATGCAGTACGGTGTTACTCCGATGCGCCGATCTTTCGTGTAGGCATATGGGATAAAGCAGAGTACCTGGACGGCTTCCCAGAAAACGGATGAGTTTAAGCTGTTTCTGTAAGTTAAGTATGCGATGGTGTCGACAAGAATGACGGGTATGATGGTCAACATAAGGATAGTTCGTCTCAGGTGCGGCAGGAAGTCGTGGAGCCGCATCCAGAGTGTCGAGAGAAAACTATCGTTATGCATTGTCCTTGAAGGTCAGGGGTGGAGTTGTGGAGGTGATTTGTTTTGTGTTCTGCGCCTAATGTCGAGAAAATGCTGCCACCCCTAAGGCGTGATGCTTAGGGGTGGTCAGGGGGTGGGTTCAATCAGCTGTACCACCGGTTGTTCTTCCTGTCACACCACGGGGAGGGTGGGAAGATGCACCAGTCTCGGAACGGCTTGCCGAAGGCGCTCGCTGAGTCGTCCTGTCGTGCGGGGCTGGCGGCCGGTGCGGCGTTTGCGGGTACGGCGAAGCCCGCCAGGAGGAGGGCGACGAGAGAGACTCGAGCAACAGTTTTCATCAAGGAAACTCCTGTCCAGGGGAGGTGTCAAAGGACAATTTATCCTACCATTCTTGTAGTTCGTGACAAGTATGTATCTTCGACGCCTTGAATGGTTCGGTGCTCAACAAAAGATGCCGTAAGGAGTCGTGAAGTACTTCCCGGGTCACTCGGTCGGCGGCCAGGGTGTTCAGAGCAGTCGGCAGGCCCCCGTCCCCGGCCTGGTCACGATCGTGGAGGAGTGCTCGGCCTCCTGCTCGCGGTCCCGATAGGCCTGGAGCCACTGTGAGGCGAAGTCCTCGGCATCGTCGGTCGGAACGAGGGCGTACACCGACCCGCCCCACCCGGCTCCGAAGGAGGAGGCACCGACGGCTCCCATCTCCCGGGCCAGGGACACCATGAGGCGGGTCTGCGGCACCTGGTTGCGCAGGCCCTGGTCGGCCAGCTCCTGGGAGCGCTGGAGGACGTCGCCGACGCCGGGATCGGCCGCGGTGATCAGCCGGGCGCCGGCCGGGACCAGCACGAGGGACTCGATGAGGAACTGCTCGATCCGCTTCCGCTCGTAGCCGGGCTCGCACAGCCCCAGCAGATCCTGCAGCACGGGGTCTGCGGCCGCCTGCTCGCCGGTGGCGTCCCCGACCAGGTGCCTGACCGCACCGGCCAGGGAGACGTCGGCGCGTCCGGTGGCCTGGTTCCACCTGGACAGCACCGACTGGACGGTACTCGGCCCGCGGTTGTAGTCCTCCAGGGTCGCGCCGGTCTTGTGCGCCAGCACCCCGCTCACGCCGATGACGACGGCCCACTGGGCGGGGAAGGAGATGGTCTGCTCGATGTGCATCGGGTCGAAGCCGGCCAGGAGCAGCCGGTCCCGGGCGCCGCACAGCATGCCGGTGTGGTCCTCGCTCCCGCCGCGGGTGCCCACCCCGCTGGTCCCCGGCAGGTCGCGCCAGCTGCGCCCGCCCTCCACGGCGGCGAGGTAGCCGGCCAGGGACAGCCGGTCGGGCATCGCCTCGTTCCACCGGGGAGCCCGGCTCCAGCCATTGAGATCGGCCAGGGCCAGGGCCGTGGCGCACACGAGCGCGGAGGATGAGCTCATCCCAGAGGCCGGCGGCAGGTCGGAGGAGATGGATAGGTGGGCCGCGGCACCGGCCCCGAAGTTGAGGGTCAGCCGGTCCAGGACCGTCTGAAGGTAGTGCCCCCAGTGGCCCGGTTCCAGGCCGGGGTCCACCCCGGCGCGCAGGGTGATGGGGTCGCCGTCGTCGGTGGTGGCGGTCAGGGACGACTGCGGTCCTCGGGCGCGGTGCGCACGCGCCGTGATGGCCCGGTCGACGGCGCCGACCAGGACCGAGCCGCCGGCGTAGTCGGTGTGCTTGCCCAGGACCTCGACGCGTCCGGGTACCCGCCAGGCGGACTCCTCGGGCGCCTCACTCATCACCTGGCACTCTTCCTGGCTCACAGCGATACCTCCATTCCGGTCAGGCGGGCCTCGACCTCGGCGATGTCCTCGCGGCGGGACAGGTCCAGGACCGCGCCGGTGGCCGGCAGGACCGACACCGGGCAGCGCAGGGCGCGCACGGCGTCGACGATCTCCAGCTCGCCGCGCGGTGAGGGGGTGATCCGGCGGCAGGCGGCGAAGATCTCACTGGTGAATCCGAAGGCGTTCATCGACACCAGTGCGTGCGGCCCGGCGGCCCGGACCGCCTCAGGTGAGGGCTTCTCCATGATCTCCGCCAGCAACCCGTCACGGGCGCGCACCAGTGCGAAGGCGGCGACCCTCTCCGCGGGGATGTTGGAGTCCGCCACGAGCGCTGCGCGGTCGAAGCCGGCCAGGGCGGTGCCCCGGTGGCGGGCCAGGTCGCGCAGGGCCCGGTGGGGGTAGTAGTTGTCCCCGTTGACCATGAGGAAGGGCTCACCGTCCACGGCCGCCTCGGCGGACAGGACGGCGTCGGCCGTTCCCAGGGGCTCTCTCTGGACGGCCAGGTCGATCGTGAGCCGCGTGAGCCTCAAGGAGTCGATGTGACGGCGGAAGTCCTCGTGCTCGGGCCCGACGACCAGGACGGCCCGCTCGATCCCGGCGTCGGCCAGGGCCGCCAGGCTGTAGTCGATGAGCCGGTGCCCGCCGATGGGCATGAGGGCCTTGTAACCGCTGGCGGCGGCTACGGCCTGCTGGGAGGTCAGGTCGGAGCCGGCCGGGCTGGCCGCCCGCATGCGGGTTCCCAGGCCCCGGGCCAGGACGACGGCGGTGCGGGTCTGGCCTGCTGCGTCAGTCATGTGGATCCTCTTCTCCTGCTCGTCTCAGGTGTCCAGACCGTCGTGGCTCGCGACGGCGACGTCGTGCCACCCCGGGGTGGAGGAGTAGCGCACGGTGCTGCTCGATCTGCCGACGTTGCCGGACAGATCGGGCTTCTCCTCGATGAGCAGTCCCCGTGAGCACAACCCGGCCACCAGGGTCGACACCGTCGCCTTGGACAGTTCTGTCTCGCGGGCCAGGCGGGTGCGTGACAGGGCGGGGCTCGTCTGAAGGCGGCGCAGAATGAGTGACATGTTTGAGCTGCGCACGTCGGCGTGAGCCTTGGGGCCCTGCGCTCGCGGGGAACTGGGGGATCCCCAGGGGCCCGGGCTGTCCACCGGGATCCATCCTGCAGCCGGCACGCCAGCCTCCTCCCGCATTGGCACTCTGCTGGCCTTCTGGGCCGTGGTCGCGCCTCTCAAGCCTAGTGATGCGGGCTGCTCTCGGGGGCCGCGCGGGGTGGGTGGTCCGTGGTGTCGGTGATACTCCCGTCTCCGTCCTCCGGCGGAACGTCAGTGCGGGGGAGGCGGGCCGCAAACCGCCTGCTGTCCCGGCTCCGAGTACAACCCGGACGATAATGTGATGTTCTTCACTTTGGTTGGGGTCGCGGGGGTCCGGTTGCAGATGTGCGAGTAATTGGTTATGTGACCTTCCTGTGATGTTGATGAAGGTGGTTCATGTGAGCCCTCGTTATCCGTAGTCTTTCCAATCGTTTCTAGGGTTGCGGGCGGCGAGGATCGCTTCGGCGGGCGCGATGATCCTCATCCTGTTCCCAGGGCGTGTCCTCAACCACGCCCATGCACGTGTCAAGGCCCAAAGACCCGTGAATTCGCGGATTCTGGGGTGCCTTCCGATTGACCGTTTGACTGCATCGCATCACCATAAAACGAGGCTCGCGGCCGTCTTAAGGCCCCGGAAGCGGTTTTCACAACGTCGTCTTCCGGGCCGTGTAGCGGGCAGGTCCAGGAGCTAGATCGTGAGGAGTGCTGTGAAAGTCATTGAAGCCAGTCATGTCTACAAGGTCTTCGGGCGGCGACCGTCCGACGGCGTCAAGAAGCTCAAGGCCGGAAGGACACGGGACGAGCTGAGGAAGTCGGGGCAGACGGCCGCCGTCATCGATACCTCCTTCGACGTCGACAAGGGCGAGATCTTCGTCGTCATGGGTCTGTCGGGCTCCGGCAAGTCCACGCTCATCCGCATGGTCAATGGCCTGCTGCCCATGACCGCGGGCAGCATGACCCTCTACGGGGACGACCTGGCCGACATCTCCAAGCCGAAGCTGCGCGACCTGCGCCGCAAGCGCGTGTCCATGGTCTTCCAGAACTTCGCCCTCCTGCCGCACCGCACGGTGGGTGAGAATGTCGCCTACGGTCTGGAGGTCCAGGGAGTGGGGCGCTCCGAGCGCGAGCGCCGGGCCGAGGAGGCCCTGTCCATGGTGGGCCTGGAGGGCTGGGGCGGCTACAAGCCCGGCGAGCTCTCCGGAGGGATGCGCCAGCGTGTGGGCCTAGCCCGGGCGCTGGCCGCCGAGACCGACATCCTGCTCATGGACGAGGCCTTCTCCGCACTCGACCCGCTGATCCGTCGCGAGATGCAGGACCAGCTCATCGACCTGCAGGGCAAGCTCGGCAAGACGATCCTGTTCATCACCCACGACCTCAACGAGGCCATGCGGCTGGGGGACCGGATCGCGATGATGCGCGACGGGCGCGTCGAGCAGGTCGGTACCGCCGAGGAGATCCTGCGCGACCCCGCCTCCGACTACGTCTCGCGGTTCGTGGCGGACGTCGACCGCACCCGGGTCCTGACGGCGGGCTCGATCGCGGAGCCGCCCTACGCGATCCTGGGCTCGGACCGCAGCCCGCGTGCCGCTCACAAGCTCCTGAGGGAGAACCAGCCCTCATGGCTGCTGGTGCAGAACCGCGACCGCACGCCCTTCGGATACGTCTGGGAGGACGACGTCGCCCGCGCGGTCAAGGAGGGCTCCGACATCCTGCCGCTGTCCACGGTCCACGAGATGCCGGTCGTGTCGCACACGACCCCCGTCAACGAGCTGTTCTCCTACGCCGCGCAGCACGCCGCCCCCATCGTCGTCGTCGACGACGACGGACGGGTCTCCGGCGTCATCCCGCGCGTCACGCTGCTGGCGGCCATCAGTGAGCAGGCCGTCGAGGCCAGCGAGACCAACGAGTCCGAAGGAGCCGACGCCTGATGATTTCCTCACAGACCCCTCTTCCCAAGATCCCTCTGGGCTCCTGGGTCGAGACCTTTATCAACTGGATCCAGACGCATCTGCACGGCTTCCTGGGTCTGATCTCCCAGAGTGGGACCTCGGTCAATGACGCCCTCGTCAACGTCCTGCTGGCCATCCCACCGCTCGTGATGGTGGTGGTCTTCGTCCTGATCGCCTGGCTGGCGAAGTCCTGGAGGCTGGCCGTGGGGACCGCCGTCACCTTCCTGCTCATTATCTCGATGGGCCAGTGGACCAACGCGATGGAGACTCTGGTCCTCGTCACCCTGGCCACGGTCACCGCCCTCATCTTCGCCATCCCCTTGGGGATCTGGGCCGCCCGGAACAAGTACGTCAGCGCGCTGGTCCGCCCGGTCCTCGACCTCATGCAGACCATGCCGGCCTTCGTCTACCTCATTCCCTCGGTGCTGTTCTTCTCCATCGGCGTGGTTCCCGGCATGTTCGCCACGCTCATCTTCGCGATGCCCCCCGGGGTGCGCATGACCGAGCTGGGCATCAAGCAGGTGGATAAGGAGACCGTTGAGGCGGGGCGCTCCTTCGGAGCGACCGACTGGCAGATCCTCAAGGGCATCCAGCTTCCGCTGGCCGTCCCCACGATCATGGCAGGCGTCAACCAGGTCATCATGCTGGCGCTGTCGATGGCCGTCATCGCGGGCATGGTCGGTGCCGACGGTCTCGGGAAGGAGGTCGTCAAGGCGCTCGCGACGATCGATATCGCCAAGGGCACCGAGGCGGGTCTGTCCATCGTGTTCCTGGCGATCTTCCTGGACCGGGTGACCGCGGCCCTCGGGGCACCGCGGGAGGAGGGCTCGCTGCTCTCGATCCTCAAGAAGCGGTGACCCATGACTCGACGACGCTTTTCCGCTCCGCCCTCGCAGGCGGCAGGCGCACACCGAAGGAATGCTATGCAGGCCTCCCGTCGTACCTTCACCACGGCTCTCGCCTCCCTCATGGCAGGAGGTGCGCTCGCCGCCTGCGGCCGAGGCTCGGGTGGCGGTAAGACACTCCGACTCGGCTTCATCCCCTCCTGGAGTGACGGTCTGTCCATGACGCATCTGGTGAAGACCCAGCTCGAGAAGGCCGGGTACCGGATCAAGCTGACTGACCTGAGTGAGGCGGGGCCTCTCTACGCCGGGCTCAGCCAGGGGGCGGTTGACCTCTACCCGTCGGCCTGGCCGGACGTCACTCACAAGGAGTACATGGACAAGTACCGCAAGTACATCGAGGACCTGGGGACCTACTACGACGCCGCCAAGCTGACCTGGGCGGTTCCCTCCTACTCCTCAATGAAATCGATCGAGGACATCAAGCCCCACGCCTCGCAGATCGGCAACAAGATCATCGGTATCGAGCCGGGCGCGGGCCTGACCAAGGTGTCGCAGGAGGACGTCATCCCCGACTACGGCCTGGGGGACATGAAGTTCCTGACCTCCTCCACCACCGGGATGCTGGCAGAGCTCAAGAAGGCGGTCGACGCGAAGAACGAGATCGTCGTCACCCTGTGGCACCCCTTCTGGGCGAACACCACCTATGACATGCGGGACCTGGAGGATCCCAAGGGGGCGCTCGGCAAGGGGGAGGGGCTTCACTTCCTGGGACGAGAGGGATTTGCGCAGGA
The DNA here is from genome assembly GCF_001956585.1 of Actinomyces naeslundii. Lineage (GTDB taxonomy): Bacteria > Actinomycetota > Actinomycetes > Actinomycetales > Actinomycetaceae > Actinomyces > Actinomyces naeslundii. Next base: position 84,644 of record NZ_MSRR01000004.1, on the reverse strand, counting down.
GTACCCCGAGATCGCGAAGTGGCTCGGCTCCATCAAGATGGATGAGGCCACCTACGGCAGTCTCGAGGACCTTGTCGTCAACACCTACGGCGAGGGAAAAGAGGACGAGGCCGCCACCGCCTGGTCCAAGGAGCACCCGCAGTACGACTTCAAGAAGTCCTGACGTCGGACGGCTGTGAGTCCGTCGCTCAGCCCAGGGCCTGCGAAAGGTGGGTGGGGCGGCGGGCCGCAGGGCGGGCGCGGGTGCGGTCTAGTGCGGAGACAATTCGCGCGGCCGCGACCAGCGCCACCACGACTCGCAGGTCGGGCTCCTACCGGCGCATCCCTTTAGTCATCGATGCGGTTGCCATCCTCGTCGAGGTAGCAGCCCTCGTCGTCGATCGGCCGGAAGGTCATGCGGCCGTCGGCGATCTCCTCGGCGAAGTGATCCCGGGTCATCAGCCGGGTCCGGCGGCCGCGTTCCCTCATCTCCTCGTAGGACAACGGCTTCTTCCACGGCTGTTCCAACGTGCACGTGATGAGCATGAACAGCGCCCACGTGAGAAGAGTCAGGTGAGTGAGGGCGTGCGGTACGAAGACCATGGCCGCCAGTGCTCCGCCGATGGCCGGGCAGATGATGGCGGCCACGGTCCGCTGTGTCGCGTTCATGTCGTTGGTGCGCAGAATGCGCATGGTCAGACGCATTGAGAAGGCGTCGAGCACCTCGCGCACCGCGGTCGCCAGGATGGCGAATCCCGTCACCTGGTCGGAGACGAGTCCGGCGTCGGTGAGGGCGGACCAGACGGCCACGACCGCCCCGAGTGCGATTGCCTCGAGAATGCCCAAACCGATCCGTCCATACACCACGCCCCACAGAGGGACGGCCGGTTTCCAATGCTGATGGTCGGGTACATGAGAAGTGCCGCCGCTCATGTGCTCCTCCTGCTGCCTCTCAGCTCATGGGCGTCATATACCCACCCTAACGGAGGTGCGAGTGGGCGTTGCAGTTGAGGAACGTTGGGACCCGATGCCCCTCGGTGATCACGCCCCTGAGTGACTCAGTGCGATTCGGCTGAGCTCGGGGAGGAACCTGCGGCCGTCGCGGAAATCAGCGGTGACGTACTCCGGCGGGATCGGCTGGGGCTGGTGAATGCGCTCCTGAAGGGCGTCGTAGCCCAGCGAGGTGTCCCACGGCCTCTCGATGAGGGCGACGAAGGCCATGAACGGCAGCCACGTGAGAACCGTCAGCATCGTCGTCGACGCCGGAGCGACGAGCCGGCCGGCCAGGAACCCTGCGACCGCAGGACAGAGCACGGCAACGAGAGTCAGTAGCAGACCGTTTGCGTCTCGGGAGCGCCAAGCCCGCATGATGAGCCGGTGGGCGGAGACGTCGATGACCTCACGCACCGTCACCGCCACCAGGGAGAACAGGACTGCCCGCCCGAATCCCAGACCGGCACCGGTCAGGACGGACCATACGCACACGATGGCGGTCAGCCCGATGACCCCGGGCACTCCGAGGACCAGGCGGCCCAGCACCATCGCGGAGACGGGTGTGACAGGTCTCCAGTGGCCGCCTCCGGTGCCGCCCCGTTCTGTACCACCCTCGCCCATGGCATCCCTTCTGTCCGGTCTGATCCTGCATTCAACCGTTTGACTCATTCTACAAAGCCTGTCGGAGGTGTCTCGCACGATCGACGGCGGTCGGCCGCGGTGCGGGTGTGCCTTGCCGTCATCCCGCCTCACCGTGCCGCGAGGACCTTCATCGCCGCCCCGATCCCACCGTCCTGGCCGGCCTCACGGGCCGCACCTCCTCGAGGAGTCCGCGCCCCTGTGCGAGGTGCCGGTGTGTAGCGGGCTGACCGACGACGTCGGGCGATACCCGTCGAGCACTCGTCGAGGTGGGCCCCGCCACCCTTGTTCCGGTTCCATCATGTTGATTGAAGATCGTGCGTATTCTGTCCCAGTGAGTCCGGACCATCAGCATGCCAGCGGCGAGATCGACATCGCCGCTCTTCATGCGCAGGACTCCACCGGTCTGCTGGACCGGATCGACCGCGCCGTGGTCTGGGACATCCCCCTGGTGACGCCGTTTCGCGGCATCACCCGACGCGATGGCGTCCTGCTCCACGGCCCCGGCGGCTGGGGCGAGGTCGCGCCGTTCTGGGACTACGGGTCGGAGGCCAGTGCGTCATGGCTCGCCTCCGGGCTGTCGCAGGCCCTGGGCAACTCCGTCCTGCCCCGTTACCGCGAGACCATCCCCGTTAACGTGACAGTCCCGGAGGTCGGTGCCCAGGAGGCCGCCGAGACGGTGCGCGCCTGCGGAGCCAGAACCGCCAAGGTCAAGGTCTCCGGCAGCCCGGAGCGGCGCTCCGCCGACCTCGAGCGGCTCGAGGCCGTCCGCTCGGCACTGGGGCGCTCCGGGAAGGTGCGCATCGACGTCAACGGCGCCTGGGACCTGGAGACCGCCCGCGAGAACCTGCCACGGATGGACCGGGCCGCCGGAGGGCTGGAGTACGCCGAGCAGCCCTGCGCCACCGTTTACGACCTGGCCGATCTGCGCCGCGCCGTTGACGTGCCCATCGCCGCGGACGAGTCGATCCGGTTGTCGTCCAACCCGTTGGAGGTCGTCCACCGGCGGGCCGCCGACATCGCCATCCTCAAGATCGCTCCGCTGGGCGGAGTGCACCGGGCCCTGGACATGGCTGAGCGCCTCGGGCTGCCGGCGGTTGTCTCCTCGGCCCTGGACACCTCCGTGGGCATCATGGCCGGCGCCACTCTCGGCTTCAGCCTGCCGGCCCTCGGCCACGCCTGCGGTCTGGGGACCGCGCGCCTGCTGACCCAGGACGTCACCGAGCCCAGCGTCGCCCCTCACGACGGGATGCTGCGCGTCGACGACGCCGCACCGGTCTCCGAGCGTCTCCTGAATGAGGTCAAGGCAGGGCCCTACCTCACCAGGCACTGGCAGACCCGCTTGCTGCACCTGGCCGGCGCCCTGCACGCCCGTCGACAGCGAGAGGCCCGCGACCCGAGCCGGGCCGTGGCCGGGCTGCCGCTGTAGACCTCGCTCGAACCGTGCCGGATCCGCACCGAACTGTGATGAATCGCAGCGCAGCGGATGCGAGGCGCTCTCGTATTCTCGCTCCTGTGACCGACTCCCCGGAGTGCCCGCAGCTCCCTTCCGCCCTGGCCGACGCCCGCAGTCTTGCGGCCGCCCTTCTGGCCGAAGGCGTTCGCGAGGTCGTCCTGTGCCCGGGATCGCGCAGCGCCCCACTGGCGGACGCCCTCGCCGACGCCGCCGACGCTGGTGCCCTGACCCTGCGAGTCGTCCTGGATGAGCGCAGCGCCGGCTTCATCGCGCTGGGCGCCGCTCGTGCCCACGCCCTGACCGGGCACAGCCGGTGCGCCGCCGTCGTCACCACCTCGGGGACGGCTGTTGCCAACCTCCACCCGGCCGTCAGTGAGGCCGACGCCGCCGGGATCCCCCTGCTCGTCATCAGTGCCGACCGGCCCCACGAGCTGGTCGGCACCGGCGCCAGCCAGACCACCGAGCAGACCGGGCTCTTCGCACCGGCCCTGCGTCTGGGCGTCGACCTGCCCGCTGACCTGTCCGCCGACCTCGGGAGATCCGCGGCCGATGCCGCCATCGCCGGGCAGGTGCGCCGCGCCGTCGCCGCCGCTACCGGGGTCCTCAGCCGGGACCCCGGACCGGCCCAGATCAACGCCCGCTTCCGCCCGCCCCTGGCGGTGGACGGTGCGGCTCCGGCCGCTGTGACCACCCCTGTCCCGCCACCGGCCATGGCAGCACAGGCGACCGAGGCGGTGCCCGTCCCCCTGGTCGAAGCCGTCGAGCAGATCGGTGCCCCCTCCGCCGATGCGCAGGGGCGGGGAATCGTCGTCGCCGGTGACTCCGCCTCCCCGGCCGTCGGCGCCCTGGCACGGGCCCTGGCCGAGCACCTCGACTGGCCGCTTCTGGCCGAGCCGACCTCCCAGGCCCGCGGTGGTCCCCAGGCGCTGACCCGCTACGCCGAGCTCCTGGCCACCGGGCCGGGACGCGATCTCGTCGCGCAGGCCGATCACCTCATCGTCGTCGGCCATCCCAGCCTCAGCAGATCGGTCACCGCGCTCCTGGGGCGAGAGGACCTCGACATCACGGTCCTGACCGAGCGGGCCGGGTGGACCGATGTCCCCGGAAGGGCCCGGCGCGTCATCCCCGTCGACGGGCTCGGCGCCCGGACGACTGATGACGCCGCCTTCCGGGCCACCCGGCTGGCCGACTCCCTCACTCTGGTTCGGGCCGACGCCGCCTGGGCTGAGGCCTGGCGCCGCGCCGTGGCGGACCTGCCCGAGCCGGAGCGTCCCGGCAGTACCGACGCCGTCGCGAATGCCGCGGTCGAGGTCGTGTGGGAGGCTGCTCGTCCGGTTGGCGCCCCCATCCTGCTGGTCGGCTCCTCGATGACGGTACGTCGCCTCGACCGCCTCGCCCGCCCCGGTGACCCCGACTGCTCAGCCCCGAAGGCCGTGGCCAACCGCGGTCTGGCGGGAATCGACGGCACCATTGCCACCGGGGTCGGGCTGTGGATGGCGTCGGAGCGGCCGGTGCGAGCCGTCATGGGGGATCTCGCCTTCCTCCACGATGCCATGTCAATGGGGAGGGGGCTCCGTGAGACGGAGCCGGACCTTCAGGTTATCGTTGTCGACGACGGCGGAGGCGCGATCTTCTCCCATCTCGAGTACGCCCGTACCACAGCATCAGATCGGTTCGAACGGCTCTTCGCCGCCCCTCAGCGTGCGAGTATTTCCGCACTGGCCGCCGCCCTGGGGGCTCGTGTCCACGTCCCCGAGGACGTCGCCGCTCTCCGAGCGCTCCTGGCCGAGCCGGTCGAGGGGCTGAGTGTCATTTTATGGACGGTTTCGAGAAAACCGCCTAACGCCCGGACAACATGACCCACGATAGAGATAGACAGTCCTGTGAGCTGACGAGACCGTCACAAACGGTGGCCACCCCGCCTCGAGCCGGCCACCCTCGCTCGGCGAGCTGCGACACAACGGTTATACGATCCACAGCACAGCCTCAGGAAATCATCGGAAACGCCACAGAGCCCTGAGGTTGTCTACCTGCGGACCTGGACAGGGCACACGGCCCGAGGAGGAACACATAGATGAGCGGTTACGACGAGACGCATCCGGAGACCTATCGGCCTACCGAGCCCGACCAGGCGGCGGACGGTAGTCACCCCGGTGTCGACTCCCCGTCCGCTGCACGTCAGGGAGCATCGGCTGAGACGGTCTCTGGAGGCGAAGCCTCGAGTGCGCCCTCGAACGCGTCTGCGGACCAGGCCGGCTACGACGCCCCCTCTCAGGCCTATGACGCCGATCCCTCGCAGCCCGAGTCGGTCTCCGACTCCGTTCCGACCTCGGCCGGGGAGTACACCGGACACACCCAGCAGATACCTGCGGACCAGGCCACGTCGGTGCTCCCCGCGGATCAGCCGACGTCGGTCTACGCGCAGTCTCAGCAACAGCCGTTCCAGCAGTCCTACCAGCAGAACCAGTACCCGCCCTACGTCCCGGAGCAGCCGACGGCGCCCTACAACCAGCCCGCCGCTCAGCCGTCCTACCAGGGGCAGCAGGCGCACCTCGGCTCTCCCTACACGAGCGTTCCGACAACGCCCGGCGGCTACGACGTCCCCCCGTCGGCGCCCGGCAGCGCCGGTGCGGCTGCGGGCGGCTCGCAGACGGGCGCCAGCACCTATGCGCCACTGGGCACTGCGGGAGAGTCCTTCTACGCGACGTCGAGTGCCGCCGGCAGCCAGAGCAGCGGAAGCCGACGTCGAGGACCGGGTTGGTTCGCCCTCGTGGCCTCCGCGGTGGTCGCCTCCCTGCTGGGCGCCGGTGGCGCCGTCGGAGCGGTCAAGTACCTGGACTCCGGCAGCGGGAGCCCCTCTTCGCACACCTCGGCCGCGCCCACCGCGATCGCCACCGGTGACACGACCCAGACCGTCAACAGCACCGGTCAGGCCCCCGACTGGGAGGCGGTCTCGGCCGCGGTGTCCAACGCCGTCGTGTCCATCGCCATCGCTACCAACAACGGCAACGCCCTGGGCTCCGGCGTCATCTTCGACAAGGACGGGCACATCATCACCAACAACCACGTGGTGGCGGGCGCCTCGCAGATCCAGGTGACGCTGGCTGATGGCCGCGTCTACGACGCTGAGACCACCGGCACCGATCCGGCCACCGATCTGGCGGTCATCCAGCTCAAGGACGCCCCCGACAACCTCACCGTCGCCCAGCTCGGCGACTCCGACAAGCTGACCACCGGCCAGGACGTCATGGCCATCGGGAACCCGCTGGGCCTGTCCTCCACCGTCACCACCGGCATCATCTCGGCCCTCGACCGTCCCGTCGTCAACTCTCAGGGCGAGGACGGGACGGGTGGGAGATCCTCGTCCTCGGCGGTCTACACCAACGCCATCCAGATCGACGCCGCCATCAACCCCGGCAACTCTGGTGGGCCCCTGTTCGACGAGAAGGGCCGGGTCATCGGCATCACCAGCTCGATCGCCACCATGGGCAACTCCAGCTCCGGTGAGGGCGGCTCCGGCAGCATCGGCATCGGCTTCGCCATCCCCGTCAAGCTGGCGGACAAGGTCGCCAAGCAGCTCATCGAGTCGGGGGCGGCGACCCACGCCTACCTGGGAGTCAGCCTCGACACCGATGGAGCCACGGCCGACGGCGAAAAGCGAGCCGGTGCCAAGATCACCTCGGTCGAGGGCGGCTCACCCGCTGACAAGGCCGGTCTCAAGAAGGGCGACGTCGTCATCGCCATCGACGGCAAGACCACGTCCCAGGGCTCGGCGCTGACCGGCTACGTGCGCCAGTACTCCGCCAACGACAAGGTCAAGCTCACAGTCATCCGCGACTCCAAGAAGCAGGACATCGAAGTGACCCTGGCCGAGCGCAAGGACTCCTGAGGGATCGGGCGTCACCAACGCACGCCGAGTGCCCCCAGCATGGGGCGCATCTTGGCGATCGTCTCCGCCAGCTCGTCGGTCGGATCGGAGTCCGGCATGATGCCGCCGCCCCCGAACACTCTCGTGGGGGAATGCGGTCCGGGGCCGCCGGTGGGCAGCTGGGCGCTGCGCAGCGCGATGCACCACTCGCCCTCGCCGTGCCAGTCGACCCAGCCCACGGGCCCGGCGTAACGCCCCCGGTCCATGGACTCCACCTCCTCGATGAGGCGCGCCGCCGCCGGCGTCGGCGTCCCGCACACCGCGGCCGTCGGGTGCAGCGCGTCCACCAGCGCCAGCGCTCCGGTGTCCCCGGCGACGACCCCGGTGACGTCACTGGCCAGGTGCAGGACGTTGGGCAGCGTCAGGACGAAGCGCGCCGGAGCCTCCACCACTGAGCACAGAGGCTCCAGCGCCGTGATCGCCGAGGCTCGGGCCAGCTCATGCTCCCGGTTGTTCTTCTCCGAGCCCTCCAGCCAGGCCGCCAGGCGGGCCGTGGCCAGCGCGTCCTCGCCGGCGTGCCGGCGGGCCGTACCGGCCAGAACCCTGCTGATGAGGCGCCGATCGCGCAGGCGCAGCAGCAGCTCGGGGCTGGCCCCCACCATCTGGTCCACGGCGAAGGTCCAGGTGGAGGGGTAGTCGGATGCCAGGCGCCGTAGCACCGTGCCGGTGGCCAGCGGCGCCGGCGGGCGGGCCAGGACGTCTCGGGCCAGGACCACCTTGCGGGCGTGCCCTGCGCGCATCCGTTCCTGCGTGCCCGCCACCGCCCGGCACCACTGCTCCTCGCTGAGCGCCCCGGTCTCGACGGCGGTCGTGCCGCCGGAGTCCTTGTCGCTGCCGGTGCGCTCCTGGCCGATCGCCGCGCGCGCCTCGACCACAAGCGCCTTGATGAGCGCCTCGGGATCCGGGTGCTCCGGCTCGGCCTCTCCCGAGGGGGCGGGCACCACGGTCGTCAGCCAGACGCCCTCGTCGTCGAGTCCGATGAGGGCCTTAGGGACGACGAGTACCGAGGGCTGTCGCGAGGCGGGGGAGAAGGAGATCGTGCCCAGGGCCACCGGGCCGGTCCCGGGGCGCACCAGCGCGTCGCGCCACCAGGCCGCGCCAACGGTGGCCCGCCACGCGGCCCGCAGCGCCTCGATGCGCTCCGCACCGTGGGCCTCGATCACCAGGACGCGGCCCAGGCCGATGAGCCCGCGCTCCTCATGGACCCAGGAGCTGACATCCTCACGGCCCGCCAGCAGGTCGATGAGCGCGAGCCCCTCCAGTGCTTCCTCGGGCAGCTCGTGGGTGCGGAAGGACAGCCGCGGCGGCGCGTCCCGGCAGTGATCGGCCCTCACAACTCGCCTCTCAGCGCTCGATCGCGGTGCGCGCGGCATGATCCGGCCGAGTGGCCCGGTGGACGGCAACGATCCCGCCGGAGAGGTTCTTGTAGCCCACGCCCCGCCAGCCGGCCTCGTGCATGAGGCCGGCCAGCTCCCTCTGGTCCGGCCAGGCCAGGATCGACTCGCCCAGGTAGTCATAGGCCTCGGTGTTGGACGAGACCACGCGGGCGGCGGTCGGCAGGGCGCTGCCCAGGTAGAAGCGGTACAGGCGTCGGAAGAGAGGTGAGACCGGGGTGGAGAACTCCGCGATGACGATCCGGCCGCCCGGCACCGTCACCCGGTGCATCTCCGACAGTGCCCGTGCCGTGTCCTGAACATTGCGCAGCCCGTAGGAGATGGTGACGACGTCGAAGCTCTCATCGGCGAAGGGCAGCGCCGTGGCGTCCCCGGCCACGAAGGCGATCTCGGGATGACGGCGCTTGCCCTCCGCCACCATGCCGGTGGAGAAGTCGCAGGCCACGACCTCGGCGCCGTCGGCGGCATACTCCACCGATGAGGTGCCGGTTCCCGCGGCCAGGTCCAGGACCCGCATCCCCGGCCCCGCAGCGACGGCGGCACGCGTCACCTGACGCCACATGTGCACCTGGAACAGGCTCATCACGTCATTGGACAGGTCGTAGCGGCGCGCGACGGCGTCGAACATCCCGGCGACCTCACGCGGGTCCTTGGCAAGGGTGGCTCGAAGGGGGGAAGGGCTCATGGGGAGCATCATCGCAAATCCCGGCCATGGCGCCTCTGCCGGCCTAGGACCCAGGTCCTGTCCGACAGCGTTGAAATTCGTCACTCACTTGCAGCGTAATTACGGGGCGCCGCAACCGTCCGTTGAGGTGGGGACTTTCCTGAACATTGCCGTCACAGCAACGAAAACCTCTGTTCGTCACCTCTGTCGGCGGTCTCGTCATGGAGGTGTCCGCCCCCTGGGTACAGTCGGCACAGGCTCCGCCGAGCGCGGGGCCTGCATTACGGTGCCAACTGTGATGCCTACGACAACGCCCGCCGTACCAGAAGTGCCGAGGAGGGAAGCCCGAGTGACTCAGGCAGCTGCCCAGTCCAGCGCCTCCACGACTGCCGACGTCATCGTCGTCGGGGCAGGCCCGGCCGGATCCTCGGCGGCCTACCACATGGCTACTCTCGGCCTCGACGTCATCCTCCTGGAGAAGCAGGAGCTCGGCCGCGACAAGGTCTGCGGGGACGGCCTGACCCCCTCGGCTGTGCGCGAGCTCGTCTCCATGGGCGTGGACACCTCCGGCTGGCAGCGCAACCGCGGCCTGCGCGTCATCGGCGGCGGTCACCTCCTCCACTTCCCCTGGCCGGAGCAGGCCTCCTTCCCCTCCTACGGGATGGCCCGCCCTCGCGCCCTGCTCGACCGGGACCTGGCCGAGCACGCCGCCGCGGCCGGAGCCCGCCTGCTCACCGGCGTGACCGTCACCGGTCCCGTCACCTCACCGACCGGCCGGGTCACCGGCGTCGAGGCCCGCCCCACCAACCGGGTCGCCTACCCCGGTATCGAGGCCCCCACCACCTTCACCGCCCCGCTGGTCATCGACGCCGGAGGGGTCTCGGCCCGTCTGGCCACCGCCGTCGGGCGCACCAAGAATGAGCGTCGTCCCATGGGTGTGGCCGTGCGCGCCTACTTCCGCTCCCCACGCGCCAAGGACGCCTGGATGGAGTCGCGCCTCGAGCTGTGGGACGGCAAGCCCGGCAAGTCCGATCTCCTGCCCGGCTACGGGTGGATATGGTCCGTGGGGGAGGGGCTGGTCAACGTCGGCCTCGGCTCGGTCTCCTCGCGCGCCTCGGCCACCGCCATCGACTATCGTGCCGTGTTCAACCGCTGGATGGACAACGTCCCGGCCTCCTGGGGCTTCACCAAGGAGAACCAGGTCGGCGGTCTGGTCAGCGCCGCCCTGCCCATGGCCTTCAACCGCAAGCCCCACTACGCCGACGGCCTCATGCTGCTGGGAGACGCCGGCGGCATGGTCTCACCCTTCAACGGCGAGGGCATCGCCCAGGCCCTCCTGTCCGGCCGCCTGGCCGCCCAGGCCGCCGCTCAGGCCGCCGCCCGCTCCACGACCTCGGGCCGTGAGCAGGTCCTGGCCCAGTACCCCAAGGCCCTCAGTGCCGAGATGGGCGGCTACTACACGCTCGGGCGTGTCTTCGTCGCTCTCATCGAGCACCCCGAGGTCATGCGCCTGTGCACCCGCTACGGGCTGCCGCGCAAGCGCCTCATGAAGCTCGTCACCAAGCTCCTGTCCGACGGGTGGGAGCGCCGCGGCGGCGACGGAATCGACCACTTCATCCAGCTCCTGACAAGGATGGTGCCGGAAGCATGAACCCCTACGCCTCCCTGCTCATCATGGCCGCGCTGGCCCTCGTGGTCGCCGTCGGCGGCCTGGCCCTGAGCGCCATCGTCAGCCCCACCCGGCGCAACCGGGTCAAGGTCGCCAACTACGAGTGCGGCATCGACCCCACTCCCGCCAACACCGAGCACGGGCGCTTCCCCGTCTCCTTCTACCTGGTGGGCATGACCTTCATCATCTTCGACGTCGAGGTGGTCTTCCTCTACCCCTGGGCCACGGCCTTCGGACGCCTGGGGTTCTTCGGACTGGGCGCCGCCGTCCTGTTCATCGGCCTCATCACCGTGCCTTACATCCTGGAGTGGCGCCGCGGCGGGCTGGACTGGGACTGAGACGCACGGATCGAGCACGAGGCACCAACAACGGGACCCACGGGCGGCACGCGGCCCTGACGATCTCAAGGAGAACACAGCAGTGAAGAGCATGAAAAAGCACAACGCCTTCATGGCGTCCATCCCCTCCAAGCGCAACGACCCCTACGCGGCCGCTGCCGCCGAGGTGGACAGCCCCGGCTTCCTGCTGACCACCGTCGAGAAGCTTGCGGGCCTGGCCCAGGCCCGCTCCATGTGGCCCGTCACCATGGGGCTGGCCTGCTGCGCCATCGAGATGATGGCGGCCGGCACCCCCCGCTTCGACATGGCCCGCTTCGGGTGGGAGGTCTTCCGCGCCTCCCCGCGCCACGCCGACGTCATGATCGTCTCGGGCCGCGTCTCCCACAAGATGGCCCCGATCGTGCGCAACGTCTACGACTCCATGCCCGAGCCCAAGTGGGTCATCTCCATGGGCGCCTGCGCCTCCTCCGGGGGCATCTTCAACAACTACGCCGTCGTCCAGGGCTGCGACCACATCGTCCCGGTGGACATCTACCTGCCCGGCTGCCCGCCCCGCCCCGAGATGCTCCTCAATGCCATGCTCGAGCTCACCCGCCAGATCGAGAAGAAGCCGCTGTTCAAGCACCGCGAGGAGATCGCCCGCGCCGTCGAGGCCGCCGCCCTGTCCGCCACCCCCACCCATGAGATGAAGGGCCTGCTGGCATGAGTGAGAAGAACGCTCCGGCGAACGGCTCCGACGCCCTGCCCGAGATCCCCGAGGTCCCGGCGGTCCCCGCCGTGCCCGAGGTCGCCGGCACCCCCGTGCGCCCAGAGCTGCGTCTGGAGGTCATCGCCGCGCCCACCGGCCAGTTCGGCGCCTCCGACGCCGGTGACACCACCGGCTACGGCGAGCACCGCAGCGTCGTCACCCTCGCCCCGGCCGCCGTGCGTCCCTACGGCGGCTGGTTCGACGGCGTCGTCGACGCCCTCATCGAGGACCTTCAGGACGCCGGCCTCGACCCTGCCGCCGCCATCGAGAAGGTCGTCATCGAGCATGACGAGCTCACCCTGTTCATCGCCCGCGAGCACCTGCTCGACGTCGTGCGGCCCCTGCGCGACGACCAGGACCTGCGCTTCGAGCTGTGCCTGGGCGTCAGCGGCGTCCACTACCCCCAGCTGGCCGGCCGCGAGCTGCACGCCTGCATCGAGCTCATGAGCCTGACCCACGGCGGGCGCCAGCTGCGCCTCCAGGTCGCCTGCCCCGAGACCGACCCGCACGTGCCCTCCATCGTCTCGGTCTACCCCGGCAACGACTGGCACGAGCGGGAGACCTGGGACCTCATGGGCATCGTCTTCGACGGTCACCCCCACCTGACCCGCACCGCCATGCCCGACGACTGGGTGGGCCACCCCCAGCGCAAGGACTACCCGCTGGGCGGCATCCCCGTCGAGTACAAGGGCGCCCAGACCCCGCCCGCCGACACCCGGAGGTCCTACCGCTGATGAGCACCACCCGCACCTTCCGCGCCTCCGGCCCCGCCACGGAGGACCTGTCCGCCGGCGCCGAGCAGTTCACCGTCAGCGGTGGGGACTGGGACGACGTCGTCGCCCGGATCGCCGAGCGCGACGAGGCCGACCGCCTGCGCAACGACCGGATCGTCCTCAACATGGGACCGGTCCACCCCTCCACCCACGGCGTGCTGCGCCTGGTCCTGGAGGCCGACGGCGAGGTCGTCACCGAGGTCCGCGTTGGTACCGGCTACCTGCACACCGGTATCGAGAAGAACATGGAGTACCGCACCTGGGTCCAGGGCGAGACCTTCGTGACCCGCATGGACTACGTGGCCCCCTTCTTCCAGGAGGTCGGCTACGCGCTCGCCGTCGAGAAGCTTCTGGGCATCACCGATGACGTCCCCGAGAAGGCCACCGTTACCCGCGTGCTGCTCATGGAGCTCAACCGCATCGCCTCTCACGCCGTGGCCGTGGGAAGTGGCGGTAACGAGATGGGCGGCACCACGCTCATGACCATCGCCTTCCGCTGCCGTGAGAACATCCTCAAGGCCTTCGAGATGGTCTCCGGGCTGCGCATGAACCACGCCTACGTCCGCCCCGGCGGTCTGGCCCAGGACCTCCCCGAAGGCTTCACCGACTTCGTGCGCTCGGTCATGCCCGACATCAAGAACGACATCCACGAGCTCGAGCTCCTCCTCATGGAGAACCCGATCCTCAAGTCCCGTTTCATCGGCGTGGGCGAGATCAGCCTGGCCGGCGCCCTCGCCCTGGGCCTGACCGGGCCGTGCCTGCGCTCGGCCGGCTACCCGCTGGACCTGCGGCGCACCAAGCCCTACTGCGGCTACGAGACCTACGACTTCCGGGTGCCCACCTACAAGGTCTCCGACTGCTACAACCGCCTGCGTATCCGGCTTGACGAGTGCTATGAGTCGCTCAAGATCGTCTCGCAGTGCCTGGACCGGCTCGACGAGATCTCCTCCCGCGGCGACGACCCCTCCAACACGACGATGGTGGCCGACCCGACCATCGCCTGGCCCGCCCGCATGGCGATCGCCACCGACGGCCAGGGCCAGTCCCTGGAGCACGTGCGCGAGATCATGGGCTCGTCCATGGAGTCCCTCATCCACCACTTCAAGCTGGTGACCCAGGGCTTCCGGGTCCCCGCCGGGCAGGTCTACCAGACCGTCGAGCACGCCAAGGGGGTCCTGGGCATCCACGCCGTCTCCGACGGCGGCACCCGCCCCTACCGGGTCCACTTCCGCGACCCCTCCTTCTCCAACCTGCAGTCGCTGGCCCTGATGGGCGAGGGCGGCATGATCGCCGACCTCGTGCCCACCCTGGCCTCCATCGACCCCGTCCTGGGAGGCGTGGACCGCTGATGAGCACCACCGAGAACGCAGTCAACCCGGCCGGCTCGGCCGCGCCGGCCGTCAACCCCGCCGTGGAGACGATCGCCACCGTCAGCGCGGTCGGCCCGGTGGGCACCGTGGCGGCCGCCGCCGTCGCCGCCGGCTACAGCCCCGACGTCGCCCAGGGCCTCCAGGTCGACATCGAGCGGATCATCGCCCGCTACCCGGCGGGCAAGGAGCGCAGCGCCCTCATCCCGATGCTCCACCTCGTCCAGTCCGTGGACGGCTACGTGTCACCGGCCGGCATCGCCCTGTGCGCCGCTCGGCTGGGCCTGGAGCGCGCCGAGGTCAGCGCCGTGGCCACCTTCTACAGCCAGTTCCGCCGTCACCCTGCCGGCACCTATCACGTGGGCGTGTGCACCAACGCCCTGTGCGCCGTCATGGGCGGTGACGAGATCTGGTCGGCCGTCACCGAGCACACGGGCCTGGGCGCCGAGGAGACCAGCGAGGACGGCACCATCAGCCTCGAGCGCGTCGAGTGCAACGCCGCCTGCGACTACGCCCCCGTCGTCATGGTCAACTGGGAGTTCTTCGACAACCAGACCCCCGACTCCGCCGTCGCCATGATCAAGGCCCTCGAGCGCGGCGAGGACGTCACCCCCACCCGTGGCCCCGAGACCGTGCCCACCTTCCGCGAGAACGAGCGTCTGCTGGCCGGATTCGAGGACGGGCGCACCGACGAGGGCCACGGCCCCGGTGAGCCGACCCTGCGAGGCCTGCGCATCGCCCGCGAGCAGGGTTGGACCGCGCCGAAGGAGGAGAGCAAGTGACTGCCACCTACACCGCGCCGGGCACCCTCACCCCGGTCCTGAGCGACCTGTGGGACCAGGAACGCTCCTGGACCCTGCGGGCCTACCTCGACCACGGCGGCTACGAGGGCCTCAAGCGCGCCAAGGCCCTCAGCTGCGAGGAGCTCATCACCCTCATCAAGGACTCCGGCCTGCGCGGACGCGGCGGCGCCGGCTTCCCCACCGGCCTGAAGTGGTCCTTCCTGCCCCCGGTCGACGGAGGCCCGCGCTACCTCGTGGTCAACGCCGACGAGTCCGAGCCCGGCACCTGCAAGGACATCCCCACGATCATGTCCAACCCCCAGGCGCTCATCGAGGGCATCGCCATCACCTCGAGGGCCATCGGCGGCGACCATGCCTTCGTCTACCTGCGCGGCGAGGTCCCCCACGTCTACCGCCGCCTGCTCAGCGCCGTGCGCGAGGCCACCGAGTCCGGTCTGCTGGACACCGGATTCGGCCTGGACGGCCAGCAGCGCCTGCGCATCACCGCCCACGCCGGGGCCGGTGCCTACATCTGCGGTGAGGAGACCGCCCTGCTGGACTCCCTGGAGGGGCGCCGCGGGCACCCCCGCCTCAAGCCGCCCTTCCCCGCCGTCGCCGGCCTCTACGCCCGGCCTACAGTGGTCAACAACGTCGAGACCATCGCCTCGGTCCCGGCGATCCTGGCCCGCGGCGCCCAGTGGTACTCCACCATGGGCACTGAGAAGTCCAAGGGCCACGGCATCTTCTCCGTATCCGGGCACGTGGTCCGCCCTGGTCAGTACGAGGCCCCCTTCGGCATCACGATGCGCGAGCTCATCGAGCTCTCCGGCGGCATCCGCCCCGGGCATGAGCTGAAGTTCTGGGTGCCGGGAGGCTCCTCGACGCCGATCTTCGGTCCCGACGAGCTCGACGTGCCCCTGGACTACGAGTCCGTGGCCGAGGCCGGCTCGATGCTGGGAACCCGCGCGCTGCAGGTCTTCGACGAGACCGTCTCCGTGGTGCGCGTGGTCACCCGCTGGACCGAGTTCTACCAGCACGAGTCCTGCGGAAAGTGCACCCCCTGCCGCGAGGGCACCTACTGGATGCGCCAGATCATGCTGCGCCTGGAGGCCGGGCGCGGACTGCCCGGTGACGTCGAGAAGCTCGAGTCCATCGCCTCCAACATCGCCGGGCGCTCCTTCTGCGCCCTGGGCGACGCCTCCGCCACCCCGGTCCTGACCGGCATCAAGCGGTTCCGCGAGGAGTTCGAGGCCGGCTACACCACCGCCGCCGGCGAGCTCTTCCCCTACGCCGCCTCCTCCGTCTTCGAAAGCGCACGGTGAGCCATGACTGCTGAGACGACCACTAAGAGCTCCGCACCGGCTGCGCCGCCGGCACCCGAGATGGTCCACATGACCATCGACGGGCTTCCCGTCGAGGTGGAGAAGGGGACCCTCCTCATCCGCGCCGCCGAGCAGGTGGGCGTGCGCATCCCGCGCTTCTGCGACCACCCGCTGCTCGCGCCGTCGGCCAACTGCCGCCAGTGCCTGGTGGAGGTGGCCATGCCGGGGCGCGACGGCGTCGTGCGGCCCATGCCCAAGCCGCAGCCCTCCTGCGCCATGACCGCCATGGAGGGCATGGAGATCTCCACCCAGGCCACCAGTGAGGTCGCGGCCAAGGCCCAGGCCGGCACCATGGAGTTCCTCCTCATCAACCACCCGCTGGACTGCCCCGTGTGCGACAAGGGCGGTGAGTGCCCCCTGCAGAACCAGGCCCTGGAGCTCATGGCCTCCGGCGCGCAGTCGGCCACCCGCTTCACCGACGTCAAGCGCACCTTCCCCAAGCCGCTGCGTCTGACCAGCAACATCCTGCTGGACCGCGACCGCTGCATCCTGTGCCAGCGCTGCGTGCGCTTCGCCGACCAGATCCCCGGCGACCCCTTCATCGCCCTCCAGGGACGCGGCGGCGGTCACCCCTCCTACGACATGGACGGCAACCCCGAGCACGCCGGCGGCCTGTACTCCGAGCAGATCGGGCGCTTCGATGCCCGCGTCCTGGACTTCGCCACCGGCTCGGCCGAGCAGTCGATGGATGCCGACCTCCAGACGATCCGCGGGGTGCCGTCCCTGAGCGCCCTGGGCGACCTCACTGGCCCCGGCGGCGAGCCCGGCGCCTCCGACGGCACGGACTACGGCCCCGACCTGGGCGCCGGCCGCGAGGACCTGGACGCCTCCGGGAGGCCTTTCGCCTCCTATTTCTCCGGCAACATCATCCAGATCTGCCCCGTGGGCGCCCTGACCTCCGCGAAGTACCGCTTCCGGGCCCGCCCCATGGACCTGGTCTCCACCGACTCCGTCACCGAGCACGACGCCTCCGGCTCGGCCATCCGCGTCGACATGCGCCGCGGCGTCGTCCTGCGCCACCTGGCCGGCAACGACCCCGAGGTCAACGAGGAGTGGATCACCGACAAGGACCGCTTCGCCTTCACCTGGTCCTCCCAGCCCGACCGCCTCACCGTGCCGCTCGTGCGCGACGAGGAGACCGGTGAGCTCGTCTCCACCTCCTGGTCCGACGCCCTGGACGTCGCCGCCCAGGGACTGGCGCGCGCCGCCTCCGACGGGGGAGTGGGGCTCCTGCCCGGCGGCCGCCTCACCCTGGAGGATGCCTGGTCCTGGTCCCGTTTCGCCCGTACCGTCCTGGGTACCAACGACATCGACCAGCGCGTGCGCGCCCACAGCCTGGAGGAGGACACCTTCCTGGCCGCCCGAGTGGCCGGAACCGGCCTGGGCGCCGTCACCTACCGCCACCTGGAGAGGGCTGGCCAGGTCCTGCTCCTGGGCCTGGAGCCCGAGGACGAGTGCGGCTCACTGTTCCTGCGCCTGCGCAAGGGCGTGCGCGCCGGCGGCGTCAAGGTGGCCACGGTGACCACCTGCCTGAGCGCCGGCAGCCGCAAGCTCTCCGCCCAGGCCATCCTCACCCCGCCCGGTGAGGAGGCCCGCGTCGTCGCCCACCTCAGCCAGACCCACCCCGACCTCGTCGAGGCCCTGCGCGCCGACGGCGCCACCATCCTCGTCGGTGAGCGCGCCGCCCGCGTTCCCGGTCTGCTGAGCGTCGTGGACGCCCTGGCCACGGCCACCGGTGCCCACCTGGCCTGGGTCCCGCGTCGCAGCGGCGAGCGCGGCGGCATCGAGGCGGGCCTGCTGCCCGGCCTCCTGCCCGGCGGTCGCCCCGTGAGCGACCCCGAGGCCCGTGCCCAGGTCGAGCGGGCCTGGAACATGGGCCCCGAGCACGGCCTGCCCACGTCGCTGGGCCGTGACACCACCGGGATCCTCTCCGCCCTCCTGGACGGGACCCTGGGCGGCGCCGTCGTCGGCGGCATCGACCTGCGCGACTTCCCCGACCCGGGTCTGGCCCGCGCGGCCCTGGCCGCCAGCGGCTTCACCGTCCAGCTCGAGGTGCGTCGCAGCGAGGTCAGCGAGCACGCCGACGTCGTCCTTCCCGTGGCCCCGGCCGTGGAGAAGAACGGCACCTTCGTCAACTGGGAGGGGCGCGTGCGCCCCTTCGGCCAGGCACACGTCTCGCGGGCCCGCACCGACCGCCAGGTCCTGGGGATGCTCGCCGACGAGATGGGCGTCGACCTCCAGGTCGACGACCTGGTCACGCTGCACGATCAGCTCGCCGCCCTGGGCCTGTGGCGCGGGCAGCGCATGCCGGTCGCCTTCGGGCGCGCCCCGGTGACCGGCGCCGAGGTGTCCGTCGGCGGCGGTGTGGAGGCGCTCCTGACCACCCACAAGCCCATGCTCGACGCCGGACGCCTCCAGGACGGCGAGCCCTTCCTGGCCGCCACGGCCCTGCGTCCCGTCGCCAAGGTGGGCGTCGACCTCGCGCGGCGCCTGTCGCTCGCCGGAGGCGAGGAGGTGACCGTGTCAACCGCCACCGGTTCGATCACCCTGCCGGCCGTCGTCGGCGGTGTCAGTGACGGAAGCGTGTGGCTGCCCGAGTGCTCGGCCGGATCCACCGTCCATCAGACCCTGGGCGCCGGTCACGGCTCCCGGGTCACCCTGACTCATGCAGCGGAGGTACTGAGGTGAACCCGATCTACGCGGCTCAGGCCGCCGCCGACGACGCCGTCTCCAACGGGGGCGTGGTTGCCGACTTCTCCGCCGAGACCTGGTGGCTGACCCTCATCAAGGCCGTCTTCATCGTCGCCTTCCTCATCGTCAGCGTCATGATGGCGCTGTGGGTGGAGCGGCGCGGCCTGGCCCGCATGCAGACCCGCCTGGGCCCCAACGTCAACGGCCCGCTCGGGCTGCTCCAGGCGGTCGCTGACGCCGGCAAGCTCATCATGAAGGAGGACTTCTGGCTCAAGGGTGCTGAGAAGGTCATCTACCTCCTGGCCCCGCTCATCGCCGCCTTCAGCGCCTTCATGGTCTACGCGGTCATCCCCTTCGGGCCGCAGGTGAGCATCTTCGGCCACTCCACGCCCCTGCAGCTGACCGACTTCCCGGTGGCGGTCCTCTACATCCTGGCCATCACCGCCTTCGGCGTCTACGGCATCATCCTGGGCGGCTGGTCCAGCCACTCCACCTACCCGCTCTTCGGCGCCGTGCGCAGCGCCGCACAGGTCATCTCCTACGAGCTGAGCATGAGCCTGTCCATCCTCACGGTCTTCCTGGCCTCGGGGACCATGTCCACCTCCGGGATCGTCAGCGCCCAGCAGCGCGTCTGGTGGGCCGTGGCGATGCTGCCCAGCTTCATCATCTACGTCATCTCCATGGTCGGTGAGGTCAACCGCCTCCCCTTCGACCTGCCCGAGGCCGAGGGAGAGCTCGTCGCCGGCCACATGGTCGAGTACTCCTCGATGAAGTTCGCCTGGTACTTCCTGGCCGAGTACATCAACATGTTCAACGTCTCGGCCGTGTGCGTCACCCTGTTCCTGGGCGGCTGGCGCTCCACCATCCTCAGCCTGTTCTGGGAGGGCGCCAACTCCGGATGGTGGCCGATGCTGTGGTTCATCGGCAAGGTCTGGGCCGTCATGTTCTTCATGATCTGGACCCGGGGCACCCTCGTGCGCATCCGTTACGACCACTTCATGAAGCTGGGCTGGAAGGTCCTCATCCCGGTCTCCCTGGTGTGGTTCGTGCTGGTCGCGGTCGTGCGCGCCTTCCGCACCTTCTCCGGTGCCTCCGTGCAGGCCCTGCTGCTGCCGCTGGCGGTCGTCTTCTGCCTCATCATGTTCGTCCTCTTCCTCATCCCCGACAAGGAGTACGAGGAGGAGCTCTACGAGGAATACGAGGACTACGACGATGACGAGTATGACGAGGAGGCCGGCGACGTCGAGGTCATGAGCGCCGACGACGACCACGTGGCCTTCCTCGAGGGCTTCCCCGTCCCGCCGCTGCCGGGCCAGTCCCTGCCGCCCTCGCCACGCGCTCGCCGTGCCTCCCCGGCCTCAGGGACCGACGGCTTCGAGGACGGTCCGGCGACCGCCGTCGGTCTTCTGGACGACGTCGACTCCGAGGACGATGAGACCGGTTCCGCCGACTCCGCGGCCTCTGCCGGCTCACCGGACTCGGCCGGTCCCGACGAGGTCTCCGGCCCGACCCGGCCCGGTGCGGACGCGGCCACCGCCCTGCCCACCTTCACCCTTGGCCTCAAGGCCGACGCGGCCAGCGACAAGGGCACAGACACGGCCACTGAGGCACCCCAGGAGGGAAAAGATGACTGATCGCCCCAACCGTTCCCGGGGCTCCCAGCACGACGACTGGCTGCGCGACGCTCCCTCCGCCCTGGCCCGGGCCTTCGCGCCCGTGGCCGGCTACGGGGTCACCATCTCCTCGATGTTCCGCCCGGTGGTCACCGAGCAGTACCCCTTCGAGCCGCCCCAGGTGATGCCCCGCTACCACGGCCGACACCAGCTCAACCGCTACGACGACGGCCTGGAGAAGTGCATCGGCTGCGAGCTGTGCGCCTGGGCCTGCCCCGCCGACGCGATCTACGTCGAGGCCGCCTCCAACGAGCCCGGCGCCCAGTACTCGCCCGGCGAGCGCTACGGGCGCGTCTACCAGATCAACTACCTGCGCTGCATCTTCTGCGGCATGTGCATCGAGGCCTGCCCCACCCGGGCCCTGACGATGTCCACAGACTTCGATGAGCTCGTCGGCCCCGGTCGCGAGGGCCTCATCTACGAGAAGGAGGACCTCCTGGCCCCGGTTCCCGAGGGCGCCGTCGCCGCCCCCCACCCCATGGTCGAGGGCACCGAGGACGGCGACTACTACCGCGGGCGAGTCACCGGTTCCACCCAGGCCCAGATCGACTGGGTGCGCGCCCAGCGGCCCGACGACCCCAGCCTGGCCGGCGCCCGCGCCAAGGCCACCCCCACCGCCTCCGGCTGGGGCGCCAAGCAGACCGTGAAGGGGGCCGTGCGATGAACGCCCTCCTGCTTCCCAGTGAGGTCTCTGCCGTTCCCATGGCCCTGGCCGGAAACGGCCACCTGGGCCTGGGCGAGGCCATCGTGTTCGGCGTCGTCGCCCTGGTCACCGTGGCCTGCGGCATCGGCGTCCTGACCGCCAAGCGAGCCGTGACCGCCGCGATCAACATGATCGGCATCATGATCTCGCTGGCCGTCCTCTACATCGTCAACGAGTCGCCCTTCATGGGCATCACCCAGGTCGTGGTCTACACCGGCGCTGTCATGACTCTCGTGCTGTTCGTCATCATGCTCGTGGGCGTCGGCGGTGACGAGCCGGTCGGTGCGGCCGGCTCGGTCATGCGATGGCCGGCCCTCATCCTGCTGGGACTGGGCCTGGCCGGGGTCCTGACCGCCGCTGTGTGGCGCACCGTCTTCCCGACGCCGGCCGGGCTCGGTGACGGCGCCAAGGCCGCCCCCGATCTTCTGGCCGTCACGCTCTACAACGACCACGTCGTCACCATGGAGCTGACCGCCATCCTGCTCATCGTCGCCGCCGTCGGAGCCCTGACCCTCACCCACCGTCAGCGGATCCGGGCCCGGCTCAGCCAGCGCCGCATCGCCGCGAACAAGATGCGGGACTACGCCTCCAAGGGTGTTCACCCCGGACAGAAGCCGATGCCCGGCGTCTACGCCTCCACCAACTCCGCCGCCGCCCCCGCGCTGGGTGCCGACGGCGAGGCCGTCGAGGAGTCCGTGCCCCGGGTCCTGCGGGCCCGAGGCCAGGGCCTGGAGCTGTCCGACGTCTCCCCGGAGATGGGACTGGCCCAGCGCTCCGGTCAGATCGTCTCCCGCCAGGACAGCGTTGGCGGCGTCGGCGCGACCGGCTCCCAGGACACCGGCCGCTCCGGCATGCTGGCCATGCCCGGAGCCGCTGCGCCCGCCGTCAAGCAGCCCGTCCTCAGCGATGACGATGCAGCCGACTCGGCCGCCCCTGAGCAGAAGGAGGAGAAGTGAGTCTCCCCATCACCGTCTACATCGTGCTGGCCGGGGTGCTGTTCACCCTGGGGGCGCTCACGGTGCTGCTGCGCCGCAACGCCATCATCGAGCTCATGGGCGTTGAGCTCATGCTCAATGCCGTCAACCTCGTGCTGGTGACCTTCTCCCGGATCCACGGCAACCTCACCGGCCAGGTCTTTGCCTTCTTCGTCATGGTGGTGGCCGCCGCCGAGGTCGTGGTGGGCCTGAGCATCGTCGTATCCATCTTCCGCACCCGCAGGTCCACGTCGGTCGACGACGAGAACCTGCTCAAGAACTGAGGGGAGAGACCACCGACATGCTTCCCGCTCCTGTCACCGCCCCCGCTGTTGTGACGCCCGTGGCCGAGGCCACCGGCCTGGCCTCCTGGGCCTGGCTGCTCATCGCCGTTCCCGCGGTCTCGGCGGCGCTCCTGCTGCTGGCCGGCCGCCGCTCCAACGCCTGGGGCCACTGGTTGGGACTGGCCGCCTCCCTGACCACCGCCTGCCTGGGCGTGGGCATCCTGCTCCAGGTCCTGGGCCTGCCCGCCGAGGAACGCGTCATCGGCCTTCCCCTCTACCACTGGTTCAGCGCCGGCAACCTGAGCATCGACGTCGGCCTGCGGCTGGACCCGCTGTCGCTGACCTTCGTGACCCTGGTGACCTGCGTCGGCTTCCTCATCCACCTGTACTCGGTGGCCTACATGGCCCACGATCGGGACCGGCGCCGCTTCTTCGCCTACCTCAACCTCTTCATCGCCGCGATGCTCACCCTGGTCCTGGGTGACTCCTACATCGTGCTCTTCGTCGGCTGGGAGGGCGTGGGACTGGCCTCCTACCTGCTCATCGGCTTCTGGAACACGGCCGACGCCGACGCCCCCCAGGGCGAGCAGGTCACCAGCCGCGAGAACGCCGCCGCCGCCAAGAAGGCCTTCATCATGAACCGTGTGGGCGACGTCGGTCTCCTGCTGGCCATGATGACGATGGTCGGCCAGGTCGGTGCCGTTTCCTTCGACACCGTCTCCGCCGCCGCCGGCGACGGCTCGGTGTCCACCGGCTGGCTCACCGCCATCGGCTTCTTCCTGCTCCTGGCGGCGTGCGGTAAGTCCGCCCAGTTCCCGCTCCAGGCCTGGCTGGGCGACGCCATGGCGGGCCCCACGCCGGTCTCCGCCCTCATCCACGCCGCCACCATGGTCACCGCCGGCGTCTACCTCATGGTCCGCTCCGCCGCCGTCTTCGAGGGCGCCCCGGACGCGCAGATGGCCGTCGCCGTCGTCGGCGCCATCACCCTGCTGCTGGGCGCCGTCATCGGAAGCGCCAAGGACGACATGAAGAAGGTCCTGGCCGCCTCCACCATGAGCCAGATCGGCTACATGATGCTCGGCGCCGGACTCGGCCCGATCGGCTACGCCTTCGCCATCTTCCACCTGCTCACCCACGGCTTCTTCAAGGCCCAGCTCTTCCTGGGAGCCGGCTCGGTCATGCACGCCATGAGCGACCAGGTCAACATGCGCCGCTTCGGCGGTCTGCGCAGCGCCATGACGATCACCTGGGTCACCATGGGCATCGGCTGGCTCGCCATCCTGGGGGTGCCGCCCTTCTCCGGGTTCTGGTCCAAGGACCGCCTCATCGAGGCAGCCTTCGTCGGCGAGGGCGCCAAGCCCTGGATCCTGGGAACCATCGCCCTGCTGGGCGCGGGCCTGACCGCCTTCTACATGTCCCGCCTGTTCTTCATGATCTTCCACGGCAAGCAGCGCTGGACCACGGACAAGGACCTGGAGGGCGAGGTCCACCCCCACGAGTCCGGCTGGCTCATGACGCTGCCGCTCATCATCCTGTCCGTGTTCTCCGCCGGGCTGGGCGGGCTGCTGACCTACAACAACATGTTCGTCACCTGGCTGGAGCCGGTCACCGGCCACGCCGAGCACGGCGAGCCGGTCCTGCCGGCCACCGTCATCATGGGCGCCACCCTCGCCCTGGTCGTTGTCGGGGTCCTCGTGGCCTGGTGGATGTACGTGCGCCGACCGGTGCCCGTCGTCCTGCAGCCCACCAACCCCCTGGTGGAGGCCGCCCGCAAGGACATGTACCAGGACGCCGTCAACGAGGCCCTGGCCATGCGCACCGGCCAGGGACTGGTCCTGGCCACCGACGCCGTCGAGCGCTACGTCGTCGACGGCGCCGTCGAGGGCACCGCCGCGGGCACTGGCGCCGTGGGGCGCCTGACCCGCCGCACCGAGTCCGGGTACGTGCGCTCCTACGCCGGCTACATGCTGGCCGGAACGGTCCTCGTACTCATCGCCGTCCTGGCCGCCAGGTTCTGAGAGGACACGACACATGCCGACTCTTCCCGCATCGCTGCCCGTCCTGACCGTCATGGCGATCGTGCCACTGGCCGGGGCGCTCTTGCTGTGGCTGGTCCCACCGCTGCGCCGGCTCCACGCCCGCGCCGTGGGCGTCGTGTTCTCCCTGGCCGTCCTCGCTCTGGGCCTGTGGGCGCTGAGCGCCTTCGACCTCGGCGACGCCGGCGTCGTCCAGCTGGCTCACACCCGCGCGTGGATCCCCGCCATCGGCGCCTCCTGGGCCCTGGGCGTCAACGGCCTGGGTCTGGCCATGGTCCTCCTGGCCGCCTTCGTCACGCCCCTGGTCCTGCTCGCCTCCTGGGGCGAGGTCCCCGCCGACCGGCAGGGGCTGTTCACCGGGCTCGTCCTGGCCCTGGAGTTCTTCGTCGTCGTCATCTTCTCGGCCCGTGACCTGCTGCTGTTCTACCTGTGTTTCGAGGCGATGCTCATCCCGGTGTACTTCCTCATCGGGTGCTTCGGTGGGGAGAATCGCCAGCGCGCCGCTCTGAAGTTCCTTCTGTACTCACTGGCCGGCGGGCTCATCATGCTCATCGGCGTCATCGCGGTCTACCTGCACTCCATGAAGGACGGTGCCCCCAGCTTCCTCATCGACTCGGTGGCCGCCAACCTGCACGTCTCCACGTCCGCCGGGCACTGGATCTTCCTGACCTTCTTCATCGCCTTCGCCATCAAGGCGCCCCTGGTCCCGGTCCACACCTGGCTGCCCGACACCGCTGAGCAGGCCACCCCCGGCACCTCGGTGCTGCTCATCGGCATCCTGGACAAGATCGGCACCTTCGGCATGATCACCCTGGTCCTGCCGATCTTCCCGGAGGCCTCCCGCTGGGCCGCCCCGGTGATCCTGGTTCTGGCGGTCGTCTCCATCATCTACGGCGGCCTGGCCGCCATCGCCCAGGACAACCTCTACCGGCTCATCTCCTACACCTCCGTGAGCCACTTCGGCTTCATGGTCCTGGGGATCTTCATCGGCAACCAGGTGGCCGCCAACGGCGCCATGGTCTACATGGTGGCCCACGGGCTGTCCATCGCCGGCCTGTACCTGGTCACCGGCTTCATGGCCCGGCGCACCGGGACGGTCGCCATCAGCGAGCTCGGCGGCATCGCCCGGGTCATGCCGCTGGTGGCCGGCACCTTCCTCGTGTGCGGCCTGGCCTCCATCGCCCTGCCGGGCCTGAGCGGCTTCGTGCCCGAGTGGATGGTGCTCACCGGCACCTTCTCGGTCTCGCTGGCCTTGGGCGCCGCGGCCGTCGTCGGCGTCGTCATCGCCGCCGTCTACATGCTGCTGCCCTACCAGCGGGTCTTCACCGGAGCGCCTGCGCCCGAGCGCGTGGGCAGCCCCGACCTCGACGGGCGCGAGCGACTCGTCGTGGTCCCCATCGTCGCCGCGATGCTCGCGCTCGGGCTGGCCCCGGCCGTACTCACTCATGCGCTTGACGACGTCGCCCGGCAGGTCACGCTCACGGTGAGCCGGGCCCCGCAGGCCGCCGCCTCCGCCGTCGTCCCCGGTGACAGCTCCGATGCCGACGGTGCGACTGATGCGCCCGCCGCCTCCACCGCTACGGAAGGGAACACCAAGTGAGCCCCTCAGCCACTGCCCCGATCGTCAACTGGGACGCCCTGACACCGGTACTCATCATCCTGGGCGCCGGCGTCCTGGGTGTCCTCGTGGAGGCATTCATCGCCCGCCCCGCCCGCCTGACCTTGCAGGCTGCGCTGAGCCTCGTGGCCATTCTGGCCTCCGGTGTCTCCCTCTTCCTGCGCTGGGGCGAGGTCAAGGCCGCCGGGGCCGCCGCCGCGGCCGATCCTCAGTTCCAGCTGCCCGAGGGCTTCCTCCCGGGCGCTCGCATGTCGGCGGGCCTGACCGAGGACCCCTTCTCCATCGCCGCCCAGGGCGTTCTCCTGGTCATCGGGTTTCTGGCCGTCCTGGTGATGGCCGACCGCACCGCCGTCGGTGACGGCGCCTTCGCGGCCCAGGCCGCCGATCGGCCGGGCAGCGCCGAGGAGACCGAGTCCCTTCTGGCCGGGTGGACCACCACCGAGGTCTTCCCCCTGACCCTGTTCTCCCTGGGTGGCATGATGCTCTTCGGAGCCAGCAGCGACCTCATCACGCTGTTCGTCATCCTGGAGATGATCTCGCTGCCGCTGTACATCCTGGCGGCCACCGCCCGCCACCGCCGGCTGCTCAGCCAGGAGGCGGCACTGAAGTACTTCGTACTGGGCGCCTTCGCCTCCGCCTTCCTCCTCATGGGATCCGCCCTGCTCTACGGGGTGGCCGGTGCCGTTGACTACCGGAGCATCGGCACCGCCGTACGCACCGTACAGGGCCAGGACTGGCTCATTCTGGCAGGCCTCATGCTCGTGATCGTGGGTCTGCTGTTCAAGGTGGCGGCCGTGCCCTTCCACGCCTGGAGCCCGGACGTCTACCAGGGCGCTCCCACCCCGGTCACCGGCTTCATGGCCGCCGGCGTCAAGGCCGCCGCCTTCCTGGCCCTCGTGCGCTTCTACTATGTCATCGCCGGTGCCATGGGCTGGGACCTGGCTCCCGCCCTGTGGGCCGTGGTGGCGCTGACCATGCTCGTGGGCACCGTCGTCGGCGTGGTCCAGCGCGACGTCAAGCGCATGCTCGCCTACTCCGCCATCGCCCACGCCGGATTCATGCTCATCGGGATCCTGGCCTACTCCAAGGCGGCGATCTCCGCGCTCAGCTTCTACGCCCTGACCTACGGGATCGCCACCGTGGGAGCCTTCGCCATCATCACCCTGGTGCGCTCTAACCGGGGCGGCTCGGTGGGCGGCGAGGACGGCGATCTGGAGGCCTTCAAGGGCCTGGGACGTCGCAGCCCCTGGGCGGCCGGCGCCATGACCGTCTTCCTGCTGTCCTTCGCCGGCGTGCCCCTGACGGCCGGCTTCATGGCGAAGTTCCGGCTCTTCGCCACCGGCCTGAGCGGCAACGGGGTGCCCTTCGTCGTCCTCGCCGTCGTGTGCTCGGCCGTGACCGCCTTCTTCTACATGCGGCTCATCGTCCTCATGTTCTTCCATGAGCCCGACGGCGAGCGCTCCGTGGTCGTGGCCAGCAACGGCCCGATCGCCCTGGCGGTCGGCGTTGCGGTCATAGCCACAATCGGCCTGGGGATTCTGCCGCAGGCCGCCTTCGACCTGTTCGACCGGACGGCTATGCTCCTTCCGTGATCGGATCACTGCCGCTGAGCGCGCCCCAGCTGGAGTCGCGCATCGTCCCCGCCCTCCAGGCCATCGAGGACCGCCTCATGGAGGTGGTCACCAGCGCCGACGAGACCATCAACCCGCCGACCTCGCACCTGGCCGAGGCCGGGGGAAAGCGCCTGCGCCCGGTCCTGGCCCTGCTGACCGCCCAGCTCGGTGACCCCGCCCTGGCCACCGGCGAGCAGATCCGCGACGCGGGCGTGGCCGTGGAGCTGACTCATATCGCCACGCTCTACCACGACGACGTCATGGATGAGGCTCCGCTGCGCCGCGGCGCCCCGAGCGCTCAGATCGTCTGGGGCAACTCCGCCGCCATCCTCACCGGCGACGTCCTCGTGGCCCGCGCCTCCCAGCTGGTGGCGGCGCTCGGCCCGGAGGCCGTCATGGCCCACGCCAAGACCTTCGAGCGCCTGTGTATGGGCCAGCTTCACGAGACCCTGCCGCGCCCATCGCGCATGGACCCGGTGGACCACTACATCCAGGTCCTGGCGGACAAGACCGGCTCCCTCATCGCGGTGTCCGCCCGTTACGGGGCGATGCTCACCGGTGCCGGGGCACGCACCGAGCGGATCGTCGAGGAGTTCGGCGAGAAGATCGGCGTGGCCTTCCAGCTGGCCGACGACGTCATCGACCTCATGAGCGACTCGGCCACCACCGGCAAGACCCCCGGCACCGACCTGCGCGAGGGCGTGGACACCATGCCGGTCCTCCTTCTGCGCAAGGCCCTGGCGGCCGGTGAGCTCGACGCTGCGGGCCAGGCGATCCTCTCGCGCCTGTCCACCGGTGACCTGTCCGACGACGCCTTCCTTGCCGACGTCGTCGCCCGCCTGCGGGAGCACCCGGTCCTGGCCCGTACCCGCGAGATGGCCATGGCCTGGGCCGCCGAGGCGGTCGAGGGTCTGGAAGGCCTGGAGGAGGCCGTTCTTGACGGGACCCGGCAGCGTCTGGCCGAG
The DNA here is from genome assembly GCF_001956585.1 of Actinomyces naeslundii. Classification (GTDB taxonomy): domain Bacteria; phylum Actinomycetota; class Actinomycetes; order Actinomycetales; family Actinomycetaceae; genus Actinomyces; species Actinomyces naeslundii. The sequence goes on along the minus strand of NZ_MSRR01000004.1, from coordinate 55,975 downwards.
GCCGGGATCGAGGGCGATGACGCCGTGGCCGCACTGGCCGACGCCGGTGAGCGGGTGGCGCAGGTACGCGCCGCCATGGAGGACTTCGCCCGCATCCTCGTGGACCGGGCCGCCTGACAGACCGGTCCGAGGACTGACGAGGCCTCGCAACTACCCATAGACTCCCCATGGGGAGATGGGGAGCTGATGGGGAGGGACGGGTACCTCCCCATCGTGGGCCGTGGACAGCGGCGAATAGGGTTCCAGGCACGTGTTCCCGATGCGCCGAAAGGTCCCCGACATGCCGTCCTCTACGCTGCTGTCTCCTGATTCCTGTGCCCGACTGACCCGACGTGGCGTTCTGGCCCTGCCCGCCCTGGCCGGTGCAGGGGCTGTCCTAGCAGGCTGCGGAGTGCTCACGAAGGGCGGCTCCTCCTCGGGGAAGAGCTCGGGCGCTGCGTCCCCGCGTGCTGCTGCGACCGCGACTGGCCCCCATGGTGGGGTGATGCTGGAGGCGGAGTGGCAAGGAGCTCCGCTCTCGGTCGAGGTGGGTCCCGCCGCAGTCAACGGCAAGCATGCCGTTGTGCGCTTGGTGTTATCGACGACCTCGAAAAAGAATGTGGGCCTGTCTCAGCCATTCGGCTCCGCGTATCACCCGGGGACGATGGTTGCGATCAGAATGCTATCTTTGGATAAGGGCTTGGTGTATCGTGAACTGGACGAAGAAGTACGTCATCTATATGATGGTGTTGAAAAAGATAAGCCTTTGGAAGTATTCCCAGTGTTTCATGCGCCGCCCGAGGATGTCGGCGTCGTGGATCTGCTCCTCCCTTATGTGGGCATTGCTACAGGAGTTCCGGTCCTGAAGGACACTGAGACTGATTTCTCAGTAAAGGATGTGGTGTCGAAGGCGAAGCTCGACGAGTCGGAGGCGGGGCCATTCAAGATCGAGACCATGTCGCTGGCTGCTGATGATTCGTCGGATACGAAGCAGGATGAGAAGTCGACGACGGTAACGGTGGCTGGGGATGTCACGTTCGCGACCGACTCCGATCAGCTGTCGGCTCAGGCTGACAGTGTGCTGGCGAGTGTGGTGGAGCAGATCAAGAAGTATCCCTCTGGTGGGGATCTGACGATCACAGGGCACACTGATGATGTGGCTGATGATGCGCACAACCAGGATCTGTCGGAACGGCGGGCCAGGGCGGTGTCGGATCGGCTCAAGAAGCTGACGGACCTGTCCAAGTGGAAGGAGTCGGTCTCGGGCAAGGGGGAGTCCTCGCCGCGGGTGCCGAATGACACTGACGAGCGCAGGCAGATCAATCGCCGTGTGGAGATCACGCTGACGCCCTCGAAGCCCTCCGAGGCCAGTGCGCCGCCGAGTGCGAGTGCGGCGCCGTCGTCGACCGCGATGCCAAAGGCCACCGGCCCTGTGGGCAAGGGAGCTGAGGGTGTTGATGTGAAGATCGACGGTAAGACCGTGCACATGGTGATCGACCATGTGGTTCGAGCCGGTAACTACTTGGTTGGAACGGTAGTGGTCACCTCTAGCGATAAGGTCAGCATGCCGGTTGCTCCCTTCTCCTTGCCGGGAAGAATGATGGAGATGCGTGGCCTGTCTGGGGTGTTTGGCGTGAGTGGCATAACCATCCTCAGCGGAGGGGTGAGACATCTGGAGGCCGACTATGCGTATTCCGATGGAAGTAGATATCCTTTAGCGAATAGTTTTGTGTACGATCTTGATCCTGAGGCTTCCCAGTCCCTCCCGGTTGTGTGGCCCGACGTCGGCGAGGACAGCATCACGATTGATATGCCTGCAGGTGAGTACCTTTATACGAGAGAGCGAGTTGTTGCTCGCCTCACCGATATCCCGGTCGTCAATGCCTAGCGTCCCGTCTGCTCTGACGGACATGGCCGTGCCGTACTGATCGGCTCCCCGGTGGAGGACTCACCGCCCGGTCCCGCCGATGCCTCTCCGACGTGACGCGGCTCAAAGCGGCGATGTTGCCCGCGCCCTGGGGGAGGGCCGCCCTTCCTCCATAGACTGTGCCGCGGTGCCCCGCCGTCGTTGCTCTCGTCCCACGTCCGGGCCAGCCGGCCGTCATGGCTGCGGGCGCGAGGCACCACGTCCACGTCCCCTGAATCAGGAACGAAGAACAGTGAACGCACGTCCTCTCAATGTCGCCGTCATCGGAGCAGGCCCCGCAGGCATCTACGCCTCGGACATCCTCTCGAAGTCGGGCATGGAGGTCTGTATCGACCTGTTCGAGCGGCTTCCTGCGCCCTACGGGCTGGTGCGCTACGGCGTTGCCCCCGACCACCCGCGCATCAAGCAGATCATCGTGGCCCTCTACAAGATCCTCCAGCGCGGGGACATCCGCCTCATCGGCAACGTTGAGGTCGGCCGTGACATCTCGGTGGCCGAGCTCCACGAGCACTACGACGCCATCGTCTTCTCCACCGGCGCCGACACCGACGCCCCTCTGGACATCCCCGGCGTCGACGCCCCCGAGTGCTACGGCGGTGCCGACTTCGTCTCCTGGTACGACGGTCACCCCGACCACCCGCGCACCTGGGACCTGAGCGCCAAGGAGGTCGCCGTCATCGGCGTCGGCAACGTGGCCCTGGACATCGCCCGTGTCCTGGCCAAGCACGCTGACGACCTCATGACCACCGAGATCCCCGCGAACGTCGCCGCCACCCTCCGGCAGTCCCCGGTCACCGACGTGCACGTCTTCGGCCGCCGCGGCCCCGCCCAGGTGAAGTTCACCCCGCTGGAGCTGCGCGAGCTCGGCAAGCAGGCCGACGTCGACGTCATCGTCGACGAGGAGGACTTCGAGTACGACGAGGGCTCCCAGGCGGCCCTGGCCGCCTCCAACCAGCAGCGCCAGGTCGTCAAGGCCCTCGAGGGCTACGCGATGCAGGAGCCGGAGGACCTCACCGCCTCCCACCGCATCCACATCCATCTCTTCTCGGCCCCCCACGAGGTCCTCACCGACGACGACGGCCACGTCGTCGGCCTGCGTACCGAGCGCACCCGCTTGACCGGAGACGGCAACGTCACCGGCACCGGCGAGTACCGCGACTGGCCCGTCCAGGCCGTCTACCGCGCCGTCGGATACGCCTCCAGCGCCATCGAGGGCCTCCCCTTCGACGCCGAGCGGCACGTCGTCCCCAACGAGGGCGGCCGCGTGCTCGGCGAGGACGGCAAACCGCTGACCGGCCTGTACGCCACCGGCTGGATCCGCCGCGGCCCCGTGGGCCTCATCGGCTCCACCAAGTCCGACGCGCAGGAGACGATCACAAATCTCGTTGCCGACGCGAACGCCGGCCTCCTGCACGCCGAGACCGACGACGAGAGCCAGGTCGGCCACGACGCCCTCATCGCCCTGCTGGAGTCCCGTGGCATCCCCTTCACCAACTGGGAGGGCTGGGAGCTGCTGGACGCCTACGAGCGTGAGCTCGGCGAGGACTACGGCGAGGTCGTCGTGACCGGAGGCGACGCCAAGCAGCGCGAGCGCGTCAAGGTCGTATCCCGCGACGCCATGACCGCGATCTCGCGCTCCACCGAGGTTCCCGAGGACCTCATCGGCCAGCCCGAGGCGGACCGCGTTCCAGAGCGCGTCGCCCACCGCCTGGCCGACTGAGCCGAGCACGGTCTACGGCTCAGGCCCAGCCGACATCGCATCACCTGTCCGGCACCGGTCCCCGCGGCCGGTGCCGGACGGGCGTCGTCACCGACACGGAGAGGAAGAAGCCCGATGAGAACCCGCCGCGTCCGCTTCGCCAGCGGAACCAACCGCTGGGCGCATGACCTCTACCTGCGTGCCTTCCCCGAGGATGAGCGCCTTCCCTGGGCACTCATCCACCTGCTCAGCCTGCGGCGCGGCATCGACCTCGTCGCCTGGTGGGACCAGCCCGCCGGACCGACCCGTGCGGCCTCGCCGGACCCCGTCGCCCTGACCTGGACCGTGCGCCGCCCCGGCTCCCGTCTGCTCTGCCTCTTCTACCTCGCCGTCGACGACGCTGCCCGCGGCCGCGGCGTGGGCACCCGCCTCCTGGCCGAGCTCGAGCGCCGTCACCCCGGCTGCGCCATCGTCCTGGACATCGAGCCCGTCATCGCCGAGGCCGACAACGCCGAGCAGCGACGCCGTCGGCTCTCCTTCTACGAGCGCTCCGGCTTCCGCGACACCGGGTACGCGGTCCTGGACTCGACGGGGGAGTACTGGACCCTCGTGCGAGAGGCGCCGGGAACCACCTTCGACCCCGACGACTTCCGCGATGCCCTGCGCTGCCTGGAGTGCGGCCTCATCACCGCGCGAGTGGTCCCGCGCGGCTGAGCCCGCTCCCGTCTGAGCCGCGCGGAGCCTTGCCGTTATTCCTCGATCCGCCAATGGTCGCACGCGCCGATGGACATAGGTCAGACACAGGTTCGTCCCATAGTCTCTCACCATGACAAGGACCCACCACTTCAACGGTCTCAAGACCGCCGTCCTCCTGGGCGGCATGTGGAGCCTGCTTCTCCTTCTCGGCTACGCCCTGGCCCGGGGCACGGGCTCCGCCGTCTGGCTGATCATCGCGCCGGTCTTCGGCCTGGTACAGACCGCCTACGGCTTCTGGAACTCCGACAAGATCGCGGTGCGCTCCATGGGTGCCATTGAGGTCACCGAGGACCAGCAGCCCCAGATGTACGCCATCGTGCGCGAGCTCTCCGCCGCCGCCGATCAGCCCATGCCGCGCCTCTACGTGGCCCCCACGATGAGTCCCAACGCCTTCGCCACCGGGCGCAGCCCCTCGCACGCCGCCGTGTGCTGCACCCAGGGCATCCTCCAGCTCCTCAACGAGCGCGAGCTGCGCGGGGTCCTGGGCCACGAGCTCTCCCACGTCTACAACCGCGACATCCTCACCTCCTCGGTGGCCGCGGGCATCGCCGGTGTCATCTCCTCGGTGGCCACCATGGCCCTGTGGTTCGGCGGCGGTAACCGGCGTGACCGGGACGGCGGCAACATCATCGCCGTCCTGCTGCTCTCCCTCCTGGCGCCCCTGGCCGCTGCCATCACCCAGTTCGCCATCTCCCGGACTCGCGAGTACGACGCCGACCACGACGGCGCCGAGCTCACTCAGGACCCGCTCGCCCTGGCCAGCGCGCTCAGCAAGCTCGAGCTTGGCATCTCGCGCGTGCCCATGGGGCAGGACCCGCGCCTTGAACCGGTCTCCTCCATGATGATCGCCAATCCCTTCGGGAGCCTGCGCAACCTCTTCTCCACTCACCCGCCCATGGACGAGCGCATCGCCCGCCTTGAGCAGATGGCCGGGTACTGACGATGACCCCGACCGTCGTCGTCGGGCTGCCGCGTCTTTCCCGCTGCCATGTCGGGCTAGCCCCACCATGGCCTCGCCAGGTGGCAGGATTGGGTGCGATTCCGGGCCTGAGAAAAATGGGGGGTATGAACCGATCAGTATGGGCCGCGCGCTACCGCCGACTCGGCCGGGATGCCGCCTTCCTCTTCCTCAGCTGGCCACTGAGCCTGCTCGCCTTCTGCCTCGTCCTGCCGCTGACCGCAGCCGGTGCCGGAACCGTCATCGTCGGGATCGGCTTCCTCCTCCTGACCCTGGCGTTGAGCATCTCCGGGGGCTTCGCCAACCTGGCCCGTCTGCGTGTGGCGCGTCTGGACGGACGTGAACCCAGACCTGGCGCTTACCTGTCTCCTGTTCCGGGGGCCTCCGCGCGTCGTCGGCTCTTCCGGCGTCTGCGTGACCCTCAGCGCTGGATGGACCTGCTGTGGGTCATCGTCTACTTCCCGGTGTCCCTCTTCACCTGGATCATCAGCGTCGGGTGGCTGGCCCTGGCCGTGGGCGGCTTGCTCTCGCCCATTATCGACGTCATTCTTGAATTGATTCTTAACGCGACCGTGGGAGACCAGAGCCAGAGTCTGGCCGAGTTTCTGGGCCTGTATCCGCCCCTGCTCTGGGAGATCGGTATCCACCTGAGCGCCGGCGTCGTCTTCTCCCTGACCGCCCCCTTCGTCCTGCGGGGACTGGCCGCCATGCAGGCGGGGCTCATCCACGGCATGCTCTCCTGGCGCAGCGAGGTCAGCCGCCTCGAGCAGATGGCCAGGTACTGATGGCAACCCTGTGCGTCGTCGGCGGACTACCGGCAGTCGGCAAGACCGCCGTCTGCCGGGAGATCCTGCGCCTGCGGGCCGAGGCGCAGCCGCAGAGCCGGCCGCCGACCTGGCTGCGCATTGACACTATTGAGCAGGCTCTGCGGGACAGTGGCGAGATGCTTCCCGGCATGCCCGGAGGCGCTGGCTACTACGTGGCTGCTGCCGTCGCCCGAGATGTCCTGGCCTCGGGCGGTGAGGTCCTGGTCGAGTGCGTCAACCCGCTGCCCATCACCCGCCGTCTGTGGGAGGAAACCGCCTCGGCCCAGGGATGCCGGTTCCTCGCCGTCGAGCTCGTCTGCTCGGATACGACCGAGCACCGCCGCCGTGCCCGGCAGCGGGTCGGCGATATCGAGGGCCTCAAGCTGCCGGACTGGAAGGAGATCACCCGCCGCGACTACGCCCCCTGGCCCGAGGCCGACCTCCACCTGGACACCGCCCGACTCACTGCCGTCGAGGCGGCCCAGGCCATCGTCAACGAGGTTACCTGGGGCTGGGGTCGGTCATGCCTGAGCCGGTCTCAGTGACTCGTACCTTCTCGGAGGAGTCGCTGATCGATATGGTGACGTAGAACCACGCAACTAATGACAGGATCGCAACGATAACGGCGATCGTCGTGATGATGGTCCGGTGCCCGCGCGAGTGTTCATCCGGTGACGGCTGAAGCGGTCTGTAGGGGGCGCACGCCGTGACCGGATCGACGTGACGAAGCGGGTTGCTCAAAGGTAGGTGCATGAAGTGGCCTCGAGAGCTCGGTATGCAGGATTGATCGGCACGCTCAGATCCCTTTGAGGGTACTCAGTGAAGCATGGACTCAGAGATAGGGAACGATCCCCATGGACTCAGCCTTGCGGCGCATCCGGATCGCCGTCAGCACCGGTCGGCTGCGCGGGTTGCCGGCCGAGCCGGGGACATCTGAGATCACGTTGCTCGGCGCCGGAGAGAGCTACGTTGCCTGGCGAATCGGCTCCGGTGACCAGGCGCGGGTCCTGCGTGTTCCCCGGCGCTCGCCCCATGAGATGCCCCGCTCGATGACGGCCGAGTTCGAGACCCTCAGACGCGTCCCGCCCGAGCTCGGCACCAGTGCCATAGCCCTGGAGACCGGTACCGATAACCCGCTCGGCATCCCCTACATGGTGACCACCCACGTTTCCGGTCGGGCCCTGCGCGCCACCGACTGGAACCCGCGGCTCGCGACCGCCCTCGCCCACCAGATCGCCCGCCTGCACGAGGCCCTTGCTACCAGTCCCGCACCGTCGGCCGTGTTTGTGCCGAGTGCCGGCGAGCAGGGGGAGGAGCTGCTGACCTGGTGGGGCAGGCACCACCCGGAGACACTCACCGATCCACGCGTCAGTGCACTCCTACCCGCCTGGTGCCGCGAGCTCACCCGACTCGCCCCGGCTTTCGAGGCCGTCCCTATCCACCCGCTCATCCACGGTGACGTCGTCGTCACCAACGTCATCCTCAGCCCCGACGGCGTTCCACGACTCATCGACTTCGAGTGGTCGGGCCCCGGCGACAGAGCCAAGGACTTGGCCCTCATCGGTGGCCGGGTGATCGGCGGGCCCTGGTACCTGCCCATGACGCCCGACGACGTCGCCGCCTTCGTCACGGAGTACTCGCGGTACTCTCGCCACGCCGGTGCCATCGACCCGCAGCAGCTGCTCGCCCGCCGTGACGCTTACGAGCTCCTCGACCGCATGGGCAACCTCCTGTACTGCCTCAGCCGCCCCGGCGAGGCTCGCTACGGGATGTGGGCTGATGAAATCGCCCGCAATCTGACCGATCGGCTCGCAGACTGACGTGTCGGGCTAGCCCCACCACGGCCCCGCCAGGTGGCAGGATTGGGCATGATTCCGGCCCTGAGGAGGATATGAGGCATGAACCGATCAGCATGGGCCGCGCGCTACCGCCAGCTCGGCAGGGACGCCGCCTTCCTCCTCCTCAGCGGGCCACTGAGCCTGCTCGCCTTCTACCTGGTTGTGCCACTGACCGCCCTCGGTGTGGTCACCACCATTATCTGGGTGGGGCTGCTGCTGCTCATTATCGACCTGAGCATCGCCGGGGGCTTCGCCAACATTGCCCGCCTCGCCGTGGCGCGTGTGGACGGGCGCGAGCCGGTACCGGGTGGCTACCTCGTGCCCGAGCCGGGAACCTCCGCGCGCCGTCGGCTCTTCCGGCGCCTGCGCGACCCTCAGCGCTGGATGGACCTGCTGTGGGCTGTCATCTACTTCCCGGTCTCCTTCATCACCTGGATCATCAGTGTCGTGTGGCTGGCCCTGGCCGTGGCAGGTCTTCTGGCCCCCATTGCCGACATCACCCTTGACCTGGTCCTCGACCCGACCATCGGAGAGCAGCGCCAGGGGCTGGCTCATCTTCTGGGCCTGCAGCCGGAGCTGCTCTGGGACATCGGTTTCAACCTCACCTGCGGCATTGTCTTCTCCCTGACCGCCCCTGCCGTCCTGCGGGGCCTGGCCGCCATGCAGACGGGTCTCATCCGCGCCATGCTCTCCTGGCGCAGCGAGGTCAGCCGCCTCCAGACCTCCCGGGCCTCCGTCCAGCGCGCCGAGGCCGACACTCGCCGCCGCCTGGAGCGCGACATCCACGACGGCCCCCAGCAGCGCCTCGTGCGCCTACGCATGGACCTGGCCCGTGCCCAGCGCCAGGCCGAGAAGGACCCGGTGGCGGCCTCGGCGATCATCCAGGGCGCCATGGACCAGACCCAGCAGACCCTCGACGAGCTGCGCCAGCTCTCCCGCGGTATCGCTCCACCGGTCCTCGTCGACCGTGGCCTGGCGGCCGCCATCACCGAGGCTGCCACCCGCTCCTCCGTACCCGTCACCGTGAGCACTGAGCTGCCGGAGCTGCCCGATCACGTCTCCCAGGCAGCCTACTTCGTGGTCAGCGAGTCCCTGGCCAACCTCAACAAGCACTCCGGGGCCACGGCCGCCGGCGTCGAGGCCCGCGTCGTCGACGGCGCGCTGCAGGTGAGGATCAGCGACAACGGCATCGGCGGGGCCTCGACCGCCAAGGGTCACGGCCTGGCCGGTCTGGTGGAGCGCCTCAACGGTGTCGACGGTAGGCTCACGATCACGTCCCCGACCGGCGGGCCGACCACAGTGGAGGCGATGATCCCGTGCGCGTTCTGATCGCTGATGACTCCGTCCTTCTGCGCGAGGGACTGGCCCTCATCCTGGCCGACGGCGGCCACGAGGTCGTCGGGGGAGTGGGGGACGGTGAGACCCTCGTGAGCGAGGCCCTGCGGCTGCGGCCCGATGTCGTCGTCGCCGACATCCGTATGCCGCCCTCCCACACCGACGAGGGCCTGCGCGCCACCACCCGTATCCGCGCCCAGTGGCCGGGTGCGCCCATCCTGCTGCTGAGCCAGTACGTCGTCGCCGGCTACCTGCCCGACCTCCTGGCCGATGGCGGTGGCGCCCTGGGCTACCTCCTCAAGGACCGGGTTGGTGACATTGACGCCTTCCTCGGCGCGGTCGAGCGGGTGGCGCGCGGTGAGCTCGTCCTGGACCCCGACGTCGTCTCCCAGGTCCTCCAGCGAGGCCGGCGCGACGACCCGCTCACCGAGCTCACGCCCCGCGAGCGGGAGGTCCTGGCCCTCATGGCCGAGGGGCGCACCAACGCCGGCATCGCCGAGATCATGGTGGTCACCGAGGGGGCGGTGGAGAAGCACACCCAGCGGATCTTCGCCAAGCTCGGGCTCCTGCCCGACGCCGCCGTCCACCGCCGCGTCAAGGCCGTCCTGGCGCTGCTGTCGGCCTAGAGCGGAGCCGGTGGAGGTCCTAGCGGTAGTTGACGAACTGGAGAGCGGCGTCGACGTCGAGGTTCTTCAGCAGGGCGATGACGCTCTGAAGGTCGTCGCGGGACTTGGAGGTCACGCGCACCTCATCGCCCTGGATCGTGGCCTTGACGCTCTTGGGCCCCTCGTCGCGGATCGCCTTGGTGATCCTCTTGGCCACCTCCTGGGTGAGTCCCTCGCGCAGGGGGCAGACCAGGCGGTAGATCTTGCCTGAGGGGCGCGGCTCCTTGTCTCCCAGGTCCAGAGCCTTGAGGGAGACGCCGCGGCGGAAGAGCTTGGACTCCAGGACGTCCAGGATCGCCAGGACCCGTTCGGCCGTGTTGGCCTCCAGGGTGATGGTGTCGCCGGACAGGCTCACGGAGGCGTCGACACCGCGGAAGTCGTAGCGCTGGGAGATCTCCTTGGCGCACTGGTTGACAGCGTTGTCCACCTCCTGGCGGTCGAGGCGGGAGACGACGTCGAAGGAGGAGTCGTTGGCCATGTCGGCAGTCCTTTCCGGGGCCGGGACTTCAGTCGACCCGAGTCTAGGCGGGTTGTTCTGTGAGGAGGGTCCTACAGGGGCGATTGGCGCTTCGCGCCGCCGCCTTGCTATTCTTCCACGGCGCCAAGCGATGACCGAGAGGTCGGAGCATGGAGTCAAGGCGGGTTGCCCGAGCGGCCAATGGGAGCTGACTGTAAATCAGCCGCGTAATGCTACGGGGGTTCGAATCCCTCACCCGCCACGCTGATCACTCGTTGATCACACCTCACCCTCGCGGTGAGAACCGCAGTGAGCGAAGCCACGGCGGACCGAATTGCCGGAGAGGCTCGGATCTGCTTAGGATTCCGCTCGTTGCCCCGATAGCTCAGTCGGCAGAGCGTCTCCATGGTAAGGAGAAGGTCAAGGGTTCGATTCCCTTTCGGGGCTCTCGCAGCGGGGGCCACTGGCCCCCATTGTGGTCATATGGCGAGGTAGCTCAGCTGGTTAGAGCGCACGACTCATAATCGTGAGGTCGAGGGTTCGAGTCCCTCCCCCGCTACGCAAGCTTTCGAGTACAGCGCACCCGTCGCATGCTCGAGGATCGACACGAGGAGACAAACGTGGCCAGCAAGTCCGCCGACGTTCGCCCCAAGATCACTCTGGCCTGCTCGGAGTGCAAGGAGCGGAACTACATCACCAAGAAGAACCGTCGGAACACCCCCGACCGTCTCAGCATCGCCAAGTTCTGCGCTCGCTGCGGTAAGCACACCGAGCACCGCGAGACCCGCTGAGCAAGCGCGTTCCGGCCCCTGTCGCAGCCACCTGCGACGTCTGGATCAAGCCCCGTCGGCATGATGTCGGCGGGGCTTCGTCGTGCCCGAGGCGGCTGCCGCCTAGCATCGGTGACGTGAACCCTGCTGGTCCCTGTGACGACGTCGTCGAGCGGCTTACAGCGGTCCTCGCCGGCATTCTCGCCACGGGACCCGCCGAGCCCTCCGCGCCGCCTGGGCCGTCCAGTCCCACGGCTGGCCGCCTTGCTCTGCGCGGTGCGACGGCGATTCTCCCCGCCGTTCTGGCCATGCGACAGCTCCAGGAGTGGATACGAGGGCATCGAGGCAGCGCCTCCTGGGATGGTCTGCTGCACCGTCGTTGCCGCATGACTCCGGCTCATCTGAGCACCGAGGCCGTAGTGAGCTCCGCCGATCCTGGCGGACTGGTGGTCCGACAGATCCGTCGAGCGGGTTGGGAGCTCCTTCGAGCGACGACTCGAGTGGAGGTGGGAACGGGGGACTGGCACGTGACCCATGAGGTCGCCCGTCGCGCCGAGGCCCGTCCGAGGGCATCCCGGGGGTGGGAAATCACGGACGGCGGGGCCGGAATTGATCCGTCCTCCGGCGCCAGGTCCTGCTGGCTCACCTCCGGTGATATTGCCTCCTGGGCGGAGGTCACCGGAGATCGCAACCCCATCCACCTCCTGCCCGGCAGGGCTGCCGAGGCCGGACTGCGAGCCGGCACGAATGACGTCGTCGCTCACGGGCTTCTCGTCGGCGCGCTCAGTCTCGCGCTCGTCCAGTCTTCGTCTCATCGACGCATTGGCTTGGAATTCATTGGTTCAGCCGATGTTCCGGCGTCTCCTCGAGGAGATGGGGAACCCGGTGCGACTCTCGTCGTCGACCTCGACACCGGTGCCATCGTCCAGGCGGGCCGCCCTGTCCTGCGGCGACGGTGACGACGGCCGGCCGGATCTGGAGGCACGGCGGCGGTGGGGGCTGATCGGGCACCTATCACTTCGTGAGGAAAAAATGATTACCCGCTGGAGAGAATTCTGACGGCGATTCAGTGTTGTCTAGGTGCCCGCGAGATGAGAGGGTTGAAATGAATTGTAGACCCCCTCCAATCATCGGTCAGTGGGGATGATAACGTGACAAAGATGGGTAATTACACTGTCAATCTGATGGATGTCAGGGTGGCGTGAAGGCGGGGCGAGAATTTCTTTCCGGGACGGCTGGACCTCTCCGAGTTTCCCGCTATATCAACCGAAAGTCGCTGACGTTGATGGTCCTGGACAGGTTGTCCGATCTTCTGGGCGGCTGTATCGACATACTGATGCTCTGACCGAGTGTGATAAAAAAGTAGCGGACTTGCACTTGTATGAAAGCCAAAGGCAGACAACAAGTGAGTGCTTGAGGGTTCGCGGCCTATACGGGTCGGTGCTGAGAGGAGTCAATAAGGTGATTACTGCAGAGCGGACAATGGTGGAGCCGACGGCCTATACTGAGGACGTCGAGATGAAGTGGACCCAGAGCGATCAGGAAGCCGTCGAAGCCACCTACAGCCAGGAGTCGGCTGAGGTCGCCGGCCGGGCCGAGTGCGGCCAGGAGCCGGCCGGTACCTGTGGGCAGGTGCTTACCGAGGCCTGCGGACAGAACGACTCCTCCGAGCAGTCGACGCAGGGGGGCTTCCGTCGGCTCGATGAGATCGAGATGGATGCCTGGCGCGCCTTCCTGGCGGCTTCGACCTCTGTCACCGCCCGCCTCAACCGGGAGCTCGAAGCCGGCTGCGGCATCTCCATGCACGAGTACGAGATCCTGGTGCGTCTGTCGGAGGCGCCGGAGCAGACGCTGCGCATGTCCACTCTGGCCGAGCACGTCTCTCACTCCCGCTCCCGGCTGACCCACACGGTTCGACGTCTGGAGAATGTGGGCTACGTCGAGCGCAGCTCCTGCGACTCGGATCGTCGTGGCGTCAACTGCGCGCTGACTCCGGCAGGCCTCGACTTCCTGCGCAGGGCTGCGCCGGTGCACCTCGACGGCGTGCGTCGACACGTCATTGACCGTCTCAGTCGGGAGCAGCAGGTCGCTCTGGCTGAGCTCATGAAGGTCGTCGCTCAGGCTCCGGATGACTCCGGGGTGTCGGCGGTGTCGGCGTCCTCGGCATCCTGACGCATCGCATCGATCGACTGTCCGCGGATCGGTGGGCGTCGTCAGTCGGTTCCTCCGCCGACCGGCGGCGCCCACAGGTCTGTCCAGCGCACCCCTAGATCTGCCAGCAGCCGGCGCAGTAGCGGCAAAGAGATGCCGACGACCCCGTGGGGATCGCCATCGATTCCCTCGATGAAGGCGCCACCCAGTCCGTCAATGGTGAAGGCTCCCGCGCATCCCAGCGGTTCACCGCTGGCGATGTAGGCGTTGATCTCGGTCTGAGAAGGAGAGCCGAAGCGGATGGTGGCCGAGCTGACCCCCTCGGCGATGGCCCCGTCGACGGTGCGCACCAAGAAGTGCCCCGTGTGCAGGGTGCCGGTGCTCCCGCTCATTGTCCGCCAACGCTCGCGGGCGTCGGCGGCGTTGATGGGCTTGCCGACCACGTGGCCGTCAATCTCCAGCATCGAGTCGCAGCCCACGATCACCTCGGCATCCTGCGGGTCGGTGGAGGTTGCGACGTCGAGCGCCTTGGCTCGAGCCAGGGCCTGTACCTGCTCGGCGGCGCTCGGGGTTGCCAGACCCGTGGTTCGACGCCGCTGGGCCAGCTCGTGAAGTACTGCCTCCTCGTCGACGGAGGAGGCTCGCACCAGCGGTTCGACGCCGGCAGCTCGCAGGGTGGCCAAGCGGCCGGATGACTTGGATGCCAGGAGGATCACGGTGTCACCCTATACGGCGCCGCCCGCTAGGCTCGGTTCATGAGCACAAGCGGCAGTCCCTTCTCGCGTCTTGTCACCGTCCCCGTCACCGGCTCTACCCAGGACGACCTGCGCAGCGCCCTGAGGGGCCCCGAGACTGAGGCCTGGCCCCATCTGTCAGCCCTTCGTGCGCTGAGGCAGACTGCGGGCAGGGGGCGATCCGGGCGTGCGTGGGTCACTCCCGATGACGGCGCCCTCCTGGTCTCGGTGGTCCTGCGGCCCCTCGTTCCGGCACGGCTGCTGACCTGGGTGCCGCTACTGGCCGGTCTGGCCGTGCGCGACGCGCTGGAGCCCTTCGTGAGGGGGCGCGGCTGGAGGATGGGTACCAAGTGGCCCAATGACGTCGTTGCCGTACCCGAGAGCTCGACGGTGGTCGCTCCGGTGCCCGGCTGGGCCAGCACCCGCAAGATCGCCGGCGTGCTCAGTGAGCTCGTCACTCCGGAGCCCTCCGAGGGTCGTACCACTCAGCTGTCGGTGGCCGACGAGGGGCCCGCCGGTCGCGATGAGGCCCCGATGGTCATTCTCGGCATCGGCGTCAATATCGGGCAGGAGGTCGACGACCTGCCGGTGGCATGGGCGGGTTCATTGCGCACTCTCGGCGTAGTCGACGCGGACGGTGATTCTGCGCACGCAGCTGTCGCAGAGGTCGCCCTCAACGCGATCGGCCACCAGCTGGCCCGGCGCCTGGAGCAGTGGGAGGGGGTCTGCGGCGACGTCGACGCCGGGGACGGGGCCCTTGGGCGCGAGCTGCGCGCGGCCCTGACCACCTTGGGACAGCACGTCAGTGTTCAGGCTCCCGACGGTGAGCTCAGCGGGTTGGCTGTCGATGTCACCCCCGCCCTGGTGCTGCGCAATCAGGCGGGTGATACCGAGGTTCGTGCGGGCGACGTCACGCTGGTGCGTGTCACAGGCTGAGCCTGCGAAAGGAGGA
Organism: Actinomyces naeslundii; assembly: GCF_001956585.1. Classification (GTDB taxonomy): domain Bacteria; phylum Actinomycetota; class Actinomycetes; order Actinomycetales; family Actinomycetaceae; genus Actinomyces; species Actinomyces naeslundii. The sequence goes on along the minus strand of NZ_MSRR01000004.1, from coordinate 40,948 downwards.
ATGAGTGGCGCGGACGGGCTGCCGTCCTGGGCAGAGAATCTCTCGGGAGGCATTGGCGTGTGATCTGCGCTACTCTGACACGGTGATATTAGACAGCCAAGCGAGCAATGGGCGCGCAGCGGACTCACTCGGGGTCCAGGAAGGCGCCCGGCAGAAGGCTCACGCGGATACCCAACGTGTGGAAGGTGAGACCACCGTCGGGGCGGGGCCTGCGGAGCGGACCACCCTGGCGGGGCACGAGCACCTGCTGCTGGGGGAGGCCCCCAGCCTTACCCTGACCGAGTTGGCCCGCAGGGCGGGGACCAGCCTGGAGACGGCGCAGAAGTTCTGGCGCGCCATGGGCTTCGCCGACGTCACTCCCGATGCGGTCCACTTCACTGAGCAGGATGTCGCCGCGCTGCAAGACACTGCGACGCTGCTCGATGAGACCAGCGAATCAGCCCTGGCCTCGGCCAGCGTGCTCGAGCTCCTGAGAGCCCAGTCCTACACGATGGACCGCCTGGTCCTGTGGGAGCTGGAGACCTTCGTAACCGACCTCAGCGAACGTCTCAGCCTGGACGACACCTCGGCGAGGCTGGTGGCCCTCGACCGCATCGACAGCCTCGTGGACCTCCTGTCGCGTCAGCTGAACTATGTCTGGCGCCGTCACATGGCCTCGATCCTGGGGCGTACCGATGCAGAAGTCTCCGCCCGTGGGCGCGAGGACACCGGCCCCGATCTCTATCCGCTCATCCGTTCCCTGGGGTTTGTCGACATCGTCTCCTTCACTCAGCGCGCTCAGGGCATGAGCAAGGCGGCCCTGACCCACATGCTCGAGGGCTTCGAGAACACGGCCCGTGACGTCATCACCTCGCGGGGGGCTCGGGTGGTCAAGACGATCGGCGACGCCGTCATGTACATCTCCGACGACCTGCTGGTCGCGGCCGATGTCGTCACCGCCCTGGTCGATGAGCTCCAGAAGGGGCCGGACGCGATCCGGGTGAGGGCAAGTCTTGTTGAGGGGCGGGTCATCTCTCGCTCAGGAGACGTCTTCGGCCCGACCGTCAACCTGGCCTCGCGCCTCGTGGATGCGGCCGAGCCCGGCGGCATCCGTCTCGATGAGGCGACTGCTATGGCCATCCTCCACTCGCCTGAGGCCAGCAGGTACCGGGTGGGGCAGTGTCATGAGGTCGTGGCCAAGGGGCTGGGGCAGATCGTGCCCTGGTCGTTGGAGAGGACTTCTCCAGTCCGGCTCTGAGGGTGCCCCACAGGGCCTGAAACGTCCGTTACCATCTCGTTATTCATTGGTCCTCCGGCCGTTGACATGTCACATCGGGATCGCGGTTTGTCGCCGTATCTCATGAGAAACCCGTTCTGCCCCGCGGGCGTGGGGCGCCCGGTCCGCTCGTTTCGGGTCTCGTATTGGCATCTTCTCCACCCCTGGGATGATGGCGGGTCGTTGCGTCGTCGCCTAACATCGCGGATGTGACAACTGTTCTGCTCGTCGAAGACGACCCCGCTATCTCCGAGCCCCTCGCCCGTGCCTTTGGACGCGAGGGCTATGAGGTCCTTACTCACGGCACTGGCAAAGGCGCCCTCGAGGAGGTCTCGGCCGCTGACATCATCGTTCTGGACCTGGGACTGCCAGACATCGACGGCCTGGACGTGGCCCGTCAGGTGCGCGCCCAGGGCCTGACCATCCCGATCCTCATGCTCACTGCGCGCAGCGAGGACTCCGACCTCGTCGTCGGCCTGGACGCCGGGGCCGACGACTACGTCACCAAGCCCTTCCGCCTGGCGGAGCTGCTGGCCCGGGTGCGGGCTCAGGTTCGCCGCGCCTCGGGGGAGGCCACGGAGGACGAGCTGATCGTTGGAGACATTCGGGTCGACGTCGCTGCCCACCGGGCCTTCGTCGGCTCACGGGAGCTGCAGCTGACGACGCGAGAGTTCGAGCTGTTGCGAGTCCTGGTGCGTGCTGGAGGCGAGGTCGCCTCGGGCGAGGACATTCTCAAGGAGGTCTGGGGTGAGGATCCCACCGGCAACCCGCAGACCCTGCAGATGCACGTGACATGGTTGCGCCGCAAGCTCGGTGACGACGAGGAGCGGCCCGCCCTCCTGCTGGCTCAGGAGGACGGCTACCGCCTGGCCATCGGCTGAGTCACTGACCGGGACGGTTCTCAGACGCCGTTGAGCCCTGGGGCCGCCTCGGAGAACTGATCGCGTCTGAAGGAGGGCAGCCATGCGTCGCTACGCCATGACGATGACGATGTCGGCGGTGTCCGTGGCTGTCCTCCTGCTGGGACTGCCACTGGGGGGCGCCTGGATCGCCAGCGCGTTGCGTACCTCCGGAGGCGGGGACCGGGTCACCATTATCGGCACGGTCATCCTCACGGTCCTGGTTCTCACCGGTACTGCGCTCACAGCGGCCTCCGTCGTGGCCTCCCGGGTTGCCCGGCGCATCTCCGCGCCCCTCATCTACCTGGCGGCCGAGGCCGAACAGCTCGGCAGCGGTCAGGTTCGGCCGCGTCTGCGATCCTCGGGGATCGAGGAGATCGACCTGGTCCAGGCCGAGCTCGTGCGTTCGGCGGAGCGAGTGGCCGGGCGGATCGCCGCCGAGCGGCAGTTCGCCTCCGACGCCTCGCACCAGCTGCGCACCCCACTGACGAGCCTGTCCCTGCGCCTTGAGGAGATTGAGCTGCTTGCCGGCGAGGAGGAGGTGCGCGCCGAGGCCCATGCCTGCCTGGAGCAGGTCGAGCGGCTCACCGGTGTCGTCCAGGACCTGCTCAAGGTCTCACGCCGAACCGGAGGCGGGACCACGGAGGCCCTCCATCTCAAGGACATCTTCGCCCAGCAGAGAGAGGAGTGGGAGCCGGCCTTCGAGCAGGCCGGGCGCACCATCACCTTCAGCGATGAGATCAGGCACCCGGTCCTGGCCACACCCGGGTCGCTGGCCCAGGTTCTGGCCACCGTCGTTGAGAACTCCCTGCGCTACGGGGCGGGAACAACCACGGTGAGTGTGCGCAGTGCCAACGGTGGACACGCGGTCTTCATCGACGTCGCCGACGAGGGCGAGGGCGTGGCCGAGGACATCGCCCCGCATGTCTTCGAGCGGCATGTCTCCGGATACGGCTCCACCGGTGTGGGACTGGCGCTGGCCAAGGATCTCGTCGAGGCCGACGGCGGCCGGATCGAGCTGTCCCAGCGCAAGCCGGCCGTCTTCTCGATCCTGCTCAACGCCGTCCCCAAGTCCCTGGACCCCAATAACGTCCTGCCGCAAGGCGCGCTGGTCTCCGTGGGCCGACGCCGTCGTTTCTGAACCGCCGCCGGCTGCTCGCGCAACGCGAGGTGACGGGAGGGGAGGTGCGTCAGGACTTCTGACGGCGGGACCTGATGAACTTCGAGATCGCGGAAGCGAGCATCGGCGCCACCGAGATGAAGACGATCACGAGGATCATCGCGTCGATGTTCTCCCGGATCCACTCGAAGGAGCCCAGGAAGTATCCCAGCCAGGTGATGCCGAAGGCCCAGAAGGTGGCGCCCAGGACGTTGAAGGTGATGAAGTGGCGGTAGTGCATCTTGCCGACGCCGGCGATGACCGGGGTGAAGGTGCGCACGATCGGCACGAACTGGGCCAGGGTGACGGCCTTGCCCCCGTGGCGCTCGAAGAAGTCCGAGGTGCGATCGACATGCTCCTGCTTGAAGAGACGGGAGTCCGGCCGGTTGAAGATCGCAGGTCCCGCCTTGCGACCGATGAGGTAGCCGGTCTGGTTGCCGGCGATGGCGGCAAGCCACACGAGGGGCGCCGCCGCCCAGATGTGTACGCCGACGTGACCGGTGCCCACGAACATCCCCAGGGTGAAGAGCAAGGAGTCGCCCGGCAGGAAGAAGCCGATGAGTAAGCCGGTCTCGGCGAAGATGACGAGCATGACGCCGACAATGGCCCAGGGGCCGAACCACTCGACGATCGTCGTGATGAGGTTGGCGGCATCGAGCCACTTGGGGCCGAGCATCGGGGCGTGGGCGGCGGGGAGGGACGCAAGATGGGTGGCGGGCAGATCGAGCGCTGGGGCCATGGCGGTCAGAGCAGTCACCGGGTAAGGCTAAGCGGTTCCCTCGCTGCCACGCCGTGAGGGTGGTCCTCTCCGGACTGTGGAATCGGGCACCCTTGTCCGGTGGTCAGGGCGTGGCGGTCCGGGGCCGGCTCAGGGATGAATGGCAGTGGGCTGGGGCTCGACGTCGTCGCCGGCGCCGCGGTCCTTGTGCCCGGTGAAGACGATGTAGTGGTAGAAGACGAACCGGAACGCGGTTCCCAGGCCGAAGCCGACGACGTAGGCCGCGATGTTGTCCGCCAGCGGTGAGGTCAGTCCCAGCACGTGGTGGGTGAAGAGCAGGCAGAGCTGCGTGATGACGATCCCGCCCAGATTGGCCAGGATGAACAGGACGGCCTCCCGAGCGACGTTCTTCTGGGTTCGACCCCGGTAGGTCCAGTAGCGGTTCGCCAGCCAGGAGAAGACGGTGGCGATCGAGGAGGCCAGAAGCTGGGCCGAGTTCGGGTGGCCGGAGAGGAACCCTACGGGCCCGTGCTGGAACAGGTTGAAAAGGCCGACGTCGATCACGTAGGCAAGCGCGCCCACCATGCCGAACTGCATGAATTCCTTGATAAGGGCAATGAGCCGCTGTGCCAAGGAATTGTTGGAGGAACGCGTCATGATTGGCATCCTATGCCGGTTGCCGCCGGATGACGCAAGCTGAAGCCGGTCACGGTACCCAGTGAACACTGACGCTGCCGAAGTCCCAGACCCACGAGACCCACACCAGCTGACCGGCGACGCAGGCCGCCAGTAGTGCCATTCGCCTGCGGGTGGTGCAGGCCGCGGCGGCCAGCACCCAGCCCACTGGGGCCAGGGGAAGCAGGAGACGCAGTACCGACGTCGTCGGGTCGAAGAAGGCCAGGAGGTAGAGCAGGTAGCCCAGGCACCAGAACCAGGCCGCGGGTCCCAGGGTGCGCAGGCCCGGGGCGCTCAGCAGCAGGGTCACCGTGACCAGCACGACAGCGAGCAGGACCAGCCCCAGATGCGGGCCCACCCAGTCGCCCAACCGGGTCGCCCACTGCACGAAGGGTGCCAGGTCGGCGCCGCGCCAGGAGGTCTCGGTGGCTGTGTAGGCGTCCTGCCGGCCTGTGACCAGCCAGGCGATGGCCGGCCAGGTCAGAGCCGCCGAGCAGGTGACCAGTGTCAGCGCCAGCAGCCGCCATCGTGCGCTCGGCGCCTGAGGGGCGTGGCCGGGCAGAAGACGTGGGAACCAGGAGGGCGTGATCCAGCCTCGGGCGCAGGCCACCTCCCAGGCCCACCACAGCCCCAGTGCCGCCCCCAGGGGAACCCCGACAGGGCGGGCGAAGCAGGCGGCCAGCGCGAGGGGAATCGCTGTCAGCGCCCGCCCGCGGCTCGCCAGCCACAGCGTCAGCCCCACCAGTGCCAGCCCCAGGGACTCGGCGTAGGGGACCTGGAGAACCGCCGCGCACGGCGAGGACCAGACCAGGGCCACCGCCCACAGGGAGGTGCGCCGCCCCGTCAGCGGTGAGAGCCAGCGGTCCATGACGACCGCCGCTCCCGCCGAGGCCAGGATCGACACGATCGCGGCGCGTGCGTAGAAGGACCAGCCGGTCCAGCCGAGCAAGGTGGCCAGGCCGCTCAGCAGCGGCATGAAGGCCCAGGCGTTCTGGGTGACCCGTCCGTTGGCATCCACGGGCAGTCGATCCGGGTAACCCTCCTCAACGATCCGGTGGTACCAGCCGGCGTCCCAGAAGCGCATGTGCTCCTCCCAGGACGGTGCGGCGCCGGCCCACGGGGTAGTGGGCGTGTCCTGGGCGCCCAGCCGCAGGATGACGAAGGTCAGGGCGCTCGCCGCGGCCCAGACCGCCAGGACCTGGAGCGAGTGGGGCGGACCTGAGAACGCGCTGCGCGCCCGAGGAGAGGATGACGGTGAGGACAACGGTGGGGCGGTGCGCGAGGACGGGGTCTGCTGGGTGGTGGAGGACTCTGCGGCGGGTGGCGTCACGGCCTCCACCCTACGGTCTGGGACCCCGCATGCGGTGAGGACGAGCGGCGGGCGGGTAGCCTTGGGGTGTGAGCGCACCCATCGTCGCCGTGATCGGAGGCGGGCAGCTGGCCCGCATGATGCAGGAGGAGGCCAGTGCCCTGGGCATTCGCCTGAGGGCCCTGGTGGAGGCCGCTGACGGGTCCACCGGCCAGGTGACCCCGGACGCCCCCGTTGGAGCCGCCGACGACGAGGCCGCCGTGCGCGCCGTCGTCGCCGGAGATGGTACTCAAGGGCTCGGAGGGGAACCGGCTGCGGTCCTCACCTTCGAGCACGAGCACCAGGAATCGGGCCTGCTGGAGCGGCTCCAGGCCGAGGGGGTCAGCGTCCAGCCCACCCCGCAGGCCCTGACGCTGGCACGTGACAAGCTGGCCATGCGACGGATGATGAGTCGGGCAGGGCTCCCGCAGCCCGCCTGGGACGAGATCGGCGGCTCGCAGCAGGAGACAGCCGAGCAGATGACCGACGCCGTCGAGGCCTTCGCCGACGAGCACGGCTGGCCCGTGGTGCTCAAGACGCCGCGCGGCGGCTATGACGGCCACGGGGTCCTGCTGGTGCGCAGCGCCGAGTCCCTGCGCGAGGGTGAGGCCGCCGAGTGGATCGCCTCGGTGGCCCGTGCCCGCGCCGGTCAGGGCGACGGCCGTGGAGCCGGCGGGGGAGGCAGCCTCGGCGGGGCGGCGGTGACCAGCCTCCTGGTGGAGCAGGCCATCCCCTTCACCCGCGAGCTGGCCGTCCTGCTGGCACGTAGCCCCAGCGGGCAGATCGCAGTGTGGCCGGTGGCTCAGACAGTTCAGGAGGACGGCATGTGTGCCGAGGTCCTGGCGCCGGCGCCCGGTCTCGACTCGGCCGCGGTTGAGGAGGCCGAGCTCATCGGACGCGCGGTGGCGGAGCGTGCCGGGGTGACCGGGGTGCTCGCCGTCGAGCTCTTCGCCGTCGAGACCTTCGGGGAGCCCACGCGGCTGTACGTCAATGAGCTGGCGATGCGGCCCCACAACTCCGGCCACTGGACCCAGGACGGCGCCGTCACCAGTCAGTTCGCCCAGCACCTTCGGGCGGTTCTCGACCTGCCGCTGGGTGCCACTGACGCGACGGCGCCCACCACCGTCATGGTCAACCTCATCGGCGGTCAGAGACAGCCCGCCGCCAACGCGTTGGCGAGGGCCATGGCCGCCCAGCCCGAGGCCCGGATCCACCTCTACGGCAAGCAGTGGCGACCCGGGCGCAAGCTCGGGCACGTCAATATGACGGTCGGCCCGGATCAGGAGGTCGCCGAGGTCGTCGAGCAGGCACGCGAGGTCATCGCCATCCTGCGCGGGGACGCCTGAGCCGGACGTATCAGAGCGCGGAACGCACGACATAGAGACAGGGAGACAGCATGAGTGGGGTCAGCGGAACGGCGACGGACAGGACCCGTCCAGTGGTTGGCATCGTGATGGGCTCGGACTCGGACTGGCCGGTCATGGGGGCCGCCGCCGAGGTCCTCGACGAGTTCGGCGTGGCCTATGAGGCCGACGTCGTCTCCGCCCATCGGATGCCCACCGAGATGATCGACTACGGGCGCGTTGCGGCCGAGAGGGGACTGCGTGTCATCATCGCCGGCGCCGGGGGAGCGGCCCACCTGCCCGGGATGCTGGCGGCCGTCACCGAGCTGCCGGTCATCGGGGTGCCGGTGCCGCTGAAGTACCTCGACGGCATGGACTCACTGCTGTCCATCGTGCAGATGCCCGCCGGGGTGCCGGTGGCCACGGTCTCCATCGGCGGGGCCCGCAACGCCGGGTTGCTCGCGGTGCGCATCCTCGCTTCCGGTGAGAGCCAGGAGGCCACCCGCCTGGCCGCCGCCATGCGAGCCTTTCAGAAGGACCTCGGCGAGGTCGCCCACGCCAAGGGCGCTGCCCTGCGGGAGCGCGTTCAGGGCTGATACAAGGTCGTTCCTGCGATCGCGGAACTGGAGCGTCTCAGTCCGTGGCCGGACGGAGTCGTGCGTCCGCCTCCGCCCTGAGGCGCCGTCAAGCGGTGAGGAGTCCGACCGTGATGTTGATAATGACATGCAACACTGCACCGGGAACGAACGTGTCGGTCTTGTGGCGCAGCCATCCCAGCAGCCATCCTGCGGCGAACTGCGCGGGGAGGAGCGGCCACAGTCGTACGTCGAGCAGCAGCAGGGCCACGTGCGGTACGAGGAAGATGGTGGCTTGGAGGAGGTTGCCCCATCTGAAGCTGAGCCGCCTCATGAGCACTCCGCCGAGCAGCCCACGAAAGAAGACCTCCTCACCGACGGCCCGAAGCGTGATTCCGATGGCCGTTCCTACTGAGGTGAGTCGAGCAATGGATAGGCCGAGCTTGTCCTGCACGTCGGCGGGTATGAGGGCAAGAGGGAGCCAGGCTGTCAGCATCAGCAGGAGCAGTACGAGCAGCGCCCAGCCGTAGCCTGCAGGAGAGCCCCAGGAAACTCCCGCGCGAGCCAACGCGGCTCTGAAGCCTGACCTGCGATCCTGTCCACGTGACTGTGCGATGAGATACACGATGGTCGGCAAACAGAGCAGGACGAGTTCAGCCATTGAGCCAGCCTACTTGCCACCTGTGCTGATCGGGCGGGAGTCTGCGCTCGGTGCCGGCCGAAGTTGTCCCAGAAGGACCTCGGCGAGGTCGCCCACGCCAAGGGCGCTGCCCTGCGCGAGCGGCTGCAGAATTGACGATCAACCGACCGCGCGAAGTGTGCGATGGTCGTTGACCATGTCACGAGCCAGCCTCGAAAGCTTCTTGCCAGAACTCGTCGGTGTCCCAGTTGGCTTTCATTCCCAGGGCATTCAGTGGGATGCGCTGGTACTTCCCTAAAAGACTGTGCAGTCTCAGAGCCCACGTTGAGTGCGGGCTGATGGTGAACAAGATTGACTGAAGAGAGACGAGAACAGGGTAGAGCCTCTTTCGTTCCAAGGCTCTTGGGTTGCTGGTATCGAAGACGCTGCGTTCGTTGAGCCAGCGGACTGTTCTGCTTTTTGGGATTACTGGATATACGCCAAGGAATCTGTTCCAGAGGCGTCCGTGATGGGCACAGATGTTGCGCACCCTCACGTAGGTCTTGAACCAAGATTGCAGCACCTGGTCAGGGAGATTGAGCTCTCGCGCAATTGTTTTGCGATACTTGGGGGCCAGGCTGGCGTAAAGATGCTGAAGCTCGCCAGCGGTGAGTAGCTCGATGACTAGCCAGGACGGCGGTGTCGCTGGAGATGAGTAGGTGTCGAGGTAGTGCGAGAGAGCATCGGGGTAGTGGAGGCGATCCACCTGTTCACTGCGATCTGAGGGAGTGCGCTGCCGTTCGCGTCCTGTCAGGGCTTCGATGCGTTCAATCGTTGTGGAGTATCCTTTGCGGCTTTGATAGTTGGAGGCGTTTTGGTACCAGAAGGCTCCGCCTTCGCCGTGTGTTGACATCGTGTTGGACAGTGCGGCGCGCACAGCGACCTCGACGCGCTCAAGGGCGTCGATTGTCAGGAGACGCAGTTGTCGATCAAATACATAGACATAGAGAATGCCATCGAAGGTGGTTCCCGGGCTGAAGGATTGGGTGGTTCGATCGACCTGGAAGGGGATTGTGTAGGGGGAGAGCCGATAGTATCCGATATGTCGGAGGTATCTGACGGTGCGGTTCTGGTCCGTGATGGTGAGGCCACGTTCAATGTTCAATGTAGCGCTCAATGAGATCGTTCTCGTTGAGCGCCGGTTTATCGTAATGTTAGGCCGGAGGGATCATCCTCTAATTGTAGGGTGTTGGCATGTAAAACCCCCCGATTTGGGCGTGCTCTGGTGAGTAAGAGGCCTGGGGGGTGTTGTGGTGCCAGTGTACACGGGCATGCGGGAGCCTGGATGAGGAACTCACTGACACGTTGATCTCACGTTCGTTTCTGTTCGTTTCTGGGCGAGTGTGTGTAGACTGGGGGCATGAGCATTCTCGTTGCAGGAGGCGCCGGCTACATCGGCGCGCACGTGGTCCGACTTCTCCTCGAGCGCGGGGAGGAGGTCGTCGTCGTCGATGACCTCTCCTACGGGACTCCTGAGCGAGTCAAGGGCGCTGATGTGGTCGAGCTCGACGTCGCCAGCGGCCAGGCCACCGAGGCCCTCACCGAGGTCATGAGCTCGCGCGGCGTCACCGCCGTCATCCACTTCGCCGCCCGCAAGCAGGTGGGCGAGTCCGTGGAGCGTCCCGCCTGGTACTACCAGCAGAACGTGGGCGGCCTGGCGAACATGCTGCTGGCCATGGAGACGGCCGGTGTCGACCAGATGATCTTCTCCTCCTCGGCCGCCGTCTACGGCATGCCCCCGGTGGAGATCGTGGACGAGGACATCGAATGCCGCCCCATCAACCCCTACGGCGAGACCAAGCTCATCGGGGAGTGGATGATGGCCGACGCCGAGAAGGCCTGGGGGCTGCGCTGGGCCGGCCTACGCTACTTCAACGTCGCCGGCGCCGGCTGGGACGACCTGGGGGACATGGCCACCCTCAACCTCATCCCCATGGTGCTCGACCGGCTCTCCAAGGGTGAGACCCCCAAGATCTTCGGCACCGACTACCCGACTCCGGACGGCACCTGCGTGCGTGACTACATCCACGTCAAGGACCTCGCCGGTGCTCATATCGCCGCCCTGGACTACCTGGCCGGTGGTCAGGACATGGCCGAGCACATCTTCAACGTGGGCACCGGCCAAGGGGCTTCGGTACGCGAGGTGGTCTCCAAGGTCATCGCCTCCACGGGACTGGACCTGGAGCCCGAGGAGCTCGCCCGCCGCGCGGGAGACCCGCCCCAGCTCATCGGCAATGCCACCCGCATCGGAGAGGTCCTGGGCTGGAAGGCCGAGCACGACCTGGATGACATCGTCACCTCCTCCTACACCTCCTGGCAGGCGGACCCCAACCGTCCCCACTTCGGCTGAGCGGCTCTCTGACCGGAGTGGACCCACACGGGCGGGCCGGCACCTCACGATCGAGGTGCCGGCCCGCCCGCGTACGACACGGATCCCGTGCGTCAGGACTGGTTGAAGTCGGCTGTCGTCAGCGTCCCGTTGCGCAGCTTGGAGAAGAAGTCCGGCGCAGTCATGTCCCGCAGCAGCACCGCCTCACCGATATCGGCGTCCTCGGGGCTGTAAGCCGTGTCCTCGATGGGGGGAGCGCCGGTCAGGCCACCGCCGGAGGCCGAGCGGAAGGCCAGCACCATCCGTGCGATGCTCATGGTGCCGGCGCTCTTATCCACCGTGAGTGCGTTCGTCCCGGCGTCGACCAGGGCGTCCTGGCGGGAGAAGGAGATGATCGTGGTCGGTGAGGCCGCCTTGGACACCACTGCGGAGATGACCGCGCGCTGCCGCTGACCACGCCCGACGTCGCCAGTCGGGTCCGACTTGCGCATCCGGGAGTAGGCCAGGGCCTTCGTTCCGTCCACTGTCTGACACTTGCCGTGGGAGGTGTCCCAGACCAGCCCCGAGTCCTCATCGGCGACGTCGTAGTCCAGGCAGACGTCGACCCCGCCGACGGCGTCGACCATCTGCGAGACGCCGGTCATGCCGACCTCCACATAGTGGTCCACCGTCAGACCGGAGAGCTTCTCCACGGTCTGCACCAGCAGCTTGGGGCCTTCGAAGGAGTAGGCGGCGTTGATCTTGTTCCCCCCGTACTCGGGGATGTCCACGAAGGTGTCGCGCGGCAGGGAGGTCAGGCTCGTCTGCCCGTTCTCCGCCTTGTGCAGCAGCATGACTGAGTCGGCACGGGCGCCCTCGGTGTCGTCCTGGATGACGCCTCCGCGCGCGTCCGACCCCACGATGAGCCAGGTCTCGCCCGGCGTGTCCGCCGCCCCGGACAGGGCGTCGACGCGGTGGAGCTGGGAGGAGACGTCGTTCCACAGCCAGGCGACCCGGGCCGCGATGAGGGCCAGGACGACGACAATGGCGATGACCGTCCAGCGCAGGATCCGGCGCCAGCTCGGCCGGGGGCGCTTCGGCTCGCGTGACTGCTCGGGCTCGAACGTCGGCCTGCCCGGTGCCGGCTCCTCCGGGGACTGGTGACCCTGGGTGCCGACAGGGTAGGTGCCGCGTCGTACGGGCATCGCCTGAGTGCGTTCGGGCCCGGCCGTGGTTCCGCGACCGTCGCCGCTCGGCTCCAGTGGTACCGCACTCGACCCGGCCCGGGCGTGGCTGCCGCGTTGAGACGCAGCGGAGGCCCGACGAGGTTGAATTGAAGGAGGTGACTGGGCCGCCTGCGAGGCCTCTTGCGCGGGGTGAGGCTCGTCCGTGTCCTGTCGGCCCAGGACCGAGTGTCGCTGCGGCCGGCCGGTGGAGGCTGATGATGGGCCGGGAGCCGGCGAGGCCGGGCGCCGCGGGGATCCGCCTGCGGGGTCGGCGGGGTTGCTGCTGACCTCGCCGCCGGGCGTCTCGGCGCGCTCGCGGCTGCGCTGGTTGACGGCGTCGATAGGGCGCTGCCGACGCGGAGACCTACCTCCCCCGGAGCCAGGGGTGATCGAGGGCGGGAGCGAGTCGTCTGTCGGAGTCACGCCAGTGATTCTGCCTTAGGCGGGGCACGCTGAGGCGGTCGGCTTCGTGGCGGGTTGCTGGGGAGAGGCCCCCGCCTTCGGGGACTGGGTCGCAGGCGCCTGCGTTGCGGTCGGCTCCACCCCGGCGTTCTCAGCGTTCTGCTCCTCCGAGGTGGCGGAGTCGTCCGCCGTCGCAGGTGCGTCTGTCGTCGCCGGCGCCGCGGCGTCTGCGGAGACGGGCTTGTCCTGCTCGAGCGCCTTCCAGACCTTCTTGGCGCCCTCGGTGGGGATGACCCGGTTCTCGTCGGCTGCAGCCTCATTGGGCATGGTGATGAAGTTGATCTTGTCGATGCCGACGCCCTGGACGGAGTAGGCCAGCCCTGACAGGTTGCCGATCTGACCGATGCGCTCCGAGGTGGTGAGTGTCTCCAGGGTGCTGGTCAGGAAGCCGGACTGGGTGAGGACGTTGCTGGACAGGGCCTTGGAGGCCATGGCACTCATGAGCTTCTGCTGGCGGGAGATGCGGGAGATGTCCGAGCCGTCGCCGACGCCGTGACGGACGCGGGCGTACTGCAGGGCGGCCTGCCCGTCCAGTTTCTGGCAGCCCTCGTCAAGCTTGAAGCCCGTGTAGTCGGGGTCATCGATGGCCTCGTCCACCTGCACGTGGACTCCTCCGAGGGAGTCGACCACCTTGGACAGGCCGTTGAAGTCGATGACGATGAAGTCATCGATACGGATGTTCGTCATCTTCTCCACGGTCTTGAGGGTGCAGGCGGCTCCCGAGGCAACGGCCTTCTTGTCGCTGCCGCTGCCGGCTCCGTTGGCGAAGGCGGAGTTGAACTGGCCGTCCTCCTCGGCACCGGTGCTGTCGCCGTCGAGAGTCTTGCACGAGGGGATGTCCACCAGGGTGTCGCGGGGGATGGATACTGCGTCAATGCGCTTGCGGTCTGCGGAGATGTGCACGACCAGCGCCGTGTCGGAGCGGGCCACGGATACCTCGTCGTCACCCTGTGATCCGTCAACGTTGTTGTCCCCCGCACGGGAGTCGGTGCCCAGCACGAGCAGGTTGACGGCCCGGCCGTTATAGCTGTCCGGCGGCTTGGTGCCGGGGCGGTCGTTCTCGGACAGGATGCTGTCGATGTCGAACCACGTGATGCGTGACTGGATGTTGTGCCATGCGAAGCCCGCGGCGGAGACGACGAAGACCGTCACTGCGAGCAGGCTGAACCCCGCTCGACGGGCCAGGCGGCGTCCGAGTTCTTTGGAGGAGTGCCGCGCACGCGGCTTACTGAACTGAGGCACGGAAGCGATGATAGGGAATCATCGATGAGATCCATATGGGTCTTCCTACACCTGACGCATGAAATTCGCCCTGGTGGGGGTGAACCCGCTCACGTGGGTCACGGCGCTAGGCTCTTTCCGTGACCAATGTTGTGGAACCGACGCCAACCAGTGCCTTGCCCGCCCCCCTCAACCCCCCCGACGAGCAGAGCGTGCGTGTGGTGACGGTGGCCTTCAACCCGGGTGAGGAGCTGGAGCGCTTCCTGGTTTCGCTCGAGACGGCGACGGCGCGCCGCCTCGCGGTCGTCATCGCGGACAACGGCACTGAGCACGACGTCGTCACTGCCGCCGCCCGGCGCCACGGGGCCCGTGTCGTCGGTGACGGGACCAACCTCGGCTACGGGGCCGGAGCCAACCTGGCGGCCGCGGGCCTGGAGGAGGACTGGGTCGTGGTGGCCAACCCCGACCTCGTCTGGGAGCCGGGCAGTCTTGATGCGCTCATCGACGCGGGCCTGGCCGACCCGGCTGCCGGCTGCCTGGGGCCGCTGCTGCTCAACCCCGACGGCACCGTCTACCCCTCTGGGCGGGCCTTGCCCTCCCTGGTCAAGGGCGCCGGACATGCCGTCCTGGGCAGGGTCTGGCCGAGCAATCCCTTCTCCGCGGCCTACCACACCGCTGACCGGGGCGGCTCGGACGGGTCGCGGACGGTGGGCTGGCTCTCCGGGGCCTGCCTGCTGCTGCCCGCGGCCGCCTGGAGGCGCCTGGGGGGATTCGATGACGACTACTTCATGTTCTTCGAGGACGTGGATCTGGGGGAACGGGTCGGGCGGGCCGGCTGGCTCAACGTGCAGGTCTACGACTCAGTCGTCATCCATGAGCAGGGGGCCAGCTGGAAGGCGCGTCCGGAGAAGATGATCCGCGCCCACCACGCCTCGGCCCGGCGTTATCTCTCCGGGGTCTACGACGCCCCGTGGCAGGCGCCGGTGCGCTGGCTGCTCTCCAGTGGGCTGCGCCTGCGCGAGGAGCTCGAGGTCCGCGCCTCCCGACGCTGAGGGATAGCTGAGGGATAGATGAGGGATGAGGACTCAGCGTCGGTCGGGTGGCTTGCCGGGTGCTCGCCGGGGCCCTCATCGCTCAGTCGTGAGTCGTGCTGGTGAGCCTTGTCGCAGCGGGCGGCTCGGGCGCGTTGTCCAGGGCGATGCGCCGTGCCAGCTGCGTGATCTGCCGCTCGCGTGCGCCGTTGCGGCGGAAGGAGGACAGGATCTGAGCCAGGAAGGCGACGACCATGGCGTACAGCAGCAGGTCCGTGCCTCGTCCGACCCCTAGTCGGTGCGCGATGGCCGTCATCACCGAGGGGAAGGCGATCGCGACAATGGCGAAGACCACGAAGGCCAGGGTCGCCAGCCGCCGGGCGGCCTGATGGCGGGCTCCGCCGGGGGTGCGCAGCATCATCCAGCCGGCAGCTATCACTGCCAGGATCAGGGCGGCCTGGATGTAGAACTGGTGGTTCGTGATCGGAGCGATCTGGGTGGTGATCTGATGAATCATGGGCTGTGTGTCTTCCGTTCCGTCACTCGGAGAAGAGCAGGTCGACCAGGATGTTGACCGAGTTCCACAGCGACTGGCCCTTGGAGCGGGAGTAGTCGGTGTAGACGATGTGCACCGGGAACTCGCGCCAGGGCAGGCCGGTCGCGCCGATCTTGCGGATGATCTCGCTGGCGTGCGCCATCCGGTTCTGCTTGAGGTTGAGCTGCACCAGCACGTCGCGGCGGATCACCCGCAGGCCGTTGTGGGCGTCGGTCAGATGCATGCCGGAGGTGCGTGAGCTGACGGCCGCGGCCGTGCGTAGGACGAGCCGCTTGAGCCGGCCTACCGGCGAGGGCCCCTGAAGAAAACGCGACCCGAGGATGACGGCGAGCTCCTCCTCGCGCGCCGCGGCGACCATGGCGGCGGCATCCGTGGTGGAGTGCTGGCCGTCGGCGTCGAAGGTGACGACATAGTTGGCGTTCGTCTTCTCCAGGATGTAGGAGAAGCCCGTCTGCAGCGCCGCGCCCTGGCCGAGGTTGACCGGATGGCGTACGACGATGGCGCCTGCGGCAGCGGCTTGGCGGGCCGAGTCGTCCTTGGAGCCGTCGTCGACGACGACGATGTAGGGGAAGGTCTCGCGGGCCTGGGAGATGACCTCGCGCACGACGGTGGCCTCGTTGTACAGGGGGATGACGAGCCAGGCATCAGTGACCTGAGGCACCGAATCAGGCGCTCCGGCTTGCGTCACGTTGGAGGTAGTCACCTCCGCATTCTCGCACGCGATGACGCAGTGTCCGGCCTCTTGCGGGCGCCGAGTCGGTGGTCCCTGGTGGGGTAGGTCTCGTTCGGGTCGTGTCCAGGCGTCGTCTAGCGCGGATGAGTCCCCTAGGATGGTGCAGGTCGTGCAGAGCCCGCCGCCTCGGTGACTGGAGCGGCACGGCCCCGGCAGCCGCCAGGTTGACCGGTCTTACTCGAACGTCAGGGCGGCCTGAGGCCGCCCGCACAGGAGTCGCCGTGGCTAACCGAATCGCCCCGTCCGCTGATGTCTCCGAGGACGCCGTCCTCGGAGACGGCACCAGCATCTGGCACCTTGCCCAGGTCCGTGAGCACGCCGTCCTCGGACGGGACTGCATCGTGGGCCGAGGCGCCTACATCGGCGAGGGCGTCGTCATGGGGAACAGCTGCAAGGTGCAGAACTACGCCCTTGTGTACGAACCGGCCCGCCTGGCCGACGGCGTCTTCATCGGCCCGGCGGTCACGCTGACCAACGATCACTTCCCCCGGGCCGTCAACCCCGATGGTTCGCTCAAGGCCGCCGCCGACTGGGAGCCCGTGGGGGTCACCATCGACGAGGGAGCCTCGATCGGGGCTCGGGCCGTGTGCGTCGCTCCGGTGCACGTGGGGGCCTGGGCCACGGTGGCCGCCGGCGCCGTCGTCACCAAGGACGTGCCGGCCCACGCCCTGGTCGCCGGGGTCCCCGCCCGCCGCATCGGCTGGGTCGGGCGGGCCGGCGAGCCCCTCGTCCCCGCCGATCCCGGTTCTGACGGCTCGGCGCGCTGGCGCTGTCCCGTCACCGGGACCCTGTACCAGGAGCTCGGCACTGAATCCGGTGCCGGGGCCGATGCGCAGTCATATCCCGATTCCATCACCATCCGAGAGGTCACCCACTGATGTCACGCGAGTTCATCCCAGCAGCGAAGCCGATCATCGGGCAGGAGGAGCGCGACGCCGTCGACGCCGTCCTCGCCTCCGGCATGGTCGTCCAGGGCCCCCAGGTCAAGGCCTTCGAGGAGGAGTTCTCCGCCCAGGTCGTTGATGGCGTCCACTGCGTGGCCGTCAACTCCGGCACCTCGGCCCAGCACGTGGCCACCCTGGCCAGTGAGCTCCGGGAGCGCGAAGGGGGCGCCCCGGAGGTGATCGTCCCCTCCTTCACCTTCGCCGCCACCGGCAACTCGGTGGCCATCAGCGGAGCCGTCCCGGTCTTCGCCGATATCGACCCGGTGACCTTCACCTTGGACCCCGCCAGCGTCGAGGCCTCCATCACCGAGCGCACGGTGGCCATCGAGGTGGTCCATCTCTACGGTCTGCCGGCCAACATGCCTGAGATCCTCGCCATAGCCGAGCGCCATGGTCTGGCCGTCTTCGAGGACTGCGCCCAGGCCCACGGCGCCGCCATCGAGGGCAAGCCCGTGGGCGCCTTCGGTGCCTGGGGCTCCTTCTCCTTCTACCCCACCAAGAACATGACCAGCCTCGAAGGCGGCATGATCACGACGGCCGACGCCGAGCTGGCCCGCCGCTGCCGCCTCATCCGCAACCAGGGAATGGAGCAGCAGTATGCCAACGAGCTGGTGGGGCTCAACAACCGCATGACGGACGTGGCCGCCGCAGTCGGCCGCGTCCAGCTGGGCAAGCTGGCCGGCTGGACCGCCGTCCGCCAGGCCAACGCCGCCCGCCTCAACGAACTGCTGGCGGGCGTCGACGGCGTCGTCACCCCCTACGTCCCCGAGGGCTACACGCACGTCTACCACCAGTACACGATCCGCCTCGAGGGGGCCACGGGCACCGAGCGCGATGCCGTTCAGGCCGCCCTGCGCGAGGAGTGGCAGGTGGGCAGCGGTGTCTACTACCCGATTCCCAACCACCGCCTGGCCTCCCTGGCCCACTACGCCGAGGGGCTCGAGCTGCCCGGAACCGAGAAGGCCGCCCGTGAGTGCCTTTCCCTGCCGGTCCACCCCTCCCTGAGTGAGGCCGACCTGGAGCGCATCGGCCAGGCCGTGGCCGCCACCGTCAAGGCAGGTGCCTGACATGTGCGAGAACGTCGCCCTCGACGGCCTGGCCACGACCACCGATCCGTCCGGTGCCCATCACCTGCCTGACAAGGGCACGGCGGACAACCCCCTGCGCGTGGGCCTCATCGGCCTGGGCTCCATGGGACGCCACCACGCCCGGGTCATCCGCGCCACCGAGGGCATGGAGCTCGTGGCCGTGGCGGACCCCGGTGGTGACCGCTTCGGTGTGGCCGGCGAGCTGCCGGTCCTTCCCGACGTCCACGCCCTCATCGACGCCGGGCTCGACACCGCCATGGTGGCCGTCCCGACCGTCTACCACGAGGATGTCGCCCTGGCCCTTGCCGAGGCTGGTGTGCACACCATGGTGGAGAAGCCCATCGCTCATGACGCCGCCGCGGGTCGCCGCGTGGCCGCCGCCTTCGCCGACCGGGGCCTCGTGGGCGCCGTCGGCTACGTGGAGCGCTGCAACCCGGCGCTGCGGGCCCTGCGTGAGCGTCTCGACGCCGGTGAGCTCGGCGAGGTCTACCAGGTCCTCACTCGCCGACAGGGTCCCTTCCCGGCACGCATCAGCGACGTCGGCGTCGTCAAGGACCTGGCCACCCACGACATCGACCTGACCGCCTGGGTGGCAGGTGCTCGCTACACCTCCGTGGCCGCGCAGGTCACGCACCGCTCCGGCCGCCAGACCGAGGACATGATGGTGGCCACCGGCCTGCTGGAGGGCGGCATCATCGTCGGCCACCAGGTCAACTGGCTCACGCCCTTCAAGGAGCGCGTCACGATCGTCACCGGCGAGAAGGGCTCCTTCGTGGCGGACACCCTCACAGGGGACCTCACCTTCCACGCCAACGGCACCGTGGCCTCCACCTGGGACCAGGTCGCCGCCTTCCGGGGAGTCAGCGAGGGCGACGTCATCCGCTACGCGATCCCCAAGCGCGAGCCGCTGGCCCTGGAGCAGGAGAACTTCCGTGACGCCGTGCGCGGGGTGGCCCAGCGCCACGTCACCATGGCGGAGGGCGTGGCCACGCTCGACGTCGTCGAGGCGGTGCTGACCTCGGCGAGCGAGAACCGGACGGTCGAGCTCTGAACCGGTCAGCCGCATCGAGTGGACCCGTGGCGGGGGTACTCGCCCGGGTCCGCTCGGTCATGGAGTCCTCCCCGTTCCTGCGCCACGTCCTGACGCTGGTCAGCGGGACGGCCACCGCCCAGGCCATCGTCTTCGGCATGACGATGGTCCTCACCCGCATCTTCTCCGACGAGGACCTCGGTCAGCTGGCGCGTTACACCTCGGTGGTCTCGATCATCACGGCCGTGGCGGCCCTGCGCTACGACATGACGATCATGCTGCCCAAGAAGGACGCCTGGGCCCTGGCCTGCGCCCGGCTGGGAATGGTGTGCATCGTCGTGGTCTCGGTCGTCACGAGTGTCGTGGCCTTCCTCCTCAAGCCGCTGATCGCCCGGCAGTGGGGGGCCGATATCGCCGTCTGGCTGCCGCTGCTGGGCGTGACCACGCTGCTGCTGTCGACGGTCCAGCTCCTCCAGTTCTGGTACAACCGCCAGTCGGACTATCGGACGATCTCGGTCAACCGGGTCGAGCAGCAGGTCGGCCAGTCCCTGGGCCAGCTCGTCCTGGGAATGGCGGGAATGGTCAGTGTCGGAGGCCTGCTGCTCGGTCAGACGATCGGGCAGGTGTGGGCCTTCGTCAACCTGGGGCGCAAGGCCAAGCCGCTGCGCCGGCCGTTGCCGCCCGAGGCACCCAGTCTGTGGCAGGTCGCCCGCCGTTACCGGCGCATGCCCCTGCTCAACGGTCTCAACGCCTTCGTCGACGCCGTGCGGCTCAACGGCATCAACCTGCTCGTGGGTTCCTACTCGGTGGCCAGCCTGGGCCAGTTCAATCTGGCCTGGCGCTGCCTGGAGGTCCCGATGGCCCTCATCAACGCCGCGGTCGGCCAGGTCTTCTTCCACAAGCTCGCCACGCTGCAGCCCGGACAGATGCGCCCACTGGTCCGTCAGGTCATCAAGCGGGTCCTGATATTCGGGACCGGCCCTTTCGCCCTGCTCTTCATCCTGTCGCCGTGGCTCTTCCCCCTGCTCTTCGGCAGCCACTGGGGCGAGTCGGGCGACTTCGCCCGGGCCCTGACCCCCTGGCTGTTCATCCTGCTGGTCACCTCGCCCCTGTCGAATCTCTTCGTGGTCACCGAGAACCAGGACTGGATGCTGATCTTCTCGGTGGTCTACGCCGCCGTCCCCCTGGCCTGGCTCTGGCTCAGTCCGTACTCGCTGCTGACGACCACCTACGTCCTGGGCGCCATCATGTGCGTCATCCTCGTGGGACAGATCCTCATGGCCGACGCCGCTGCACGGGGCTTCGACGCCCGCCCACCGGCGTCGGAGGCCAATGAGGGGCACTACGAGGCCGCCGGCGAGTCCGAGCCCTCCACCCGCATGACCGCTCCTCACGATGAGGAGGAGTGAGGTGCACGTCGTCCTGACTCCCTCGTGGTACCCGGACCGGCACCGCCCCCACAACGGGTCCTTCTTCCGCGACCAGGCGCGCATGCTTCAGCGCGGCGGGATGCGAGTGGGTGTCATCGCCCTGGAACCGGTCTCCTTGTGGCAGGCGCGCCGTGAGCTGACGGCGGATGTCGAGGACGGGATCGTCGTCGTGCGGGGCACGGTGCCCACAGTCCCCAAGGGGGCCCTGCCCGGGGACCGGATATCGGCTCGCGCCGTGGCGGCCCGTGCGGTGCGGCTCTACGAGGAGACGATCCGCAGCCTGCCCGGGTCTTCCGGTAACGGCGGGGGACAGGCGGCTCCCGACGTCGTCCACGCGCACTCGGTGTTCACCGGCATCCACGTCGGCCGCTACGCCGCCGAGCACTGGGGGGCCGGCCTGGCCATCACCGAGCACCGCCCCAGCTCGACGGACCGCAGCGTGTACGGATGGAGGTATCGGGCACTGCGGCGAGACCTGAAACGGGCCGGTGGTCGCGCCGTCGTTTCCACCCCCTTCGCCGAGGCCCTGCGCGACTACTGGCGGCTCGGTGCGTGGACGAGCATCGCCCTGCCGGTCAACGACGAGGTCTTCGACGTCCCCAGGCCCGCGGACCAGGATCGTCGAGGCGAGACCGAGAGGCCGCTGACCGTCTGCCATGTCTCCCACCTGGGTCGCAACAAGCGCCCTGAGGAGACCATCCGCGCCGTCGCCCGATTGGCGCGAGCTGATCTCGCCGCTGGGCGGGAGCCCACCCGGCTGCTCCTCGTCGGAGGGGAGTCCCACGAGATCGAGCCCTTAAGAGAGCTGGCCCGGGCCGAAGGCATCGAGCAGACCTCCACCTTCACCGGTCGGGTGCCTCATGATGAGGTCGCCGGACTCATGGCCGCCAGCGACGTCTTCGTCCTGGCCAGCGAGGTCGAGGCCGGGGGCACCGTCCTGGCCGAGGCCCAGGCGCTGGGGCTGGCCTGCGTCGCCACGCCCACCTGGGCGGGACGCTTCATGGTCGAGCCCGAGACCGGCGTCGTCCTGCCCACGGCGGCCCAGCGAGATGATGACGCCCTGGTCGCCTCCCTGACCGAGGCGCTTGCCCAGGTGACTGACTCCATCCGGGCCGGGGGCTACCTCCCCGAGGCGATCCGGTCGCGGGCCCGGCAGCGTTTCGGGGAGGCGACCTTCGTCACGGCCTGCCGAGAGCTCTACGAGCAGGCGTGCAACGCGATCACCGGGAGCGCCGAGAGCACTCAGTGATGGCGGTCTCGTAGGCGTGGCTGTAGGCGCGTGCCACCTCCGCGGGGGAGAAGGCCCGGGGCAGCGTGTCCTGGATGTCGCGAGCCGTCAGGCCCTCGCAGCGCTGCATGACGTCGACCACCGCCCCGGCCCACGTCGCCGGGTCGTCCTGACTGACGATCGCGGTCACCGAGGGATCCAGGAAGCTGGTGTGCGCCCCCCGGTCACTGGTGACCACCGGCCGGCCGGCGGCGACCGCCTCGGCAGCGCCCAGGAAGAAGGTCTCGGCGAGCGTGGGAACGAGGAAGAGGTCGCTGTCGGCCAGGATCTGCTGGACCCGATCGCCCGGGAGCTGACCGGTCAGCTCCAGGTCGACGCCCAGGCTCTCAGCGAGGTCGGTGCAGTGATCGGCCAACGGTCCGCCACCCACCCAGGTCAGCCGGGCCGGCACGCCCCGCTCCGCCAGCGCCGCGACCACCCGGACGGCAAGGTCCGGGCGCTTGCGCTCGATGAGCCCCCCGACGCCGACAATGCGCAGCGTGTCACGTCCCAGCTCGACGTCCCGGCGCGGTGCCGGCTCCTCAGGCATGGTGACCTCGTTGGGAACCGTCAGGATCTCTCCGCGGGGGCGGTAGGCCCGCAGGTCGGCGGCGAGCTGGTCGGAGACGGTGGTGACGACGTCGGGCCGGCGCTCCAGGCGCAGGACCACCTGAGCGCCCGCCCGCGCCAGGGAGCCGAGCTCGGCGCCGCGCTGGGTGATCCCCGACCAGTGCTCCGTGTGGAGCCACGGTTGGCGGGGCCGGCCCAGGGCGTAGGGCAGGAGGGTGGAGACCGCGTGGGTGTGGACGACGTCGCTGCCCTCAGTAAGGGCTGTCAGCTTCCGCCTGGCCGTGAGCAGCTCGTGCGGCCGGGACAGCGTCATGGGCAGACGCACGATGGGCAGACCCATGACTCGATCGTGCCGTACGCCGTCATCGACGGAGGCCGAGGCGAGGTGGACGACGCGAATGTCGTGGCCGGCGGCCGCCATGGAGGCGGCGTGGCGTGCCACGAAGACCCCGAGACCCGGTGAGCGGCCCGTGGGGAACCAGGTGGTGACGATGGTGACGCGCATGATGTCGCTGCCCGAGCCGGTGCGGGGCGATCAGCCGGGCAGGTGGTCGGTGAGGGCCTGAACCACCCGGTGAGCGGCGTTGCCGTCTCCGTAGGGGTGGGCCTCGGCCTCGGCGGGCTCGGTCGGCCGTGGGCGTGAGGCGGCGCGCACCAGGGCCTGGCCGGGCTCGACCAGGACGTTCCAACCCAGGTTGACGGTCTCGACCCACTCGGTCTGAGGACGCACCGTGGTGCACGGCGCCCGCAGGAGGAAGGCCTCCTTCTGCAGGCCGCCGGAATCGGTGACCACACCACGGGCGTGCAGGGTCGAGGCGACGAGCTCGGGATAGGCCAGGGGCGGGTGCATCCGCAGGTTGCCCGAGTCACCCAGAGCGATGCCGTGCTCGGCGCACTTGGCCACCAGGCGCGGGTGGGCCAGGAGGACCACGGGGTGGTCGACCGCTGCCAGCGACTCCAGGATGGAGCGCAGACGCTCGGGATCGTCGGTGTTCTCCGCCCGGTGGATGGTGGCCAGCGAGTATCCGCCCTCGGGCAGATCCAGCTCGGTCATGACGGGGGAGGGGGTGTCGACGACGGAGTCTCGCACCGAGAACAGGATGTCGGTCATCACGTCGCCCACGACGACGGTCCGATCGGCCAGCCCCTCGTCGGCCAGATGGGCGGCGCCCACCTCGGTCGGTGCCAGCAGCAGGTCGGCGGCGTGGTCGGTCAGGATCCGGTTGATCTCCTCGGGCATGGCCCGGTTGAAGGACCGCAGGCCCGCCTCCAGGTGCGCGATGGGCACATGGAGCTTGACTGCCGACAGGGCCCCGGCCAGCGTGGAGTTCGTGTCCCCGTAGACCAGGACCCAGTCGGGAGAGTGGGTCTCGATGGTCTCGTCCATGGCCGCGAGCATCGTTCCGGTCTGCACGCCGTGCGATCCCGAGCCGACCCCGAGGTGGACGTCCGGGGCCGAGATTCCCAGGTCGCTGAAGAAGACATCGGAGAGCATCGGGTCATAGTGCTGCCCGGTGTGAACAATCACATGCTCGATCCCGGTCTCACGGAAGGCGGCATCGATCGGGGCTAGCTTGACGAACTGGGGCCGGGCGCCCACTACTGACATGACACGCATACCCGAGACTCTACCGTGACTGCGATGGCTCGGGCGCCTCCGGGCCACCACCGTTCTCCAGCGCGCCCAGAGCGCGGAGACCTCTCCTCCGGGTCTTGGCTGACACTGAAATGAAACTGAAACGACACTAAAATGGCACTTAAATGACGTTGAGTCGCAGGCGCCGGGTCCGGCCCGCATGAGCCGATTGGATGGTTCCTACCCACCGACGTCGTGTCATAACTGTGATCAGCCGATGGTACTATCATGCGCACTTGAATCTGCCTGCCTGGTGCGGTCGCGCCTGGTCCCTGAGATACCCCCAAAAGGAGGCGAGGCACCGTATGGCTGCGATCGTCTACCACGCCCCCTTTCCCCTGGATCGGGAGGCGTCGTCGGCTTCCGGTATTCGCCCCGTACGTATGCTTGATGCCTTCCGGGAGCTCGGTTACACCGTTCTGGACGTCACCGGCTCGGCGCGAGAGCGCTCCCGTCGCCTGCGCGCCCTGAGGGACCGCCTCCAGGGCGGGGAGCGTATTGAGTTCCTCTACTCCGAGTGCGCGACCATCCCCACCATGCTGACCGAGCCGCGTCACCTGCCGCCCCACCCCTTCGTGGATCCGGCGCTCATGCGCCTGATGCACCGCCATGGCGTGCCCACGTCCCTGTTCTACCGGGACATCTACTGGGCCTTCCCCGACTACCGCGAACGAGTCGGGACCGCGATGGCGGCGGCCATGGGATGCGTCTACCGCTACGACCTGGCCTGGTACGCCCGTTACATCGACCGCCTCTACCTGCCGTCGGCGCGTATGGGCGCCTACGTCCCCGGGTTCCCCGAGGACCGGATGGCCCCGTTGCCTCCGGGCTGCGAGATCGTCGACGAGGCCCCCTCATCCCGGGCCGACGGCGGACTCCACCTGCTCTACATCGGCGGGCTGGGCGGTCACTACCGGCTCCAGGAGTGCCTTCGTGCCGTCGTTGACGTCCCCGGTGCCAGCCTGACCATCTGCACCCGTCCTGACCAGTGGGAGTCGGCCGGCGACCAGTACGCCGCCATGGTGGAGGCGGCCGGCGGCCGGATCGACGTCGTTCACCGTTCCGGGGAGGAGCTGACTGCCCTCTACGAGCGCGCGGACGCCTGTGTCCTGTTCGTCGAGCCGGACCCGTATCGGGAGTTCGCCTCCCCGGTCAAGCTCTATGAGTACCTCGGACGTGGGAAGCCGGTCATCGCCTCTCAGGGGACCCTTGCCGCCGAGGTCGTGGGCGCCGCCGACGCCGGCTGGACCCTCCCCTACGACGCGAGCGAGCTCGCCGAGTTGCTGCGTCGGCTTCTTGAACAGCCCCATGAGATCGCCCAGGCCGCTCACCGGGCCCAAGGAGCACGCGAGGAGCACACGTGGCTCAGCCGGGCTCGCGTGGTCGCCGACGACATGCAGGCGGTTCGGGCCGGTGAGCTCCCCCGGGCCCGTACGCTGCGAGCAGGAGGAACCCGATGAGTGCACGAGGCATCTTCCGGGCGTCTCTTGGTGCTCTGGCCGTCGGTGGCGCGGCGGCTGCGCTGGCGGGAGCGGTGGCATCACGACGGCGCGCCCGTTCGAGCCGGCGAGGCGGGGTCCTGGTGGCAACCCGCATCCACCTGCCGGAGGCGGCTGCTGCGTCCTTCCGGCTCGACAGCGTGGAGCAGGCGCTCGTGGCCGACGGGGTGCCCGTGCGGGTCCTCACCAGCCGCGCCCCGGCCGACGCGCCGCAGGGCGACCCCGATCCCGCCGGGGTCCAGGTCTCCCGCTGGCCGGTTCTGCGGGACTCCTCGGGCTACCTGCGCGGTTACGTGCCCTATCTCTCCTTCGATCTGCCCCTGGCTCTGAGGCTGCTGACGGCGCCTCGGCCGGAGGCGGTCCTCGTTGAGCCGCCCCCGACAACCGGAGCCGTTGTCCGGGTGGTGACGGCCGTGCGTCGGATCCCCTACGTGTGGTACGCGGCGGACGTGTGGTCGGCGGCGGCTGCCTCCACCGGTGCCGCGGACATCGTGGTCAAGGCCGTCAGAAGGCTTGAGGCCTTCGCCGTCGGCGGGGCCGCCCGCGTCATCGCCGTGAACGACGGCGTCGCCCGGTCCGTGGCCGAGCTCGTGAACGCCGCGGAGGACGACGACGCCTGGGCGCAGCGGATACGAGTCGTGCCCAATGGGATCGACACCGCCGTCTTCGATGCCCACGGCCCGTCCGCCTCAGAGCAGGCTCGCGCGGAGATCGGGCTGAGCGGACCGTACTTCGTCTACGCCGGAACGGCTTCGGAGTGGCAGGGCGCCGACGTCTTCGTCCATGCCCTGGCCCAGGTGCGCCGCACCCACCCCAGCGCCCAGCTTCTCTTCCTGGGACGGGGGTCGGCCTGGCAGGAGATCACCCAGGCGGCCTCCCAGCTGCCCGCGGGGGTCGACGGCGCTCCCGCCGTCATCATGCACCCGGCGGTCCCGGCGGCCGAGGCCGCCGTGTGGCAGCGGGGCGCCGTGGCGGCCCTGGTGTCGATCAAACCGGGGCAGGGCTACGACTTCGCCTACCCCACCAAGGTTCTCTCCGCCCTGGGATGCGGAACGCCGGTGCTCTTCGCCGGTAACGGGCCGGTGGCCTCGGATGTGCGCGACTTCGACCTGGGATGGGCGGCCGAGCACGATGCTGCTGCGGTCGCCGAGGCCATGCGTGCGGCGCTGGATGTCTACGAGGCCGAAACCGCCTCCGGCGCCCGCGCCGCGACAGCACAGCGCTTCCACGACTGGGTCGAGGACCACCGCTCGCTGCGCGCAACGGGTGAGTCCGCAGCAAGTATCGTGCAGGAGGTCGTTGCCGAGGGCGGCGAGCACAACGAGGTCGACGAGGTCG
The DNA here is from genome assembly GCF_001956585.1 of Actinomyces naeslundii. Taxonomy (GTDB): domain Bacteria; phylum Actinomycetota; class Actinomycetes; order Actinomycetales; family Actinomycetaceae; genus Actinomyces; species Actinomyces naeslundii. The sequence continues at coordinate 13,958 of NZ_MSRR01000004.1, read as the reverse complement.
ACGACGTACGTCGAGTGAGTGAGGAACAACGTTGGTGACCAACAGCCTGGTCGACTGGTTCAACACCCTGCCGACCGCTGTCCTGCTTCTGTCGGCGCTCTTCGGAGTCGGGTGGGTCGTGCTGCGTGCCGCCGGGATGAGAGGGATCCGGCCCGTCGCCCTGGCTCCGACCGTCAGCGCTCTCATCCTGACTGTCGACGGGCTCTTCCAGGCGGCCGTCGGCAAGCCCTGGGGCTGGATCCCCGTGATGGTGACGACCGCGATCCTGGCTCTTGCCGCGCACACGATGAAGCGTCTCATCGACCGCTGGGACCCGGGGATCCTCCTCATGCCCGAGGATCAGCGAGAGGGCATGACCATGCGCACCGACGGCGGACGCGCCGAGCGCCGGCTCTTCCTGACGGTGCTGGGGTTCTGGGCCTTCACTGCCCTGCCCGTCATCCTCACGATCCCGCCGAATGCCGTCTCCCAGAGTGGTGACGCCCTCTACCACTACATGCAGGTCGCCATCATCGAGCGTGAGGACTACGCCTCGATGTTCAACCCGAACGCCGGCATGTTCGGGCTGACGAGTCACGCGGGCTTCTACCCGATCGTGTGGCACCAGGTCGCCAGCCTGGGAGCGTGGAGCTGGCGAGAGACGCTCATCGCCAACAATGTCCTGCTGCTGGCGGTGGCGCTCGTGTGGTACCTCGGACTGGTCTATCTGGCCCGCACTGCGCTGCCGAAGGTCCGTCAGGCCCCCTACCTGGCGCTGGCCGCCTCGCTTCTGGCTCCGGTGTTCCCCTGGCGGCTCACCTACGGTGCCGCGCTGTGGCCCTACTGCATGGCAGTGGCTACCTGCCCCGCGGTCATCGCCATGTCGATCGAGTGCTGGCGCCGTGCCCGCACCCTCCTGGTGGTGGCCGCCCGCGACCAGAGCGCATCCCATCGGGGCGCCCTGGGCCGTGCAGCCATGGCTTTGTGCGCCATCATCCCGTTCTTCGTCGGATCCTGCCTCATTCACACCTCGGCGGCGGCAATGCTCCTGTGGCCGCTGTTCGGCATCATCCTGTGCTACGCGGTGCGTTCAGGGGTGAGGAGCTGGCGCTCCGAGCGACGCGGTCAGGCTGCGGCCCGGTGGATCGGCGCTCTGCTCGCCGTGGTCGCCGTGGTCGTCTTCGTCTACCTCCCCGGTCCCCAGCAGCACCACTTCGGCAGGTACACCGAGCTGGACTGGAGCAACCTGGCGACCAAGCTCCTCATCCCCGTCGCTCTGAACTACTTCGGCGGCTGGGCCATCGAGTGGGTTGAGATACCTTTGACGATCCTGAGCCTCTTGGGTGCCGCGGTCTGCCTGTGGCGGCGGCGGGCCTGGGAGCTCGTGGTGGCATGGGTCTTCAGCATGTCCCTCATCCTGGCCGCCATCGCCCCCATCCCGGTGCTCTCATCGATCACCGGCCTGTTCTACCGCAACCCTCACCGGCTCAAGGCGATGACCGCCGTCCTGGCCGTGCTCCTCGTCGTCATCGCCCTGGACACCCTGCGCACGTGGCTCGCCCCGGTGGCCGCGCGGATCTGTTCAGGCCTGCGCGGCGCCTTGGCCCGTACCGGCCTTGCGGACTCGGTGATCTCGATGGTGACCCGGGTGGCGGCCGCCGTCGTCGTTGTCATCCTGTGCACGCCCGCTATGGTGGTCGGAAGCCAGGCCATCGCCTCCGACGTGCGCGAGGGCTACCAGCCGGTACTCGGAGACACCCGCTTCATCGCCGACGAGGCCGAGCTCGCGATGATCCGTCGCCTGCCCGACGAGCTGCCGGATGACGCCGTCGTGATCGGTGACCCGGTGGCCGGAGCGGGCTACATCCCCATCCTCACCGGTATGCGCAGCGTGTGGGTCTTCCCCGGTCAGGCGGCAGACGACGAGGACGGAATCTATCTGCGCGAGTACTTCAACCAGATCCACACCGACCCCCACGTGTGCGAGATCCTCCAGCATCACGGGATCAAGTACTTCTACGCTGACAAGGACATCCGCTTCAACAACTCCCAGCTCAGCAAGATCCGCCCCGGCCTCTACAAGGTCGACACCTCTTACGGTTTCACCCTCATCGACTCCGGCGGGTCGGCCTCACTGTGGCGCATCGACGTCTGCAACGGCTGACGGTCTGCTGACGCTTTGACGGCGCCGTCGGCCACCACCTATGGAGGCCGACGGCGACGGGTGCTGCTTATGAACGGCATCCCTGCGAACAGGGCGGCCCGGTGTCTGCATCGGGGACTGCGATCTCCCTCGAGAACGTACCTCTCCCGCAGACGACCGCGGCCGGGCCACAGCTGTCTGCGGGAGGGCGCAGTTCTCGATCGATAGGTGCGTTCCCGATCAGGACCAGATCAGGACCGTGCCCCACCCGCTGTCCGGGTAGCGACCGATACGAGCTCTTAGCCCATGGGAGCGACGGGGTGAGCGCCCCAGGTCCCGTCCAGGAACAGCTGTGCCCACAGTCCCGTCGAGGTGGCCCCACGAGCCATGCGCAGGATCTGCTCGGAACGGGGCATGGGGGCGTTGAACGCCTCGAATGCCATGGGATGGTGCAGCTTGGTGCGCATGGAGACAGCTCGTGACATGGCCGTGCGGGTGCCGGTGACGGTCAGTGCCGTCATGAGCAGTCGCCGCGCTCCGGCGGGGATCCGCTCGGCCGGCGCCTCGAAGAGCCGCGAGGCGGTGCCCGTGGCCTCGGCGAAGGCCTCCGCCGTGAACTGCGCGTACCAGTCGCGAGTCGCGGTCAGCTCCTCGGAGCCCCGCAGCCAGGCGCCCCACATCTCGGTGTCGAGCATGGGTAGCGCCCAGCCGTAGCCGAAGGCCTCGTATGCCTTGAACGATCCGTTGATGTACTTGCTCTGACGCTCCTGGAGGTTCACCCACTCCAGGAGCTCCTGGATGGCGCGCCCGCTTCCGTTCATCTCGTCCTGGCCGGTCGGGAAGGAGAGCTCCTCGGCGCCTTGGAGGACTGCGCGACGCAGCAGGGGCAGGTGGCGCCATGCCTTGTGATCCCCCTGGAGCAGCGAGTGGTGCCGGGCTATCGCAGTGAGCACGTCCTCGCGTGACGGCCGGCTCTCGAGCAGGTGCTCGTCATGCATGTTCCCGACGATCGTGTGGCCGGGCAGGAAGACCGCGTCCGTATCCACCAGGGCGTGACGGCGCATCTGGAGCAGGGCGTACCAGTCCTGAACGTGCGGAAGAGAGGTCAGGCCCCAGGTGCGTTCCTGGAACTCGACGCCGTCGGGCCCGGCCCAGGTACGAGCCACCTCGGTGGGGTCCAGGTCGACCGTGAACCAGTCCATCTTGAGCGCCTCGGCGACGCCCCGGGAGATGGCGACCTCGGCGCTGCCCGGCACCCCGTAGGTGAAGGCCACGACGTTGCGGGCGCCGTGGCGCTTCAGCCAGACGGCCAGCAGCCGCGAGTCCAGCCCGCCGGAGAGGGGGACGAGGAGTTGACGATCGCCGGTGTCCTGAAGAAGACGCTCGACGACGACGTCGAGGGCGGTGCGAAGGACGTCGGAGAACTCCTGCGGTGAGGTGACCGGCTCGGGGTCGTAGTGATAAGTCTCCCACGGCCGGCTGCTCCAGGTGCCGTCGGGCCTCAGCTCCACGACGGTCCCCGGGGCAGTGGCGTACACCTCACGGGCCAGCGTCCGCGCCCCCGGCGTGAAGCCCGCGTGCAGGAAGACCTCGGCGGCCTGCTCGTCGCGAACCCAGGTGGGAACGTGTCGACGCAGCTCCTGAGGGTCGTCGCTGACGACCCAGGTGCCGCCCGCACGGGTGAAGACGAGGTGGTGGGAGCGGGTGCGGTCCGTGGTCAGGCGCAGAACGCCGTCGCTCTCCTCAACGAGTGTCCAGGCGCCTGCTCGCCGCTCGGGCTGCTGCTGGCGTACGGCCTCAACATCGTCGGCCTTCGGCGCCAACGGCCGCCACAGATGGCACTGCTCCGCTGACGGCTGATTGGGCGACCGGGTGCTCGTGGACCCGTGGGTCCACGTCGGAGACGTCAGGTGAAGCCGGTATTCGGAAACGGACGTGTCCGTGCGGTCTGTGTGGTCCGTGTGGTCCAAGTCGTGCATGTGGTCATGGTAAGCGCCGTATCATACGGAGGGCTGCTCACCGAGCCGCCATCTGAGCATCAACCTGAGTCTCAGCCTGACCCGTCGGAAGGACCAACCCGCATGCGCATCGCCGTCGTCGCCCTGGGCAAGATCGGACTGCCTCTGGCCGTCCAGTACGCAGACAAGGGCCATGAGGTCATTGGGGTCGACGTCAACCCCGCCGTCGTCGAGGCCGTCAACGCCGGGACCGAGCCCTTCCCCGGCGAGGCCCACCTGGCCGAGAAGCTCGCCGCGCTGAGTCCCGCCACCGGTAACGGCGCCCTACGAGCCACCACCGACTACGCCGAGGCGATCCCCGACGCCGACGCGATCGTGCTGGTCGTGCCGCTGTTCGTCGACGACGCCACCTGGGAGCCGGACTTCGCCTGGATGGATGACGCCACCCGCTCCCTGGCCGCCCACCTGACCCCGAACACCCTCATCTCCTACGAGACCACCCTGCCCGTGGGTACCCTGCGGGGCCGCTTCAAGCCCATGATCGAGGAGATCAGCGGCTTGAAGGAGGGCACCGACTTCCACCTCGTCTTCAGCCCCGAGCGGGTCCTCACCGGTCGCGTCTTCGCCGACCTGCGCCGCTACCCCAAGCTCGTGGGCGGCCTGGACGAGGCCGGTACCCAGGCCGGCATCGCCTTCTACGAGTCCGTCCTCGACTTCGACGAGCGCGACGACCTGCCCCGCCCCAACGGCGTGTGGGACATGGGCACCGCCGAGGCGGCAGAGATGGCCAAGCTCGCCGAGACCACCTATCGCGATGTCAATATCGGCCTGGCCAACCAGTTCGCCGTCTACGCGGACAAGGCCGGCTTCGACATCGAGCGCGTCATCGAGGCCTGCAACTCCCAGCCCTACTCCCACATCCACCGCCCCGGCATCGCGGTGGGCGGTCACTGCATCCCGGTCTACCCGCGCCTGTACCTGTCCACCGACCCCGACGCCTCGGTGGTGCGCACCGCCCGTACCTTCAACGCCACCATGCCCGCCTACGTGGTGGGGCGGGCCACTGAGGTCCTCGGCTCGCTGAAGGGCCTGCGCGTCGTCGTGCTGGGCGCCTCCTACCGTGGCAAGGTCAAGGAGACCGCCTTCTCCGGCGTCTTCCCCACGGTTGAGGCCCTGCGCGAGGCCGGTGCCGAGGTCCTCGTCCACGACCCCATGTACACCGACGACGAGCTGGCCGGCTTCGGCTGGGACCCCTACCACCTGGGGGAGCAGGTCGACGTCGCCATCGTCCAGGCCGACCACCCCGAGTACCGCGAGCTCACCGCTGCCGACCTGCCCGGGCTGCGCCTCCTCCTGGACGGACGCCGCGCCACCGACGCCGCCAAGTGGACCGGTGTGCCCCGCCTGACCATCGGCGGAGGCGAGTAGCCCAGGGGCGCCCCGAGGTCGGCAGCAGGGATGAGCGCGAGCGCGGCAGCGGGGATGGTCGGCGACTCCGGCTGGACCCTGGCGGCTGCCACGCTCGTCGTGGCCGGTCTGCTGCTGGTGCCCGGCTGGATCGTGGGGCGCTCGGCGCACCTGGGAGCGCTGCCGTCGCTGGCTGTGGCACCCGCGCTCGGCTCGGCGAACATCGGGGCGGCGGAGATTCTCGCCCACGCCCTTGCGCTGCCCTGGCGCCCCTGGGGGTGGGCGGTCATCGCTGCCCTGACGGCCGTCTCGGCACTGATGGCGCGCCTGATCGCCGGCTCACCGCCGGAGCGTGCGCGACGAACGGCGCCGCAGGGCTGGGCCGAGCGGACGATCCTGGCCGGTGGTCTGATCGTGGCCGTCGTCGTGCCGGCAGGGGCGATTCTGTCCGTCCTTCCCGGACCCGCCTACCCCGCCCAGGCCTTCGACGCCACCTTCCACCTCAACGCGGTGGCGGCCATCCGCGAGGGGGGCAACGCCTCAATGCTGGGGGGACTCTCCGCCCTCTACTCCGGTCGCGCCGTCTACTACCCCACCGTCTGGCACGGGGCTCTGGCTCTGGCGCCGGGCGGTCCGGTCCCGGTCAGCACCGCGGGGGTCCTGGCCCTGACCGCGGTGGCCTGGCCGCTGAGCCTGCTGGGGCTGCTCGCCCGAGCGGCCGGGCTTGACACCCCCTGGGAGCCGGAGGCGGAAGGAGCCCGCCGGCGACAGCAGACCTGCGCGGTCGCTGCGGTGCTCGCGCTCAGTGCTGCAGTGGTGGGGTTTCCGCTGCTTCCTATGACGTCCCTGGCAGTGTGGCCCTACGCCCTGAGCGTTCTGGGGCTTCCCGGCGTCCTCGTGCTCTACGACCTGCTGCGTCGGGGAACCGCCTCACGGCGCCTCCGCCTGGTGCTGGTCCTCCTCGCCCTGGCCGCGGCCGGCGGCGTGGTGGCCGCGCACGGCACCGGCCTGTTCAACCTCGCCGTCCTGACCCCGCCCTTCCTGGCCGATGCCGTCGTCTCCCTGTGGCGTCGCAGCGCCACCAGACGGGGCGGTCGAGCCCTCCTTGCAGCGGTGGCGGTCGCCGCCATGCTGGTCCTGGCTGCGGGGACCTGGTTCATGCGCGGCTCCCTGGCCTCCGTCCTGGGCTACCGGCGTCCTGCCGGGGGAGTGGCCGGTGCCGTGGCAACCCTGGGGCAGGCGATCATCGACCTGCCGATGTACGGGGCGGTCCCGGGGGCCACCGTGCCCATCGGCATCGTGATCGGCCTGCTCACCCTGGCAGCCGCATGGTCGGCACGCTCGCGGCGAGATCAGCGCCCTTGGCTCATCATGTGGCTGCTGGCGCTGCTCCTCCTGGTCCTGGTGGGAGGACCCCAGTGGGCCGGCCGTCAGCTCGGAGCTCCCTGGTACCTCCAGAAGGCCCGGATCCTCCCGCTCGCCATCCTGCCTGCGTTCGTCCTCCTGGTGCAGGCAGGTGCCGGGAAGCCCGGACGACGACTGTGGGAGGTGCTGCACCGGGCGGCCTCACGGGTCGGCGTGGTGCGGCCGGAGCGGGCGGTGGCCGCCATGCTGGTAGCGCTCGTGCTCCTGCCGGTGGCGGCGAGGACCCCCCTGGAGCGCAACCTCGCCGCCTCCGTCTACGACCCGCAGCGCATCCAGTACGGGACCCTGCTGACCAAGGACTCCATCGCGCTCATTCGGCGCTCGCGGAGCGAGCTGCCCGACGACGCGGTCGTCCTCGGAGCGCCATCGAGAGGGGCCGCCCACCTGTGGTCCCTGGGCGGTCTCCACGTCGTCTACCCGACGCGTGACAAGACTGCACCGGGAACCCCGGGGGCCGCCCTCGCCTCTGCCTGGCCCACCCTGGGGCAGAAGGGCTCCCAGACCTGCACACTCCTCAACCGGCTGGGCGTGCGCTACTTCTACAGCAGCTCGGGCGCCACGGCCTCCGGCTCCGTGACAGGTGCCGCCCCCCTGCGTTGGGACTCGCGTCTGACCCAGGTTCCCAGCGAGGGGCTCGAGCTCGTCGACTCCGAGGGCAGCGCCTCCTTGTGGCGCATCACCGCCTGCGACTGACGGGCCCAGGCGTTCTGCGTTCAGGCCTCGGTGTACTGGACCACTGACGCCGGCTCGGCGCAGAGGTCGACCATCCGAGGCACGAGGGTGGTGAAGTGCGCTGAGGCGTTGTGGGCCTCGATCGCGGCGTCGTCGCGCCAGGTCTCGAGCACGACGAAAGAGGCGGCGTCGTCCCTGGCCACGCACAGGTCGTAGGCGAGATTGCCGTCCTCGGCCCGTGAGCCCTCCACGAGCTCGCCGGCAAGTGCGCGGAACTCCTTGACGGCGTCGGAACGGACACGGAACGTGGCGATGATACGGATCACGGGGTTCTCCTCACACGGATTCAGGACTGGGACTCTTGCGGGAACGCGCACTGTTCAACCGTGCCGGCTCCCAGGTGGCTCGGTCGGTGCCCAGCAGGACGGCGAGGCCGATCGGCACCACCATGATGACGGGCACCATGTAGCGGAACGGTGTGACGGTGGGCGCCGCGATCAGGAGCGTCGCCCACAGCAGGATCACGGGTGCGTAAATCGCCACCCACTCTCGCCGCCCGGCGTAGATGAACCCGACCACGCTCAGTGCCATCACCCACATCCAGGTTCCTGGACCCGGCGTGGCCTCCATGACCCGCACGGCGGTGCCTGCCACCGGCTGCACCGGCTGCGGCAGGAGCGAGTGGTTGACGACGCCGGCGTTGGCGTAGTCCCGAATCAGCTGGTCCCGGCCGGCCGGGTAGTTCGAGACCGCCGAGATGAAGCGGGACTGACCATCGGTGCTGATCGGGTCGGCGTCGAAGCGCCACAGGTTGGCGGTATGCACGAGGAATCCTGTGACGAAGGGACGGGGGCACGCCACCAGGGCCCGCCCCCACGCGGAGAGGAACTGGCCGCGGTGCGTGTCGAGGTAGGTGTTGTTGAAGGTCGGAGAGTCCTTGGTCGGGTCGACGCTGGCGGGTCGGTAGACCTGCTTCCAGACCTCGGGCTCCAGGACGTTGTCGAAGACCTGCCGGCTTGCCGGTGGCAGGCAGTCGGCATCGTGGACCAGTGTGTAGCCGATCATCTGCAGTGGGATCCCCAGGGCCTCCTTGGCGTGCTGGGACTGTGCCGTCGCAGCCGTGGGAACGACGATGATGACCAGGGTGACGGCGCTGACCACCAGCGCTCGGCGCAGGTGCGCTCGCGACCACCACACTATCAGCGCCAGGATCACCAGAACCACCGGCAGGGCGTTGTTGCGCATGAGTGCGAACCCCGCCGGTGCCGCCACCACCACCGCGATGCCGCGCCTGCTCAGCAGCACCTGCCCGGCGCTGGCGCGCACCACCAGCAGCACCGGGATGAGCAGGGTGGTGAACAGGGAGAAGGCCGCGTCCTTGACCACGGCGAAGGAGTAGTCGGCCACCAGCGGCATGAGCGCGCAGTAGGCGATGAGAAGCCCGGTCACTCGGTGCGAGGCTCCCTTGCGATCCAGGAAGACCGCGACGCCACTCACGCAGGCCGCCCACAGCAGCATCTGCCCCACCGACAGCAGCACGACACCGGTCAGGTCGCCCCCGACCAGGCGTCCCAGACGGAACAGGACCCCGATCGAAAGCCCGTAGGTGATCGGGTGCTGGGCCCCCGCCCCGATCGGATCCCTCAGGATCCAGGCCGTGTCGTTCATCGAGGCCATCGGCCACAGGTGTGCGTACAGGAGGGACCAACAGATCAGCGGAATCAGGAACGCCAGCAGTGCCAGCCGACGACGGTCCCTCCACCCCGCCCCGGGCTGCGCGCCGGCCTCCTGCGAATCGCGGCCCCTGCGCCGCGCGGCCAGATCCACCAGCGCCAGGAGCCCCCAGCACGCGGCGCCGCTGAGAACCAGCGCCACCAGGAGACGCACCGGGTTGAGGGAGCCCTCCTGGAGCAGGCCGGTGGCCCGTTGTACCCGCCCCACCACTTGTGAGGCGGCGTCCACCGCTGTGAAGGCCGTCGCGAAGAGAGCCGAGGCCGCTGCCCGACGCCGCAGACGACGGTTTCCCCCCTCCTTCAGGTCCTCGGACCGGTCGGATCGGGAGGCGGAGCGAAACAGGGGCGGTAGGCACAGTGGCACGGGCGTTGATCTCCAGTCCGGGGGCACATGGGAAAGCGCCTCAGCGCCGGCATCATTCACACGATCGCCGGGCTCGCAGCGGGTGCCGCTAGAATAGCCCCTACTCAGCACTCGTCCTGATTGGAACCAGGTGGATCTCTCCAAGCTCGATATCGCAGCGATCGTCCCGTGCCACAACGAGGAGGGCGCGATCGCAAAGGTCGTCGCCGACCTCCTGGCGGCCGTTCCCACGATGCGCGTCTTCGTCTATGACAACTGCTCAACCGACCGCACCGCCGAGGTCGCGGCCGCCGCCGGTGCCATCGTTCGCCGTGAGGAGCGCAAGGGCAAGGGCAACGTGGTCCGTCGGGCCTTCGCCGATGTCGAGGCCGATATCTACGTCATGATCGACGGCGATGACACCTATGACGCCGCCGCCCTGCCCGACATGATCGCGGCCCTCCTGGAGGGGCCCTACGACCATGTCCTGGGCGTTCGCCGTGACGTGCAGGAGAAGAGCTCCTACCGCCCCGGCCACGAGGCCGGTAACAAGGCCTTCAACCGCCTGACGTCCCGGGTCTTCGGGACCCACGTCACCGATATGCTCTCCGGCTACCGCGTCTTCTCGCGCCGGTTCGTCAAGTCCTTCCCCGCCATGAGCCGGGAGTTCGAGATCGAGACCGAGCTGACGGTTCATGCCGCCACCCTTCGCGTGCCCCAGGTCGAGGTGCCGGTCGGCTTCAAGGAGCGCGCCGCCGGCACGGAGTCCAAGCTCAACACCTTCTCCGATGGATTCAAGATCCTGGGGCTCATTGCTCGTCTTGTGCGCGATGAGCGCCCTATCCTCTTCTACGGCACCCTGGGGTTCCTCACCTGGGTCGTCGCCTTCGTCCTGGGCGTCCCGGTCGTCGGGCACTTCCTGGAGTTCGGCAACGTTCCCCGCTTCCCCACCTTCTTCCTGAGCGTTGGACTGGTGACGCTGGGTTTCCTGTGGATGATGCTAGGGGTCATCCAGGCGGGGCTGCGGCACTCGCGGGCCAACGCCGCCCGCCTGTCCTACCTCGCCTACCCGGCCGTCTCGCGTCCGTAGAGGCCTGCCTGACGATCCGGGCCGCGCTCCGGGGCTGGCGTCGGAGACGAGTGCGGGGTCCCTGCAAGGGACCCCACACATCATGAGCCGTCGGGCGACGAGGCTGCCCGGTTACTGCCCCTGGGCGGCGTACTTGGCCTCGACCTCGGCCTTGAGCGGGCGCCACCAGGCCTCGTTGTCCCGGTACCAGTCGATGGTGGCCTGCAGGCCGGAGCGGAAGTCGGTGAACTTCGGTGCCCAGCCGAGCTCCTCGACCAGCTTGGAGTTGTCGATGGCGTAGCGCATGTCGTGGCCGGGACGGTCGGCGACGTGCTCGTAGTCGTCGGGCGCGTAGCCCATGAGCTCCAGGATCAGCTCGACGACCTCCTTGTTGTTCTTCTCGCCGTCGGCGCCGATGAGGTAGGTCTCGCCGATGCGGCCCTTCTCGATGATGTCCCACACGGCGTCGTTGTGGTCCAGGACGTGGATCCAGTCGCGTACGTTCTCGCCGGCGCCGTAGAGCTTGGGGCGCACGCCATCGATGAGGTTGGTGATCTGGCGCGGGATGAACTTCTCGATGTGCTGGTAAGGCCCGTAGTTGTTCGAGCAGTTGGAGATCGTGGCCTCCACATCGAAGGAGCGCACCCAGGCGCGCACGAGCAGGTCGGAGCCGGCCTTGGACGAGGAGTAGGGGGAGGAGGGGTTGTAGGGAGTCATCGGCTCGAACTTGGCCGGGTCGTCCAGCTCCAGGTCTCCGTAGACCTCGTCGGTGGAGATGTGGTGGAAGCGCGTCTTGTGGCGCCGCGCCGCCTCCAGGAGGGTGAAGGTGCCTACGAGGTTGGTCTGGATGAAGGGGGAGGGGTCTCGCAGCGAGTTGTCGTTGTGGGACTCGGCCGCGAAGTGGACGACGACGTCGGCCTCGGCCACGAGCGGGTCGACGACGTCGGCGTCGGCGATGTCCCCGACGACCAGCGTGACACGGTCATCCAGGTCGGCCAGCGAGCCCTTGTTCCCGGCGTAGGTGAGCTTGTCCAGGACGGTGACGGTGGCGTCCGGGTGACGCACCAGGGTCTGGTGGACGAAGTTGGCGCCGATGAAGCCGGCGCCTCCGGTGATGAGGACGTGCATAGAACTCGCTCCGATATGTGGGAACTGCGGGCGCTGAGCGCCCGTCATGGCCGACGCCATCATGCCACAGGAGCTCGCTCGAGCCCACGAGAGCCCGGGTCGGTCCCATCGGTCCTTTGTTGGCATCCCGCCGCACAATTCGTCCGCGGTGGCGAAATCAGATTGCAACGGTTGCATCAACGCCTCGGAAGAACCTTGATCTATCAAGAAAAGATGAGGTCCGTGTCGCGGTCCGGCTGGCTGCGAGCAAGACCTGATGTCAGACGTCTCCGTTTTTATCAGTAAACTATCATTAATCTCTCGGAAACTATTCAGAAATTAAATATCGCCACCCGAGGGATCGGCGTCGGCGGCTGCGGTGGTGAGGCTCGATCGGCGCCGGCTGGCAGTCACCTCCAAAGGAACCCCATGAAAGTCCCTCGTCCTCGTGTCCGCACCGTTTACCGTGCTGTCGGGCTGGCCGCTCTGGCCCCGCTCCTTCTGTCCGGCCTGGTCCCCGTGGCCGTTGCCGCACCTGAGGTCGGTGATCCTGGTGGCTCGGGCAGCAGCTCCGGTCATGGTGCCGGCTCCGCCGGCCAGGCCGACAGTCCCGCCCCGGTGCAGATCCTCGACCTGACTACCTCCGGCGGTCAGGCCACCGATATCGCCCAGTCGGGTCTCGATGACGCCCGGCCTGATGCTGGGAAGGGTGCCAGTAATGACGTCCGCCCTGACGCTGGGGCGGGTACCACTGACGACGCCCCGCACGGTTCGGGGGCGTCGACGCCGTCGGCCAAGGGAGCTAGTGTTTCGGGTGGCGGCAACGGCGTCTCGGCGCTCCCGGCACTGGCGATCGGCGGCCGGGTCCCCTCCGTCCTGCCCGCTGCGACCGACCCGCAGGCCGACGCCGTCCTCCTGACTGATCCGCTTCAGGTCGACCGCTTCCTCGTTGCGGGCTTCACCTGGGCCGGCGGCGCGGACCTTCCCGAGGGCGTGCGCATCTACCTGCGCGTTCGTGAGAACGGCACCTGGTCTCCCTGGTACCTCAATGAGGCGGCTGACTCCGGTCGCGACGACCGTGAGACCGCCGGCACCGGTGAGTTCGTCACCGGTGGGGCTGACGCCGTCCAGGCCTCCGTCGTCGGGAGCTCCCTGCCCGCTGGGCTCAAGCTCGTCCTCGTCCCCTCCCAGCCCCAGGGCGAGGAGGTCCTGGACTCGGGTGACGTCTCGACCACCGAGGCCGCGCCGACACCGGTCGTCGAGGAGGCAGCCGCCTGGCAGCCCGGAACCGGTCGGGCCGGGACGTCGGGGAGTATCGGTGGGTCGGCTGTTCCGTCGGCTCCGGAGCTGACGACGCCGCTCACCACGTCTGCGGTGTCGACCACGACGGGTCTGTCCCCGAGCACTGTGCCGGTCTCAGTTCCGGCTGCTGTGCCGGCTGGGACGACTGCCAACGGGCTGCCGGTGCCGGTCACCACCCGCGCCGAGTGGGGCGCCAACGCCTCCTACATGAGCTGGGACCCCGACTACGAGAGCGCCGGCCACGTCGTCGTCCACCACACTGCCGGTACCAACAACTACTCCGCCGGGCAGTCCGCCTCCATCGTGCGGGGCATCTACTACTACCACGCGGTCACCCTCGACTGGGGCGACATCGGCTACAACTTCCTCATCGACAAGTACGGCACCGTCTTCGAAGGACGCTCCGGCTCTGTGGCTGCTCCCGCCGGTGAGATGAGCGTCGGGGCGCACGCCCGTGGCGTCAACACCGGCACCATGGGCCTGTCCATGATGGGTGACTACAGCAGCGTCAGCCCCTCGGATGCCCAGCTGAGCTCGGTGGGAAGGATGGCCGGATGGTTCCTCAAGCGTGCCGGCATCGCGGACGCCAACGGCCGTGCGGGCCTGCACGTGTGGACCACTGAGCGCTACCAGGCCGGATCCACCATCTCGATGCCCCGGATCCTGGGGCACCGGGATGTCGGCTACACCACCTGCCCCGGGAACGTCGGCTACTCCAAGCTCGGCACCATCCGCACCATCGCGCAGACACAGATCGACGGTAGTTCGGCGTCGTCGACTGCCCCGGGAGCCGTGACCCTGCGTGGTGGGATCCTGACGG
>NZ_MSRR01000003.1:97890-271023 GCF_001956585.1 Actinomyces naeslundii | reverse complement strand
CCCGCCGTGAGAATGCCGATGCGCTGAGCCATAGAGCCAAGTATGCCGTGGTCCGGTGCCGCGTACACGCTGTTAGCCTCGGTTAGCCTCGGCCCCCGCGGTCTTTGCTGTGGTGTTTCAGCCGATTCGGACCGACGACGTCGTGTGCGCCGCCAACCGGTATCATCATTATCCTGATCGCGTCCAAGCCGGTGGGAACAATTCGCCCTCCTTCGGTGTTGACGCACCGGTGCCCTTATGCTCCCTCCGAGTCAGGACACCGAGAGAGACGAGCCACGAGGAGGCCACAAGCATGGCAGACCGCGCACTGCGAGGCATGACCATCGGCGCGAAGTCGATGGAGTCGGAGGACGGCGTCGAGTTCGCTGAGCGGATGATCGTCAGCTACGAGTGCCCGATGGCGCACGTCACCAAGATCCCGATGTCCACCGAGGCGGAGGTGCCCCCCACCTGGGAGTGCCCCGAGTGCGGTCAGCCCGCCGCCCGGCGCGGTGAGGACGAGCCCGAGCCCGACGAGCCCAAGAAGACTCCGCGCACCCACTGGGACATGCTCCTGGAGCGTCGCAAGGTCGAGGAGCTCGAGGTCCTTCTCAACGAGCGCCTCGAGGCTCTGCGCAGCGGCGAGGTCTACCGCGAACGGGTCAGCGGCTGAGTCTCCTGAGGGCTACTGAAAACTGCATGGTTCGAAGAGGAAGGGCCGCCCCCAGCAAGGGCGGCCCTTCTGCCGTCGGTGTTGGTGAGGTATCAGGCCATCTGAGTTCAGGAGCGCTTCTGACGGGATGAGGCCGACGGGCGCTGCTGCTGGTAGCCGGCGGCGGCCCGACGGCGCTTGTCCCGGGCCGCGCGCAGCCGGCTTCCGGCGACCTTGGCGGCGTCGAACAGCTGGCCGGAGCGCTTCGCAACGCCCCAGCGCGTCACCAGGGACAGCTCCTCGGTGAAGATGCCGCCGGAGAGCTTGGACTGTCCGGCCTCCCGCTCCAGGAAGGTGATGGGCATCTCCACGATGCGCCCCCCGGCCTCGTCGACGAGCTTGGTCATGTTGACCTGGAAGCCGTACCCGAGGGCCTCAACCTTGCTCAGATCCATGCGGCGCAGGATGGAGGCGCGGAAGACCCGGAAACCGGCGGTGGCGTCCTTGACGCGCAGCCCCAGCATCGCGTTGATGTAGAGGTTCCCGGCCTTTGACAGGGCCACGCGCTTGGCATCCCATCCTTCCGTGGCGCCGCCGGAGACCCAGCGTGAGCCGATGACGAGGTCTGGCTCGTCGGCCATCTCGGCGCGCTGGATGAGCAGCGCCAGGTCCTCGGCGCGGTGGGAGCCGTCGGCGTCCATCTCGATGATGAGCTCATAGCCGGCGGCCAGCGCCCAGGAGAATCCGGCGAGGTAGGCCGGGCCCAGCCCGTTCTTCTCCGAGCGGTGCAGGACATGGATGTGGGAGTCCTCGTCGGCACGGGTGTCGGCGTAGTCGCCGGTGCCGTCGGGGGAACCGTCGTCGACGACGAGAATGTCCGCCTCGGGAGTGTGCTCGCGGACCCGGTCCAGTGCCGTGGGCAGGGACTCGATCTCGTTGTAGGTCGGGATGACGACGAGTGCCTTCACTTCTCTCTCTCCATGGTTGAGCTGCGTGGCACCAAGGCCACCTGAGACACCTTGAGGGTATATGAGATCAGCGGCGACGCCGGTGAACCTGCGCCGCCGTCTTCCTGCGCAGGATACCGATTCCGAGCAGCGCACCCGCTCCGGCCAGGATGATGAGGCCGGGGACGGGGCCGAGGCGGTCGGCGACGGTCTGGGAGCTGCGCAGCGGGACGTCGGCCACGAGGCTCGCCTGCGTGTAGGGCCGGGTGACCTGCTCCACCTTGCCGCGGGGGTTGATGATCGCGGTGTAGCCGACGGTGGAGGCCTGGATGACGCTGCGACCGTGCACCACCGCCTGAACACGTCCCTGGGCGAGCTGCTGGGCGGCCTCGCCGGAGTCGAGGAAGGAGGCGTTGTTGGTCGGGATGACGATGGCCTGCCCGCCCTGCTTGACACCGGTTCGCAGGGCGTCGTCGTAGGCGACCTCGAAGCAGATCCCCATCGCGAGGGTGACCTCGCGGCCCTGGGTGACGGCGGGGACCGTCAGCGTGCTGGGGCCGTTGCCGGGCAGCATGTCGATACCGACTCGGTCGACCTGGGTGGTCAGGCGTCGCACGAGGGAACGGGCGGGAACGTACTCGGCGAAGGGTACGGGCCGGTGCTTGCGGTAGTAGGGATGAACCGTCTGCCCGGAGACGTCTCCGGGATTCCACACGAGGATGTCGTTGTAGCGGATGTCGTCGACGAAGGGAACGGCGCCCACGAGCACCGGTGCCTGAACGGACTGGGCAGCCTTATCGATGATAGTTGCCGAGGCCGGGTAGTCGCGCGGGTCCAGGTCTGCGGAGTTCTCCGGCCAGATGACCATGTCGAGGTTGCCGGGGCCGACGTCGTCGGCCAGCTTCCTCGTGGCCTCAGCGTGGTTGCCGGTCACCTCCAGGGCGCGGTTGAAGGCGTCCTCGAAGTCGGTGGCCACGTTTCCCTGGACGGCCCCGACGCGAATGGTGCCGTTCTCGGCGCGGGTGTCCAGCGGCAACGTCCGCGGCGCAAGGAGCAGGGCCGCGGCGAGTGCTGTGGAGATGAGGACCGTGATGGCGCGGCGCTCAACGATGGATCGAGCCGCGTGCGCGATGCACGCCGCCACCAGTGCCACCAGCAGGCCCACCCCGGCGCTGCCGACATAGGCCGCTGCCGGCAGGACGGGGGCATCGGCCATGGCGAAGGCCAGACGCCCGAAGGGAAAACCTCCCAAGGGCCACACCGAGCGCAGCTCCTCGATCCCCGACCACAGCAGGGCGAAGGCCAGTACGTTGCAGGCTCCTGCGGGTACGCGGCGCAGCAGGTCCTGGCCGCTGGGTGAGCGCTCGGATGAGACCTGAAGCCGTGGGAGGCGGCTCACCAGGGCCCAGGCCCCGCCGAGTCCGGCCAGGTAGAGAGACTCGAAGAGGGTCAGCGCGATCCAGCCGATCGGGTTGCCCATACCCACCATCGTGAAGTGCAGCAGGGGCGTGAACAGTCCCAAGCCGTAGAGCAGCCCCAGTCCGGTGCCCGCCCAGAAGCCGCGGCCACGGATGAGGAGCATGAATGTCCCGACTCCGATGAGGGCCGACCACCACAGATTCATCGGTGGAAAGGCGGCGTAGGTGACCAGACCCGCCAACAGCGCCACAGCCGCGGGGACTGATCGGCGAAGCCGGCCGAGAGACCAGGAACGCAGCCAGGAAGGCAACCGGGAAGGCACTGTCACGCGGTGAAGCATACGGGCAATACGCCGACGCCTCTCCTCGTTCCCGTCCGTAGACGGGCGGAACCGGGCGTGGAGGCGTCAGTCGTTGTGGCGCTCCTGGGTCCCCAGGAGCCGGTGGTACAACGGATGGCAGACGCTCAGGGCGAGTCCCGTGAGAACCAGGCCGACGAGGATGACGCCGAGTGCCAGCGGAGACGCGCCGGACATCGGAGAGGTACCCATCAGGAGGGAGCCCATGACGATGCCCAGCCCCGCACCCCCCAGGACGGCGAGCAGGAGCGGCGTGTAGGCCTCCATCCACATGACGCGCAGGCCATAGCCTGCGGGAGCGCCCATACGGCGCAGGCTGCGGGACTGCTCCGCTCGCTCGATGGTTCCTGAGGCCTGGGTGATGAGGATGGAGGTGGCTGTCAGGGCGAACCCGAAAGCCAGGGTGATGATGGCTCCCTTGTCAACGTCCCACAGGAGGCCGTAGATGAAAGCCTCAGCCGAACTGGCTTCCTTCGCCGTCATGGTGCTCACTCCCAGCGGCATGGGTGACATGAAACCGCCGATGAAGGCCAGTAGCCCCATGGCGGAGACCCGGTGCCACGTCGTGGTGGGTGCGGCCTGGATGCGGCGAGCGGTCCAGCGCATGACCGGGCCGCGCAGGTGTGCGAGCCCTCGGGAGAGCAGCTGCGTGAACCATGACCCGGCCAGGTCGAAGACGGCGATGAGTGCCACGATCATGACGCACACGATGATGAAACGATGCTGCTGCGGTACCGACCTGATGATCTGCGGGGCACCGAACAGCGTCACGAGGAACACGATGACGCGCCAGACGCCGGCGCGCGGTCCGTTGGTCCGTCGTGAGACACCCAGTGGGGAGATCCGCACCTGGCGCAGCCCCCGCCAGGCCGAGATCTGGCCAACCGTGACGACTCCCACCAGGACAACGGCCAGGTACCGCAGCGGCAGCACCATCTCGCCGGCGGTGATCCGGGTTCCCATGACGGTGAGTCCGCCCCAGGCGGGAAGTGTGATCAGGTAGACGGCGGTGCCGATGACTGCGCCTACCACCGACTGGACAAGGGCGTCCAGCAGGGACATACGGGTGACATCGGCCCCGGACAGGCCCATCAGCCGCAGAACAGCCAGGCGCCTTTCACGGCTGCGCGCTCCCAGGACCGCGGCACTGGAGGCCAGCCCCACCATGGCCGGCACCAGCATGGCGCAGGCCAGAATGGACATGCTGAGGTACTGCGATGCCATGAAGTCGAAGCCGTAGCCCGCGTTCTTGGTCGCGTCCACCCACACCGGAATCCGTTCGGGGTGCGTTCCACGGCTGTAGAGCATCCACGTGCCCCCAGCGACGGTCAGGGCCGCGCAGGTGGCTACGGTGTAGGCCAGGACGCTGGCCAGGTACAGCAGCGTCTCCCCCTCGCGGGAGGCGAGCCGTGCACGGGTCAGGCGCGCAGTGAGTCGGGCGAGGACCGGAAGGCCGGGGCGGGAGGAGTCTGCCCTGGGCACGGTGATGGAGCGGGGACCCGCGGTGCTTGAGGCATTCATCGGATCGTCTCCATCCTCGCGGCCTGTGCGGAGCGGTTGGTCGTGTCGATGTTCAGGAGACGGTCGGAGTGGACCAGTCCGTCACGGATCTCGATGAGGCGTGAGCACCAGCGTGCGACATTGACATCGTGCGTCACCACGACCAGCGTCGCGCCGGCCATGGAGACGGCTGCAGTCAGCAGCTGCATCATCTCGTGACCGGTTGCCTGGTCCAGGGCGCCGGAGGGCTCGTCGGCGAAGATGGCGCGGGGACTGCTCACCAGCGCCCGAGCGATCGCCACCCGCTGGGCCTGACCGCCGGACATCTGCGCAGGACGCCGGCCCATGAGGTCTGTCAGACCGAGTCGTGCGAGCATCTCGTCGGCGGCGCGCAGTGCTGACCGCGTCGGTGTGCCGGTAAGCATGAGGGGAAGAGCCACGTTCTCCCGAGCCGGCAGCTCGGGGATGAGCTGGCTGTCCTGAAAAACGAATCCCAGCTCGCGCAACCGCAGGTGGGATCGCTGCGCATCAGTGAGACGGGAGATCTCAGTACCCCCGAAGCCCACGCTCCCCTGGTCCGGGACGAGGACTCCGGACAGGCAGTGCAGCAGGGTCGACTTGCCCGAGCCCGAGGGCCCCATGATCGCGACGCTCTCACCTACGGAGACGTTGATGCTCACGCCGGCCAGAGCCGTCACCGTACCGAATCGTTTGACAATATCGCTGGTGGTGATCAGTGGTGTGCTCATGTCTCTCATTTCATCGTCTTCTCGGCGCGATAGCGATAGTGCTCGCACTGCTGTCGAGGTAGTGCTGGGTATACCTCTTGGTCAGCCGATACCCGGCCTGCCGGCTCAGGTGGACCGGACACGGTACCTTGGGAGCGTGCAGCTCAGGTTCTCTCCGCGGTGGTCCGGCAGGGCCAGGCCCACGCACGAGGCCGTTGCCGCCCGGCGGATCGCCGAGCTGACGGCCTCCCGTCGGGAGATCGTTGCGGCCTACGAGATCGAGCGCCGCCGTATCGAACGCGATCTGCACGACGGCGCTCAGCAACGTCTCGTCGTCGGGCTCATGAAGCTCGGCGAGGCGCAGCTCTCCCCAGCCGTTACCGCGGATCCCGCACTCGCCGCTCTTCTGGCCGAGGCGAAGTCGGCCATTGCCGGCGGGCTCGAGTCGCTGCGCACCACGGTGCGCGGTATCCACCCCCAGGTGCTCACCGACCTCGGCCTGGAAGCGGCTCTGACAGACGCGGTGGATCGGGTCGACAGGACTGGCAGGACCATCAGGATCGTTTGCCCGCACCCTCTGCCGACGATGCCCGAGGGCGTCCTGGCTGCCGCTTACTTCTTCGCTCTGGAGGCGATGACCAACGCGCTCAAGCATGCTCCCGGAGCCGAGATCACGATCCTGCTGACCGTGGATAAGACCCTGAGAGTCTGCGTCGTCGACACCGGGCCCGGCGGAGCCTGCCTCCAGCCGGGTCGTGGCCTGGCGGGTATGAGGGAACGGCTTGCGGCCTTCGGCGGAGAGCTTCTGCTGTCCAGTCCCCCGGGTGGGCCGACCCAGGTCGCGGCGCACCTGCCCCTCCTCCTGGCCCGTGGGGAGAGCGGTACTGGCATCGACAGGGTGGATAGTACGGGTGCCACGACTGGCGCAGAAGGGCAGGAGACATGAGCACGGCCCCCTCACTGGTGCTCGCCGATGACTCGGCCCTCCTGCGTGAGGGGCTGGCGGGCCTGCTGGAGCGCCAGGGCTACGACGTCGTCGCCCGGGAGAGCAGCGCGCCGGCACTCATCCAGCGCATCGACCACCTTGATGGCCAGGGGCGCCTACCCGATGCCGTGATCACCGACGTCCGCATGCCGCCGTCCATGAGGAACGACGGCCTAGAGGCCGCGCTGGATATTCGGCGCTGTCATCCGGCCGTGTCCATCATGGTGCTCAGCCAGTACGTGTCGGCAGCCTATGCCCAGCAGCTCCTCGCCTCCGACGCCCCGGCAGACGCCGGCGGAACGGGCTACCTGCTCAAGGACAGGGTCTCGGAGGTCGCGGACTTCCTGGGCTCCCTGCGAGTGGTCCTGGCCGGAGGCATGGTGACCGACCCGGAGGTGGCCCGGGCCATGGTGCGCAGCTCTCGCTCGGGGCTCGCGGATCTGACGCCGCGCGAGCTGGAGGTCCTCGAGCTCATGGCCCGGGGGCTGTCGAACAGTCAGATCTCGGCTCAGATGGTTGTGTCAGGGGCAGCGGTCGCCAAGCACGTCTCGGCGATCTTCCTCAAGCTGGGGCTGGACCCCTCCGAGGAGAACCGGCGGGTGCGCGCCATCCTCGCCTTCCTCGGTGACGGGCTCAGCAGGTAGTTCTCAGTCGTGAGCCCGGCGGCGGGCCAGGACATGGTGCACGGGCTGCCAGGCCAGGGCCAGCAGGGTGCCGATGATCGCCCCGATGAGGCAGGACATGGCCGTCCCTGTGACCCAGGACAGGATCGGGTTGTGAGTGAGCTCCTCGGCCCATTCAATGGCGTGGTGCAACGGGTGGAAGCCGGCCTTGGCGAGGTTGACCGCCAGGATGTGGCCGCCGACCCACAGCATCGCCACGGTGCCGACGATCCCGATGCCGCGGAACAGCGCCGGGGCCGTCTTGACGATCGCGCGGCCGAGGGAGCGGACGGCGCTCGTGCGGCCCTGGCCCGCCAGGTGCGCCCCGGCGTCGTCGAGCTTGATGAGGGCCGCCACCAAACCGTAGACGGCGAAGGTGATGAACAGGGCGATGAGGACCAGGACGATGATGCGCCGCATGGAGGACTCCCCCTCCACCTCGGCCAGGGCCAGCAGCATGATCTCGGTGGACAGGATGAAGTCCGTGGTGATGGCCTGGCGGATGATCTGGGCCTCGTCGACCGGTCCGGCGCTCTCCTGCGCGTGTGAGCCGTGGCCAAAGCGCTCCAGGATCTTCTCCCCGCCCTCGAAGCACAGGTAGGCGCCGCCGAGAATAAGTGCGACCGGCAGGAGCGCCGGCGCCACTGCCGTCAGCAGCAGGCCGATCGGCAGGATGATGAGGAGCTTGTTGCGCAGCGATCCCAGCGTGATCCTCTTGATGATCGGCAACTCACGGTCTGGGGTGATCCCGGTGACGTACTGGGGCGTGGTCGCCACGTCGTCGACAGCGGCGGCAGAGACCTTGGCCGACGTCTTGACCGCGATGGAGGCCGTGTCGTCGACAGTGGACAGCGTCAGCTTGGCCAGTGTGGCGATGTCATCGAGAAGGGCGAAGAAGCCTGACATAGGGGCATGAGTCCTGTCGTTCGAGGAGTCGGCTGCGACGAGCCTACCCGCCGTGGTGCCCTGTAGGCGGCTGGAGAGTGCACGGTAGACGTCTCACACGGCCGACCAGCTCACCACTCCCCTATTGAGATCCAGGGAGGCCTCGGCGGCCCGCATCGACAGGTCGGTCACGGTCCTGGCCTGCTCGGGAGTGGCGTCCTGCGGTGGTGAGAGGCTCGCGATCTGGCCGACGACGTCGAGCAGCTGCTTGCACCAGCGCACGAAGTCCCCGGCCGTCAGCTCGGTGGCATCGAGGATGTCGGCCAGCTGGGCTCCGTCGCACCAGGCCTGGACAGCCCCTGCCAGCGCGGGCTCCGCGCCGGAGGAGACCTCGATACGGGCCAGGGACTCCAGGTCGTGGATCCGGTGCGAGACCCCCAGCTGTGCGCGCAGGCACTGGCCGAGTCTCGACCCGGGTGAGACCGGCAGCCCGATCGACTGGGCGCTCAGTCGCGGCTCGTAGACGCAGGCGCTCAGCGCACCGGCCAGCTCGCCGGCGCTGAGGCCCTCGAAGACACCTGTGCGCAGGCACTCGGCGATGAGCAGGTCCCGCTCGGCGTAGATCCGGGCCAGCACCTTGCCGGCGCCGGTGACCCTCAGCTCGCGCTCCGGGTGGCCGCGGTCCACGGGCTCCAGGTAGCCCAGCTCGAGCAGTACCTCGCACACGGCGTCGAAGAGGCGGGCGATGGTGCCGGTACGGTTCTCGATGCGCCGTTGCAGACGCTCGGCCTGGGCCTTGGCCCGCGACCACTTGCGGCCGACCCTGGCGTGCTCCTCCCGGTCGGGGCACCCGTGGCAGGGGTGAGAGCGCATCTCGTGGCGCAGGCGCTCTAGGTTCTCAATGGCACTGTCTCGGCGGGCCTGTGCGCGGCTGGAGCGGGTTCGGGTGCGCTTCGTGTCCTTTTCCAGGTCCCCGGCGCGCAGAGCGTCCACCAGGCGCTGGACGAGCCGGTCCCGGTCCCGGGGCCGGTGCGGGTCCACCGACTCGGCCACTCGCAGCGCACCCACGCGCATGACGCCGTCCGGCGCCGTGTCCGGGGTCAGCGCGACCACTCGCGAGTCCTCCCCCAGCACGGTGAGTGTGGGGGTGCCGGTGCGGTCGGCACCCACCTCGAGGACGATGCCGTGCCGGCGACGTCGGCCCTTGCGGAAGACGACGACGTCGCCGCGCCCCAGCGCGCTCATCGCCCGTCCCGTCTCGCTGCGGCGCGCGGCGGCCTTGTCACGCGACAGGTCCGCCTCGGCGTCAGCGATGGCCTGGCGCAGAGCGGCGTACTCCCGGAAGTCGCCCAGGCGGCAGGCCATCTCCTTCTCCAGCCCCTCCAGGCTGCGGCGCTTGCGGCGCGCCTGAGCGGCCAGCTCGACAACGCCGCGGTCGGCCTGGAACTGGGCGAAGGACTCCTCGAGCACCTCACGGACCCGCGCCCGCGGCATGCGCTCGAGCAGGTTGACGGCCATGTTGTAGGTCGGGCGGAAGGCCGATACCAGCGGGTAAGTGCGCCGGGAGGCCAGCGAGGAGACCGTGGCCGGCTCGACGTCGTCGGCGGCTAGGACGACGGCGTGGCCCTCGACGTCGATGCCGCGGCGCCCAGCCCGCCCCGTCAGCTGGGTGTACTCCCCCGGGCTGAGGGTGACATGGGCCGAGCCGTTCCACTTGCGCAACGACTCCAGGACCACCGTGCGTGCGGGCATGTTGATGCCCAGCGCCAGGGTCTCAGTGGCGTAGACGACCTTGACCAGGCCTGCGCTGAAGAGCTCCTCGACCGTCTCCTTGAAGACTGGCAGCAGCCCTGCGTGGTGCGCCGCGACGCCGCGCTCCAGGGCGTGGGCCCAGAAGTGGAAGCCGAGAACCCCCAGGTCACCGGCCGGGATGTCCGCAGTGCGCCGTTCGATCACCTCACGGATCCGGGCCGCCTCGGCCTCGGTGGTCAGGTCCACCCCGGCGCTCACCACCTGGTGAACGGCCTGCTCGCAGCCGGCTCGGGAGAAGACGAAGACGATGGCGGGCAGCAGCCTCGCCTCCTCCAGGGCCCTGACGACCTGCAGTCGTGAAGGCGGCTTCAGCCTGGCAGTGCGGGCTCCTCCCTCACCACGACGAGGGGCGCGTCCGCCTTTTACAGTGCGCTTCCAGGGCTGCGGTCCCCGGCCCGTGCCGCCACGGCTGCGGTAGCTGTTCTTGGATGCGCCGCCGGAGGCTGCGGCACGCCGGGCCTGCTTGACGGCCTTGAGCAGCTCGGGGTTGAGCGGGGGCTGCCCCGTCTGTTCCGACTGGGCTGCCTGCTCCGACTCCGCCGTGTCGGCGGCCTCGGAGGACTCTGCGGCGTCGGCAGGGCGGGAGTACAGGTGCAGGAGCCGGCGACCGACCATCATGTGCTGGGTCAGCGGGACGGGGCGCTCCTCGGAGACGATGACGGCGGTCCTGCCTCGCACCTGGCCGAGCCAGTCTCCGAACTCCTCGGCATTGGAGACCGTGGCGGACAAGGAGATCACCTGGACCTCGGCGGGCAGGTGGATGATGACCTCCTCCCACACCGGCCCGCGGAAGCGGTCGGCCAGGTAGTGGACCTCATCCATGACCACGAAGCCCAGTCGGTCCAGGTCGCGTGAGCCCGAGTAGAGCATGTTGCGCAGTACCTCGGTGGTCATGACCACGACGTCCGCGTGAGGGTTGACAGAGGTGTCGCCGGTGAGCAGTCCCACCTTCTCCTCGCCGTGCCGGGCGACGAGATCCAGGTACTTCTGGTTGCTCAGTGCCTTGATCGGCGTGGTGTAGAAGGTCTTGAGGCCCCGGACCAGGCCCAGGTGGACGGCGAACTCCCCCACCACCGTCTTGCCTGCGCCCGTCGGGGCCGCGACGAGGACGCCCTCGCCTCGCTCGACGGCGGCGCAGGCCTCCTCCTGGAAGGGATCGAGCGGGAAGTCGTATCCCTGGCTGAAGCGGGCGAGCTCACTACCGGCGGCGGCCTGTCGACGACGAGAAGCGGCATAGCGCTCGGCTGGTGAGCTCATGGGGACACCTTACGGGCCGGATCCGCCCTGGGCCGGCAGGAGCAGCTGCACGGCGTCGGGGACCGCCTCGAGGCGCAGGGGCAGCTCGGCCAGCGGCTCACCGTCGGCGAAGGGGTGCGGAGGTGGGCGCAGACCCCGGTCACAGCCGGTGCGCTCGTCCAGAGCCTCAATAGTGACGCTGCGACTGCGCTCGACGTGGACGGCCGGATCGGTCAGGTGCGTGCCCTGGGAGAGCCGACGGAACAGGGCAACCAGGTGGGCTCGGCTCACAGGATCCAGGCGCAGGACCTCCAGCAGGCCGTCGGCGGGGTCGGCCTGGGGCGCCAGGTCCATGCCTCCGCCGACGTAGCGCGTGTTGGCCACCGCCAGGAGGAGCGCCGGTCCTTCCCAGGTGCCCTCGTCGGTGGTGACCCGGTAGCCGTAGGGCGCCAGCACTGCGAGCTCAGCCGCGAGGGCTCGCACGTAGCGTCCTTCGTGGGCTGGCCATGCCAGGGTGTTGGCGCGGGCGTTGACGGCGGCATCCACTCCTGCGCTCACCACAGCCAGGGACCAGCGACGCTGCGGAGCGAGCAGGGTTCCGTCCGGGCGGGAGGCGTAGATCGCGTCGGTCGCCTTGATCGCCCCCTCACCGGACAGTGCCTGGTTGATGAGGCGTGTGGAGGCCGCCGCGTCCCTGCTGGGCAGGCCGAAGTGCCTGGCGATGTCGTTACCGGTGCCGGTGGCCACGATGCCCAGGGGCACGCCTGTCGTGGCGACGATGTCCACCCCCAGATGCACCATGCCGTCCCCGCCGACGACGACCAGCGCCTCAACGTTCCGGCGGGGTCCGTCTCCCAGAAGAGCCCGTCCGGCGTGACGTGCTTGCTCATAGGAGCTGCCACGCACGTGGAGCACCTCGTGCCCGGCCTCGATCAGGACCTGGCGGGCGACGTCGTCGGCGGCCGCATGACGACCCCGGCCTGAGGACGGGTTGGACAGCAGGGCGATGCGCATGACGGAGAATGGTGAGAAAGCAGTGGGAGGAACGATGGAGCCTGACGGTGCCGAGCGCTACTCGGCCAGGGCGGCCTCCAGCTCGGCATCGAGCTGATCGCGCTTCTTCTCCACCCGTTTGTCATGCCGGATGGAGATGAAGCAGGCCAGGAAGTACAGGCCGGTGACCGGAAGAGCCATGAAGATCATGGACCAGGGGTCCGGAAGCGGGTTGGCGAAGGCCATGAAGGTGAAGATGGCGACGACGGCCCAGCGCCAGCCCTTGAGCATCGTGGTGCCCTTCATGAGCCCCAGCATGTTGAGGGCGACGAGGAGCTCGGGCAGGAGGAAGGCGATTCCGAAGACAAGAACCAGCCTCATGACGAAGGCCAGATAGACACCCGCGTTAATAAAGCCCCCGGTAGGTCCACTGGGGATGAAGCTGGTGAGAATGGCAACCGCATGCGGCATGATCCACATTCCCAAGGCGGCGCCAGCGGAGAAGAGCAGCAGTCCCACAACACCGTAGATCCAGGTGTAGGCCTTCTCCTTGCGGGTCATGCCCGGCCCCACGAAGGCCCAGAACTCGTACATCCACAGCGGCGCGGAGAACAGGACGCCGAGCCAGATGGAGACCTTGAGCCTCATATCGAAGGAGGCCAGGACGGTGTCGAAGTTCAGGATGAGGTTGGCGCCGCGGGCATTGGCGGCATCGATCGGCCGGGTGATGAGGGAGAAGGCCTGGTCGTACAGCAGGTAGCCCACAACCGACATCACCAGGACACCCAGGGCCGAGATGAAGAGCCGGTTGCGCAGCTCACGCAGGTGGTCCCCGATGGACATGCGTGCCTCGGGATTGTCCTTGCGCCTCGATCGTTTGATCCGAGGGAGCTTGGGCACCACGGCCTCCTTCGTCTCCAGGTCACCGGCTTTCGCCGGATGACGTCACTTCTGGGAAGAGCCCTCGGTGCTCTGAGCGGTCTGACCGGACTGGGTGGGCTCGGTGTAGTAGGTGCCTTCCTGGGGCTGCTGCTGGATCTGGGCGGCGGGCTTCTTGTCGTCGTCCTCGTCGCGCAGCTCCTTGATCTCCTTCTTGAAGACCTTCATGGACTGACCCACACTCTTCGCGATGTCGGGAAGTCTGCTGGAACCGAAGACAACCAGTACAAGGACAAGCAGAACGATCATGTGCCAGACTTGAAAACGCATGGTGCTACTCCTAGGTGGTCGAGGCTATCGATACGGGCTGAGTGTAGCCTCCTCGGCAGGTGCCTCTGAACGACGGCACCGTCGGTTCCCCCCAAGGCGGACGGAGTCGGCTGCTCCTGGGGCGGCCTCACTCCGCATCAGTGTCATAGGAGTTCAGGGCCTGTTGAGCGGCCTCGGTGGCGTCGTGGGCAAGATCCGCAGGCTCGACGGCGATGAGGTGACGGCCCGCCGAGAGAACCAGTCCGATGAGCCAGACCCGGTCGCGTCCCTCCACGACAACTCTGAGACCACCGTCGACCTCCTCCTGGGAGACGCACGGGATCTGCTCTGCGAGCCAGCGGCCGGTCGGGAGCAGGGTCAGTGTGGCGCGGGGACCCTCCCCTACGGAGCGATCGATGCTGGACCGGTGCTTTCTGCGTGGGGCGCGGTGCCGGACGGAAGGGACGTCGAGAACCTCGACCGACGTGATCCGGTCCAGGCGGAAGCTGCGCTCGGCCTTGGCGCTGAGGCACCAGGCCACGAGGGTCATATGCGATCCGTCACTTTCCAGGGTGATGGGATCGACGTCTCGCTCAGAGGGAGTGTCGGTGGCGGAGACATAGGCCAGGTGGAGCCGGCGCCTGTCCCGCAGTGCGGAGCGCACGGCGGCCAGGACCTGTGCCGTATGGCCGCAGCGGTCGGCATGCTCGGAGACCGGGCCGGTCGACAGGCCGACCCGCACATCGGCCTGCGTGTCGGCGTCGTCAGAAGCACCTGCAGTGAGCAGGTCGGTGACCGCCTGCTGGGTGGAGGCGATCACGGGTGCGGAGGCCTCGTCGTCGGCCAGGAGGTCGGCGAGCACCCTGAGCGCCATGAGCAGAGAGATCGCCTCCTGTCGGGTGAGGCGGACCGGGCGGTCCAGTCCCAGTGGTTCGGACAGGCGCAGGCGTCCGGCCTCGAAGTCGGAGGCGTCGAAGTCCACAAGGTCCCCGTGCAGGCCGCCGGGCAAGCCGGAGACCCACAGCGTGTTGACATCGCGCTCAATGACGGCAGGGGCGACGCCGAAGTGCTCGGCGGCCTCCTTGATGGACACGCCGGGGTTGTCCGCGACCCAGGCGGGCAGGGCCAGTAGCCGCGTGAGCTGGTCGGAGGCGGATACGCGCGGCATCGTCACTCCCCCTCCGGTGCCGTGAGCCCGGCGGCACCTCGCAGGTGGGCCAGGACCGCCTGGCGCAAGGAGTCAGGGGCGAGGACCACGACGGCGTCACCAAGAGCGGCGACGGTTCCGGCGAAGGAAAAGGGATCCTCGTACTCGACGGCGATGAGGTCGCGCCCCTCCAGGTGCGCAGGCAGGGTGGTCCGCGGGGCCTGAGTCGGATCGAGGTGGGCCCCGGCCAGACGCAGTCCCAGGGCCCGCCCCGGAAGGGCGGCGAGCAGAGCGCGCTGGCGGCTAGGGGCATTGGCGGGAAGCCGGGTGAAGGCTCCGGGGTGTCCATGAACAGTCACCGGCCCCGCAATGCGGGCCAGGCGGAAGGTCAGCATCCTGACGGAGGTTCCTTCCGGCTCCTCTGGGTCCTTGCTGCTGTCCGTGTCGTGGCTACTGGTGGGCTCGACGGCGTCGAGGTACCAGGCGCCCTCGGCCAGGCGCAGGTGGTGGGGCTCGACGGTGCGTGCCCGGGTGCTGCCCGAGCGGGCGGAGACGTAGTCGAAGGTGACCAGGCGGCGTTCGTCGACCGCAGCGACGAGGGCCTCGGGGATCTCGTCGCCGGACAGGTCAGCCGTGAGAGCCGGAAGGCCGGCGGAGACATGTCCCGTCGATCCCTCACTGACGGCCCGCAGCTTGGTCAGTGCCCGCCGGGCGGTGGCGGGCAGGTCCCCGTCGCGCCAGGCGGAGGCGGCCAGGCTCAGGCAGGCGGCCTGCTCGGCGCTCAGGTGCAGCGCGGGCAGGGTGTACTCCTCGTCGTCGATCCGGTAGCGGGGCTCGTCGGGGCGCCCAGTGGTGGTCACCTCAATGCCGAGCTCGCGCAGCGTGTCCTTGTCCCGCTCGAACTTGCGGCGCGCCGAGACCGGATTGGTGGCCGGGTCGCCCGAGGCGTATCCCGGCACGCCGGCCACGAGCTCCTCGGCACTGAGCCCGGTGGTGGTGTTGCGCAGGGTGAGCAGAAGGCTCACCAGGCGCTCCTCGGTACTGCGGGTCTGCTGGCTCACGGTGTCTCAGCCTAGGAGAATCGGGCGGCATACGGCTCGTGGCGCGCGCGCCCGGATAGTCTGCCGCCATGATGTGGCGCGACGGCGTAGTGAGTGGGGCCAGGACGGCGTGGGGACCTGCGGGGCGCTCTTGCGCAGAGCTGGACGTGGAGATCACCGGGGCTCCGAAGGGCGCGAGCAGCCTGATGCCCGGTCTTCAGGTCCGCGCGGTCGCCTACGAGGCCCTCACCGGGGTGCCCGTCGCCGGGGAGCGGGTGAGGCTGGAGGTCTCAGCCCTCGACCGCGCCCTGGGCACGGGAGGGCACGCCATGGTCAGCGCTCGCCTGGACGCCCTTCCCGCCGACCCGCCGCGCGAGGGGCACCTCGTCAAGGCCCGCTACATGCCCGACCAGGTCATGGTCACCGGCGTCGACGAGCAGGGCACCACCCACCACGGCCTGCTGTCCCAGCCGATCGGCGACGTCGACCTGGAGGGGATGCCGGTGGTGGTGGCCGACCTGCACTCGAGCCTGCCGGCGGTGCTCGCCGGGCTGCGCTCCCCCGACGGTGCGAGGCAGCCGCGCGTCGTCTACGTCATGACCGACGGCGGTGCCCTGCCCCTGGCCTACTCCCGCCTCGTAGCCGCCCTGAGCGAGGCCGGCTGGCTGGCCGGGACCGTGACGGCCGGGCAGGCCTGGGGCGGTGACATCGAGGCGGTCAGCGTCCACAACGCGCTCCTGGCGGCCCGGCACGTCCTGCACGCCGATGCCGCCATCGTCATCCAGGGACCCGGGAACCTGGGCACCGAGACACCCTGGGGCTTCTCCGGAGTGGCCTGCGGGGACGCGGTCAACGCCATCGCCACGCTGGGCGGGCGCCCGGTGGCCTGCCTGCGTGTCTCCCAGGCCGATGCCCGCCCCCGTCACCTGGGTATCTCCCACCACTCGATGACCGCCTACGGGCGGGTCGCGCTGGCGGGTGCCGACGTCGTCATCCCCATCCTGGAAGGGGCACTGGGGGCGCAGGTGCGTCGGGAGGCTGAGGTCCTGTGCGAGCCGCGGCCGGGTGCCGCGCAGCACCGGCTCGTCGAGGTCCCCGCCGATGGGCTCATGGAGCTGCTGCGCGCGGCCGAGGCGGAGACCGGTGTGAGGCTGTCCACGATGCGGCGGGGTTTGGACGAGGACACGGCCGCCTTCATCGCCGCGGCCGCGGCCGGTCGCCATGTGCGCCGGATCCTGGATGCGGAGGCGGTGCATGGCTGACCTATCTGCGCCGGTTGATGAAGCGGTGTTGCCACTAGCGACGAACCTGTCTGCGGCCTACGACTGGCGCGCCCGTCTCCGCACCGTACCGACGCGAGGAAGCCGCTGGTCGCGATACGCCGTCCCAGTCGTGGACGTGGCCCTGGGCGCCGTCTTCCTCATCTTCGCCCTTGAATCGGCCACCTTCATCCTCCGCTTCGGCGCCTACGCCGTCTACGTCGCGGACTTCGCCCTGTGTCTGGCACTGGCGCTGGTGCAGTTCGGCAGGCTTCGTTTCCTGCGTGTTTCCTTCATCGCGACCTACGCCCTGCTCGCGGCCTATGCGATCCTCGTGGTCCTCTCCCCGGTCAATATCGGCCTCAACCCGATCATCGCCACGGCGGTCACCGGCCTCTACACCGTCACCCGCTGGGAACCCGACCGGCGCTGGGGCACGGCGGCGCTTCTGCTGGCTCTGGCCGGTGCCCTGGTCAACCCGGTCACCCTCGCCAGCTACTCCAGGGCTCACGGATCCAGCGCCGATCCCACGGCTGGCTCCGGCTGGGACGGGACCATCCTTCTGATCAGAACACTCACCAGCCTGGTCTTCGTCGGTGCCGTGGTACTCACCTACCTACTGGCCTCCTCCCGGAGGCGAATCGCCGAGAACCAGGCCCGCGACGTCGGCATCGCCGCGGCCCAGGCGGTTGCGGCCGAGCGCCTCAGCCTGGCCCGTGAGCTCCACGACCTTGTGGGCCACAGTCTCACCACGATCAAGGTGCAGGCCGCCACCGGCCTGGCCCTGGGCGGTGAGGAACGACTGCGCAGCACCCTGACCACCGTGCGCGATACGGCTGACGACTCCCTGACCTCCGTACGCCGACTCGTCTCCGTCCTGCGCTCCGACGCCGGCGATATCACCCCGCTGGCGGACCTGCGCACCATCCCCGTGCTCATCGAGACGACACGAGGATCAGGTGCCCGTATCAATGCCGTGCTGCCGGGGCCGGGAGTGCTGGAGCGCTGCAACGAGGGATGGTCGGCGATACAGCGGCTCACCCTCGTCCGGCTCGTTGGAGAGGCGCTTACCAACGCTGTCAGACACGGATCCGGTCAGATCGAGCTGAGCCTGATGCTGACTCCGTCATCGTGCCATCTTCACGTGTCCAACCCGGTGTCCGAGACGGTGGAGCACTCGCTGTTCGGAGGCAGCGGGCTCGTCGGTCTGGAGGAGCGACTCAGGCTCGTGGGCGGAACCATGTCCCACGGCGTTCAGCACGATGACGAGGGCAGCAGCTTCTTCATCCTTGACGTCGACTTTCCTGTGGTGCCGCTCGAGCTGCCCGCGAGCGCTACGGATCCGGACCAGAACTCCGGTGAGATGACCGGTGAGACAGGACTAGGAGACTCCAGATGACCCTTAGCACGATCAAGGTTGCCGTTGTCGACGACCAGCCGCTGCTGGTGAGCGCCTTCAGCGCCCTTGTGGACGCGCAACCCGACATGGAGGTCGTTCTGGAGGCCGTCAACGGGCGCGAGGCTGTCGACCGACTCAGTGCCCGAGCCCGTGCTCCTCAAGGCAGTACCGACCTGGTGCTCATGGACCTGCGGATGCCGGTCCTGGACGGGATCAGTGCCATTCGTGAGCTGCGCGCCGCACCGGCCACTGCCCCTGTGCGGGTCCTGGTCCTGACGACCTTCGACGACGAGGACCTCGTCCTGGCGGCGCTGGGCGCCGGCGCCCACGGATTCCTCCTCAAGGACGCCGAGCCGACGACGCTGCTGGAGGCGGTCCGCGTCGTCGCCCGCGGCGGGTCCTGGTTGGACCCGGCCGTCACCGGCACCGTTCTGGCGCACCTTGATGCAGGTACCGGAGCGGATGCTGCGCAGCCACCGACTTCGCCGTCGGGACCGACTGACGGCGCCGTGCCCGTTGTGGGGGCACCGTCGGGCCCCTACGAGCCCTTGACCGGGCGAGAGGACGCCGTCCTGGCCCTCGTGTGCCGAGGGCTGAGCAATGCCCAGATCGGCGAACGGCTCCATGTTGCGGAGTCGACGGTCAAGTCCCATGTCAAGACGATCCTGGGCAAGACCGGCTGCCACAACCGGGTCGAGCTCGTCATCTATGCGCTGACCACCGGGCTCGTCCAGCCACAGTAGTCCTCCTCCCCAGGGAGGAGACGGGGCCGTGGTGGCGAGTACGGGCTGTATCCCTGGTGGGGATCCGCCGCGGTACCGTCGCACACGAGCATAGGGCCATGACATCTCCCCACACAGCCACCACTACGGCATCACCTCTCCCCTCTCCTACGCACACTACCGGCCTCGCCCCCGGGTTGAGGCTCTCCGGGGTCTCGAAGTCCTTCGGCCGCCAGAGGGTCCTCACTGACCTCGACCTGTCGGCCTATCCCGGCCGTGTCTACGGGCTGCTCGGTCTCAACGGCGCCGGCAAGTCGACCGCCTTCAACATCGCTCTGGGACTGCTCAAGCCCGACGCCGGCCGGTTGGAGATCCAGGGCGCTCCGTTCTGCCGGCGCAGCCTGGCCCATGTGGGGGCCTCCATCAACGGTCCCGCGCTCTTCCCCCAGCTGTCCGCACGGCGCAACCTGCTCGTCCACTGCCGCTTGACCGGCACCTCCCCGGCGACGATCGACCCGCTCCTGGAGCGTGTGGGTCTGGCCGGGGTCGGCAGGAAGCGTGCCGGATCCTTCTCCACGGGTATGAAGGTGCGCCTGTCCCTGGCCATGGCGCTTCTGACCGACCCGGAGGTCCTCATCCTTGACGAGCCTCAGAACGGACTGGACCCCCAGGGCATCATCGAGCTGCGCGATCTCGTGCGGGACCTGGCCGATGAGGGTCGCACCGTCGTCGTCTCCAGCCACCAGCTCGGCGAGATCGCCCGCATGAGCGACGACATCGGGGTCCTGGCAACCGGCCGCCTCGTCTACGAGGGTCCGTTGGTCGACTTCGCCGACGCCGACGACGAGCGGGCCATGGAAAAGGCCTTCCTGGCGGCGGTCACTGGAAGCGGACGCCGCACCGGGACGGGGGTCGGCGCATGAGCACCGTTGCGCAGCCACAGACCCGGGTGAAGGTGCGGGGGAAGGCAGAAGTGAGGGTAAGCCTGTGGGACCTGGTGCGCGCCGAGCTCACCCGCAGCCGGCGCACCTTCACCTGGGGCGTCATCGGGGCGACCCTCGTCTTCACCGTTCACACCATCATCCTGGCGAACGCCTCGATCTCCTCAGGCGTGGTCAAGGAGCTCCAGTGGAACGGCAATGCTCTGGCGTGGATGCATATGTATGCCGGGGCCTTCGCGGTGCCTCTGGGGCTGCTGACCGGGGTGATGGCCCAGTGGCGTGAGCGGAGGTGGCGTCAGGGCGGGACGGCCTGGCGCGCCGTCGAGCCGCGCCGGGTGGCGGCTGCCCGCCTCGTGGTCCTGAGCCTGTCCGCGCTGGCCTGCCAGGTGGCACTGGTCGCCCCGGTGGTGGGGCACGCTCTTATCGTCGGCAGCGGCTGGGGCCCCTGGGACAGGTACCTGCTGTTCGCCACCTACATGTGGATCGTCGTCACCGGGGCCTGTGCCTGGGGCATGGCAGCCTTCCGCGTGCTGCGAGTCATCGCCGTCGGGATCGCCCCTGTCCTCGGCTTCGTCTGGTCCGTGGTGGGCGTGGTCCAGGCCGAGCGGAGTGACTGGTGGATGCTCCCGTGGGCCTGGACGGCCAGGGTCCCACTGCCCCTGCTGGGTGTTCACGGTAGCAGTGTGCTGCTCGAGGCGGACTCGCCGGTGTGGGGTTATCCGCTCCTGCCCGGGTTCCTGCTGACGGCCGCCCTGACGCTGGCCGGTACCGGCCTGGCCGTTCTCGGCGGCACATCTGGGGGTGCTGAGTCCTCCGCGTGGTTCGTCATCGGGCTCAGAGGCCTGCTTCCCGGCGGACAGGCCACCGGCGCTCAGCCGGAGAACGTCTCGGAACAGGCCCCGGTGGAGGCTCCGACGTCGCTGCCCCGGAGTACCCCGCAGCTCCGTGCTACGCCTGCCACCCGTATGGCCCGTATTCCCGGGCCGCGAAGTGCCGTTCTGGCGATGGCCGGTGTCCTGCCCTGGATCGTGTGGGCGGTCCTGACGACCCTGCTGCTCGCCTTCCTGGGTGTCCTCCACACCGTGTATCCACCCGGGTACGGGCAGAGCTTCCTCGAGCTCATGGGAGCGCCGGTTGCCGCGGCCCTCGTCGGCATCACGGTGTGGGGACGCCTCCAGCCCGCCTGGCGCACCCTCATCACTCGCCAGGGATCCTGCGGGATCCTGACCTCAGCCGCGGTCCTCAGCGCCCTCTTCCTCATCCCGGTCCTGGTCGTCTCCTGGATCGTGACCGTCCTCGGCGACACTCTGACCCGCACCGACCCGAGCCTGCCGGCGGTGACCGGCCCGGTCTACGGGCTCCTCGTGATGCCGGCCGTCGCCTTCATGATCGCGGCCGTCAGCCTGGCGGTGGCTCTGAGCACCCGGATCGTCGTGGCGATCGTTCTCAACGTCATCCTAGTCATCATGGGGCTGCTCATCGGCGGCAACGACGTTATGGCGGCCACCTGGCTGTGGCGCCTGGCGCCCTGGGGCTGGATGGCTGTCGCCCACCAGTTCCCCGGGCGCTGGCTGGAGATCGTCCTCCTCAGCCTGATCATCGGCTCGTTGGCGATGACGGCGGCAATGCTCAGCGCCCGGCGGGCAGCCATCCGGGACTGAGCCGGACCACCGGCTCGGGGCTCGGGTAGGTCCACAGTCGGTCGGTGGCCCGTCGGCTTTCCGATAGCCTAGGGCCATGAAGACCTTTGAGGACCTTTTCAGCGAGCTGCAGCACAAGGCGGCCACCCGCCCCGAGGGTTCCGGGACGGTGGAGGAGCTGGACCGCGGGGTCCACTTCATCGGCAAGAAGCTCGTCGAGGAGGCCGCCGAGGCCTGGATGGCCTGCGAGCACGAGTCTGACGAGGCCGCCTGCGAGGAGATCAGCCAGCTGCTCTACCACGCTCAGGTCATGATGGTCGCCAAGGGCTACAGCCTCCAGGACATCTACCGCTACCTGTAAGCCTAAGACCCCCTCACACCTCCTACTCGACCTCCTCTCCACAGATCAGGAACCGCCGTGCTGCGTATCGCCGTCCCGAACA
Source organism: Actinomyces naeslundii (assembly GCF_001956585.1). GTDB lineage: Bacteria > Actinomycetota > Actinomycetes > Actinomycetales > Actinomycetaceae > Actinomyces > Actinomyces naeslundii. The sequence continues at coordinate 249,088 of NZ_MSRR01000003.1, read as the reverse complement.
AGGGCTCCCTGTCCGACCCCGCCATCACCATGCTCTCCGAGGCGGGCTACCGCACCCGCCGCACGGGGCGCGAGCTCGTGCTCGTCGATGAGACCAACGACGTCGAGCTGTTCTTCCTGCGTCCGCGCGATATCGCCGTCTACGTCGGCCAGGGCACCGTGCACGCCGGCATCACCGGCCGCGACCTGCTCCTGGACTCCGGGGTCGACGCCATCGAGCACCTGCCCCTGGGCTTCGCCCGCTCCACCTTCCGCTTCGCCGCCCCCAAGGGCACGATGAGCTCCCTGGCCGACGTCGCCGGGCGCCGTGTGGCCACCTCCTACGACGTCCTGGTGCGCGGCTACCTGGCCTCCCGGGGCGTGGAGGCCCAGACCGTTCACCTCGACGGTGCCGTGGAGTCCTCCGTCCAGCTGGGCGTGGCCGACCTCATCGCAGACGTCGTCGAGACCGGCACGACGCTGCGGGCGGCCGGCCTGGAGACCTTCGGGGACCCGATCCTCATCAGCGAGGCCGTGCTGATCACCACCGAGCAGTTCCGCGGAGAGCCCGGTCTGGCCACGCTCGTGCGGCGTCTGGAGGGGGTGCTGCGCGCCCGTGCCTACGTGCTCGTGGACTACGACATCCCCATGAACAAGCTGCACCTGGCGGCGGCACTCACCCCCGGCATCGAGTCCCCCACCGTCTCCCCGCTGCAGAACCCCGACTGGGTGGCAGTGCGCGCCATGGTCCCACGGGCGGACATGAACCGGGTCATGGACGAGCTCTACGAGGTCGGGGCGCGCGCCATCCTCGTCTCCTCACTGCTGGCCTGCCGGTTGTAGATGGCCGCGAGGCATGGCAATGACAAGTGCTGTGGCCACTACCAGCAAAACCGTGCAGGCGCCCAGCGCTGGGACGAGTCCGGCGGTGAATCTCTCACCAGGGGCGTAAGCGCCGAAGGTGGTGAAAAGGGCGGTGCACAGCGCGATGCCTGTGGCCGTCCCCAGCTGACGAGCCGTTTGATTGACCCCCGAGACGACGGCACGGTCCTGAGACGCGATCCCCTCCAGGACTGCGGTTGCCAACGGGGAGAAGGTCAGCCCCATGCCAGTACCTGCGATGAGCATGGGCAGGACGTAGGGGTCATAACCGCTGCTCGTGTGCGCCAGGAGAACGAAGCAACCTACTGCCGCCGTCTGCAGCGCCATACCGATCAGTAGCACCGCCCTTGGCCCGTAGCGCTTGACGAGCACTCCCGCTACCGGGGCCACCACCATGGGAACCATGGTCCATGGTGCTGCGCGCAGTCCCGACTCCAGTGGGCCGAAGCCCATCCCGATCTGAAGGTACTGGCTGACGAGGAACACTGATCCGAAGATCCCGGCGGAGAAGAGCATCGCTACGGTGTTGACCAGGTTGAAGCACCGGTCACGGAACAGGTGCGCTGGCACAAAAGCACTACGAGCGGTGCGCTCCCGCCAGATGAAGCCGGCCAGTGAGGCCAGTGCCAGAGCCAGGCATCCAAGAACCAGGAGGCTGGTCCAGCCGCGGCTGCTGCCCTCCACCAGTGCCCAGGTCAACGGGAAGACGAAGGTCGCCGCCATCGCCAGTCCCGCGAGATCGGTCGACCGAGCCCCGGACCTGCCTACGGTGACAACACTGCGAAGACTCCACCATCCCAGTGACAGGGACAGGGCACCCACTGGGAGATTGATCCAGAAGATGAAGCTCCAGTGCAGATCCTCAACGACGGCACCTCCGACGATGGGGCCGGCGGCAACACCCAGCCCGTTGACGCTGCCCCACACACCGATGGCGAGCTCTCGCAGGTGCGGGGGTACAGCGTCGGCCAGGAGCGCCAGGGACAGTGATCCGATGGCCGCCCCGCTGGCACCTTGGACCACCCGGGCGGCGATGAGTGCCAAGGGTGTGGAGGCCAGTGCGGCCAGGGCCGAGGCTGAGGTGAACAGGAACACTGCCCACAGGAAAAGCCTGCGGCGCCCGATCCGGTCCCCCAGTGCTGCGGTTGGCAGGATCAAGGTGGCATAAGTGAGTGTGTAGGCATTGACGAACCATTGCAGCTCGGTGACCGAGGCCCCCAGGTCCCGGTGAATCTGCGGAAGCGCGATCGTGACCACCAGTGAGTCCAGTGACGTCATCAGGGTGGGAAGGGCGATCGCAATCATGACCCATGCAGACGGGACCCGTTGAGGGCTCTCGGTTCCGGTGGTTGGCGGGGTGGGGGAAGGCTCGTCATGCGAACGATGTGTGGTCTGGGTGGACAAGACGACTCCTAACTGGATAGTGAAAGTATCGATCTAAGTAGATACCGTAGCTATCTATATGTCAACCCAACGCTCCCTGCCAACCAGGTCACCGGAGATGTCGCCGCCGTTCTGCCGTCTCAGGTGGTTGAGCTGCTTCCCTTCGAACCTTGGTTTCGGCGCGCGTGAGTCTTGGGTGCCGTGTGCGCTCGTATGCTCGGACCTGGGTGATATCGCACGACGGCCCGGCGACGTCGCTGGAGAAGGAGGACCATGCGTATCTCGGAGCTCGCCAAGGAGTCCGGGACCCCGGTGGCGACGATCAAGTACTACATCCGCGAAGGCCTCCTGCCCGCCGGTACGCCCGTTAACGCGCGGCAGTCTGACTACGGGACTCAGCACCTGGAGAGGCTGCGCCTTATTCGGGGACTCATGCACGTCCTAGGCGCATCCATTGAGCAGGTGCGTGATGTCATCGACGTGATCAATCAACCGGATCAGGAGCCGTGGGAGGCGATGAAGTTCGCGACCGAGGCGATCCCAGCCCCTCACCAGCACGAGGAGTCGAGGGCGGGCAAGGCGCGTGTGGTACTGGAGCAGTTCGGCCTGCCCTGCTCCCCCGAGCATCCTGCGGTCAGGCACCTTGACGTGGCCCTGGCTTTCGCTGAGGAGATCGGCATGGCCATGAGCTCGGAGCAGCTGGCCGTTTACGTCGAGGCCGCACGGCGGACTGCTCGCGCCGATATCGAGCGTGTCCCTTGGCAGTCGCGCGAGGACTCGGTGAGGCAGGCGGTCCTGGGGACCGTGGTCTACGAGCCGGTACTTCTTGCGCTACGGCGCATCGCGCACCGCGAGCTGGGCATGGCCCACTACGAGCACCACGACGGCGAGCAGGATCCGACACCGGACTCCCCGCCGGAGGAATGACGACGCGACCGGCGCGCCCCTGACACCCGTGTACTTACTGCCCCAGGGGAACGCACACCTCGGCGGCCTTGGGCGTCTTCTTGTCGCCCAGGAGCTTGTGGGAGGTGAGGAACTCGATCATGGCGGCGACGTCGTCGACCCGCACCGAACCAATGGGGTGGCTGCCGTCGCCGCTGACCAGCTTGCCGGTGGCCACGGCGACCTCGCGGGCGCGCTTCGCCTGCGTCTGATCCACCTTGAGGTCGTCCATGTGGTCCTTGGTGGCCTCGACCGCCGCGTCGGGGTCCTTGACGAAGGCGGTCATGCCCCTGATCGAGGCCTTGACGGCGGTCTCGAGGTCCTGACGACGGGAGTCCAGCAGGGATCGGGTCGTCACCAGCGAGACGCCCACGAGGGGGATCCGGTCGGCGACCTGGATGGTGCGCACGGGGGTACCGGCCTGGCGGATCTGGATCGCGTCGTTGTTGGAGAAGCCGACGACGGCGTCGACCTTGCCGCCGACGAGCGCCGCCTGCTGGGTGTAGCCGATGTCCTGGATCGTCAGGTCGGACTCGGTCAGGGAGGCCGTGGACATGGCCAGCTGGAGGGCGTACCAGGTCTCCCCCTTGCGGCCTGGAGTGCCGACGGTCTTGCCCTTGAGGTCCGCGGGGGCCTTGATCGAGGAGCTCTCCGGGACGATGAGGCAGGCCGGGTAGGACTGGTAGTAGCCGCCCACGACGACGAGGTCGGAGCCGTTGGAGGTGGCCACCACCGCCTCGTCGGCGCCGGCGACGACGAGCTGCTCCTGGCCGCTCTGGAGGGCGTCGAAGAGGCCGTCCTGCGCCCCGTGGTGGTGCAGCGTCACGTTCGCGGCGTATGTCCCGTCCTTCTTAGCCATGTAGAAGGGGGCGAACTGGATGTTCGGCGTGTAGGTCAGGCCGATGGTCAGTGCGCCTCCGGCCGCCGAGGCCGACGCCGCGCGGCTGGCGGTCCCCGAGGAGCAGGCGGCAAGTGCTCCGGCGCCGGTGAGCGCCAGGCCTCCTGCCAGCAGCCGGCGGCGCGAGAGGGATGACTGGAAGACGACGTGGTGAGAGAGAGCCATGATGAGGAGTTTCCTTGTGTCGGAGGGGTGGGAAGCGGGGCCGCGCAGGGCTCAGGTGGCGTGTCGGCCTCGTAGGGCGTCCACGGTGCGGCTGCGTCGCTCGAGCTCGTGGAGCACCCAGTGGATGGATGTGGCCAGCACGCACAGGAGCGTGATCGTGGCGAATACTCCCGTGGTGTCGCCCCGGCTCTGCTGCGTGGAGAGCACTGTCCCCAGGCCCTCACCACCCATGATGAGCTCGCCGACAACCGCACCGGTGACTGACAGGGTGAAACCGGTACGCAACCCGGTGTAGATCGCCGGCAGGGCCATCGGCAGCTCCATGTGGATGAGCATGCTCAGGCCATGGGCGCCGTCGAGCCTGGCGGCGTCCATGACGTCGGCGTCCAGACTGCGCAGCCCCAGGAGCACCGTGATGGTGATGGGGAAGAAGACCATGAAGGCGCACAGGACCACGATGGGAAGAGTTCCGTAACCGATCCACAGCACCATGAGGGGCGCGACGGCGATGCCGGGAACTGCCTGACTTGCAGCGACATAGGGCAGGACGGTTCGGGAGAACAGCCGCCAGCGGTACAGGGCCCAGGCCAGGGGCAGAGCGAACACGGCGGCCAGGAGGCAGCCGAGGAGGGCCTCACGCAGCGTGATCCAGGCTCTCCATCCCAGCCCGGCCTGAGTGAGGTTCAGCCACAGGCGGGTGACGACCGCCCAGGGGCTGGGCAGGAAGATCTCGGGGACGGTCCCCGAGCCGGCGACGAGCTGCCAGATGATGAGCAGTGCCGCTCCCAGGACGACGGCGGGAAACGGCCCGCTCCGCTCAGCAGCGCGGATGCGACGGCGGCGACGAGTCGAAGGCCTGGACGGCGACTCTGAGAACGACTCTGACGGGGAGGTCATCGACGAGGCCGAGGACGTCGACGGCTCTGGAACGTCACTGGGCGGCTCGGCGGGGGAAGCGTGGAAGCGCGCGGCCTTGCCGACGGGGCTGGGGCTGTACACGACGGTGTCCTCCCGGGTCCTTCCGGGAACGAGCGCTCCCGGCTGCACCGGGGTCCGCCTGCACGCCGTCGGTCGGCGCACACACGTGCTGGGCGCCCGTCAAGTCCAAGATCCGGTGAGCCCACGGCTGTCCGTGAGATCGGGACATTGTCTTGAACTGCGGGTCTCCCCGCCGGGCGCCACGCGCATCCTCCCATCCGGACTCTCACCGTCGGTGCCGGAGTTCCACCGGCTCAACCGCTGGTCCCCGGCTGCTTGACGCTGCCGTGGCACGAGCGGGTCGCGGACTGTTACCGCCGGTTCGGACTTTCACCGACCCCGGAGCACGTTGCTGCCGATAAGAATACAACGCAATCGTCCCACGACGATACTCGGAGCTTTTCAATGGCTGTGTGTGCGCTCACAGGACGTCATTCAGAGTGTGACTCGAGCCGGTCACCACCAGCAGAACAGTGACGCACGGTGCCCGCAACCGCCCGGCGCAGATGACCGGGGCCCTGCCTGAGGGAGGTCTCCCATGCCTCTGAAGGATCGGAGATCTGGATGATGTCCTGGGCCCCCAGATCACGCAGACGCCGCTGAGCCTCGGCATCGACCCTGACCCGTCCGGCGAAGACGATGGAGGGCACCCCGCACTCGCAGGCCAGGCGGAGCACTCCGCTGACCGCCTTGCCGTCCAGGGACTGCCCATCAACGGCACCCTCCCCCGTCAGCAGCAGGTCAGCCTCCTCCAGCCGCTCACGTAGCTCGACGACGCTAGCCAGATGATCGATGCCGATGGCAAGCTCCGCCCCGAGAACAGCAGCCAGTGCGAAGGCGGTGCCGCCTGCCGCCCCGGTGCCCGGGCGGCAGGCCCAGTGGCTCAGGCCGAGGACTGCGGCCAGGCGCGTCATCTCGCCGTCGATCCCTGTGATCGCGGGCCCGGTCAGTCCCTTCTGCGGTCCGAAGACGGCGGCCGCGCCGTGGGGGCCCGTGAGTGGATTCGTCACGTCGCCGGCCACCGTGATGCTCACACCCTCAAGGCGACGGCGAGCCGGCTCGACCTCGATCCGCCGGATGCGAGAGAGCTCGGCGGGTACCGGCTCCACCTCGCCTCCCCGTTCGTCCAGGCAGCGGGCGCCCAGTGCCACAAGCATCCCCAGGCCCATGTCGTTGGAGGCCGACCCACCCAGTCCGATGAGCAGTGAGCGGGCGCCGGCGTCTACTGCGGCCGCGATGACATGTCCCAGCCCGATGGTCGAGGAGCGCATGACGTCCCGTTCTCCCGGAAGGATGTGCTCCAGTCCCACGCTGGACGCCAGGTCGATGACCGCCCGGTCGCTGGCGCGTCCGAAGCCCGCCGTCCGTGGCCGGCCCAGGGCGTCAACCGTGGTCACCTCCTGCCATGAGGCGTCCCAGGCGGCGGTGATGGCCTCGGCGAAGCCCTCTCCGCCGTCGGAGACGGGAACCTGATCGACCAGGCACATGGGCAGGGCGTCCCGCACCCCGACCGCCATGGCCCGAGCGGCCTGCACGGCGGTCATGGACTCCTTGAAGGAGTCGGGCGCGACGACGATCCTCATGCCTGCAGCACTGTCCAGCTACCCTGCCCGGTTACGCGCGCGAGGCGGTGACAGCGGCGTCGAACTCCTCGGAGATCTCCTCCGAGGGCAGGCTCGTGCGGGACACCGCCCAGGCCACAACCAGGTTGCCCAGGAAACCGGGCACGATCTCGTAGAGGTCGAAGACGCCGCCGGGGCCGCCCGAGACGTTTCCCCAGATCATGACGATGACGGCGCCGGTGATCATGCCGGCGAAGGCGCCCATGGCGCTCAGGCGCCTCCAGTACAGGGACAGCAGGATGGTCGGTCCGAAGGAGGCCCCGAAACCGGCCCAGGCGAAGGCCACGAGGTCCAGGATCGTCTTGCTGGGGTTCCAGGCCATGACGGCTGCGACCAGAGCGATCGCGAAGACCGCCATGCGCGAGTAGAGCACCATCCGGTTACCGCTGATGTCGCTGCCCCGGGTGCGGTTCATCGATCCGTACAGGTCCTCGATGAGCGCCGATGAGGTGACGAGCAATTGGGAGGAGATCGTCGACATGATGGCGGCGAGAATCGCTGCCAGCATGAATCCGGCCACCAGCGGGTGGAAGAGCAGCTTACCCAGCGTGATGAAGACGGTCTCCGGGTCCGCCAGCCGGCTCTTGTCGTGCTGGTAGACGGCCACACCGACGATGGCGGTGCCGGCAGCGCCCAGAACGGCGAAGAGCATCCAGCCGATCCCGATGGTGCCGCCGGCGACGGCCTCCTTGGGGCTGCGGATGGCCATGAACCGGACGATGATATGCGGCTGGCCGAAGTAGCCCAGCCCCCAGGCCAGCGCCGAGATGACGCCGATCAACGTTGTGGTCGGCCCCCAGACGGCCCAGTAGTGGGGATCGACCTCGGAGACTGCCTTGACGAGGTTGGACACTCCGCCCAGGTGCATGACTCCGACGACGGGCACCATGACCAGTGCCGCCACCATCATGAGCCCTTGAATGAAGTCGGTGTAGGACACGGCCAGGAACCCGCCGATGAGCGTGTAGACCACCGTGATGGCGGCGACGATGACCATGCCCAGGCGGTAGTCCATCCCGAAGGAGGACTCGAAGAACCGTCCGCCGGCCACCATGCCGGAGGAGACGTAGAAGGTGAAGTAGACCAGGATGATCAGTCCGCTGGACCAGCGCAGCAGCCGGCGTGTGTCGTGGAGGCGGTTGTCCAGGAAGCTCGGGACGGTGATCGAGTTGTTGGCGACCTCGGTGTAGGCGCGCAGGCGGGGAGCCACCAGCAGCCAGTTCGCCAGTGCCCCGATCGTCAGGCCGACGGCGATCCACCCCTCGACCAGGCCGCTGACGTACAGGGTACCCGGCAGCCCCATGAGCAGCCATCCCGACATGTCCGAGGCGCCGGCCGACAGCGCTGCCACCCAGGGGTTGAGGTCGCGATCGGCGAGCATGTAGTCGTCGAAGTTGTCCGTTCGCAGATAGGCCCAGCCTCCGATGGCGAGCATGGCCACGAAGTAGATGATCATCGCGATGGCTTGATAGGTAACGTCAGTCATTCGTGTGTCCTCATGTCAGTCAGCGGCGAGATACATCGCGGCCGGCGGCGCGCGACAGAATCGGGGTATCCGCTATTTTTCGCAGGATCGGTCTCACTGCACACACAGGACGATCGCGACCGCATAGTCGCCGTCATGGCTCAGAGAGACCGGCCAGCACCCTGGGGTAGATACCTCCCGTCCGAGGCCGTGCTCAACAGCGTGGGCAATAGCGCCGTTCAGACGCAAGGAAGGGCGTCCCCATCGATCAGTGACAAGCTCAACCTCGCGCCAGTCGACGTCCTCGGTCAGGATAACCGGGGAGGCGCTATTTCCGCGACTATTCGCGTATTGCGCGTGTGCCTGGCTCCAGGCCTTGATGAAAGCCTCCTTGGCCGCCCATCTGGCAGCCAGGTGCTGGGCCGGGCTCGATCCCTTCTCCTGCGCGCGACGGCGGGCCTCACGGAGCTCGCGCGCGGTGAAGGCGCGCTGTGCGAAGACGGTGCCGGGTTGATCGAGCTGGGTCTCGAAGTCAGGAATATGCACCAGGTCCGTGCCCACTGCCAGAACGGTTGAGCCGGAGGATGTCCTCGGCATGTCCGGAAACTGCGGCTCAGTCATGATGGAATCCTCATGAAGTAAAACTTACGAATCATTGACGCAAATCCTTTGACGATTCCATGTGAGCCAAACAGGGCCGGTTCTGCAGATGGTATCCATCGTCTGCAGAACCGGCCCTGTCCGCTATCGTGATGAGCTCACTCGCCGGCGTGGTAGACGCCGTCGGAGCCCAGGCGGGCATCGGGGTCGAGCAGCATGGCGGCCTCGACCTCGTGCGGGTCGCGCTGCTTGGACTCCTCGCCCAGGCGCCGGCCCTGGACAGGCTCGAACAGCGGGGCCCGACCGATCATGCCGGCGCGACGGCGCCTGGTACCGGCTGCCAGACGGGCGTTGGCGGAGGTCAGCCAGGCATCGACTGCCTCCTGGCCCGCAGCCTGGCGCAGCGCTGCCTCGAAGGCACCGGGGTGCACGATCGCGATGAGACCCGAGACGTGCCCGAAGCCCAGCGAGGTCAGCAGTCCCGCGCGCACCGGGCCGGCACCGGGGACGCGCCCGTCCTTGCCGCCGCGACCGGCCAGGCGGATGGGCTTGCGCGGCCACACCCAGAAGGCGTCCTTGGCCAGCGGGGCGTCGACGACGTCCAGGGAGGCGTTACCGGGAGCCACGCCGGAGGCGAGGATCTCGGTCAGGCCCGCGACCTGGAAGACCGCGGCGCCGCCCTTGGCGTGACCGGTGATGGTCTTCTGCGAGACCGCTACCAGCGAGTTGCCCTCGGAGCGTCCCAGCGCGCGCGCCAGACGCGTGTGCAGCTCGGACTCGTTGGGGTCGTTGGCACCGGTGGAGGTGTCGTGCTTGGAGACCAGCGCGATGTCGTCGGCCTCCACGCCCAGGGCCGCCAGGGCCTTGGCCAGGCGCGAGCTGCGCCCGCCGCGGCCGGCGCCCAGGGCACCCAGGCCGGGTGCCGGGATCGAGGTGTGGGCGCCGTCGGCGTAGGAGGAGACGAAGCCGACCACACCGGCCACCGGCAGGCCCATCTGGGCCGCGACAGAACCACGGGCCAGGATCACCGTGCCGCCGCCCTCGGCCTCCACGAAGCCGCCGCGGCGGCGGTCGTTGGCTCGCGAGAAGTGGCGGTCGGAGATGCCCTTGGCGCGCATGGCCGCGGCCTCCGCGGTGGCGTTCATGTTGCCGAAGCCGACGACGGACTCGATCGAGATGTCGTCGATGGCGCCGGCCACGACGACATCGGCCTTGCCCAGGGCGATCTTGTCCCAGCCCTCCTCGATGGAGACGGCCGCGGTGGCGCAGGCGCTCACCGGCTGGACCATGGCGCCGTAACCGCCGATGTAGGACTGCATGACGTGGGCGGCCACGACGTTGGGCAGGGCCTCCTGGAGGATGTCACTGGGACGCTCCTCCCCCAGGAACCGGCCCACGAACATCTTGCGCATCGACTCCATGCCACCGAATCCGGTGCCCTGCGTGGAGGCCACGTCGGAGGGGTGGACGGCCTTGAGCAGCTCGGCAGGGGTGAAGCCGGCTGACAGGAAGGCGTCGACGGCGGTGACCAGGTTCCAGGAGGCGATCGGGTCCATGCCCTGAGTCATCGAGGCGGGGATGCCCCAGCGCTCCGGGTCGAAGTCGCGTGGGAACTGGCCGCCGACCGTGCGGGACAGGGCGGCGCGGCGCGGCACGCGGGCCAGTGAGCCGGCCAGGCGGGTGACGGTCCACTCTCCGGTCTCGGCGTCGGGGACCACGAGCGTGTGCTCGGGGTCGGAGGCCTCGACGGTACGGGCCGTGGCCTCGTCGGGAACCGACAGGGTGATGTCGCGGTCGAGGTAGACGGTGACCTCCTCGTCGGCGATCGGCGCGATGACGCCGTCGTCGACGAACTCGCGGATACCGCAGCGGGCCACGACCTCGTCGCGGTAGCGGTCCAGGATGTCGGACTCCTCGACCATCTCACCATCGGTGTCGTACCAGCCGGCCTTGGGGCTGTCCTGCCAGGTGAGCAGTCCCATGCCCCAGGCGAGCTCGAGGACGCCGGCGGCGGTCAGGTCGACGTCCTCCCCGCCGCTCATGCCCAGCTCGGCCTCGCGGCGCGTGCGGCCCGAGCCCCAGGTGGACACCTCACCGGTGGAGACGATGACGACCAGGTCATCGAGGTCGGCGCTCACCTCACCCCACTGGGGGGCGGTGGGCTGAGTCGGGACGACTGGGGTGGGTAGGGCCTTGATGACGGCCGGAGCCTCGTTCTCCTCGACAGGCGCGGCGGCCTGTGCAGCGGCGTTCTCACGCAGGGCCACGAGGTCGATGTCGTCGCCCAGTCCCCCGGTGAGGTCGGCGTTCACAGGTGCCTGAGCCGCCTGGGCGCGTACCTGGGTGGTGCACAGGCCGGTCAGCTCGGAGGCGATCTCCTCGGTGGTCCAGGTGCGGACCCCGGCGGCCTCGACCGCGGCGACAAGCGGGTCGTTGCCGCCCATGAGTCCGGTGCCCTTGACCCAGCCGATGCGGGGGTGAGCCAACGTCACGCGCTGGGCCCAGGCCCGCTCCGACGACCAGCGGTTGACGATCGCGGCCAGGGCGGACTTGACCTCGCCGTAGGCGCCGTCACCGCCGAAGGTGCCCCGGTTCGGGGATCCGGGCAGCACCACGTGGAGACGGTGGTCGACGTGGGTGTCTGTGCCGATGGCGCTCAGGGCGGCGATGGTGCGCTCCACCGACCACAGCAGCAGTCGGGTCTGAGACTCCGCCGCGGGGCCGGCGTCGGCCAGTGTGCCGGAGACGCGCGGCGCGGCGAAGGGGAACAGGAGCGTGGGAACCAGGGCCTCCTTGACGACCTTGGTGGAGCCACCTGAGGTGACCACCTGGTCGTTGCCGATCCACTCCGCCAGGGCGTCGACGTCGCGGTAGGAGGACAGGTTCGCGGGAACCATCCACAGTTTGGCGCCGGCCGCGGCGTGCTCACGATAGAGGGTGGTGGCGAACTCGAGGCGCTCGTGGGTCAGGCGCGAGCTGGTGGCCACCACGGTGGCGCCTCCGGCCAGGAGCTCCCCGACGACGGCCGCGGCGATCGAGCCGGGAGCCACGCCGGTGACAACGGCGACGTCCTCGGACCAGCGGACCGTGGGGTCACCGGCCTGAGGCTCCTTCGGTGCGGCCTGAGCGATCTCGGTCAGGACGGCGGAGCGCTCGGCGGCATCGGCCAGCTCAGAGCCCTTGACCTGCTTCGCCCACCAGGTGGCGTGGTCGGCCACCGCCTGCCCCAGGCCCACGAAGCGCTCGGGCGCCAGGAGCCGGCGGGAGGCGTCCAGGTCGGTCTCACCGGAGCCGAGGCGGGCGACGTCCTCACGGGCGGTGGCCCAGCGGTCATCGATGAGGACGGCGCGCTCGGAGGCGAAGGCCGGGGTGACGGACTTGACCCATCCGGTGCCGAGCTCGGCGTCCAGGGCCGCCAGGGCGGCCCGGGTGCGGGCGTCCTCGTCGTCGGCGTCGGCCGGGACGGTGGCCTTCTCGGCCAGGCCCAGGGCGTCCAGGAGGGTTCGGGCCGTGGTGGCCAGGACGCCCTCGTCGCCGGTGACGCTCTGGGCGAAGGCGTCCAGGGCGGCCGAGTCGACCACAGCCCCGCCGGCGCCACCGGCGCTCGGCTTGGACACGGCGACGCCATGATCGGCGGCGACGGCCTGGACGGCGGCGTCAATGAGGGTGTCGACGGCGCCGGCGCTGGTCAGCGGGGCCGAGGATCCCAGGGAGGCCAGGTCCTCGCCACGCATGGAGGCTCCCTCCCGGGTGCCCAGGAACACGGCGGCGGTCACGTGGGAGACCCAGCCCTGTCCCAGGCCCCAGGTCCCGGTGACACGGTCGGCGATCCGGGAGGCGCGCACGCCGGAGGGACCCAGGAGGCGGCCCAGGCCCACACGGATGGCCTCGGTGAGGACCGGGCCGAAGGCCTTGTAGCCGGGGGCCCCCTTGGCAACCGTGGCGGCCAGGGTGGTCATGTCGGCGTCGGCGGCACCGTCGATGGAGGCGAGCTCGAGCTCGGTGCCCAGGTCCATGAGGAGCTGGTTACGGCGCGAGGAGACCCCGTTGGTGAGCGTCTCGGTGGTGTCGGTGGCGCCGATCTGCTCGGGACGGATGCGCGAGGCGTGGGCCAGGAGCACCGTCAGGGCGTCGGTCGCACCGAAGGACAGGTCGTCCACCGGTCCGCCGGCGGCAGAAGCCGCCGGAGCGGGTGCGGCCTCGGCCGCGGGAGCAGGGGCCTGCTCGGCCGGGGCGGTCTCGGCAGGAGCGCCGGTCTCGGAAGCGGGCTCCTCGGTGACCGGGGCATCGAACTCCGGCTCGGTGAGCTCCACGGCCGGGTCGGTGTCGGTTGCCAGGACCCGGGCCTCATCGCGGCGGGCGTTGTGCACGGTGACGTGGCGTCCGGCGTGCTGAGGCAGGCGCAGGGTATTGGTGGCCAGGTTCGCCAGGGTGGGCGAATTGGCCAGGCCGACCTCGACGACGTGCTCGATCCCCAGGCCGCCCTCGCTCAGGGAGGACAGCAGGACCTCCTGGGTCTCGATCCATCGCACCGGGGATGCGAACTGCCAGGCCAGGAGCTCGACCAGCAGCACCCGGGCCAGCTCGGTGGGACGCTTCACCCAGGAGTCCCAGTCGGCCAGGATCTCCTCAATCGGCTCGGAGGGGACGACCTCGAGGATCGAGCGGGCGAAGTCCTGGGTCAGCGCGAAGGGACGCGCCACCAGGTTGGGCACGTAGTGGCCCACGAGACGCTCGATGTCGAGGTCGTCGGGGACGAGCTCGAGCAGGCGTCCCCGGAACTCCGGTACGCCGGGGCGCAGCACCTCGGAGTGGAAGGGCACGTCGATGCCAGGCACGAACATGAAGGGGTTCTTGCCGCCGCGAGCCTTGGCCTTGGCACGAGCGTCCGCTGCCAGGGCGTCCAGACCCTTGATCGTGCCGGCGACGGCGTACTGGACGCCGGCCAGGTTGTGGTTGACGATCTGGAGGAACTCGCCGGTCTCCTGGGAGATCGACTTCACGTAGGCCTCGACCTCGTCGGCCTTGATCCCGGCCTGGTTGGGGCGCAGCGCACCCATCCGGTAGTTCGAGGCGCCGTCGGCGTCGCGGGGCACCAGTGAGTGCATGGTGGAGCCGCGCTGGAAGACGATCGAGATCGTCGTCTCCACGGGCATGACGCGCCCGTAGGCGCTCAGGGCCGTGTACTCGCCCAGGGAGTGGCCGGCGAAGGCGGCGTTGTCCACCAGGGCCCCCGCCTCGGCCAGGCGCGCAGTGGTCGCCATGGCCACAGTGGCCAGAGCCACCTGGGTGAACTGGGTGAGGTTGAGCAGGCCCTCGGGGTGCCGGTAGGTGACGCCGCGGGCGGTCATCTCGGTGGGGTTGTCGCGCACCAGGTTGATGACGGAGAAGCCGAGCTCGGCGCGGGTGTGGGCGTCCGCCCTCTCCCAGACCTCACGAGCGGCCTTGGAGGAGCTCATCTCGTCCAGGCCCATGCCGGGGGCCTGGATGCCCTGGCCGGGGTAGATGTAGGCGGTGGGCTCGGGCGTCGTGACGGCGGTGCCGCGGGAGACGACCTCACCGTTGATACGGCAGACGACCTCCAGGACGTAGCCGCCGCCGACCACCAGGCCGGTGCGCTCCACGGTGATCTCGACGTCGTCGCTCAGCTCCACCGGGCCGGTCATGACGTAGGTCCAGCCGGCCAGGACGTGGCGCGAGCCGTCGGCCGCAGTGGAGGCCGCCACCTGCTGGGCGGTGGCCGACAGCCACATGCCGTGGACGAGCGGGGCGTCCATACCGGCCACGTGGGCGGCGTTGTAGGACGTGTGGATCGGGTTGAAGTCGCCGGTGACCCGGGCGAAGGCCGTCATGTCCGCAGGTGCGGTGACAGTGGTGCGGCGCAGGATGCGGCGGGCGGCCGGGGCGGTCTCGCGTCCGGTGCCACCGGCCAGCTCGGGCGCGCTGGGCACGGCGTTGCCGGAGGCCCGGCCGCGGATGGCGAAGCGCTCGCGCATCAGCGCCACGAGGGTGCCGTCGCCCGCGTCGGTCAGCTCCAGGCGCACGTCGACGACGCGGCCGGCGCTGGACTCCTCCAGGGCCGCGACCCATCCGGTGACGTTGATCGTGGGACTGGTGGTGGCCGCAGCCTTCTGGAGCTGGTGGAGAGTGAGGTGCAGGTCGATGGTGTGGTCCAGGTGAACCGCACCGAGGAGCCCCTCGATGAGCGGCATGCCGTCCTCGACCACGCTGCCCAGAGCCGCGTAGACCACGGGCCAGCAGGGGCCGAGCAGGGCGTCGGGGACGAAGGGAGCGGCCGAGAGGTCCACCGGCAGCGCGTCGGCGGTGACCGAGGCATGGTCATGGCCCAGGGTTCCGGCCAGCGTGAAGGAGCCGTGGATGGTGCCGAAGGGCTGGGTGGTGGGGCGTCCCAGGGCGTCGGTGGCACCGGCCTGCGCGGGGCGGACCTCGGGCAGGTGGTCGACGTCGTCGCCCGTGATGGACACGGCGCCCACACCGGCGGTGGCGCGCAGCAGGTCGTTCATCGTCTCGCTGATGCGCTCGGGGTCGACCAGCGGGGCGGCCCCGTCCCAGGCACGGGCGAGTCGCAGCGGCACCACGAGGCGGCGCACCGCGTGGATGTCTTCTCCACCGGGAGTGCCGTCCCAGTGGGTGTCGAGGCGGATGTCGAGGTCGTAGGCGTCCTCGGCCACGTCCGGGCGGGCGACGACGTTGTAGGCGTCGTCATCCAGGACGGTGGCCGGGTTGACCGTCAGGTGACCGTTCCACAGGACGTGGGGGGTGACCTGGACGAGCTCCTTGGCATCGGCCACAGGGGCGGCCAGAGCCCCGTCGGCCACGGCGGGGGCGGCGCCCAGACGACCGGCGGCCTCCTGCTCGCCGGTGCCGGCCTCACGCAGGGCCTCGACGGCGGCGGTCTCGAAGCGGCCCAGCAGCTCACCGACCGGCTCGTTGATGGTGGTGATGCCGGCGACGGCGACGGGCCCGGGGATGATGCGCACCTGGTCAGCGGTGTAGCGCGGGTCCTGGGACTGCCACAGGGAGTCAGTGCCCCACCAGCGCAGGATGTCGGCGTCGACCACGGGCACGAAGGGCACGGGCTTGGGGTGCTTGCGGCACAGGTCGACGAACCAGGCGGCGTCGACGGGCTCCACCAGGGTGGAGACGGCTGACGGGTAGCGCTCGGCCAGGGCTGCCAGAGCGGCGTCGGAGTCGATGACGGCGTCGTAGTCGGCAAAGAGCGTGGGGATCTCGCCGTGGTCGGCTTGGCTCAGGCGCGCCTCGATGCGGTGCAGCAGGTCGAGGAAGCGGTCGTACCAGCCCTCGTCGGCCCAGTCCGCGCGGGTGGCGGAGCAACCCTCGTGGGGGGCGACGCACAGCTCGGCGTAGCGGGTGGCCCACTCAAGGTAGGTCATCTCCTCGACGTCGCCGAAGTAGGGCTTGGCGGTCTTGGCCAGGGCCTCGATCATCTCCTGGCGGCGAGCGGCCATGGCGGCCTCGTCACCGGCGAGCTCCTGGATGAGGCGCGAGGCCCGGGCCGAGGAGTTGTCGATCTCGTAGAGGTCGGCGCGCAGGTGGGACAGGCCTGAGGTCATGCCGCCGATGGACTCCCCGGAGGCGACCCAGCCGCCCTCGACCCCGGAGTCCTCGGGGATCCCGGGGGTGTCGACGAGGAGCTGCTTGACGTCGTCGTTGGTCTTGGCCTCCAGGCAGGTCATCGCGGCGGTGCCGATCATGACGCCGTCGACGGGGGCCGCGGCCGTTCCGTAGGCCTCGGCCCAGCGGCCGGTGAGATAGTCGGCGGCGCGGGCGGGCGTGCCGATTCCGCCTCCGACGACGAGCACGGCGTTGGTCACGGCGCGGATGGCGTCGTAGGTGGCCAGGAGCATGGTGTCCAGGTCCTCCCACGAGTGGTGGCCACCGGCGTGCCCGTCCTCGATCTGGATGATGACGGGGCTGTCGGGCACGGCGCGCGCGATGGCCAGCACCTGACGGATCTGGTCCACGGTGCCGGGCTTGAAGGCGATGTAGGGGAAGCCCTCGGCGTGGAGGCGCTCGAGCAGGGCGGTGGCCTCGTCGAGCTCGGGGATCCCGGCGGAGATGGTGATGCCGTCGATGGGGGCGCCGCCGGCGCGGGCCTTGGACAGCAGGCGCTGGGTCCCCAGGTGCAGGTTCCACAGGTAGCGGTCCATGAACATGGCGTTGAAGGCCGCGGTGCGCCCGGGCTCGAGCGCCTCCTCCAGACCCTCGAGGTTCTCGGTCAGCACGGCGGGGGTGGTCTGACCGCCACCGGCGAGCTCGGCCCAGTACCCGGCGTTGGCGGCGGCGGCCACGATGGCCGGGTCCACGGTGGTGGGGGTCATGCCCGCCAGGAGGACGGCGCTGCGTCCGGTCAGGCGGGTGAAGGCGGTGTCGAGGGTGAGACGGCCATCGGGCAGGCGGGTGATGCGCGGAGCGAAGCGGGAGCGGTCGACGCTGGGCCGGGGGGCCGCGCCGGCGCGGTCGAGGTCATCGATGGCCTTGGCAGTCCCAGCAGGCACGACGGTCGTGCCGGTTCCGGCCACGACACCCTCGGTGAGTCGGACCAGGACGTTGCCCGGTCCCAGGTCCAGGACGGTGCGCACCGGGGCGGCCGATCCGGTCCCGAGCGACCCGGTGACCAGACCGGGCCAGTCCACCGGGTCGATGAGCACGGCGGTTGCCAGATCCCGGGCGAGCTTCTCGTCCAGGCCACAGGCGGCCGCCCAGGTGGCGACGTCGTCGACGGCGCCGGCCAGCAGCGGGGTGTGGAAGGGGACCGAGGTGGTGAGGAACTCGGTGACCGGGGCCAGGACGGCACCGCCGCGGCGGCGGTCCTTGCGGGCCTTGGCGCTGCGGGCGGCAGCGGCCTCCAAAGCGGTGACGACGCGCTCGAGGTCGGCTGGGCGTCCGGAGAGGATGTGGGCCTGGAGCCCGTTGGTCACGCCCACGGAGATCCGCTCGGATCCCGGCACCCGGGACAGGACGGAGTCGAGCACGCTGCGGGTCACACCGCGAACCGAGAGCATGGGGGTGGACTCCCCCACGGTGCCCAGGTCGAGGCGGCGGGTTGCGCGGGTGGCGGCGGCGCCGATGAGGCGGGCGATGGCGTGAACCTCGATGACGCCCTCGCCGTTCCCGGCCCGTACGGCGTCAAGAAGGCTGACGCCCAGGACACCCTGGGAGTGACCGATGGCGCCCACCGGGGCGTGGGCGGTGGTGTCGATCCCGGCCGCCGGCAGCGAGGCCAGGGCCGCGTGCTGAGCCATGAGGATGCCGGGTACGGAGACGTCGGCGCTGTCGGCGGTCGTGCGGTGCTGGGGCACGACCGGTGCGGCCTCGTCGTTCAGGAGCCGTGAGCCGCGCGGGGTCACGGTGAGCAGGTCGGTGGCCACGGGGGCCAGGCGCTCGGCCACGGCCCGGTCGACCGTGACGACGTCGTCGGCCAGGGCCTGGTCCAGGGAGACCAGGTCGGCCAGTGTCTGACGCCAAGGAGTGGCCTGGCCTCCGAAGGTGATGATGTAGGGCTCGCCTCCACTCAGGCGCTCAGCGATTGTGGTCGCGGGGCTGGGGGCTTGCGAGGTCGTGTGCACGGTAGTGGTGTCCTTCGGTGTTGCGACGGCGTGGTCGGAGGTCTCGGAACGGTTACCAGAACGGGGATCGGGTGAAGGCGCAGGACCTGCCTGCAAGCGGGATCTAGAGGGGGATGTTGTCATGCTTCTTGGGCGAGTCGGGGCGGGCGTCGTTCTTGGCGCGCAGCGCGGCCAGCGAGTCGACGATGACGCTGCGGGTGTCCTCAGGGGCGATGACGGCGTCGATCTCCCCGATGGCCACGGCCTTGTCCGGGTTGATGACGGCATCGGTGTACTCGGCCACGAGCCGCTCGTGCTCGGCGGTGGCGGCCTCCTCACCCTGCTCGTCACGGACCTTGGCCAGGTCGCGGCGGTGGATGATGCCGACGGCCCCGGCCGCTCCCAGGACGGCGATCTCGGCCCCCGGCCAGCAGAAGTTGAGGTCGGCGCCGATGGCCTTGGAGCCCATGACGATGTAGGCGCCGCCGTAGGCCTTGCGCAGAACGATCGTCACCAGGGGCACGGTGGCGGTGGCGTAGGCGTTGATGACCTTGGCACCACGGCGGATGATGCCGGCGTGCTCCTGCTCGGCACCGGGGCGGTAGCCGGGCACGTCGACGAAGGTGACCACCGGCAGCCCGAAGGCGTCGCAGAAGCGCACGAAGCGGGCGAGCTTCTCGGAGGCGTCGACGTCCAGGGTGCCGGCGTCCACCAGCGGCTGATTGGCGACGATTCCCACGGGGTGGCCCTCGAAGCAGGCGAAGCCGACGACCACGTTGGCGGCGAACTCCTCCTGGACCTGAACGAGCTCACCGTGGTCGACAACCGCCGAGACCACCTCGACGACGTCGTAGGCCTGGCGGGTGGAGGCCGGGACGATCTCCCCGACGCTACGGGCGGCCTCGGCGTCGGCCTGGGCGTCGGTGTCGTCGTAGGCGTACAGGGGAGCATCGACCTCGGCCGACGAGGGCAGGTAGGCCAGGAAGCTGCGGACCTGCCCCAGGGCGTCCTCCTCGTCCTCGGCCACGTAGTGGACGACACCGGAGACCGACCCGTGGATCCTCGCTCCACCGAGATCCTCGGCACTGATCTGCTCGCCGGTGACGGCGCGCACGACGTCGGGACCGGTCACGAACATGTGGGAGGCCTGGCGGGTGGCGATGACGAAGTCGGTCAGGGCCGGGCTGTAGACCGCGCCTCCTGCGCAGGGCCCCAGGATGACACTGATCTGAGGAACCAGACCGGAGGCTGCGCAGGTGCGGTTGAAGATGCGCCCGTACTGTCTGAGGGCTCCCACGCCCTCCTGGATCTTCGCCCCGCCGGAGTCGATGAGTCCGATGACGGGAATGCGCAGGCGCAGGGCGTCATCGAGAAGGCGAACGATCTTGTCCCCCTCGATGGTGCCCAGGGCTCCGCCGGAGACGGAGAAGTCCTGGGAGTAGACGGCCACCTGACGGCCGTCGATCTGCCCGAAGCCGGTGACGACGCCGGAGGGACGGGCCTTCTCACCTGCCCCGGAGCCGGTGTAGCGGCCGATCTCCAGGAAGGTGGAGTCGTCCAGCAGGTCGTTGATGCGCTCCCGAGCGGTGCGCTTTCCCTTGGCGTGTTGCCGGGTGGCGGCGCGCTCCTCGGCCTCCCTGTCGACGCGGGCGATGCGCTGGCGGAAGGCCGTGGTGGAGAGCGAGTCCGCCATCGTGGCTCCCGGTGTCGGCGTGCTGGAGCCGGCGCTGGAGTCTGTGCTCACGGTTCAGGCCTCCTCGGGGCTGTTCTCGGGGGTGTGCATGCGCACCAGGACATCACCGGCGGAGACCGTGCGTCCGGCACCGACGGGGATCTCCGAGATGGTGCCGTCACTGGGCGCGTGGACGTAGTTCTCCATCTTCATGGACTCCAGGACCACGAGCAGATCGCCCTGACAGACCTGCTGGCCGGGCTCCACACAGATACGGGTGACGATCGCCTGCATGGGGGCGGCGATGACGCCGGGCTCGGAGCCTGTCGACTCGGTCTCACCGGAGGCGCCACCGCGAGCCGAGCGCGTGGTCCCTCCGGAGCGACCACGTAACGGCTGGGCCCGGTTGCTGCGCGGGCTGAAGCCGCGCGCCGGATTGGAGGGGGCGAGGATCCCGTCAGGAAGGGTCAGCTGCATCCGGCGGCCATTGAGCTCGATGATGTAGCTGGAGCGGGTACGCGGGTTGGTGACCGCCTCCGGGGCGGCCTGAGAACCGTCGGCGTCTGCCGGAGCGCCGGCGTCAGCGAGCTCGGGCAGTACCTCGTTCTCGATCCACCGCGTGGTCACCGTCAGGCGTCCGGACGCGTCGGGGTTGGTGAAGGCCGGGCGTTCCAGGACCTCGGCGTGCAGAGCGGTGCACACGGTGACGCCTTCGACGACCGTCTCCCGCAGGGCGCGCCGGGCGCGGGCGATGGCCTGCTCACGGGTGGCGCCGGTGACGACGATCTTGGCGAGCATCGGGTCGAACATCGGGGTGACGACGTCGCCCTCGGTGACTCCCGACTCGATGCGGATGCCGGGGCCGGCCGGCCAGCGCAGGCGGGTGATGGCACCGGTGGAGGGCGCCAGGCCACGGGAGGGGTCCTCGCAGGTGATGCGCAGCTCGAGGCTGTGGCCGCGGGGCTCGTTGATCTCACCGAGGTGACCGCCCTCGGCGATGCGCAGCTGGAGCTCGACCAGGTCGGTCCCCGTGACCTCCTCGGAGACGCAGTGCTCCACCTGGAGACGGGGGTTGACCTCCAGGAACCAGAGGTCCTCCTCGGGGGTCAGGAGGAACTCACAGGTGGCTACTCCGACGTAGTCGACCGTCTCCAGGAGGCGGCGGGAGGCCTCGACGAGACGGTCGTGAGCGCCCTCGGGCAGGAAGGGGGCCGGGGCCTCCTCGAGGAGCTTCTGGTTGCGTCGCTGCAAGGAGCAGTCGCGGGTGGAGACGACGGCGAAGCCGCCGTGGGAGTCTCGGGCGCACTGGGTCTCGATGTGGCGTGCAGCCGTGACGAAGCGCTCCAGGATGAGGGTGCCTCCCCCCAGTGCTGCGGACTCGAAGGCGGGGGTGGACCTGACCTCGTCATCGTTGTGCAGCACAGTGATGCCGCGCCCACCACCGCCGTCGGTGCGCTTGAGAGCGACCGGGTAGCCATGGGTGCCGGCAAAGCTGATGACGGTCTCAGCATCGGTGACTGAGTCGGTGATGCCGGGCACCGGGGCCACCTTGGCCCGCTCAGCGGTGGCGCGGGCACTCATCTTGTCCCCCAGTGCGTCCATGGCCTCGGGTGACGGACCGACCCAGGTGATGCCGGCCTCGATGATCGAACGGGCGAAGTCGGCGTCCTCAGACAGGAATCCGTAGCCGGGGTGGACAGCGTCAGCGCCTGTGGTGCGGGCCAGCTCGAGGACTGCCGCCGCGTCGGTGTACGACGAGCCCTCCGGCATCGCGTAGGCCTCGTCGGCGAGCTCGGCCGCGGGGCTCATGAGGTCCTCGGGCGTGTACGGGAGGATCGATGTCGCCCCGAGATCGCGGGCGGTTCGCACGACACGTAGTGCGATCTCGCCGCGGTTGGCGACGAGGATGCGGGAGAGGGTCACCAAGAGTCTCCTTGCCTGGACGGTGCCGGGTTGACGGCGGGGCCCTCCATGGGCCGGGGTGGTGGGATCCGTGCCTTCCCTACAAGCGCAGGTTGACGGATCCGCTGGATGACGACGTTACGTGCTCAGGGTGCCACAATCCATTTGTGGAAACCTCACAAAGATTGAGAGTTGCGTTGGTGTAACAACCGAGACCCCAGCGATGGTGCGGCATAACCGGCGCCTTGCAAAGGCGTCTTTCGCCTTCCGAAGCCCTTTGAGGTTTCCCACAAGGATTGTCGGGGGGACCGCCTAGGCATCTCATCTGTCACATCCGTCTCATACACACCTCCTTCCTCAGGGCTGAGGGCTGTGGCATTACATAGCGACCAGTGGCGACCCGCCAGTGCTTGTCAGCGAATCGTTAGCGGCCGTGATCGTGTCGATGGGTGGCTGCCGCCTCGCGCAGCTCGGCAATGGCGGCCAGAGCGTCGTCGACCCGGTAGACCGCTGAGCCGGCGACGAAGACGTCGGCCCCGGCCTCGGCCGCGCGCTCGATCGTCTGGGAGGTGATGCCACCGTCGACCTGCAGACGCAGATCGAGCCCACTGGATCCGACCAGCTCACGAGCGCGGCGGATCTTGGGCATCATCGACTCGATGAAGGGCTGGCCCCCGAAGCCCGGTTCCACGGTCATGAGCAGGAGCAGGTCGAACTCCCCCAGCACGTCGGCAACGGCCTCCAGCGGGGTGGCGGGCCTCAAGGCTATTCCCGCACCAGCACCGAGCCGGTGAAGCTCGCGCGCCAGGCGCACCGGCGCCGTGGTGGCCTCGGCATGGGGGGTGACGATCTGGCAGCCCGCCTCGGCATAGGCCGGGGCCCAACGGTCGGCGTCGCGGATCATGAGGTGGGCATCCACGGGCAGACAGGTGTGGGCGAGCACCGCCTCGACCACGGGCAGCCCCCAGGACAGGTTGGGCACGAAGTGGTTGTCCATCACGTCGACGTGGATCCCGTCCGCTCCACCCGTAC
This sequence comes from Actinomyces naeslundii, assembly GCF_001956585.1. Classification (GTDB taxonomy): domain Bacteria; phylum Actinomycetota; class Actinomycetes; order Actinomycetales; family Actinomycetaceae; genus Actinomyces; species Actinomyces naeslundii. The sequence continues at coordinate 225,976 of NZ_MSRR01000003.1, read as the reverse complement.
CGTCGGCACCCGCGACCCGATCGAGCTCATCGGCCAGATGCGCGATGTCGCAGTTGAGGATGGAGGGGTGGATAGCCGTCATCGGGTGCTCCTCATCGTGTGCTGAAGGTGTCGTCGTGGGTCAGCTGGTGCGGCGCAGAACGGCGCAGAACATGGCGTCGGTGCCATCGAGGTGCGGCCAGAGCTGAAGCATCTCGCAGTCAGCACCGGCCGGAGGCTGAGGCGCCAGACGGGTGGCGACGTCACCGGCATGCAGAATCTCAGTGCTCAGGCCCTCGTGTGCCAGAAGGCGAGTGACGTCACGCACCACGAGGCTCGTCTCGAGGGCGTGGGGTGAGCAGGTCACATAGGTCACCACTCCCCCGCGCCGCACGGCGCGCAGCGCACTGGTCAGTAGCTCGCGCTGGAGCTCGGCCAGGACGGTGACGTCCCCGGGCTGACGTCGCCACCGGGCCTCCGGCCGACGACGCAGGGATCCCAGCCCTGTGCAGGGCGCGTCGACCAGAACCCGGTCGTACCTGCCGGGCTCGTCGCGCCCGAGATCCCGCCCGTCACCGCAACGCACGTGGGCCGTATCCGGCGGCACCGCACGCAGGGCGGAGCGCACCAGGTCCGCCCGATGAGGGCTCACCTCGTTGGCGAGCAGGTGAGCGCCCTTCTGAGCCGCACGTGCGGCCAGCAGCGCAGCCTTGCCTCCGGGACCAGCGCACAGATCGAGCCAGCGCTCGTCACGGCCCTCGAGCGGGGCCTCGGCGGCGATGAGCGCAACCAGCTGGCTACCCTCGTCCTCAACCCCTGCCCGCGAGTCCCGGATCGCCTCGATCCTGCCGGGGTCTCCCCCGACCAGGACGACGGCCAGAGGACTGATCCGCCCCAGCCGCGGCTCGACCTCGTGAACCCGGTCGGCCTTCCGGGCGGTCTTGGCCAGGGCCTCAGGGGCGATGAGGCCGGGGCGGGCGCACAGCGCCACCTCAGGATCGGTGTTGTCAGCGACCAGGAGCGCCTCCAGCTCCTCGGCGCTGCGACCATGAGTGACCAGTGCCTGCCGCAGTGCCTTGACGATCCACTGCGGATGGGACTGGGTGCGCGCCAGGGCCACCGTCTCATCGGGGGCGTCCCGGCTCAGGAGCGCCATCCAGGCATCCGGGTCCTGACCGCTGAGCCGGCGCATGATCGCGTTGACGAAGGTGGCGGCTCCACGCCCGCAGGAGTCGGCGGCCAGGTCAACGGTGGTGCTGACGGCGGCGTGCTGAGCCACCCTCATCCCCATGAGCTGGTGGGCCCCCAGACGCAGGACATCGAGCACGGCCGGATCGATCTGCTCCAGGTGCCGGTCAGTGCACGTGGCGATCATGGCGTCATAGCGTCCCTGAAGACGCAGCGTCCCGTAGGTCAGAGCTGTGGCGAAGCCGGCATCACGCCGATCCAGCTCGGCGGAGTCCAGCAGCTCGGGCAGGAGGAGGTTGGCGAAGGCGTCGTCCCGGCGCACGCGGGTGAGCACCTCCAGCGCGACCCGACGAGCCGGGTCCGAGCGGCGTTGAGGCGAACGTGACCGCGTTCCCGCTCGTCCACTGCCCGGCTTGCGAGGGCGTCTCCCCCGGTCACGTCCGCCCCCGTGACCACCTGCCGCACCTCGACGTGTCGGTCGCTCCCCCATCAGACCGTCCCCTCGCCGTCATCACTGGCAGGGGCCGGAGCCCCCAGGACGGTACCCACCTCTGGGCGGGCACCGCGGGCCCAGGCATCTGCGGGCATCCAGCTGCGCCCGGCGGGCGCGACCTGTCCCAGGCGGATGGCGCAACCACCGGTTCCCACAAGCACCTCACGCTTGGTGGCGCGCAGCTGACCGGGAAGAAGATCGGTCACCTCCGGAACCGGAGTGACCGGTCCCAGACGGAACCTGGCCCCCAGGTAGGTGGTATGAGCTCCAGGTGCCGGGCACACGCCCCTTATCCGACGGTCAATGGTCAGCGCAGGGTCCTCCCAGCGGACCAGCCCGTCTGCGGCGGAGAGCATCGGTGCCAGGGTGGCCAGGGCGTCGTCCTGCGACTCAGGATGCGCGTTCCCCTCCTCGACCGAGCGCAGGACGTCGAGCACCAGAGGGGCTCCGTCCCGCGCCAACCGCTCCAGGAGGTCCCCGCTGGTGTCGGTCGTGCTGATCGCCTCGGTGATGCGACCGTAGACGGGCCCGGTGTCAAGCCCCTCCTCAAGACGGAACACGCAGGCGCCGGTCACCTCCTCACCGGCAATGATCGCCCGCTGGACGGGTGCGGCTCCGCGCCAGGCCGGCAACAGGGAGAAGTGGAGGTTCAACCATCCGTGCTCGGGTACATCCAGCAGATCGGTAGGCACCAGGCACCCGTATGCGACCACGACAGCGACGTCGGCCTTGAGACTGCGCATCCAGTCCCCTACCTCCTGGCCCTCCTCTCCCCTGAGCGTGGCCGGAGTGCGGACGTCCAGACCGGCCTGACGAGCCACGGCCGCCACTGGTGAGGGGTGCAGCGTGCGGCCGCGCCCCCTACGTGCGTCCGCACGAGTGAGGACTCCGACGACGTCGTGCTCACTGGCGATGAGGGCCTCCAACGTGGGCAGGGCTACCTCGGGAGTTCCGGCGAAAAGCACACGCATGAGGTTGAGTCTACGGCGCCACACCGCCGAATGCCGGGTTCACCTCCGGTCCGGCGTGGGAAGCAGCCCCGTAGCGACGAGCTCGGCGCGCAGCCGCCCCGCCCCGGTGAAGTGATGGGTGCGTAGGCCCAGCCTGCCGGCCGCCCGGATGTTGACCATGGAGTCGTCGACGAACAGGGTGCTGGCGGCGTGGAGGCCGTAGCGTTCCAGGAGCAGCTCGAAGATGGCGTCGTCCGGCTTGGCCAGGTGCTCGCGCCCGGAGACCACGATGCCGCTGAAGTGCTCGAGCTGAGGTACCAGGAGCCGGGCCCTCTCGAAAGGGGCGGCGTCGAAGTTGGTCAGGCCGTACAGCACCACGCCCTCCTTCAGGAGCTCGTCGAGCAGACTCGCCATGCCGGCAACAGGACCGGTCAGCGAGGCTGTGAAGCGTTGGCGGTACAAGGACAGGATCTCCGCCCAGTCCGGGCGATCCGGATGAGCCAGGGCATAGTCGGCGAGCACCTGCTCGAAAGGGGTCCCCAGATCCAGTCGTTCGTTCCAGGCGAGAAAGCCGCCGTCGGCCACGAACTCGTCCCACGCCTCCGGCGAGACGTATCCGGCGACGGCAGCTATCGGCTCCCAGGTGTACAGGACGTTGCCGTAGTCGAGAACGACGGCGTTCACGCGGCCAGAGGGGCGGATGGACTCAGCGTCGGGGCTCGGCACGGTCATACCTCGGTATCCTTCCACGGAGCCGCCGTATGCCGCCGAGACGGCACGGCTGTTGGCGCGAGCATGAGGCCTGATTTCGAAAGCGCTCAGGTTTTGTATGCCACCTACAAATTCACCCCCAAACCAACTGTATGTAAGGTCACGTCTGCAGTAGTACAGAACGTGACAACATCATCTAGGACGTATGTCACATGCCGACCGCACCTGCTTGATCAACCTACTTCGAACTTCCTTCTCCCAAGGGGTTTCCAACACTCGCGAACACTGGTACGCTCGTACCAATCCGGTACAGCCGTACCATTTCAATCATCAGGCGCATGATGTGCGTCATGATCCGCATTACCGGCACAGTGCTGTGTCAGAGAGGGAGTCATGGGTCTTTCCGTGGATTCCGAAATCGGGAGGCTTCGGCAGGTCATCCTGCACAGGCCCGGGGGTGAGATGCTCCGGCTCACCCCGCAGAACAAGGATCATCTTCTGTTCGATGACGTCCTGTGGCTCGAGAGGGCCCAGGAGGAGCACGATCAGTTCGCACGCGTGCTGACCGATCGTGACGTCGAGGTTCTCTACCTCAGCGACCTGCTGGCCGAGACCCTCGAGGTGCCCGAGGCCAGGGACTATGTCCTGGACCGGGTCGTCAACGAGAACACCAACGGCCCCATTGCTGCCGAGCCGTTGCGGGCCCTGGCTCAGGGGCTGTCCGGAGCCGACCTGGCCGAGATCCTCGTCGCCGGCATCACCAAGGCCGAGCTGCTGGAGCGCACCTCCTGCCCGGACTCCCTGGTGCTGGCCTCCATGAACGACGACGACCTGCTCCTGGCCCCGCTGCCCAACCACCTGTTCACCCGAGACACGTCGTGCTGGATCTACAACGGCGTGTCCATCAACTCGATGATGATGCAGGCCAGGCAGCGCGAAACCATCAACTACGAGGCGATCTACCGCTGGCACCCCCGCTTCGCGAGCGCAGACTTCCCCGTGTGGTCCGAGGGCACCCAGGCCGGCCCCGCCACGGTCGAGGGAGGCGACGTCCAGATCATCGGCAACGGCGCCGTGCTGGTCGGCGTCTCAGAGCGCACTACCGCCCAGGGCATCGAGAGACTCGCCAGAAGACTCTTCGCCGGTGGGAAGGTCAACCAGATCGTCGCCGTCGAGATGAAGCGGACGCGCGCGCAGATGCACCTGGACACGGTCATGACCATGGTCGACGTCGGCACCTTCACCGTCTACGGAGGCCTGGGGATGCTGCCGACGCTCACTGTGCGTCCCGGAAGCAACGGACAGATCAGCGTCACCCGCAACGCCCCGGAGGACATGTACCGCGTCATCGCCCAGGCGCTGGGCATCGACGACCTCACCGTCCTCATCACGCCTCAGGACTCGATGGCCGCCGCACGCGAGCAGTGGGACGACGGCTCCAACTCGCTGGCCATCGCCCCCGGCGTCATCGTCGCCTACGAGCGTAACGTCAACACCAACGAGTACCTCACCTCCCGCGGTATCGAGGTCTTGACGATCCCGGGCTCGGAGGTCGGGCGCGGACGCGGTGGCCCGCACTGCATGAGCTGTCCGATTCTGCGAGACCCGGTCGCCTGATACGGTCCCCCGTCGGCGCCTTCGGCGTCAATGAAGAAAACCCATCACCCACTCAACATCTGGACGAAGAAGAAGGAGTCCTCATGACCCACCCCCTGCACAACCGCAACTTCCTCAAGGAGCTTGACTTCACCGCTAAGGAGTGGGGCTCCCTGCTCCAGCTGGCGGCTGATCTCAAGGAGGCCAAGAAGGCCGGCCGCGAGGTCAAGCGGCTGACGGACAAGAACATTGCCCTCATCTTCGAGAAGACCTCCACGCGCACCCGTTGCTCCTTCGAGGTCGCCGCCTACGACCAGGGCGCGCACGTCACCTACCTGGACCCCTCGGGCTCGCAGATGGGGCACAAGGAGTCCGTGGCGGACACCGCCCGGGTGCTGGGCCGCTTCTACGACGGCATCGAGTTCCGAGGCAAGAAGCAGGAGCACGTCGAGGCGCTGGCCGAGCTCTCCGGTGTGCCGGTGTGGAACGGGCTGACCGACGAGTGGCACCCCACCCAGATGCTGGCCGACCAGCTCACCATGCTGGAGCACGCCGGCAAGCCGATCGAGGAGATCTCCTTCGCCTACCTCGGCGACGCCCGCAACAACGTCGCCAACTCGCTGCTCATCTCGGCGGCCCTCATGGGGATGGACGTGCGGATGGTGGGGCCCAAGGAGCTGCAGACCACTCCTGAGGTGGTGGCCCAGGCCGAGAGGCTGGCGAAGGACAGCGGCGCCCGGATTCTCGTCACCGACGACGTTGCCGAGGGCGTCAAGGGCGTCGACTTCCTCTACACCGATGTGTGGGTCTCCATGGGTGAGCCCAAGGAGGTCTGGGACCAGCGCATCGCGCTGCTGCACCCCTACCAGGTCAACGCCGAGATGGTGGAGGCCACCGGCAACCCCGACGTGAAGTTCCTCCACTGCCTGCCGGCCTTCCACGACCGCAACACCACCGTGGGTGAGGACATCTTCACCAAGACGGGCATGGACGGCCTGGAGGTCACCGACGACGTCTTCGAGACCGAGCGCAACGTCGCCTTCGACCAGGCCGAGAACCGCATGCACACCATCAAGGCCGTGATGGTCGCGACTCTCGGAGAGTGGGACTGAGTCATGAGAATCGTTGTTGCCCTCGGCGGAAACGCCCTGCTGCGCCGGGGTGAGAAACCCGACGCCCGCACCCAGATCCACAATGTCGAGGTGGCAGCGCGTGAGCTGGCGAAGCTGGCGGAAAAGCACGAGCTGGTCCTCACCCACGGCAACGGCCCTCAGGTGGGCGTACTGGCCCTGGAGTCCGCCAACGACGAGCGCCTCTCTGAGCCCTACCCGTTCGACACCCTCGGTGCTCAGACCCAGGGCATGATCGGCTACTGGTTACTCCAGGCCATGCAGAACGCCCTGCCGGGGCGCCACGTGGCCGCGATGGTCAACCAGACCCTGGTCATGGCTGGGGACCCGGCCTTCTCCAACCCCACCAAGTTCGTCGGCGAGGTCTACACCAAGGAAGAGGCCGAGAAGCTGGCCGAGGAACGCGGCTGGGTGGTCAAGCCCGATGGCGAGCACTACCGTCGCGTCGTCGGCTCCCCCAAGCCGCAGCGGGTCATCGAGACCCGGCTGGTGCGCACGCTCCTGGAGGCCGGTGCCATCGTCGTGTGCTCCGGTGGAGGCGGAGTTCCCGTCATCCGCAGCGAAGAGGGCAAGCTCAAGGGCATTGAGGCCGTGATCGACAAGGATCTGACCGCATCGGTCATGGCCGAGGCGCTTGAGGCTGACGCGCTTCTCATTCTCACCGACGTCGACGGCGTCTTTGAGGACTTCGGCACCGAGAACCAGAAACAGGTTCCGCGGGCCACGCCGGCAGAGCTGCGCGCCATGGGCCTTCCCAGTGGATCCATGGGGCCAAAGGTCGAGGCGGTGTGCCGATTTGTTGAGCTGACTGGAGACATGGCGGCAATCGGCCGTCTTGAGGACGCCGTTTCCATCATTGACGGTCAGGCAGGGACTATCGTGACACCCGGGGGCAACTACGGTGGCCCCGACGATATTCATCCCCCGATTCCCGAGCAGCTTGACACCCGTATTCGCAGGGCCTGACCGGAACGACGGCATCGGTCCTTCAAGGAGGTGGTGAGAACCGTCAACCACATATAACCACGCCACGGTTCAGCTATCATTCATTTATACAGATACTCCTAGGGCCGCGTTTAAGGTTCTTTTAGAGTAGAATGACAGTATTGAGCCACAGACATATTTACCTGTCTCAATTCACACACCACACAACGAGCACAAGGGAGTGACTCACTCATGACGAAGATCGTCAACTCTTGGAACGACTTCGACCCGCTCAAGCACGTCATCGTCGGACGCGCGGACTTCTCGGTTATTCCTCCTGAGGAGCCCGCCACCTCTGAGAAGGTGCCGATCGACTCCGAGATGCGCGGCATGTGGGGCCCCCGTCCCACCGCCACCGTCGAGGCCGCTAACGAGCAGCTTGACAACTACGTCAAGATCCTGGAGGGACTGGGCGTCAAGGTGGACCGGCCCACACCGCTGCAGTGGAACCAGGCCATCCAGACGCCTGACTTCCGTACGGAGTCGGGCTTCACCCAGATGCCGCCGCGCGACATCCTGCTGACCATCGGTGACGAGATCATGTCGTCGGCCAACTCGTTCCGGTGCCGGTACTTCGAGTACCTCGCCTACTGGCCCCTCATGAACCAGTACTTCGAGGAGGACCCGGAGTTCAAGTGGACCCAGGCGCCTCGTCCTCGGCTGACGGACAAGTCCTACAAGCACAACTACTACGACGAGCGGATCTCCTTGGAGGAGCGCCTTGAGCGCACCGCCGCCAAGGACTTCGTGACCACCGAGGTTGAGCCGATGTGGGACGCCGCTGACGTCATGCGCGTGGGTAAGGACCTGTTCATCCAGCACGGCCTGACCACCAACCGCAAGGCGATGGAGTGGTTCAAGCGTTACTACCCCGACCTGCGGGTGCACGCGGTGAACTTCCCCGGCGACCCCTACCCGATCCACATCGACGCCACCTTCGTGCCGCTGCGTCCCGGGCTCATCATCAACAACCCGCACCGCCGCCTGCCCGAGGAACAGCGCAAGATCTTCGAGGCCAACGACTGGCAGATCGTCGACGCCGCTCCCCCGGCCCACGAGGTTCCGCCGCCGCTGTGCTACTCCTCCGTCTGGCTGTCCATGAACTGCCTCGTCATCGACCACAAGACCGTGTGTGTTGAGGCCAGCGAGGTCCACCAGATGGAGCAGATGGACAAGCTGGGCATGAACGTCATCCCGGTTCCCTTCCGTGACGCCTACGCCTTCGGCGGTGGTCTCCACTGCGCGACCGCGGACGTCTACCGTGAGGGTGGCTGCGAGGACTACTTCCCCAACCAGGTCGCTGACCCGACTCTGGTCTGATTCTCTAGGGGTGCGGGGCGGTAGCTCATGGATCGGGCTGCCGCCCCGCACCGTTCCCGGCTCTGCTCTTCGCAGCGCGGCCGTCGGACGCTCCGTTGAACTGGCTGCGGCCGAACTGACCGCGTGAGATCTGGCAATGATGCCGATCTGCTGTGCATGCCGGGGGAACTCAGGAGACAAAACTGCCATGTCACAGACTTCGTCCGCTGAATCCTCTGTCACAGAGTACGTGATGAACAAGAAGCTTGGCGCCATTGCCATGCTTCTCTCCGCCACCGGGATGGGGCTCGTCGGCACCATCAGCCGTGGCACGACCGCCGGTCTTGCTGACGCCGACAAGTCCGTCATCGGATCGTTCCTTGCCTTCGGGCGTATGACCGTTGGGCTGCTCGGCTTCATTCTTATCCTGGTTCTCACTAAGAAGACCGGCTTGTTCCGGCGCACCCGCCTGAGCCTCACCGTGATCCTGGGAGGAGTAGCGATCGGCCTGTCCCTGGGCTGCTATATCTCCTCGACGCTGATGACGTCGATCGCCAACGCCGTCTTCCTCATCTACACAGGACCTCTGTTCTGTGCGCTGCTCGCACGCATCTTCCGCAAGGAAAAGATCAGCGTGCTCTCTGGAATTTTCCTGTCTCTGGTATTCGTCGGCATGCTGCTGACCATCGGAATCATCGACTTCAAGAACGGAAGTCTCACTTTCGGGCTGGATCTGTCGGCCTCGTCTCCTGAGTTCCCTCAGAAGAAACTAGGAGACCTTCTTGGCCTGCTGTCAGGAGTCTTCTACGGCCTGGCGATGTTCTTCTACGGCTATCGCAAGGACGTGGACTCGGTTGTACGCGGTGTCTGGAACTTCTTCTGGGCCGCCTCTGCTACGCTGGCGATGTCGGTTATCCTGAAGCCCTGGCACGGCGTTGCGTCCTTCACGGTCACCAACTGGATGTGGGCTGTGGCCCTCTTCCTTGTCTGTGGTCTCTTCGCACTGGGATTCCTGGTCGTTGCTGGACGCAATCTCCCTGCCGTGGAGTACTCGACGATCTCCTACTGGGAGTGCCCTGTCGCCATTCTGTGTGGTCTCATCGTCTGGGGGGAGAAGCTCACTCCTGTGGGAATGGTCGGGGGGCTGCTCATTGTCGGCGGAGGGCTGGCGCCTATCATTCTGGATGCCGTCACTCGGAAGTCTCGCGCTTCCGAGGCCTGATCATCACGCCATCCTGTCTGTCTGCGGAGACAGGTCCAGAAGCCCCGTAGGCAGACAGGATGGCGGGTACAATCATTCGCACATGTCATCACAAGATGACATAACATCATCGTCGACATCGACTGACCCGGAGCCATAGGCCATGAATACCGTCCACTCAGGAAGCCTGAACGACCATCACCTGGACCCCGAACGAAGTCTCGCGCTGAGGCGCGCAGCAAAAGCGAGTTTCATCGGAAACTTCATTGAGTGGTTCGACTACGCCTCGTACGGCTACTTGGCCACCGTCATTGGCCTTGCCTTCTTTCCTGAAGCAGATAAGACTGTTCGGTTGATGTCAGCATATGCCGTGTTCGCCATGTCGTTCATTCTACGACCGATCGGGGCCATCGTGTGGGGAGCCTGGGGAGACCGATGGGGACGTCGTTGGGCTCTGTCTTGGTCGATTCTCATCATGTCCGGATCGACCTTCTTCATCGGGCTTCTTCCCACATACTCGGCTATCGGAATAGCGGGCGCCATTGGCCTGCTACTGCTGCGTATGATCCAGGGATTCTCCGCGTCGGGAGAATATGCGGGAGCTGGAACCTTCCTCGCTGAGTACGCACCACCTTCTCGTCGTGGAATATACACGTCGTTGGTTCCCGCCTCCACCGCTTGCGGCTTGCTTGCCGGGTCTCTCATGGTCACAGGGATGTTCACAGTTCTCAGTGACAGCGCCGTGAACACCTGGGGATGGCGAGTTCCCTTCCTCTTAGCCGGTCCACTGGGACTCATCGGCCGCTACATCCGGGTGCACCTGGAGGACTCCCCCGCCTACCAGGAGATGCGCGCAGAACTACCGCAGGCAGCAAAGTCGACAAAAGCTACTACTTCTATATTCCAGCGCATGAGCCATCACCGTCGTGGGATAGTAATATCCCTGGCGGCTATTTTAGTTCACGCAATCGCATTTTACGCCATAATTGCATATCTTCCAGGTTATATGCAAAGAGGGGTTGACTTAGATAAGTGGACCGCAATTGTCGTTGTAGCATGCGGTATCTTCGCTTACATCTGTACAATCTCTTTCACTGTTCGCGTAACTGATCAACGAGGACAACGACAAAGACTTATTGTCGCCTTGCTGATTTTCATCCTGCCTGAATCGATCCAGGAACTTCTGAGTAATCACCGCCGGGAAACCGCCATCACGTTTGGTGTTTCTTGCCTCAACGCGGTTGCCTTCTACATGTTGCTTAGCTACATGCCAACCTATGTCCACGAAGAACTGGGGTTCTCACAGGATACTGCCACGTTAGCAACCTCTATAATGCTTGTTGTCTACATCGGCTCAATATTCGTCATGGGTCACTTGTCCGACTCTTTCGGACGTCGACAGATGCTCATTACTGCCTGCATCGCATTTCTCGTGCTGACCATCCCACTTTTCCTTATAATGACCAGGGTTGCTGGCATGATCATAGCTGTTGTTCTGTGTCAGATCGTGTTTGCTATCGCTCTGACCGCCAATGATGGAACGCTGGCCACCTTCTTGGCGGAGTCCTTCCCGACCAAAGTGCGCTACTCCGGCTTCGCTTTGTCCTTTAATGGAGCTAATGCGATTCTTGGAGGAACGACACCATTTATCGTCACCTGGCTCATCAGAGTTACGGGCTCACCTTTAGCTCCCGCAGCTTATCTTACCGTAATCGCGTTGATTGCTATGGTGGCTATTTTCATGTCTCGCACGATTCACGGATCAGAACTAACCAAATAAATAGTATCTATATCAAGGAGGCTTATTCATAGAGGTGTTTAGGGTGTCTCATTGGTAATTGTGTGACGTTAAGCAAGGCGGCGACTCGTTCCTGAGAGAATTTTTGGTGGTCAAGCCAATTCAATCAAAAAACGAGCCGTCGTCCTGAATGGCAACACGAGAATCCTCCGCAGTGAGGTTCTGGACCTGTGCGAGATGATCTATGACATGGGCTCTCTGCCCGGTGTTCGGGGCCCAGGTGCTGGGTCCGTTCCTGCGCGTGCGCCTGACCCTGACCTACCTGAGGCACAACCTGCCCTAGGAACTGCTTGTCGAGGTCTACGCCTGACTCATGACGCTTAGTGTGCCGGGGGTGGGGTGCTCAGGGCGGTGAGGATGTCGTTGGCGGTGTCGGTCAGACGTGGTGCGGCTGCGAGGTGGTGGCCGTTGAGGTTGATGGTGACTTCCTGCAGGCTGCGTAGCTCGCGCACGATCCTGGCGATGCTGATACCGGTGGTGTCCTGGAGGTAGCGGGCGACGGCTAGGGAGGCCATGACCATCGTCAGGTGGGCCTCGATGGCGTCGTGGGTGTGGTGGAAGACCGGGCGGGCTCTTAGGTCGTGCTTGCTCATCCGAAATGACTGCCCGGGCGTGCCACAGCTCGTGATTTGAGGAGACGACCTCACCGGCGTCCATCAGGTGCGCGGGAATGTTGGTGACGTAGCCCTTGAGCCCGACCAGGGACCGGGCTCTGGCGATGGATGCCTCATCAAGGACCTGTTCGCCTTGATGGACGGTGACAAAACGCGTGCCCTTAGGGCGCTTCTCGCCGGCGATGACGGCCCGGGCCCGGTTGGCCTGGGCCGTGAGGGTCTGGCTGTCCCTGGCGGCGCGCTTCTTGGAGTAGGCCCACACTGCTCTCCATGAGCCCGGGTGGGTGTGCGGGTCCCACACCGGCTCATGACGCCTGCTGATATCGCGCTGGCTCCTGGAGCCTCTTCTGGGGGTGATGGTGTCAATGACCTGCCCGTCGGCGGGGGCGTCCCCGTGCCAGTGGAAGTGGGCCTCCAGGTCGCCTGGGGCCCGGGTGGTGCGGGCGCCGACGATGAACCGCAGCCTCGCGTCGTCCAGGGCTGTCAGGTTGGCGGCTGAGAGCATGCCGGCGCCCGGCGACGATGATGAGGTCCTCGATGCCGTGGGCGGCCTGGAAGGCCTCCACGATGGGGATGATCGTGGTGGTCTCGGCCCGGTTGCCCTCCCAGCAGCCGACCTGGAGAGGGAAACCATGACGATCGACCAGTAGCCCGATGATGACCTGGGGGTCGACCCAGTAACCCACCCGCCTCAGGTCGTCCTCATGCTCGGTCTCGAAATAGAGCGTGGTGACGTCGTACAGGCACAGCGCCAGCCCGTTACCTTGTTGGTGGTCCCGGGTGGTCCGGGGCTGGGCCAGCTGCTGTGGGCATGATGTCTTGCCCCTGTCCGCAGATGATCCGGGGGGTGTTGTCACCCGCGGCAGCCGGGCGCTGGTGACCGCTGATAAGGGGAACGGCCCGCTGTGTGTGAGGTCTTTCGTAACGTGGGTGCGGGACCGGTCGTCCACCGGCTGACCCTCACCCATGCAGCGAGAGGCGGCAGGAGAGATGGATATCGGAGACATCGAGGTCTTCATCGGCATCGGGCGTCGGTAAGAGCGAGCACTGGGCCACTGCCCTGAGCCGGGACGGGCAGAAGGTCCTCGACAAGGCCCTACCCAACGACGAGGACCGGCTGCGTGAGGTCTACCAGCGCCTGCAGGCAAAGGGGCAGGTGCTGGTGGTGGTCGATCAGCCTGCCACCATCGGGGCCCTGGCGGTGGCGGTGGCTCAGGACATGGGCATCACCGTGGGCTACCTGCCCGGGCTGTCGATGCGCCGCATCGCTGACCTGACGCCGGGCAGCGCCAAGACCGACGCGAAGGACGCGGCCGTCATCGCCCAGGCCGCCAGGACCATGCCTCACACCCTGAGAGCCGTCAGCACCTCGGACGAGGATGCCGCAGCGCTGAGCATGCTGACTGGTTTCGACCTGGACCTGGCTCGCCAGGTCAACCAGACCGCGAACCGGATCCGGGGGCTGTACACCCAGATCCACCCCGCCCTCGAGGCCGTGGTGGGGCCCTGGCTGGAGCACGACGCCGTCTTGGAGGTCATCGCCGCCTGGCCTACCCCAGCCGATCTGAAGCGAGCGGGCAAGGCAAGGATTGACGCCAGGCTCAAGAAGCACGGGTGCAGGCGGCATGCCGCCTGGGCGGGCCAGATCGTCTCGGCCCTGGAGCACCAGACCGTGGTGGTCGCCGGCACCGACGCCGCAGGCACGGTGCTGCCCCACCTGGCTAGGCAGCTCATCGCCCTGCACGCTCAGCGGGCCGATGTCGCCGCCCAGGTCGAGACCCTGGTGCAGGCCCACCCTCTTTACCAGGTCCTGACCTCCATGCCCGGGATCGGGGTCAGGACCGCAGCCGTCTTCCTGGCCGAGACCCTGGGCAAGACCTTCGATACCGGAGCCCAGCTGGCCTCCTACGCCGGGCTCGCTCCCGTCACACGCCGCTCCGGCTCATCGATCCGCGGCGAGCACGTCTCCCACGGCGGCAACAAGAGGCTCAAGCGCGCCATGTTCCTGTCCGCCTTCGCCTCTCTGCGCTCCGACCCGGTATCGAGGGCCTATTACCAGCGCAAACGCGACCAAGGCAAACGCCATAACCAGGCCGTCCTCGCCCTGGCCCACCGCCGCATCCTGACCCTGCACGCCATGATCCGCAACGGCGCACTCTACGACCCCCAACCAGCCACGAAACTACCCGCAGCCGCTTGACACACCACATAGGGGCACGTTACACGCCGCTCCGGCTCATCGGTCCGCGGCGAGATGCGTCTTCCACGGTGGCAACAAGAGGCTCAAGCGAGCCATATTCCTGTCCGCCTTCGCCTCCCTGCGCTCCGACCCCGTCCCCCGGGCCTACTACCAGCGCAAACGCGATCAAGGCAAAGCGCCTTGGGAAGCCGTCCTCGCCCTGGCCCACCGCCGCCGCATCCTGACCCTTCACGCCATGATCCACAACGGCACCCTCTACGACCCTCAACCAGCCACGAAGCTACCCGCCGCCGCTTGACACACCACATAGGGGCGCCCCCAGGACGGACGGGTCCACGACACCGAGGCGCTGCTCCGCTCTGGACTGCTCGACGCGCCGACAGCCAACATCCCAGACTGAGCGGGCTATCCTTTGCATATAGGCGACAAGGGGATATCGCGCTGGGCATGATCACCCCGAAGAGAAAACCCGCGAACCTGCCCCTTCATCCCGACGACAGGACTTACAACAGAACCGTCGACCGAGTCCGCTACAAGATCGAAAGGGTCATCGCGAACATCAGGATCTGGAGGATCCTGCACACTGGTTACAGAAGACCACTGGAAACGCTCCCAATACCCATCACAGCAGCCCTCGGAATCACATTCGCCTACGCCTCATGAATAAGCCTCGAGGAGCCATTGGATTCTGCGCTATCCGAGGTGCCGTCACAAGTCCTCAAAAATGTCCTTGATCATCACAGCCACATCTTCCCTCCTGATGGCCGTCTGTGACTGGGGTCGGTCGTGGGGAGTAGTAACTGGATTTCGACACCCTCGACCGCCGGAACATCGAGGCAATGGGGTAAGAGTCTTCTTTGCGGTTGATGAGTTCGTAGCGCTCAGCCACGATCGTTCCTTGGCGAAGAAGGGGGCTGTTTTTCAGGAGCTCGTTCTCCTGACGCAACTCAAGGTACTGGGACACGTCACCCTCGATCCCAGAGCTATCACCACGATCACCACTGCAGCCCTGGTCATCCTCACCACGCACAAAGGCTTACAGTGATAAAACCTTAATATTACAAGTTCAAACTATACGATCATATTTACGAAACATACTTAAGACATCGTTTATACATTCTATACACAATCGTCTCGCGAGTGTAGTTTGGTTGATATGTCAGGAAAAGTCTGCGGTTTGTAGAGCCAGATGCACGATGCCCTCACTCGCATCTCAAGCAAGTTTATATTGGCGTTTTTCTCTGCAATAACAGGCATATCTCTTGGTGATCATCGGTTGTAGAGGCTAAACCGGGTTGCAAAGACTGATGCTTCGATGTAGTCTCGGTTATCGAGAAGCGCTTTTCACCATGCCGTAGCTTCGACTCACCATGAACGCGAGGGATCATGATACTTGGAATGAAGAAAACTGCTGTAGCAACTGCTAGCATTCTTGCTTTTGCCGGCGGTGTCTGTGCAATGGCGCAGCCAATCTCGGAGGCAGAGACGTGCAGTGGAACAACCGGACGAACCGTCGAGTCTGTGAATCCTCTTACAGGTGGAGAAACATGGAACGTAAAACTCGATTCCTGTAAGACTAAAGAACTTATCGACGCATATGGAGACGTAAAGGATGCTACAAGTTTGACAGGTCTGCTTGCCGCTAAGAAGTGGCAGATTGGAGTAGCTGCTGGAGTTGTTTATGGATGGGCCTGGAAGAATCAATCAGCGGTGAAGAGTTGCGCAGCTGGAGGTAAAGCGATCCAGTTTAAAGAGGTCAACGGCGTAATCACAGGATGTGAAGCTCAGTAATCTTTCGTGGGGGCAACTCACTTTTGGAATGATGGCGATTGCTTTTGTCTTCGAAGGATCAGTACGCTAGGCTTTCGTTTGGATTGAAGATCTTTATCGAAGAGAGTGTGGGTTTAGAATCTTTCATGCGAGGTGATTATCACCATCTTGTTGCGGACAAGGTTGCGCGCTCGTCGTAGAATCAGTGGTATGGCTGATACTACCGATGCAGACGCCGTCAACGATAACGCCGCCGCTCGCACGCGCTCTCGTTCCGAGGCTCGGGTCACACAGCGGGGTGAGGATCGCCGTCAGGCAATTATTGATGCCGCTGCAGCCATCATCCGTGAATCGGGTCCTTCCGCGATCAGCCATCGTAGTGTCGCCAAGCGAGCCGGATGCTCCTTGTCCGCGACGACCTACTACTTTGACGGGCTAGAAGATCTCCTTCACCAGGCCGGACTGGTCAATATCGGGCTGTGGGCCTCCCGCGCTGAGCGTGTCGCCGACCGGGTGGAGGCATTCAAGGGGGTCCCGAATCTGTCCCAGCGGGTTCGGTTCATCCTCCAGGCGACCCTTCCCTCCCACGGTGGCTACTTCGGTCACTATCTTCAGCTCATCTCAGCCAGCCAGGTGGCGCCGGTCAAGCAGGCCTACCGCCAGGGCCGCCAGCGTCTCAACGCTGCGTTGCGCCGGGTGCTGCGCCAGCTCAACAGTCCGCTGGAGCCGGAGATGGTCATCGCCGTCGTCGACGGCGCAGCCGTCACTGCCCTCAGTGAGGGGTGGAACGTCAAGTCCACCGCTGCGGGGCTGCTGACCGATCTCATTTCCCTGGCACACGGCATGCCGCCCTTCCAGAGGCCTGGTGCCACAGTGGACCCCACCGCGGTCAATGCAACGCTGCCTGGGACAGCGAATACAAGCAGTAACCGCTAGGACCGGTGCCTCTCAGGCATTGCGCCTAGCTTTTCTGCCGGCAGTCTCACCACAAACGAGTGGGATCCAGCTCAACACGCACCGGTTCCTCCCGACGGGCAGACCGGTCACGCAGTCTCACCCCAAGCATGTTCGCAAGTGCTCTGCCACGTGACAGCGGAGCGCGCACCAGCGCCCTGGCCACGCCAGGAGCCACCTGACCGTGAACCGGCGGTGGTGCCACCGGCCCCAGCACCTCAAAACCATCAGCCTCGGCCTGAGCCAGGAGAGACTCCACACCACGCACCGGTCCATCCAGGCGTGCCACCCGCCACGCAGGCGGAAGATGCAGCTCAGCCCTCTCCATCAGGTCCCTGCGGGCAAAACCCGCATGATCCCATCTCACCAGTGCCTGCGCCGCCACCGGATCCGGGCCGCCCAGAAGAATGACTCGGGCCGCCGGTGCCGCCAGCACCGCAGCATTTGTCCACTGTCGCAGTGCCTCACCGGCAGCTCCCAGGTCTGGGCGTGAGGACAGGGCACCGCCGTCCAGCAGCAGCACGGCCCGGTAACCGCCCTCGGCCACCGGCTCAGCCCCGGGTGTGGCCACGACAAGACGCGGTGAGCTGTCGACCTCGTCCACGACACCGTGGGCCTCCCGTGCTCCCGAGACCACCACAGGGATACCGGGAAAAGCCCGCCCGAGCTCCTCCCCCGTGCGCGTGGAACCGACCGTCACCATCCTCAGGGCATGACCGTCGCACTCGGGACAGGTCCACTGCCCCACCGTCCGAGCACACCAACGACAGGCCGTGCGACCCAGGTGATCCATCGCCACCGGTCCGCCGCACGCAGGACAGTGAGCGGCGGACCGACAGCGGGCACAGGCCACCAGTGGCGCATAGCCGGCCCGCGGCACCTGGACAAGCACAGGTCCCTCCTGCAGGGCGCGCTGCAGCGCCCGGTGCGCCAATGACGGGATCCGGGCGGCACCGGAGGCACCTTCCCGGTCAAGATCGGCCGGACCGGGAACCTCCGTGCGAGGCACCACTCCACGCACAACATGCCGAGGCGCGCTCAGGTCCTGGCACCATCCCTGCTCCACAAGCGACTGGGTCTCCACAGAGCGGCTGTAACCACCGATCAGCAGCCCGGCCCCTTCGAGAGAGGAGCGCAGCGCCAGGACCGTGCGCGCGTGAGCATAGGGCGCGTGAGGTTCAACCAACCGGTTGTCCCCGTCGTCCCAGATGGCCGCCAGGCCCAACCGGCGCACCGGCGCGAAGGCTGCCGCCCTCGTGCCCACCACCACACGAGCCCTTCCCAGCAGCAACGAGACGAAGGCCCGGTAACGGCGCGCCGGCCCGTGCTCGGCCGAGAGCACCACGACCGGCTCGTCGCCCAGCTCCACACGAAGTCTGCTCGCCAGGTCCTCGGCCTGCTCAGTAGTCGCCACGACGATAACCGCCCCTCGAGCGCCCGCTAGGCAGGCCTGCACCGCACGGGCCAAACACACCTGCCACGGCTCAGTCGTCAGGCTCGACCTTCCGACGCTGTCCGAAGAGGATCCTGGTTCGCTCAGACCGTCCTTGTCCCGGGCCGGCAGCGCACACCACGCCACTCGCGGGGCGTCGCCGTCGGCCAACCGGGTCAGAAGCTCCTCGCCTCCCACATAGTGCTGCCAGCCGCACTCGTTCGAGGGCCGCTCCCAGGAAGGCAGATCACGTGGGGCCTTGTCCCGCTCGGCATTCTCGGTCGTGGCGTGCCTGGTGGGCAGGGCGAGTCGGACGACATCGGAACGCGTCCCGGCACTCCGATTGGCGACTGCCTCAATGAGCCGACGAGAGGTTTCCGGAAGGACAGGAAGGTCGGAGACCACACGGCGCAACGGCGAGAGCCGACCGATATGCGTCGTTGTGGCGGCCCGCTCCCAGACCCAACCGCGCATCTCCTGCTCACCGAAGCGGACCACCACGCGGGTTCCTGGCAGTGCCTCCTGCGCCATCGCGGCGGGAACGACATAGTCGAAGGTACGGTCCAGGTGCGGTACCGGGGAGTCCAGGAGGATCCTGGCGACAGGATCGACGACACCCGCCATGGTCACAGGCCGCTCACCGGGCTCAGGAAGATCCAGCAGCTCGCCCTGCCTGCTCGCCCGGTGGCGAGGCACCGATCCGGCCGGCTCACCACGAGCGAGGGCATCGTCCTGGTGTCCGGTTGCCATACAAAGCCTCGAGAAGGGTCCTGCCCGGATACTTACGTCTCAGACGGCCTGGCGCAGGGCCTCAGCTCGGTCCGTTGCCTCCCAGGTGAAACCGGGACGCCCGAAGTGCCCGTAGGCACTGGTGGCGCGGTAGATGGGGCGCAGCAGGTCGAGGTCCCGCACGATGGCAGCCGGGCGCAGGTCGAAGACCTCGTTGACAGCGGCTAAGATACGCTCCTCGGGAACGGTGGCCGTTCCGAAGGTCTCCACGTAGACGCCCACCGGATGGGCCGAGCCGATGGCGTAGGCCACCTGAATCTCGCAGCGCTTCGCCAGTCCCGCGGCGACGACGTTCTTGGCGACCCAGCGCATCGCGTAGCTGGCGGAGCGGTCCACCTTCGAGGGATCCTTGCCGGAGAAGGCACCTCCACCATGACGGGCCATACCCCCGTAGGTGTCCACAATGATCTTGCGTCCCGTCAGGCCGGCGTCACCGGCCGGGCCGCCGATGACGAACTGTCCCGAGGGATTGATCAGGACCTCGGCGCCGGTGGTGGCGAGCTCGGTTCCGGCCTCGGCCTCGGCATCCAGCACCGGAGCGATGACTTCGGCCTGGAGGGCATCAGTGAGCCAGGCGCGACTGCGGTCCTCATCGTGCTGGGTGGAGATGACCAGGTTCTCCAGGGTCACAGGACGCTGGCCGTCATAGCCGATGGTCACCTGCGTCTTGCCGTCGGGCCGCAGGCCCGGCACGATCCTCTGCTTACGCACCAGCGCCAGGCGCTCGGCCAGACGATGGGCGAGGTGGATCGGCAGAGGCATGAGGGCGGCGGTGTCATCGCAGGCGTAGCCGAACATGAGTCCCTGGTCCCCGGCGCCCTGCAGGTCGAGGGGGTCGATGTCTCCGCTGTCCTGGCGGGCCTGAAGGGACTTGTCCACTCCGGCGGCGATATCCGGGGACTGCTGGCCGATCGACACCGAGACCCCGCAGGATCGGGCATCGAAGCAGACCTCCGAGGAGGTGTAGCCGATGGCCGAGATCTCTTGACGGACGATCTCAGGAATCTCCACATAGGCGCGCTCGGTGGTCACCTCTCCGGCCACGTGTACCAGGCCGGTGGTCACCATGGTCTCAACGGCGACGCGCGCAGTGGGGTCCTGCTCAAGGATCGCGTCGAGGATGGCGTCGGAGACACGATCGCAGACCTTGTCCGGGTGTCCTTCGGTGACCGACTCGGAGGTGAACAGACGCAAGGAGGAACTCACCCGCCCATCGTAGTCACCGCCGGTACCGATCCATGGTGGCGTTACCCACGAAAGCACACCGCGGGCTTTCAGGAACCGTGCAGCAGACCCGCAGTCAGGTCGATGAGAAGGCGGGCGACCTCCATCTTGCTGCCCTGCCCGCGAGCCACCTCCGAGCCCTGGGCGTCCAGGACTACCACCGCATTGGGGACGTCCCCGAAGCCGAGGTCCTCCCCCACAGCGTTGACCGCCAGGAGATGGGCACCCTTTCGACGGGCCTTGGCCGCACCGTGGAAGAGCACGTCGCCGTCGTCGTCCCCGGTCTCGGCGGCGAATCCGACGACGACCTGACCGACGCGAGGCGGGTCCGTCACCAGGCCGGTGAGTATGTCCGGGTTGGCGGTGAGCTCGATGGACATCGTAAGCTCGCCGTCGAGATCCACCCTGGCAGACGCCTGCTTCTTGATCTTGGTAGCGGCCACGGTGACAGGCCGGAAGTCGGCGACGGCTGCGGCCATGATGACGGCGTCGGCGTCCCGGGCGGCCTCACGCACGGCGTGGAGCATATCGTGGGCGGTACCGGCGGAAATGACGGCGACTCTCGGCGGCAGTGCCTCGAGCAGCTCTGAGGCGACATGCGCCTGTACCAACGTGACCCGGGCCCCTTGCTCGACGGCGGCCACGGCCAGCGCGCACCCCTGGCGACCGGAGGACCGGTTGCCCAGGTAACGCACCGGGTCAATGGGTTCGCGAGTGCCACCGGCGGAGACCACGACGTGCCGTCCTGTCAGAGCACCGCCATACTCACCCGCTCTGGCGCCATCCTTCGCCCCGGGCACCCGGTCCAGGACGGCCAGTGCCTCGGAGACGATCTGCTCCGGCTCGGGCAGACGGCCCACCCCGGAGTCCTTGCCGGTCAGACGACCGGAGTCGGGCTCGATCACGGTCAGGCCGCGCTCTCGCAGCACTGCCACGTTGTCCTGGGTGGCGGGATTGAGCCACATCTGGGTGTGCATGGCCGGAGCCAGGACAACGGGAGCCTGACTGGTCAGAATGGTCGCGGTGAGCAGGTCGTCAGCCCGCCCAGCACGCACGCGCGCCAGCAGGTCGGCCGAGGCCGGAGCGACCAGCACGAGCTCGGCCCGCTCGGCCACGGCCACATGCTCGACCGCGGCCGGGTCGTCGAAGACGCCGGTGGACACGGCCTGGCCGCTGACGGCTGCCAGTGCCGGTGCCCCGATGAACCGCAGCGCCGACTCGGTGGCCACCACCTTGACCTCGTGCCCGGCCTGACGCAGCAGCCGAACGACGAAGGGTGCCTTGTAGGCGGCAATGGATCCGGACACGCCGACGACGACGCGCCGCGGCCCCTCGGAGGCGGTCGCGGCGCGCGGACTCACAGCGGTGTGGAGCTCGTCCATACGAGCATGGCTCAGAACTGGATGTCGTCGAGGCTGGTGGGCGTCTCACCCTCCTCGAGGGAGACCGGAGCGTCCAGGGAGATGTCGCTGAACATGTCGGCCTCAGCGGCACGGCGGGCCTCCTCGGCCTCAGCGCGGCGGGCGCGGGCGACATCCCCGGGGATGACCTCGAGCTTGTCCTCGGCGATCTCCCGCAGGGCGATGCCGAGCGACTTCTCGCCGACCTCGGAGTCCACCAGTGGCCCGAAGAACTCGAACTGGTTGTCCTCGAGCTGCTGGGTGTAGGTGTTGATCTGGCGGGCGCGCTTAGCGGCCTCCACCACGAGCCCGTACTTGGAGTCGACCTTCTCCAGAAGGTCGTCAATCGGCGGGTTGGTGATGCCCTCGGGCTGGGGAGAGGTTCCGAGCATGTGGGTGCCTCCGGTTCATTCTCGATAGTGCTGCGCCGGGTTATTCTAACCGCAGAGCCCCATAAGTCTCTCAAGCTGAGCGGTGGCGCTCGCCACGGTGTCGTTGACGACAATGTGGTCGAACTCGTCCGCCGCTTCCATCTCGGCACGAGCTGTCGCCAGGCGCCTTTCCTGCTCCTGCGGGTCCTCGGTGCCACGACCTGCGAGCCTGCGGACGAGCTCGTCCCAGCTCGGCGGCGCGAGGAAGACGAGCCGTGCCCGTGGCATGGCCCGACGAACCTGGCGGGCTCCGGCCAGGTCGATCTCCAGGAGCGCGGGGCGTCCGGCATCGAGCTGGTCCTGGACGGGACCGCGGGGGGTGCCGTAACGGTGCACGCCGTGGACGAGTGCCCACTCGAGCATCTGGCCGGTCTCAACGAGGGAGTCGAAGTCCTCTGCGCCCACGAAGTAGTAGTGGACGCCGTCGACCTCACCAGGGCGGGGCTTGCGGGTGGTGGCTGAGATCGACACGAAGAGATCAGGGTGACGCCTGCGCAGCTCGGCGACAACAGTGCCCTTGCCCACCGCCGTCGGTCCGGCAAGGACTGTCAAGCGGGCGAGCGTGGGGGCGGACGAGTCTGCGGTGGCGGCGTCAGTCATGACCCCATCATGACCTACCGGGTGTCACCGACACGACCCTGCGTCTCAGCAGGCGTCCGTCCGGAGGTCTCAGCCGAAACGCTCCACCAGCGCCGCCCGCTGGTTCGCTCCGAGTCCGCGCACCCGCCGGGACTCGGCGATATGCACGTCCGTCAGGATGGCGTCAGCCGTTGTGGTCCCGACACGAGGAAGCGAAACGAGCAGCGCCCTGACCTTCATCTTGCCCAGGACCTCATCGGTCTCCGAGGCTGCGAAGAACTCGGAGAGCTTGAGCTCTCCGCTCTTGAGCTCGGACTTGATACGAGCACGTTGCGATCGCGCAGCCGCGGCCTTCTCCAGTGCCTCAGCTCGTTGCTCAGGTGTCAGTGTCGGAAGCGTCATGGTGGTCTCCTCCCCCGGTCCAGCTCCAGTGACCCGCACCACAAGGATAAGTCGGGTGAGGTGCACTCGCATTCGCAGGGGCCGGTATTCCGGCACTGACTTCGTGTTTCCGCACACACGTTGATCGCGTACGGTCACATTGCGTCAACGCAAGGCGGCGGCCGCCTCATGCGTGGCTGCCAGCGCTGCCGTCCGCAGTGCCTCGATGGAGGGCCCCGCCTTGAGGACGCCGCGCGACGTGGAGGCCAGGACGTGACGGCGAGCCGATCCGAAGACGGACTCCAGCTCGGCCGGCCCAGCTCCCTGCGCACCGATGCCGGGGGCCAGCAACGGCCCGTTGGCGCGCAACAGGTCGATCCCTAGACGACAGACGGCCTCGCCGACCGTGGCGCCGACGACCAGCCCGACGCTTCCGAGCCTGCCCTCCCCGCTGGCGGTGGCATTGGATGCGGTCACGCCCTCCACGACGCCGGCGGCCACGGCCCGCTCGCCGTTGACGGCGTGCTGGACCGCGGCCCCTTCGGGATTGGAGGTCAGGGCGAGCACGAATACTCCCCGGCCGCTCGCCTCCGCCAGGTCCAGTGCAGGGCTCAGCGACCCGTACCCCAGGTAGGGAGAGACCGTGATGGAGTCAGCGGCCAGAGGCGCGCCGTCGGACAGGTATGCCTGGGCGTAACCGGCCATGGTGGAGCCGATGTCGCCGCGCTTGACGTCGAGAACCGACAGGGTACCGACGTCCCGTAGGGCCGCCAGGGTCTCCTCCAGGACCGCGATGCCGGCACTGCCGTGGCGCTCGAAGAAGGCCGACTGCGGCTTGACGGCGCCCACGCGCCCACCGACCGCGTCGACCGTTCGCAGGGCGAAGTCCCGTAGGCCCGCGGCGGAGTCCGCCAGGCCCCAGGCTTCGAGCAGGCTCGGGTGGGGGTCGATCCCCACGCACAGAGGGCCGTGGTCCTCCATGGCATCTGCCAGGCGCGCGCCGAAGGAGCGGCGGGAGTGACTGTGCTGATCGGGGACGGTGGAGGTCATCGAGTCTCCTTGTCGGCAACGTGGTGGGGCTCGGGCGCTGAGCCTCGCCGGGATCGGCGGGCGGCGATGTGCTCCTGGAGGCTGCGGACCCGGAAGGGGCCGCGCAGCTGGGCCTCGAGGGCCTGGACCGCCGCCTGGAGCTGTTGGACTGTGGTGATGATGGGGCGATCGGCGCCAGTGGTGGCCGCGCGGATGGAGTACCCGTCGGCACGGGCTCCCTGGCCCTTGGGGGTGTTGACGACCATGTCGACGGCTCCGGACTCGATCAGCCCGGCGATCGTCTGCTCCCCGTGGGCGCCGACACCCTGGCTGATCTTGCGCACGGCCATGGCGTCGATCCCGTTGCGGCGCAGTACCTGTGCGGTCCCGGTGGTGGCCAGGACGGTGAAACCGAGCTCGGCCAACCGGGCCACCGGCAGGATGATGGCGCGCTTGTCCCGGTCGGCCACGGAGACGAACAGCGTGCCCTCTCCTGGCAGGCCGCCGTAGGCGCCGGCCTGGGACTTGGCGAAGGCTCGGGGGAAGTCCACGTCGTAGCCCATGACCTCACCGGTGGAGCGCATCTCCGGTCCCAGGACCGTGTCGACGACACGCCCCTCGGCGGTGCGGAACCGTTTGAAGGGCAGGACCGCTTCCTTGACGGCGATCGGGTCATCGGGATCGGTGATGGCGGCGTCGGCCTCGGGCAGGTGGCCGGAGGACCTGAGCGAGGCGATCGTCTCCCCTGCCATGATGAGGGCCGCCGCCTTGGCGAGCTGCACACCGGAGGCCTTCGAGACGAAGGGGACCGTGCGTGAGGCCCTCGGGTTGGCCTCAATGACGTAGAGGACGTCGGAGACCAGGGCGAACTGGATGTTGAGCAGCCCGCGCACCCCCACCCCGACGGCGATCGCCTCAGTGGAGCGCCGGATGCGCGCGATCTCCGTGTCGGACAGGGTCATGGGTGGCATGACGCAGGCCGAGTCGCCGGAGTGGATCCCCGCCTCCTCGATGTGCTCCATGACCCCGCCGAGGAACAGCTCGCTTCCGTCGTATAGGGCGTCAACGTCGATCTCGATGGCGTCATCGAGGAACCGGTCGATGAGCAGCGGCCCGGTCCCGTAGACGCCGCCGGGCTCACGGCCGGCGCGCTGGAGGTAGTCGTCCAGGCCGCCGGCGTCGTAGACGATCTCCATACCTCGCCCACCGAGCACATAGCTCGGGCGCACCAGGACCGGGTAGCCGATGTCCTGGGCGACCGAGCGGGCCTGCTCATCGCTCACCGCGGTGCCGTGCGCCGGTGCGGGCAGCCCGGCGCGCTGGAGGACGACGCCGAAGGCCTCGCGGTCCTCAGCGGCGTCGATGGCCTCGGGGCTTGTGCCCAGGATCGGCACCCCGGCCTCGGACAGCCTCGAGGCCAGGGACAGCGGCGTCTGCCCGCCGAGCTGGACGATGACACCGGCCACCGGACCTGCTGCGCGCTCGGCCTCGTAGACCTCGATGACGTCCTCGAAGGTCAGAGGCTCGAAGTAGAGCCGGTCGGAGACGTCGTAGTCGGTGGATACGGTTTCCGGGTTGCAGTTGACCATGACGGTCTCGTAGCGCTCGG
Source organism: Actinomyces naeslundii (assembly GCF_001956585.1). GTDB lineage: Bacteria > Actinomycetota > Actinomycetes > Actinomycetales > Actinomycetaceae > Actinomyces > Actinomyces naeslundii. The sequence goes on along the minus strand of NZ_MSRR01000003.1, from coordinate 200,235 downwards.
ACAGCGCCATGGCGGCATGGACGCAGGAGTAGTCGAACTCGATGCCCTGCCCGATGCGGTTGGGGCCCGAGCCCAGGATGATGACGGCCTCGCGCTCGCGGGGCGCGACCTCGGTCTCCAGGTCGTAGCTGGAGTAGAGGTAGGGGGTGCGTGAGGCGAACTCGGCTGCGCAGGTGTCCACGGTCTTGTAGACGGGGCGCAGCCCGAAGGCGTGACGGACCTCGCGCACCGTGTCCTCGCTGATGCCTCGCAGAGCGGCGACCTGGACGTCGGAGAAGCCGTGGCGCTTGGCCAGGGCCAGGACCTCCGGGGTGAGGGCCTCGGCGTCCTCGACCTCCTGAGCCACCTCTTGGAGGAGCAGCATCTGGTCCAGGAACCAGGGGTCGATGCGTGTGGCCTCGTGGAGCTGAGAGATCGTGGCGCCTCCGCGCACTGCCTGCTGGAGGTCGACCAGCCGGTGCTCACTGGGGGTGGCGATGGACTCCAGCAGCTCGGAGGTCTGCTGTGCGGTGGGAGCAGGTCCGTCCCAGTGGAAGACAGTGCCCTTCTTGTCCAGGGATCGCATGGCCTTCTGAAGCGCCTCGGTGTAGGAACGGCCGATGGCCATGGCCTCTCCCACCGACTTCATGGTGGTGGTGAGCCGGGGATCGGCGCCCCGGAACTTCTCGAAGGCGAAGCGCGGAACCTTGACGACCACGTAGTCCAGGGTCGGTTCGAAGGAGGCCGGCGTGGAGGCGGTGATGTCGTTGGGGATCTCGTCGAGTGTGTAGCCCACGGCGAGGCGGGCGGCGATCTTGGCGATCGGGAAGCCGGTGGCCTTGGATGCCAGGGCGGAGGACCGCGAGACGCGCGGGTTCATCTCAATGACAATGATCCTGCCGGTGGCAGGGTCGACTGCGAACTGGATGTTGCAGCCGCCGGTGTCGACCCCGACCTCGCGGATGACGGCGATGCCGATGTCCCGCAGCCGCTGGAGCTCGCGGTCGGTCAGGGTCAGGGCCGGGGCGACCGTGACGGAGTCGCCGGTGTGCACGCCCACGGGGTCGACGTTCTCGATGGAGCACACGACCACCACGTTGTCGGCGGCGTCGCGCATGAGCTCGAGCTCGTACTCCTTCCAGCCCAGGATCGACTCCTCCAGGAGGACCTCGGTGGTGCGTGAGGCGGCCAGACCGGCACCGGCGATGCGGCGCAGATCGGCGTCATTGAAGGCGACGCCGCTGCCCAGACCACCCATCGTGAAGGAGGGGCGTACGACGACCGGGTAACCGCCCAGGGCATCCACTCCGGCGCGGCACTCGTCCATGCTGTGGGCGATGATGCTACGAGCGACCTCGGCGCCACAGCGCTCGACGACGTCCTTGAACTCGTCGCGGTCCTCCCCGGCGTTGATGGCCGCGGCGGAGGCACCGATGAGCTCGACGTCGTACTCCTCGAGCACACCCCGCTCGACCAGGCTCATGGCGGCGTTGAGGGCCGTCTGCCCGCCCAAGGTGGGCAGGAGGGCATCCGGGCGCTCCTTGGCGATGATGGTGGTCAGTACCTCGGGGGTGATCGGCTCGATGTAGGTGGCATCGGCGACGTCCGGGTCGGTCATGATCGTCGCCGGGTTGGAGTTGACCAGGACGACGCGGATCCCCTCGCTGCGCAGGACTCGGCAGGCCTGAGTGCCGGAGTAGTCGAACTCGCAGGCCTGCCCGATGACGATGGGGCCCGATCCGATGACCAGGACGGAGGTGATGTCAGGGCGAGCAGGCATGTCAGTTCTTGTCCTCGCGGTCCTGGCCCTGGCGGTGCTCCCGCATGAGGCGGATGAATCGGTCGAAGAGGTGCTCGGCGTCGTGGGGGCCGGCAGCGGCCTCGGGGTGGTACTGCACGGAGAAGGCCGGCAGGTCGAGAGCTCGCAGTCCCTCGACGACGCCGTCATTGAGCCCTAGGTGGGAGACCTCCACCCGGCCGTAGCGACCGTTGTCGAAGGGAGCCACGGAGGGCTCGTCAACGGGCGCGTCGACGGCGAATCCGTGGTTGTGGGCCGTGATCTCCACCTTCCCGGTGCCGCGGTCCAGGACGGGCTGGTTGACGCCGCGGTGCCCGTAGGTGAGCTTGTACGTGCCGTACCCCAGGGCCCGTCCCAGGAGCTGGTTGCCCAGGCAGATGCCGAAGAAGGGGATGCGCGCGTCGAGCACGCCGCGCAGGAGCTCGATCTCGACGTCCGCGGTCCCGGGGTCTCCGGGGCCGTTGGAGAACAGGACGCCATCAGGCCTGAGGGCAAGGATCTCGGAGAGGGTGGTGGACTGGGGCAGGACGTGCACGCGTACACCGCGCTCGGCGAGCTGCCACGGGGTACGCGACTTGATGCCCAGATCGATGGCGACCAGGACCGCGACCGGTTCCTGCCCCTCGGCCGGTCCGGTGGGCTCGACGACGTAGCCGGAGGGAGTGGTCACCTCGGCGGCCAGGGCGCGACCGCTCATGGGTGGCTCGCTGCGCACCGTCTCCAGGCAGATGTCGATACAGGCCTGGCTGGGACCACCGGGGTCGGTGCCTCCGGCGGGCAGGGCGTCCCCGGAGAAGATGCCGCCGCGCATCGCGCCCGCCTCGCGTAGGTGGCGGGTCAGCGCCCGGGTATCGACCTCGCATATCCCGACGATGCCGGAGGCCCGCAGGTCGTCCTCCAGCTCCCGGCGGGAGCGCCAGCTGGAGGCCCGTCGAGCCGGTTCGCGCACGACGTAGCCGGCCACCCAGATACGGTCGGACTCGGCGTCCTCGTCGTTGACCCCGGTGTTACCGATGTGTGGTGCCGTCTGTACCACGATCTGGCGGTGGTAGGAGGGGTCGGTCAGTGTCTCCTGATACCCGGTCATCCCGGTGGAGAAGACGATCTCCCCGATGGCGCGTCCTGGAGCCCCGTAGCTGCGGCCCCGCAGGGCCCAGCCGTCCTCCAGGACGAGGAGGGCGGCTGGGCGGTGGGTCGACTCAGACATGAGCCGAGTCAGCAGGGGCCTCGACAGGAGACCCGTCCAGGACGGTGGGGCGACCGTGGAGGAAGGTGGCCATGACCTGTCCCGGCAGCTCCATACCCGCGTAGGGGGTGTTGGTGGAGCTGGTCCACTGTGCGGAGCCGTCGACGGTACGGCGGACCTCGGGGTCGACCACCGTGATGTTGGCCGGGGCGCCGACCTCGAGCTCGCACCCCTGGTCGCTCAGACGACCGATGTTGGCCGGGGCCGAGGACATGGCTCGGGCGATGTCACGCCAGGTCATGCGGCCGGTGCTCACCATCGTCTCGATCAGGACGCTCAGAGCAGTCTCCAGGCCCGTCATGCCGAAGGCTCCGGCCTGCCACTCGCAGTCCTTGTCCTCCAGCGGGTGGGGGGCGTGGTCGGTGCCGACCACATCGATGGTGCCGTCGGCCAGGGCCTGGCGGACGGCCTCGACATCCTCGGCCGTCCGCAGCGGGGGGTTGACCTTGTAGAGGGGCGAGTAGGTGCGGGCCATCTCATCGGTGAGCAGGAGGTGGTGCGGTGTGACCTCGGCAGTGACGTTGATGCCACGGGACTTCGCCCAACGGATGATCTCGACGCTGCCGGCGGTGGACAGGTGGCACACGTGCAGGCGCGAGCCGACGTGCTCAGCCAGCAGGACGTCACGGGCGATGATCGACTCCTCGGCCACTGCGGGCCAGCCACGCAGCCCCAGCTCGGCGGAGACGACGCCCTCATGCATCTGGGAGCCCTCGGTGAGACGGGGGTCCTGAGCGTGCTGGGCGATGACGCCGTCGAAGGACTTGACGTACTCCAGCGCCCGGCGCATGAGGACGGGGTCGGAGACGCACTTGCCGTCGTCGGAGAAGACGCGCACCCGGGCGGCGGAGGTGGCCATCGCCCCCATGTCGGACAGGTGCTCACCGGCCAGGTCTGCGGAGACGGCCCCCACTGGGTGGACGTCCACCCAGCCGGCCTCGCGCCCCAGCCGCAGGACCTGCTCGACGACGCCGGCGGTGTCCTGGACGGGGGTGGTGTTGGCCATCGCGAAGACGGCGGTGTAACCGCCGACGGCTGCGGCTCGGGTGCCGGTGTAGACGGTCTCGGCGGACTCCCCGCCGGGTTCACGCAGGTGGGTGTGGATGTCGACGAGTCCGGGCAGTGCGATGAGCCCGCCAAAGTCGTGGCGCTGAGCATCGGCCGGGGCCTTCGCCGCGGCGTCGGGCCCGATGGCGGCGATGGCGCCGTCGGTGATGAGGATGTCGGTGGGGTCCTCGCCGTAGGGGCGGACACCGGTCAGGAGGTGGGAGGTCACAGCTGGTTCCCTTCGTCAGCGAGGAGGAGGTAGAGAGCGGCCATACGCACCGAGACGCCGTTGCCGACCTGCTCGATGATGCGTGAGCGGGGGTCGTCGGCGGCCTCGGCGGTGATCTCAAGGCCGCGGTTCATGGGGCCGGGGTGCATGACGATGGCATGCTCCGGCATGGCCCGGCGCCGGGCGGAGTTGAGGCCGTAGACGCTGGAGTACTCGGCGGGACTCGGGAAGAAGCCGCCGCCGGCGGCGCTCATGCGCTCACGCTGGACGCGCAGCATCATGACGGCGTCGGGCTGGATCTCCTCGATCGCCTCGTCAAGGTTGTAGGAGACCTCGCAGGGCCAGTCGTCCATGCCGACGGGCAGCAGCGTCGGGGGTGCCACGAGCGTCACCTTGGCGCCGAGCGCCGTCATGAGATCCACGTTGGAGCGGGCCACACGGGAGTGCAGGACGTCTCCGACGATGATGAGCCGGGCCCCTTCAAGATCGCGCCCCTGCGGGGCGGGACTGCCGTTGGCGGTGTCGGGGGCTCCGGGGACGTACCAGCGGCGCAGGGTCATGGCGTCCAGGAGGGCCTGAGTGGGGTGCTGGTGGGTACCGTCGCCCGCGTTGAGGACGGGCACGTTGATCCAGCCGGCGTGGGCCAGCAGGTGCGCGGCGCCGCAGGCCGAGTGGCGCACGACGACGGCGTCCGCCCCCATGGCCATGATCGTCTGGGCGGTGTCCTTGAGGGACTCCCCCTTGGACAGCGACGAGCCCTTGGCGGAGAAGTTGATGACGTCGGCGCTCAGACGCTTGGCGGCCGCCTCGAAGGACAGCCGAGTCCGGGTGGAGTCCTCGAAGAAGAGGTTGACCACGGTCTTGCCGCGCAGGGTGGGCAGCTTCTTGACCGCCTGGCTCTGAGTGGCGGCCATGGCCTCAGCGGTGTCCAGAACCATGACCGCCTCGTCGTGGGTCAGGTCCTTGGCGGAGAGCAGGTGCTTCATCGGGTGGCCTCCTGGTCGGCGCGCTCGCTCGAGCGCTCAGTGGGGACGTCTGCGGGGACGATGGTGACGGCGTCGGTGGAGGCGCCGAGCTCGGTCAGGGAGACCACGACCTTCTCGGTCCGGGACGTCGGCAGATTCTTGCCCACGTAGTCGGCTCGGATGGGCAGCTCGCGGTGGCCGCGGTCCACGAGCGTGGCCAGCTGCACGGCCCTGGGACGGCCGATCGCGCCCAGGGCGTCGAGGGCGGCGCGGATCGTGCGCCCGGAGTAGAGGACGTCGTCGACGAGGATGACGACCTTGCCGTCGATGCCGCCCTGGGGGATCTCGGTGGGACGGGGCACGCGGATCGGGTGACGTCCCAGATCGTCGCGGTACATGGTGATGTCCAGGGTGCCGACCGGAACCTTAGTGCTGACGGCGTTGGACTGCGCCGTCTGCTCCGCCTGCGTAGCCTGCTGCGTCTCCTCACTCGCGGCGAAGGCAAGCGCCTCGACGAGCCTGCGAGCAAGCGGGACTCCCCCGCTGGGGATTCCCAGGACGACGACGTCCCGGGCTCCGTGGTTGCGCTCCAGGATCTCGTGCGCGATACGGAACAGGGATCGGGCTATGTCAGGAGGTCCGAGGATCTCCTTGCCCGGGGATGGTGCGCTGGAAGCGCCTGACAAACTTTCGGCCATCTCAGGCCTCCTTCCCCGCCTCGCTGGACGGACTTAAAGGATGTTGGTCGCCCGTAACTTTACATCCTCTCGGTCAACTGCGCGCGACACGAGGGAAAGATCGGTCGAGATGAAGATCACGCCAATGTGCGGACGATCAACACGGCGCCAGATATGGAGCTCGGCGGGGACTACTCCCCATCTACAGTTTTTCCGTAACAATGTCATACTCTTACCCAACGCCTCGGCGTCGTCATACGTTGAGCGCGAGATCGTCACGACATGTCGAGTGCTTGAGAAGTGAGTGCCGGATCCATCCGAGCCCGATTGAGAGCTGAACGATTTCGCTAGGCCGGCTAAGGGCCGGTGCTGCTGCATCAGTGACTTCTTCTCAAGCAAGGAATGACATGACACTCCCTTCCCGACGTTCCATCATGACTGGCCTCGGTGCCGGCGCCGGCCTGGCCGCCGCCGGACTCCTCCTTCCTCCCGCCGCCGCGGCCGAGCAGGAGCGTGGCTTCGGCTCCCCCATCTTTGACGAGCAGTTCTCCCAAGGTCCCGACTTCTCCCCATCGCGCTGGCGGGACAACAGCCCGGAGCCCGAGTCCTGTGCCAGCTACGACTGGGGAGTCTTCACTCATGACACCCACAGCGTCAGCAACGGTGTCGGGCACGTTCTGTGGCGCAAGCGCGCCACGCCCCTCAAGGGATTCCAGAACCGCTTCGACAAGGAGGAGACCCTGCGCTACGTCGACCAGGCCTTCATTACGACGCAGGGTCTTTTCTCATTCGTCTACGGCTCCCTGGAGACCCGGGCCCGCTTCCCTCAGTCGGATGAGGGACTGTTCGCCGGGATCTGGCTACGGGCCGATGACGCGAAGAACGGAGGCGAGATCGACGTCGTCGAGACCTACGGCGGCGGCAGTGCCACCGGCATCGCCGAGTCGACGGTGCACTTCGGCCAGGCGGGAGGCAAGGGAAGCAACCTGGGGGTCTCCCCACGGCCCGATCTCACCCAGTGGCACACCTACGGAATGGAGAAGACCCCGGAGAGCATCCTGTTCCTCTTCGACGGCCGACCGTATCACGAGGTGAAGCGCTCAGCCTCCCAGCAGGAATTCGATGCCTGCTTCGGCGCCAACGCCGCATACCACATCTGCTTGACGACACACACCGGCAGCATCCACCGAGGCCGGCTGAACCACGAGGGCTTCACGCAGGCCCAGGTGGACATCGACTACATCGTTGTCCGCGCGCTGAACCAGTAGCCGATTCGCCGCCCCTCGACTCAGCTCGATCAGCTCTTGACCAGGAGGTCGTGCAGGCTGAGGGGGCGACGCCCGGTCAACTGTTCGACGGCATCGGAGATTACGTCCAGCTCTCCGGCGGCAATGGCGGTGTAGGTACTCACCCAGGCGTCCTTCTCCCAGTCAGGAACATCGTAGTGGGCTCTCGAGCCGTAGGCCTCCTCGATGGTCTCCTCGTGATAGACGGTCTTACGGCCCGTCACCTCGGTGATAGTCCGAGCCGCCTCCTCCATGGTGAAGGCCTCTGGGCCGGTGAGGTCATAGGTGACATCGTCGTGGCACCGTTCACCGGCAGCAAGGTCCTTGAGAATGGCTGCTGCCGAGGCAGCGACGTCGGCTCTCGCCACTGCGCCGACTCGCCCATCGCCGGCGGGTCCGGTGATAGAGCCCTCGCCGGCAATGTCAATGAAGAAGTCTGTGTAGAACGAATCGCGTAGGAGGGTGCATCCCATGCCGGAGTCGCGCAGAGCCTGCTCAGTGGACCAGTGGGTGCGGGCAAGAGTGAAGGTTGCCTGCGGGGAGGCCCCGAGGAAGGAGGTGTAGACCACGTGCTTGACCCCAGCCTGAACAGCCGCGGCAATGAAAGTCAGGTGCTGCTCCAGGCGATCCTCGGACTCGGCGGCCGAGACCATGAACAGGATGTCAACGCCGGTGAGAGCCTCGATCGCAGTTGCACGGTCTGCGTACCCGGTAACGGCCACGTCCTGGGCCCAGCCGGGAGCACGGCAGGCGTCCCTGACGAGGAGACGTGCCTCAAGGCCCCCTTCACACAACATCTCTGCGACCGCGCCGCCGATCCTTCCAGTGGCTCCCGTCACGGCGATCAAAGGCTGGTTCACTGTACCCACTCTCCCGTCTGAGGTGCTGTGACAACAGCACGCAGTGCTGCGCTTATTCTGAGAAGGAGGATGCAGGCGAGCACCAACATGACTTGAACGGCCATGCAGATCACGATCAGCGGAACGAATGCTGTATCGGAGAGCGCGTCTGTCTCCACAGAGGCGTACTTGTACAAGGCCACATACATCACCACGGTGGGGAGCCCCATTACGATGCTGGCAGCTAGCTGCGCCGCTGTCGGCATCTTGGCCTCGGCCCAACCGCCCGGCTGGATCCTGTCAGAGGATGCATGAGCCTGGATGCAGGCGACGAGGGCCAGAACGAAGCTGACGATCCAGCCGACGCCCACAAGAAACGGGCCCGCCATCATCATCAGGATCACCACCCCCATGAGGACGGAGGGATGGGGCTCCATCAACACAGTAGGCAGAAACAACGCGACGTTGATGATCAGCGCGATGATCACAGTGATGAGTTCAATAATCCCACAAGAGACCGCGATGCCCCGGTTCGTGAAACGCCTCCGCTCCAGGATGAGGACCGGATTGTCCCAGAGGAATCCAGGGGGGTGAACCGGTACCGCGGGAGCGAAGGGGACATGCTCACCGGGTGCGGGGACGCCCCATGGATATCCGCCAGGTCCTCCAGGAGGCTGACCGAGACCGGAGGGGACAGGGCTTGAAAGCGCGGAGTTCTGCAACTCACGCGCCCCATCCACAGACGCGGAGACTCCTATTTTGATGTAGGGGTAGTCGCTGGGGTCCTGAGGAGGAAGTTGTGCCACGGGGTACTCCGGCATTGGCTGTTGGACTCAGCACAGGCTAGGTCACGATGCTCGGCCGGGGCCAGCTCACGGCATAGGGAGTGCACCCCATGCCGTGAGCCCATTGCTCCATGACTCAGCGCAACGTGTCCGCGAGGTCGCCGATACGCCCCAGAAGTCCTCCCAGGTACCTGGGTGACTCGTCGGTGGAGAGCATTCGGCTGAGCGTCATGGCCTCGTCGACGGCGACGGGGGCGTCCACATCATCGTTGTAGACGATCTCCCAGGTGGCGACTCGGGCAATAGCGCGGTCGACGGCCGGCATGCGCCCCAGGGTCCACCCCTGGGCATAGGTCTGGATCGTCTCGTCGACGTCGGCCAAGTGATCGCACACACCGTCGAGGATCTCCCGAGTGTAGGCGGGGGCCTCGGTGTGGTTGGCCGAGCTGACGGCGCGCAGCTGCGCGAAGGAGCGCAGCTCCTCGGCGCCCTCAGCGCTCAGCATCCCGCGCTGGTCGGCCTCGAAGAGGATCTCGACGGCACGCCGGCGCGCCTTGGTACGGGCGGTGACCGGGTGACGCGACGCGGGGCTCGAGTGGGACGAGCCCTCCTCGGGCTGCTCTGTCATCAGTCGGTGACGCGGGAGATGTAGGAACCAGAGCGGGTGTCCACCTTCACCTTGTCACCGGTGTTGAGGAACAGGGGGACCTGGATCTCCGCACCAGTCTCGACAGTGGCGGGCTTGGTGCCGGCGCTGGAGCGGTCGCCCTGGAGACCCGGCTCGGTGTGGGAGATCGTCAGGACCACGGAGGCCGGCAGCTCAACGAACAGGACGGCATCCTCGTGGAAGGCCACGATGACGTCCTGGTTCTCCAGCATGAAGGTGGCGGCGTCGCCGACGGTGGCCGAGGGTACGTAGGTCTGCTCGTAGGACTTGACGTCCATGAAGACGTAGTCGTCGCCGTCCTTGTAGAGGTACTGCATGTCGCGCCGGTCGACGGTCGCTGTCTCGACCTTGAGGCCGGCGTTGAAGGTCTTGTCGACGGTCTTGCCGGACAGGACGTTCTTGATCTTGGTGCGCACGAAGGCGGGGCCCTTACCGGGCTTGACGTGCTGGAACTCCACTACCTGCCACAGCTGGCCCTCGAGGTTGAGCACCATACCGTTCTTCAGGTCGTTCGTCGTTGCCACGAGGGTTTCCTCACTGTCGCGTTTGCATTGGGGACGCGCTGATCCTACCGCGAGGTACAGCGCTCACCCTGTGACGGGTGTGTCACGCCGGTCACGAGTGGTGGGAGAAACCGGCTTCGACGGCCCGGATGACTTGTTCTCCAGCCTCTTCGGGGGTGGTTGCACTCGTGTCGATGATCGTGTCAGCCAGCTCCCGGCACCTGGCCTGACGCTCGTGGAGCATCTGGACGAACTGGTGGTGGACGGTTCCCAGGGCCACGGACCGGGGAGCGTCCAGACCGTTGCGGGTGGCCAGTACCCGGGTGGCGCAGGCGAGGGCCACGATCTGGCAGGACCGGTCATGAACGAGTCGCAGCTCCTCGAGACGCCGGCCTATCCGGGGATCGCCCAGGCAGCCCGAGCCCAGAGCCACGACGGCACCCTGAGCCACCGCATGGTCGAGTACCTGGCAGGCGACGCGAGCCTCAACTCGGCGGTAGTCGGCCTCGGGCACCGCTACGAGCGCCAGGTCAGGACTGGTTCCCAGCTCGTCGGCGACTCTACGGCCCAGGTCGAGCACGGGCAGGCCCTCGATGGCTCCGATGGAGCGCCCCACGCTGGAGCAGCCGGCTCCGGGAGGACCGATGAGAATCAGAGCACGAGGAGGGTGGAGGATCAAGCCCCGCGCCTTTCAGCCGGGCCGGTCGAGTCGGTGACGGCCTCATGCGCCTTGAAGAGCACGTCCTCACTGGGCGCCTGCACCCTCACGGGTCTGGCGACGTCGTCGAGCAGGACCAGACGCAGCCGACCACCGCGCACCTTCTTGTCGCTCATCATCGCCGCCTTGAGATCCTCCCACCGGCCGCCTCCCTCGGGGAAGGTGGTGGGCAGTCCGACCGCCTCAAGGCTCTGACGGTGCAGGGCCAGTGCGTCACTGCTCAGGTTGCCGCTGCGGTGGGCGACCTCTGCGGCGAAGACGCAGCCAATGGCAACGGCCTCGCCGTGGCGCCAGGTGTAGCCAGTGACCTTCTCGATCGCGTGGGCGTAGGTGTGCCCGTAGTTGAGGATCTCCCGCAACCCGGCCTCGGTGAGGTCCTCGCCCACGACCGCGGCCTTGACCACGACCGAGCGAGTAACGAGGTCGACCAGAACCGGTGAGTCCCAGGCCAGGCAGTCGGCAGGCTCGGCCAGGACGCGGTCGAGGATGACAGGATCGGCGATGAGCCCGCACTTGACGACCTCACCGAGTCCCGCCCTCAGCTCGGCGGCCGGCAGGGTGGACAACGTCTCCAGGTCGGCGATGACGGCAGCAGGCGGGTGGAAGGCGCCGACCAGGTTCTTGCCGGCCGGCGTGTCGATCCCGGTCTTCCCACCGACAGCCGCATCCACCATGGCCAGTAGCGTGGTGGGCACCTGTACCACAGGGACTCCGCGCAGCCAGGTGGCAGCCGCGAAACCGGCCAGGTCCGTCGTCGCTCCGCCACCGAGACCAATCACGAGCCCGTCGCGCCCCAGGCGGAAGGATCCGAGTCGTTCCCACAGGTGCTCCAGGACGCGTGCCGTCTTGGCCGCCTCGCCGTCGGGTACCTCGATCCGGAGGACGCGCAGACCCCGACCGACCAGCTGCTTCTCGGCGCTGGCCGCGCGCTCGGTCAGGGCCTTGGCGTGGATGATGGCAACGCCTCCAGCGCCCGCGCCCGGGGCCTCCTGCACCACGCGAGCGAGGTCGGTCAGGGTCCCGTGGCCGATGAGTACGTCGTAGGAGTGGTCGCCGGTGACGCTGACACACCTGGCGCCGTCGTGGGTCTCAGGCGCCTCAGACGGCTGGATGCGGTGGCGCTGGGACGGGCTACCGGTCTCCTCGGACATGGTGGGCGTGGCCGCCCGGCTGTTCGCCATGGGGGCGAGAACACCGACCGCCTGCGGCGTCTGGACGCCGAGTGCGACGAGGATCAGGGCGGCGACCTGCTGAGGGCTGAGCCCGTCGGTGGGGACGGTGAGGGTGGCCACCTCGGCGTACAACGGTGTGCGCTGCGCGTGGAGAGACTCCATGCGCGCCAGGACGCCGTCGTTCCCGCCACTGCGCTCGTCACAGTCCTCGCGGCGCTGCTGAGCCGCACGGGTCTGGTCGGAGTCGGCATCTGGCGTCATGAGGGGACGGCCGGCGCCATCACCTACGTGCTCGGCGGCCGTGCTCGGGGATGTGGACAGGTGGATGACGGTGTGTCCGCGCAGCAGCTCACGGTTCTCAGGGCGCATCACCGCTCCCCCGCCCAGGGCGATGACACCGTGCGCAGCCGCCGGGGAGTCCAGGACGGCTCGCATGGCACGGTGCTCGCGGTCGCGGAAGCCCTCCTCCCCCTCGGAGGCGAAGATCTCTGGGATCGTCATCCGGGCACGCCTGCGGATCTCGGCATCGGTATCGGTGACCTGCACACCCAGCGCCTGGGCCAGAAGCCGGGCCTGGGTGGTCTTGCCCGCGCCGGGCAGCCCCACCAGGACCAGGGGCAGCTGGTCGTCGCGCAGGGCGATGGTTGGAACGCGCTTCCAGGTCATGATCGTGTCTCCCTCACCGTTGAGCAGGCCATCGGTACCAGTATCGCGTTCACCGACGGAATTACCACTCGGTTCACCAGTGTGTCCGCTGGGCTATGTGGGCCAGGTAGGCCTGAAGGTTGCGCCTGGCCTCGGTAACCGAGTCACCACCGGTCTTGTCCAGGAGAAGATCGGCCAGGACCAAGGCGGTCATGGCCTGAGCGATCACGGCGCCGGGGACGACGGCGCACACGTCGGAGCGCTGGTGGAGCCCGGTGGCCGCCTCACCGGTGGCCAGGTCGACGGTGCGCAGAGCCCGGGGCACCGTCGAAATCGGTTTGAAGGCGGCTCGTACCCGCAGCTCGGAGCCGTTGGAGATGCCGCCTTCGACACCGCCGGCTCGGTTCGTGCTCCGGGTGATCTCACCATCGCGCGCTGAGACGATCTCATCGTGCGCGGCCGAGCCCCGCCGGGCCGCCTCGGCGAAACCGTCACCGATCTCCACGCCCTTGACGGCTTGAATGCCCATGAGTGCGGCCGCCAGCCGGGCGTCGAGACGACGGTCGGCCGAGACGTGGGTGCCCAGTCCCACCGGCACGCCTACAGCAACGACCTCGACGACGCCGCCGAGCGTGTCCCCGGCCTTCTTGGCGGCGTCGATCTCCGCGACCATGGCAGCGCTGGTGGCGGGATCGGTACAGCGCACGGGGTCGGCGTCGAGGCGCTCAGTGTCCTCCGCGGTCGGCGCAGGCACGTCATCGGGCAGGGCGACGGTCCCGATACGTACGACGTGGCTGACCAGCCTGGTGCCGGCGACCTGGGCCAGGACGGCCTCAGCGAGTGCCCCCAGCGCCACACGGGCGGCGGTCTCGCGGGCCGAGGCCCGTTCCAGGACCGGGCGGGCCTCATCCAGGTCGTACTTGAGCATTCCGGGCAGGTCCGCGTGCCCGGGACGGGGGCGGGTCAGGGGACGATTACGGGCGATCTCACGCTCGTCGCCGGTGCCCGCGTCAATGAGCAGGTCGCGAGGATCCACGGGGTCGGCGCTCATCACGGTGGACCACTTGGGCCACTCGGAGTTGCCGATCTGCAGTGCGACGGGGCTGCCGATGGTGCTGCCATGGCGGATACCGCCCAGGATCCGCAGCTCATCGCGCTCGAAGGCCTGGCGGGCACCACGCCCGTGTCCCAGACGCCTGCGGGCCAGCGCGGTCCTGATGTCCTCACTGGTGATCCGTACACCCGCGGGTACGCCCTCCATCACCGCCGTCAGGGCCTCGCCGTGGGACTCTCCGGCCGTCATCCATCGAAGCATGAGACAGATACTCTCACACGCCGAAGACGTCTCCGGCGTCCTGGGGTGGATCGTCAGATGCGACGGCCCTCAGTGCGCAAGGGTCGTTGCCGGCGTCGTCAGTGCTGACAGAAGCGCCTCGCGCATGAGCTCGATGTCCGGATGCTGCCCGGTCATGAGCTGGACCTGGGGCACGGCCTGGTGCAGGAGCATGAGCCAGCCCGGGGCCACGGCTCCCCCGCCCCGCGCCCAGGCCTCGGCGAGAGCAGTGGGCCAGGGGTCATAGACGACGTCGAGCAAGACGGCTCCCGGCCGGGTTCCGCCCGAGCGATCCAGGACCTCGCCCACAGGACCTGCCAGAGGGTCCGCCGCCTTTGCCGGCAACGTGGAGACCACGACATCGGCCGAGACCAGGTACCGGGCCACCTCCGCGTTGGAGGCCGGGTCCACCGGTTTCCACGTGAGGGTTTCAATGTCCAGCCCCATGCGGTGCGCGGCGCTGAGCGCTCGGCCCGGACCGGCGTGGCGGCGCGCGGCGACAGTGATGCGACCGGCCCCGAGCTCGCCGAGCGCCGCCAGCGCCGAGCAGGCGGTGGCGCCCGAGCCGAGGACGACTGCGCGCTCGATCGGAGGATGCTTCTGCGAGGAGTCTCCAGGCGTCCTATGCGCCGTCTCCCGCAGCGCACCGACGATGCCGGCGACGTCGGTGTTGAATCCGGCCAGGAGCGCGCCTCCGGCGCCGCTGCGCTGCGCGACCACGGTGTTCACCGCCCCGACGGCCTCGGCCAGGGGATCAACAACGTCCAGGTGCGCCAGGAGCGCCTGCTTATGGGGCATGGTGACGCTCAGTCCCGCCCAGACCGGTCCGGTCTGCACCGGAGCGGCCATCTCGGTGAGCAGCACGGGCAGGTCCGCCGGCGCCGTCTCGCGGCGCTCATAGGACCAGTCGCCCAGACCCAGCCCGGCGTAGGCGGCGCGATGCAGCACAGGAGACAGCGAGTGGCTCACTGGACTGCCGGTAACGGCGGCACGGTGGCGGATCACCGCGTTCGCCCGATCAGCCACTCTTCTTCTTCCCGCCGTTGCAGATCTCCTCGTTCTTCTTGCAGTACTCATCGAGCTTCTTGGTGTTGGCCTTCTGCTCCTCACTTGTGGAGGAGAACAGGGTCTCACCGGTCTCGAGATTGACCGTGACGAAGTAGAGCCAGCTTCCGGCCGGCGGGTTGAGCACCGCCTTGATGGCTTCCTCGCTGGGACTGCCGATCGGTCCTGGCGGGAGCCCCTGGTGGACGTAGGTGTTGTACGCGTTGTTGGAGTCCGCCAGCTCGGTGGAGTTCGGGATGCCGCCGAAACGCCCCAGGCCGTATTGCACTGTCGAGTCCATCTGGAGCAGGCCATGGGTCTCACCACTGGTCTGGGCCAGACGGTTCTCGATGACCCGAGCCACCTGACCGTAGTACCTGGAGTCGTTGACCTCTCGCTCGATGATGGAGGCCTTGGTCAGGACCGCGTGGTAGTCCTCCTTGGGAACCTTGAGGTCCTTGAGCTGGGTAACGGTCCGGGAGACCATCTGCTTGACCAGGTCCTTGGGGGTGGCTTTCTCGGTGACGTCGTAGGTCCCCGGAGCGAGCCAGCCCTCGACGTTCCCACCCGCCTCAGCGGGCAGGCCGATGCCAGCTGTATCGGCGAAGGCGGCGTCGATCTGCTCGTCGGAGAAGTTGCCGACTTGCTTGAGCCGGTCCTTGACGATCTGCTTCGTGTGACCGGCCGACACCGTCAGGGTGTGGTCACCCTTGGTCTCGGGATCGAGCAGTGCCTGGAGCGCAGCGTTGGCCGACATCTTCTTCTTGAGCTTGTAGGTGCCCGGCTGAATGGTGTTGCCCTTCGGGTTGTTCTTCACTGCATTGGTGAAGGCCTTGCCGGAGGCGACAACGCCCTTCTCCTGGAGGATGTCACCGATGTCCAGCCCGGAGGCGCCCTCCGGGATGGTGACAGTGACCTCGCCCTCGCCGTTACCTTTGTAGTCCTCGGCGTGGGTCGCCTGGGCAGAGGCGTCTCGCATGATTCCGATGGCCTTGTAGCCCAGGACGCCAACTGCCGCGAGGGTGATGACGATGACGAGGCTCGTCAGCCAGTGCCGACGCCGCTTGCGCTGGCGGCGTTCGACCTTCTCCATACGCAGCTGCTTGCGGCTCTTGGGCTTGTCTTTGGCGTCACCAGCATCTTCATCGCGCTGGATGCCGAGCTCGGCGAAGAAATCGTCGTGGCTCACGCTCTGCCTCTCTTGATCGGGGGGACTCGCTCACCGGCCGGAACCCCGGACATCCGCTCGGTTGTGATGGCCTGTTCAAGGATGACGACCGCTGCCGCTTGGTCGACGATACCGCGAAAGCTTCTCTCCTTCAGGCCGGCCGCGTGCAGATCCCGGTGAGCAGTGACGGTGGTGAGCCGTTCGTCGACCAGCCGGACGCACACCTGCGGATGCAGACGGCCGGCCAGGTCTCGGGCCCAGTTGCGGGCGTCTCTGGTCGAGCTCGAGCTGCCACCGCCCATGCGCTTGGGCAGACCGACGATCACCTCGAAGGCACCGTACTCATCGACGAGGTCAACGGCCTCGTCGAGATCAGCACCATAACGGTCCCGCCTGAGAGTTACCACAGGAAACGACAGGATCGCGTCCTGATCGCAACGAGCGACACCAATACGTGCCTTTCCGACGTCGAAGGCGAGTCGCACTCCGGTCCGGAAGCCTGCCGGAGCCGGTTGGGCTGATGAGTCTGTCACGTAATCTGCTCAGGAGTCCGGGGCGAGCTCGCCGAATCACGCCTTGATCTGGTCGGCGACGGCCCGCAGCGCCTCGTCCAGTGCCTCGGGGTTCTGCCCGCCGCCCTGGGCCAGGTCGTCCTTGCCTCCGCCTCCGCCGCCCAGCACCTGAGCCGCGGTACGCACCAGCGCGCCGGCACGAATGCCCTGGTCCCGAGCACCACCGTTGGTGGCGACCACCACTACCGGGCGCGAGCTCAGGACCGCGCCGACGGCGACGACGGCGGGTTCGGAGTCACCGAGCCGGCTGCGGGCGTCCAGGGCCAGAGAACGGACGGCGTCGGCCGAGCCGACGGAGCCGAGGTTGGCCGAGACCAGCCGTACCTCGCCCACGCGCACGGCGTCGGAGACGATGTCGGCCGTGCGTGCTGCCAGTGCCGCCTGCTCAGCGGCAGCGAGACGCTTCTCGGCGTCCTTCAGCCGAGTCATGAGTCCTTCGACACGCTCGGGCAGGTCCTCGGGACGGCCCCCGACCATCGTGGAGAGCTGGGAAACCAGCGCGTGCTCCTTGGCCTGGTAGCCGTAGGCGCCATCGCCGACGAGCGCGTCAATGCGACGCACGCCCGAACCGATCGAGGACTCGCCCACCACCGCGATACGGCCGATGTGCCCCGTGGTGGGCACGTGGGTCCCGGCGCACAGCTCCTTGGACCAGTCACCGCCGATGGAGACGACCCGCACCTCCTTGCCGTACTTCTCACCGAACAGGGCCATGGCACCCGCGGCTCGGGCGGCGTCGATGTCCATGACCTCGTCGGTGACGGCCAGGTCCTCGGAGAGCCTGGCGTTGACCCGCTCCTCGATGCCGGCGATCTGGTCACCGGCCAGGGCCGAGCCGTGGCGGAAGTCGAAGCGCATGCGGGAGGGGGAGTTCTCGCTGCCGGCCTGGGTGGCGTTGTCGGAGACGATCTCGTGGAGCGCCTTGTGGACCATGTGGGTGGAGGTGTGAGCCCGAGCGATCGCCAGGCGGCGGGCCACGTCGATCTGGGCGAAGGCCTTCTCCCCCACGGCGATCGTGCCCTCGGTCAGGGTGCCGCGGTGGACGTGCAGTCCCTTGACGGGGGCCTGGACGTCATTGACCTCGACGGTGCCGCCGTCGGCCAGTCGGATCGTGCCCTGGTCGGCAAGCTGACCACCCATCTCGGCATAGAAGGGGGTGCGGTCCAGGATGACCTCGACCTCGGCCGGGGCGGTGACGACGCTCTGCGGGATGCCGCCGACCAGCACACCGGCAACGGTGGCCTCGGCGGAGGACTCGGTGTAGCCCAGGAATGTCGAGCCGCCGCCCATCTCCTTCTCCAGCTCGCGGAAGACGCGGATGTCGGCGTGCCCGGTCTTCTTGGCGCGGGCGTCGGCGCGGGCGCGCTCCTTCTGCTCGTTCATGAGGCTGCGGAAGGCGCTCTCGTCGACGTCGACTCCATGCTCGGCCGCCATCTCCAGGGTGAGGTCGATGGGGAAGCCGTAGGTGTCGTGCAGCTCGAAGGCACTCTTGCCGGACACCAGTGGACGACCGGTCCTGCCGGCGTCCTTCTTGGCGGTGGCCACGGCGGTGTCCAGGATCGTGGTGCCGGCTGCCAGGGTGCGACGGAAGGCGTCCTCCTCACCGTAGGCGACCTCGGAGATGGTGTGCCAGCCGGTCTCCAGCTCGGGGTAGGAGGCCTTCATGGCGTCCTTCGAGGCGGTCAGCAGCGTGGGCATGGCGGCCTCGTCGACGCCGAGCAGCCTCATGGAGCGCACCGCACGGCGGATGAGTCGGCGCAGGACGTAACCGCGTCCGTCGTTGCCGGGGCGCACGCCGTCGGAGATGAGCATGAGCGCCGAGCGCACGTGGTCGGCCACGACTCGCATGCGCACGTCGTCATGGTGGGCCTCGCCGGCCTCGGGGCCGGCGGCGCCGCGGCCGTAGACCTTGCCGGAGAGCTCCTCGGCGGCCTTGATGACGGGGAGGACCTCGTCGATCTCATACATGTTGGGCTTGTCCTGCATGATGAAGGCGAGGCGCTCCAGACCGGCACCGGTGTCGATGGCGGTCTGGTCGAGCTTGCCCAGGAGCTCGAAGTCGTGTCCCTTGCCCTCTCCGCGCAGGAACTCGTCGAAGACGAGGTTCCAGATCTCCAGGAAGCGGTCGCCCTGGGTGTCGACAGCGGGGCCGCCGTCGGGTCCGTAGGCGGGGCCGCGGTCGTAGTGGATCTCGCAGCAGGAGCCGGCCGGTCCGGGCTGCCCGGTCGACCAGGAGATGTCCTTGAAGGGAAGCAGCTGGATGCGCTCGGCGGGAACACCGATCTCGCGGGTCCAGTAGTCGAGGGAGACCTGGTCCTCCTCCCAGATTGTCATCCACAGCCGGTCCCCGTCCAGGCCGTAGCCGCCCTCCTCGCGACTGCCCGTCAGCAGGCCCCAGGCGTAGGAGATGGCTCCCTCCTTGAAGTAGTCGCCGAAGGAGAAGTTGCCGTTCATCTGGAAGAAGGTGCCGTGGCGCGTGGTGATACCGACGTTGTCGATGTCATTGGTGCGGATGCACTTCTGCACCGAGGCCGCACGGGGCCAGGGGGCCTCCTCCGTGCCCAGGATGTAGGGGATGAAGGGCACCATGCCCGCCACGGTGAACAGGATGGAGGGCTCCGGGGACACCAGGGAGACCGACGGCCGGATCTCGTGCTCGTTCGCGGCGAAGTAGTCCAGCCATCGGCTGCGGATTTCGGATGTGCGCATGGGGTCCTCATCCTGTTCGAGGGGGTGCCCGCTCACGTGGCGCACGGGCCGCGTGCTGGGGCGTGTGGACAGTGTGGTGTGGTCGACCGGTCGGGCGACTCGACAGCGGATCCAGGTGGCTGCGGGGCCGGAGCCGATCGGGGGCTCCCTGGTGAGCGTACTCCCACGCCGGGACGCCCCGAACCTCTGGTGGGTCCGGGGCGCCCCGGCGTCAGGTATACGTGGGCGTCAGCGCGAGTAGTACTCGACGACCATCTGGACGTCACA
Organism: Actinomyces naeslundii; assembly: GCF_001956585.1. GTDB lineage: Bacteria > Actinomycetota > Actinomycetes > Actinomycetales > Actinomycetaceae > Actinomyces > Actinomyces naeslundii. The sequence goes on along the minus strand of NZ_MSRR01000003.1, from coordinate 180,586 downwards.
GGTCACGGGGACCTCGTCGCGCTTGGGGCGGCGCACCAGCGTGGCCGAGAGCTTCTCGAGGTCCACGTTGAGGTAGTCCGGGACGGGCGGCAGCACGTCGCGGTGGGCGCCGGCGGCGGCGACCTGGAAGGGCACCATCACCTGGGAGCGGGGACGGACCTGGATGGTCTGGCCGGGCTTGACGCGGTAGGAGGGGCGGTCCACGACCTTGCCGTCAACGAGGATGTGGCGGTGGACCACGTCCTGACGGGCCTGGGCGATGGTACGGGCGATCCCGGAGCGCAGGACGAGGGCGTCCAGACGCATCTCGAGCAGCTCGACGAGGGACTCACCGGTCAGGCCCTGGCCACGACGGGCCTCCTCGAAGACGCGCTGGAGCTGAGCCTCGCGGATGCCGTACTGGGCGCGCAGACGCTGCTTCTCCTTGAGACGCACGGCGTAGTCGGACTCGGTGCGACGACGGGCACGGCCGTGCTCACCGGGGCCGTAGGGGCGGCGCTCGAAGTAGCGCACGGCCTTGGGGGTCAGCGGGATGCCGAGGGCGCGTGACAGACGCACCTGGCGGCGGGAGCGTGAAGAGCTCATGTGTTTCATTCCTGTCGGATCGGTAGTCGCACGCCGCGGGCAGGACGCCGACGGCGCGGGGTCAGCCGCGGTTCGGGCCGGGACCCCAGGAGGTCTGCATCGTCATCGAACGGCGGTACCGGTAGGCGCCGCCGCCGATCATCTTCGATGTGGACAACTCGAGAACTGTAGCGTGCTCGCCGACGAAAACCCATGCCGGAATCGCCTGGTGTGAGGCGGTCCTCAACCCTGTCCCGCTCCCGCTTCAGTCCTGGGTGGGGCCATCATTGTCACCGTTCCTCAAGGATGCGGCGCACGGCCTCGAGTCGGGAGGCCAGCTGCTTCTCGAATCCGTTGCCGCTGGGACGGTAGTACCGACTGCCCTCGAGCTCGTCGGGCAGGTACTGCTGGCCGACGACGGCATGAGGGAAGTCGTGCGGGTAGCGGTAGCCCTTGCCGTGCCCGAGCCCCTCGGCGCCCGCGTAGTGCGCGTCGCGCAGGTGGGCGGGTACCGGAGGGGCCTTGCCCGCGCTCACGTCCGCCAGCGACTCGCTGAGCGCCACCGTGACCGCGTTGGACTTGGGAGCTGTCGCCACGGCGAGGGCGGCCTCGGCCAGGATGAGCCCGGACTCCGGCATCCCGATCAGGGCGACTGCCTGCTGCGCGGCCACGGCAGTGGACAGCACCGTGGGGTCGGCCAGTCCCACGTCCTCGGCGGCGTGGATGACGATGCGGCGAGCGATGTACCGGGGGTCCTCCCCGGCGGCGATCATGCGTGCCAGGTAGTGCATGGTGGCGTCGGGATCGGAACCACGCATGGACTTGATGAAGGCGCTGATGACGTCGTAGTGCTGGTCTCCGGCCCGGTCGTAACGCACGGCCGCCACATCGGCGGCCTGCTCGACGTCGGCGACCTCGATAAGGGGCTCCTCCCGCGCCAGGACCGTGCCCGCGGCGGCCTCCAGCACGGTCAGGGCCTTGCGGGCGTCGGAGCCGGCCATGCGCACGATCTGCTCGCGCGCCTCCTCGGTGACGCAAACGGCTCCGGCCAGGCCGCGGTTGTCGCTCACGGCGCGATCGACCAGGCACCCGATGTCCTCGGCGCCCAGGGGGTGAAGAGTCAGGAGCAGGGAGCGGGACAGGAGCGGCGAGACGACACTGAAGGACGGGTTCTCCGTCGTGGCGGCGATGAGTGTGACCCACCGGTTCTCGACACTGGGCAGGAGGGCGTCCTGCTGAGAGCGGGAGAAGCGGTGGACCTCGTCGATGAACAGGACCGTCTCCTCCCCCGCCGCCAGGCGTCGCCTGGCATCGGTGACCACGGCACGCACGTCCTTGACACCTGCGGTCACCGCCGACAGCTCCACGAAACGGCGCCCGCTGCCCCGCGCCACCAGATAGGCCAGCGTCGTCTTTCCGGTGCCGGGCGGCCCCCACAGGATGACTGAGGACAGAGCCGCACCGGGGTGCCGTGAGGTGGCGCTCGCCCGCGTGCCCGGCTGCGAGTGCAGCGTCACCTCGGCAGGCTCCACGAGGCGACGCAGAGGGGATCCGGGGGTCAGCAGGTGCGCCTGCCCCTGAAGCTCATCCAGCGTGCGGGGGCGCATCCGCACAGCCAGCGGCGCGTGGGAGTCCACGGGAATCCCGACCTCGTCAGTGCCGGCCGACTCGAACAGGTCCATGGGCCGACCCTATCCTCCCCCGCTCACGACTCCACTGGAACCACTGGTCACCCAGGTGGCTACGACGAGCTCTCTCCGGGTCCGACGCCAACCGGACCCGGAGAGCACTGCGAGAACGAGAGCGCCCGGATCGGTCAGAGCAGACTGATGTCTCCAGCGCCCTCACGAACCACCTCGGGAACGTCATCGGTCAGGTCGACGACGGTGGTCGACTCACCCTGCCCCACGGGACCCTCGATGACGACGTCGATGAGGTGCCCAAGGGACTCCTCGATCTCCCACCCGTTGGTCTCCGGTTCCTCCTGTCCGGGGCGGATGAAGGTGGAGGACAGGATGGGGGCACCGAACTCGGCGACGAGGGACTGGGTGATGGCGTGGTCCGGGATGCGCACGCCCAGCGTGTGCTTCTTGGGGTTGAGCGTCATCCGAGGAACGTCCTTGGTGCCCTTGAGAATGAAGGTCCATGGTCCTGGCGTGAGGCGCTTGATGAGCCTGAAGGCGTTGTTGCCCACGATGGCCAAGGGACCCACCTGGGCGAAGTCGGCGCACACGAAGGTGAAGTTGTGCTTGCCGTCGAGCTGACGGATGGTACGGATGCGGTCCAGGCCCTCCTTGTTCCCCGGCGCACAGGCCAGGGCGTAGCCGGAGTCAGTGGGATAGGCGACCAGACCGCCGTCGCGCAAGGTGTCGACGACTTTCTCAACCAGACGGACCTGCGGGTTCACGGGGTGGAGCTCGATGTAGCGTGACATGAACTCACCCTACATCTGGTGACTGCGCTCACATAGCATTCCGGGCGGCGAAGATCATCAGTGGCGAGGGATCTGGTGGGCGATGTCGGAGAAGACTCCGGTGACGCCCCAGTTGAAGAGCTCATTGGCCCTGCTCAGCGAGTTGATGGTCCAGACATTGACGCCGTAGCCCGCCCGCCGAAAGGCCTGGACCTTCTCTCGGGTCAGCCCGGAGTCCTCTGGGTGGATGTAGTCCGCACCCACGATCTGAAGCGTGCTCCTCCAGTCGCTTGACAGCGTTCCGCTCTTATAGAGGCACCCCACGGGCACCTTCGGGGCGCGTTGCTTGAACAGGTGGAGCAGGAGGTGACTGAAGGAGGAGACGATCACCTCCACGCCTGGACGCACACCTTCGAGCTCGGCGATGACCGCGTCGATAAGACGCAGTGTCTCCTCTCGCCCGGCCTCACTGGGCTTGATCTCGATATTGGCGTTGAGGCCGGTGGCGTTCATGAGGTCAATGAGATTCCGCAAGGTCGGGATCGGCTCTCCCCGGAACTGCGGTGAGAACCAGCCTCCGGCGTCGATGTCCGCCAGGTCGGCCACGTTCAGCCCGCCGTACCGGCCTGAACGGTTAGTGGTCCGGTCCAGAGTCGAGTCATGGCAGACGATGACCGTCCCATCGGCGATGATGTCGACGTCCGCCTCCACCCAGGCCACCTGATGGTCCACCGCACTGCGGAAGGCGGCCATGGTGTTCTCCGGGGCGAGGGAGCTCAGGCCTCGGTGCCCGATGATCATTCGCCCGCTATCGCGCACGAATCCGTCACTGCCTGAGGTCGCCGACGACATGACCGGAATGCTACACGAGGCGATGAACACGTCCTTGACATCAAGGTTTTTTGATATAAAATCTCCTACATGCGAAAGGTCGCGACGCCGCCGGCGGCCCCTCTAGGGGACGACTCCGCCGTGGTGCAGCTGTTCAAGGCGCTGGCTCACCCCATGAGGGCGAGCATCGTCTACCGCCTCATCAGCTCGCCGGCCGACGTCACCGAGCTGGTGGCGTTCCTCGGCGTCTCCCAGCCTCTGGTCTCCCATCACCTGCGGGTCCTGCGCAACGCCCACCTGGTTGAGTCGATCCGCGATGGCAGGCGCCAGAGCTACTCCCTCATTGACGACCACGTCGCATCGATCTTCATCGACACCCTCGAGCACACCAAGGAGCACGATCATGACTGCCACCACTGAGCACCGCCCCGCTGAGGCCCACCACCACACCCACGGCCCGAACTGTGGACACCTCGCCGTCATCCACGGCGATCACGTGGACTACATCCACAACGGCCACGCCCACCACGAGGACAACGGCCACTACGACGAGTGCGACACCTGCTCCTGTGAGCACTGCTCGGACTCCTGCGCCGTGTGCGAGTGCGAGGACTGCACCTGCCCGACCTGCAACCACAACACCTGCTCGTGCGAGCACTGCTCGGACTCCTGCTCCTCGTGCACCTGCGAGGACTGCTCCTGCCCGACCTGCACGCACGCCGCCTGATCGATTCAGTCGGTCATCCCTGGACGCGCACCGCTTGCGGTGCACTGTTGTGGGGCCTTCTGCCGAAGGACGTCTTTCGGCAGAAGGCCCCACAGGTTTGCGCCGATGTGCGCTCGCAACGATCATGTGCCCATGAGCAGCCCCTTCCCTGTCTCCAAGGCCTTTGCGCACGTCGCGCCGCCGGTTCCCGGTGTCCGTCTGGGAGAACCGCTGGGGCAGGGAGGATTCGCCACCGTCTACGCCGGGGAGCAAGTCTCATTGCGGCGTCCAGTGGCCGTCAAGATCGACTCCCGGCCATTGCACGATGAACGCAACCGTCGACGCTTCATGCGGGAGATGGCGGCGGCCAGCCGGATCAGTGGGCACCCGAACGCGGTCTCACTGATCGACTCGGGGGTACTGCCCGACGGACGTCCCTACCTGGTCATGGAACGCTGTGACGGAGGCTCCTTGGCCCAGGTCCTCGAGCGCTGCGAGCTCAGTGCCGCCCAGGCCGTCAGCATCGTCACGGCCGTCTCCGCCGCCCTGGGAGCCGCTCACGAAGCCGGAGTCCTCCACCGCGATATCAAGCCCGGAAACATCCTCATCGACGCCTACGGGAGCCCGCGTCTGAGCGACTTCGGCCTCGCCGCCATCCAGCGCGAGGGCATCGAGTCCTCCGTCACCCTGGAGACGATGACGCCAGACTTCGCTCCGCCGGAGGCCTTCACCCTGGCTGAGCCCTCACCCAGCGGCGACGTGTGGTCGATGGGGGCCGTTCTGTTCACGCTCCTGACCGGCCGCGGTCCTCGTCGCACCGCCGACGGCTCGGCCCGAAGCCTACCGGAGATCATCAACCACCTGTCCGTGCCCGTGGACACCTCAGACACGCGTATCCCTGAGGCGTTGCGCCCGCTCCTGGACCGGGCGCTGCACCCCGACCCCGCGCTCCGGCACCGCGACGGCAATGAGCTCACCGAGGCACTGACTCGGGTCGGTGGCCTCCCATGCTCGGCGATCGACATCCCTCAGGCAGCGATGCGGTCGTACCATCCCGCCGCTGCCGCGGTCCCTGCCTCCGGATCCGGTGCAAGACGCTCAGGCAGGGCCTTCCTGCTCCTGGCACTCGGCGTGACAGCAGGCGCCGTCGTCTCCGCCGTCCTGCTCGCGACCTCGAACCTGATTCCCTCGGCATCCTCAGCGGACCAGACGGCCACGCGGGCCTCGGCGTCACCCGTCTCAACCGGCACTCCTCCGGCCAAGGGCGCCGGCAGTGGTTCCACGGCCACGGCTCGGGCGAGTGCCCTCGGCTCCGAGAAGGCCTCACCGTCTCCGACGGCCGTCCCGACTCCCGCGCAGGTCAACGCGCAGGGCATCCCATACTCCGACGACATGCCCTGGCCGCTGGGAACCTGCCTGAGCCGGACCACCTCGGTCGTGGGCAGCACGAGTGTCAGCCAGGTCGACTGCTCCCAGGCCGACTGGATCGTCTTCGCCGGCGGAACCTTCGACCCGGCCACGACCGCTTCCAGCGCCTCCGAGGCGCTAACGGATGACCCGCAGGTCAAGGTCACCTGCACCAGCACCTACGCGGAGCGCTATGGACTCGACCTGTCCACCAGCTACTCGATCAATACGCTCGGTCCCGGTGATCAGGAGTGGGAAGCGGGCAATCGCGGTTTCGCCTGCGTTCTGGGCCGGCTGTAGGTCTGCAGCGGTCTCACGCGCCCCGCCGTGCACGGGGCCCGCACCGACAAGGACCCGGTTCCGCATCTCTTGGCGGGGTAGTCACTACGCGTTCATCGTCGAGGGCAATCAGAAGACCCTGCACCGAACTCTGAAGGATCTGCCGTGGAAGAACGTCCCGCCCATCTCCTCGGTTGACACTGGCCACGGGCGGTGGGCGCGACGCACCAGTACCACCACGAACCGCAAGACTCTGAAACAGGCCAGGCCCAGGGGCGGGTCACCGGCCGGTGCTGGCGAAGACTTCCTCGATGAAGGGATCGACGAGCCGGTGGTAGGCCTCCGGGGCGTCCCGCCGCACGCAGTGGCCGACGCCGTCGAGCAGCACCAGGCGCACGAGCGGATTGGTCACTTCAGTGGGGTCAGGAGCCATGTCGCCGCGGCGGGGTGCCAGGTAGAGCGTCGGCGTCCTCAGCCGGTTGATGGCGCTGACGAGGTCGGCCTCGCCGAGATAGGTGCCCTCGCGGATGTAACGGCGGTCGACCCGTTTCTTGCACGCGGCCCAGCCCTCGATCTCGGATTCGCTCCATGAGGTCTCGCGCCTCATGCGTTCCCGCTCGGCCGCGCCGCCGTCGGCGAAGGCGTCCAGGAACCGTTCCTGATGCTCCACGAACCAGGGGGCAGGGGCCCAGTGCCCGGTGGGACGTGCGACGTCCTCCAGGACCAGTGCCCGAACCAGCTCGGGCCAGGCGACGCTCACCCGCAGCGACATGAGCCCTCCCAGACTGTGGGCCACGACGACCGGCGGCTCCGAGAACAGGGCCAACGTCTTCTCAAGGTCCTTTTGCATGGTCTGCGGCGCCCGGGCCAGGGTCTCGTCATCCCACCGCGGGGAAGCCCCGTGCCCCCGCTGATCGATCGCGAGGACGTGATACCGGGAGGACCAGCGGGCCACGGCGTCGGGCCAGGCGGTAGCCGATTCGGTCAGGCCGTGGACCAAGAGCAGCGGCGGATCCGCCGGGGCGCCCCACTCGTGCAGCGCAAGCATCGTCACCTCGTCGAGTGTAGGCGAAGAGCGCGCACGAGCTCCGTGCTCGCATCGGCCCCGGCTGAGCTCATCGATTCCGATGAGGGCAGGTCTTCCAGGGCCTGTGGCGAAAGTCGTCGAGTTCGGTGCTCCCCGGGGGCCGAGGCCCCCGGGTGTATCCGCGACACCGGGATCGGCACCCCATCCGCAAGTCTTAGCCTGACGACGCGACCTTCGAACTCAGCTCTGCTTCATCCCGTCCTCTTTGCCCTGCGCCGCAGAGTCGGATTCGTCACTCGTCGTCCGGGACGGCGTCGACCCCGGCCTCCTTGCGCTGCTCGGGCGTGATCGGAGCGGGCGCCTCGGTCAGCGGGTCGAAGCCGCCGCCGGACTTGGGGAAGGCGATGACGTCACGGATGGAGTCGGCCTTGGTCAGCAAGGAGACGATGCGGTCCCAGCCGAAGGCGATGCCGCCGTGCGGCGGGGCACCGAACTTGAAGGCGTCCAGCAGGAAGCCGAACTTCTCCTGGGCCTCCTGCTCACCGATCCCCATGACGTTGAAGACGCGCTCCTGGACATCGCTGCGGTGGATACGGATGGATCCGCCACCGATCTCGTTGCCGTTGCACACGATGTCGTACGCATAGGCCAGGGCGTTGCCCGGGTCGGTGTCGAAGGTCTCCAGGCACTCGGGCTTGGGCGAGGTGAAGGCGTGGTGAACAGCGGTCCAGGCGGACTTGCCCAGGGCCACGTCGCCATCGGCACGGGCCTCGGCGGAGGGCTTGAACAAGGGGGCGTCCACCACCCAGACGAAGGACCACTCGTCGTCGTTGATGAGACCGCAGCGCTTGCCGATCTCCAGGCGGGCGGCGCCCAGCAGGGCCCGCGAGGAGTCCATGGGTCCGGCGGCGAAGAAGATGCAGTCACCGGGTTCGGCCCCGGCCGCCTGGGCCAGGCCGGCCCGCTCAGCGTCGGTGATGTTCTTGGCGACGGGCCCGCCGAGGGTCCCGTCCTCGGCGACGGTGACGTAGGCCAGGCCCTTGGCGCCGCGCTGCTTGGCCCACTCCTGCCAGGCGTCGAAGGTGCGCCGCGACTGGGAGGCTCCACCGGGCATGACAACGGCGCCCACGTAGGGGTTCTGGAAGACCCGGAAGGTGGTGTCCTTGAAGTAGCTGGTCAGGTCCACCAGCTCGCAGCCGAAGCGCAGGTCGGGCTTGTCCGAGCCGTACCTCTCCATGGCGTCGCGGTAGGTCATGCGCGCGATGGGTGTGGGTAGGTCGTAGCCGATGAGCGCCCACACCTCGCGCAGCACGTCCTCGGCGACGGCGATGACGTCGTCCTGCTCGACGAAGCTCATCTCCACGTCGAGCTGGGTGAACTCGGGCTGGCGGTCGGCGCGGAAGTCCTCGTCCCGGTAGCAGCGGGCGATCTGGTAGTAGCGCTCCATGCCGGCGACCATGAGGAGCTGCTTGAACAGCTGCGGGCTCTGTGGCAGGGCGTACCAGGATCCCGGGGCCAGGCGGGCGGGCACGAGGAAGTCGCGGGCTCCTTCCGGAGTGGAGCGGGTCAGGGTCGGCGTCTCGATCTCCACGAAGTCGTGGGAGTCCAGGACCCTCCGGGCGGCCTGGCTGACCTTGGCCCGCAGACGGATGGCGTGCTGCATGGCACTGCGCCGCAGGTCGAGATAGCGGTAGCGCAGGCGCGCCTCCTCGCCGACCTGCCCGGCGTCCTCTGCGTGGTCGGAGACCTGGAAAGGCAACGGGGCGGAGGTGTTGAGGATCTCGACGTCGGAGACGACGACCTCGATCTCGCCGGTGGGCAGGTTCGGGTTGGCGTTGCCCTCGGGTCGGGCACTCACCTCACCGGTGACGGCCAGGACGTACTCGGCGCGCAGGTCGTGAGCGACCTCCTCACGGATGACGACCTGCGCGATCCCCGAGGCGTCCCGCAGGTCGATGAAGGCCACGCCTCCATGGTCACGGCGCCGATCCACCCATCCGGTGAGGGTGACGACCTGGCCGATGTCTGAGGCGCGCAGGGAGCCTGCGGTGCGAGTTCGCAGCACGGTGCTGGGTTCCTTCCGTGTGGGGCACTGAGCCGGTGCCCGTCGGGGCGCACCACGAGACGGGTGGGCGCCGGCGGCAGTTTACAAGGAGCCCCGAGCTCGGTCCTCAAGCCCGTGCCGCGGTGGTACCGGAGTCACGCCACAATCCGAATACAACCGGGCGCAACTGAGTATCTGAGGTACAGGTGCGCGCCCGGCCGTAAGCTCGGTGTCAGGCCGCAGCCCGACGACGCTGGTAGGCGGCCATCCGCCGACGGTTGACCGCGACGAGCACCGACAGCACCACGAGAATCACGCTGAGGGCGAGGATTGAGGTGCCGATGATCGGGAAGCCGTCCGGTTCCGCCCCTGGGCCGGCCGCCTGAATGCCCGAGGCACCAGTGCCTTTCGATCCGCCCGTTGGGGCGACCTGGTGGGGAGGAGGCGTTGGCGCCGGCGGGACGGTGGGCGGGGCGGCTCCGCCGATGACCGTGACACCTGAGACGGTGAAGTACGGGCTCTTGTTGGTGTAGTCCGCCGCGTTGCCCTCTTGGGCGGTCACTCCCGGAGCCCCGGAGACCCGGAATCGTAGCCAGTGGTTTCCCTGCTCGACGTACTCGGGCAGCTCGAAGGAACCGGATGCGGTGCCGTCCTGCTTCGTCGTGATGGTCGTGACCACCTCGGACTCGGAGGGCCGCGAGGCGGCCAGCAAGCCGTCATCAATGAGAACCTGAACCGTCACGCCTCCGGGGAACCCCGAGAGCGTGAACATGATCGTCCCCCCGACGGCGACCGTCGACGGGCTGACGGTCGAGGCGGTTCCCGTGGTGGAGGGGTCGGCCGGTGTGTCGGCGTTGGCGGTGGGAACAGTGGAGATCACAGCCGCCAGGGAGGCGAGCAGGAGTGCGCAGACGATGACGAGCACGCGTGGAGCGCCTGCCGGATACTGAGAGCCGATCCGATGTCGGTGTGCTGACACGCGCCGTTCACTCCGGGTGCACCGACTCATCCGGGTCATCTATCTGTCACCTCCTTCGAGCGGCAGCATGTCATGGCTCTTTGCGATGTCATTGACGATCTCCTGAAGCGCCGTCAGCGCCTTCGCGGAATCCGCGGTCGGCGAGAAGCGTGCGGCACGCGAAGCGGCATTCCCGAATGAGCGGCGACCAGCAGGCTGCCGGCGCCGATGACGAGCAGTCCTCCGGCACCTCCCAGGAGCATGTCATTGGTGCTGAGCCCCATCGAGGTGGAGGAGTCGTCCTCCGGGAACGTCAGGAGCTGAGCCTGAGCCGGACTCCGGGGGTCGAAGGATGCCGACGTGATCTCCAGCTTCGCCCACCCCAGGAGGCTGTTGTCGCGGTCGGCCACCGCCAGCTCATAGGATCCGGACTCGAATGTCGAGATGTCGATGGAGACGCTGTTGGCGTCATCGACCTGCACCCAGCCCTTCGTGGTTGCTCCCGGGAAGACGAACACCGACACCCACTCCCCTGCCGAGACCTTGGCCTTGGGCAGCACGAGGTTGACGACGTTGCCCTGACGCGAGCCCGACAAGGATCCGGCGTTGTCAGCACTCAGCTGGGCGGAGCTGGATACCGGAGCGACCGGGTTTGCGGTGGGACGAACCGTGCGGTCCTCTGAGGCGGCCGTGCCGGCGTCTGCCTGCGTCGAAGCCCTGGAGTCCTCATTCGCTGAGGTGTCGCTGTTGCTGCGATGATCACTGTCCTGAGCCCGTCCCTGGTCGGCGCCGGGCTCTGCCGGAACATCGGCCGGCGGGGCATCCGCATCCGATCTGTCGGAGGAGTCGCTTCTATCCGATCCATCAGAGCTGTTATCGGTGTCGGACTGACCGCCGGAGCCACTTCCCTGGTTACTGGGGACGTTCCCGCCTGATGTGTCTGTCGCCGACTCAGAATCCGGTTTCGGGTTGGTTGGCCGGGCGGGAGGAGTCGACGGCGAGGGAGCGGCTGAGGGCTCGATGGACGGAGCAGCGGACGGGTCCGACGTCGGCTCGCCGGAAGGAGCGGGTGACGGCTCGGGCGCCGGAGACGACGAGGGCTCGGCTGTGGGACCAGCTGTCGGGGTCGGCGCCGGCTGCGGAGTCACCGACTTATTGAGGACGAAGACATTGGTGCCGGCCGTCAGCCCGGTTTCGATAGGTGAGATCTGAAGGTAGTAGCGTCCCTTTTCGGCCTTCCCCGCAGTGTAGAGCGCCGACAGGTTGAGCTGAGCACTGAAGGAACCGTTGTGGAAGGTGACGGGTACCGAGACGGTTCCCGGCACCGCGTATCCACCGTGGGCCATCATCTTGATCTCGACCGACTTCTCACCGTCGAGCATGGTTCCCTGTGAGCACCAGCCCGTGCCCGAGATCCTGACGGCCACCTCAGGATCGTAGACAGGTTCAGTCCCCTTGGGATCAGCGCCATCTGGAGTGAGAACAGACGCGGTCGGCGCTACTTGGCAGGTTGTGTTCGTCGGGCTTGCCGAGGAAGTCGGTGTGGGGGCCGGTGTGGCTGAATGGGTGGGCGTGGCCGTTGCCGTCGGCTCCGACGACGGCGTGGCTGAGGGCGTCGGGGTGGGCGTCTGCGTCGGCTCTGGAGCCGGTTCTGCAGTCGGCTTGGTGGTCGGCGCCGCAGTCGGCCCAGTTGTGGGCGCAGTGCTCGGTACTGTCGTGGGTGCTGCGGTGGGGTCGTTGGTGGGTTCCGTCGTCGGCTCCGGCTCGGAAGTTGGCTCAGCCGTCGGCTGCGGGGTCGGCTCGACCGTGGGCTCAGCAGTCGGCTCCGCCGAGGGCTCGGCACTGGGCTCGGTCGTGGGGTCTGGAGAAGGAGGATTGACGATGTCGGGGTCCTGCTTGACGAAGGAGAACATGCCCGTCGTGGCGCTCACCGTTCCGCTGGTGAAGGTGAGGCTGTAGACCCGCTTACCGACGTCCCAGGTGTCGTCGCCCGTGACCTGTCGCATTCGTTTGATGAATTCATCGGTGAACATGAAGGCAGTTTGCTCACCACTCCCGATGTCCGAGGCGAGCTCGACGTTGTAGCCGGGGATAGGGTATCTGGAGACCGTATCACCCTCGATCACGTTTACGGTGATGCTCGGGTTCGATAGGAGCTGGCCATCATCCTGGCACCAGCCAGTCAGCACAGCGTCGATGCCTGCTCCGAAACCGGTCTCGTAGACCGGGACCACGTACTCCGGCTTGGACTGCCCCTCGGGGTACTTCACAGAGGCGGCGGGGTGACAGTCGCTCGTCGCGCCAGCATCGCTGACGACCCCGCTCTCAGCAAGGAGGGGCATGGCCGCAACCCCTGCAGTGCTCATTAGAGCACCGCAGGCTGTCAGAACAGCAAGAATCGCGCGCGCACCGAGCCTGGTGGAGGGGAGGGCAGCAAGCAGCCGCTGAGCGTAGTGCATCAAGTGGTCTCGTTCATGGGCGGGTACAGGTGGACTTACTCGTACGGTCCGCAGTTGGGGACGTTGGATGACGAGGAAAGGAACGCACCGTTCAACGGATACGACTGCCTTTCGCAAACGATAATAGACAGACTGCTCCCCTCTAAGAATCCTCTATCTTCCGAACTCATCGTTTGCGACGTCGATTCCTGGTTAAGTATACACAGCAGTAACCCGACAACCGGTCAGGATGAGACCATCGAGTTCCGAAATCACTGAGAAAACTCGTGCATTGGTAACGATAAATCGGGTCGCGTGATCACACCGTTGCCCAGGTTTCATTTCCATCTCGTTTTTATGTGCACGCGTCACGGGCAATAAGGAAGATCCTGCTCGTGAACGTCGAGCCCCCAGGACAGCCCGTGACGCCACCAGGCGTAGTCATGGCCACCGCGCTCCTCGCGGTACTCCAGCAGAGCCCCCTGGGCCGCGAGCAGCTGAGCGGCCAGGCGCCCGCCCGTGCGCAACACACCCTCGTGCACGCCGCACTGAACCACCAGGCGGGCCGGCACCGGCTCAGACGGCTTCTGCTCACCTCGACGGCGCAACCAGGCCAGGAGCTCTCCCTCCCCTTCGCCCCTGCGGCCTGACCCCAGCCAGAAGGAGCCCGACTGGCAGATGGCACGAGCAGCGGCATCCGGGCGGTGCAGGACGAGATCCGCAGCGGCCACACCCCCCAGGGACTGACCGGCCACCACCACCCGCTGCGGGTCGCACGGTGGCCGAAGGCTTCGCACCGCCTCAAGGCACCGGATCACCAGCTCCCTGCTGCGATGAGGATCTGCCAGGTCGCGCGCACGCATGGTTAGACTCCCGGAGTCGATGAGCAGCAGGTCCCAGGAAGCCGCTCTGGCGCCAAGCCTGCGGACGACGTCGTTGCGGCGCCAGATCTCGCCGTCGAGAAGAACCAGCAGTCCCCGCCCCTGATCCTGTCCCCGCTCCCGCCGGCCTCCGTCCGAGCCGCCGCAGCAGTCCTGCTGCCAGAGGGTGATGCGTCGCGCGGAGTCGCCAGGAGCATCGAAGCCGTCGAGGGCCCCGCCGCCGACCTCAACGCTGTATCCGTACCCTCCGCCGCTGGGGTCAATGCTGGGCGCAGCCATCACGCCTTCGGCCGACGCCACCGACCACTCCGGGTGGGTGACAGCTCCCGGCCCCTCCCACAGGGAGGAGACGAAGCCGAAGCCGTCATGCAGTCGATCGGGGCAGAGGGCATCGGGGCGTCCTTCGGCGTGAACGCGTTTCCAGCACTCCCGTCGCGCCCCGACGTCGTCGGGCAACCGATCACGCGTCACCACGATCCGATAGCCCACAAGGGCGTCATCCGGCAGCAGGACATGAAGCGCCCACCACCCGGTTCCCGGGACCCGGTTGGCCAGAGCCGGGACAATGTGCGTGCGGTGATTGTCCGTCAGCGTGTTGAGGTGGATGAGCACACTGGGACTCTCACCATGCCGTCGATCGTCGCACCACAGGAAGGTCGCCTCGCGCATCGTGACGCCATCAACAAGGCGAGTCTCCCCCAGCACCGGGGTGCCACGAGCCGCCGCGGCCGCGAGGGCATCATCGTCGGGCTTCCGCGGCCACCATGCCGGCGCTGCAGGAAGAAGACCGCCCCCCGGCGCCACGGGGGTCGACGTCAGCTCTCGCCACCGGGTCTCGCGCACCAGAACATCGTCAGGACGGATACCGCTCACACCACGACCCTATCCGACGTCGCACGGCCCCTATCGGCTGCAGTGCCTGTAACAGCGACCGGTCACGGCTCACCAGCGACGGACCGTACGGGAAAATGAGCTTGCATTCTTCCGGGCGACATGGCGTAGGGTGTCGCCCATGATGCACATCGCTCTGAGGACCACTACCGCCTCCGGCGCTCAAGCGCTCGCGGTCATGTGTGGCGCGCGAATGTGCTGTTGCTGTCGGCCTTACTGATTCACCCCGGTGCACCTCTGGCGCCTGAAGCCGAATGATGCCTTGGTAAAGATCGACCGCTGTGGAACGCCCGAGGCAACGTCGGGCTGAGCTCCCGCTTTCCGGCTGCGCGATGCCGTAGAACCGCCACTGCGCCGGTGTCTCATGAGCCGCTGAGCCACGACGATCCCGATGCCGTTCACAGGCTCTCGTCGTCCTCGTCGACTAACGCCACAGGAAATTGCTGTTGCGATCACGCGTCTGCACACCTGAGCCGTATTCCTAGCCAACCTGTTCGGTTCTCTCCCGTCCCATTCCTTTTCCTAGGAGACACCATGTCCAAGACCGTCCCCTCCCCTTCTTCCGCCTCATCCTCATCAGATTCGTCCCTTCTTAAGAAGGACGAGGTCACCGCCGAGAACGCAGCGGAGATACTTGCTGCGGACGACGACGCGGATGGCCCAGATGCTGAGGCACCTCGCCGCAGCAGACCCTCGCGGCGCACGCTGCTGACGGTCGGTGGCCTGGCGGCCGCCACCGCGCTCGGTGCCGGCGCATACCTGACGATCCGGCGCACCAATCAGGGAGTGATCGGGGCCCACGAGGCGCTCCCCCTGGTGATCGGCGGAGACATCTGCGCCGCTCCGCTCTACGCCGCGTACCACAAGGGATTCTTCGACGACGCGGGTCTGAAGGTGACCCTTGCGCGTACCCAGCAGACCGAGGACACCAAGGACGGAGTGGGCGCAGGCAAGTACATCGGCGCCCCCGGCATCTTCTTCTCCTGGCTGGAGCCGATCTACAACGGGCTCAATGCCAGGCTCACGGCAGGACTTCACGCCGGCTGCCTACGTCTGGTGGTGGGCAAGGACTCCCAGTACCATCGCCTGGCAGATCTCAAGGGCACCACCATCGGTGTTCCGTCACTGTCGTCATCGGCCTTCGCCTACTTCGCAATCGGGCTGTCCGAGGCCGGTATCAACGTCGACCCCGACGGCGGCGACATCACCTGGCGCACGGTCGATGCGGACTCCCTGGGAACCGCTCTGGCCGACGGGCAGGTGGACGCCATCATGGGTTCCGACCCCGCGCCGCTGCTTCCCGTCTTCAACGGCACGGCCCGAGAGCTGGCCAACAACGACGCTGAGGAGTTCTGCTGCTCGGTGGCTCTCAACGGCGACTTCGTCAAGAAGCAGCCCAAGGAGGCCAAGGCTCTCACTGAGGCCTGGTTGAAGGGTTCGGCCTACGTGCCGGACCATATCGATGAGATCGCCAAGATCGAGGTCGACAACGACTACGTGGCTGCGGACCAGGACGTCGTCGTCCGAGTGCTCAAGACCTATGGGTTCAAGGCCTCGGCATCCAGGTTCCGCGCTGCGATCGAGCCTGGCATCGAGAAGTTCAAGACAACCGGCTTCATCACCTCCGACGTCTCCGCACAGAGCCTGACGAACGCGGTCGTCGCCGATCTCGGCATCAAGGACTGATGGCCAGTGCTCACCAATACCAGACCCACAGCCACACCAACCGAGCGCGGTGACCAGAAGCGTCCAGAACCGAGCTCCTCGGCAACCAGGCCCGAGGCACCAGCACGTCGTCGGTTCTCCTCGACATCGTTGTGGACAACGACCGCACTGTCTTTGTGGCTGGTCTACCCGGTCATTGTCGTCCTGCTTCCGGACGCGGGCCTTCTCCGCCGGGCACCGACCACTCCGCTGACTGTTCTCGCCGGCACCTGGCTGGTGGTGCTCACCGCGTGGACCTTCTGCGCCTGGAGACGTCCGGCCTCGGCGGCGGCGAGCGCGCTGGCGCACTACCTGCCCTGGATCAACGCTGCCGGCGCCTGGTTCATCGTCTGGCAGCTGACGACCTCCAAGCTGGGGCTGCTCGCGCCCCCGTACTTCGCCGCCCCAGAGGTACTGATCGCGTCCTTCGCCGGTGACTGGAGGCTGCTGCTCAGCTGCCTGGGGGCCTCCGCCCTGCTCTTCGTCATCGGGTACACAGCGGGATCGGTGCTGGGGTTCTTCACGGGACTGCTCATGGGTTGGTCGAGGCGCGCCGACTACTGGCTCCATCCGCTCCTGCAGACCATCGGTCCGGTTCCTGCGGCCTCTCTCCTTCCACTGGCCCTGCTTCTGCTCCCGACGACGTACGCCTCGGCGGCCTTCATCGTGGGCTTCGGCGCCTGGTTCCCCATGGCGACCATGACCCGTGCGGGCGTGCGCTCCGTGCGCCGCGACTACATCGACATGGCCCGCACGCTGGGAGCCGACGAGCTCTTCCTCATCCGGCGGGTGGCCGTGCCCTCGGCCCTGCCCGACATGCTCACCGGCCTGTTCACGGGCCTGGGCACCTCGCTCGCCGCCCTCATGACCGCCGAGCTCACCGGTGTCGACAAGGGACTGGCGTGGTACATCAACTGGGTCAAGGGCTGGGCTGACTACCCCAGGATGTACGTGGCCCTCATCATTCTGGTGGCCTTCTGCCGCACCCTCATGGTCCTGCTGTTCAAGATCCGCTCCTCGCTGCTGGCATGGCAGCAGAACCTTGTGAGGTGGTGAACCGGTGTCTGCCGATTCCACAACAGTCGAAAGCACGCTCCAGGCTCCAGATCCATCCGCCTCCCGAGGCGCGAAGGTCGACCTTAGGGGCGTCACCCACCGCTACCCCGTGTCCCGCGACCTGGACCATGGCTGGCTCCACTTTCTGCTCCGACGCATATCCCCCTCAGCCAGGGCGCGCCACGAGGTCGAGGCGACCAAGCCGGACCAGCTCCCCGTTCTCGACGACATCGACCTGACGGTCGCCCCCGGCGAGTTCGTCGCACTGGTAGGCCCCTCGGGCTGCGGCAAGTCAACGATCCTGCGTCTGTTGGCCGGCCTCGAGCAGCCGGTCGAGGGTGACGTCGAGGTCGACTCCACGCGGGTCACCGGTCCCTCACCACTGCGGGCACTGGCCTTCCAGGACGCCACGCTCCTGCCCTGGAGAACGGTGCGGGACAACGTCGCCCTGGGCCCCGAGGCGAGAGACCGCCTGGAACGCGACCAGCGCCGGGTGGAGGCTGCCCTGCAGATCGTGGGACTACGGGACTTCGCCGAGGCCTACCCCACGACGCTCTCGGGCGGCATGGCCCAGCGCGCCTCGCTGGCCCGGGCCCTGGTCAACCGGCCCCGGCTCTTCCTCCTGGACGAGCCTCTGGGCAAGCTCGACGCACTGACCCGCCTCCAGCTCCAGGACGAGATCATCAAGCTATGGGAGTCCCAGCGCTTCACTGCGATCCTGGTCACCCACGACGTCGACGAGGCACTGCGCCTGGCCGGCCGGGTGATCGTCCTGTCCGAGCGACCCGCGCGCATCGTGGCCGACATCGACGTGCCCGAGCACGACGAGTCGACCGACGAGTTCCGTGAGCTGCGTCGTCGGATCCTCAGTCTGCTCGGGCGCTGAGCGAGGCACGAGACGGACCTCACCTGTGATCCGGCTCGTGGAGGCGCGGAACGACGCCGCTTCTCCCGTAGCCTGGGCCGCAGGAGCGATCCGTGCCCTGTTGACCCCGTTCGGGTCCTGCCGCACCTGGTGTGCGGCAAGAGCATCCCGTGAGTCTGTGCGTGTTAGCCCATGAGTCATCCGGTACGTCCGGGTGCGGGCGAGTGTGGTGGGCCAGGTACGGCAAAGAGCGGAGGACAAAAGGTCCTCCCCCACACTCCGCCGCGGTCCCCAACCACTTCAAGGGGACAGATATGGGAAAACTTCATGACTACCTCCTCCAGCACTGCGCCCGGCTCCTCCGATGGCGCTCAGAGCAGCGACAGCAACGGCCCCCTGAGCCTCGACGCGCTCTTCTCCGCCGAGCTCTCCGGCGGCAGACCCGCCGACGCCAACCGTGACGATGAAACCGTCGCCGCACCGCACCACTCTGATGACTCCGCCCCCTCACCCGAGGACTTCGCCACTCCCGCCTCCTCCGACTCCCCCGAGGACCCCGAGGACGTCGATCACGAGGACGAGGCCGACGACGTCGACCGGGACCGCCCCGAGGCCGACCCGGAGGACGAGGCCGACGACTCCGACGAGGATGACGGCGTCGACATCGATGAGGACGAGGTCGACGGCCACACCCCCTTCATCGACTCCGACGCCGATTCCAACGACCACCAGCAGGACGACGAGCGCCCCAAGTCCCCGCGCAACAGGGACAAGGGCGGGATGAAGGCGGATCACGAGGACGAAGAGATCACCTTCGCCGACCTGGGTCTTCCCAGGGACCTGCTCAAGGCCGTCACCGACATGGGCTTCGTGACGCCCACCGCCATCCAGAAGGAGGCGATCCCGGTCCTGCTGGCCGGCCGCGACGTCGTCGGCGTCGCTCAGACCGGAACCGGGAAGACCGCGGCCTTCGGGCTCCCGCTCCTCGACGCCGTCGACTCCCGTGACGGTGTGGTCCAGGCCCTCGTTCTGGCCCCGACCCGCGAGCTCGCCCTCCAGAGCGCCGAGGCCATCACCGACATGGCCTCCCGCTCCCGCGGGCTGGACGTGGTGGCCGTCTACGGCGGTGCCCCCTACGGTCCCCAGATCGGCGCGCTCAAGGGCGGTGCCCAGGTCGTCGTCGGCACCCCCGGACGCGTCATCGACCTCATTGACAAGGGCGCGCTCCAGCTCGACGACGTGCGCTACTTCGTCCTGGACGAGGCCGACGAGATGCTGCGCATGGGCTTCGCCGAGGACGTTGAGACGATTGCGGAGTCCCTTCCCACCGAGCGGCGCACCGCCCTGTTCTCGGCCACGATGCCTCCGGCCATCCAGGCCGTGGCGCGCCAGCACCTTCACGAGCCCGTTCAAGTCGAGGTCTCCAGGCCGGCCTCCACCGTCGCCACCGTCCACCAGACCTATGCGGTGGTTCCCTTCCGCCACAAGATCGGCGCCGTCTCCCGGGTCCTTGCCGTCACCGACGCCGAGGCCGCCATCGTCTTCGTGCGCACCAAGTCCACGGCCGAGGACGTCGCCATCGAGCTGGCGGGCCGGGGTATCCAGGCCGCCGCAATCTCCGGTGACGTGCCTCAGCGCGAGCGCGAGCGTCTGGTGGAGCGTCTGCGCGCCGGCACCCTCGACGTGCTGGTGGCCACGGATGTCGCCGCCCGGGGACTGGACGTGGACCGGATCGGTCTGGTCGTCAACTTCGATGTGCCACGTGAGGCCGAGGCCTACGTTCACCGCATCGGCCGTACGGGGCGCGCCGGTCGCCACGGCGAGGCCGTTACCTTCCTGACCCCCAAGGAGAAGGGCAAGCTCCGTCAGATCGAGCGCCTCACCGGCAGCCGGCTGGAGGAGATCACCCTGCCCTCCCCCGCCGACGTCTCCGAGCACCGTGCCCGGAAGCTCCTGTCCAAGGCCGCCACCCGCCACGAGCGCGGCCGCCTGGACATGTACCTGCCACTGGTCAGTGACTCTGCCCGGGATCTGGACATCGACGTCGAGGAGCTGGCGGCCACGCTGCTGGCGCTCGCCGTGGGTGACGAGGGACCGCGCAGGAGAGAGGACCGTGGCGGTGAGCGCCCCCAGCGAGCACGCCGGGAGGAGAACCTCGACTCCGAGGGGACCTTCCTGTCGGCCTCCTTCGAGGGTGGGCGCGAGAAGAACCGTCACGGTGAGCGGGGAGACCGTGGCGAGGGACGCCGCTCGGCCACGCGTTCCGGACGCCGCGAGCACGAGGGCCCCGGGACCGTCTACCGCATCGAGGTGGGCCACCGAGACCGGGTCCTTCCGGGCGCGATCGTCGGTGCCCTGGCCAACGAGGGCGGTATCGAGGGCTCCGACATCGGCAAGATCGATATCCTTCAGTCCTTCTCCCTGGTCACGATCTACGCCGACCTCAGTCCTGAGCAGCTGAGCGTCATGGGACGGGCCACCTTTGCCGGCCGCGAGCTGCGGATCCGCCCCGATGAGGGACCGGGCCACGGCTGGTCCGGCCCCAACAGTGGAGAGCGTCGTCCCAAGCGGCGCGACTGGGACGACCGGGGTGAGCGCGGGGAGCGCAGAGACCGTTCCGAGCGCGGCTTCCGGCCGCGCCGTGATGACGGTGACCGTGGCTGGAAGGACCGTGACGGGCGCGGCGGCAGAGGCGGTTACGACCGCGGGGACCGCCGGTGGGAGGAGCGCCGAGGTGACCGGGACGGCTTCCGGGGCCGCGAGGACCGGGGCGGCCGCGGCTACGGCCGCGACGGCTATCGGGGTGACCGCGGCAGTGACCGTGGAAACGGCCGTGGCTATGGTGAGCGCAACCAGAACCGCTTCGGCGGCAACCGGGGCGGCTTCCGTGGAGGACGCGGCGACCGCTGAGTCCCCGGCGGCTCACTGACACGATGGGTGGGGCAGCAACGCGTGTTGCTGCCCCACCCGTCATCGCAGCCGGTCACGTGAGGCGATGGGTGCTGCGGGATCTTCTTCGCATACTGTGAGCGCATGAGACTCAGACACGCCATCCTCGGGCTGCTGTCCCATCAACCACAGAGCGGCTATGACCTCAGCCGAGCCTTCAACAGCTCGGTCGTCTACTTCTGGTACGCCGACCAGTCCCAGATCTATCGCACCCTCGACCGCCTTGAGGCCGATGGCGCCATTTCGACGCAGGTCATCCCTCAGAGCGGCCGGCCGGATCGTCGGGTGCACAGTCTGACGGAGTCGGGTCGCGCCGAGCTCGATGCCTGGCTGATGAGCCCGCTCGAACCCATTACGACGAAGGACCCCCTGCTGGCGCGGCTCTTCTTCGCGGCTCGACTGGGTCACGAGAGAGTCGATGCGTTCCTGTCCAAGGCCGAGGAGAGGATCCGCCGGGAGCTGGAGGAACTGGAGGCGATCGACATCGACGTGGTGGATCTCGACACCGCAATGAAGGCGGCAGTGCTTCGTTATGGGATCGACGGCACAAAGACCCAGCTGGAGTGGGTCGCCCAGACCCGGCGCACCATCGCCGCGGACGCCGGCACTACACGGTCAAGAGCCACCGAGGGAACCGAAACCAATGATGAGGACAGCCACTGAGGAGACGCATCAACATCACATACTTGCATAGTCCAATACTCGTATTGCATGGTATGAGTATGGATGAAGCATCTCCCTCCGGCGGTGCACCCGCCGTAAGCCCCTTGACCCGTCTCGTCGTTTTCAGTGTCGTCGTCCTCGGCTCTGGCTGGATCGGGCTCCTCGTCGACGACGCCCTGGGCACCGCCCACTCCATGAAGGGACAGGGGTCTCTCGTATGGATCATGACGCCGCTGCTGGTCGGTGCGGTCCTGGCTCTGAGCGACCCGTCGCTGCGCCGCTCCTACGCCGTTTCGTGGCTGCCGGGCAGGCTGCGGGCCTACGGGGTGGCGATCGGCGTCTTCCCGCTGTCCTTCGTCGTCGCCATCGCCGTCGGTTGGGCGGCGGGGGTGCTCAGCCCCGGCGGGCTGGGGGCCTTCGGGAGCGCCGTCGCCGTGAACGTCCTGCCGACCGTGCTCAAAAACATCGCGGAGGAGGGCGCTTGGCGCGGCTACCTCACTCCCGGGCTCCTGCGTCGGCGGCTGCCCGACCCTGCAGTCTGGCTCGTCGTCGGAGTCGTGTGGGGTGCGTGGCACCTGCCCTACTACCTGTGGTTCCTGGACGAGTCGCTCATCCGCTCGGTCTACGACGTCCCCCCGATCATCTTCGCCCTCATTGCAGTTCCCGTCACGATCTGCTGGGTCCCCTTGTTCACCGAGCTTCGGATCCTCAGTGGCAGTATCTGGCCGGGCCTCATCGCGCACTCGATCGCGAACCTCAGCCATACGCCCCTCACCCTGGGCGGCCTGCCGATCAAACCGGGCTGGGGACTGCTGGTCTCCCCGATGGTGGGCATTATTCCCAACGCCATCGTCCTGGCGGCGGGCCTGGGGCTGTGGGCCCGGCGCACCGGCCGACTCCGAGGTCGGTCCCGGTGACCCGCTTGTCCGCGGCCGGGCGGGGCCCGGCTCGGTGTCCGTGCTCTCAGGCTCGACGCACCCGCACAGTCCCCATCTGGGCGCGGGCCCGCAGCTCGAGGCGTCGCTCGAGGGCGTCGGGGTGGTCCTGGCGGGGCAGGTCGGTTGTCACTCGACCGAAGTCGGAATGGCAGTCGGCCAGGACCGCAGTTCCCTCAGGCACTCCCACCGACACGGTTCCCATCTCACTAGACAGATCCAAGGATCCTTCATACGCCTCGACGACCTTGACCGAGCCGGCCTCCGTGTGGGCCGACACCGTGCCGGTGGTGGAGTAAATGCGCACCGAACCGGCTTGGGCCCGCACGCTCCCGTCATGCAGGGCACCGATGACGATGGAGCCGGCGTCGGCGTGCACCTGCGCACTCATGCAGTCGCCCAGGCGTATCGATCCCGCCGAGGTCCGTATCTGCACCTGCTCCCAGGAGTGCTCGGCACTGATCGATCCGGCATCGAGACGGGCATCCAGTCGCGTGCCGTCCGGCACCGTGACCCGAACCCGAGATGTCTGCGAGCCCCATGGCCAGATGCCCGCGAATCGCTCTCGTCCTACAAGAGCGATCTGACGGATGCTCACCTTGGCACCGTCGGCAGTGACGTCCAGGAGGGGTTCCAGGATCTCATCCGCCTCGACGGTGACTGTGCGCCCCGCCCCTGGCGCGGTCACCACGCTCAGAGTGGACAAGTCCAGGGCGAGAATCGGCTGAATGTCATCGGGAAGGTCAAAGGTCCAGATCGGCATGGGTGGTCTCCTCAGGTTCCAGGTGTCTGCGCAAGCCGCCACGATGTGGGCAGGCAGCGGGCAAGTGATTGGGCTAGGGGCAGATCGGTGGCACGACGATGCGGTGGTAGGAGGTCAGCCGAACCACCCGGTGAGCGTCGCGCCCGAGGACCGGCGCTGTGCCGGTTTGGCGGGCCGGCCGGAGGGGCTTCCGCCACCGTCGGGACCACTCGCAGCGCGAGCAGACCCTGCCCCGTCGCTCCCGGCACCCGCCGAGCGCCGGGAGCCCGACGCGGACGTCTGTTCTGACAGTGCGCTGCGAGCCGCTTCCACCAGCCAGGCGTTGACCGAGCACCCCCGGGCCCGGGCTGCGGCATCGATCTGCTGCTTGAGTGACTCGGGCAGGCGCAGCGTCGTGCGGACCTCCGGTCCCTCCGGCACCTCGGGCACTGCACGCGCCGGAGTATCGGTATGGCACTCGGAACCCGCCACGTTGCCCTGATCCTGCTCATCAGACCGATCAGCCTGGGTGACCAGGAGATGGGGAGTCGATCCGTCCATCACAACGG
Source organism: Actinomyces naeslundii (assembly GCF_001956585.1). GTDB lineage: Bacteria > Actinomycetota > Actinomycetes > Actinomycetales > Actinomycetaceae > Actinomyces > Actinomyces naeslundii. The sequence continues at coordinate 156,664 of NZ_MSRR01000003.1, read as the reverse complement.
CGACATGCACTCCATCGAGCTCGCTGTTGAGCTCATCGGCGGTGTCCGTGAGCACCTGCAGGGCAACGAGGCGCAGAGCCGGATCGAGTGCAACTGTCAGGGAGTGGGCCACTTCCTGGGTCCGTTCGTCCCCCAGGCACGAGGTCTCCACGAGGGTGCGGCGCAGTGTCTCGGTGTAGGCATCCATGTGCATGACACCATTATGACACCATAAATCAGCCTTGTCTAGAGATCATGACACCTCAATGACACCAGATAGTAAGGGTAGGTGGTGTCATTTCAGGTGATTCGCCCCAGAACTCGCGCGAGCTCCGCCCATCGGTGTGTCTCGGTCCTGAGTGGATCGATGAGCTCGGTATCGATGACCTCGTCGGTCGCTCGGCGCAGGAGGCGGGAGACCTGCTTGCTGTGACGTCTGGCCTGGAGCCGGGCCACGAATGTTCCCAGGCCGGCCAGGACCAGCCCGATCAGCAGTCCACCGAGCAGCAGGACGGTGGGCCAGGGGACTCTCCCCCAGCGGGGGACGTCAACCGCGATCAGCAGGAGGTACTCCTCCAGGACATGGATCGCCACCAGCCACAGTCCGCCGAGCAGTGCGGTCAGCGCCGTCACCCACTGCAGCACATTGGCGATCGTCCACCAGGCCGGTCGGCGCCACGCCCCATAGTCCACCGCGGACACCGCCCGGTCCAGGGGGGCTGCGAGGTTGTCGGCGCGTTCGTCGCTGCGGAAGACGGCCTGCGTCGCCAGGTCCTCCGGTAGCTCCGCGCTGACTGCCAAGGCGTAGAGGTGAGCGGTGCTGCGCAGGTTACCCGTTGCCGCCGGACCGGCGGGAGGCAGGGAGCTGAGGTCGATGACGGCGCCTTCACGACCGTCGTCGGGCTGCTCGGCGGCATCAGGCCGAGAAGAGGTCGGACGCTCTCCCCCGAGGTGAAGCGCTCTCAGCGGGTCACGTCGCAGACGCTCGATCCACCGCGTCCAGAACCAGCCGACCCGGGTGTGGGCCCGGTGCCGGTCGGATCCTTCGACGGCCCGCGCGACGACGTCGATCCCGGCGACGCCGGCCGCCGCCAGTCTGAGTTCTGCCAGGGGCTGCTGCACGTGCTGCGCCTGAGCGTCAGCCGGACGCGTACCAACGGCGCCTGGCAGAGCCGGGGCGATGAGCCCTGTCCGCTCCCCCAGCTCCTTGGCGGCGCGACGGGCGTGGGCAATGAGGTTGCGGGCACTGGCCAGACGATCGGCGGCTACCGCGGCCACGGTGCGAGCCAGGGTCTCGATTCCCTCTCCGGTACGGGCACTGACGGGGACGACCGAAACGTTCCCCAGCCCCTCCCGATCCAGGATTCGCCGCAGGTCCGTGAGCACGGCGTCGCGCCCCTCGGCGTCGAGCCGATCCACCTGGTTCAGGGCGACCGTCATGACCTCGGCGTGAGCCGCCATGGGAGTGAGGAAGTCGCGATGAACGACGCCGTCGGCGTACTTCTCGGGATCGAGGACCCATACCAGGACATCGACCTTTCCCGCCATGCGCTCGGCAATGGCCCGGTGCGCGAGCTCCTCGGAGTCGATATCGGGCAGGTCGACCAGCACCGTGTCCTCACCCAGTCCCCAGGCTCCGTCGACACGCACCCGTTGGCTGATGTCGAGCCAGTCCAGCAGCGCGGTGGCCTCCACCGTGGTGTCCGGGACGACGGCGAGGGGCTGGGTCGTGGTCGGGCGGGTGCGGGCAGTACGGGACACCTCGGCGCCGGCGAGAGCGTTCGTCAGACTGGACTTGCCCGACCCGGTGGCCCCGAGGAGAGCGACCACCGTGGTCTGCAGCGCCAGACGTCGACGGTGAGAGGCCTGCTCGAGGACGTCTCGGGCCTGGGTGAGCTCATCGTCCAGACCGAGCTGAGCCCCCAGGTCGACGGCCCGCGCCAGGTCCTCGAGAACAGGCACGAGGCCGCCGGCCTCGGCGTGGTCTGTGTGGCCCGTATGGTCAGCGCTCACCGCACCCGCCTCCCGGCCGGCCGTCGGTCTCGAGCGGGTGCGGTGCGCAGCGAGGTCGCCGCCTTCTGACAGGTCTGCAGCTGCTCACGCAGCGCGTCTGCGCTGGGCGCCGGAACCGGAAGGGCCTCGGTGAAGCACTTCGCCTGGTTGGCGAACAGCGCGGTGGCGCGCTTGGTGAGGTCCTCCCGGGCCCGCTTGGTCATGCCACGCATCGCCTGGTCACCGAAGACGGCCTCCAGGACCCGCTGGGCCAGGATGGCGGTACCTCCCGCGATCCCCACCTCTCCCCCGGTCAGTCCGCCGGTGTGGGCGAAGACGAGGATCATCAGGACGACGCCGGCACCGTTGACCCCGAGTGACAGCAGCCTGGCGGTGAGCCGTTTGTCGGCTCCCTCTGCTCGGATGAGTCGGAGCACCTCTCGCTGCCAGTCGTGGACGAGGGCCGCGGCGATGACCCCGAGTCCGGCCTGGGTCGGTACCTCCGCCAGAGCACGGTTGAGAGCCTGCTGGGAGGTGCCGGCACGCCGCCAGGAACGCTCCGTGGCCAGGCAGGCCCGTTGGGACTCGGCGACCAGGAGCTCGACCAGGGACGAACCGATCGCCTGCTCAACGCGCTTGGCCGGCGCCGGACGTCCCCGCAGAAGCGAGGTGACGCGGTCACGGACCCGCCCCACCTGGACCTCCAGCGACCGGAACAGATCACCGGTTCCCACGAACTCCTGCCAGCGGGCCAGCACCTCCCCGTGCAGCATGGAGCCGTCCTCAGTGGCCTCGATGACACGCTCCAGGGCGTCATCGTGCTCGGAGGTGGCTGCGCGGCGCAGCTCGGCGTGCTCCGCCTCCTGGGAGTCGAGCTCGACGGCGAGCAGCTCGCTCTGGGCTGTAACGGACCCGATGGCACCGATGAGGCTGCGGTGAGCGATGTCCTGCCGCGCAGCCGCGTCCGAGGCCAGCGCACCCAGCCACTGGCGCACCGGCGAGACGCAGGACTCGGGCAGGAATCCGTCGTCGTCAAGAGCTGTCTCAGGAATGGTGAAGACGGGAGCCTCTCCCAGGCCGGCAGCCACGAGCCGTCGCCGCAGGTCGGCCTCCACCTCGCTCTGCGCACCCTCCGGTACCCGGTCCAGGACGACGGCCACCGTGATGTGCCGCTGCGCCGCGGCCCGCAGGTGCTCCCAGGGGACGGCGTCGGCGTAGCGCGCCGCCGTGGTGACGAAGATCCACAGGTCCGCACCGGCCAGCAGGGTGGCTGCCAGGTCACGGTTGTCCTCGACCACCGAGTCGACGTCGGGGGCGTCCACGATCGCCAGCCCCTCGGGCAGGCCCTCGCAGGCGCGTAGCTCGAGCTCTCTGGGCGTGTGGTCGGTGGGCGGACTCGCCGGAGCGTCCGGGTCCACGCGCAGGCGCGACAGTGAGCCCAGGACCCGGTCGTTGTCGAACCAGGCCGCGTCTGTCGGCGCGTGCAGCAGCAGGGGGCGGCGTGTGGTGGGGCGGATCGCAGAGGCCCTGGCCACGTGTCGGCGTACGAGTGAGGAGACGAGGGTCGACTTGCCCGCTCCGGTGGAGCCTCCGACGACAGCCAGCAAAGGCGCGTCCAGGCTGGCCAGGCGCGGCAGGATGTAGTCGCCGAGCTGGTCGCGGATGAGCGTGGCCTTGTCCGAGGCGGCTGCCGTTCCCTGCAGGACGTAGGGCATGGACAAGGCGGTCAGACTGTCTCGCAGCGCGGATAGGGCCCTGGTCGCCTCCTGGACCTTCTGGCTGCTGCTGGGCTCGCCCCGGCTCTTGGTCATGAGGCCGAGTCAGCCTCAACGTCGGCACCAGTGCCGGCTGCGGCACGAGCGACCATGATCTGCGGGACGTCGTCGTCGCTGGGCGGCTGCCAGGTGGCGGCATCGGCCTCAACCTGCTCACCGGAACGGATGTCCTTGACCGAGTCCGGTGCTCCCTCGGCGCCGGGGAACCACACGAAGGGGATGGAGCGCTTGTCGGCAGCCTTGATCTGCTTGCCGAACTTGGCGGCGCTGGGGGCGACGTCGGCGCTGATGCCGCGGGCTCGCAGTGCGTCGGCGATCGCGTCGGAGGCGGAGCGGTGCGCCTCATCGGTGACTGCCACGAGGACCACCGTGGGCACAGGACGGCTGACCTCCACAAGCCCCTCGCCGATGACACGGGCCAGGAGCCGTGACAGACCGATGGAGATGCCCACCCCCGGGAAGGTGCGTTTGCCGTTGGTGGCCAGGGAGTCGTAGCGGCCGCCGGAGCACACCGAGCCGAGGTCCTCGTGGCCGGACATGAAGGACTCGTAGACGGTGCCGGTGTAGTAGTCCAGCCCGCGGGCGATCTTGAGGTCGGCGATGACGGCGCCGGGGCGGCGCCGGCCGGCGGCCTCGAGCAGGGCGGTCAGCTCGGACAGCCCCTCCTCGAGCAGCTCGGTGGGCTCGGCCCCGGCCAGGGCACGCAGGACCTGCCCGGAGACGTCCTGGCCGTCGGTTCCGGTGATAGTGGCCAGTCTGAGGGCCTGCGCCGCCTGCTGCGCACTCACGCCGACACTCTGGGTGAGCTCGGCGGCAACCTTCTCCGGGCCGATCTTGTCGAGCTTGTCGACGACGCGCAGGACCTCGATGAGCCGGCCCGAGTCAATGCCGATGGACTGGTAGAAGCCCTGGGCCACCTTGCGGTTGGAGACGTGGATGGTGACCGCGGGCACCGGAAGGGAGCTGAGCGCCTCATGCATGATGAGGGGGACCTCGACGTCGTGGTAGAACGGCAGGGTGCCGTCACCAACGATGTCGATATCGGCCTGGATGAACTCGCGGAAGCGCCCCTCCTGAGGACGCTCGCCGCGCCAGACCTTCTGGATCTGGTAGCGCTTGAACGGGAAGGTGAGCAGCCCGGCGTTGTCAACGACGTAACGGGCGAAGGGGACAGTGAGGTCGAAGTGGAGGCCCAGCTGCTTACGGGGGTCCGCCTCGGCGTCGGGCTCGGCGGGGTCCGCCTGCAGACGGTTGAGGAGATAGACCTCCTTCGAGGTCTCGCCCTTCCTCGTCAGCTCGCTCAGCGGCTCGACGGCGCGGGTCTCGATACCGCTGAAGCCATGGAGCTCGAAGGTACGACGCAGGATGTCGACGAAGTGCTGCTCGACGATGCGGCCCGCCGGGAGCCACTCGGGAAAGCCGGACAGTGAGGAGAGCGCTTGTCGTACCTGTGTCATGGTCGGCATTGTGTCATGACGAGCAGCACCCTGGTGCACCGTCGTCAGGCCTTGAGGTCTCCTCCACGGATCTTGGCCTCAGCGAGGTAGGGGTTGCCGTGGTGCTCATGCTCCATGGTGGTCACCGCACCGTGCCCGGGCAGCAGGACGGTGGCCGGGTCGATGGCGCTGGCCAGGAACCGCAGGGTACCGAGCATCTGCACCTGGTCCCCACCGGGCAGGTCGGTGCGCCCGACGGACCCCTTGAAGATGACGTCACCGTCAAGGGCCATGAGGTAGGTGTGCTCCTCGTCGGCGGTGGAGGGGTCGTCCTCAATGACCTCGGCCTCGTAGAGCAGGGCGTTGTCCGCCAACCGGGCCTCGAAGAAGAACAGGGTGGAGCCCTCCGAGTGACCCGGAGCGGGGATCGCGCGCAGAGCGATGCCGGGAACCATCTCGACGGCGCGGGAGAAGCCGTCTCCGGGGAAGAGACGGATATCGGCGGGCTGCCTCCAAGGGGTGCCGGCCATGTCGGTGAAGGTCATGCCGTTCGAGCTGATGCCGGTGGTGATGTCAGGCTCCTCGAGCCGGTACCGGTCGCGCTCGGGGATGTAGACCGGCACGTCGACGGCGTCGTCGCTGGCGAGCATGCCCTCGGCATGCGCCGCCTCGATGAGGGCCTGGGTGTCCCATACGTGGTCGGCGTGTCCGTGGGTGAGCAGGATGGCGCCCAGGGTGAGCCGATGGGAGCGAAGCAGGGCCAGGGCGCCGCCGGCGGCGCCGGCTCCGGGGTCGACGACGAGTGCGGGCTCGCCCGGGCCGGAGGCCAGGACGTAGCAGTTGGCTGCGAACACAGGTGCGATGGTGCGCTCCAAGATCATGCCCCCAGCCTACTTGGGCCGCCTGGGAACAGTGTCAATACGGGTAAAAGAGCTGCTCAGGTCCACAGGACCCGGCTGCCTCACCGAAGGTGAAGCCGCCGCCCCCACCAGTGCTCAATGAGCCAGCGGTCGTGGCTGGCGACGATGAGCGTGCCCGTCCATGTCCTCAGAGCGGCCTCGAGCATCTCGAGGGCGTCCAGGTCCAGGTAGTTCGTGGGCTCGTCGACGACAAGCACCTCAGGCCCAGCAGCAGCGGCCAGGGCCAGCTGAACGCGGCGCTGGTTGCCGTCGGAGAGCTCGCTGATGGGACGGTTCCACAGGCGCGGGTGCAGAGCTCCCCGGCCACGGTCCCCGATCCCCTTGGTCCACACGTTCTCATCCACCCCAGGGTCGCCGAGATTCGGCAGGTGCTGGGGTATCCGGAGCACCGAACCGGATACCGTGAGGCTGCCGACGGAGTCCTCCGTGGGTGCTGACCGCCTACCCATCCAGGTCAGAAGCGTGGACTTGCCGCTCCCATTGGCGCCGGTGACCAGCAGGTGCTCGCCTGCCATGACGTCGACCGTGACCGGTGCAAGGCGCCCGGGTACGGCGGCTGACCGGGCCGAGACCGCCATCCCTGTTCGCGGCGCCGGTTCAGTCAGACGCAGCTGCAGGTCGTAGGAGCGGGGCCTGCGCACCTCGGTACTGGCGAGCGCCTCCAGCCGGCGGTCGTCCTGAGTCTGGCGCCGGGTGGAGACGCGCTGGGCGCGGTCGGCGTAGAACTTCCGGGCTATGCGGGCCTCGGTCCGGGGCGCTGCCCCGCTGTGCCCAACGATCTCGGAGTCGCGACGGTGACGCGCGAGCTTGCGCCGCTGCTCCTGCTGACGCTGGTGAAGACTGTGGTGGGACGACCTGGCGTGCGCCTTCTCCACGAGGTAGTCGCTGTATCGCCCCGTGCACCGGTAGGCACCCATGGGGCCGCTGTCCCCGGAGGCGGTGGCGAGTGCCTGCCACGGCGCTGTGTCGAGGTCGACGACGGCGGTGGCCACCTCGTCGATGAAGGCACGATCGTGAGAGGAGAACAGGACCGGTCCGGGCCATGACGCCATTATCTCGCTCAGGTAGCTACTGCTACCGGCATCCAGGTGGTTGGTGGGCTCGTCGAGCACCAGCGCTTGACCGGCTGAAAGAAGCAGAGCGGCGATCTCCAGCCTCCCCCGTTGCCCCGGCGACAGCGAGGAGACAAGGCGGCCTGTATCCACGCGCCCCAGTCCCAGCCCGGCGAGCGCCTCAGCCCGTCGAGCCGGCAGGTTCCAGGCGTCGAGCGACTCAAGCCGGGTCAGTAACGAGTCGTAGTCCTCAGCGAGGGAGCCGGCTTCAGCTCCGGCCTGGGCAATGGCCTCGCCCATGCGCTCGAAACGATCAAGCGTGTCCAGGGTCTCAGCGCAGACGGCGTCGAGGTAGCCCTCGATCGACGTTGCAGTCGACTCCGCCGAGTCGGTCGCCGGCGGGCCATGATGCTCGGGAATGCTGACAGCCCCGTGGTCAGGGGACAACTCACCGGTGGCCAGGCGCAGGAGCGTGGACTTCCCCGATCCGTTGGGGCCGACGACGCAGACGCGTTCGTCGTCGGAGACCGTCAAGTTGATGCTCTCCAGCAAGGGGGCGGAGGTGTAGGAGAAGCTGACATGGGAGAAACTGATCGCAGGCATGACTCGTCCTTGACATGAGGCGGTGGGGGCGCAGGGGCGAGTCACGCGAGCATGGTCACATGCTAACAGCGCCAGCCGTCGACGAGGCCTGGGGAACCGACACCGGCCCGCTCGTGAGGGACATCGGCGGTCAACGAATCAACTGAAATCATTGGGGCCGGGGATGGTGGTTGCCGCCCGCAGGAACGTAGACTCTCGGCACTGCCGTCCTCCGACGGCACGTCACCACCACCCGGTCTGAAGGCCGGGCGCGAACGGAACGGAGCAGTCATGCTGCTCCCTCCCCGTCAACCCATGAAGGAGCATCCCGTGACTGAGCGGAACCAGCCCGACAACCGGCCTGACGACCAGCCCAAGGCTGAGCAGGCCGACCAGCCGACCGGCCTTGACGAGTCGGCAGCGCCCACCCCGACGGAGCCGGCGCCTGACACCGTCTCCTCCCCCGTCACCGACGTAGCGGCCGACGCCACGGCCGACGTCGCCGCCCCGAAGGAGTCCGAGCCCAGCGAGCCTTCCGACCGGCCCACCGAGGAGCCCGCGCAGGCCGTCTCTGACGAGTCGGTCTCTCCGGCTTCTGAGGATCCCGCGCCGACCGAGCAGCCTGCTGAGGACGCTCAGCGGCCCGAGACCGCTGAGGCCACCCAGGAGGACGCCACACCGACGCCCGCCGAGGTTCCCGCCCCGGCTGCGGCTCCCACGGCGCCTGCCGAGCCGGCCGTCGACCCGCAGGAGGCGATGGACGCCGCCAAGTGGGGGCGCGTGGACGGCGAGGGCCGGGTCTATGTTCAGGACGGTGGTGCCGAGCGCGAGGTCGGCCAGTTCCCCGATGCTCCGATCGCCGAGGCGATGGCCTTCTACGTGCGCCGGTACCTGGACCTCAAGGCGACCATCGACCTGTTCGCCACCCGCCTGCCCCAGCTCAGCGTCCGTGAGATCGACTCGACCCTGTCCTCGATCTCCGAGTCCCTGACGGAGCCGGCCGCCGTCGGAGACCTGGAGGGGCTGCGTGCCCGCTTCGCCGCTCTGAAGACCGTGGCCGCCGAGCGCCGCGAGGCCGTGGCCGCCGAGCGCACGGCAGCCAAGGAGCAGGCGCTCAAGGAGCGCACGGCGATCGTTGAGCGTGCCGAGGCCATCGCCGAGCAGGACCCTGCCCGTACGCAGTGGAAGAACTCCGGCGCCGAGCTGCGCGAGCTGCTCGAGTCCTGGAAGGCGGCACAGCGGCGTGGTCCGCGCCTGGACCGCCCCACCGAGGACGGGCTGTGGAAGCGCTTCTCCCACGCACGCACCACCTTCGACCGCCACCGTCGCCAGTTCTTCAGCGAGCTGGACGCCAAGCAGGCGCAGGTGCGGGCCGCCAAGGAGGCGCTCATCAAGCGCGCCGAGGAGATGCAGAACTCCACCGACTGGGCCGGTACCTCCGCGAAGTACCGCGACCTTCTGGCCGAGTGGAAGAAGGCCGGACGCGCCTCCCGCAAGGAGGACGACGCCCTGTGGGCGCGCTTCCGGGCCGCCCAGCAGGTCTTCTACGACGCCCGCCGCGCCAAGGACGAGGCTGTCGACGCCGAGTTCGCCGAGAACCTCAAGGTCAAGGAGGCGCTCGTGGCCAAGGCCGAGGCTCTCCTGCCCATCAAGGACGTCAAGGCCGCCAAGAAGGCCCTGCGCCCCATTCAGGACGCCTGGGAGGAGGCCGGACGGGTCCCCCGCGGAGCCGTACGTCGCATCGAGGGCCGCATGCGTGCCGTCGAGGACGCCATCCGCGAGGCGGAGAACGCCGAGTGGCGCCGCACCGACCCGGAGACCAAGGCCCGCGCCGAGGGCCTGGCCGGTCAGCTCCAGGACGCGATCGCCGGCCTGGAGAAGGATCTGGCTGCGGCACAGGCCGCCGGCGACGCCAAGAAGATCGCTGAGGCCGAGGCCGCGCTGACGGCTCGCCGTGCCTGGCTCGAGCAGGTGCTGCGCTCGGCCAAGGCGTGACCCGAGCACGTTCCGCTCATCTCTGAGACTCAGGAGCGCCTGAGGCGGGGCCGACACCACCCACCGGTGTCGGCCCCGCCTCGTGTCTCGTCCTGGCGTCCCTCGTCGGGAGATCTGCTACTCCCAGGTGGCGGTCGCGGGGTCCACTCCCTCAGACCTGGCGCTGGCGTCGATGACGTCCTTGAGCCAGGCCGCCAGCCCTGGCGCGCGCTTGTCGTAGTACCGGGCGTAGCGCTCGTCCGCAACGTAGCCGCGGGCGATGAGCACCTGCTTGGAGGTGGAGACCTCGAACCACCGGTTGAAGTCCTTGCGGTGCCACCGCGCCAGGGCATTGGCCTCGGGGCTGCCCGGCTTGACGCCGCTGCGCATCGCCTCGGCCAGCGCGGTCTCCAGAGCGACAGTCTCCTCGTGCGCCCGTTCCCAGTCGGCGCGAGACATCTGGGCCTTGCGCCGGTAGGACTCGGCCCAGTCCTCAGTGTCACCCCACTGGGCGTGGGCATCCTCGATATAGACGGGGTCCCAGTCGGTCCCCCAGATCTCCGCCATCTCAGCCACGGAGATCCTCGCTCCAGACTGATGGATCTCCATCACCATGTCGATCGAGTTGAGCATCTGCTGCAGGTGGGAGACCTGTCCTTGCACCAGCTCACGCTGACGGCGCAGGTGCGTCATGGCATCTGTCTCCGGCTCATCGAGGACCATCTTGATATCGGCCAGGTTCATGCCGGTCTGCCGGTAGACGAGGACCTGCTGGATGCGCATGATGTCTGCCTCGCAGTAGAGCCGGTAGCCGGCGGCACTGCGTCGGGATGGATGCACCAGACCGGTCTCGTCCCAGTGGTGCAGCGCCCTGACACTGACGCCCAGGAGCGTTGAGACCTCACCGACCGTCATGGCGATGTCCGCGTCACCCGCTGCTGCGTTGACCGCAGTATCAACAGCCGTGCCACGCCTCCCGGCTCCGTCGTGCTCCTGCTCGGAATCCGTCACCGTGTCTCCTTTGTCAGCCTTTGTCCTGTCTGGTGAGTGTCCTGGTACGTGTCGTCCACATTGGTACCTCACGCAACGGGAGGGTCAAGTCCTCGCGCTCACAACGAGGTTATCCACAGGCAGCCGGTTCCCTGTGGCGCTCAGAGCGAGGAGAGTCTCAGGATGGCGTATGGCTCATTTCGTTCCGGTACCGGGTCATGCCGCCGTGGCCCATCTGTCCGCCCGGCCCCTCTCCCCCGTGATGAGCGCTCTGCCTCCTCAGGACATGCAGGTGCTGCGGTGCGACGGGCTCGATTCCCGGCTGCTGGTCAGTGTCCTGGGCAGTCTGCAACCGGCCGATCTTCTGCACTCGGTCGAGGGACGCATGCGGGCCGTCGCCACCGCCATGCCCTGTCAGGGCGTGCTTCTGGCGAGCACCGCCCTGTGGGTGCATGTCGGCGGGCCGCCGCCCGGCATCTTGGAGGTCTGTCTGCCCGGAGGACGTCGAAGTCGGCTGTCCTACCTGGTGACCAGGCGAGGGAGGCTGCCCCGCTGCGACACCACCGTGATCGACGGCGTCACCTGCGCCACCATCGCTCGGGCCGCCGTCGACATCGCCCGCCTGGGACCACCGGTGGATGCCGTCCAGGCCATCATGACCGCCCGTGACCACGACGTCAGCCGAGTCCAGCTGCTGCTCACACTCAACCACTGCCGGGGAGCGGCCAGCCGAGGCTGTCCCCGGGCGCAGCGCATCATCGAGGCGGTCATACCGAAGGCGTCATAGGTACTTCCTAGGTACTTCGGCCAGGGCGGCACCACGGTGTCAACCGGAGCGGCGGGCTGCAGACAGGCTCCTGCGGGCCTCGAAGACGCCGTCAATACGCCGCAGGGCCGCCAGCGTGTGGTCCAGGTGCCCGACCTCCGCCAGCTCGACGACGAACCGGCCGGTGACGACCCGGTCGCGGCTGGTGGCGATGTTGGCACTCATGAGGTTGACGTGACTGTCCGCCAGCGCCCGGGTGACGTCGGCGAGCAGCCCCCCGCGATCGAGGGCCTCGACCTCTACCTGGACCAGGTAGGCGGACTGGGCGTGATCCGCCCAGGACACGGTGATGAGCCGCTCGGGCTCGCGCTGGAGCTGGTCGACGTTCTGGCAGTCGGCCCGGTGAACCGAGACGCCCGAGCCCCTGGTGATGAAGCCGACGATGGGGTCGCCCGGCATGGGCGTGCAGCAGCGCGCCAGCTTCACGTAGACATCGCCCTCATCCATGCCGGCCACGACGACTCCGGCGTCGGCCGTGCGCGTACGCCGGTGCGCCGTCGCCCGGGTGGGCAGAACCCCCTCGGCGAGGGTCTCCTCGGCGCCGTCCTCCCCGCCCATGGTAGTGACCAGGGTGTCGACGACGTGCTGGGCGGAGACATGTCCCTGGCCCACAGCCGCGTAGAGGCCGTCGATGTCGACCTTGTCCAGGGTCTTGGCCACGTTCATGAGGGTCTCGTGACTCATGAGACGCTGGATGGGCAGGTTCTGCTTGCGCAGGGTTCGGGCGATGGCGCCCTTGCCCTCCTCAATGGCCTCCTCGCGGCGCTCCTTGGAGAACCAGGAGCGGATCTTGTTGCGGGCGCGGGTGGAGGCGACGAAGCTGAGCCAGTCCCGGGAGGGGCCCGCGTTGATGGCCTTGGAGGTGAAGACCTCCACCGTGTCGCCGTTCTCCAGGCGCGTGTCCAGGGGCACCAGACGGCTGTTGACGCGTGCCCCCACGGTGCGGTGCCCCACCTCGGTATGCACGGCGTAGGCGAAGTCAACAGGGGTGGCCCCCGCGGGGAGGGCTCGGACATCGCCCTTGGGGGTGAAGACGTAGACCTGGTCGCCGGCCATCTCGTAGCGCAGGGCGTCGAGGAACTCGGAGGGGTCCTGGGTCTCCTGCTGCCAGTCGACGAGCTGGCGCAGCCAGCCCATGTCGCCCTGGTCGGAGCCCCCGGGCCTGCCCCCCAGCGCGCTGGGCCCCTGGGCATTGGGGTCCTCCTTGTAGCGCCAGTGCGCGGCCACGCCGTACTCGGCCATACGGTGCATCTCATGGGTACGGATCTGGATCTCCACCGGCTTACCGCCCGGCCCCACGACCGTGGTGTGCAGCGACTGGTAGAGGTTGAACTTGGGGACGGCGATGTAGTCCTTGAAGCGCCCGCTCATAGGGGTCCAGCGCGAGTGCAGGGAGCCGAGCACCGCGTAGCAGTCCTGGACGGTATCGACGATGACTCGCACCGCCACCAGGTCGTAGATGTCGTCGAAGTCCTTACCCCGCACGATCATCTTCTGGTAGATCGAGTAGTAGTGCTTGGGCCGACCGGTAACGGCACCCTTGATCTTGTTGACCCGCAGGTCCTCCTCGATCTGGAGACGCACCTGGCGCAGGTACTCCTCGCGGGCCGGGGCCCGCTCGGCCACCATGTGCTCGATCTCCTCGTAGACGCCGGGATAGAGGGCCTTGAAGGAACGGTCCTCCAGCTCCCACTTGATCGTGTTCATCCCCAGCCGGTGAGCGAGCGGCGCGTAGATCTCCAGAGTCTCCTTGGCCTTGCGCGCGGCGTTCTCCGCGGAGACGTACTTCCAGGTACGGGCGTTGTGGAGGCGGTCGCCGAGCTTGATGACCAGGACCCGGATGTCCTTGGACATCGCGATGATCATCTTGCGCACGGTCTCAGCCTGAGCGGCCTCCCCGTACTGGAGCTTGTCGAGCTTGGTGACGCCATCGACGAGCAGCGTGATCTCGTCGCCGAAGTCGGCACGCAGGCGCTCAAGGGTGTAGTCGGTGTCCTCCACGGTGTCATGCAGAACTGCGGCCGCCAGGGTCTGGGCCGTCATACCGAGCTCGGCGAGGATCGTCGCCACGGCAACCGGATGAGTGATGTAGGGCTCTCCGGACTTACGACGCTGACCGGCATGGGCCTTCTCCGCGACCTCGTAGGCGCGCACGATAAGACTCGTGTCCGCCTTGGGGTGGTTGGCGCGCACCGCGCGCAGCAGCGGCTCGATAGCGGCCGGGGTGGAGTGTCCACGGGAGCCGAACCACGCCAGGCGGCTGCGCACACGCGAGCCGGGGACAACACTGTCACCTGACGTGTCTGGGGTGCTCTTCGTCTCCGTCATTGAGGCATCATATAGCGACCCGCGCACTGAGACCCGCCGGTGCTACCGGTAGGCGTGCGGTGTCGCGTCCTTCAGGAGCACGACACCGCACGAGAAACAGCCCCGGCTACCCGTCGAGCAGCAGGCCTTGCGACGAGCTGCAGCCTCAGAAGATGACGATGGAGTCGACCTCGCGGCCCTGAAGCTGGCGCCGCCCACCGAGGTCGGACAGCTCCAGGAGCATGCAGATGGCCGCCACCGAGGCGCCGGCCTGCTCAATGAGGGAGATAGATGCCGCAGCAGTTCCCCCGGTGGCCAGGACGTCGTCGATCACCAGGACCCGTGACCCCTGGGTGACGGTCTCGGGGCGCAGCTCCATACGAGCCGTGCCGTACTCGAGGGCGTAGTCGACACCGATGACCGGGCCGGGGAGCTTACCGCCCTTGCGCACGGTGATCATCCCGATACCGAGCCTGACCGCCAAGGGCGCCGCGAGGATAAAACCTCGTGACTCCAGGCCCGCCACCGCGTCGATCCGACCACGGTAGAGGTCCGCGAGCCCGTCGACGAGCTCGGTGAAGGCACCTCCGTCCGCGAGAAGCGGGGTGATGTCCCGGAAGAGCACCCCCGGCTCGGGGAAGTCTGGAATCTCCCGCAGGTGGCTTAAGACCAGCCTGGTCAAGGACTCGGGGACCGTCTCGGAGTAGGCCACAGAGGTGGTCATCTGCGCTTCTTCTTCCTCTTGGGCTGAGCCGCCACGCCGAGGTGGTGGCCGGGGGTGACGGGCGAGGCGGCCGGGGCCGCGTCTATCTTAGCCAGCTCCTCGACGTCGTCGCCCGCCTCCTCGCGCCGATGCTGACGCGCCGCCGAGACCTTGGCGGCCTGCTTCTTGATCGCCTTCTCACGTGAACGCAGATCCACCAGGAGCGGAGTTGCCAGGAAGATCGAGGAGAGGGTTCCCGCGATCATGCCGATGAACAGCGTCAGAGCGATGTCTCGCAGGGTTCCGGCCCCCAGAATGAAGGCGCCGACCACCAGCAACGACGCCACCGGGAGCACGCCGACCACGGAGGTGTTGATCGAGCGGATGAAGGTCTGGTTGACCGCGAGGTTCGCGAGCTCGGCGTAGGTGGAGCGGCTCTGGGACTCATAGCCCTGGGTGTTCTCACGGATCTTGTCGAAGACCACCACCGTGTCGTAGAGGGAGTACCCCAGGATCGTCAGTACACCGATGATCGTGGCCGGGGTGACCTCGAAACCGGACAGGGCGTAGATGCCCACCGTGACGACGACGTCGTGGCACAGTGCCAGCAACGCCGCCGCAGCCATCTTCCAGGTGCGGAAGTAGGCCCAGATGAGCAGTCCGACGAAGATGAAGAACAGGACCAGGCCGCGGGCGGCCTTCTTGGTGACGTCGGAGGACCAGGTCGGTCCCACGGTCGTGGCCGACACGTTGGAGGTGTCGGTCTTGTAGGCGGTGGCGAGCTCACCTGCCAGCGAGTCGAGGCGCTCCTTGCTCAGCTGGCTGGTCTGCACCCGCACCGAGGACGATCCCATGGTCGTCACCGAGGAGCCGGCGGTCAGGTCCTTCTTGGACAGGACGTCGTTGGCGGGGCGCTCCGAGGGTGAGGACAGCCCCGTCACGGTGATCTCGGAGCCACCCTTGAAGTCGATGCCCGGGGTGAGGCCCACGGTGGCCAGGAGCGTGGCCGACCCGGCGATGATGATGACCGCGATGAGGTACCAGATCCGTCGTCTGCCGACGAAGGGAATGGAGGTCTTGCCCGAGTAGAGCTCGTTACCGAGTGTGGCGAGAGACTTCACTTCGTCTCACCGTCCTTTCCGCCGTCGGCCGCGACATCGATCGCGTCGACCTCCCCCTGCTCCGCCGCCTCGTCGACGACGTCGTGCGTGTCATCCGAGTCGTCGTCGGCGTCGTCAGCGGCGACCTCGTCCGGGTTCTCGGAGGCCCGGCGGGCCTCGGCCTTGCGACGTGCCAGCGAGCCGGCCACGCGGTCGGCAACGGCCTCGCGCCCCTTGCCGTAGGTGGAGGACGTGGCCCCGAGGTGCTCGGGGTCGAGGCCGGAGAGTCGGTGACCCTCACCGAAGAAGCGGAAGCGGATGATCCACTCCATGAACGGGTGGGTGAAGAAGATGATGATGGTCAGGTCCACGCAGGTGGTCACACCCAGCGTGAACGCGAAGCCCTGCACTCCGCCGACGGCGAGGAAGTAGAGCACGATCGCGGCCACGAGGTTGACCGCGTCGGAGACGAGGATCGTACGCCTGGCGTGCTTCCACCCCTCGTCGATCGCCGTCCTGAGTGTCCGTCCCTGACGCACCTCGTCACGGACGCGTTCGAAGTAGATGATGAAGGAGTCCACCGTGATGCCGATGGAGATGATGAGGCCGGCCACACCCGCCAGGGACAGGCGATATCCCATGGTCGCGCTCAGCGCGGCGATGACCAGGTAGGTGCCGGCCGCGGCCACGGCCAGCGAGGCCACGGCCACCACCGCCAGGCCGCGGTACTGCCAGGCCAGGTAGAGGATGATGAGGCCGAAGCCGATGAGCCCGGCGATCAGACCGTTGCGCAGCTGCTCGGTCCCCAGCGTGGCGGAGATCTGCTGCTCGGACTGGACCGTGAAGCTCAGCGGCAGCGAGCCGAAGGAGAGCTGGTTCGCCAGGGTGTTGGCCTGGTTCTGGTTGAAGTTACCAGTGATCTGGACCCGGCCGTCGGTGATCGGCGAGTGGACGTCCTGGTTGAACCCGGAGGCCATGATGGTCAGCCCGTCCAGGACGATGGCGAACTGGGCCTTGTCCTGGTTGTTCTGGGCCTGCGGGTTCTGAGCGCCCTGGGCTCCCGCGGCACTCGCCTGGTCGCGGTAGGCCAGCAGCCGCTTGGACAGCTCGGAGAACTTCTTGGTGCCGTCGGGGTTGAAGGCCAGCGAGACGACCCACTTGTTGGTGGTCTGCCCCCGGGAGTCGGTCTCCAGACCCGAGTTGGCGCTCTTGAGCTCGGTGCCGGTGATATCGGCCGGGCCGAGGATGTAGGCGCCGTGCTGCTGAGAGCCCGCGTCCTTGGAGCAGGAGATGACGGCGACCTTGGGGTCCTGCGTCTGACCGGTGAGGTTCTTCGGATCAGAGCAGTCGGTCATGTAGCCGTCGTAGAGGAGCTTCTCAGTGATCCAGGAGTCCGAGGAGTTGTCCTGGGACGTGGCGGGCAGCGGGTCGGAGGAGATGACGCCGTCCTGGTTCACGTCCGCCAGCTGCTTGGCGATCTCCTCGGGTGTCCTGGGCTGCGCCGTGGACTGGGCCGTGGGCTGCGCGGAGGGGGTCGGCGTGGCGGTGGGCTGATCGCTCTCGCTCGAGCCCTCCTCGGTGCCTGCCGAGTCCTCCGCCGCCTGGGTCGCCTCCCCGCTGGCGCCCGAGTCGGGCTGAGCCTCGGCCTGGGCAGTGGGCTGGCCCGTCGGGGCCGGGGTTGCCGCACCGGAGGGGTTCTGGCTGGCGATGTTCTTAGCGGCCTGCTGGGCGCTGCCCGGCAGGATGCGGAGGACCGGCCGGAAGTACATGACGGCGGAGGTCCGCACCAGCTCCAGAGTGGCCTGGCTGGGCTTTCCGGGTAGCGAGACCACGATGTTCTGCCCGCCCTGGCGGGAGATCTGGGCCTCGGAGACACCGGAGGCGTCCACGCGCTGGCGGATCACCTCGATGGCCTGCTCGACGTCCTCGTCGCTGATGGCCGAGCCGTCGGAGGTCGTCGGCGTCAGAATGATCTGGGTGCCGCCTTCGAGGTCGAGGGCGAGGCCGGGCGTCAGCGACGCCTTGTGTCGCATGGTTCCCGCCACCAACGCACCGAAACCGATGATGATGACGAGGATGAACATCAGGAGGCGGCGCCCTGGGCGCTTTCGCTGCTTGCTGGACACGTGGTCCCTTCCTGGGGTGGGGGTGCTCGGGGCGTGGCCCGATGCAGGGGTGAGTGCGGGGTACTTGTCGGGGTGCAGGCGCTCCAAAGAGCCGGAGCGGTGGGCTCAGGGCTCAGGCGGGGCCTCCACGGGCGATTTCCCGGTCGCGCGTTGTCAGGACCGCGGGTCGGTCGCGTCCTGCTCCGGCTCCAGGGCCTCGTCGTCGGCCTGCTCGACGTCGCCCTCACTGTCCTCGTGGGCACCGGCCGAGCCGAAGGGGGGCTCCTCGATGGCAGCGATGGCCCGCTTGCTCCACAGGGTCTCATCGCCCAGAGGAGTGGCCAGAGTGACCACGTCACCGTCGACCTCCACCACCGTTCCGTAGAAGCCACCGATAGTACGCACCCAGCTTCCGGGCACCAGCCCCTTCTCGGTACGACGCCGCTGCTCCTCCTGCATCGCGCGCTGCCTACGGCTGACGAACCACATCATCAGGAGCATCCCGATGAGCATGATCCAGAGGAAATACGACGGCATGGAGGCTTCTCCGTTTCGACTAGGCAGTCTCGGCTGACGCAGACCCACGGCTGTCACAGGCCAGCGGTGGTGAGTCTAGGGCACGCGGGCCAGCACGTTCCCGATCGCTTGCGAGTGGTCGGGCACAAGTAGGTACCAACCGGTCACAAAATGATTACATTACCCGGTTGCCGGTCAGGAGAACAATGCCCCGTCCGCAGGGGGCTCAAGCCCCAGGTGGATGTAGGCCGCCGACGTGGCCGCCCGTCCCCGCGGAGTGCGTACGACCAGTCCTTCACGTACCAGGTAGGGCTCGGCCACGGTCTCCACCGTCTCAGGCTCCTCCCCCACGCTGACCGCCAGCGTCGTCAGCCCCACCGGGCCGCCACCGAACCGGGTGCACAGCGCCTCGAGCACCTGGCGATCAAGGCGGTCCAGCCCCAGGGCGTCGACCTCGAAGATGTCCAGGGCGCTGCGGGCCGCCGTGAGGTCGAGTCGGCCGGGCTGTCCGTGGACCTCCGCCCAGTCCTGGACCCGACGCAGCAGCCGGTTGGCGATACGGGGCGTGCCGCGTGAGCGCGAGGCCAGCTCCTCAGCGGCGTCCCTCTCAAGGCTCACGCCCAGCAGGCCCGCACTGCGCGTGAGGATCCGAGTGAGCTCACCCGGCCCGTAGTAGTCCAGGTGTCCGGTGAAGCCGAAGCGGTCCCGCAGCGGAGCGGGGAGCAGTCCCGCACGCGTCGTGGCGCCGACAACTGTGAAGGGGGGCAACGACAGGGGGATGGAGGTGGCGCCGGGTCCCTTTCCGACGACGATGTCGACCCGGAAGTCCTCCATCGCCAGGTAAAGCATCTCCTCGGCGGTTCGTGCCAGCCGGTGGATCTCGTCGATGAACAGCACGTCGCCCTCCTCCAGGGAGGATAGGATGGCGGCGAGGTCTCCGGCGTGCTGGATGGCCGGTCCTGAGGTCAGGCGCAGAGAGCCGTCCACCTCGGCGGCGATGATCATGGCCAGGGTGGTCTTGCCCAGCCCGGGTGGGCCGGACAGCAGAACGTGATCGGCCGTCACCCCGCGGGCCAGGGCCGAGCGCAGGACCACCGAGAGCTGACCGCGCACCACCTCCTGACCGGTGAAGTCCTCCAGACGCTTGGGTCTCAGGGCGGCCTCGGCGGCTCGCTCGGTGGCATCGGCTCCGCCGCCGACCAGACGCTCGTGGCCGTCCTGCCCCGTATCAGCCACGGTGCCCGCCTCCCAGCCACCTCAGTGAGGCCCGCAGCAAAGCCGCCATGTCCGGGTTCTCACCGGCCTCGGCGTAGTCAGCCTCGACGGCGGTCACGGCCTGACGGGCACTGGCCTCGTTCCAGCCGAGCTGAACCAGGGCGGCGACGACGTCGGCGTTGGGCTCCCCACCGTCCTCGGATGCCTCCGAGCTCTCTCGCCCGTGTGTCTGCGCACCCAGCACCGCCGTACCGAGATCGTCCCCCGTGACGGGGCCGAGCTTGTCGGCGACATCCAGAATGACACGCTGGGCGCCCTTGGGCCCGAGCCCGGGCACCCGGGTGAGAGCCGCGACGTCCTGAGAGGCGATGGCGCGCCTGAGCGTGTTGGGAGTGTGAACGGCCAGCATCGCCAGCGCCAGCTTGGCCCCGACCCCCTTGGCACTCATGAGGGTGCGGAAGCTGTCCCGCTCATCGACGTCGGCGAATCCGAACAGCGTCAATGAGTCCTCGCGGACAACCATCTCGGTGTGAACGAGGGTCTCCTCACCGACCCTGAGGCCTGACAGCGTGGCGGGCGTTGCCTGGAAGCTCATGCCGACGCCGCCGGTCTCGACGACGGCGCCAGTCAGGCCGACACTGAGGACAGTGCCGCGCAGCGAGGCGATCATGGGCAGCTTCTCCTGGTGATTCTCAGAGAGTTGAACCGATCCGGACAGAGTCGCGCAGGCTCCGAGGAGCTCGGAGAGACTCAGAACGGGCTCGGCCAGAGGGGCGGAACTCGAACAACTGTTCGGATCCTAACAGGCCTTCGCTGCCATCGGCGTCAGCGCCGCACCCGCCGCGGATCGACAGCACCGGTGCGCCGGGCCGCGGCCTGGGCGGCGGCCCACTGACGCTGAGCCGGCGTGCGGGCCGAGACACGGACCGCTCCCCCGGCGGAGACCATCTCGGTGGCGTCATCCGTCCCCGTCCCGCCTCCGCGCCAACCGTGGCAGATCGCCTGGGCCAGGGCGTCGGCGGCGTCTGCCGGCCGGGGCGGTGCGTCGAGGCCGAGGATGCGGGTGACCATGGCCTGGACCTGGGTCTTGTCTGCAGTCCCCGAGCCGGTGACGGCGGCCTTGGCCTCGCTGGGCGTGTGCTGAGCGACCTCCAGCCCCGCGCGCGCCGCAGTGGCCATCGCCGTACCCATCACCTGGGCGACCCCGATGACGGATCGCAGGTTGTCCTGGGCGAAGACCCGCTCGATGGAGACCACCGAGGGGCCCAGGCGAGCGATCCAGTCCTCGATGGCCTCGGTAATGGCCAGCAGTCGCAGCTCGGGGCTCTGCGAGGGCGGGGTGCGCACGACCCCGACCTCCACCAGCCGGACCTGGCGGCGGGGGTCGACATCCACGCATCCCAGCCCGCAACGGGTGAGCCCGGGATCGATCCCCAGCACCCGCTGCTGGGCGACAACGGCGCGCGCCGAACGCGGCCGGGGGCCCGCGGTAGCCAGAGGATCAGTCCTCGTCGTTGGCG
This sequence comes from Actinomyces naeslundii, assembly GCF_001956585.1. Lineage (GTDB taxonomy): Bacteria > Actinomycetota > Actinomycetes > Actinomycetales > Actinomycetaceae > Actinomyces > Actinomyces naeslundii. The sequence continues at coordinate 135,672 of NZ_MSRR01000003.1, read as the reverse complement.
AACTCGGCGGCCACCTCCGGGCTGAGATCCACAGAGGTGTAGACGTTCTGGACGTCGTCGGAGTCCTCCAGGGCGTCGATGAGGCGGAAGACCTTGCGGGCCCCGTCGACATCGACCTCGACCTTGGTTCCGGCGACGAACTGGACCTCGGCGGAGTCGTAGTCCATGCCGGCCTCCGTCAGAGCGGTGCGCACGGCGACGATGTCACTGGGCTCGGAGTAGATCTCGAAGGACTCCCCCATGTCCTCGACCTCTTCGGCACCGGCGTCCAGGACGGCCATGAGGATGGAGTCCTCGTCCACGCCGTCGGCCTTGGCCACCTCGACGACGCCCTTGCGGGTGAAGTTGTAGGCCACCGAGCCGGGGTCGGCCAGGTTGCCGCCGTTGCGGGAGAAGGCGACGCGCACGTCGGAGGCTGCTCGGTTGCGGTTGTCGGTGAGGCACTCGACGAGGAAGGCGACGCCACCGGGGCCGTAGCCCTCGTACATGATGGTCTGCCAGTCGGCCCCACCGGCCTCCTCACCGCTGCCGCGCTTGACGGCTCGGGTGATGTTGTCCGCCGGCACGGAGTTCTTCTTCGCCTTCTGGATGGCGTCGAACAGGGTGGGGTTGCCGGTCGGGTCACCGCCGCCGGTACGGGCGGCGACCTCGATGTTCTTGATGAGGCGTGCGAAGAGCTTGCCGCGCTTGGCGTCGATGGCGGCCTTCTTGTGCTTGGTGGTGGCCCACTTGGAGTGACCCGACATATGTGCTCCTTGGGAGTCGATGATGGAGACGCTGCCGGACCTGCTCAGGCCCGGCGCGTCACCATGGAGACGAAGACGTCGTGGACCCGGTGGTCGCCGCCGACCTCCGGGTGGAAGGACGTGGCGAGCAGGGTCCCTTGACGAACCGCGACGATCCTACCGCCGTCGGCCCCGCTGGCCCCAGCCGCGCGTCCTGCGCGGGTCGTGGCGAGGATCTCGACGTCCGAGCCCACCTCCTCCACCCAGGGCGCTCGGATGAAGACGGCGTGCAGCGGCCGGTCCTTGTCCGCGCCCAGCTCCGGGGCGACAAGGTCCTCCTCGTAGGAGTCGACCTGGCGGCCGAAGGCGTTGCGGCGCACGGTCATGTCGATGCCGCCCAGGAAGGGCTGCCTCTCCTCCGCACCCTCGACACGGTCGGCCAGCATGATCATTCCGGCGCACGATCCGTAGGCGGGCAGGCCCGCGCCGATCAGCTCGCGCAGGGGCTCGAGCATGCCGAAGGCGACCAGCAACGTGCTCATCGTCGTCGACTCCCCGCCGGGGATCACCAGACCGTCGAGCCGGTCGCCAGGAGCGTCGCCCAGGTCGGTGGCGCGGCGTACGACGACGGGGCGCGCGCCCGCGGCCTCCAGGGCCAAGGAGTGCTCCCGTACGTCACCCTGAAGCGCCAGGACACCGATCGCAGGGCGGGCGTCGGCCGGTGCGGGCGCGGGGAAGAGCGCCCGCGGATGGCGCACATCCATCGTGTGGGCCAGGCGGTAGGGGCGGTTCGATTCAGTCATTGGGGTCCTTGGAGGTCGGTACGGGAGGCCGGTGGGCAGAGAGCTCGGCCAGGACCTCGGCGTCCACCGGATCGGTGAAGTCGATCGGCTCACCGCTCCACCCGGCGGCGAGCTCACGTGCGAGCACCGGCAGACGCACCGGGTAGATCTCCCGACCTCGTTCCTGGGCGACCCGCAGGTCATGGGGGCTCCACCAGGAGATCGAGTCGACGACATCGCGTTCCAGATCGGTCCAGTCCTCCTTGCCAACAGGGCACCTGGTCGGCAGGCGCAGAAGGAAGAAGAGCTCGTCCTGACGGCAGGTGACGGAGGCGAAGCGGAAGATCGCCTCCCGGTGGGCGACGGGGCCTTCGAGATCGACGGGGGCGACGTCAATCCCGGACTCCTCGGCCAGCTCGCGCACGGCTCCGGCGCGCGGGTCCTCGCCGGGGCGGAGCCCTCCTCCCGGGGTGAAGACCCAGGTGTGATCCGGGTTGGCGGCGTCGTGCCCCACCAGGAGCAGCATGTCGGCGTCCCGGGTGACGACCAGGACCCGCGCAGCCGTTCTGAAGGGCAGACCGTCGTCGCCCAGGCGCCACTCGGAGCTGTCGAGGTGCTGGTCCCAGTCCTCGGGGACCAGCACCGGGTGACGACTCGGAGCGGGAGCAGCGCAGTCCGGGGACCGGCTCACCAGCCGCGTTCCGCGAGCCGGTGCGGCTCGGGGATCTCGTCGACGTTGATCCCGACCATCGCCTCGCCCAGGCCGCGTGAGACCTCGGCGATGACGTCGGGATCGTCGAACTGGGCGGTGGCGCGGACGATGGCGGCGGCGCGCTTGGCGGGGTCACCGGACTTGAAGATGCCCGAGCCCACGAACACGCCCTCGGCACCCATCTGCATCATCATGGCGGCGTCAGCCGGGGTGGCGATGCCGCCGGCGGTGAACAGGACGACGGGTAGGTGCCCGGTGCGGGCGACCTCGGCGACGAGCTCGTACGGCGCAGCGAGCTCCTTGGCGGCCACGTAGAGCTCATCCTCAGGAAGGGAGGTCAGACGGCGGATCTCGTCGCGAATGGTGCGCATATGCGTCACCGCGTTGGAGACGTCGCCGGTGCCGGCCTCTCCCTTGGAGCGGATCATGGCCGCGCCCTCGGTGATGCGGCGCAGCGCCTCACCCAGGTTGGTGGCTCCGCAGACGAAGGGGACCGTGAAGGCCTGCTTGTCGATGTGGTGGGCGTAGTCGGCCGGGGTCAGGACCTCGGACTCGTCGATGTAGTCCACGCCGAGGCTCTGGAGCACCTGGGCCTCCACGAAGTGACCGATGCGGGCCTTGGCCATGACCGGGATGGAGACGGCCTCGATGATGCCGGTGATGAGGTCGGGATCGCTCATCCGCGCCACGCCGCCCTGAGCGCGAATGTCCGCAGGGACGCGCTCGAGAGCCATGACGGCGACGGCACCCGCGTCCTGGGCGATACGGGCCTGCTCAGGTGTGACGACATCCATGATGACGCCGCCCTTGAGCATGTCCGCCATGCCGCGCTTGACGGTGAGGGTGCCGGTGCTGGGAGTGGTCTGCTCTGTACTCAATCGTGATCCTCGGTCCGTGAGCCGTCGGTCGTGTCCACGCCGGAGCAGGACCGACGGCTCCGTGAAAAGATGCTGACGCTGCGCATGCTACTCCTCGGTCCGCGACCGGCTCGACTCGCTCGTGCTGTGAGCCCCGGGCCGCCCGCGTCCGCAGGCGCCCGCCGGATCGGCGTGACTTTCACGTGGTTCCTACTGGCCTCCGAGGAAGGTACGGCGAGCCAAGGTGATACGGTCGAGCAGCTCGGACTCCTTGGCGGAGAAATCGGCCTGGGCGTGACCGTCCACGGCCTGCTGACGCAGCTGGGCGAGCTCCGCGGCAGTCTTCTGGAAGACGGCCATCGCGTGCACCGCCTGCGGTCCTCGGGAGACGGCCCAGCGCCTGCCCAACCGGCGACCCTTTCCGGTGGTGAGCATCTGGACCTCGGCCGGTGCGAACCAGCCTGCACGGGCGTAGTCATCGAGCCTGCTGCGCATGGTCATACGTTCGGCCCAACGCAACCACGCCACGATCCCCATGCTGACGATGAACACCGGAACACTCACCAGAACGAACATCACGACGGGGTTCCCGCTGGCGATGACTCCGTTCCAGATGGCGTGCAAGGTGATCGCGCAGACCAGGCCGATCGGGGTCATCCAGACCCAGGCCGCCGGTGAGCGGCGCCTTGCGGACATGCCGATGGCCAATCCCGTGCAGGCGGTGAAGGTCACGTGAGCGAAGGGCGAGAACAGACCCCTGACGATGAAGATGCCGGTGATGGAGTCCCAGTACCTGATGAAGTAGCCGATGTTCTCGGCGAAGGCGAAGCCAGCCGCGACGACGGAGGCGTAGACGAGCCCGTCGACGGCCCCGTTGAAGGTACGTCTCCAGATGAGGAAGATGATGAGGACGCCGAGGCCCTTGGTGGTCTCCTCGATGAGCGGCGCAGAGACCACTGCCGAGATCTGGAAGGCCCCCTCCAGGCTGAGTGTGGACTCGGCCGCGGCGTAGAGCACCGTGGTGTTGACCAGCATGGAGATGGCGGTGGACACACCGGCTCCCCACAGGAAGGCGACGATAAGAGTAGGGAGTGGCTCGGGCTCCCAGCGGTCGATCCAGAACACGACGAGGAGTACGAGCCCCAGGGGGATGAGAGCCAGGAGAATAGCCGCGGACAGCACGGAGAGGTCCGAGGCCGACTGAGAGGCGAGCCAGATGACGACGAGCATGAGACCAGCACCGAGCAGTGCGAGAACCAGCCGTGCGATGAACTCACCCGTTCTTCTCTCGGAGTGCGGACCTGGGCGAGTCCAGGCCGGCACGGCCTGCGGATCAGCCCGTCCCTCTGGAGCGAAGGGCGCACTCTCCCGGTGGACCTGGTAACGCTGCCCGATGCCGGGACGCGCACTGGTACCGGTGGAGGTCTGCGGCAATGCGCTGGAGCGCTGGTATCCGGGGCGGGGTGCCCAGGGGCTGGGGGGCATGCTCATTGGTTCACCTCGGTTGCACCTCGTCGTCGTGGGTCGGCTGCGCCTCGGGGGTGGTGTCGTCGTCGGCGTCGAAGGTCTGGGGCATGGGAGCGTGCCCGGCCAGGTGACACACCCGAACGAGCAGCCGGCTCCTGAGCGCCTGGGCCTCGCTGACATGGGTGTTGTGGAACCTGCGGGCCAGAATCAGGCGGGAGCAGGCCCGATCCAGCCGACTGAGAGCAGGCCTGCTCAACGGGTCCTCGGACAGCTCGCAGCGAGCGGACTCGGAGACCACCGTGCGAAGGACCCGGCTGAGATCGGACTCAATGAGGGCACGGCTGCGCGTGGCCCGCACGGCCCCGGCCGCCACGCCTGCGGCATCAGTTGCGGCATCGAGGCGCGGCGAGGTGTCGAGTCCGTCGTCGACGATGGGGCCCTCGGCATCGAGCGCCTCGCGGGCGGCCCTGGTGAGCAGCAGGCTGGAGGCGGGGTCCAGAGCACGGGTAGTGGCCAGGTCCGCCGCGGCCTCGGCCCGATGGACGAGCTGGGCCTCGAGCGTGGCGCGTGATCCCAGGACCTGGCGGTGCAGGCGGTCGACGCGAACTGCTCGGGCGTACAGGGCCCATCCGATGGCCACGGCCAGCCCGACGAGCACCGCGACAAGGCTCCACGCCGACAGCATCGCGGCCGGCGTCCCGGAGGACACCGCTGGGAGCACTGCGACCGTGTTGGTGGGGATGCCGGTGGGGATGCCGGTCGCTTCGGTCACCGCTGTCGTCATGGTCGTCATGGTCGGTCCCTCGTCACTCCTGAAATCAGCTGCTAGTCGTCCAGGGCGTCGCGCAGCCGGCCCAGCATCGTCCGTGAGCCGGGTGCGGGAGTCACGCGGGTGTGGGCCGTGGACAGAGCCATGTCGTAGACGTCGAGCACCTCATCGGTGACCGTTGCCCAATCGTAGCGTCCCACGACCCGGGAGGCCGCCTTCTGACGGGCCTGAGCCGCGGGAACATCCCGCAAGGTGTCAATGATGACTCGGGCCAGGTCGCCGCCGTCCTCGTTGCTGAACAGCGCCCCGTAGCGTCCTTCGGCGAGTACGTCGGAGAAGGCCTTGAGGTCGGAGGCGATGACCCGGGTGCCTGCGGCCATGGCCTCGACCAGGACGATCCCGAAGGACTCCCCACCGGTCTGCGGAGCCACGTAGCAGGTGGCCGAGGCCAGCATAGCGGCCTTGTCCTCGTCACTGACTCCCCCCAGGAAGACCACGGAGTCACCGAAACGTGCGAGCTCATCGCGGATCTCCTGGGCCTGGCCGCGACCGGCGATGAGGAAGCGCGCCCCCGGTACGGACTCCAGCACGGTGGGAATGGCGTCAGCCAGGACTCGCAGCCCCTTGCGAGGCTCGTCGAGACGCCCCAGGAAGGAGATGGTGGGGGCGTCCTCAGTCCCTTGGAAGCGGGGGTCGTCCTTGGGCGCGCCGGCGAAGGGAGCGACGTTGACCCCGTTGGGGATGACGACGGCGTCGCCGCCGTGGTACTGGATGAGGGTGCGGCGAGCCTCCTCCGAGACGGCGATGCGCGCCGAGAGCTTCTCTATGAGCGGCACCGTCGCCGGGCTCAGCAGCTCACGAGCCAGCGAACGGTCCATGGCGGCGTGGAAGGTGCCCACGACCGGGCCGGTGGCTGCCTGGAGGGTCAGCATCCCGACACTGGGGGTGATGGGCTCGTGGATGTGCAGGATGTCGAAGTCGCCGGCCTCCAGCCACCGCCTGGCCCGTCGGGCCACGAGCGCACCGAAGTTCAGGCGCGCCACCGAGCCGTTGTAGGGGATGGCGATGGAGTCCCCGGCGCTGGTGACCCAGTCCGGCAGTTCGGTGTCCTGGGACGCCGGTGCGAGGACCTGAACCTCATGGCCGCGTCGGAACAGCTCACCGGCCAGGTCCATGACATGAACCTGGACGCCTCCGTGCGCGTCGAAGGAGTACGGGCAGACAATGCCGATCCTCATACGTCCTCCTTGTTGGCGACCTGCTGCTCGCGGGCATGGCTGCGGGCCAGGCGCTCCTGGTCCAGGTCGGCGTCGAAGACGGGTTGAAGCATGTGCCAGTCCTCGGCGTGCTCGGCGATCAACGGCGCGAGCTCGGCGACCCAGGCCCGGGTGTGCGCTGCTACCTGGTCCCGCCCCACCAGCTGGGACGGCGCCGGAACCTTGCGGGCGGTCAGGACCAGCCCCCAGGGAGACCCTGCCCGACGGCGTCGCTCACCGGTCAGGGGCTCGTAGTGGATCGCAGCGGCGTACAGGGGCCGTCCCAGACGCTGGGCGATCGCGGCCGGTCCAGCCGCGACCCGGGCGGTGGCGTCACCCAGCTGGACGGTGATACCGGCCGAGGACAGGTCCCGGTCGGCCAGAAGGGCCACGACGTAGTGACCTTGACCGGCCACCTCAAGGAGCCGGTCGAAGACCTTCTCCCCGTGGGCCTGGCCGATGATCCGCATCCCCAGTCCCTCTCGGAAGGAGACGAACTGCTCGAAGAGGTCGTCAGGCTTGAGACGCTCGGCAACAGTGAGGACGGTGGCGAGCTCACGGCAGGCCCAGGCGCCGATGAGGTCCCAGTTACCCATATGCGGCAGCGCCATGACGATGCTGCCTGCGCGTACGTCCTCGTGCAGCTGGGGGTCGAGATCCGCGCGTACCCGCGCAAGGACCTGCTCCGAGGTGATTCCGGGCAGGGCGAAGGCCTCGTAGAAGTAGCGCATGTAGGAGCGCATTCCCGCTCGCGTGGCCCGGCGCAGTGAGCGCGGTGGTGTCCCACTGGGAAGGACACGGGACAGGTTGCGCTCAAGCTGTCCGACACCGGTGGTGGAGCGCCGCAGACGGTGCCAGGCCCACAGAGCGTCCGCGACGGTATGCGCCAGGCCGTAGCCCACCGGAGCGGGCAGGCGGCGGGTACCGAGCCAGGCCAGGCGGTAGGCGTCGGAGACCGTGGGCAGTCGCATCCTCATGCAGGTTCTCCTGTCCGCTGGGTCTGGCGGTAGACGGTCCACACGCGTTGGATCACGGTGATGAAGGAGGCGATCGCCACGTAGCCGAGCGCCGCGGTCAGCACCCACTGGGGCGCGCCTAGTCCTACGACGAAAGTGGCGCCGAGCGCCACGAGGAGACGGTCGGTGCGCTCAGCGATCCCCACCTTGGCCGTGGCACCGATCGACTCGGCCCGAGCCCGGGCGTAGGGGACGGTGGCCGCCAGGATCATGGCGGCCAGGGCGGCCACGATCGTCGTGGTACGCAGCGTGCCGGCAGGCATGGACAGCGCGGCCCAGGCCGCCAGGGATCCCAGGACGGCGCCGTCGGCCAGACGATCCATGGTGGAGTCCAGGAAGGCTCCGAAGACCGAGCTCCTGGCGGTGGCCCGTGCCAGGATCCCGTCGAAGGAGTCGGCCACCAGTACCACGAGCAGGACAAGAGGGCCTGCCACGAAGTGCCCTCGGGGCAGGAGGGTGACCGCTGCCGTCACCGACAGGATCGTCCCGGTGACGGTGAGCATGTTGGGAGTCACCCCGAGCCGACCGAGAGCGAGGGCGGGGCGGGTGAACAGGGCCTTGGTCAGACCACGTCCGTGGTTGCCGAGCATGGAGTCCTTAGTTCTGAGATGAAGGAGTCGGTGAGTCGATCAGCCGAACAAGGTGAGCTGAGACGGGCAGGAGCGTCTCAGCATGGCGGTGATCGTCGCGGAGTGACAAGGGGTATCAGTCCCCAGGCCCCTGAGCACCGGTGGTCCAGGCCGAGGCGAGCATGTCCCGCTGCTCGCCGAGGAGCTGGGGAACCGGCTTGGTCCGACCGATGATGGGCATGAAGTTCGCGTCCCCCTTCCAGCGCGGCACGATGTGCTGGTGGAGGTGGGCGGCGATTCCCGCTCCGGCGACCTCTCCCTGATTCATCCCCAGGTTGAAGCCGTGGGGGTGGCTCACCGAGCGCACGACGCTCATAGCCGTGGCGGTCAGTCGACCGATCTCCTCGCGCTCAGCCGCGGTGGCCTCGGTCCAGTCGGAGATGTGCCGGTAGGGGCACACCAACAGGTGGCCGGTGTTGTAGGGGTAGAGATTCATGATGACGTAACTGGTCTCACCCCGGTGGACGATCAGTGCCTCCTCGTCGCTGCGAGTCGGTCCCGTACAGAAGGGGCACTGGTCAGGGGTGTCGTCGGTGGGCCTGTTCTGCCCACCGATGTAGACCATGCGGTGCGGCGTCCACAGGCGCTGAAAGGCCTGCGGGGCGTCCTCGTGGTAGAAGGGCACCTCCGCCGCGACACCGTCACCGGCGGGGAGGCCTGTGGGCCTCTCCTCAGTCCTCTCCTCGCTCACGTCCTCAGTCACTGTGCAGCTTCTCCCCCGCCGGGTCGTTGATACGGGCGTCGATGACGCTGACGATGTGCGCCACGGCCTCCTTGGCGGGAACACCGTTGGTCTGCTCGCCGTCACGGAACCGGAAGGAGACGGCGCCGGCCTCGGCGTCCTCCCCACCGGCGATGAGAGTGAAGGGGACCTTGTCCTTCGAGGCGTTGCGGATCTTCTTGCCGAAGCGGTCGTCGGAGTGGTCCACCTCGACGCGCACACCCTGGGCGCGCAGCTGGGCGGCGACGTCGTCGACATAGGCGTCGAAGGCCTCGGCGACGGGGATGAGGCGGACCTGCACCGGCGAGAGCCAGGCGGGGAAGGCGCCAGCGTAGTGCTCGGTGAGCACCCCGATGAAACGCTCCACGCTGCCCAGCTTGGCGGAGTGGATCATGATGGGGCGCTGGTGGGTACCGTCGGCGGCCGTGTACTCCAGGTCGAAGCGCTCGGGCTGGTTGAAGTCGTACTGGATGGTGGACATCTGCCAGGTGCGGCCGATGGCGTCCTTGACCTGCACCGAGACCTTGGGACCGTAGAAGGCCGCACCACCGGGGTCCGGGACGACCTCGAGCCCGGAGGCGTCGCAGGCGTCCTGAAGGGCCTGCGTGGCGGCGGCCCAGTCGGCGTCGGAGCCGATGAACTTGTCCTTCTTGGCGCCGTCCTCGTCGCGGGTGGACAGCTCGAGGTAGAAGTCGGTCAGCCCGAAGGCCTTGAGGATGGACAGGAAGAAGTCGATCTGGGAGCGGATCTCCTCACCGGCCTGCTCAGGCGTGCAGTAGGTGTGCGAGTCGTCCTGGGTGAAACCGCGCATGCGGGTCAGGCCGTGGACGACGCCGGACTTCTCGTAGCGGTAGTCGTGGCCCATCTCGAAGAAGCGCAGCGGCAGCTCGCGGTAGGAGCGCCCCCGGGAGCGGAAGATGAGGTTGTGCATCGGGCAGTTCATGGCCTTGAGGTAGTACTCCTGGCCGGCCTTGGTGATGTTGCCCTCGGCGTCGCGCTCCTCATCGGCGAGCATGGGCGGGAACATGGTGTCGGCGTAGTAGGGCAGATGGCCCGAGGTGTGGAAGAGCCCGCCCTTGGAGATCTCGGGGGTGTGGACGAAGTCGAAGCCGTAGTCCTGGTGGCGGTCGACGACGTACTGCTCGATCTGGTGGCGCAGCATGGCGCCCTTGGGATGGAAGACCACGAGGCCGGGGCCGATCTCCTCGGGGAAGGAGTAGAGGTCGAGCTCGGCGCCGAGCTTGCGGTGGTCGCGCTTGGCGGCCTCGGCCAGACGGGTCTGGTAGGCCTTGAGGTCATCCTTGCTGGCCCAGGCGGTTCCGTAGATGCGCTGGAGGGAGTCGCCGGACTGGTCGCCCTTCCAGTAGGCCGACGAGGACTTGGTCAGCGCGAAGCCCCGTCCGATGAGGCGGGTCGAGGGCAGGTGGGGGCCGCGGCACAGATCCGTCCAGGCGACGCTCCCGTCGCGCCGGACGTTGTCGTACATGGTGAGTCCCCCGGCACCGACCTCCACCGAGGCCCCCTCGGCACCCGCGCCCTTGGTCGTGATGAGCTCGAGCTTGTAGGGCTGGTCCGCCAGCTCCTCGCGCCCCTCGGCCTCGGAGATGTCACGGCGCACGAAGCGCTGCCCCTCCTTGACGATCCGCTTCATGCGCTTCTCGATCTCGCGCAGCATCTCGGGGGTGACGGCGTCGATGGCGCCGAAGTCGTAGTAGAAGCCGTCAGTGATGAAGGGGCCGATGCCGAGATCGACCCCCGGGAACATCTCCTGAACGGCCTGCGCCATGACGTGGGTGGCACTGTGGCGCAGGATGTTCAGGCCGTCCTCGCTGGACAGGGTGATGGGCTCGACGACGGCGCCTGCCGGGACCTGGCGGTCCAGGTCCCAGGGCTCGCCGTTGACGCGCATCGCGACGACGCCGTCCTTCTTGACGGCGTCCTGCAGGAGGAGCGTCCCCGTGGTGCCCGCCTCGATGGTGCGCGGTGCGCCGTCGAGGGTGATATCGATCGTGGGCTTGTCTGACACGGGCTCGTCTCCTCTTGCATCGGTATGGGGCGCTGTACTGGTGCACCCCGGTTCGGCCGCGAGTCTACGTCGTGGGCGCGCGGACTCAGTGCTCCCGTGAGCCACGCCGCGCGCGCAGTGCGTCACGCAGGCGCTTGGCAGTGGCCATCCCGGAGTAGATGACCCGGGAGACCGGGACGTCCCAGGCGCCGTCGACCTCGGTGACGTGCTGGGCGTAGCGCTTCTTGTACTGACCCACCGTGTAGAGCGAGGGGACACGGGTGGAGCCGGCGCCCATGAGGTCCAGGCCGCGGTAGCCCTCCTGAGCGAGGGTGCAGGCGGCCCACCAGTCCAGGGCCTCTGCTCCGCGGAAGGTACGCGACTCGTTGGAGGAGGCGCCGTAGTACGCCACGGAGTCCTTACCGGAGGTGAGGATGAGGTCCCAGGCGTGGGGGACCCCGTCCTTGCGCAGGACGAACAGGCGGGCGTTCTTCTCCCCCAGGGCCGTCAACATGGTCCAGTAGACCTCGGCGTCGTGAGGCTTGAAGCCGTCGCGCTCAGCGGTCTCACGCAGGACCTCGTAGACCTTGTCGAACTCCTCACGGCTCAGACCGGTCTCGTCGCTGATGGTGCAGCCGGCCTCCCGGGCCACGCGCTCGGCGCGCTTGACCGCGCGGCGCCCGTCCTTGGGCATGACCGCCGCCATCTTCTCAGGCGTCTTGGGCACCAGGTCGATGACGTAGGTACGGTCGTAGGTGATGGTGGACAGCAGCTCTCGCAGGTCGGTGTCGCGGTAGCGGGCGTGCATGCGGATGAAGCGCACGGAGCGGTCGCGCTCCTTGACCACTGCGCGCAGCAGCCGGCGCAGGTGCGCCTCACGCTCGGGCGACTGCTCCTTGAGCCAGACCGGACCGTGCTTGGCCCACAGGAAGGTCTGACCTCCCATCTCGTAGCGGTACAGGGCGATGGCGGCTACGGGCTTGCCCTCGTCCTCATAGAGGTAGCGCCCCCACAGGGGACGCCCCATGGCCTCCTCGAAGCGCTCCCAGGCCTCGGTCTGCTCGACCGGGAAAGGGCTGTTGCCCACGGCCAGGCGCATCTCGCGCCCGTCGACCCGCCGCAGGGTCTCGGAGCGGTCCGAGGTGGAGTGCACCGGCTCAGGGTGCGTGGGCCGAGAGGCCTTGGGTTTGTCGGTCTTGGCAGACTTGTCGGTCGTGTCGACCTTCTGCTCGGGCTGCTCGGGCTCGCCGTCCTTCCGCCCCTTCTCGTTCAGCTGAGTCGTCTGAGCCTTCTCGGGGGTCTGTGCGGCAGTATCGGCCGTGGCGTCAGTCGTGGCGTCGGGGGTGGTGCTGTCGGGCATGTTCTCGTTCTCGGGCATTCAGCGGGACCTGTCGACTCGTTGCGGATAGTTGCGGGCGAACTTGCGGTAGTGGTTGAGGCGCTGGAGCTCGATCGTGACGCGCCGGCGAAGCGATCGCTCGGCCGGGTCGCGCAGCGGGTCGATGCCCCGCCCCAGGCTCTTGGCCTTGCGGCGCAGCGCCTCATCGGACACGTAGCGTGCGATGACGCCGTCGGGAACCAGGGAGTAGAGGACCTGCCGGGTGACCTCGACGGGCTCGTCGCGCTGGTCCAGGACCAGGTCCTTGAGCATGACGGCCATGGGGTTGGCGCCGGCGGCGGTCAGGTAGAAGGAGTTGCGGCCGATACGGGGGTTGACCTCGAAGAAGAGCTCTCGCCCATCGCGGGGGTCCACCTTGATGTCGAGGTTGGCGAATCCACGGTACCCGGCGTGGCGCAGCAGACGGCTCGTGGCGTCCCACAGGTCGGGGAAGGCCTCGGTGATCATGGCAACCGGGTTGCCGATCATGGTCGGGGCGTGGTCCTGCAGGAGAACTCGCGCCGAGCCGATGAGGCGCAGCTCGCCGGTGGAGTCCATGTAGGCGGTCACCGAGCGCATGGCGGTGTCATCACCGGGAATGCACTCCTGGACCAAGAAGGTCGAGCGGTATCCGGCGTCCTTCAGGCTTCGCCACATGCCGGCCAGCTCGGCGTCGTCGTCGATGAACCAGATCTTGCGCTTGCCGGGGAAGGAGATGCGATCGTAGTCGGCGCCGATGGCCGCCTTGGCCACGAGCGGGAACTCCAGGCCGAGCTCGGAGGCGGAGGTCGGGGGCTCGCAGTCGGGATCTGCCAGGTCGACGACGACCTCCCGGGGCGTGAGCACTCCCACCTCAGCGCACAGCCGGGAGAAGGAGGCCTTGTCGCTGACGGCGTCGAGCACGTCGATGTCCGGGAAGGGCAGCACGTAGGTGGGCTCGAGCTCACTGCGGTGGGCGGAGATCATGGCCGCTGCGGCGTCGGTGTTGGCCATGAGGACCGCGCTGCGAGGGTCGCGCCCCTGAACCAGACGCTGCAGCAGCGCGATCGTCCGCTCCGGCGCCGCACCGGCCTCCTGGTGGACGACGGTGATGTAGGCCGACTCACTGATCGCCACGATCGGGTCCGAGGCCACGATCGTCACCGGGGTACCGGTGACCTCGTGAAGCTGTCGCGCCAGGGCGTAGGCACCGATGTCACCGCCGAGGACCACGGGCAGCAGATGCCTGAAGCGTTCCGTCATAACCATCCGTTTCTTGCCGCGGGGACCAACTCCTCCCCAGATGGTAGAGCACACCGGCACGCACCGTTCCCGGGCCTCGACGAGACATCACGATCCGAACACGCACCCGACGTCGGACACCGCGCAGCAACCGGGAGCATCCTGCAGGATTCCAGTCGATTCCCACCGTAGTCGTCGACGGGGGCGCAGTCTCGCGGTGACACACACCACCAGGAGCACACCGATAGCCCTCGACACCCCCGCCCCGCAGGGAACCCGGACCACAGCAAGAAAAAGTCCGAAGCATCATGCTCCGGACTCACCTGCTCTTCAATCCTGGTGGGCGATACTGGGATCGAACCAGTGACCTCTTCCGTGTCAGGGAAGCGCGCTCCCGCTGCGCCAATCGCCCGAGCGGATGACGGGACTCGAACCCGCGACCCTCACCTTGGCAAGGTGATGCTCTACCAACTGAGCCACATCCGCGTGACACCCTTGTGGGGTGCGGGAAGAAAGTTAGCAGAGGTATCCCCCGGAGGCAAAACCGGCCCGACCCCGTTCCTTCATGAGGTGTCTCACGCTTCAGGAAGCTCCTCTGACGACCATAGGAGAATGTGGCGGGGCTCGGGCGGATGACGGATCGACGTGACATGTCTTTCTCCCACACTCCTGCCTTCACACCGCAGTCGTGGCAGGGTTGTCCTTATGACCACGCCGACGACACCGACGCCTCAGGCCACTCAGGAACCTCAGGAAGCTCCGCAGCGCCAGATCTGGCCCGGTCACCCCTACCCGCTCGGGGCGACCTACGACGGCTCAGGAACGAACTTCGCCCTCTACTCCTCGGCCGCGACCGGCGTCGATCTGTGCCTGTTCGACGACGACGGTCACGAGGAGCGGGTGGCGCTCAAGGAGGTCGACGGCGATGTCTGGCACGCCTACCTCCCCGGGGTCTCACCGGGACAGAAGTACGGTTACCGCGTGACCGGCCCCTATGAGCCCGCCTCCGGTCACCGCTGCGACCCGTCCAAGCTGCTGCTGGACCCCTACGCCAAGGCGATCTCCGGCGAGGTGACCCCGTCCCAGACGCTGTACTCCTACTCCTTCGACAACCCGGAGGTGCGCAACGAGGAGGACTCGGCGGGACACACCATGCGCTCAGTGGTCATCACCCCCTACTTCGACTGGGGTCATGACCGTCCCCCGGGTCACGAGTACCACGAGACGATCATCTACGAGGCCCATGTCAAGGGCATGACCCAGCTGCACCCCCTGGTTCCCGAGAACCTGCGGGGCACCTATGCCGGCCTGGCCCAGCCGGCCGTCATCGACCACCTCAAGAACCTGGGCGTCACCGCCATCGAGCTCATGCCGGTCCACCAGTTCGTCAATGACACCCACCTGCAGGAGAAGGGGCTGTCGAACTACTGGGGCTACAACACGATCGGGTTCTTCGCCCCGCACAACACCTACGCCGCCTACGGATCCGAGGGGCAGCAGGTCCAGGAGTTCAAGTCGATGGTCAAGGCCTTCCACGAGGCAGGCATCGAGGTCATCCTGGACGTGGTCTACAACCACACGGCCGAGGGCAACCACCTGGGCCCCACCCTGTCCTTCCGCGGCATCGACAACAGCTCCTACTACCGGCTCGTCGACGGCTCGCCGACCCACTACTTCGACACCACCGGCACCGGCAACTCGCTGCTCATGCGCTCACCGGCCGTGCTCCAGCTCATCATGGACTCGCTGCGTTACTGGGTCACTGAGATGCACGTGGACGGGTTCCGCTTCGACCTGGCCTCCACCCTGGCCCGCCAGTTCCACGAGGTCGACAAGCTCAGCGCCTTCTTCGACATCATTCACCAGGACCCGGTGCTCTCCCAGGTCAAGCTCATCGCCGAGCCCTGGGACGTGGGCGACGGCGGTTACAACGTGGGCGGGTTCCCGGCCCTGTGGAGCGAGTGGAACGGGAAGTACCGCGACACCGTGCGCGACTTCTGGCGCGGAGAGCCCTCCACGCTGGGCGAGTTCGCCTCCCGCATCACCGGTTCCTCCGACCTCTATCAGCACGCCGGGCGCACCCCGGTGGCCAGCATCAACTTCGTCACCGCCCACGACGGCTTCACGATGCACGACCTGGTCTCCTACAACGAGAAGCACAACGAGGCCAACCTCGAGGGCAACGCCGACGGCAGCAACAACAACCGCTCCTGGAACTGCGGCACCGAAGGGCCCACCGACGACCCGACGATCACCGAGCTGCGTCATCGCCAGACCCGCAACTTCCTGGCCACCATCCTGTTCAGTCAGGGCGTGCCCATGATCTGCCACGGAGATGAGCTGGGCAGGACCCAGGGAGGCAACAACAACGCCTACTGTCAGGACAACGAGATCTCCTGGATCGACTGGAACCTCGATGAGCAGGACAAGGACCTGCTGGAGTTCACTCGAACCATCATGTGGCTGCGTCGGGACCACCCGGTGCTGCGGCGTCGGCGTTTCTTCACCGGGGACGCCGGCCACGGCGGCGAGAGCGAGCTCGGCGAGATCGAGTGGCTCACTCCGGCCGGTGAGTCGATGACCGATCAGGACTGGACCACCTGGTACGCCCGCGCCATGATGGTCTTCCTCAACGGGGAGGCCATTGCCGAGCCCGATGAACGAGGCCAGAGGATCGTGGACAACTCCTTCCTCGTGCTCATCAACGCCTCCGACGAGGACATCACCTTCACTCTCCCGGGCGAGGGCTACTCCCCCACCTGGAAGGTCGCCCTGGACACGGCGCCTGCCGTGGACGGGGACTCCGACCCGGTTCTCGCCGCGGACGAGACCGTCGTGGTTGAGGCCCGCTCCATGCTCTTCCTCATGGACGCCCCCGACTCGACCGCCACGACGGAGCGGCTCCAGCACTAGGAGCCGGAGCGGCTGACACACAACCCAGAGCGTCGGACACAGGCACACCGTCCGACGCACGCCAGACGAGCTCAGGAAGTCATATGACCGACGCAGTGGACGCAGCAGTGGATTCATCCGTCTCCGTGGACTCGGCGGAGACTCCCGCCTACGCCCCCTGGTCCGGGCACGTGCCGGCCCCTGAGCAGCGCACGCCGGTGACCACCTACCGCC
The DNA here is from genome assembly GCF_001956585.1 of Actinomyces naeslundii. Taxonomy (GTDB): domain Bacteria; phylum Actinomycetota; class Actinomycetes; order Actinomycetales; family Actinomycetaceae; genus Actinomyces; species Actinomyces naeslundii. Next base: position 119,008 of record NZ_MSRR01000003.1, on the reverse strand, counting down.
TCCAGCTGGGAGCGGACCTCACCTTCGCCGATGCCAAGGCGCTGGTCCCCTACCTGGCCGACCTCGGGGTCACCGACCTCTACCTCTCCCCGGTGCTGGCAGCTGCGCCGGGCTCCACCCATGGCTACGACGTCGTCGACCACCGCCGTATCTCCGCCGTCATGGGTGGGCGCGACCAGCTGGAGTCCCTGGCCGCCGAGGCCGCAGCCCACAAGATGGGCATCGTGGTGGACATCGTTCCCAACCACATGGCGGTTCCGACCCCCGGCTGGCACAACCTGCCCCTGTGGTCAGTGCTGCGCGAGGGGCCGGACTCCCCCTATGCCGCCTGGTTCGACCTCTCCCTGGACGAGCCCATTCTCATGCCGATCCTGGGCAAGCGCATCGGTGCCGTCCTGGCCGACGAGGAGCTCACCCTGGAGCAGGTGGTTGTGCCCGGCCAGGAGGAGCTGGGGGAGCAGTGGGTGCTGCGCTACTACGACCACGCCTTCCCCGTCGCCCAGGGCACCGAGGCCCTGCCGATGCACGTGCTCGTCGAGCGCCAGCACTACCGTCTGGCCTACTGGAAGGTCGGCGACGAGGAGATCAACTACCGGCGGTTCTTCGACGTCGGCACGCTGGCCGCGATCCGGGTCGAGAACCCCGATGTCTTTGCCGGCAGCCACGGCCTCATCCTGGAGCTGATGAGTGCCGGAGTCATCAGTGCGCTGCGCGTCGACCACCCCGACGGCCTGGCCGACCCCGGCGGCTACCTCACCCAGCTGGCCGAGGCCACCGCAGGATCGTGGATCGCAGCGGAGAAGATCCTGGCTCCTGACGAGTCCCTGCCCACCTCGTGGCCGGTGGCCGGGACCACCGGCTACGACGCCGCCTGGAGAATCGACCAGCTCCAGGTCGACCCCGCCGGTGCCGCCCGGCTGGGGGCGCTCATGCAGGAGCTCACCGGGGACGCCCCGGTGGACTACGACCGCATCGTCGAGGAGGCCAAGCGTGAGGTCATCGCCGGTTCGCTGGCCTCGGAGGTGGACCGGCTGGCCCGGGTCCTGGACTCCCTGACCTCGCAGGACGTTCGCCTGCGCGACCACACCCTGCGTGATCTGCGGGCCTGCATCGTCGAACTGCTCGTGGCCGCGGACCAGTACCGGGTCTACGTCGTCCCGGGAACACCCACCAACCCAGAGACGGCCGCCATCCTGCATGACGACGCCGAGCGCGCCCGTCAGCGTCTCGAACCGGATCAGAGCGAGACCCTCGACCTCGTGGTCGCCATCCTCCTGGGCGAGCCGGTCGGATCCGAGGGGCTGTCGGAGTCCCCGGAGCGCGCCGAGGCAGTCATCCGCTTCCAGCAGGTGTGCGGAGCCGTCACCGCCAAGGGCGTGGAGGACACGGCCTTCTACCGCTGGACCCATCTGACCAGCCTCACCGAGGTCGGCGGCAACCCGGCCGGCTTCGCGCTGAGTGCCGACGAGGCCCACGCGTGGGCCGACCGGGTCCAGAACATCTGGCCCGACACGATGGTCACCTCCACCACCCACGACACCAAGCGCGGTGAGGACGTGCGCGCGCGCCTGGACGTGCTGGCCTCCTACGCCGACGAGTGGAGCGATCTCGTCCACCGTCTACGTGCCATGACCGCCCAGGCCCGCCCGCTGGACCTTGATGGACGCAGTGAGAACCTGTTGTGGCAGACCCTGTGGGGCACCTGGGCACCCGACAGTGACGACCCGATGACCCCCGAGCGCCTGAGCGCCTATCTCATCAAGGCCTCACGGGAGCAGAAGATCTGGACCACCTGGACCGCCCCTGACCTGCCCCGTGAGCAGGCCCTGACCGACTACGCCACCCACCTGCTCACCCACGAGGAGGTCACTCGTGAGATCGAGGCCTTCGCGACCCTGACGGCCAAGGCCGTGCGCACCGCCATCCTGGCCAGCAAGGCGCTCGCCCTGACCTGGATGGGGGTCAGCGACATCTACCAGGGCAGCGAGACCACCCGCACCTCCCTGGTGGACCCCGACAACCGCCGCGCGGTCGACTACGCCGGGCCCAGCGGCCTCATCACCACCCTGGCGCGTCTCGACTCCGGCGCCGCCCCGCGCAACCTCGACGAGGACAAGCTCTTCCTGACCTCTCGTCTGGCGCGCCTGCGCGCCTCAAGACCCGATACCTTCGTCGGCCCCCGGTCGGGCTACCGGACGATTCCGGTGACCACATCCTTCGCCTTCGCCTACACCCGTCTGCTCGACGAGGTCCCTGATGTCGTCATCATCGTCAGGCGCCTGTCCAAGCGGCTCGAGCAGCTGGGAGGGTGGCGTGAGGAGAGCATCGTCCTGCCCGAGGGGACCTGGGAGGACGTCCTGCACGGCGGGACCGTGGAGGGCGGCAACCAGCCCCTGGCCGACGTGGTCGGAGACGCTCCCGTCGTCGTCCTGGCCAAGGTCGCCTCCCCGACCTCCCCGGCTGGCACTGTCCCGTCCATCCAGCCCACTGAGGAGGTCACCCCATGAGCCCCAAGCCCCAGACCTGGACCTCCCCCGCCCTTCCCGTGGGACCGCGGGTGCCCGTGTGGGCCCCCGCGGCACAGACCGTCGACCTGTACCTGCCGGGCCAGGACCGTCTGGTCGGCATGATCCCTGTCCCGGGCGGCTGGTGGACCGCTCCTTTCGACCTGGAGCCGGGCACCGACTACGCCTTCCGCGTCGACGGCTCGCCGAATCGCCCCGACCCTCGCAGCGCCCTGCAGCCCGACGGCGTCCACGGTCCCTCACGCACCGTGGACCCGGACACCTGGCGGTGGACCGACCAGAATTGGGCGGGCAAGGACCTGCGCGGCTCGGTCATCTACGAGCTCCACGTGGGCACCTTCACCCCCGAGGGCACCCTGGATGCCGCCGTCTCACGCCTGGGACACCTGGTCGATCTGGGCGTCGACATCGTTGAGCTCATGCCGCTGGCGGCCTTCCCCGGCAAGGCCGGCTGGGGCTACGACGGGGTGGGACTGTGGGCCGTCCACGAGGCATACGGCGGCCCCGACGCCCTGGCCCGCTTCGTCGACGCCGCCCACAACGCCGGCATCGGCGTGTGCCTCGACGTCGTCTACAACCACCTGGGTCCATCGGGCAACTACCTCAGCGTCTTCGGACCCTACTTCACCCCCGCCCACCACACTCCCTGGGGCGAGGCCGTCAACTACGACCACGACGGCAGTCAGCAGGTGCGCGCCTTCGTCATCGACTCCGCCCTGCGCTGGATGCGGGACTTCCACATCGACGCCCTGCGCCTGGACGCCATCCACGAGATCAAGGACGACGCCGCAGCCGCCGCCACGCCTCAGAGGCACGTTCTGGCCGAGCTCTCGGACGCCGTGGCCGCCCTGTCCATCGAGCTCGGACGCCCCCTGAGCCTGGTGGCCGAGGCCGACCTCAACGACGTCGGGGTCATCACCCCCACCAGTGAGGAGCCGCCGGCCAAGGTCCCGAGCCTGGGCATGACCGCCCAGTGGGCCGACGACGTCCACCACGCCCTGCACGTCCGACTCACCGGGGAGGATCAGGGCTACTACGGCGACTTCGCCGAGGTCGGCGCCTGGGCCAAGGCCTATGGCCGGGCCTTCCTCCACAACGGCACCTGGTCCACCTTCCGGGAGCGGAACTGGGGGGCACCCGTGCCCGAGGACACCGACCCCCGCCGCTTCGTGGTCTTCGGCTCCGACCACGACCAGGTAGGCAACCGCGCCGTCGGAGACCGTCCCTCGGTCATCCTCGACGATGCCGCCCTGGCAGCCACCGCCGCCCTGGTGCTCCTGTCGCCCTACACACCGATGCTCTTCATGGGCGAGGAGTGGGGAACGCGCACTCCCTTCCAGTTCTTCACCGACCACGAGGAGGACGACCTGGCCCGTAGCGTCAGCGAGGGGCGTGTCAGGGAGTTCGCCGGATTCGGCTGGGACGCCGATGAGATCCCCGACCCCCAGGCCGCCGCGACCGTTGAGGCCTCGCGCCTGCGCTGGTCCGAGCTGGACGAGGCCGAGCACGCCCGCGTACTGGCCTGGTACCAGGCGCTGACCACCCTGCGCCGCAACCTGGATTGGTCCCAACGCACCGCCTGGCCGCAGGTCGACGAGATCGATGACGTGCTCATGGTGACCTACGACGACATCGTCGTGGCGGCCAACCTCTCCGGTCAGGAGCGTCCCGCACCCGCCCTGAGCACGGTGCTGCTGTCCTGGGACCCATTCGATGCCGCCGCTCCGTCCCTGTCTCCCGGCCAGACGCTCATCGCCCGGCGCTGACGGACCACGCCGGGGATGCTCATGGCGAACCAGGGGCAAGACATACCGCTCACCGAGACCCAACCGACTCACATCAGCTCAGAAAGGCAGGTACCTCGTTGACACAATGCAATCCCCCGCGCGGCGTGGCTTCGTGTACCCACCGCGGTAGCGCACTAGCGTGTCATCCGTGACTGTCAATGGTCGGCCGCGCCAGAACGAGGCAGGTGCCATCCCCGAGCGATTCGAGGAAGCGCTCCTGTCCCTTCGTGATGCGCCCCGCCCACGCGGACTCCTCATGGAGGAGGTTCCCGCCCCCAAGAAGCTGGCCCCCTACTCCGCCGCGCTGAGCGCTGAGACCATCGAGACCATGGGCGCCACGCCCATCGCCACCGGACGCTTCGTCGTCCTCCATGACCCCAACGGCCAGGACGCCTGGGACGGAGACTTCCGCATCGTGGTTCAGGCGCGCGCCCGTATCGACGAAGAGGTCGGCATGGACCCCGTCTTCGAGTCCGCTGCCTGGAGCTGGCTCACCGACGGCCTCAACGACTCGCGCGCCGGCTACCGGGCGCTCGTAGGGACCGTCACCAAGGTCCTGTCCGAGACCTTCGGAGGGCTGACGCTCACCGACTCCTGCGCCCACGCTGAGATCCGAGCCTCCTGGTCGCCCACCACCGCTCACCTCGGCCCGCACCTCACTGCCTGGCACGAGCTCCTCCTGGTCGCCTCCGGCCACGAACCTGCAGCGGTCCACCCGCTCACCCTCGCCGGAGTCGCCAGGTGACCACCCGCGCAACCGGCGCCTCGCGCCCAGCCGCGTCCTCGGCCGTACCCCACCCAGCCGTCCCCCCCGGCACAACAGATCACCCCATCAGCCCGCACGACGTCGTCGACTACCCGCGTCCCCGGGACGGCCTGCCGGAGATCATCGGTACTCCCGCCCAGCTGAGCCGGGCCGCCCGGAGCCTGGCCGCTGGACAGGGCCCTGTGGCCCTCGACGCCGAGCGCGCCTCCGGCTTCCGCTACGGACAGGACGCCTATCTCGTCCAGCTCAGACGTGAGGGTGTCGGCACCCTTCTCATTGATCCCATCACCTGCGGTCCGCTGACCGACCTGGCCACCGCTCTCGATGGTCCTGAGTGGATTCTTCACGCCGCCGACCAGGACATCCCCTGCCTGACCATGCTCGGGCTGAAAGCCGCGTCCCTGTTCGACACCGAGTTGGCCGCCCGCCTCCTGGGCCGTCAGCACGTCGGGCTCGGCGCCGTCATCGAGGAGACCCTGGGCCTTCGCCTGGCCAAGGACCACGCGGCAGCAGACTGGTCCACCAGGCCCCTGCCCACCTCCTGGCTCATCTACGCCGCCCTCGACGTCGAGCTCCTCATCGACCTGCGCGACGCCCTGGCCGTTGAGCTCGAGGCAGCCGGTAAGGCCCAGTGGGCGACTCAGGAGTTCGAGCACATACGGACCAGGCCGGCCAAGCCCGCCAAGATCGACCCATGGCGTAAGACACCGCGTGCCGGAAGCACCGTACGCTCTCCCCGGTCCCTCGCGATCCTGCGTGAGCTGTGGACCTCACGCGAAGAGCTGGCCGCCGAGCTCGACCGGACGCCGTCCAAGGTCCTGTCCCACCAGGCGCTCATTGCCGCCGCTGTCGCCCGGCCTCGGTCACGGCGCAAGATGAACGCACTGAAGGAGTTCTCCTCCCGACAGGCGCGCCAGAACCAGGAGCGCTGGTGGCGGGCCATTGAGCGCGCCCTGGAGATGCCCGAGGAGGAGCTCCCCCCCACCCGTGCTCCCATGGGCCCCGAGGAGCTCCCCCACCCGCGCACCTGGCAGCGCCACCACGCTGAAGCGGCGGACCAGCTCAACCGCGTACGTGGAGCCATCAGGCAGCGCGCCGAGGAGATTCGCGTGCCCCAGGAGCTCCTCCTGGCGCCGGGATGCCAGCGCCGTCTGGCCTGGGACCTTGGTGAGGAGATCGAGTCGGGACACGCCGGCGGCGTCAGTGCTCAGAAGATCAGTGAGCGCCTGGCCGTCATGGGAGCCAGGCCGTGGCAGATCGAGCAGGCCACCCCGGCCCTCGCGACAGCACTGCGCTGAACACACACCGATCATGTGCGGCGGTGCGCCTCTCACCGGAACCAGTGAGAGGCGCACCGCTGTCGTCGTGGCAGGATCGTCAGGAACCAGCCGCCCCTGCGGAACTCAGTGGACCTCGAAACCGTAGGAACGGAAGATCGCGCGCGTGGACTCCACGAGCTCCGGCTCCGGTGGCCTGGTGTCCCGCAGCTGATAGGTCAGCCCCAGGGCATCCCACTTGTCGGTCCCCATCTGGTGGAAGGGCAGCACCTCAACACGGCTGACCGAGCCCCAGCGCTCAATGATCCGGGCCACGTTGTGAACGTTCTCGGGGTCGTCCGTCAGGTCCGGGACCAGGACGAACCGGGCCCAGATCTCGATCCCCTTGGCCGCCAAGCGGTCACCGAAGGTGATCGTCGGCGCCAGGGAACGACCCGTCACCTTCTTGTAGGTCTCCTCGTCACCGCTCTTGACGTCGAGCAGGACCAGGTCGATGTTGTCGAGCATCTCGTCGCTGGCATTGGCCCCCAGGAACCCGGAGGTGTCGATGCAGGTGTGAATGCCCATCTTCTTGGCACCGGCCAGGAGCCTGCCCGCGAAGGCGGGTTGCATGAGTACCTCGCCGCCTGACAGCGTGATTCCGCCCTTGGACGCGCGGAACACTCCCCGATAGCGGCGCATACGACGCAGAAGCTCCTCGGCCTCCACCGGTTCCCCGTCCTTCATGAGGAAGGTGTCGGGGTTGTGGCAGTACAGGCACCGCAGAGGGCATCCGTTGAGGAAGACGGTCATCCGGGTACCGGGACCGTCCACCGCGGTGACGAGCTCCCAGGAGTGGATCGAGCCCAGCTCGCCGGCCCGCATCCGCTCCAGGCGCTCAGAGCGCTGAAGATCCGTCAGCTCCTCGAGGCCGCCGATACCCGCCCCGCGCAAGCGAGCGGCCGGGGCCAGGAAGTCCTGGTCCCGACCGCCGTCGCGCACGGTCGTCGTGGTCTGCGTCATGACCGCTCGCCGTGCTCCAGGGCTCAGGCCTGGGCGTGGAAGGTGCGGTGGAGAACGTCAAGCTGCTGCTCGCGAGTCAGCTTGACGAAGTTGACGGCGTAGCCGGAGACGCGAACGGTGAGGTTCGGGTAGTTCTCCGGGTGCTCCATCGCGTCCTCGAGGGTGTTGCGGTCCAGAACGTTGATGTTGGCGTGGTACAGGCCCTTGACGCCGCCGTTGTCCTGACGCTGTGCCTTCATGGAGGCGAGGCGCTCTTCGTACGTGGCCATGGTGGCCCCTTTCTGAGGTGGTGTTACTGATGTGTGGAGAAATTGCTGCGGTGCGATCAGCCGACAGATGGCTGGATCAGATCTCGGCGCAGTCGTCGGGGACGAAGCCGGCGTCGAGGATGCCCACAAGGTTGGCGACGCGCTCATCGAGCGTGCGCCCCAGCCCCTGCGGGGTGATCGTGTTGGTCAGCGAGATCCCGTCGAGGGCGTCGTTGTAGTCGAGCTTGCCGACGCTGAGCATCGAGGCGACCATGCCGTGGGTGTCCATGCCGTTCTCCGGGTTGGCACCGGGAGAGAAGGGAGTGCCCTTCTGGTGCCCCGAGGGGAAGGATCCCGTGGCCTTGCCGTAGACGACGTTGGAGGTGATGGTCAGCACCGACTGCGTCGGGATGGCGTCCCGGTAGAAGGGCTGGGCCTTGATCTTCGACATGATCGTGTGGACCACGGTGGCGGCGATGTCGTCGGCGCGGTCGTCGTCGTTGCCGTAGATCGGGAAGTCGCCCTCGGTGACGTAGTCGACCACCAGGCCGGTCTCGTCACGAACCGGGGTGACCTTGGCGTACTTGATGGCCGCCAGCGAGTCGGCCACGATCGACAGGCCGGCGATGCCGCAGCCCATGGTGCGCACGATCTCGGAGTCGTGCAGCGCCATCTCGATGGACTCGTAGGCGTAGCGGTCGTGGCAGTAGTGGATGATGTTGAGGGCCTCGACGTAGGTGGCCACCACCCAGTCGAGCATCTTCTCGTACTTGTCCCACACGTCGTCGAAGTCGAGGGGGCCGTCGCCCTCGACGCCGGGCAGCCCGGTGACGACCTGCTTGCCGGTCATCTCATCGCGCCCACCGTTGATGGCGTAGAGCAGGGCCTTGGCGGAGTTGACGCGGGCGCCGAAGAACTGCATCTGCTTGCCCACGCGCATCGGGGAGACGCAGCAGGCGATCGCGGCGTCGTCACCCCAGTGGTCACGGATCTGCTCGTCGGCCTCGTACTGGATGGAGGAGGTCGTGATGGAGATGAGGGCGCAGAAGTCCTTGTAGCCCTGCGGCAGGTTCTCGTCCCAGAAGATCGTGATGTTCGGCTCCGGGGCCGGCCCGAGGTTGCGCAGGGTCTGCAGCAGACGGAAGGAGGTCTTGGTGACCAGGGCACGACCGTCCTCACCGAAGCCGGCGTCGGACCACGTGGCCCAGTAGGGGTCGCCGGAGAAGATCTGGTCGTAGTCGATGGTGCGCAGGAAGCGCGTGATGCGCAGCTTCATGACGATGTTGTCGATGAGCTCCTGGGCGCGGGTCTCGTCGATGACCCCGTTGCGCAGGTCCCGTTCGAAGTAGATGTCCAGGAAGCCGGAGAGCCGGCCGATGCTCATAGCGGCACCGTCCTGGGACTTCACGGAGGCCAGGTAGGCGAAGTAGGTCCACTGGACCGCCTCGTGGGCGTTCTTGGCCGGGCCGGAGATGTCGTAGCCGTAGGAGGCGGCCATGACCTTGAGCTTCTTGAGCGCCTTGATCTGCTCGGAGTGCTCCTCGCGGTAGCGGGCCCAGTGCTCGGAGAAGGGCTCGTCGGCCACGGCGTCCTTGGCCTTCTGCTTCTCCTCGATGAGGAAGTCGACGCCGTAGAGCGCCACACGGCGGTAGTCGCCGATGATGCGGCCACGGCCGTAGGCGTCGGGCAGGCCGGTGATGATGTGGCTCGAGCGCGCCGCGCGGATGCGCGGGGTGTAGATGTCGAAGACCGCGTCGTTGTGGGTCTTGCGGTAGCGGGTGAAGATCTTCTTGACCTCGGGGTCGACCTCCTTGCCCGCCTCCTTGATGGCGGTCTCCACCATGCGCCAGCCGCCGTTGGGCATCATGGCACGGCGCAGCGGTGAGTCCGTCTGCAGGCCGACGATGACGTCGTCGTCCTCGCTGATGTAGCCGGCCGGGAATGCGTCGATGTCGGCGGGAGTGTGGGTGTCGACGTCGAGGATGCGGACCTTGCGCTCCTCGGAGAGGTACTTCTTCTCCAGGGTGTCCCAAAGGCGCAGAGTCTTGTCCGTGGCGCCGGCGAGGAACGAGGCGTCACCGTCGTAGGGGGTGTAGTTGCGCTGGATGAAGTCGCGGACGTCAATGTCCTCGGTCCACGGTCCGGTAACGAAGCCCTCCCAGGCGTCATTGCCGCTCGCCGTGGTGGCAGATGTTGTGACCTCAGTGGTCATCCGTGCCCTCCTCGTGTGGGTGACCGGAGAGCCACCCGGTTGCTGTCGCCCTTGTGAGGCGAGGCGGCACATCGGCGCGCCGTCGGTCTCAGAGTAGAACTCGAAGGAGGCCTTGTGGGCCACTAGTCCCAAGAAGTCCCGGTGTGATGACTCACAGGCCAATCGGCATCGATCCAATCTGGGACATAAGTCCTTCCATCTGCTGTTCAGAAAGGCATTCGCCACCTGATGACAAAGCCGCTCTTCCTCCGACAACATCCAGCGAGTCCGGGCATATCCCCAGATTCCGGCATCGCTGAGTCAATTAGGACGGGCGTCCCAATCGTCATCGGGCACTCCACCACGGATGGGCGGTCCGGGAGGCGCCGAGCACCGTCTCGGAGCCCTTATTCGGCCCCAAGGTCCCGGACGCCGGGAGCGCGTGCAGCGCCGTCGGCCGCGGCCCGGGCCGCCTCCGCGATATCGGGGGCGCGCATACCGAAGTCCTCGAGGAGCTGGTCCCGGGTGGCGGTGTCGATGAACTGCCGCGGAATGCCGATGCGACGCCAGACCCGTGGGCCGGCTGCATCGGGACGGCCGGCCCGATAGTCCTCAACGGCATCGCGCAGCTGGGACCCGATGCCGCCATCAACCAAGCCGTCCTCGACCACGATGACGACGTCGGCCTGGGCTGCTGCCGCCACGAGAGGCCCAGGGGGCGGAATGACCCAGTGCGGGTGCACGACGGTGACGGCTCGGTCCTCCTGCTCGAGGGCCCGGCCGGCCTCATGGGCGTGGGCCGCCATGGCTCCGACGCCGACCAGCAGGAGCTGCGGGGCGTCAGCCGGTTCGCGGTTCTCGAGCAGCACGTCGACGACGTCGAATGCGGAGACCTCTCCCAAGGCCCCACCCGCCGATGCGTCCCCCTCGACGCCTGCGTCGTACGGGCTCTTCTCAGCATCCTCCAGCCCGAGGCGACGCACCGCCGCCAGAGGCTCGGGCAGGGTGCCCTTGGGATAGCGCACCACGGTGGGGGCGTCACCGACGCTCACGGCCTGGCGCAGGCTGTCGCGCAGTGTCGCCTCGTCCCGGGGAGCGGCCAGGCGCAGACCCGGGACATGAGCCAGCAGCGCCATGTCCCACATGCCGTTGTGGCTGGCCCCGTCGGTTCCGGTGATCCCGGCCCGGTCCAGCACGATCGTCACTCCCGCGCGGTGCAGGGCGACGTCCATGAGCACCTGGTCGAAGGCTCGGTTGAGGAAGGTGGCGTAGAGCGCCACCACCGGGTGCATGCCGGCGAAGGCGAGCCCGGCGGAGAAGGTGAGCGCGTGCTGCTCGGCGATACCGACGTCAATGACCCGCTCCGGCATGGCGTCGGCCAGGGGCTGAAGGCCCACGGGAGCCTGCATGGCCGCCGTGACTCCGACGATCCGCTCGTCGCGCTGCGCCAAGGAGACGATCTCCTCGGCGAAGACGGCCGTCCATCCGAAGCGCTCGGCCACAACCGGCAGCCCCGTCTCGGGGTGGATCTTGCCCACGGCGTGGAAGCGGTCGGGGACGTGCTCCTCGGCGGGGGTGTATCCGTGCCCCTTCTCGGTGATGACATGGACGATGACCGGCTCGGCGTACTCGCGTGCCCGGGTGAGGGCGAACTCGATGGCGGTGATGTCGTGACCGTCGACGGGTCCGGTGTACTTGATTCCCAGGTCCTCGAAGAAGGCCGAGGGCACCAGGACGTCCTTGAGCCCCCGCTTGAGGCCGTGGAGGGCGTCGAAGGCGGCCCGGCCGGGAGCCCCCTGGGACAGGAGCGTGCGCTTGACCCCGGACAGGACGCGCTCGTAGCCGGGGTTGGTGCGCAGCGCGTCGAGGTGATGAGCCAGTCCCCCGATGGTGGGTGCGTAGGAGCGACCGTTGTCGTTGACGACGATGACCAGGTGGCGGTCGGAGGAGTCGGCGATGTTGTCCAGGGCCTCCCAGGCCATGCCCCCGGTCATGGCTCCATCACCGATGACGGCGACGACGTGGCGCTCGTCGTGCCCCTGGAGGTGGTTGGCCCGGGCGATGCCGTCGGCCCAGGACAGCGAGGTGGAGGCGTGAGAGTTCTCCACGACGTCGTGAACGGACTCGGCCCGTGACGGGTAGCCGGACAGCCCACCCCGCTCACGCAGGTGGGCGAAGTCCTGTCGGCCGGTGAGCAGCTTGTGGACGTAGGCCTGGTGACCGGTGTCGAAGACGATGGTGTCCCGCGGTGAGCGGAAGGTGCGGTGCAGGGCGATCGTCAGCTCGACGACCCCGAGGTTGGGACCCAGGTGGCCGCCGGTGCGCGCAACCGAGGCGACGAGGTGGCGACGGATCTCGGCCGCGAGCGCCACCAGGTCCTCGCTGGTGAGCCGGTCGAGGTCGGCGGGCTTTCGCACAGAGGCCAGGAGCGCTCTGCTGGTCTGCTCGGCGGGCCGACCAGTGTGCTCAGCTGCTGGCACGGTGCGCCTCCTTGTCGAAGGTGAGGGTGATGATGGCGGATCGGTCATGCGGGTGCATCGCTGACGACCAGGTTGGCGGGATGCCGGAACGGCACCGGGGAAAGGGTATCGGTTAAGCCGCCCGTGATGTTTTTGTGACGATTGATTCTCCGGCACCCCGGCTCAGCAGGGCTCCGTCATGCATCCTTGATGCTCCGTAGCGGTTCGCGAGGCTCCGGGGCGGTCCCCAGCATAGGGCGGTCCGTCCGGTGTTCGGTCATGTGTCACACGGGGTCACGGACGAGCACGTACTGTATGCCTTGACCGTCGGAACCGTTCACCCCCGCGCCGGGCCAGCGGCATCGTTCCCGATCGCCCGACCGCTCTCAGGAAAGCCTTCCAGGAGGAATCATGAGCACCACCGCCCCCTTCGGCACCTGGCCCTCGCCTATCACTCCAGGCACGATCACGACCCGGACGGTCCTGCTGTCCCAGGTTCGCGTGGACGGCGGTGACACCTACTGGGTGGAGCAGCGCGCCTCGCAGGCCGGACGCAACGTCCTGCTGCGCCGTGACGGCGACGGCCAGATCGGCGAGGTGCTTCCGCTGACGCCGGCCGACGAGCTGGTGGACGTGCGTACCCGGGTGCACGAGTACGGAGGGCGGGCCTACGCCGTCGACGGCGGGATCATCGTGGTCTCCCACGCCGGGGACGGGCGCCTCTACCGGTACGACGTGGCCCACCGCCTGCGCGGCCTGGTCCCGCTGACCATCTACGGAGACGTGCGCCACGGCGACCTGGAGATCGACACGGGCCGGGGCCTGGTCTACGCAGTCCGTGAGGACCACCGAGGTGAGGGCGAGGCCGTCAACACCCTGGTGGCGATCCCCCTGGACGGCTCGGCCGCGCGCGACGACTCGCTCGTGCGCACGCTCGTGTCGGGAACGGACTTCGTGGTCGCTCCGACGCTCTCACCCGACGGCGAGCACCTGGCCTGGATCACCTGGGACCACCCGGGGATGCCGTGGGACAACGCCTCCCTGCATGTGGGGGACCTGGGCCCGGACGGGACGATCATCGAGCAGGTGCTGGTCGACGGCGGCGACGGGCACTCGGTGTCCGAGCCTCGGTGGACCGAGGAGTGCGAGCTGGTTCACGGCTCGAACGCGTCGGGCTTCTGGAACCTCTACCGCACCGAGGGCTTCCCGGTACGGGGCACCAATCGCCCGGGCTGGCCGGAGAACCTGCGAACCCGGCCGCTGCACCCGGCCGAGGCCACCTTCACCAATCCGGCCTGGCAGCTGGGGCCGCACTCCTTCGATGTGCTCGACGCCGAGCACATCATCACCTCCTGGGCCCGGGACGCGGTGTCGCACCTGGGGACCATCAAGCTCGCCAATGGTGAGCTCGAGGAGTGGAACGTGGGATGGCAGCCGATCGGCAACGTGGCCTCCAGCGCCGGTCGCGTCGTCATGCTGGCCTCCAACGAGATGGCGATGCCCAGCATCGTTGAGGTCAAGAACGGCACGGTGCAGGTGCTGCGCGGCTCGGGCGAGTTCGAGCCCGAGGGCGTCGGGGTGTCCTTCCCCGACCCGGTCTCCTGGCCCACGAGTGACGGCGCGACGGCTCACGGCTTCTACTACCCTCCGACGTCGGCCGCCTACGAGGGCGGCGAGGACGAGCTGCCGCCGCTCATCGTCAACGTCCACGGCGGCCCGACGGCGACAGCCGTGCCCGGCTACGACCTGCGCATCCAGTACTGGACCAGCCGGGGCTTCGCCTACCTCGACGTCAACTACCGCGGCTCCATGGGCTACGGCACCGGCTACCGCAAGGCTCTGGAGGGCAAGTGGGGCATCTACGATGTCGATGACTGCGTCAGCGGCGCCCAGCACCTGGTGGACGCCGGGCTCGTCGATCCCCGACGTATCGCGATCCGTGGCGGGTCGGCAGGCGGCTTCACGGTGCTGTCGGCCATCACTCGCTCCACGGTGTTCACGGCTGCCAGCTCATGCTTCGGGGTGACCGACCTCAAGAGGCTGGTGCGTACGACCCACAAGTTCGAGTCGCACTACATCGGCCAGCTCATGGGGACCCAGGACATCGATGACCCGGTCCTGGACGAGCGCAGCCCCATCAACCACATTGATGACATCAGGGTCCCGCTGCTGCTCATCCAGGGCTCTGAGGACCCGATCGTCCCCGCTGAGCAGGCCACCGCCATGTACGAGGCCCTCAAGACCGCAGGCGCACCGGTGGCCCTGGAGATCTTCCAGGGCGAGGGACACGGGTTCCGCCTGGCTGCGAACATCCGACGCCGCTACGAGGCCGAGCTGAGCTTCTACCGTCAGGTATGGAGTATCGGTTCCTCCTGCCCCGAGGCCGAGCGCCGTGGCGAGGAGGACACCTTCATGGTCAAGGTGGAGAACCTGCACTGATGGATCACGCCTGGAGGAGGCTGTCCCGGCCCCTGTCGCGGCGCGCGGGCAGCCTCTTCCGCCACCATCGCCTCGGGCTCTACCTCCTGGCCGTGCTGGTAGGGCTCGCCTCGGGTCTGGGAGCCGTGCTGTTCCGGATGGGGATCGACGCCTGGTCCCAGCTGCTCAGCGGGGCCGATGACTACACGCTGTCGATGGGGCCCTCGGTGGGCTCGCTGGCTGCACTCGGCACATGGTTCGTCCTCGTCGCGCCTGTCCTCTCGGGCCTCATCGTGGGCCCGCTCATGTCCCGGCTGGGCCACACTCCCACAGGCCACGGGGTGGCCGGGGTCATCTGGTCCACGCGCCACGGCAACGGCACGATGGCGCCGATTCCCGCCCTGGCGATGACGACGTCGTCCGCCCTGACAATCGGGGGCGGCGGCTCAGTGGGTCCGGAGGGGCCGATCGCGGAGCTGGGCGCCTCCACGGCCAACGTCATCGGGCGGGGTCTGAACCTGCCCAAGCTCCCGGTCCGTTACCTGGCGGCAGCCGGAACCGCGGCCGGGATCGCCGCGGCCTTCAACGCTCCGCTGGCGGGGGCCTTCTTCGCGCTGGAGGTCGTGCTCATGGGCTTCAGCGCCGACGCCTTCATCGTCATCGTCCTGGCCTGCGTGGCCTCCACGGTCCTGTCGCACCATCTGCTGGGAACGACGCTGTCGTTGTCGCTCCCCTACCTGGACCTGTCCGGGGACGCCCAGCTGGGGTGGGTCGCCCTCCTGGGTGTGACAGGTGGAGGCGTCGGTATCGGTTTCATGCGTCTTCGATTCATCGTGCTCGACGCCCTGACCCGTGGCTGGCAGCGGTTGGGCGTGCCGATCTGGGTGCGCCCAGCGATCGGGGGGCTCGCCGTGGGAGCAGTCCTTCTGGTCCTGCCCGAGATGTACGGGGAGTCCTCGGCGGCGCTCAACCGGGCGCTGGCCGGCCGCTACACCCTGACGCTCCTGCTGGTGCTGTGCGTGGGCAAGATGCTGGCGACCTCGTTGACGCTGGGAATGGGGTTCGTCGGCGGGGTCTTCGCGCCGTCGCTGTTCATCGGCGGAACACTGGGAGCGGCCTTCGGAACCCTGGTGGCGCCCAGCTATGCGCCGGCGGCCGGGGTCTTCGGGGTGATCGGAATGGGGGCGGTATTCGCAGGTGCGGCCCGCGCTCCGATGACGGCGGTCCTGCTCATCATCGAGATGACCGGCCAGCACGCGCTGCTGCTGCCCCTCATGCTCGCCACCGTACTGGCCACCTTCGCCAGCCGCTTCCTGTCACGGGGCACGTTGTTCACCGAGGAGCTGCGCCGTCGCGGGGAGGACGTCGAGGACCCCATGTCCACCACTCTTCTGGGACGCACCCGCGCCTCCCAGCTCATGATCGATCCACCCGCCGTGGTTCAAGCCACGGCGACAGTGCACCAGGCAGCCGCCCTCATGAGTCGGCACGGAGCCTCGGTCCTGCCCGTGGTCCGGGCGAGGAGCGACGACACCCGCGAGCTGCTCGGCTGCGTCACGGCAGCGCAGCTCACCGCAGCGCTCCTCGGAGATGAGGCCGACGACGCCGTGGACGACGCTCCCCTCGCGACGACAGTGGCAGAGCTGCCTCTGGTCTCCGACCGTCTGTCCCGCGAGGCAGAGGCGACCGACGTGCTCGAGGCCCTGACCCGAACCCATCTGGAGGGGCTTCCGGTGGTCGCCGGGGAGTCGGGCTCCGCCAGTGATCAACGACCGGATCAGCCGGCTGACCAGCTGGTGGGGTGGGTGTGCCAGCGGATCGTCGTGGAGAGGATCTACGAGGTTCAGGCCCGGGCTCGCGCCGCAGCATCCGCCTACACCTCGCTGGGCTCACGGCTGCAGGACAGGTGGCACGCCCGCCCCGTACCCGCGCGCAGGATCAGCAGAATCAGCCGGATCAGCTCACGCGGCTCGCGCCGCTTCCGGCGCCGTGGAGCCCGCCGGCACCCGGGCCACTCGGATTGAGTCGCAGGCCCGTTCCTTAGGGCTGCCCGCCTTACCCGGCCGCCGACCCGGTGGGATCGGTCTGGGAGGACGTCTCCGAGACCTCCGTCTCACTGCTCCGGAGGCTCTTGAGACCGCGGCTCTCCTGGACCGCCCGAGCCTTCTCAGTGAAGCTCTCGGTCAGGGTGTCGGACAGCTCGGTGATGCGTTCGGCGTTGGCCACGATGCGCCGAGGATCGGACATCCACATCCATGCAGCAGCCACCACCGGGAGGATCGCGGGCAGGTACCACCGGGACCTGCCCCAGTGAGCCCATACCGACGCGTTGAGGTCGGCAGGCGTGGGTGAGGGGACCGTCATCGTGAGGACGCCGATGAGCACGGCCATCGTGGCCAGCGCCCCCAGGCACATCCAGCCGATGTTGCGCATCCTCCGCCCGTTATGAGCGACACACACGGCCAGGAGAATGTACAGGCCGCCTCCCAGGAGGTTGAAGGACCACACCGCAGGCGCCTCGTCGGGACTCCGAAGCAGTGAGACCAAGGAGGGAACCAGCACGATCGCTCCGAAGACGGCGAAGACACCGACCAGGACGCGTCCCCCTCCATAGGCGGGGCGGCGGGTGTCCTGGACCGGGCGTACTGATGAGTGCTCGTCCATGAGGAACGACCTTTCCACGTGATGACCTCCGGCACGCGCGGCGCCAACTCAGCCTCCATCGGATGCTTGAACGTTACTATTCACAACGTGAGCACCATTAAGTTGACCAAATCCCTGAACGCACACGCCTCGGTGGACGACGACCGTAAGGATACCGATCTCAGCAATCAGGCCGAGGTTGACACGGTCGAAGAGCCCGGGGACTCCGAAGCCACCGGCGACGAGGACCAGTCCGGCTCCGCAAGCGCAGAGCAGGACACTGAGGACGCCGAGGGCGACGCGAAGGAGCGCCAGGCCGCCGGCGACGACGAGGACGATGCCGACAGCACCGCTGGCTCCGACGGCGCATCCGACGCCTCAGACCTCCCCCTCGATGCCGAGCCCGCAGCTGACGTCCTCGTCCTGGCCGCAGCACCGGGGAGGGAGGGCGCTGAGGCTCCCGAGATCCTCCTGGAGGGCCTTGAGCCACCCTCCAGCAACGCTCTGGAGGGCCTGGACATCGACGCACTGGTGTCCCTGCTTCCCGCTCTGGGGTTCTTGGGAGCCCAGGACTCCGTCGTGCGACTGCCCTCCTCGTCGGTGAGCACCGCGGGCTACCACGGCCCGCGAACCATTCTCGTCGTCGGTGTGGGAACGGGGTGGGCCGACACCGATCCGCTCGCCGTGACCACCGATGATGAGGCCGCCCTGGGCTACGACCAGACGGGTCTGCTGCGCCGGGCCGCCGGACGCGCCACCCGGGCGCTGGCCGGAACCGACTCCGCGATCCTGGCTCTGCCCACGCTCAGCGGGCAGCAGCTGGCCGCCGTGGCGAACGGAGCCGCTCTGGGAGCCTATTCCTGGAAGGCCACGAAGAACGAGGACCGTCCTGACCAGGAGAGCTCCTCGAAGCAGAGCACGCCCCTGAAGAGCATCTCCATCGTCTCGCCTCTGTCCGACACCCCGGAGGGGCAGGAGACCTTGGCGGGCGCCCTGGCGCTGGCCGAGGCCACGTCCCTGACCCGCGACCTCGTCAACGAGCCGCCCAACCGCCTGACTCCGGAGGTCTTCGCGGAGCGAGCCCGCTCGGCCGGTCAGGAGGCCGGGCTCAGGGTCGAGGTCTGGGACGCCCCAGCGCTGATCGAGCAGGGATTCGGTGGAATTCTCGGGGTGGCTCAGGGCTCGGTGCACCCGGCTCGCCTGGTTCGTCTGGAGTGGGTGCCGTCGCAGGCCGCAGAGAGCGCTGCCGGCCAGGCGAGCGCGCAGACCGAGGGTGACAGCGCCCCGGCCCACCCCAAGCACGTCGCGCTCATCGGCAAGGGCATCACCTTCGACTCTGGCGGTCTGTCCCTCAAACCGGCGGCCTCCATGCCGGAGATGAAGTCCGACATGGCCGGCGCCGCCACCGTGCTGGGAGCCGTCATCTCCGCTGCGCGCCTGGCTCTGCCCATCCGCGTCACCGCCTGGTTGGCACTGGCCGAGAACATGCCGGGCGCCGACGCCCAGCGCCCCAGCGACGTCGTCACGATGTTCGACGGCACCACCGTGGAGGTGACCAACACCGACGCTGAGGGCCGCCTGGTCATGGCCGACGCCCTGGCCCGGGCCGTCACGGAGGAACCCGACGCCGTCCTGGATGTGGCCACCCTGACCGGAGCGCAGATCGTGGCCCTGGGCGACCACGTGGCCGCCGTGATGGGCACGCCGGACCTGCGTGAGGAGGTCGTGGCCGCGGCCCAGCGGGCGGGAGAGTCCTTCTGGCCGATGCCCCTGCCCGCGCACCTGCGTGCGACCCTCGACTCCCCCTTCGCCGACCTGCGCAACGCCAAGATCGGTTCCCGGGCCGGTGGGATGCTCTCGGCCGGACTGTTCCTGCGCGAGTTCGTCGGACGCCGGCAGTGGGCGCACCTCGACATCGCCGGCCCCGCCTACAACGACTCCGCCCCCTGGGGGCTGACACCGACTGGCGGCACGGGGATGGGAGTCTCCACCCTGGTGGAGCTGCTTCGTTCGCTGTCCGCCGAGGTCAGTATCCTTTCCTGACCCTCCCGTCTGCCGGCAACGAGTCGCCGGGATCCCCGCCGCGTTCTTGGTCGCGGGTTCTGTGACGACTCGTGCCGGCAGCACCCACGCGCGGTGACACGTATCACCCCGTTTTCAGGACTCTGGTCCCTAAACAGCAACCCCGCTGACTCCTGTGTCCACTCCTCAGGTGGAACAATGGCCCCGTGCCGAGCCGCCCCACAAGGGCGTCGTGACCAATCAACAAGGAGTGAGTTCGTGACAGAGACCGTCTACGACATGGTCATTCTGGGCGCGGGATCAGGGGGCTACGCCGCCGCCCTGCGTGGCGCCCAACTGGGCCTCAAGGTCGCCCTCATCGAGGCGGACAAGCTGGGGGGCACCTGCCTCCACCGCGGCTGCGTGCCCACCAAGGCCCTGCTGCACGCCGCCGAGACCGCCGATGCCGTGCGCGAGGCCGCCACTGTGGGCATCAAGGCCGCCTTCGAGGGCGTGGACATGCCTGGCGTCCAGAAGTACAAGAACAGCATCGTCTCGCGGATGCACAAGGGCCTGGAGGGCCTGGTGTCCTCGCGGGGCATCGATCTGATCCAGGGGTGGGGACGTCTGGTGGCCGCCGACGCCGTCGAGGTTGACGGCCGTCGCATCACCGGCCGCAACGTGGTCCTCGCCTCCGGCTCCTACTCCAAGACCATCGGGCAGGAGATCTCCGGAGGCGTCATCACCTCCGAGGAGGCCCTGGAGATGGACCACGTCCCCGCCTCGGCAGTGATTCTGGGTGGCGGCGTCATCGGGGTGGAGTTCGCCTCGGCCTGGGCCTCCATGGGCAGCCAGGTCACTATCATCGAGGGGCTGCCCCACCTGGTGCCCAACGAGGACGAGGCGATCTCCAAGCAGCTCGAGCGCGCCTTCCGCAAGCGCAAGATCACCTTCCGCACCAACACGATGTTCGAGTCGGTCGAGCGCCACGACGGCGGGGTGACCGTGCGCACCCAGGACGGCAAGACCCATGAGGCCGAGGTCCTCCTCATCGCCGTGGGCCGTGGACCGGCGACCGCCAACCTCGGCTACGAGGAGGTCGGGCTCGCCATGGACCGCGGCTTCGTCCTGGCCGACGAGTACGGCCGCACCAACGTCCCGGGCGTGTGGGCCGTGGGTGACATCGTCCCCGGTGTCCAGCTCGCCCACCGCGGCTTTGCCCAGGGCATCGTCGTGGCGGAGAAGATCGCGGGCCTGGACCCGACCCCGGTCGATGACGTCCTGGTCCCCAAGGTGACCTTCTGCGAGCCCGAGATCGCCTCGGTGGGCCTGTCCGAGGCCAAGGCCGCCGAGGTCCACGGCAAGGACAACATCACCACCGCCGAGTTCAACGTGGCAGGCAATGCCAAGAGCCAGATCCTGGGGACCCAGGGCTTCGTCAAGCTCGTCTCCCTCAAGGACGGCCCCATCGTGGGCTTCCACGCCATCGGCGCCCGCATGGGCGAGCAGGTCGGAGAGGGCCAGCTCATGGTGTCCTGGGAGGCCGACGCCGACGACGTCGCCTCCCTGGTCCACGCCCACCCCACCCAGAACGAGACCCTCGGCGAGGCCGCCATGGCCCTCGCCGGCAAGCCGCTGCACAACCACGGCTGATCCAGCTAGACGAGAGTAAGGAAGACAGCAATGTCAGAGTCCGTGAAGATGCCCGCTCTGGGTGAGTCCGTCACCGAGGGGACGGTCTCCTCCTGGCTCAAGGCCGTGGGTGACACCGTTGAGGCCGACGAGCCCCTGCTCGAGGTCG
>NZ_MSRR01000003.1:73690-97778 GCF_001956585.1 Actinomyces naeslundii | reverse complement strand
CCATCATCGGTGACCCCTCGGAGGCGGGTTCCGCTCCTGCTCCGGCCGCCCCCGCGCCCGCGGCTGAGACGCCGGCCCTTGCCGCCCAGGCGGCTCCCGAGCCCGCCCCTGC
This sequence comes from Actinomyces naeslundii, assembly GCF_001956585.1. Lineage (GTDB taxonomy): Bacteria > Actinomycetota > Actinomycetes > Actinomycetales > Actinomycetaceae > Actinomyces > Actinomyces naeslundii. The sequence goes on along the minus strand of NZ_MSRR01000003.1, from coordinate 97,666 downwards.
ACCTGTCCCGGAGCCTGTCGCCCCCCAGACCGGCGGCTCGGCCGACGGTACTGAGGTGACGATGCCGGCCCTGGGTGAGTCCGTCACCGAGGGGACGGTCTCCTCCTGGCTCAAGGCCGTGGGTGACACCGTTGAGGCCAACGAGCCCCTGCTCGAGGTCGCCACCGACAAGGTGGACACCGAGGTCCCCTCCCCCGCATCCGGCGTCCTGCTGGAGATCCGTGTCCCCGAGGACGAGACCGTCGAGGTCGGCACCGTCCTGGCCATCATCGGTGACCCCTCGGCCGCACCAGCGACAGCACCCGCCCCGGCTGCCACGCCGCAGGCCCCCGCTCCCGCCGCCGAGCCGGTTCCCGCTCCGGCTCCGGCAGCGTCGTCGGCCCCCGCTCCTGCCGCAACCGCGGCGCCTGCAGCCGCCGCTCCGGTGAGCTCGGGCGCCACAGGCTCCTACGTCACTCCGATCGTGCGCAAGCTCGCCAAGGACAAGGGCGTGGACCTGTCCACCGTCACCGGCACCGGCGTGGGAGGCCGTATCCGTAAGCAGGACGTGGAGGCCGCGGCCAAGGCCGCAGAGGAGGCTCGTGCAGCCGCCGCGGCCGCAGCCGCCCCTGCTTCTCAGGAGTCCGCTCCCGCCGCTGCGGCCAAGCCGGCCCCGGCCAAGCCCGAGGTGGACACGACCCTGCGCGGCCGTACGGAGAAGATGAGCCGCCTGCGCCAGGTGATCGCCGAGCGCATGATCGACTCGCTGCAGACCTCTGCTCAGCTGACCACCGTCGTCGAGGTGGACGTGACTCGCGTGGCCGCTCTGCGGGCCCGCGCGAAGAACGACTTCCTGGCCAAGAACGGCACCAAGCTGACTTTCCTGCCCTTCTTCGTCCAGGCGGCGACGGAGGCCCTCAAGGCCCACCCGAAGATCAACGCCTCCATCGAGGGCAAGAACGTCACCTACCACGATGTCGAGCACGTCGGCATCGCGGTGGACACGCCGCGCGGCCTGCTCGTGCCGGTGGTCAAGAACGCAGGGGACCTCAACATCCCCGGGCTGGCCAAGCGCATCAACGACCTGGCCGCCCGTACCCGGGACAACAAGGTCAACCCCGATGAGCTCAGCGGCTCGACCTTCACGATCACCAACACCGGCAGCGGCGGTGCCCTGTTCGACACCCCGATCATCAACCAGCCGGAGGTCGCGATCCTGGGCCTGGGCGCCATCCAGCGCCAGCCGCGCGTCATCAAGGATGCCGACGGCGGCGAGGTCATCGCCATCCGCTCGGTGTGCTACCTGGCCCTGTCCTACGACCACCGACTGGTGGACGGCGCGGACGCGGCCCGCTACCTCATGACGGTCAAGAAGCGCCTCGAGGAGGGCGACTTCGGCGGCGAGCTGGGGCTGTGAGCCTGCGCTCGGCCCGCTAGGCCGTCAACAACGGGGCCCCGCACCATCACGGTGCGGGGCCCCGTTCGTTGTACCCGGGCTATCGGGTCCTGTACTCGGGCATACGACAACCGCCGCTGTCCGTTCCCGGGCTCACGGCTTGGCTCAAAAGTCCTCCGCTGCAGCCCGTGCGATACCGGCGAGCGTGTTCTCCAGCCCCAGACGAATCCCGCGCCAGACGATCGGGTAGAGCAGCGTCCCCAGCCGCCCCCATGTGCGATGTGCCAGGACCAGACGGACACGAGTGCCGCCTGGCGCCTCAATCAGGTGCAGGTCACGAACGGATGCCACCTCACCGTCGCGAGGCCCTGAGACGACGCTGCACGACCAGGTAACCCTTGCGGCCACAGATGTTTCCAGCCGCCACCTCAGGAAGACGGTCCGACGTCGCCCCTCCACCCTCTGCACGACGCCGTCGGAAAGAACCTCGACCAGCTGCTGTCGGGGCAGGGCCCACCACGTGAGCCGGTCCGGGTCCCTCAGTAGGGCGGCCAACTGAGCCACCGGCGCTGAGATGAAGCGTTCCTGACTCAGGACCCGATCCAGGCCGTACCCACGGTACTCGTCAGTCATCCGGTAGCGTCCCCGGGCTGATTCCTCGTCGGCCACTATCTCACTGAGCTCAGTGCGCAGGTAGCCGACATCAACACCGCAGTGAGCAAGAAGCCTGACGACCGGGGACTGGAGCGAGACGGTGGATGAGGAGATGAGCGCTTGCAAAGCCTGAGCGCTGGTGCTGAATGAAGCCCCCGTGTCGTCAATGAACTCGGCGGCAGCGTCCGAGAGGGGAATCTCCCCTCCTGCCCTCACGGTCAGCTCTTCGGCTGCGATCGGCGCTGGCCTGAGGGCGTCGGAAAGGCTGACGCCCACGCGAGCGAGGTCCGCATCAGCCATCTCCTCGATGGCAGCGCGTGCTCGCGTGAGTGTCACGCCCTGGGCCGCCAAGACAGCCGCAGCCGTCCCACCTTGGGCGAGGAGACCGAGGAGCATGTGCTCCGGCTCGATCTCCCGATGATGCAGGCGCGCAGCCTCCGCGCGCATGGCTTCGAGCCAGGTCAGGTAGTGGTTAACAGCGGCCATCGTCATCTCCTTCGGGTCGGGGCCAAACCGGGCTGGACTCGCTTGGCGTACTTCTTGTGGACTGCCTGACGAGAGACTCCAAGACAGGAGGCGATCTCGCTCCATCCCATGCCTGCGCGCAAGGCGGCCTCGACCTGCGCAAGCTCAAGGCTGTCCTTCAGTCGCCGCAGAGCCGCCACAGCTCGTAGCCCATCTTCGGGGCGAGTGGTGTCAGCAGCCTCGGTGGCTGCGGTGAGCGCATCCATGTAAGCAACTTAGGTTGACAGAACTATTTTGTCAACCTTTGTTGCTACTCACCTTCAATAACGACATTCAGCCAGGCGACCGAACACCTTTCCGCTTCCGCCACACACCCACCACTGAGCCGACTCCTACACCCTCAGTCCCTGCTCGCCACAGACACTTCAGCAAGACCGACGACGCCGCGAGCGAAGTCGATGCGATCCTCCGTGGAGCTGAACTCGCCCGCCAAGGGGCCGTCGAGGAGCAGCGAGGCCAGGCCGTGCACACCGGACCAGATCAGGACCTCCGCCTCGACCTGAGCACCATCACCCATCATGGCCCTCGCCAGACGGGCCAGCTCATGACGCGCACGCTCACCGGCCTGCACCACCTCCGGGAAGCGCTCGGGATCGCAGACGTCGGGTCGGAACATCACCCGGAACACCCCGGGGTGACGTAGCGCGAACTCAACATAGGCGTTTCCCGAGGCCACCAAAACCGCATGCAGATCCGCACTTCCAAGCCCCTCGTGCGCCACAGCGAGCCTGTCCGCGAGCTCATCGAAGCCCTCACATACCAAGGCCGCCAGGATGGCTTCGCGGTTTGCGAAGTAGTGGTACGGCGCCTGGTGCGTACAGCCGGCACGACGTGCAACCTCCCGCATGCTCAGGGCACTGGGGCCGGCTTCATCGAGGAGCTCCCTGCTGGTTCGCAGCAGCTCGGAGCGCAGGTCCCGGCCGCCGCGGCGCCCTGAGGCGCCTGTCGTTTCAGAGGTCATGGAAGGAGTCTAGAACCGAGCTACTAGACAGTGTCCAGTTGACTGCTATGCTGACTTGACACTGTCTAGTCATTGGAGGGGTAAAGGATGTCCTACGACGTCATCGTGATCGGTTCGGGTATTGGAGGCCTGACGACTGCCGGCCTGCTGGCGCGGGCCGCCGGCAAGCGAGTTCTGGTCCTGGAGCGGCATACGGAACCGGGCGGACTGACTCACACCTTCCGGCGTGACGGCGCATCCTGGGACGTGGGGGTGCACTACATCGGTCAGCTCGGTCCCGGAAGCCAGGGCCGCGCCTACTTCGACTACCTCTCTGGTGGCGAGCTGGAGTGGAACCGTATGCCCGACTCCTACGACAGGTTCGTCTACCCGGGCGTGGACCTGCGCGTCAGCAGTGATCCGCTTCGGTACGAGCGTGATCTGGTTGCCGCATTCCCCCAGGAGGCCAGAGCCATTCACCGTTACTTCCAGGATGTTCGCCGGGCGACACGGTGGGTGGCGCTGGGCTTCGTCCAGGGGTTGGTCCCCCGACCTGCGGCCTCGCTGCTCAGAGCCGCCCAGCGCCTGGGAGGCCGAAGAGCCACTCAGACGACGAAGGCGTATCTGGATGCCCACTTCCGCTCCCCCAGACTCAAGGCCGTCCTGGCCAGTCAGTGGGGGGACTACGGCCTGCCGCCGTCCCGATCGGCCTTTGCCGTGCACGCAATGATCGTCTCCCACTACATCGAGGGCGCCTGGTTCCCCCGCGGTGGCAGCGCTCGGATCGCCCGCACCTTCGAGAAGGGCATCGAGCAGGCCGGAGGCGCTGTCCGCGTCGCTCAGGAGGTCACCGAGATCCTCACCGAGAACGGGAAGGCGGTCGGGGTCCGAGTCATGGACCACCGCAGCGCCCAGGTACGCGAACGCGTCTACCGCGCCCCGGTCATCGTGTCCGCCATCGGCGCCTCCAACACCTTCAACCGTCTGTTGCCCACATTCGGAGAGATCGGGAGACGCACCGGGCCCGCACGCCGCTCGCTGGAGCACCTGGGTACGGGCACGTCCGCGGTCACCGTGTTCCTACGCTTGCGTGATGACCCGCGCAGCATCGGCATCGATGGTGGAAACATCTGGGTGAACCGGGACCTCGATCACGAGGGCGCACAACGGTACAGCGATTCGTTGCTCGAGGGGCGCCCTCACGACGTCTTCGTCTCCTTCCCCTCTCTGAAGTCCGGCGAGTCCCCACATACCGCCGAGCTCATCTCCTTCTGTGACGCGCGAGCCTTCCGGCAGTGGGCCGAGCAGCCCCGAGAAAACCGCGGCCCCGAGTACTCCACCCTCAAGGAGCGCATCGCCCGAGGCATGCTGGAGCTGGCTGAGAGCGCGGCTCCGGGGCTGACCGAGCTCGTGGACTACGTGGAGACCTCCACTCCTTTGACCTACGAGCACTACACCGCCCACCCGGACGGCGCCTTCTACGGGCCGCCCGCCACACCGCAGCGGTACAGGTCCAGCCCGTTGGGCCCACGAACCGCGATCCCGGGACTGTTCCTGTCCGGGCAGGACGCCGGAAGCACAGGAATCATGGGCGCCATGATGGGCGGACTCGCGGCAGCCTGCCAGGTGCTCGGACCACGCGGTTACTCCACCATCACCTCCGCCGTGCGGGAATCTTCCGCCACTCCTGTCCCGCACGGCGCCCGCACACTGCCGGAGGGCAAGTACCACGCGGTCCTGGTCTCCAAGCGCCGCCTCACCCCCAGTGTCTGGGACGTGACGCTCCACGTGGACGGAGACATCGACCACTGGGCGCCTGGGCAGTTCGCCCGACTGCACGTGGGCGACAACGCGTGGCGCGACTACTCGATCGCGGGGCTCGATGACCATCGGCTCCGTCTGCTCATCTCGACTCGGACGGGTGGACGAGGGTCGCAGTTCATCGAGCAAGCCGATACGGGCACCAGAACAGTGGTCGAGACTCCTCTGGGCGGGTTCGGGCTCGCCGGCTCGGGGAGACGCCGGTTGTTCATCGCCACCGGAACTGGGATCGCCCCCATGCTGGCGATGTTCGCTCAGGCACCTGGCCTGGAGCACGACACCCTGCTCTTCGGGTGCCGCCATCGCGACGAGGATCTGACGAGTCTGATCGACTCGCCCATGCCCGGGCGGGTTGTGCGCTGTCTGAGCCGGGAGGAGGTACCCGATACGTTCCACGGACGGGTCACCGACGCACTGCCCGAGGTCATTGACGGCAGTGACCTCGATCCCGATCGGACGGACGTCTACCTGTGCGGCTCAGCCGCGATGGTCTCCGACACCCACCGGTTCCTTGAGCGCGCCGGCTACGAGTCCATCCACACAGAACCGTACTGATCCCCCTCGGGGCACGCGGTCGGGCTCATGTCACAGCCCGAATGTCGGCGACACGCCACGGTTCTGGAACCAGGACGAGCACGACCTGCCGGGGGCTGGGAGCGGGCACCGTACGCCTTCCGGAAGGACCCGAGCGTGTCGAGGCGCTTTGAGACAGCGTGACCCGCACTGCCCTCGCACTGGGCCAGAGAGCGGCTGCGTCGTTGGGCAGCTCCACCTCAACGACCTGACTGACGGAGGTCTGCAGACCTTCGACGCTCTCGCCCGACTCGAGCAACTCATCTAGAAGCTGCGAGTCGGCCTCGGCAGCGGGCGACTGGACGACCGTCGTGGCGGCGAGTGCACCGGCGTCGGCGGCCATCAGTGCGCGGTCTCGAGCCGCGGACAGCGTGACGACCACATTCACCATGCCCTCGGCGTCCCCTTGAGTCGGTCTGGGGACCGGCGCGGTCGCGGACGCACTCCCGGGGGTGGAAGGAGAGACGCTCACTGACGGGGAACCGCTGGAAACAGCGGGCGCGCTTGGCCGCGTACTCGATGCCGTACCGAGCGCCCATGCGGGTCTGAACGACGCGAGCCCTCTCACCGGCCCCCAGACGGCCAGGCATGCCACGATGATCAGTGCCGCCGCCAGCGCCCAGGTGCGAACCCGCCGGCCTCCGGCTCGCCGCCCTCGGCCCCAGCGTATGGCCGCAGGAATCCGGTCGGAGCCCTGCGCACCACCACGGCCTCGACCGGCGGCCCCTTCGAGGGACTCGACCTCCACCTTCGATCCGGGGCTCGTCCTCATCCTGTTCCTGAGCCTGGAGCCGACCATCCGCGTCGGGGTGCGGGCGGCCGCGCGCAGGCAACCGGCGGCGAGCCGGGCGCCGTCGGGCAGCTCGATGGGGGAGGTCTGTCCCAGCTGCGGCGCACGGGCCACCAGATCCCGGGCCTTCGGACGATCGGCAGGGTCCTTCGCCAGGGCGTCGACCAGAAGGCCCGCCAGGCGCCTGGCCCCGGTCCCGCTCTGCCCCGCACACTCGATCAGCAGACGGGCGAGGGCATACACGTCGGAGGCAGCCGACGGCGGAGCGCCCGCGAGCCGCTCAGGGGCGGCGCAGTCCTGCGTCCCCGTCTCCATCACGGACCCCAGCAGGTCGATGAGGACCGGGCGCCCGTCAGTGGTCACCAGGACGTTACCGGCCGAGACGTCGCCGTGAGCGACGCCGTGCTCGTACAGGTAGGCCAGGGCCGAGCCCAGAACATCCAGAAGGGTCGCCAGCTGGTGGACGTTGAGTCTTCCCCTGGCTCCCAGAACCACGTCAAGTCCGGCCCCGTCGACGAGGTCCGTGATGACGCCCGCCCGGTGCTCGGGCAGGGACACGACCTCCCGCACGGTCACCAGACCGGGATGACGCAGCACACGCAGATCGGCCAGTCTTCGCAGGACGGCTGCACCGCCGCGGCCGGGAGGCAGGTCAACGACCCGGATCACCACGTGACGTCCCTGAGCATCCAGCCCGCGCCGAGGCGCGCCAGGAGCGGTGGAGCGCCCCATGACCTCGCCGACGGTATAGCCCTGCTGGGACAGGACGTTGAGCGCCGAGACCGCGATACCCGGCTCGGCGTCGGAGGCCGGGAGCCTGCGGGCTCGGGAATCGCGGCCTCGAGGCACCGGGCGACGTCGTGGTCGCCGGTCCCCGCTGCCACCATCGGCCGAACGATCAGGAGGGCGAGGGCGCGTCGTTGAGCTCATGCACTCCATGGTCACCACGGCCCCGCCCGATGACCAGAACCTGTCGTCGGCCTGTGGATAACTCCGGCGCTTGAGCCGGTTGTGGTCACGTAGACTGCGCTCGTGCTGCGACAGGACATGGAGCTCGGCTCCCGGCTCGTCCCCTTCGAGGAGGGCTGGAAGTGCCAGAGAGCGGTCCATGCCGATGTGGTCGCGGGCCAGCGCCCCAGCACGCTGCTGCTCGTGGAGCATGAACCTGTCTACACGGTTGGTAGGCGAGCCCACTCCTGGGAGCGGCCCGACGGCGACGTCGTCGAGCCCGGTCATGTCCCGGTGGTCGACGTGGACCGAGGCGGGAAGACCACCTGGCACGGGCCGGGGCAGCTGACCGTCTACCCGATCCTGCGCCTGAGCCAGCCCATCGACGTCATTCGTTACGTGCGCGCGCTGGAGTCCGCGGTCATCGACCTGTGCGCGCTCTACGGACTGCGGACGATCCGGGTTGAGGGACGCTCTGGGGTCTGGGTACCGGCCGACGCCGAGGGGGTGACGGTCCCAGATCGGCCCCGACGCACCGAGCGCAAGATCTGCGCCCTGGGGGTCAGGGTCGCCCGGGGGGTCACCATGCACGGAATCGGTCTCAACATCGACCCCGACCTGGAGGCCTTCTCCTTGGACCGCATCATTCCCTGCGGGATCGACGACGCCGGCGTGACATCCTTGAGCGCGGAGACCGGCCGGCACCTGGAGACCACCGCTCCTGCACACGCCCTGGTGGAGGCCCTGGAGACTCATCTGGCACCGTTGGTGGCAGACGCCACGTGACAACAGCGGCCTGCTTCTAGGTCTGAGGTCCTATGAACCGGCAAGGGGGTACTAGACTTCGAGTGGAATCTTTGTCGGCGAGGAGAGGTAGAAGTGAGCACCACGGTGGCCCCCGAGGGGCGAAAGCTCCTGCGGGTCGAGGCGCGCAACGCCCAGACGCCCATCGAGTCCAAGCCCGACTGGCTGCGCACGCGAGCCGTCGTCTCGGAGACCTACCAGGAGGTCCGTGGACTGGTGCGGGAGAAGAGCCTGCACACGGTCTGCGCCGAGGCGAACTGCCCCAACATCTACGAGTGCTGGAACGACCGCGAGGCCACCTTCCTGGTGGGCGGCGAGATGTGCACCCGTCGCTGCGACTTCTGCGACATCGCCACTGGTCGTCCCACCGAGTACGACGTCGACGAGCCCCGGCGCGTGGCGATATCCATCAAGGAGATGGACCTGCGCTACGCCACCGTCACCGGCGTGGCCCGCGATGACCGCCCCGACGGCGGTGCCTGGCTCTACGCCGAGACCTCCCGGCAGGTGCACGAGCTCTCCCCGGGCACCGGGGTCGAGCTGCTCATCCCCGACTTCAGGGGCAACCCGGAGGCGCTGGAGGACGTCTTCTCCTCGCGCCCCGAGGTTCTGGGGCACAACCTGGAGACCGTCCCACGCATCTTCAAGCGGATCCGTCCAGCCTTCTCCTACCAGGGCAGCCTGGACGTCATCACCGCGGCCTCCGAGGCGGGGCTGGTCACCAAGTCCAACCTCATCCTGGGCATGGGCGAGACCCGGGACGAGATCGAGGCGGCCATGGCAGCTCTGGTGGAGGCCCGCTGCGACATCCTCACCATCACGCAGTACCTGCGTCCCTCCAAGCTGCACCATCCCGTTGACCGCTGGGTCAAGCCCCAGGAGTTCGTCGAGTTGAGCCGTCTGGCCGAGGAGATCGGATTCGCCGCCGTCATGAGCGGCCCGATGGTGCGCTCCTCCTACCGCGCCGGCATGCTGTGGGGGCGGGCCATGGTCAAGCGCGGCCGGCCCATCCCCGAGCGCCTGGCCCAGCTCGCCGAGCCCGCCACCGCTCGCCAGGAGGCGTCGGCCCTGCTGGGGACGCACCCCCATCTTGCGGCCGCCTGCTGAGAGCCGATTCGCGCGCGCAGGCCGGCCACGCTGACGGCGAGACCGTGTGTGCCAGTGCACCGACGTCGTCTATTGTGTGCCCGTGAGTAGTGCCCAGTCCCCCCAGCCGAAGAAGAAGCGCCGGCTGGCTCAGTACCTTCAGAACATCAAGGACTCCTACACGATCTCGCGGCGAAGCTACCCGTGGATCGGGTGGACGATGCTGGCGGTGCTCGCCACGTGCCTCGCCCTGGGGGCCGCAATCTCCGTCGGCTACGGACTGTCCCTGTGGTACTGGCTTGTTCTGAGCCTCATGTTGGCGCTCATGATCGACATGATCATCCTGTCGGTCACGGTGCGCCGCGCCTCCTACGCCCAGATCGAGGGGATGCCGGGAGCAACCAAGGCCGCCCTCGACCAGATCGGCCGCGGCTGGTACGTGGAGCCCGAGCCGGTAGCCTTCAACAAGAACCAGGACCTTGTGTGGAGGCTGGTGGGACGCCCCGGTGTCGTGCTCATCGCCGAGGGCCCCGATACTCGCGTCCGTCGCCTGCTCGCCGAGGAGGAGCGCAAGGTCCACCGGCTGCTGTCAACCGTTCCCATCCACACCCTTCAGGTGGGTACCGATGCCGGACAGGTGCGCCTGATGGAGCTGTCCAAGACGCTGCGCCACCTGCCGACCAAGCCCACGTCGCTGACCGACAGCGAGATCACCCAGGTCTCGAAGCGGCTGGCCTCCCTGGCCGGCAAGAACCTGCCCATCCCCAAGCACATCGACCCCAACCGGGTGCGCCCCGACCGTCGCGCGATGCGCGGACGCTGATCTCCTTCGCCGTCTCCCTCTCCCTCCCCACTACCCCTCGCCCTGCACATCCACCGTACGGCGATCAGTCATCCCTTGACACCGTGCAGTTCTCCGTCGAAACACTCAGGCAACACCGGCGCCACTCCTTCGTCACGGGCGGGTCAATATAGTTGCCGATATCAGCCGCAGTACATACGTATGAAGTGTGTGCGCCGTTCCCACATGGAGGAGATATGTTCAAGGACGCATCCGAGGCACTGACGTTCATCGAGAAGGAGAACGTCGCGCTGGTCGATGTGCGGTTCTGCGACCTACCCGGCGTCATGCAGCACTTCACCATTCCCGTGGCCGCCTTCAAGGATGAGGCCCTCACCGACGGCCTCATGTTCGACGGCTCCTCGATCCGAGGCTTCACCGCGATCCACGAGTCGGACATGAAGCTGGTCCCGGATGTGACCACAGCCTTCCTCGACCCCTTCCGCGAGGAGAAGACGCTGGTCGTCAACTTCTCGATCGTCGATCCTTTCACGGACGAGGTCTACGCTCGCGATCCGCGCTCGATCGCGGCCAAGGCCGAGGACTACCTGCGCTCCACCGGAATCGCCGACACCTGCTACATCGGCGCAGAGGCCGAGTTCTACCTCTTCGACTCGGTGCGCTACGAGTCCTCCCCGGCCGAGTCCTTCTACGCCATCGACTCCGCCGAGGCCGCCTGGAACACAGGCCGCGAGGAGGAGGGCGGTAACAAGGGCTATAAAACCGCGTTCAAGGGCGGCTACTTCCCGGTCTCCCCCAACGACCAGATGGCTGACATCCGCGACCGCATGGTGCGCACCTGCCTGGCTTCCGGCCTGGAGATCGAGCGGGCCCATCACGAGGTCGGCACCGCCGGACAGCAGGAGATCAACTACCGCTTCAACTCGTTGCTGGCCGCCGGCGACGACATGATGAAGTTCAAGTACATCATCAAGAACGAGGCCTGGCGCAACAACAAGACAGCCACCTTCATGCCCAAGCCGATCTTCGGCGACAACGGATCGGGCATGCACACCCACCACTCGTTGTGGAAGGACGGCAAACCGCTGTTCTTCGACGAGCGCGGCTACGGCCAGCTCTCCGACCTGGCTCGCTGGTACATCGGCGGCATCCTCGCCCACGCCCCGGCGCTGCTGGCCTTCACCAACCCGTCAGTGAACTCCTTCCACCGGCTGGTTCCCGGCTTCGAGGCACCGGTCAACCTGGTCTACTCGGCACGTAACCGCTCGGCCTGCATCCGCATCCCGGTCACCGGCTCCTCCCCCAAGGCCAAGCGCGTGGAGTACCGAGTACCGGACCCCTCATCCAACCCCTACCTGTGCTTCGCCGCCGTCCTCATGGCGGGCATCGACGGCATCCGTCACCGCATCGAGCCGCGCGAGCCCATCGACAAGGACCTCTACGAGCTCGCACCCGAGGAGTACTTCGACATCGACAAGCTCCCCGACAGCCTGGACCAGGCGCTGGAGGCCCTGGAGGAGGACCACGACTTCCTCACCGAGGGCGACGTCTTCACTCCTGACCTCATTGAGACCTGGATCGAGTACAAGCGGGCCAACGAGATCGAGCCGCTGCGGCTGCGCCCCCACCCCTACGAGTTCCAGCTCTACTACGACCTGTGAGTTGTTGATGCAGCTCAGACGTAGGCCCTGAGTCTCCTGCACACGAGGCTCAGGGCCGATGTCGTGCTATACGCCACCTTCAATAGCTGCATATCTATACTGCATTGCGGATATTCTTTCTCCGTCTTGATCCACTCCGAAGAGGACGACCTACGATGAGGTTCCGCCAACACACCGCTCTCGGGCTGGCCGCAGCTTGTCTCATCTTGAGCGGGTGCACCAACGCCGCTGACTGGAACGCGCACCGGAGCTCGCAGATCCACTCCTACGACACCTCCTCGATCCAGGCTCAGCCCGACATCATCGCCAAGCTCCCCCAGGGAGCCCTCGACGACGGCGTCCTGGACGTGGCGGCATCCACGGACTATGCACCGGCCGAGTTCCTCGATCCCTCGGGCAAGGCCGTGGGCTACGACGTCGACCTGACCAACGCGATCGCCGCGGTGCTGGGCGTCAAGGGAAAGGTCCACACCGCCGAGTTCGACTCGATCATCGCCTCGATCGGATCGAAGTACGACGCCGGTATCTCCTCCTTCACCGTGACTCCCGAGCGGACCGCCGAGGTCGACATGACCGCCTACATCAATGTGGGCTCGCGATTCAACGTTCAGGCCGGCAACCCCAAGGAGGTCGACACCTCCGACCACCTCAGGCTGTGCGGACGGACCATTGGCGTCCAGGTGGGCACCGGCCAGGAGGCCACGATGCGCAAGGCCGCCGAGAACTGCGCGAACGCGGGCAAGGACGTGCTGTCGGTGCGCTCCTACTCCAAGCAGTCCGAGGCGACCACAGGCTTGGTCGGCGGCACGATCGACGCCACCTACTCCGACTCCACCGTGGCCGGGTACGCCGTCGAGCTGACCGACGGCCAGGTCGTCACCCTGGGCGAGGTGGAGGACGCCGCACCCCAGGGAGTGGTGACCTCCAAGGCCGACCCGAAATTCACCGCCGCGATCCAGGCCGCCGTCCAGTACCTCATGGATCAGGGCATCTGGCAGAAGATCCTGGAAAACTGGGGCGTGAAGGACGCCGCCCTGACCACCGCAGAACTCAATCCCGCAGTGAAGGAGTGAGCCGTGACCGCCTCACCCGCCTCTGACGACGAGAAGGTCGTTCTCAACAACCCCAAGCCGGTCCCCCGCCCGGGGACCTGGATCAGTGCCGCGATCGTGACGGTTCTGGGGGCCATGCTCATCCACGGCCTGGTCACCAATGAGAAGTTCCACTGGTCCACGGTCTGGTTCTTCCTGCGTGAGGTCCACGTGGTCAAGGCCGTCGGGTGGACGCTGCTGCTGACCTTCATGGCCATGGCCATCGGCATCGTCCTTGCAGTGACGACTGCGATCCAGCGCCAGTCCTCCAACCCGGTGCTGCGCTGGGTGGCACTGGCTTACCTGTGGTTCTTCCGCGGGACCCCGATCTACACCCAGCTGGTGTTCTGGGGGGCGCTGTCAGCGCTCTACCAGAAGCTCAGCCTGGGTATCCCCTTCGGCCCCGAGCTGCTGACCTTCAAGACGACGACGGTCTTCACCCCCTTCGTTGCCGCGGTCCTGGGGCTGGGCATCAACGAGGGCGCCTATCTTTCCGAGATCGTCCGTTCGGGCCTGAACTCGGTGGACAAGGGCCAGAGTGAGGCCGCCGGGGCCCTGGGCATGAGCAGGGGGCAGATCCTGCGCAGGATCATCCTGCCGCAGGCGATGCGGGTCATCGTGCCGCCCACCGGCAACGAGACCATCTCCATGCTCAAGACGACCTCCCTGGTGCTGGCAGTGCCCTTCACCCTGGACCTGACCTTCGTCACCAACTCCTACGCGTCGCTGACCTACCAGATCATCCCACTGCTCATTGTCGCGGCCATCTGGTACATCATCATCACCTCGATCCTCATGGTGGGACAGCACTACATCGAGCGCTACTACGGCAAGGGCTTCGACTCTGACAAGGCCTCCGCCGCCTCCGGCCGGGGGCTGTCGGCCCGCCAGCAGGCGATCCTCAACGCCCACACCACCAAGGACGATCCCTTCCTGGAGGTCACCCCATGAGCACATCCACTCACGCCGCAGCTGAGACACCGAAGGTTGAGATCAGCGACCTGCACAAGTTCTTCGGCGAGCTGCACGTGCTGCGCGGTATCGACCTCATCGTGCCCCCAGGATCGGTCACGGTCCTCATCGGCCCCTCGGGTTCGGGAAAGTCAACGCTTCTGCGTTGCATCAACGAGCTGGAGTCCATCGACGCCGGCCGGGTCAAGGTCGACGGCGAGCTCATCGGGATGCGCGAGGTCGAGCGCGGTGGGCGCACCGAGCTGCACGCCCTGTCGGACAAGGCCCGGGCTGCACAACGCGCCAAGATCGGCATGGTCTTCCAGCGCTTCAACCTCTTCCCCCACATGACGGCTCTGGAGAACGTCATGGAGGCGCCGGTTCAGGTGAAGAGGATCCCCAAGGCCAAGGCACGAAAGCGCGGTATCGAGCTTCTGGAGCGGGTGGGGCTGGGTGATCGTCTGAATCACTATCCCTCCCAGCTCTCCGGCGGTCAGCAGCAGCGGGTGGCGATCGCCCGGGCACTGGCGATGGACCCCGAGCTCATGCTCTTCGACGAGCCGACCTCGGCCCTGGATCCCGAGCTGGTGGGTGAGGTGCTTCAGGTGATGAAGGACCTGGCGGCGTCCGGGATGACGATGGTCGTGGTCACCCACGAGATGGGCTTCGCCCGTGAGGTCGGTGATCAGCTGATCTTCATGGACGGCGGCGTCATCTGCGAGTCCGGTGACCCCGTGGAGGTCCTGGACAACCCGCAGGCCGAACGGACCCAGGCCTTCCTCTCCTCAGTCCTCTAGGGCCAGCCGGTCAGGAGACCTGGTCCCAGGCGCCATCATCCCAGGAGGTCAGGCTCCACCCGGCACCGGGATCGCCGTCGACGACGGTGATCCCGGTGTTGCGCATGGGACGCTCGGCGATCCACAGCGGGTCCACGCCGCCTCCGGGCGCTGCCTTGAGGGAGGTCCACAGACGCAGAGCGGTGCCGTGGGAGACGAGCAGGGCCGCCTGGTCTCCCGCCCGGGCGGTCTGCTCGTAGATGCGGCCGACGGCGTCGTCGAAGCGCTGAAGCGTGTCGTGTCCGTCCTCTGGGGATCCGGGGATGCGACAGGCGGGGCGCCCCGCCATCCAGGCCCGGGTGGTGTCCACGTAGCAGGCCACCGAGCGGGCGTCGGTGTTCATCTCCAGATCCGCGGCCAGAACCTCCCGCAGGCCCGAGTTGACGGTGGCGCTCAGGCCGGTGGCCGCCTCGATGGGGGCGATGGTCTGACGCGCACGCAGGATCGGGGAGACCCACAACGAGCCCAGCCCCTCGAGCAGGCCGGCCTCCTTCAGACGGCCCGGCAGCCCGTCGGCCTCCCGGAGGCCCACGTCATCCAGAGGATGCCCGGGGAAGGCGGTATCGAGTGCCTGCATGACATTGGCGACGGTGCGACCGTGGCGTACGAGAATGAGCCTCACGGCGCCAAGTCTGCCAGGTCCGTGGCGGACCGGCCTTCGGCGCTGGTGCGATCCTCATCGCCCGGCCGCACTCACCCGGTTCCCCATCAGCCTCGTCAGCTCCAGGGGTAGGGACCCGCTGAGGGCCTCCTGCTCGGGCGGGCGCCGCCCGAGCGCCGCGTCCGAGAGGACTTCGCCGTACTGCTGGTGCGACGAGCCTGTTCGCCACGTCCCTTCGCCGAGCCCGCGATGTGGCCCGTCGCCGAGCTCCGGCCCCGCCCAGGCGATGCGCTACTGGCCGATGGGGTCGGCGCGGATGGGGGCGAGTCGTGGGCGCCGCCGTCGGAGAAGACGATGCGCTCGACCACGGCCCGGGTGTGGCGGGCGCTGCGACGGTAGAGGTCCTCGAGCTCGCGCTCCCTGCCGCTGCCCAGACCGACGAGGCGACCCACCAGCCGGATCTCACGGATCTGGACCGGCAGGACCTGGGCTCGGGGCCCGGAGGCGCGCCCGGTGCCCAGGACGATCGCGGATCGTAGCCGGCTGGCCAGGATCCATGCGGCGACCAGTACTCCCCCGTCGTCGGCACTGAGCAACCCGGCCTGGACCGCGGCCTGAAGCGCCCCAGTGGTCGAAGTGGTCCGCAGCCCGGCGATCCGACCGGCATGGGCCAGCTGAAGCACCTGGGCGCTCCACTCCACGTCACTGAGCCCTCCGGGGCCGAGCTTGAGGTGGCGGGCGGGGTCGATGCCGCGAGGCAGACGCTCGGTCTCCACGCGGGCCTTGATCCTGCGGATCTCCCGCAGGTCCTGGGTGCCCAGCCCGCCCTCGGCCCAGCGCAGAGGGTTGATGAGCTCCTCGAAGCGCCGCCCCAGATCGCCGTCCCCGGCACAGGCCCTGGCACGCAGCAGCGCCTGACGCTCCCACAGGGCCGACCAGCGCCCGTAGTACTCGCCGTAAGCGGCCAGCGAGCGGCTCATGACGCCCTGGCGGCCTTCGGGCCGCAGATCGGAGTCCACCTCGAGGGGATGGGGACGCGCCGAGGCGAGGAGCCCGACCACCTGCTTAGCGACGGCCTCGGCCTCCTGGGCGGCCGCGGCATCGTCCGCACCGTCGCGGGACTCGTGGACGAACAGCACGTCCGCGTCAGAGGCGTACCCGATCTCGCGGCCTCCCAGGCGCCCCATGGCGACGACGGCGTGGCTGGCAAGCGCCGCCTGCCAGTGCCCGTCGGCGTCGGGTCCGGTGGCGACCGCCTCGATGCCGTCGCGCTGGGCGATGACCAGTCCGGTGGCGATCGTCAGCGCCCCGCCCAGGACCGCGTCGGTGGCGTCGGTGAGGATGGAGGCGGTGCGCTCGGGATCAATGGCGTCCAGGCAGTCCGCCAAGGAGGCGCGGACCTCCTCGCGGGCACGTACTCTCAGGATCGCCTGGACCGCCTCGAGCGCCTGCTCAGCCAGCGCAGAGTCATCGGGGCCGCTGAGGCTGCGCCGGCGCAAGATGGCGGCGATCTCCTCCGCCAGCGCGCCAGGGCGTCGGGGTTCGAGCTCGGCGTCGTCGTCGAGCCAGGCGATGGACTCGGGAAACTCCGCGAGGCGCTCGGTGGCCCAGTGTGCGCTTGAGAGCACCTGGCACAGTCTGCGCGCGGCCACCGGCGAGTCGCGCAGCATGGCCAGGTACCAGTGCGAGCCGCCGATGGCCTCCGACAGGCGGCGGAAGGACAGCAGGCCGAAGTCGGGGTCGGCGCCCTCGCCGATCCAGCCGATGATGACCGGCAGCAGCTGGCGCTGGATGGCTGCTCGGCGGCTGACCCCCTCGGTGAGAGCCTGGATGTGTCGCAGCGCCCCGTCCGGATCCGTGTAGCCGACGGCGGCGAGTCGCTCGCGTGCCGCCTGGGGGCTCAGCGCCATCTCGTCCGCGCTGAGAGTGGCGGCGAAGCTCAGCAGCGGGCGGTAGTAGATCTCCTGGTGAAGGGCGCGCACGCGCCGGCGCAGGTCCTTGAAGTCATCCCAGAGGCTGTCTCCCCGGCCCAGACAGGTGGAGACGCCGCGCTCGATGCGACGCAGGTTCTCCTCCCTCTGCGGCAGGTTGTGGGTCCTGCGCAGGCGGAAGAGCTGACTGCGATGCTCCAGGAGCCGCAAGGCCTTGTAGCAGCTGCTCATGGCCGCGGCATCGGCCCGACTGACGTAGCCGCCCGCGCTGAGCGCGTCGAGGGCCTCCAGGGTGCCGGGTACGCGCAGGCTCTCATCGGAGCGGCCATGGACGAGCTGGAGGAGCTGGACAGTGAACTCCACGTCCCTCAGGCCTCCGGGCCCCAGCTTGATGCGCCGGTCCTCGCCGCCGCGCGGCACAGACTCCTTCTCCACCCGGCGACGCATGGCACGGGCGTCCTCAACGAAGTTCTCCCGCCGGCTGGCCTCCCACACGAAGGGCGCCACCCCTTGCTCGTAGCGGGCGCCGAGAGCCATGTCCCCGGCGCAGGCTCTGGCCTTGAGCAGGGCCTGGAACTCCCAGGAGGCGGCCCATCGCCGGTAGTAGGTCAGGTGGGAGTCCAGGGTGCGCACAAGCGCGCCGTCCTTGCCCTCGGGGCGCAGCGCCGTGTCCAGCGGCCACAGTGGCGGCTCGGGCGCGGTGGCGGAGACGACGTGGGCGAGCTCGGTGGCCAGGCGGGTGCCGACCTCCACGAGGAACTCCTCGCTGAGCGGCTCCCCTACGGTCTGAGAGTGCTGGGCCTGGCCGACCACGTAGACAACGTCGACGTCGGAGATGTAGTTGAGCTCGTATGCCCCGGTCTTGCCCATAGCGATCACGGCAAGGGCCACCTCGTCCGTCTGAGGTCCGACAGCGGCGCGGGCGACGAGCAGGGCTGCGTCCAGGGCGGCGTCGGCGAGCTCCGCCATACGGTGGCAGACGGTCGGGACGTACTCGATCGGGTCTGCGCTGGTGAGGTCATCGGCGACGATCGCCGTGAGACGGTCCCGATAAGCGCGCCGCAGCGCGGCAGTCGCCCGGTTGACGGCCGGGCCGGGACCGTCCGGGACCCGAGTATCACCATCGCTGCCTGAGGCCTCTGCGTCCGAGGAGCCTGTCTGTCCCAGCGAGTCCTGGACCGCCCGCCGCAGCGCCTCGCGTGCGTCGGGTTCAAAGGGGGCGTCCCATGCCCTGGCCGGTGCAAGAGCCATGAGGTGCTCGGGGTGGGCCACGAGAAAGTCCCCCAGGGCCTGCGAGGCTCCCAGGACTGCGAGCAGGCGTTGCCTGTGCTCGCGCGTCTCAGCGGCGTGCTCGGTGAGGATGCTGCGCAGAAGTGCCGCGGGCGCACGCGTGCACCCGGGGTCGACGTCCTCCGGTGAGGCCCGGAGGCATGACTCGGATGCGGTCACGGCCTCAGCCAGTCGGACGAGGCTGAGCAGGGCCATGTCGGGATCGGCGGTGAGGGCCAGGGCCTCGATGAGCTCCTCTCGGCCGGCTCCGAGCCGCACGTCACCCGGTCGGCTGCCTGGCCGCCCGGAACGGTCTGCGCGGGAGCGGGTGGGTGCGGTCCCCGTGCTACCGAAGTCATCGGTCTCATCGTCTGCAGGAAGGAGGGACAGCAACGCGGGGTCACCCAGGAGCGCTTCGGCGCGGGTGGCGTTCTGGAAGCCGGCCCGCAGCAACAGGGTTCTGGGTGAGGAGCTGTGCCGTGAGGGCGCCCCGACCGGCGGGCGATTGTCGCTCTGGTCTCTCACAGCTGCCTCCTGCTGCGATCAGGCACGGGGGAAGAACTGGCTGAGCTCGAAGTCGGTGACCTGGGCGTCGTAGGCCCGGTACTCGCGGCGCTTGTTACGCAAGAAGTACTCGAAGGTGTCCTCCCCGAAGGTGTCGGCCACCAGGTCGGACTGCTCCATGGCCGCCACCGCGCTCTTGAGCGAGGTGGGAAGGGCGTGGATCCCCAGAGCCTTGCGCTCCATCTCGGACAGGGCCCAGACATCGTCCTCGGCCTCGGGGGGAAGCTCATAACCCTCCTCGATGCCCTTGAGCCCGGCTGCCAGGATGACCGCATAGGCCAGGTAGGGGTTGGCCGAGGAGTCGATGCCGCGGTACTCCACGCGCGCGGACTGGGCCTTACCGGGCTTGTGCATGGGCACCCGCACCAGGGCGGAGCGGTTGTTGTGGCCCCAGCACACGTAGCTGGGGGCCTCGTCGCCGCCCCACAGGCGCTTGTAGGAGTTGACGTGCTGGTTGGTGACGGCCGTGATCTCCGAGGCGTGGTGCAGCAGTCCGGCGATGAAGGAGCGTCCGGTGGCGGAGAGCTGGTACTGGCCGGAGGGGTCGAAGAAGGCGTTGCGGTCGCCCTCGAACAAGGAGAAGTGCGTGTGCATGCCCGAACCGAACTCGTCGGGGAAGGGCTTGGGCATGAAGGTGGCCAGGCAACCCTCCTCCAGGGCGACCTCCTCGACGACGGCGCGGAAGGTCATGATGTTGTCCGCCATGGACAGGGCGTCGGCGAAGCGCAGGTCGATCTCGTTCTGGCCGGGGCCGCCCTCGTGGTGGGAGAACTGCACCGAGATCCCCATCTGCTCCAGCATGAGAATGGCGTGACGCCGGAAGTCGTGGGCGGTGCCGCCGGGCACGTGGTCGAAGTAGCCGGCGTCGTCGGTGGGACGGATACGCCCATCGGCGTCGCGGTTGACCAGGTAGAACTCGATCTCAGGGTGGATGTAGCACGTGAAGCCCGCCTCGGCGACGCGGGCGAGCTGGCGCTCGAGCACGGAGCGGGGGTCGGTGCGGGCGGGCTCGCCGTCGGGGGTGAGGACGTCACAGAACATGCGGGCCACGCCGTTGGCTCCGTCTCGCCATGGGAGCATCTGGAAGGTGGAGGGGTCGGGAGCGAGAAGCATGTCGGACTCGAAGACACGGGTCAGTCCTTCGATGGCCGAACCGTCGAAGCCGATTCCCTCCTCGAAGGCGCTCTCGACCTCGGCCGGGGCGATCGCCACGGACTTGAGCTGTCCGGACACGTCTGTGAACCACAGGCGGATGAAGCTGATGTCGCGTTCCTCGATGGCTCGGAGCACGTACTCCTGCTGCTTGTCCATGGTGCCTCCTCAGCGTGGGGTGCGGCAGCGGGCCGACGGCATGTTCGGCCGCAATCCGCCTGAGACGTTACTTACCTGGGACCAGCCTAGTGCGCGGGTGCGTCGGGCAGGTTTCGAAGATCGCCCCCGGTGAAGGCGGCACGACGAGTTCAACGGCGCGCCGAGGCCTCCCCCCTGACCTCGGGTAGCCTCGGGCCCATGGCTACACCCGAGTCCCCTTACGGATCCTCCGTCACCATCGGAGGCGGCAAGCCCGTGCGTGTTCATCACCTCGCCGCAGCGAAGCACGATGGCACCAAACTCGTCATGCTCACCGCCTACGATGCCGTGACCGCCCAGATCCTGGACGGGGCCGGAACCGACATGCTGCTGGTGGGCGACTCGATCGGCAACGTCATGCTCGGGCACGACTCGACGCTGCCGGTGGAGCTGGACGAGATGGTGGTGGCCACGCGCTCGGTGGCGCGGGCGACCAAGCGCGCACTCGTGGTGGCCGACCTTCCCTTCGGCACCTACGAGGCAGGTCCTGAGCAGGCGCTGGCCAGCGCGGTGCCCCTCATGAAGGCGGGGGCCAACGCCGTCAAGCTCGAGGGCGGCAGGCCCCGGGCGGCAAGTGTGCGCACGCTGACCCAGGCGGGTATCCCGGTGGTGGGGCACCTGGGATTCACTCCACAGAGCGTCAACATGCTCGGGGGCTTCCGGGTTCAGGGGCGCGGCGAGGCCGCAGAGGAGCTGCTGGCCGACGCGCGGGCGCTGGCCGAGGCGGGGGCGATCGCCCTCGTTCTGGAGATGGTGCCCGAGCCTCTGGCCGCGCGCGTCACCGAGTCGCTCGCGATCCCCACGATCGGTATCGGCGCAGGAGCCCGCTGCGACGGTCAGGTCCTCGTGTGGACGGACATGGCCGGGATGACGGGGTGGTCGCCGCGTTTCGCCCACCAGTTCGGTCAGGTCGGCCAGGCACTGCAGCAGGCGGCCGCCGACTACGGCACCGCAGTGCGCGAGGCCTCCTTCCCGGCTGAGAAGCACTGGTTCAGCGCCTGACGGCGACAAGACCTGTCACGCACATGGAAGAGGTCTTAAGCGCCTCGTCTGAAAGGACGAAGGACGAGTCCCCCGAGTCGGACGTCTGCTCCTATGCTGACACCATGAGTTCTTCGGCTTCCCCTGCGCCCTCGGCCTCACTGGCCGACCGCGCACCACGCGGCACGCTCACTCCCGGAACCCTCAGTCCTGAGCGGCATGTTCCTGCATCCATCGAGCGTCCCGAGTACATGTTCCACGACGGTCCCGAGCGCGTGACGGCCTCGGAGATCAAGGACGCCGAGACGATCGAGCGGATCCGGGTGGCGAGCCGACTGGCCGCCCGCGCCCTGGCCGAGGCCGCCAAGGCGATCGCCCCGGAGGTGACCACCGACGAGCTCGACCGGATCGCGCACGAGTACCTGTGCGACCACGGCGCCTATCCCTCCTGCCTGGGATACATGGGTTTCCCCAAGTCGATCTGCACCTCGATCAACGAGGTCATCTGCCACGGCATCCCCGACTCGACCCGTCTCAACGAGGGCGACCTCATCAACCTCGATGTCACCGCCTACATCGGTGGAGTGCATGGAGACACGAACGCCACCTATGCCGTCGGCGAGGTGGACCCTGAGACGGAGCTGCTCATCGACCGGACTCGCACCGCGATGGAACGGGGCATCAAAGCAGTCAAGCCGGGTCGCGAGGTCAACGTCATCGGCCGGGTCATCGAGGCCTACGCCAAGCGGTTCGACTACGGGGTGGTGCGTGACTACACCGGCCACGGAGTCGGCGAGGCATTCCACTCCGGTCTCATCATCCCCCACTACGACGCCGCCCCCCTTCACGACGACGTCATCGAGACCGGCATGGTGTTCACCATCGAGCCGATGCTCACGCTCGGCAGCATCGACTGGGAGCAGTGGGACGATGGCTGGACGGTGGTCACCAAGGACCGCTCCCGTACTGCTCAGTTCGAGCACACCCTGGTGGTCACTGACGACGGGGCCGAGATCCTCACACTTCCCTGAGCCATCTGGGTGCAGGGCAGAACTCCCCATCCGAAAGTGTCCCATTCTCTGTTCATCCACGTCTGTCCACGTTGCCTGACAACGAGGTGACGACGTATCGTCCGTGGGCAGCGGACGTGTCGGTTCCGTTTCCAGGGAGCCGCGCAGCGAGTCCCGCCCTTTCCCCTTCCGGAGGTTCACATGGCTTTGCGCTTCAATCCACCACCGAACTGGCCCGCGCCGCCAGAGGGCTTCGAGCCGCCCGCGGGTTGGCAGCCTGACCCCGCATGGGGGCCGGCGCCCGAAGGCTGGCAGATCTGGGTTGACGACTCCGCCCCTTCCAGCGGATCAGCCGCCTCGGCTGCGGGCGCGGCCACGGAGGCCGACCCGGCATGGGCGCCGACCCAGGCCGTATCAACCGCCCCGACGGCACAGATGGGCACCGGCGCTCCGGTTGCCGACCCGACCGGCCTGTCCGCCTCAGCCCCTTCGGGTGACTACGCCGGCTCGGCGGCGGGCCCCAGTCCGTATGCAGCCAACATGGACTACGCCCAGTCCCCCACGCCGTTCCAGAGTCAAGGCGCCCCTGGAGGCCCGCAGCCTCCTGTCAGCAACTGGCAGCCTGGAGCCATCGGAGGACCGGGAGGGACCGGGGGCGGCTCCAAGCCGATCACCCAGCAGTGGTGGTTCTGGACCGGCGCCGCGGTACTCGTGGTAGTACTCGTCATCAGCGGTGTCGTGTGGGCGATGAGTGGCTCTGATGACAATGGCGGTTCCAACAAGGCCGAGCAGAGCTCCTCACAGAGCAGTAAGCAGGATTCGTCAACGAAGGACAAGCCCAAGGACTCAGGTAACAACGCGTCCGCCGGGGCGTCTACCGGAGCGTCCGCAGGTTCATCACAGGGAAGCGACGGACCCGGGTCTGACCCGAAGAATCCCATCGATCCCACCAAGTCGTCCATTGAGTTCAAGGCCGGAAAGTACGACGACGACCCGAATGCCACGGTGACCGTCAGCATCGGGGCGGTTGAGTGGAACGCGAATGAGGACATCAAGGCTGCCAACAAGTACATCTACCAGGACCCGCCCGCCGGCAAGGTCTACATCCGCGTCCCAGTAGAAATTTCCTACAAGGGCAAAGGACAGTACCAGAAGTACAGTCTGCACATCGACTACTCCCACGACGGCAATACCTCGGGAAGTGAGTCGTTCATCGACGACTCCATGTTCAACCAGCAGGACATGCCTCGAGACGGGGGCTCTGCGAAGGGAAACTTCGTCTTCCTCGTGGATCAGGCCACCGCCAATGACGGCAAGGGCGTGTTTGCCGTTACAGGGTTCTCCGGCAACGATGAGGTGTATGTGGCTGCAAAGTGAGCCGCTCACATGACGCATGAGGGTGGGGCCAACCAG
>NZ_MSRR01000003.1:0-73599 GCF_001956585.1 Actinomyces naeslundii | reverse complement strand
CTGGTTGGCCCCACCCTCATGTACTGGCCGAGGTGAGACGGACGAGCCGACCTGTACGCCGGGTTCTGTTGCCGCCCGCCGTTACCGGCCCGGGCGGTGGCGACCATTCATCTTGGACCACTGTCACCAGTGGCCTCGTGCGACCTACCCGCTGACTCGGGCGAGCAGCCCTCGAGCGCCAGCTGTGCGGTCTTGCTCCGGGCGGGGTTTACCGAGCCGCGGCGGTCACCCGTCGCGCTGGTGGGCTCTTACCCCACCCTTTCACCCTTACCCACCGGGATACGGTGGGCGGTCTGCTCTCTGTGGCACTGTCCCGCGGGTCACCCCGGGTGGCTGTTAGCCACCGCCCTGCTCTGTGGAGCCCGGACGTTCCTCAGCCCTGCACCACCACAAGGGCGGTGACAGGTACCGCGGCCGCCCGGTCGGCTCGTCCGCACGGGACAGCATAGCGGCATGGTGCGCCGTCGGAGCCCGAGTGCCTGACGTACCTGACGAAGGCCCGACCTTCGGTACGTATCCGTCTTATCATGTGCGGATGCTGATCCTGCTGCCTCCCTCCGAGGGGAAGACCGCTCCGAGCAGTGGCCCGTCACTGGCCCTCGCTTCGCTCCTGGACGCCGAGCGGCTCACCGCACCACGCCGCACGGTGATGTCAGCGCTGGCCGAGGTGAGTCGGGGTCCTGACGCCGCCTCCGTTCTGGGGCTGGGACCACGCAGCGCGGAGCAGACGAGGACGAACCTGTGGCTGGAGACCTCGCCCTGCGCACCCGCCCATCAGCTGTTCACGGGAGTCCTGTACGAGGCCGCGAAACTCGATTCGATCGCAGCGCAGACGACGGGGCGCGGCACCCTGGAGCGCCACTGCGTCATCTTCTCGGGCCTGTGGGGCGTGCTCTCCCCTATCGATCCAGTGCCCGATCACCGGCTGTCGATGGGAACATCGCTGCCGGGGCCGGGACGACTCCCCTCATTCTGGAAACCGCACCTCGCCCCGGTGCTTAAGGACAGGGGCGCACCGGGCCTGGTGGTCGACTGTCGGTCAGCCGACTATGCGGCCGCCTGGAAGCCATCTGCCAGCGACGGTGTTGAGATCATGACGGTGCGAGTGGTACGCGTCGCCAACGATGGCTCCCGCAAGGTGGTCTCGCACATGGCGAAGCAGGCTCGGGGGCTCCTCACCGGCGCGCTTCTCAGTGCCGTTGCCGCCGGGACCCTGTCGCCCGATGCGCACGCGGACGACGTCGCCGCTCTCGCCGCACGGTTGAACAGCGTCGACGACGTCGAGGTCTCCGAGGCGGATCGGCAGGGGCGACTAGTCCTCACCCTGGTGACCCGTTGAGGACAGTCACGCCACCGTGCACAGCGGATAGGAGATCCGAAGGCAGATGCGCCCCGTCCTGAGGCGCTGCTGTCAGATGTCCATCCGTACGACGATGACGTCGTTCTCCTCGGCGTGTATCACCTCATCCTTCGGAGCGGCCGCGATCCGCGCCAGCTCCTGGGGGCTGATCTCGACGGTACCGCGCTCAACGGCGCGTCCCCGCAGGGCCACCGCGCCGAGACCCCCAGTGGAGGTGCGGACAGCCTCATAATCAGCCAGCAGCACCGTCTCGATGGTGCCCGCCAGGTCTGCTCGCTGGTTCTCCAGGGACTCGATCTCCTCATCGAGGCGGGCGAACTCGGCGTCACGCTTGGCGGTGAGCTCGCGTCCGGCGGCGCGGATCTCGGCTTCCTCCCGACTGAGCCGCTCGGACTCCTCCCGAGCGGAGTCGAGCGCCTCCATCGCGACGATCTGCGCCTCCTCGAGGGCCGACTGGCGCTGGCCGAGCTGGTCGATCTCACCCTGGATGGCGGACAGGTCACGGGCCGCGCTGCTGCCGGAGTGGAGACGCTCGCGCAGCACCTCGGCACGGCGCACCACTTGAGCGACCTCGTCCTCGCTGCGGGTGGCCTGCGCCTTGGCCTCGCTGAGGGCGGCATCGGCCTGAATGGCGGCTCGCTTATTGGCCTTGAGGCGCTCGATGACCGATTCAATACGGGCCAGGACCGGAAGGTGCTTGCGCTCGTGACGCAGCCGTGCCAGGCGGGAGTCAAGGTCCTGGAGATCGATGAGAAGGCGCTGCTGGGCAATGGGTGCGCTTGTCACGGCGTGTGCTCCTTCAGGTGCGTACAGGTTGGTGCTGCGAATCCTCTCATGATCCTCTCACGCCCGGTCTGATCCGGTGGACAGGCGCAGTACCCAGGGGTCCGTGACAATGCGGGAGACCTGGACCGCCAATGAGCCCCCATGGGAACGGGCTCCCTCCTCGAGCCGGCGGGCGAGGGGCTCCAGGCCGACCCACTCGGTGGCCCAGTGCGTTCCGCACAGAAGGTAGGGGCGACCTTCCTCCAGGTGCTCGGAGGCGGGGTGGTGGCGCAGGTCGGCGGTGAGGAAGACGTCGGCACCTGCCTCACGAGCCCGTTGCAGAAGAGAGTCTCCCGCCCCACCTGAGACAGCGATGCGCTCGACGACGGCGTCGAGGTCCCCACCCGCGAGGAGGCCGGGCACCGAGTCGGGCAGGGCTGCGGCGACGTCTGAGGCGAGCTGGCGCAGGGTGACGGGGTGTGGGAGCACGCCGATGCGACCGATGCCCTGGTCTGGGGAGGCCGGGTCTGGTTCCAGAGGGGAGGCCGAGGTGAGGCCCACACGGTCGGCGAGGGCCTCGGCCACTCCCCCGTGAGCGGCATCGAGGCTGGTGTGGGCGTTGAGGAGTGCGATGCCGGCACGGATGAGGCGGTGAATGGAGCGGCCCTTGGGATCGGTGGCCGCAACGTGGTCGGTCCCGCGCAGATAGAGCGGGTGGTGGGTGATGATCATGTCGACATCGGAGTCGATGGCCTCGTCGACGACGGCAGCTACAGGGTCGACGGCCAGCAGAATGCTTCGCACTGGGTCGGCGGGATCTCCGCAGATGAGCCCGTTGGAGTCCCACGACGCGGCCAGGCCGGGAGGCGCGGCCGCCTCCACAAGGGCGACGACGTCGCCAACCGTCAAGGAGCCTTCCGGGGTATTCCGGGAGGTCTCGCGTCCGGCCTCAGAGGATGCGGGTACAGGGGTGTGACTCATGCGACCAGGCTAGCGGCAAGGCCGGGGATTCCTAAGACCTGACGACGTCGATGCGGCCCAGGCCGTCCACATGCCGGGGCACCGCCGGAACACAATCGGGAAAACGACCGACGCAGCCGACATCTGGGGTAACCTACTTCCGCGTTGCCGGGCCCCTCCGGTGCTGGCAGCGTCGGCCTCCTCGACGCCGTCGGCGTCACGGCCGCGCCCCCATAGCTCAGCGGTTAGAGCAGCGAGCTTATACCTCGTGTCGTGCCTGATAAGCACAAGGTCCTGGGTTCGAATCCCAGTGGGGGTACTGGCGTGCCCAATACTTGAATATCAGGGCACTTCGCCCCCGTGGTGGAATCGGTAGACACCGCGACCTTAAAAGTCGCTGCCTACGGGCGTGCGGGTTCGAGTCCCGCCGGGGGCACAGTCTCAATAAACGCGGAAGGCCACGAACTCTACCTGACGATCAACAGCATCGAAGAGCGCTGACGCGACGCCACCAAAGCTGCGGTCCGGCAGAAAAATTGATGCGACATGCGGGACCTACAGAGTTTGCTCGCCACTTAAAGACAGTGGCATCCTAGGCTCACACGAGAGCCGGCCCCAGAGAATCACATGAACTGGTGACTCATTTTGCCGACCGGCAACACAATTGACGTCGACTCCCCGCCGACGTCACCCCCTGAGGACTACCATGAGAAAATTTGTTGCTTTGATGGCCGCATGCATCTTGGCCACATCCCTTGCAGCTTGCGATGGCGCCAACAAGAAGATCAACGCCCCAGTCGAGTCCTCTGAGGTGAGCAGTAGCAACTATCAGGACATGGTGTCTCAGTTCAAGGGGGCAGGGTTCACCAACGTCTCGACAAGAGAGATTGACGACCTGATCCTCGGATGGCTCACAGAGGACGGCCAGGTCGAAGAGGTGTCCATCGGCGGCAAAACATCCTTCTCAACGAGCGACACCTTCGCCGTGGACGCTCCGGTGGTCGTCAGCTACCACACCTTCCCCAAGAAGGATAAGGAGACTACCGGATCAACGCCCACTCCCGACCAACCATCCACATCCCCGGCACCTCAGAACCCCGAGCCTTCACAGGAGCCGGAACCCTCTCCATCTCCCACGGCAAGCAACGAGAACATCACCGCCGAGAACAACGAGGAGTTCCGTAATCTGACTCAGAACCCACGTTCAGACGGAGACACGGCGGAGCAGTTTGTAGCAAAGTACAAAGGGCGCATCATTGAGTTCGACGGGAATATCGCACTCATGGGGCCCCATAACACCTACAAAACACGATTCGACTTCCTGGTCTACGCCGGCGACTACAGCACTACAGTCGCATATGGCCCAAGTTTCATGTTTGAGGACTGCAACTACTACGATCTTCACCTCACTGGAGACAACCAACCTAGCAGCGTCAGCGCCGGCCAGAATTTGCACATCATTGCCAAGATCATCGACTTCAACAGTACCCAGCAACTGCTTCACCTGGAACCAATCGCCACATCGACACGATAGTATTCATTCACCCAGATTCAGACGGCGTCACCAGACTCAGTTGACCTGGCTGCCCACATTTTCGGTCATCGACACACCATGTCTGTCTGCTTAGTATCGAAAATGAACTGATTTAGCGTTGATTTCCATTTTGGATGATTGGATCAGACATCATCGCTGTCTTCTGGGTTAGTCTGATTGTGTTGTTATCGTCGGTTGCAGGCAAGTTGTTGCTGGACAGCTTGTCTTAGGCTGCCCTGGAGGGCTTTGCGTGTTACAGACCCACATCCGTCACGCTTCTCAAAAGAAGAGACGTAGCCGATGTCTGAGTACAGGTGCCGACAGTTGCACTTGGCCCTGACCTGGTGCCGGGCTCGGCGTCACAAGCGACTTGCCCGAGACTCCTGGCCATGAGGCGCCCAGTACCCTTCTTCGTTCCAGTATCACTATCACTCATCGCGCACCTTCCTCAGGCGCTACGAAGACCTTACAGATGCGATCTGATCAACATCCCAAAATCGGACGTGAACGCTGCATCAAGTCAGGAACTGATAAGTAGATGGATAGGTAGTCACGGTCGGCTCGACTGAACACCACGCCTTAGCGCCTGTAACGTCTCCAATCAGGCAGTCGTTATCCCGAGCGACTGCCTGCTACCCGGCAAGCAGCGTTGGATCACAATTCGGCCACAAACAGCCCGCCAGGATGGGAGATGGCTACTGGCTGGTCGTGCGGCGACCTACTATCGATTGCGGCAACGCAGCCCCGTCCTTGTTGGAGTCATCCTCCAGCCCCCTGTCCCCTGTGGCGACACCGGTGTCGCTCGGCTCTGCACTGCTGTATATCCCTCTCAATCCTGCGGTGGAGCCTCCCATGAGCCTGACGCGCGAACTGAATAAGAAGCAGTCTCCGTTCCGGCAGCTGGTGGAGGGTTGTGCCCCTGCGCTGGCCATAGCGGGTGGCAGGTCCCCGGAAGGTCAACGGGTCGCTGAACGGCTTGGTTTCTACGATCTCGTCAAGGCGCGAGTCCTGGCACCACTGCCGGATGGAGTGAGCGACGCACGGCGGCACTCGCCAACTGTCGGCATGGCCTTCGACATCCGCACCAGGATGATGCTGGGTGAGTTCGAACCACGCCGGAGCGCCTCGGCGATGGGCATGGACGTCTTCAACCATCTCCTCGCACCACTGTTGCCGAATGGCCAGCACATATCAGACGTGCTTGGCGACGCCTTCCTCGAGGCGGAGCGACTCACCAAGGACGGCGACGACGTCGACCAGGACTACGCCAGCATCGTCTTCGCCTGGTGCGAGTCCCTCTACCGCGCCGGCGTGCGGGCGATACGCAGCTCGCTGGGCGAACGCCTGTCAGCAGCACGGAACGTCGACGAGGTGTACGACTCGATCCCACCACTCATGCTCGAAGACATCGCTCGCCTGCGCATCGTCAACCAGCGCCAGATCAAGCACTGGCGCCTGCGCATGAGACACGGGGCCTTCTTCATCTCGAACCCGTCCTTCTCCGGCGACTTCTTAGTCGGCGGTGCCGACGGCGACTGGTTCATCGACGACACCCTCTTCGACTTCAAGGTCGTAGACAAGATCAGCGCACCATGGGTGCGGAAAGTCCTCATGCAGCTCCTGGGCTACCTCATCCTCGATCTCGACAACGACTACCAAGCCAAGTGCATCGGCGTCTGGTTGCCACGACAGGCGACGGTCAGAACCTGGGATATAGAAGAGATTCTTGGTAATGACGCTGGCGAGGCGCTAGCGAAGGCACGACGAGACGTGCTCGGTTTACCAATGAAGAGAATGGGGATGATTGCGTAACAGCATATCACCGAAAAGCATGTATTTTCGAACCGAAAATAGAAACATTCTTCACAATCAAATAATAAAACAGGGAGATGTCGATGCAAATCTCTCGGGTTAAACAAATCAGTAGCTACCGCATTTTTCAAAACTGACACCAACCAGGCAATACTGACTTCGTCCGTTGGAGGTAACCGCCGGTGAAGCATCGCTTGCGGCGGGGTGGTTACGTGGCCTGGCGACAGGTAACGCGGACGGTGGACTCGGCAACGCCGACCTGGGCAGCGATCTCGCGGGCAGACATGCCCGTGGGCTCAAGGCTCGGGCCCTGTCGCTTCTTTGCCGCGCTGATCGGACAGCAAGGCTGTGTTGCGGATGCCGCGGGCCGCCGTGGTCTCGCTCGCCTCCGCGTAGGCGCTGCTTATAGTGGATAGGCGGCACTGAAGGCACGCACACGCGGTCCCAGACCATTCATGAAGGCCTCCAGGTGCAACGGCAGGTCGGGGTTGATCACCCCCACCACATCCCAGTCGGGGAAGAGCGTGCCAAGTTTCTTGCCGTTGGCATAGAAGACGATGTCCTGTCCCGGCATCACCGACACCGTGAACCTCACCTGCTCCCAGGGGATCGGGGTGAAGACTCGGCGCAGTGCCTTTCGGGAGACCAGGAAGCAGGCGTCCTCCGTCATCACGGCGGTAAGCCGAGCCCCCTCACTCGTACGCAGGAACGGCACGCCGCTCCAGTGCTCCTGATCAAGACTCGAGTCGGTCCAGAACGTCGTCGCCGCAGCACCGTCACCGCGAGCAGGCAGATCCCACAGAGGTATACGGGCAGTTCTCAAATCTTCGAAGACGCCCCCGATGCCACCTGCATCGGCAGGACGCCAGAAGACCTCCTGCGCCAGAGCGCGTGCACGCAGAAACGTTCCTGCATCCGTGTCCGCATCCTCAAGCACCTTGGCGGTAGCCGAGTCCAGAGGATGCTCAGCCGTCGTCAGCCATCCCTTGGCCCCGAGACGAACAGCACGCACACGCTCGGCAGGAATGAGGGCCTCGATCGCGCTGATCAGGGCACTGAGATCCTCCTCGGGCCAGATTCCGGTGCGGAACAGGGTGACAGGAGCAGTCAGTGCCATGATGTGGGCGCCTTCAAGAATGATCGTCGCATCGACATGGCGAGTCTCAGGCGTTGCGTACATGACCTGGAACGCCACCTTGCCCACGATGACCGAGGCCAGGTACTGCCCCCATCCGGAGCAGCGGTCAACGAAACCCTGCACGTAGCGCTCAAGGAGGGCCGCCAACGTGCGCTCGTCTATATAGCCCGCCGCGCGAGCCGAGGTGAGGATGTTGATGACGCGACAGCAGTCGAAGCCCGCGGCCACTGCGGAGCCGGCGAGCATCGACACGGCGGGTACGTGCGCAGCCACGAGGCTCGAATCCGGCCATAAGCCGGCCTCGGCCTCCAGCGAGTCGCACCACTCGATCGCAGAGGCGGCGTCCACAACCTCGAAGGACTCCTCCAGGAGAGCGGCTGCGACCTCTTGACTCAACCCCGCCAGACCAGCGCCCTCCGTGTCCCAGAGCTCAGGAGCTGCCTCGTGATACGGCCTCGCCAGGAACTCGTAGTCAGCGTGAAAGGGAGAGACAAGCATCATGGCGTCAGTGAGCACGATCGGACTCCGTCCTCGGCACGAGTGTTGCCCTCAGAGCCTTTCAGACACGGTACGGAAGAACAAGATATCAACCGGGAGAATACGGGATCAGAAGGTCTTTTCCTCTCCCCTTCTCCCGGGGCTGCGGGACCTTTGCCCTCCCGCCACGAGAAGGTGGACACTGGCCTTGTCCTCCCCTGAGTCAAGGAGCCGTCATGAAGATTGCCGCTAGAGCCCAGGCCGCCCGGCCTTTCCATGCCATGAGCATCGGCGAGCGTGCTGGAACCCTCCAGGCCGAGGGCCACTCGATCGCCAAGCTCAGCCTGGGTGAGCCCGACTTCGGCGCCCCTCCCGCTGTCCGCGAGGAGATGCGCCGCGTCATGGACGGCCGGCCACTGCCCTACTCCCCCGCCTTGGGACTGCTCGCACTACGAGAGGCCATTGCGGGCTTCTACCGGGACCGGCATGGTGTAGAGGTCGATCCCGGCCGCATCGTCGTCACCACCGGTGCGTCCTCGGCGCTCCTGCTGGTAGCCGCCGCCACCACGGAGCCCGGCGACGACGTCGTCATCGCGGATCCTTCCTACCCCTGCAACCGTCAGCTGGTGGAGACCTACGGCGGCCGGATCGTCCTGGCACCCACCAGTCCTGCCAGCCGCTACCAGATGGACCGTACCTCTGCCGAGTCGGTGTGGACTCCGCAGACGAGCACGGTGATGCTGGCGACGCCGTCCAACCCCACGGGCACGTCGATTCCCTTCGAGGAGCTGGCATCGATCTGCGCGTTGGCGCGTGAACGCAGCGCCTGGCGAATCGTCGACGAGATCTACCTGGGCCTGGCCGATCCCGACGATGATGGCACGCCTGCACACAGCGTCCTGGAGACCGACCCCGAGGCGATCGTCATCAACTCCTTCTCCAAGTACTTCGGGATGACGGGGTGGCGCCTGGGTTGGGCGATCCTTCCCGAGGAGCTGGTGAAACCCGCTGAGAACCTGGCGGTCAACTACTTCCTGTGCGCTTCGACCCCTATTCAGCAGGCCGCGCTGGCGGCCTTCTCCCGCGAATCCATCTCGGTGTGCGAGGAGCGCCGCCAAGAACTGCTTGCTCGCAGGAGCATCGTGCTCGATGGGCTGCAACGCATCGGCCTACCGGTTCCGGTTCTGCCCGACGGCGCTTTCTACGTCTACTTCGATGTCTCCTCCACAGGGCTCGACGCCCAGACCTTCTGTTACCGCGCCCTGGAGGAGGCGCATGTAGCCCTCACTCCGGGGAAGGACTTCTCCACGACCACGGCTCGTTCCCATGTGCGACTGTCCTACGCCGCGTCTCGTGACGAACTGTATGAGGGAATGAAACGCCTCGAAAGATTGATCGGCACCCTGTAAATAAACGGGCATTCAACCCAATAACAACGACATCAACCCCCGTTCACGAATTTGGTGCTCGCCTGCATGTATGCTGCACAATACTCTCCATGCCCTCACAGGTCCCTCTCCTTATCATTGCCCTGGTCTTCTTCGGCGTAATTTGTGCCGCCGAATTATATAGACCAATTCGTCAGAAGCTTCGGCAGCGTCGGGATGAGGTCGCATCGTCTCTTCACGAGGGCGAGGAGTCGACATGGACTGAGCTCACCGAGCACCATCGCCCCATCCGGGGCTCAGAGCCCGGCGCGTTCTCCTGCGGCGCGTACGAACGTCTTGTGGCCATCTATGCGCCGTACTCCCTGTGCCACCACGAGCCGTGGGATCGCCTGGCCTGCTCGGACACTGAGGGCAAGCGTGAAATGCTCGCCCGCGACTGGGGCGTGCGCTCCCGCCTTGATCTTCTCAGCCAGATCTTCCAGCTGATCATGTTCGGCCATCGCGGCGACTTCAACGACGAACGGGCCCGGTGGACGAATACCTCGCTGGCGGAGGCTGAACGCTATGAGCTGCAAGGCGCAGCCGGTTCCTCCCAGGACGCTGCAGAGACGCTATGGCGACTGGAACGGATGCGGAACAACGACCGGGGTATCCAGAACGTGGACTTCACAGCCTGGGACATGGTTCGCGCCGCCATGCTGACACGGTACGGCGTCGCCCTGGGCTGGATAACGGAGGCGGAGGCGTTGGACACGCTGGCGCTGCTGGATCGCGCGCTGCGGGAGCGCTTTCAGAACTGGACGCAGGTCTGGGAGTCATTTCGACTGACACGCTGGTACTGGCACTCCGAGGGCGGTGACGACGAGCACTTCAACGACCTTCATGACCTCAATCGCTCGTTCGTCCTGCTGGGACCAGATGGCCCCTGGATGCTCGTCCCCTGGGAGATCCAGGTTCCCGATTCGTCTCTCATGATTCTGGGCGATCTCATCGAGGCCGGCGTGGCCACACCCCTGAGCACAGGCGAGCGACAGCGAGCCACGCAGTGGGAGCGCTGGGTCGATGATCAGGTCGTTCTCCGCGGGCAGCGCCGTCTCCAGCAATTCGGCACCCATCCCGAGTGGCGTCACCGGTTCACGAAAAAACTTTGATACACGCCACGACGGCGATGTCGCGTGGCGATCCGTCTGGCCGTCGCCGTCGCACGAGCCGGTAAGGAACAGACCGCTCTACCCGTGCTTGTCGACCATCATCTCCACAGCCTTAGCAGCTCTGCGTTGGCGGGTCTCGGCACGTTTCGCCTCACCGATCCAGCGCAGGTACTCATTCTGGTGCGATGAAGGCAGAGCCGCGAATATCTTCTCCGCCGTCTCGTTCTCCGATAGCGCCTCGGTCAGCTCCGCCGGGATTCCCGCCTGCTCGTTACTCATTCTGTCTCCTCCGGATGATCGGCAGAATGCCACCGGCCCAAGGGCTCGTATACGGAACTGGTGGGAGCCCTCCTTACCTCTCCCACCAGGAACTGGCAGGCGCTGCGGGAGTTCGCCAAGACGTTGCCGCCCGACGACGGAGCCCCCACAAACCACCACCACGACCACCATAGCCGCTCCCCTGCCAGCATCACACCCGCCTCACGCCGGCGCAGAAGGACGAGGTAATCGCCCTCTACCAGCAGGGCGTGCCGGTGTGGGAGATCTGCCAGATCTATGGCATCAGCAAGCAGCAGGTGTCAGAACCAAGCCAGAGCTTCCAGCCTCATCGGCGGTGCGCTCCAGGGCTGTGCAAGGCACGAGGACTGGGGTGGCTTCGTGGACTCACTGCGGAGAAGCGCGGGCGCCGCGGCTCGCGCGGCTAGCATCAACGCATGCTGGCCAATCCGTACGTGCCCTTCCTGCCGCCGCACCACCAGCACGCGGCCTCGCTGGTGCCCGAGCCGACGTGGTGGCGGTGGCACGGCCACCGTGTGCACATCGCGCGAGCCTCCGACCCGGGGGCGCCGGCCCGGGTCCTGCTCGTGCACGGGGCGGGCGGGCACAGCGGGGCGCTGTGGCCCATCACCGCGCTGGTGGCCTCACGCGGCATCGACGTCAGTGCCGTCGACCTGCCCCTGTACGGCCGCACGACGTCACCGGATCCCGCGGCCGTGCGTTATGACACCTGGGTCGATCTCCTCATCGACCTCGTCAAGGCCGAGCACGACCACCGTCCCCTGGTGCTTCTGGGCGCCAGCATTGGCGGCCTTCTCGCCTATGAGGTGGCGGCCCGTTCGCCGCACGTGGCGGCGGTGGCCGCCACGTGCCTGCTCGACCCGCGTGACTGGCGGGCCCGGGCG
The DNA here is from genome assembly GCF_001956585.1 of Actinomyces naeslundii. Taxonomy (GTDB): domain Bacteria; phylum Actinomycetota; class Actinomycetes; order Actinomycetales; family Actinomycetaceae; genus Actinomyces; species Actinomyces naeslundii. Next base: position 61,833 of record NZ_MSRR01000003.1, on the reverse strand, counting down.
CACATGACGCGCGCGGGAGCACTGGGCGTCCTGGGCGGGCCGCTGTCGGCACTCGCCCGCGGAGGGCTGGCGCGCACCATGGTACCGATGAGCGCCGTGGCGAACCTGCGGCGGATGAGCCGCAACCGCGCACTGTCTCACCTGTGCGCCGTCGACCCGCACGGAGGCGCCGCCAGGGTCCCTCTGGGCTTCCTCGCCTCCTACCTACGGTTCGCGCACACCCCGCCCGAGCGCAACCGCACGCCGGTGACACTGCTGCACCCCGGCCGGGACGCGTGGACGCCGGTTGAGCTCAGCGCCCGGGTGCTGTCGCGCGCCGCGGGTCCGGCCGAGCTGGTGGTTCTGCGCGAGTGCGGCCACTTCCCTGTCGAGGACCCGGGAGTCACGGATCTCGTCGACGCCGTCGCCGACCTGGCTCGGCGCCTCGGCTCGCGGGGCGGGGACTGAAACTGCTGCGGGTGACGAGGTCACGCCTGTAGTGGACCCGGCCGGACTCGAACCGACGACCGACGCGGTGTAAACGCGTTGCTCTACCAGCTGAGCTACAGGTCCAAGCGCAGAAGCCCCGCAGACACAGCCATTGTTACTACTGCTGCGCCTCATGCGCCTGCATGAACGCACGAGGACGAGGATCTTCCTGCGCGGTAACTCTACCGTCTACCGGATGCGAGCCACTAATCGCCCGAATTCTCGGGCGCTCGAGGACACCCTTCGACCTCGGAGCGCATCAGCGTCCCCGGCTGGAGACCCTGATTCCGCTCCAGTGCTGCCCCATCGAGGCCGCGGAGGTCGCGTGCATGCCGGCGGTCGCGGCCGCCTCCTCCACCTCTGCGGCCGGGACGGCCCCGGTGGTGCGCGCCTTGGGGGTCAGCACCCAGATGAGCCCTGCGCCGTCGAGGTTGGCCTGGGCGTCCACCAGGAGGTCGGTGAGGTCGTCGACGTCGCCGTCGTCATCACGCCACCACACGATGGCCGAGTCGGCCACGTCCTCATAGTCCTCGTCCACCAGAGTGGTTCCGGTCTCTGCCTCAACCACCTGCCGCAAGGTCTCGTCGACGTCGTCGTCGTAGCCGAACTCCTGGATGATGAGACCGGAGGCGAAGCCGAAAGCCCCACCCGCTGTACTCGCCACTTCCTCACACCGTCCTTCTGGGCTGCGCCCGTCTCTCGCTCGCCCGCTGCTGGGCGATGGGTACTAGCCCACCTCACCCGGTGCCAGCCGCGCAAGTGAACACGCTCGCCAGATTACCTTGAACTTTGCTTTGAACGGTGTTTCAGGCGCAGCCGAGGACTCCACGGTCGTACCGGCTCCCGACATACGGAAACCAACCCCTCGTTATGTGGCTCACATCATACGTGACGTAGGACTTTCTTCCCGTCGAGGGCAGCGTTCGCGCCGCCGCAGGTCGTAGATTAGGGCCATCGTCCACAGCGGCCTGACTTCAGCCCCGTACGCCGATGCAGTTTTTAGTGCCACGGCGCGCAAGCGAGGCTCGGGCCCACCGCACAGACGCGAGGAAAGAGGATTCCGTGAGCCCCACCAGTGACTCCACGCCGCTCATTGACGGCCTCCTGACGAAGGTGACCGACAACGACCCAGAGGAGACCAAGGAGTGGCACGAGTCCCTCGATGCCCTCATTGCGGACAAGGGCGCCAAGCGGGCGCGCTACATCCTGCTGAGCATGCTGGCCCAGGCCCGTCAGAAGAACGTCACGGTGCCCACCCAGATGACGACGCCGTACATCAACACCATCGACGTCACCAACGAGCCCTACTTCCCCGGCGACGAGAGCGCTGAGCGCACCTACCGGCGCTGGCTGCGCTGGAACGCCGCTGTCATGGTGACCCGGGCGCAGCGTCCCGGCGTCGGGGTCGGCGGCCACATCTCCTCCTACGCCTCCACCGCCACGCTCTACGAGGTGGGCTTCAACCACTTCTTCCGCGGCAAGGACCACCCCGGTGGCGGCGACCACGTCTTCTTCCAGGGCCACGCCTCCCCCGGCAACTACGCCCGAGCCTTCATCGAGGGACGCCTGAGCGAGGCCGACCTGGATGGCTTCCGTCAGGAGGAGTCCCGCCCGGCAGGCGGCCGCGGCCTGCCCTCCTACCCGCACCCCCGCCGCATGGAGGACTTCTGGGAGTACCCCACCGTCTCCATGGGACTGGGCCCCTCAGAGGCCATCTACCAGGCCTGGTTCGACAAGTACCTTCAGGGCGCCGGCATCAAGGACACTTCCCAGCAGCACACCTGGGCCTTCCTTGGCGACGGAGAGATGGACGAGCCCGAGTCCCGCGGCATGCTGCAGCTGGCGGCCAGCCAGCAGCTGGACAACCTCACCTTCGTCATCAACTGCAACCTGCAGCGCCTCGACGGCCCGGTGCGAGGAAACGGCAAGATCATCCAGGAGCTCGAGGCCTTCTTCAAGGGCGCCGGCTGGAACGTCATCAAGGTGATCTGGGGCCGTGGCTGGGACCAGCTCCTCGCCGCGGACAAGGACCACGCCCTGGAGCACCTCATGATGGAGACGCTCGACGGCGACTACCAGACCTTCAAGGCCAATGACGGTGCCTACATCCGCGAGCACTTCTTCGGTCGCGACCCGCGCACCGCCGAGCTCGTCAAGGACTGGACCGACGACGAGATCTGGGCTCTCCAGCGCGGCGGCAACGACTACCGCAAGATGTACGCCGCCTACAAGGCCGCCACGGAGCACAAGGGCCAACCCACCGTCATCCTGGCGCACACGGTCAAGGGCTACCTGCTGGGCGGGCACTTCGCCGGCCGCAACGCCACCCACCAGATGAAGAAGCTGACGCTGGATGACCTCAAGGCCCTGCGCGACCGTCTGCACATCCCGATCACGGACGAGCAGCTCGAGGCCAACCCCAAGATGCCGCCGTACTACCGGCCGGCCGACGACGACCCCTCCCTGCTCTACATGCTGGACCGACGCCGTCAGCTCGGCGGCTTCATCCCCGAGCGCCGCGACGCAGGCGTCGAGCTCGAGCTTCCGGGCGACAAGACCTACGACATCCTCAAGGGCGGCTCGGGCAAGCAGGAGGTCGCCTCCACGATGGCCTTCGTGCGCCTGCTCAAGGAGCTCATCAAGGACAAGGGCATCGGCCGGCGCATCGTACCGATCGTCCCCGACGAGTCGCGCACCTTCGGTTTGGAGTCGCTCTTCCCCACCAAGAAGATCTTCAACACCCAGGGCCAGAACTACACGCCGGTCGACGCCGACATGATGCTGTCCTACCGGGAGTCCACCTCCGGCCAGCTCATGCACACGGGCATCAACGAGGCAGGCTCGGTCTCCCTGTTCCAGGTGGCCGGCACCAGCTACGCCACCCACGGCGAGCCCATGATCCCGGTCTACATCTTCTACTCGATGTTCGGCTTCCAGCGCACCGGTGACCAGTTCTGGGCCGCCGGCGACCAGCTGACCCGCGGCTTCATCATCGGGGCCACCGCCGGGCGCACCACCCTGACCGGTGAGGGCACCCAGCACATGGACGGCCACTCCCCCATGATCGCTGCGACGAACGACGCCGTCATCAGCTACGACCCCGCCTACGCCTACGAGATCCGGCACATCGTGCGCGACGCCCTCGAGCGCTGGTACGGCCCGGACTCAGGACGCAATCGGGACGTCATGTACTACCTGACCGTCTACAACGAGCCGATCCACCAGCCGGCCGAGCCCGACGACGTCGACGTCGAGGGCATCCTGCGCGGCATTCACCGCATCAGCTCCGCCCCTGACGGCCAGGGCCCCGAGGTCCAGCTGCTGGCCTCCGGAGTCGGACTGCCCTGGATCGAGGAGGCACGCCGCATCCTGGCCGAGGACTGGGGCGTGCGCGCCGCCACCTGGTCCGTCACCAGCTGGAATGAGCTGCGGCGCCAGGCACTGGAGGTGGAGAAGGCCAACTTCCTGGCCCCCGACTCCGAGCGTCAGGTCCCCTACGTGACGCAGAAGCTCACCGGCGCCAACGGCCCCTTCGTCGCCACCAGCGACTACGACCACCTGGTTCCCGACCAGATCCGCGCCTGGGTCCCCGGCGACTACTACACCCTGGGTGCCGATGGCTTCGGCTTCTCCGACACCCGCGCCGCTGCCAGGCGCCACTACCTCATTGACGCCCAGTCGGTCGTGGTCCGCGCCCTGCAGGCACTGGTGGAGCAGGGACGCCTGGACCACTCCGTCCTGGCGCAGGCCGTGGCTCGCTACGACCTGACCAACGTCAACGCGGGCACCTCCGGCGGTCAGGGAGGCGAGTCCTGAGCCTGTCATGCGGCTATAGTTGGACGCACTGACCAATTGCGGTGCCGGTGGGACGAGCTCTTCCTCGTTTCACCGGCACCGCCACATCTATCGAATGAGGTCCTCGGTGTCCCGCTCCCCGATCCTGCGTTCCGCCTCTTTCATGGCCGCGTGCCTGCTGAGCCTGTCTGGCTGCTCGGCTGTCAAAGCAGTCCTGGCAGGAACGCCCTCACCTTCTCCGAGCCACGCCCACCAGTCCGCCGCCGACCAGGAGGGCGATGAAGAGCCCACGGAGGGGCTGGACGCCAACACGCCCGTCGACCCCTTGGAGTACGGGAACTGCACGTCATCCGACATACGCGACTACGACGACGAACTGACCGACAATGACGAGGAGGATAACCGCGCCCAGGCAGAGGCTCAGATCACCAAGGTTGTTCCCGGCTCCGACCAGGTCGACGTCACCGCCGACGCCCTCTCAGCCGACCGAGTGGTCAAGGTCTCGGCGGGCGCACGAGACGTAACAATCACCGCAACAAACCTCGTGGTCATCATCGAAGGAGAGATCGAGTCACTCACCGTTCAGGGGTTCGACAACACGATCTGGATCGACGCCGCCCATAAAGTCACGTTTGGATCAAACGACGGCGACAATCTCAATTACGTCTTCTGGCATTCCGGACCTCCGCAGTCGAAGGTGGACCCGCAAGGTCTCAATGTGATCGGCAAGGATGTTCACGCCCCGGTTATCCGATCCTGCAGCGCCCTCTCGTAACGCACCACCGAGTCAGTCGCACCGGCCTCCGATTCCGCAGAGCAGTGACAGACACTTACTGACCGCCCGACGACACCTGGAAGACGGACCTGTTTCAGCTCACCGGGTCCGGCGCCGTCGGAATCACCGGCGGAGTTGACGGATCGGATCCGGAGTACACATTCAGGTCACGGAAATGGGGCCGCAAGAGGTTCTCCGGACTGAGAATCTCGTCGAGAACAGATTCCTCGAGCAGCCCCATCTCGATAACCACCTCTCGCACACTACGCCCCGAGCGGGCGCACTCGCGTCCCACCAGGTCGCCGTTGTGATGACCGATCACCGGATTGAGGTAGGTGACGATCCCGATCGAGTCCAAGACATTACGGCGGCAGACCTCCTCATTCGCCTCGATACCCACGACGCACATCTCACGCAGGGTCGCCATCCCACGGGTGAGGAGATCGATCGACTCGAAGCTGGCCTGGGCGATCACCGGCTCCATGACATTGAGCTGGAGCTGCCCCGCCTCGGCGGCGAAGGTCAGCGTGACGTCATTGCCGATGACCTTGAAGCAGACCTGGTTGACCACCTCCGGAATCACCGGGTTGACCTTGGCGGGCATGATCGAGGAGCCGGCCTGACGCTCGGGCAGCCTGATCTCCCCCAGCCCCGCACGGGGCCCGGAGGACAGCAGGCGCAGGTCATTGCAGATCTTTGAGAGCTTGACCGCCAGGCGCTTGATGGCCGCGTGCATGGAGACGTAGGCACCCGTATCGCTCGTGGCCTCCAGCAGGTCTTGCGCTCCTCGAATATCCAGACCGGTGACCTCACGCAGGTACTCAACAACGGTACGCTGGTAGTCGGGCGGGGTGTTGAGTCCCGTACCGATCGCGGTGGCACCGAGGTTCACCTCCAGGAGCAGCGCGGCATTGTTGCGAAGCCGATCGACCTCCTCCTCAAGAAGAACGGCGAAGGCCTCGAACTCCTTACCCAGGCTCATGGGGACGGCGTCCTGGAGCTGGGTTCGCCCCATCTTCAGGACGTTGACGAGCTCGGCTCCCTTGGCACGCATGGCGGCAATGAGGCGCTCGAGCTCTTCGATGAGGGAGTCGACGAGCGTGAACAGCCCCAGGCGGAATCCGGTCGGGTAGGCGTCGTTCGTCGACTGGGACTTGTTGACATGATCGTTGGGATTGACGACGTCATAACGTCCCTTGGCGTATCCCAGGTATTCCAGTGCGAGGTTGGCAATGACCTCATTGGTATTCATGTTGACGCTAGTACCGGCACCCCCCTGAAACTGGTCGACCGGAAACTGATCCAGGCAACGCTCCGCAACCAGCACCTGATCACACGCCCACACGATCGCGCCCGCAACCTCAGGGTCAAGTGCACCAAGATCACCATTCGCTAACGCCGAGGCCTTCTTCACCTGCACCATGCCGCGAACAAAAGCCTCTTCGTCACCGACCACCGACCCTGAGATCTGGAAGTTCTCCATCGCCCGCAGGGTGTGGATTCCCCAATAGGCTTCCAATGGCACTTCCCGTGCACCAAGAAGATCCTCTTCTACGCGGGTCGCCTGCATCATCTTGAGCCTCCAGTTGTCTAGTTGGGTGCGCGCATGCACGCATCTATGCTGGCACACAGGGTGCCTGCGCGAGTCATTGCAGATTCACTTACCGAGGGTTCCACAATGGTTACGCTATTGTAACCTGTGCAATCCTCTTCGTTCTTGCGACGCGCCACTCTTAGTTATCCCCGTATTTTCAACACAAACTCACGCCGGATGGCGCGCCGCGCCAAACGAGAACCTACTGTTGCCAAGATATTCCAGTCGGTAACATCCACAGCATGGATGAGTTGAGCGCTCCGGGAGTGTCTGCACTGCGACAGGCGCAGGACACAATTATTGAACACTCACTGGACCGTATCAGTTCGGCCCACGATTTCTACCGAACCCTGCCAGAGGGGTCGCGCGACCAGATCGCGGCGGTGGCCCGTCTGGGCGTCACGATGTTTGTCGAGTCGGTGGAGGACCCGTCGACCCCGCTGGTCCCCTCTCAGATCTTCTCCGTGGCCCCTGCAGCCCTGACCGGGGTCATCACGCTGGAGCAGACGCTCGCCCTGGTGCGAACGGTCCTCGACGTCGTCGTTGACGAGGCTCCTCGTGCGGTTCCCAAGGAGGACCACGACACGGTCCGCATCCTTGTCCTGACCTTCGGGCGCGACGTCGGTTTCGCCGCCGCGGAGGTGTACGCCCGGGCTGCTGAGGCCCGAGGAGCCTGGGACGCCCGGCTGGAATCCGTCGCAGTCGACGCGATGCTTCATGACGATCCCGAGGACGCAGCGACCCGGGCTGGCACGGCTGGTTGGAACGGTACCGGACCGGTGGTGGCCATTGCCGCCAAGACGACCCTGGACGCGCTCGGGGTCTCCCGGCTGCGTCACGAGTGCCGCAATCTTGCCAGTGACTGCCTGGTGTCGGTGCGAGGCGACTCCGTCCTCATCGTCCTGGGAGCAGGCTCGGAGGCTCACGGCTCCTCATCCAAGCCCACCTCCAAGGGCTCACGGAGCGGGACGGCCGAGCAGCTGGTGGACCAGGCAGCGATGCAGGTCGCCGGAGGACTGGGGGGTTCTGCCGTCGTGGGCCCTGTGGTCTCAGGGATCTCGCACGCGGGCCGCTCGCTGCGCTCCGCCCTGGCCGGGCTGCGCGCCCTGCCAGGATGGGCCGAGGCCCCTAACCCCGTCCACGCGGACGACCTGCTCCCCGAGCGTCTCCTCGCGGGTGACGAGCTCGCCGGGGAGCAGATCCTCAACCTGGTGCACGCTCCCCTGCACGAGATGGGCGACCCCTTCGAGAGCACCGTGGCCACGTACCTGGCTCTCGGCGGAAGCCTGGAGGCAACGGCCCGAAACCTGTTCGTGCATGCCAACACCGTGCGCTACCGGCTGGGACGGGTCAGCGAGCAGGTCGGTTGGGACGCGACGAACGCGCGCGACGGGCTCATGCTGCACATGGCGATCATCGTCGGACGTCTGGCTGCCGGCCGGGACTCCTGACCTGCCTCTCCCGCTCTGCCGACGACCGGGAGACGGCCGTCCCCGCCTCCACCCCATGTTCTTATCGCTTCCGCGACCGCCCCTTCCGCTTGGTTCGAGAAGGGGCGGTCGCGGTGTCTTCTCAGTGCGTCCATGTGGCGCACCGATTCCAGAGAACCAGCTCCCATCTGGGACAATGGGCCTGTCTGCGGCGCCGCCGCCGGCACACTCCCACACCGTCCAACCACATCCGCCGCACGGATCCGATCCTGCTCCGTCGCGGCAGCAGAAGGAACCATCATGGCCGAGCAGAGTAACGAGGACGTCCTGAGCGTCATCACGCAGATCGTCAGTGAAGAGTCTGGCGTCGACGCCGAAGAGATCACCCCCTCCACCACCTTCGCCCAGGACCTCGACGTCGACTCCCTGGGACTGCTGACCATCGCCACTCAGGTCGAGGAGCGCTTCGGCGTAGCCCTCGACGACTCCCTCATCCCGACCCTGCCCACCGTCGGAGCGCTGGTGGATCTCGTGGCCTCCAAGAAGGACTGACACCGAATGACCCCGGCGGCCGCCTGTCGTCCCGGCGATGTCGTCGTCACCGGCCTGGGTACCGTTAACCCACTGGGCGGAGACGTGGACTCGACCTGGAGCGCTCTGCACGAGGGAACGTGCGCGATTCGCCTCCTCGAGCACGGCTGGGTGGAGGATTACGAGCTGCCCGTACGGATCGGCGCCCCCCTGGCGATCAACCCGGCCGACCTGCTGCCGCCCCGCCAGATACGCCGCCTCGACCGCGCCAGCCAGTGCGCACTGCTGGCCGCCCGCCAGGCATGGGAGCAGGCCGGATCCCCGCGGATCGGCCCGCAACGCCTGGCGGTGTCCGTGTCCCCCGGCATGGGGCCGGTTCTGTCGGTCATGGAGGCGTGGGACACCCTGAGGGACAGGGGCCCCCGGCGCGTTCTGCCGACGGCGATCCCCGCACTCATGCCCAATGCCCCGGCGGCTGCCGTTGGGATCGATCTGGGGGCTCAGGCCGGGATCCACGCCCCGGTGTCCGCCTGCGCCTCGGGAGCGGAGGCCATCTCCTACGGTGCGGACCTTATCGCCCTGGGCCGGGCCGACGTCGTCGTAGCCGGCGGCACCGACGCAGCCCTTCACCCGATGACGGTGGCTGCCTTCGGGGCCATGCGCGCGCTGTCAACACGCAACGAGGACCCGGCGACAGCCTCACGCCCCTTCGCCCCGGACCGTGATGGCTTCGTCCTGGGCGAGGGCGCCGGGATCCTGGTCCTGGAGCGCGCCGAGCACGCCGCGGCCCGCGGGGCGCAGGCTCTAGCCGTGCTTGCCGGCTCAGCCATCACCGCCGACGCCTTCGATGTGGCGCGCCCCGAGCCGTCGGGCACGCAGCAGGAACGCGCTCTGCACCTGGCACTGGAGCGGGCGGGCCTTGATGCCGGGAGGATCGGGCACGTCAACGCCCATGCCACCTCGACCCCGGCCGGTGACATCGTCGAGGCCGGCGTCCTGTCCCGGAGCCTGCCGGCGGCGGCCGTCAGCGCCACCAAGTCCGCCACCGGCCACCTCCTGGGCGGGGCCGGCGGGCTGGAGGCGGTGCTGACCGTTATGGCGCTGCGTGAGCGCTGGGCACCGCCGACGCTGCAGCCCGCCGGCGTGGACCCGGAGCTGATCGAGCTGGGACTGGACGTCGTCGGGCCGCAGGGGCGAAGCCTTCCCGACCTTGAGGCGGCTGCCAGTACCTCCTTCGGTTTCGGGGGACACAACGTCGCACTCGTCTTCATGCGCAGGTAGACGGTCGCACACAGACGTTGAAGGCCACGACCGCGTGCCCCGGGTGTGACCCGCCGGGCTGGACCTGGCACGCCACCGTCATGCACAATGACTATGCATGCCGCGTACGTCATGACATGAGCCCGGTTGAGGGTCGAGACCGTTGGGGAAGGCGAATCTCGAAACCAACCAGGAGGCGATACTCATGATCGGTGCCTACACCCGCGGTGTACTTTTCGTGCATTCAGCACCTCGGGCGCTCTGCCCCCACATCGAGTGGGCGGCGGCCGAGGTGCTCGGCTCGCGTGTCCACCTGGACTGGACCGAGCAGCCTGCGGCCCGGGGCATGATGCGGGCCGAGACCAGCTGGGTGGGGCCTGCTGGAACGGGTGCGAGCCTTGCATCCGCCCTGCGCGGCTGGGCGAACCTGCGCTATGAGGTCACTGAGGAGGCGAGCGTCGGCACCGACGGCGGCCGCTGGTCGCACACCCCTGACCTGGGGATCTTCCATGCGCAGACGGATGTTCACGGCAACGTCGTTGTCCCCGAGGACCGGATCCGTGCCGCGCTCGTCTACGCGGCTGATCCTGAGAGGATGCGCCGCGAGCTCGACCTGGCTCTGGGGCAGGCCTGGGACGACGAGCTCGAGCCCTTCCGCTACGCAGGAGCCGGTGCACCTGTGCGTTGGCTGCACCGCGTCGGCTAGGAGCACACCGCGCGAAGCTCGCCGCATCGCCTCCTGAAAACCGGGTGGGGCAACAGGTTTCGTGACCTGTTGCCCCACCCGGTTTACATCCTTTGCGCATTACAGTCCCTGCGCTCGCAGCTCCTTCATCGCCTTGGCCCGGTTCTTCCGGTCGAGGCGATCGAGGTAGAGGTGGCCCTCCAGATGGTCGCACTCATGCTGGATGCAGCGAGCCATGAGCTCCTCCCCCTCGACGACGACCTCCTTGCCGTCTAGGTTCACCCCCTCGGCCCGGGCGTACCAGGCTCGCTCCGTGGGGAACCACAGCCCCGGAACCGACAGGCAGCCCTCATCCCCATCCTGGTACTCGTCCTTGGATACCTCGACGATCTTGGGGTTGAGGATGTAGCCGATCTCGCCGTCAATATTCCAGGAGAAGGCGCGCAGGCCGATCCCGATCTGATTGGCGGCCAGGCCGGCCCGGCCGTCCTCATCGACCGTCTCGAGCAGGTCCTCAACCAGAGCCTTGACGGAGTCGTCGATGTCAGTGATCCAGTCGCACTCGGTGCGCAGGACCGGGTCGCCAATGATGCGGATGTCGCGGTATGCCATGGCGGCATCCTCCCATGACTGAAGTGGACAGGTCATGTTTGGCCCATCGTGGAGCAGAGCACGTGCTGCGCCGGACAGGATCGATTGGAAGTCCTGTGGTGGATGCTGTGCACGAGTGAAAAAGGAGTCCTCACCCTGACCAGGTGAGGACTCCTCCAATGGCTCCTGCGGCTGGACTCGAACCAGCAACCGTCCGATTAACAGTCGGATGCTCTGCCATTGAGCTACGCAGGAATGCGTTTGACGCGCAGTGAACTTTAGCAACATCCCGCGGTAACGTCGAATCCAGCAAATCGTCAAAAACGCTGCAATTCCTGGGAAACCTTACTGTGTGGGCAGCCCCACACCCTCTCTGACGCGATTCTCCAGTGCCTGAATCGCCTCAGCATCCTCCTTGTCTGAGACCTGGGACATCGTCGGCCGAGTCACGGAGTAAAGGTGCCCGTCCGCACCGCGTCGAACGCTTGCCGTGGCCGTGGCCCCACTGGGGAGCACCGCCACGGCGCTGTGAACGATGGCGGCCTCCACCCGCTGGCGCAGTGCCTTGGCGAAGGGGGCGACGTCGGTGGAGGCGTAGGTATCGCCGTCGCGGACTCCTGCCGGGACCTTCAAAACGAGGTCATCGCGATCCTGCTGCGTCCATCTCAGAGTGAAGGCGCGTTCCTCGGCGTCCCAGGTCCCCCGCTCCACCTCGTCCCAGGCGTAGTGCTCGGGCCTGCTGCGCCCGCTGAAGACCACGAGGGCGTCGGCCGTGGCCGCCGCCCATGCGGAGCCGTCCTCGTCCAGAGGAACTGCGCCCAGAGCGGGCTGGTGCAGCTGCTCACGCATCTCACGTGGGAGCATACTGGCGGATCGGGTGGATGAGCCTTGACGACGTCGCAGGTTCAGCATGGCCGTCAGGCTACCCGCACCGCCTGCACTCATGGGACCCGGCAGGCGTCAGGCCCCTTGCCGGATCTGCATACGACGCTGCTCAAGAGCGGCGATCTGGGAGAAGAGCTCGCGATAGCCCTCATCCTGCGGGGACATGCGTCGGTGCCGTGAGCGCATCTCGACCAGCTGACGATTGATGCCCATGATGGCCAGGGAGCTGAGCACGCCCCTGGCGTAGCGATGCAGTCCCAGCGCGTCCACCTCCGTGCCGCGCCCCCGAATGGTTGGTAGCGGCAGGGGGGCCACCGCCAGCTCGGTGATGGCGGCCTCGACCAGGCCGATGGCCCCGTCACGTACCTGCTGGAGCCAACGCAGCGTGGCCCGGCGCTGTGCCTCCTGCTCCCCCATGCCGGCGGCCACCGCCTGCTGGACCAGCCCCGGCACCTCCCCGGTGCCTCCGGCTGCGGCGACGGCCTCGTAGACGGCCCGGTGGGTGAGCTGGCCGAAGGAGTCGGCCCCCAGCTCGTCCGCGCCGGCCTGGTGAGCGGCCACAGGGAACTGGACCATGACGGCCAGTGCCTCACGCTCGAGCTGCTCGACAGGATCGGTCACAGGCGGCAGCCCCCGCACCGGTGCGGCTGCGTCGGGGCCCGCGGTATCGTCGGCCGGCCACTGACCACCACGCACCGCGGAGGGCTGCTGGCTGCGCCGCCCGGCCGCCTGGACGGCGCTGTGGACCTCGGCGTCAGGCAGTCCCAACCACCCGGCGAGCCGGCGGGTGTACTCGCGCTTGAGCGCCCGGTCCCGGATACCGGCAACGACCGGAGCCGCTGAGCGCAGACCCCGCACCCTCCCCTCGGAGGTGTCCAGGTCCAGGTGGGACAGGGAGGTGCGGATGACGAACTCGAACAGCGGTACCCGCCTGGACAGCAGACGTGGAATGCCCTGGCCCCCCTCCTTCATGCGCAGGTCGCAGGGGTCCAGGCCGCCGGGGTCGACGGCCACGAAGGTCTGGGTGGCGAAGCGCTGGTCCTCGGCGTAGGCGCGCAGGGCGGCCTTCTGGCCGGCTGCGTCTCCGTCGAAAGTGAAGATGACCTCGCCGCCACGGGCCTCGCGCCCCTGCCCGGTGACGACGCCCGCCGCGGGATCGTCGATATCGCCCAGGAGACGGCGCACCACCCGCACGTGGTCGGCGCCGAAGGCGGTCCCGCACGTGGCCACGGCAGTGGTGACCCCGGACAGGTGGGCGGCCATGACGTCGGTGTAGCCCTCGACGACGACGATCCGGTGCGAGCGGGCGACCTCCCGCTTGGCCAGGTCCAGCCCATAGAGGACCTGGCTCTTGTGGAAGACGGGGGTCTCCGGGGTGTTGAGGTACTTGGGGCCCTGGTCGTCCTCCGCGAGCTTGCGCGCCCCGAAGCCCACGGTCGCTCCGGTGACATCGCGGATGGGCCAGATGAGACGGCCGCGGAAGCGGTCGTAGACACGACGCCCGTCCTGGCCGCCCCGGCTGCACAGCCCGGAGTCGACCAGCTCGGCCTCGGTGTAGCCGGCCCCGCGCAGGTGACGGGCGAGGTTGTCCCATCCGGCCGGTGCGTAACCGACGCCGAAGTGCGCGGCGGCGTGACGGTCGAAGCCCCGAGCCGTCAAGAAGTCCCGCCCCGCCTGGGCCTCCGGGGTGGCGAGCTGCTCGCGGAACCAGGCCTCGGCCAGACGGTTGGCGTCCATAAGACGCTGCCGGGTTCCCGGTTCCACCCCGCGCCTGACCGCGCCGCCCTCCTCGTAACGCAGCTGAACCCCGGTGCGGTCCGCGAGGTACTCAACGGCCTCGGCAAAACCGAGGTGGTTGATCTTCTCGATGAAGGTGATGACGTCGCCGCCCTCGCCGCAGCCGAAGCAGTGCCAGTAACCGAGCTGGGGACGGACGTGGAAGGAGGGAGTGCGCTCATCGTGAAAGGGGCACAGGCCCTTGAGTGAACCGACTCCGGCGCTCTTGAGGGTCACGTGCTCGCCGACGACGTCCTCGATCCGGGCGCGCTCACGCACTGCCTCGATGTCCTCGCGCCTGATCAGTCCCGCCACAGGGCCATCGTAGGCGAGGCCACCGGCATCCTGCGCCAGGGCTTGCTGGACGCCGGCTACACCTCGGAGAACATGCCGCACAGCCGGGCGTGCCAGGAGCGTGCGGAGGTATCCGTCAGCGAGGCGATCTGGTCGACGACCACCCGTAGGCGGGCGTCCTCGTCGTCGGCCTGGTTCCAGGCCTCGACCAGAACCGGGTCGATGCCCTTCCCACCACCGGTCATCAGGGCGTCGGCCAGGTCGAAGATGAGGGTGCGCTGGCGCAGGTAGACCGGCTCGTGCTCGCGGGGCTCCATGACGTAGCGCACGGCGATGCCCTTGAGAAGGAGGATCTCCGCGGCCGTCTCCTCGGGGATGATGAGCTCGGCCTCGTAGCGGGTCAGGGGCCCGTTGCCGTAGGTCTGACGGGTGGCGGTGGCAACCGCTGAGACGAAGCGGCCGATGATCTCACTGGTGAGGTTCTTCAGGTGCGCGGCATCGGCGGCCGAGCCGTTGTAGGAGCGGATCCAGAAGGACTGGCCGGAGAGTCTGTCGAAGGCCGCCCCGAGAGCATTGGCGCTGAGCTCGGTGCCGTACCAGGCCCTCGTCGCCTCGAGCAGCTCGTCGACCTCGCGGGCATCGGTCAGGCAGGCCGGGTCCATGCGCCCCAGGGCGATGGCGTCCTCGACGTCATGGACGGAGTAGCCGACGTCGTCGGACAGGTCCATGATCTGGGCCTCGATGCAGCGCCTGCCCTCCGGGGCTCCCTGACGCATCCAGGCGAAGATCTCGGCGTCGTCGTCGTAAGCGGAGTACTTGCGCACGCTGCGGCCGCCCGGACCACCCGGCCCCCGCCCCTTGAGCCAGGGGTACTTGGCGACGGCGTCGAGACTGGCCCGGGTGAGATTGACGCCAACCGGCCGCCCGCCCCCGTCGAGGGTCTTGGGCTCCAGGCGGGTGAGGATCCTGAAGGTCTGAGCGTTCCCCTCGAAGCCCCCGATCCGGCGGGCGACGACGTCGAGCGCCTTCTCACCGTTGTGCCCGTACGGCGGATGCCCCAGGTCGTGGGACAGGCAGGCTGCGTCGACGACGTCCGGATCGCAGCCCAGCGCTTGTCCCAGGGCGCGCCCCACCTGCGCCACCTCGAGCGAATGGGTGAGCCGGGTGCGTACGAAGTCGTCGGCAGACGGCCCCAGCACCTGGGTCTTGGCCCCCAGGCGCCGCAGCGCCGAGGAGTGCAGGACTCGGGCCCGATCGCGCTCGAAAGGAGTGCGCTGGGGATTCTTTGCCTGCTCGTGGACGAAGCGCTCAGCATCCTGCGGCTGGTATCCGGATAGACCAGAACCGCCGTTTCCGTCGATACGCAGAGGCTCGAATCCAGATTTCTGCACTGACATGGTCACAAGGTAGCGCAGAAGCGGGTTACGATAGACGTCACCATTCCGACACCGTCTCAAGGGCGCAGCGGCACTCGATCTCCTCAACGTCTGGTTGCACGCACCCGCGGGACACCGATGAAGCACTCTTGGAAGTGACGCTCCTGGGCGCCAGCCCAGCGGAAGGGAGACACTTGTCGTGACCACGACCACTACCCTCGTTCACCGGCCCTACGACGGTCCGGAGGAGTGGTGGCGCCACGCGCTGGTCTACGAGATCCCCTCGCCAGCCCTGGGAGCCGCCGAGCTGGATCGCACCACTCCCATCATCGAGCACGCTCTCTACCTGGGCATGGACGCACTGCTCATCCGCCCGAGCCTGCTGGAGGTCAGTTCTGAGATCGATTCGATCCGCCGTTTCATCGATGCCGCAGGCGAGCAGGGGCTGCGCGCCATCGTGCGCATCTCCGGTGCGCTCGGCCCGATCACGGGCCCCTACGCCAAGCAGACCAACAGTTTCATCACCGGCCTCGAAGGAGCCGGTGATGATCTGCTGCGCCGTTCGGAGGCCTACCTCCGGGCCGGGGCGGCCGGTATCGACCTGGGAACCATCGTGCCTCCTCAGGTCACCAACGAGATCCGGCTGGACCGCCTCAGCGCCTACTGCGCCATGCTGCACGGCCAGCTGGCCGAGTACGTGGAGGAGGGCATCATCGGCGCCGATGTGACCGCCGACTACCCCGACTCGCTGCGCCACCACCTCCAGGACGACTGGGTGCACCACCTCCGCGATGACTGTCTGACTCTGACACGCTGGGACGCCGAGTCGCTCACCTCCCACCTGACACGGTCCCTCGACGAGCACGATCGCTTCGGCGCGACCCCCACCTGGCGCTTCCTGCCTCCCCACATCCTGTCCGAGCACCTGGATCCAGGCGACGGCCAGCGCTGGTACTCCGTCGGCCACGACGAACGGCTGCGTCGAGGGCTGGCGCTGCAGGCCATGATGCTGGCTCTTCCCGGTTCGCTCTACCTGCGCCAGGGCGACGAGATCGCCCTGTCCGACTCCGACAAGCCCACCGCTCCCCTGGAGCTGGCAGACATGGTGATCGAGCACACTCAGGGGCAGGCCTCGCAGTTCGGCTCGCCCGCTGCGACCGTGAGGCACGCGGCCCACGTGCGCCTCGAGTACAACCTGGCCTGCGCCCCTCTCGCTTTCGTCACCGGGCTGGAGTGGTGTCCGGCTGAGGCCCTCGCCTTCCTGGTACGCGGCGTACTGGTGGTCGTCAACACCTCCGACGCCCCGATCGTCCTGCCGCCCGAGGCCAAGGTGCTGTTGTCGTCCCAGCCCCTGCGTCAGGACCAGGGACGGCTGCTGGTCCCACCCACGACGGCGACCTGGCTGGAAGCCACAACTGTGGCCTAACACACCTGAATGCAAGGTTTATTTACCTCTTGCAGTCATTACAGCAGCCGATTAAATTATGGTGCCAAGCGGGGAACTCCCCGCTTATGGATCCGATTCGAAGGAGAATCCCTGTGGCACCCACCCGCCGGTCCTTCCTGACAATGGCCGCCGTCGCCACCACTGTTTCAACCGTTGCAGCCTGCTCCAGCCCGCGTAGCTCCAACAGTTCGGCCGCTGGGGGGACTGACCAGCAGGCATCCGGGGCCTCCGGCGGCGATTCCAACGCCGACCTGGTCATCTGGGCCGATCAGAAGAAGGCTGACTCACTCAAGGAGATCGCCAAGAGCTGGGGTGACAAGCAGGGCATCTCGGTAGCGGTCCAGATCGTCGCCAACGACCTGCAGCCCAACTTCGTGACCGCCAACCAGGCCGGCAACGGCCCTGACATCGTCGTCGGCGCGCACGACTGGATCGGTAACTTGGTGCAGAACAGCGCCATCCGCCCAGTCGTCCTGAGCCCCGAGGCCGAGGCGAACTATTCCGACATCGCTCTCAAGGCGGTCACGTACGACGGCCAGATCTACGGAGCTCCGTACGCCGTCGAGTGCCTGGGCCTCTTCGTCAACAAGGCGCTGACCTCCGTCACCCAACCGACTAGCATCGAGGAGATGGTCGAAGCCGGAACGGCGGCCGGTACCGCGCTCGTCTTGTCCCAGGCCGTCGACGAGAAGGGCGACGCCTACAACATGGAGCCGATCTACACCGCAGCAGGAGGCTACCTGTTCGGAAAGAACCCCGATGGCTCGTACAACTCCAAGGACCTCGGCATCGGCAAGGAGGGATCGATCAAGGCTGCGGAGAAGATCCGGCAGCTCGGCCAGCAGGGAGTCTTAAGGAAGTCGGTTACCGCCGCTAACCACATCTCCTTGTTCACCGACGGCAAGGCTCCCTATCTCATCTCCGGACCGTGGGCCCTGGCGGACATCAAGAAGGCCGGTATCGATTACCAGCTCACCCGGATCCCGGGCTTTAAGGACATTCGGGGAAGCCAGGCTCGTCCCTTCGTGGGGGTCAACTGCTTCTACGTGGCCTCCAACGGCAAGAACAAGGCATTCGCTGAGACCTTCGTAGCCGACGCCGCCAAGGACATGACCTTCGCGGCCTCGATGTTCCCGTCCAACGAGCTTCCTCCGGCACAGAAGGATCTCGCCGAGAAGCTGAAAACGGAACGGCCCGACATGGTTGCCTTCGCGGAACTCTCCGCCAAGGCAGACCCCATGCCCGCGATCCCGGCCATGTCGTCAGTATGGGAACCGCTAGGGCGGGCTCAGGCCAACATCGTCGCGGGCGCAGATCCTGCCAGCACCATGACCGGAGTCGGTAAGACTATCAAGTCCTCGATCGAGGGCTCATAGACCAACGCCGGTCCCCCGGAAAGAACCGTTCCTCCGCCGTCCCACGATTCTCTTTTCTACTTTCCCATACTTTGGAAAGGACCTGCCGACAATGACGCCCGCATCCGTCACAACCCCAAGGGAGAAGAGCACCACCATCCGAGGCGTCGTCGGACGCATCGTGGTTCTCTCCCTCACGCTGGTATCCGCGATCTATCTCGTTCCGCTTCTCATCACCTACCGGATGTGGTTGTGGCTGGGAGTCGTCCTCCTCGCCACGGCGGCCATGTTCCTGCTGTACTCGACAAAACGGTTCGTACCGGCCAAGTACCTCTTTCCCGGCACGTTCTTCCTAACAGTCTTTCTCATCATCCCAATCATCCTGACTATCCAGACCTCCTTCACCAACTTCGGGGACGGCTACCGTGGGACGAAGGAGGAAGCGATCACCGCCATCACCAATAACTCCATGGTCCGCACGAAGGACTCCCCAACCTACGGGCTGTCGGTCGCCACCGACGGCGATGTCACTCAGGGCCCCTTCTCGCTGTTCCTGGTCAACCCCAAGACCAACGAGGTTCTGCGGGGAAGTGATGGAAAGAAGATGGAGAAGGTTAACGCTTCCACCGTCACCATCGAGGACGGGGTGGTGACCAGAGCCAGCGGTTACACGATCCTGTCCCCCAGGCAGATCAATGCCGCTTACGAGGATATCGCCTCCATGTCGGTTCCTTTCTCCGATAAGACCACGGTCAAGGTCCAGGGCGTGAGAACCGCGTTCGAGGGTACCAAGCAAATGGTGTACGACAAGTCCTCCGACACCATCACCAACACCGCGACCGGGAACGTTTACTCCGTCAAGAAGGTGGGGTTGTCAGAGCACTTCGTCAATGCCAAGGGTGAGAGCCTGGCCCAGTCCTGGAAGCAGAACGTGGGCCTGGCCAATTACTCTCGACTGTTCACTGAAGGCAACCTGGCCTCCCAGTTCCTCAAGGCCTTCACCTGGACGGTCATCTTCGCCTTTGGCTCGGTGCTGCTCACATTCTGTCTCGGTTTCTTCCTGGCGTTGACGCTCAACGACGACCGTATCAAGGGCAAGAAACTCTACCGGTCCTTCCTCCTGCTGCCCTACGCCGTGCCGGGCTTCATCTCACTGCTCATCTGGTCCAACTTCTACAACCAAGACTTCGGCCTCATCAACCAGATGCTGCACCTCAATATCCCGTGGTTGTCCGACCCGACCATGGCGAAGATCGCCGTTCTGCTGACGAATACCTGGATGGGATTCCCCTACATGTTCATCGTGTGTACCGGAGCGCTTCAGTCCATCTCAGGGGACGTCAAAGAGGCCGCCAAGATGGACGGTGCCACCGGGATGCAGGCCACCTTGCGCATCATCACCCCATTGCTCCTGGTCGCCGTCGCCCCTCTGCTGGTGAGCACCTTTGCCTTCAACTTCAACAACTTCAACGCCATCCAGCTGCTGACTGAGGGCGGTCCATTCCCCGCCGGCGAGTACACGCGCGGCGGTACCGACATCCTCATTTCAATGGTCTACCGCATCGCCTTCGGCCGCTCCGGCTCCGACTTCGGATTCGCCTCGGCCGTCTCGGTCATCCTGTTCGCCGTGACCGGCGTCCTGGCCGCTTTGCAGTTCCGGGCCACCAAGAAGCTCGAAGACGTCAACTGACCCGAGTCGATTGCGGAAAGAACAGAATCACTATGAGCACCTCTTCCAAAACCGTGTCCAAAAGCTCCGAGAACGTCCTGCCGGCAGAGAACCACATGCCGTTCTCCCGATGGTTCCGTGAGATCGGATGGAGGCACGTTGTCGGCGTCGTCGCCCTTGTCTTCGCCGCCTTCCCCGTCCTCTACGTCATCTCCGCCTCCCTCAACCCGCTGGGAACGGTGGCCTCCACCGGCCTCATCCCCACCAAGGTAAGTCTGGTCAACTACCAGAACCTGCTGGCGGGAGCGCGCGGCCCCTTCCTGCGCTGGTACCTCAACACCATCATCATCTGCTCGGTAGTGGCTACCGCCCAGGTATTTCTCTCCCTGCTCGGGGCCTACGCCTTCTCCCGCTTCCGTTTCACCGGACGTCGCGGAGGTCTGCTGGCCCTGCTCCTGATCATGATGTTCCCGGCGATCCTGTCCATGATCGCCATCTACACGATGATCTCCGACATCGGCCAGGTCGTCCCCTCCCTTGGTCTGAACACGCTCGCCGGCTACAGCCTGGCGCTCATGGGTGGGGCCCTGGGTCAGGTGTGGCTCATCAAGGGAACCTTCGACACCATCCCCCGTGAGCTCGATGAGGCCGCCATCATCGACGGCTGCACCCACTGGCAGGTCTTCAGAATCATCCTGCTGCCCACACTCAAACCGATCATCGCCACGACCTTCCTACTGGCCTTCGTCGGTGTCATCAGTGAGTTCCTCCTGGGGTCGATCATCCTGACCGACAACTCCCAGAAGACCCTGGCGGTGGGGCTCTACGGCATGCTCGTCGGTGACCGCTCCAACAACCTGGGGATCTTCGCCGCTGGTGCGGTTCTCACCATGGCTCCGGTGATCGCACTGTTCCAGTACCTCCAACGCTACATCGTCGGTGGCTCGATCTCCGGCGCAGTCAAGGGCTGAACGTGGGCTACACCGCTCCACCTCTCCTGCCCCGTCCCAGCAGCGTGAATCAGAGGCGTGAGGCGCCTTGTCGCCGCCCTTGATTCACGAGAACAGCCCCTGATCTGCGAGGATTGCGGCTGGAGGGCCGGACGACGAACCACCGTCTGTTCACGCGAAGTGGCCCCTAGACCTTCACCGATCCTCGTAGGATTCACTTATGCCGCAGAGACTCACTCTCACCGACATCGCTGACCAGGCAGGCGTGTCCACCGCCACCGTCTCGCGTGTGCTCAACGGAAAGTCCAACGTGGCCGACTCGACTCGGCGGCAGGTGCTCGCGGCACTCGACATCCTCGGCTACGAGCGACCCGAGTCCGTGCACCAGTCGTCGCGGGGCCTCATGGGACTGATCGTGCCGGAGCTGAGCAATCCGATCTTTCCCTTGTTCGCCCAGCAGATCGAGCAGCTCCTGGCCCCTTCCGGACACACCCCGCTGCTGTGCACCCAGACACCCGGTGGCATCAGCGAGGACGAGTACATCGAGATGCTGGTGGACCGGGGCGTCGCAGGGATCATCTTCGTCTCCGGGCGCCACGCGGACACCACCGGCGACGTCACCCGCTACCAGCGTCTGCGTGAGCGCGGCGTTCCACTGGTGACGGTCAACGGCAACGCACCGACCATCAAGGCCCCGGGCTTCGCGACCGATGACCGCCGGGCGACCCGGATGGCTGTGGACCATCTCATTGCCCTGGGACACCAACGCATCGGGCTGGCCATGGGGCCGATGCGCATGGTCCCGGCTCAGCGCAAGCGGTCCGGCTACGAGGACGCCATGAGGGAGGGCCTGCCCCAGGAGCCCCTGCGGATCGTTGAGACGCTCTACACCTACGAGGGCGGTATCAGCGCTGCACTGCACCTGCTCGAGCAGGGGTGTACCGGCATCGTGTGCTCCTCGGACGTCATGGCCCTCGGAGTCGTCCACGGGGTGCGTCAGACCGGCAGATCCGTGCCGCACGACGTCTCCGTCATCGGCTACGACGACTCACCGCTCATTCCCATGACCGACCCACCGCTGACCACGGTGCGTCAGCCCGTGGGCTCTATCTGCCGGGCGGCCGTGTCCACGCTGCTGGCCCAGCTCGACGGAGAGCGGCCAACCGACACCGAGATGCTCTTCGCCCCCGACCTCATCGTGCGCGACTCGACGGCCGCGGCTTTCATCGACTGAGCCGTAGGCGCACTCCGCCGCAGCGCGCTGGGCGGCGCTGGTCAGCGCTGGTCCATGCTGGTCAATGCTGGTTCAGGGAGCACCGCGTTCCGTCCGGCTCAGCGCGACCACGTGCGGGCCAACCGGGCACCCATATCCGTCAAGCGGTCCTGAAGCGCGTCGGAACCGACGGCGTCCCACGACTCAGCGGCATGGGGCTCCTGCAGGCTGTACGCGTTGGAGATACCGGCGCCGGCGAGCTCACCGCGGGTGGTGACGCAGCGCCCGCACACCATGGCAACCGGCAGCGCCTGGGAGGCGGCATGGTGGCCGACGACGCCTACGACCCCGTCGGCCGGAACGTCGTAGAGCTCACCCGAGGCGGTGACCACCAGGTCCTGGCCTGACACCGCCTCGGAGAGGCCGAGTATCTCCGCCATGACACGGGCCCCGGGCCGTGCCCAGGCCCCCAGGGCGCGCAGCACCATGGCACTGCCCCCGGCCGCGCCGGTCCCCCAGGTCGAGGCACTCAGACGAGGCGGTCCACCGAGGTCCGCGGTGGCAGACGAAGGCAGCGCCGCCTCATCGAGCGCCGAGATGACGGGGAGCATTCTCTGCCCCCTCGAGGAGACCTGCGGTGCGCCGGCTTCGGCTGTGCTCACGGCCTCAGCGGCTGCGGCGCAGGCGCGGCGGTCCAGCTCCTGAGCCTGCCGGGGGCTCAAGGCGGCGATCCTGGTCAAAGCCGCGCCCGCCCCGCTCAGTCCTCCCAGGGCGATGTCGTCAGCCAGGACCAGTCCGATGCTGCGCCCGGCAAGCAGCTCCGCGGCCGCAGAAGCGCCCCCGAGGGCGTCCAGGACTCCGGCCCCGCCGTCGTGGACGGCAGCGCGTGACAGGCCGACCAGGAGGGTGTCGGAAGGAGCCATACGGTCCACGGCGACGCCTATGACCTGACCCAGGCCATGGCTGCTTCCCCGAAGCGCTTCCTGGGCGGCCTTATCGGGGTCGGGGGGGACCGCCAGCAGGCGGGCGGCGTCGAGGAACCAGGTCCCGCCCTCGCCGGGGCGCCGACCGCCAGGGTTTGAGGGACTGGGAGCCATCCTCACCAGATCCACCTCGCGGACCTGTCCGAGCGGTCCCTGTGCCTGGATGACCTCACGGGAGGCGATGCGCTCCGGAGCGATGGCCTGGGACGATCCCGGGCCGCCGTCGGACATGGGCATCAGGGTCAGAGCGTCACTGGGACGTGCCGCCTGCCAGCCGCGCGCCAGGCAGGCGGCGACGCGGCCGGCCGGAAGACCGCGGCCGAGTCCGGCCAGCGGCACTCCGGCCGGCTCGGGCCATAAGCCCCCAGGAGCGAGGAGGACCCTCATACCGCGGCCCGGAGGGAGCAGTGCCGGCGTACGGGAGACGTCATGAGGCGATGGCGTCGCCGAGTCGGGCCAGCAGGAGGGCCTCTGCGACGACGATGTGCTCGAGCTCGCCCAGGTGCATGGACTCGTTCTCACTGTGGGCGCGGGTGTCGGGGTCCTCGATACCGGTGACGAGCACCTGGGCCTCGGGGAAGGTCTCCTTGAGAGTGGCGATGAAGGGGATGGAACCGCCCTGGCCGATGTTGACGGCCTCGGTGCTCCAGGCGGTGGACAGCGCCCAGCGGGCAGCCTCGGAGGCGGGGGTGGTCTCGGAGCCGTCGAAGGCCGGACCGGCCTCGCGGCCCTCGACGGTCAGCCGGCCGCCGAAGGGCACGTGCTTCTCCAGATGGGCGACCAGTGCCGCCTGCGCCTCGGCGGGGTCCTGCCCCGGCGCGATGCGCAGCGAGAGGCGGGCGGTGCACGAGGGGGTCAGGACGTTGCCGGCCAGGTCCAGCGGGGTGACGTCCATACCGATGAGAGTCAGGGAGGGCTTGGTCCACAGCCGTGCGGTGAGATCACCGGTGCCGACCAGCTCGACGCCGTCGAGGACCCCTGCGTCAGCGCGGAAGTCGGCCTCCGGGTAGTCCGGGAAGTCGGCATCGGCCTGAGGCCGGCTGACCAGCCCGGCGATGGCGACGTCACCGGCCTCGTCGTGGCAGGAGGCGATCAGACGGCACATGGCGGTGGCAGCGTCCAGGACCGGGCCGCCGTACTGGCCGGAGTGAAGCGCGTGATCGAGCATGTCGAGGCGGACATCGACCTGGACGACGCCGCGCAGCAGGGTGGTCAGGGACGGCGTGCCGACCTTCCAGTTGGAGGAGTCGGCCACGACGATGACGTCGGAGGCGAGCCGGTCACGGTAGGTGGTCAGGAAGCTCTCGAAGGAGGGGCTGCCGACCTCCTCCTCCCCCTCGATGAAGACCGTCACCGAGCAGGGCAGCTCGCCGTCCGCCAGGGAGGCCAGGGTCCGCAGGGCGTGGGCGTGGGTGATGACACCGGCCTTGTCGTCGGCGGTCCCGCGACCGAAGAGTCGCTCACCGCGCCGCTCGGCGGTGAAGGGATCGGCCTGGTCCCATCCGGTCGGGTCACCGACGGGCTGGACGTCGTGGTGGGAGTAGAGCAGGACGTGCGGGCTGCCCTGGGGGCCCGCCTTGTGGGCCAGGACGGCGGGCCTGCCGGGGGCGCCGTCCGGGGCGGGCACAGAGAGGATCTCGGCGTCCAGACCGCTGTCGCGCAGGAGCGAGGCCACGGCCTCGGCGGAGCGCCGGACCTGGGACTGGTCGTGGCTGGAGGCGGAGACCGAGGGGATCGTGACCAGATCGGTCAGGTCCGAGACGATGGCGGGCATGGAGGTGTGCACAGCGTTGCGCACGGCATCAACGGTGATCATGGTTTTCAGGGTATCGTGCCGCTGCCGTTAGTCTGTGCACCGTGAGCCTGTTCAAGAAGCGCAGCCAGACCCCCGAGCCGGAGCCTGCAGCCGAGCCCGCCCCCAAGCCCGTTGGCAAAGGGCGCCCCACTCCCAAGCGCAGGGACCAGCAGGCCAAGAATCTGCACCCCGTGGTTCCCAAGGACCGCAAGGCCGCCAAGCGAGAGGCGCGAGCGGCCCGCGACGAGGCCTGGAAGCGGCAGAGTGAGGCCATGGTGACCGGTGACGAGAAGTATCTCCCATCCCGGGAGAAGGGGCCGGTCAAGCGTTACATCCGCGACTACGTCGACGCGCGCTTCAGCCTGGGCGAGTTCTTCATGCCCCTCATCTTCGTCCTGCTCATCCTCTCCTTCGGGTTCAACCACATCCTGCCCCAGTACCCGGTGATCAGCTTCTACGCCGTGCTGGCGATGAACGGCTACCTGCTGCTCGCGATCGTCGACGCCGTCTGGTGCTGGAACCGGCTGCGCCGCCGTCTTCACAAGAAGTTCGGGGAGGAGCGGGTCAAGAACGAGGGAATGATCTTCTTCTACATCATGTCGCGCTGCTTCATGCTGCGGCGCTGGCGCCGTCCGGCCACCCTGGTGAAACGGGGCCAGTACCCCTCCTGAACCCGCGCTCGTCCGACCCGCCCCGGTCCCGCGACGGTTCCACGTCGTGGGACCGTACCGTAGGGTGGTGTTATGGAACACACAGTTGGATACAGGCACCTGGGTTCATCCGGGTTGAAGATCACCGAGATCACTTACGGCAACTGGCTCACCCACGGCTCCCAGGTGGAGGCGGGTACGGCCATCGAATGCGTTCACACGGCCCTCGACCTGGGAATCACGAGCTTCGACACCGCCGATGTCTACGCCAACACGGTCGCCGAGGAGGTTCTGGGGCGCGCGCTGGCCGGTCGGCGCCGCGAGTCCCTGGAAGTCTTCACCAAGGTCTACTGGCCCATCGGCCCCAAGGGCCCCAATGACGTGGGTCTGTCGCGCAAGCACATCATGGAGGGCATCAACGGTTCCCTCACGCGCCTGGGCATGGACTACGTG
Organism: Actinomyces naeslundii; assembly: GCF_001956585.1. Lineage (GTDB taxonomy): Bacteria > Actinomycetota > Actinomycetes > Actinomycetales > Actinomycetaceae > Actinomyces > Actinomyces naeslundii. The sequence goes on along the minus strand of NZ_MSRR01000003.1, from coordinate 35,858 downwards.
GACCTCTACCAGGCCCATCGCTACGACCACGAGACGCCGCTGGAGGAGACCATGCAGGCCTTCGCCGACGTCGTGCGGGCGGGAAAGGCCCTCTACATCGGGGTCTCGGAATGGACGGCCGAGCAGATCCGTGCCGGCCAGGAGCTGGCCACGCAGATGGGTTTCCGTCTGGTGTCCAACCAGCCCCAGTACTCGGCCCTGTGGCGGGTCATCGAGGACAGGGTGGTGCCCACCAGCCAGGATCTGGGGCTGGGACAGATCGTGTGGTCGCCAATGGCCCAGGGGGTCCTGTCCGGCAAGTACCTGCCCGGCCAGGAGCCGCCCGCCGGCTCACGGGCCACTGATGACAAGGGCGGCCGGCAGATGATCTCGCGGTGGATGCGCGACGACGTACTCACCGCGGTCCAGGCCCTGCGCCCGATCGCCCAGGACCTCGGGCTGACCATGCCGCAGCTGGCGATCGCCTGGGTCCTGCGCAACCCGGCCGTCTCCTCGGCGATCGTGGGCGCCTCGCGCCCCGAGCAGCTGGCGGACACGGTCAGGGCCTCAGGCGTGCACCTGGACGACGACGTCATGGCCGCCATCGACATCGCCCTGGGCGACGTCGTTGAGCGGGACCCGTCACTGACCTCCTCCCCCGAGAAGCGCCCCGCCTGACGGGGCGGGGATCAGCGCAGTGCACGAACTGCGGAACCGGCCGACGCGGTGGCCAGGGCGCGGTTGATCCGCCCCGGCCAGGCGGGACCGTTGTAGATGAAGGCCGTGTAGGCCTGGAGCAGGTCCGCTCCGGCATCGAGCATGAGCTCGGCGTCCATGATGGAGGAGATACCGCCAACGCCAATAATGGTGGGCCCCTCCCCCAGCCGGCTGCGCAGGCGGCGCACGACCTCCAGGGAGCGGGGCAGAAGAGGCGCTCCGGACAGACCGCCGTCACCCAGGTCGTGGTCAATGGTGGTGTTGGTGGCCACGACCCCGTCCAGCCCCAGGTCCAGGACCAGGTCGGCGACGGCGTCGAGATCCTCATCGGCAAGGTCCGGGGCGATCTTGACCAGGAGTGGGACGTGGCGCATGGCGGCCTGGTCCGCGGCCTCACGCACGGCCTCGAGGATCGGGCGCAGCGCCTCGACGCTCTGCAGGCTGCGCAGCCCGGGGGTGTTGGGGCTGGAGACGTTGACGACGAGGTAGTCGACCCACCGGGCCACCGCCTTGGCCGAGTAGCGGTAGTCCTCAACCGCGTCCTCAAGGGGCGTCACCTTGGTCTTGCCGATATTCGCGCCGACGACGATGGAGCGTCCCCGCGGGGTGCGGCGCAGAGCGCGCAGCCGCTTGGCGGCCTCGTCCGCTCCGGAGTTGTTGAAGCCCATGCGGTTGCGCACGGCGCGCATCTGCGGGTAGCGCCACATACGGGGCTTGTCGTTACCGCCTTGGGCACGGGCGGTGAAGGTCCCGACCTCGATGAAGCCGAAGCCGAGCATGTCCAGGCCCTCGACGGCCTGTCCCTCTTTGTCCATACCGGCTGCCAGCCCCAGGACACCGGGAACGGGGCGGGCGAAGGGACCGCCCTGGTTGGCCGAGGGGACGGGGAAGACGGGGCGGCGCCCGCACACCTGGCGCACCACGTCCCTGATGAAGGGGACCTTGCCAGTCAGCTCGATGGCGTCCATGCATACGTCGTGGATCAGCTCGGGGTCGATGCGGGTCAGGACGGTCTTGTACAGCAGGTCGTAGAGCACGGTGCCAGGCTACCCCGGCACGGTTGGCACGGCTCCGCAACCGCGCTCGGTCCGAGCAGTCCCGCCCCTGGTGGTCCTTGCTTCGCGTCGGGGGCGGTATCACGGTAGCGTGGGGGCAGTTCCAGCCTGGTCGCAGGCGTGCTCTGAGAGGTGGTCCGTGTCCTTCAACCGCGATATCCAGATCGATCCCAACCGGGTCCAGACCCGTTCCGGCGGAGGCCGGGGAGCGATGATCGGCGGCGGCTCGATCCTGACCGTCATCGCCGTCGTCCTCATCTCCCAGCTCACGGGGGTGGACCTGTCCTCCATGCTGGGGGCGCAGCAGCAGAATGGGGCCACGCGGCCGACGGCCTCGTCGATCGATACCTCCGTGTGCACCAGCGGGGACAGCGCCAACAAGTACACCCAGTGCCGCATGGTGGCCACCGCCGAGTCCCTCGACGCGGTGTGGACGGATCAGCTGCCCGCCCAGGCGGGGCTCAAGTACGCCAAGCCCGAGTTCGTCCTGTGGGACGGCACCCAGATCTCCTCGGCCTGCGGCAACGCCTCCTCGGCGGTGGGGCCCTTCTACTGCTCAGGGGACCAGACGGTCTACCTGGACATGAGCTTCTTCTCCGAGATGGAGAAGTCCCTGGGGGCCACGGACACTCCTTTGGCGGAGGAGTACATCGTGGCCCATGAGTTCGGGCACCATATCCAGCACCTGACCGGGCAGATGGCCAAGGCCGACCGCTCGGGCAGTGGCGCGACGTCGGACTCGGTGCGCCTGGAGCTTCAGGCGGACTGCTACGCGGGAATCTGGGTCAACCATGCCTCCTCCACCCCCGACCCGGAGACCGGCAAGCCCTTCCTCAGCCGTCCCAGCAGCGAGGAGATCAGCGGTGCCCTGGGGGCGGCCGAGGCCGTCGGTGACGACCACATCCAGGAGCGGGCGAAGGGACACGTCGACTCCGACACCTGGACCCACGGCTCCTCCGAGCAGCGCGTTCGCTGGTTCACCACCGGGATGAACTCCGGCTCGGTACAGGCCTGCAACACCTTCGCCGTCGACGCCTCCAAGCTCTGAGGCGGACGCGGCGACGTCGTTCGTCGCTCTCACTCGTCTCCCCTACCCACCGATCTCCTCGGTCTGACGGGCCCGTCGCCTTCTGAGCGGCGGGCCCCGTTTGCGTGCGACGTGGCGTCACACCTGACAGTGGGTTCATGACGCACACGTCACCGGCGACATCGCCGGTACCGGCCTTCAGGAGGACACCATGACCAAGGCACTCATCGTTGTTGAGTCCTACTTCGGCAATACCCGGGCCATCGCCGAGGCCGTCGCCGCCGGGCTGATCGAGGGCAGCGTCGACGCACAGGTCGTCGACGTTTCCCAGGCTCCGAGTGCCCTGCCCGCAGACCTGGATCTGCTCGTGCTGGGAGCCCCCACCCACAACCGGGGGCTGCCGACTGCGACCTCGCGGGCCAAGGCCTGTGAGCAGGCGGGGTCGGGCGAGGCATCCCACGGGATCGGCGGGTGGCTGGAGACCACGGCGATCCCGGCATCCACCGGCGCCGCCGCCTTCGACACGGTCATCTCCAAGGGCTGGCTCAGCGGTTCAGCGGCCAAGGCGATCGCCAAGGCGCTGCAGCGCCATCAGGGTCGGCGGACGGTGTCGGTCAGGAGCTTCGTGGTCACGGCGAGCAAGGGTCCGCTGGCCGATGGAGAGAAGACCGACGCCCACAGCTGGGGACGCGAGCTCGTGGCTTCGGCGAACACCAGATAACGACAGGGCCTTGGCGACAACTACGCATCGCATCATCGGAAGGAAATCAGCAACATGACAGCAACGAACCACGACAAGTCGCCCCGGCTGCGGCTGAGCGGACGAAACATCGCCGGGGCGTGCCTGGCCGTCTGCGGTCTCCTCATCATCATCTGGGGAGGGACGCTCAAGTCCGTCAACGTCACTGACCCCGACTTCATGAGCTTCGCAGTCAGCGGGCTGGTGACCGTCGCAGCCGGGGCCTGCCTGGCGACAGCACTTCCTCGCGCTGCTCGTGTCGCGCTCATCTGGCTGGCAACGCTGGCGTCGATGCTCTATCTGCTCATCCTCGGCATGGCGGTCATCGTGTCCCTGATGAGCTGTGTGGTGATCGCCGGGATCGCGGTCTGGCTGACCATCAGAATCCTGAGATGAGGTAAGGCGGCCTACTCGGTGCGGTAACGGCACAGCGGCGAGGTCGCCTCCGGAGCTTTTCAGACCGAACCGACTTCGCCGCCTCTTCCTGGGTGGTTCAGTAGTAGCGCCACTGCCGCATGTCTCGGTTGTAGACCTCGACGATCCGCGGATGCAGGAGAGTGGAGGGCTCCATGGTCTCGGTGCGGGCCGGTTTGGTTCGCATGATGAACTCCAGGGTCTCCCGGTCCTGGTAGGTCAGTCCCTCGGGAAGCGGCTGGCTGATGAGGTTCTGAGGCGTCCTGGTGGACAGCACGAAGCCCCACTCCCCGAAGGAGGGAATGTTGGTCGAGAAGGGCAGGATCTGCCGATCCGGTTGGGAGGTGGCAACGGTGCTGGCCACTGTGGAGAAGGCGTGGGGTGAGAAGAACGTGGAGGTGGCCTGGGTGACCATGACACCCTCGGGTGCCAGCCGAGCCTCGACATTCCGATAGAACTCGGTGGAGTAGAGCTTGGCGAGCTTCTCGTTGGAGGGGTCGACCAGGTCGACGAGAACGACGTCGTAGGTCGCCCTGGAGTCTCGGACGTAGGTGAAGGCGTCGTCGTTGACAACGTTCACTCTGGGGTCGGACAGGGATGCCTTGTTGAGGTCCTTGAGCAGGCGGTTGCTTCGCGCCAGCTCGGTGACGCCGGGGTCGATATCCACGATGGTGACGTCCTTGACGCTGGGGTAGCGCAGGATCTCCCTGGCCAGCAGACCGTCACCGCCACCGAGCACGAGGACGTGAGCAGGATCCTTCACCGAGGTCATGGCGCTGGCGGACAGGGTCTCGTGGTACCTGGCCTCGTCCAGGCTGGAGAACTGGAGCTGTCCGTTGAGGTACATGCGCAGGTCGTCCTGGTAGTCGGTGAGGACCACCTTCTGGTAGGCGGTCTGCTGGTAGTAGACGACCGGGTCGTTGTAGGTGAGCGCCTCCACGCTGCGCTCGATGCGGTTGGCGGCCGCGAACATACCGACCAGTGCCACGACGGCGGCGGTGGCCGCCCACAGGATCTTGCGAGGTGTGCGCACCTGGAGCAGGACGAGCACCGCGACCAGGACGTTGAGCGCCCCGACCAGGTAGGCCCCGCGCATGAGGCCCAGCTGTGGGAGGAGCACCAGGGGGAAGACCAGGGAGGCCACCAGTGAGCCGAAGTAGTCGATGGCCATGACCTTGCCGAGCAGCTCACTGGTCGAGCGGCGCCCGAAGGCGGCGAAGGTCCGCACCAGCAGCGGGATCTCCAGGCCGATGAGGATGCCGATGGTCAGGCTGATGCCGCCGAAGACGACCCAGTGCAGGCGGGTGCGTCCGAAGGCCAGGTACAGCAGGAGGACGGAGTTGCCGCCGATGAGGCCCAGAAGCACCTCGCTGACTCCGAAGACGACCGCTGGCGCGGCGCGGAAGCGGTTGACCAGCAGCGAGCCGATTCCCATGCCGAACAGGGTGATGCCGGTGGCGAGACTGAAGCTGAGGACGGAGTCGCCCAGGAGGTAGGAGGCGGCCGTGCCCAGGATGAGCTCGTAGATGAGCCCGCCGATCGCGGCGAGCAAGGCCGCAGTGAACAGGGCGACGTTCTCTCGTCGCCCGATTCGACCGTGGGTCATGGTGTGCGGCTCAGCTCAGGATGGTGGCGGCGATGATGATGGCGATCGCGAGCGCCGTGCCGGCGAAGGCAACCCCCAGGCCGATGTTCTGGTCCTCGATGAGCTCGCGTCTGAGGTCGAGACGGAAGATGCGGTTGACCAGCAGCGCGAACACCATGAGCAGGACCACTCCGAGCACCGCGTAGACGATGGTGCTCAGCAGTGACTGCCAGTTGAGGTCGACCGATGAGTGGTGAGCGATGGTCATGAGCGACATGTCTTCTCCTTCGTGTATGACCGTCGAGGGGGTTGAGTCAGTGGGCTCCAGGTTATTTTCCGACGCCGCCGCCCCCACCGCCGTAGACCGAGCGGTTCCGGAAGACGGAGCCGTCCTCCGCAGGACTGAAATCGTCATCATCAGTCCACGCAAGGATCGCCATCAGAATGAGAAACGGAATGAGCCAGAATAGAGGTGACTTCCAACCACCCCGAAGTCCAGGGCCTACCGAGGAGATCCACCGGCCGAGCCTTCGTGCAACGCCTGGCACCCACCACGGTCGACTCACGTGCCGACCGAAGATCTTGGACTGCTGCTCAGGCGCGAGGGTCGTGATGCGATATGCCTCGCGCTCCCGGCGGCGATGCTCATCGATCACGATGCTGGAGAGAGGCTTCCTCGCCCCTTTGACCCGGAGCTCAACGCATGTCGTTGTTGTAACAGCTCCTGTCAGATGTGGGACGGCTCCTGTCTCATGGTCAATATCGGCTCGGTATACGTCCTTGACCTCAACGGAATACGGTCGACCATTGACCTTCAGCTGCAGGGTCTGGCCCACCTCGAGCGCGAGCGGATCGATCATCGGCTGAATAGGAACCGGCTCGTGAAGAACAACCATATTGGTATCTCGATTGATCTCGAGCCAGAGCTCTTCGCTGTTGTCGTCGATCAGGCGCCACTGCTCCCACCGAGTGAGGCGCCGGCTTCGCTGATCCCGCCGTTTCAGGACAACTCGCCCCATGACGGTGTAGGAGTGACTCTTCTTCCTCAAGGAACCCCGAAGCGTCTCGCCGACTCTCAGATCACCTCTGATGCTCACAGTGTGATCCCCGAGCTGATCACCTGCTGGGCCTGAAGCCGCTGACGCACCATCTCCCCCACGGCCTCGATCTGCGCGGGGGTCAGCGTACGGCAGCTGGTGAGCGTCACGTAGCCGTCGCCGGACTCGGGCCAGGTGTGGGCGGCGATATGCGACTCGGATAGAATGACGACGGCGCTCAGGCCCTGGGGCTCGAACCGGTGGTGCGCACTGGAGACGGCAGTCAGTCCCGCTTTCCGGGCGGCGTCGAGGAGAATCGACTCGACGGTGGGGAGATCGTTGAGCACGTGCGGCTCGGCCCCACTGATCTTGTAGCTGACAGAACACAGGCTCACCGCACTCACGCGAGCACGGTAGCAACGGGGCAGGCACCCGACAAACGGGGCGAGATCCCCATCCGCACTCGCTCGGCGCCGGGAGCGCATGGCGGGCACGCCGTCGCTGACGGGTGCGGACCTACTTGCCCACTCCGCCTCCGCCGCCTCCGTAGACCGGGCGGTGACGATAGGTCCGTGAGGAGCTCGAGTCCGAGGTGCTGGAGGAGTCGGCTCCACCAGTGGAACGGCTGCTGCTGGAGCACGCGGAGAACAGTCCGACGGCGAGTACAACACTGACGATGGCGGCGACGATAGCGCATCCGATGTTCCGGCCGGTTCTGCCGGCAACGGGTCGGCTGTTGCACAGGACGCGCCCGAAGAGCTGCTTCTGCTGGGAAGTGGACAAGGAGGTCTTGCGGTAGGCCAGGAGGTCACGGAAACGGTGGCTGTCGATGGTCAGTCGGCTGGTCACACCGGCCGGGTCTGTCAGCCGCAGCTCGACGTAGGTCATGGTCTCGCCGATGTTCAGCGGGCACACCGGAGAGCCGATGGCGTTCTCGAGCGTGCCGGTGGTGACCTCCTCAACGAGAGCCTGGTGCGGAGTGCCGTTGATCGTCAGCTGCAGTCTCTGGCCGACGGTCAGGGCCCACGGCTCAATCGCCTCCTGGAGACGAACGGGCTCGTAGAAGAGGATCTCGCCGGGGTCGTGATCGAGCTCGACCCAGGTGTCGGCGTTGCTGCCACCGACGAGCTGCCACTCCTCCCAGTAGTAGAAGCAGCGGTCCTGGGCGTCCCACTCCTTGAAGAGCAGGCAGCCTCTGACCGACAGGGTGCCCGCACTTCCCTGCAGCATGTCGCCGACCTGCAAGTTGGCTCGCGTGCCGTTCACCAGGACCCTCCCGTCTGCGGAGGGAGAGACGGTGCAGCGCTGCCGCCGTCGTAGCCTGGTCCGCCTGTCATCACGCGGGCACAGTAGCAACGTGGGCATGTCCCGGCAAACGGTTCGAACTCCCCATGGTCCGCCCCCACCAATCGGATCCGAGCGGATCATGATCCAGATGCCGTGTGAGACTGTCCCTATGCGCGTTGCTGAGATCGCAGAGCTCACCGGGACGACGGTGCGCACGGTGCGCTACTACCACTCGCTGGGGCTGCTTCCGGTTCCCGATGAACGTGGTGGTTGGCGCGACTACGACCTGGGCCACGTGGCCCGGCTCTCCCGGATCCGTTGGCTGGTCCAGGCCGGTGTGTCCCTGGAGACCATCAAACGCGTCCTCGACGAGCCCGAGGCGACCGGCGTCGAGCAGATCGACGACGCTCCCGTGGCGGAAGCAGCTGGAACACGTCCACCGGCCGGCTCCGTTGTCGAGGACCTGGCCGGGGCCCTGTCCGCCGTGGAGGACCACCTGGCCGAGGTGACCAGGCAGAGAGACATGCTCGCCGGTCTGCTGGAGCGAGCCAGGACTGGTTCGACTGTCTCACCGATGTCCCCGCGTATGGCGGCCTTCTTCGACCGGCTGGAGCAGGCCGCTCCCGATGAGGCCACCCGCTGCGCTGTGCGCAAGGAGCGGGACCTGACCGACCTGGCCTGCTACCGCGGTCAGATGCCCCCGGAGGCGGAGTTCCTCTTCGTCGACCCGGATCCTCGCTACGACGCCGAGTCACTGGCCCTCTACTCCCAGGATCCGGCCGAGCTGTCAGACGCGCAGATCGAACAGCGCGCACGGGACATGGTGTCCCGATTGGAGGCTCGGCTGACACCTGAGCACCTTGCGGACCTGGCGAACAGCGTCGACACCGAGGCGGTACAGGCACTCTTCCGCCTCATCGCCACTACCGGCTACCCCGATGCACGACTCATCCGAACCTTGGAACGGGAGTTCCTCACCGCGATCGATCGATGGCGCCTGAGCGAGTAAGCGGCACTTGCTTGGATGCTGCCGCGTGGGCTTTGCGTACGACGCAGCGTCACACCTCACCCTGGGGGCATGCCAACGACCACCGCCTCCCCTACAGCGTCCGTACTGCCCGCGCGGCATCACTCCCCTGCCATCGACGCCTCGGGGCTGGTCAAGACCTTTGGCCCCCTCCGCGCACTCGACGGTCTTGACCTGAAGGTGGAGACGGGCCAGATCCACGGTTTCCTGGGCCCCAACGGTTCGGGGAAGTCAACGACCATCCGCGTCCTTCTGGGCATGTACCGTCGAGACAGCGGCATGGTGCAAGTCCTGGGCATGGATCCGCACCGCGACGCCGAGCACATCACGCGCCGGTGCACCTACGTGCCCGGTGACGTGGCGCTGTGGCCCACACTCACCGGGGCGCAGACCCTTGATGCCCTCGCCGCCCTGCGCGGCGGACGCGACCGGGCGCGCGAGGCCGAGCTCATCGAGGCCTTCCGACTGGATCCCCACAAGCCGGTCCGCTCCTACTCCAAAGGCAACCGGCAGAAGGTCATGCTCGTGGCGGCGCTGGCGGCGCCGTGTGACCTGGTCATCCTCGATGAGCCGACCTCCGGACTCGACCCGCTCCAGGCCGAGGTATTCGTCGACGCGGTTCGTGATGCGGCCGGCCAGGGGCGCACTGTACTCATGTCAAGCCACATCATGGCTGAGGTCGACCGCCTGTGCGACTCGGTGACGATCATCAAGGACGGACGAACCGTGGAGTCGGGGCGGCTTGAGGAACTGAGGCACCTACGGGCCTCCCGGATCACCTGCGTGCTGCCTCCCGAGCAGAGCCCGGCTCCCAGGCGTCATCGGTGGTCGCGGTGGCTGCGCCGCGAGCGCGGAGCCCAACGGAGCCCGACCAAGGATCCCACCCGGGTCGCCCTGCTCCGCCCCGACGCCGACGGCCTGCTGAGCGTCTCGGTTCCCACGGACCGCGTCCCGGCCACGTTGCGTCAGCTGCTGGCCGCCGGCGCGCAGGAGGTCACCTGTACCCCTGCGTCCCTGGACGAGGTCTTCCTCCAGCACTATGAGGCGGCGGCGCGATGACATCCGTTCCGCAGAGCCTCAAAGCGATCTGGCAGTCGGCCCATCTGGCGCTCTGCCAGGAACGGAACTGGCTCGTGGCACTGCCGGTGGTGACGGGACTGATGACCGCCCTGCTGGCTCCCAGCTACGGCGACACCTACGCCTCACCGGAAGACCTGGCCCGGGCCGTGGCCTCGGCCCAGGTCTCCGACACCTCGACCTTTCTCTACGGCGGGCTCTCCGATACCGCGGGTGTTGTCCAGGTGGCAACCTGGGAGCTCGGAGGGCTCACCTGTCTGGTGCTGAGCATCGTCGTAGCCCTGCGCTCGGTGGCGTTGACACGCACTGAGGAGGACCTGGGGCGCGCCGAGCTGCTCCGCTCCACGGGAGCCGGCTCCATCGCGAGCCTGGTGGGGCAGGGACTCGTCCTGGTCCTCCAGTGCCTGCTCCTGGGAGCCGGTGCCGGTGCAGGGCTGCTTGCTCTGGAGGAGGCCGACGACACCGATGCCGCGGCCTACGGCGCGGTACTCGCCTCCACCTTGCTGGCAGTGGCCTGTGCGACGCTCGTCATTGCGCAGATGATTCCCGACGCCGCCACGGGCCGTGCCGTCGCACTGGGGGTCGTGGGGCTCATGTACACGGGTAACGGAATGAGAGCCTCCAAGGACTGGAACTGGGCGGGATGGGCGTCTCCCTTCCGCCTGAGAACGGCGGCGGACCCCGGAGGTGAGAACTCCTGGGGCCCCGTCCTCATCGCGGTAGCGGCCAGCATCATGGTGCTGGCGCTGGCCGGGGTGCTGACCTCTCACAGGGATCTCGGTCAGGGACTGGTGCAGCTGCCCGCGAGGCGCTCACCATCGCTGAGAGTGGGCGGGCCGCTGACCTTGGCCGTCAGACTCAGCAGAAGCCAGTGTCTGGCGTGGGCGTTCCTGGTCTCTCTCGTGGCCGGGGTGCTGGTGTCGATGGGAGGCGACGTCGTCGACCTGGCTCGACAGGGCGGTATCAGCGGCGGATCCCTAGGATCACTTCTGGCCGGCGACGATCCCGGCGAGGCGTTCCTGAGGTACATCGGCCAGCTCGCAGGAGCACTTGCTGCAGCCCAGGGCGTGTCGCTGGCGTTGCGCTACAGCGGTGATGAGCGCTCCGGACGCCTGGAGATGGTGGTCTCCACCGGGAACCGGCCTCTGCGGATTCTGCTCTCGTCATGGCTGGTGGCCGCTCTCGGATCCGGGCTGACTCTCATCTGCGCGACGGTTGCGGCCGGGTACGTCGGGCGCTCCGAGCTGGATACGGACCTGATCGACGCCGTGCGTCTCGTAGCCGGACAGTGGCCCGCCGCTTTGGCGTCGGCGGCGATCGCCACGGCGCTGTGCGGGGCGTGGCCCAGGGGACGCGGGCTCGCTTGGGGTCCAGTACTGGTGGGGCTGGGAATCGCGCAGCTCGGCGGCGTCCTCGACCTGCCCAAGCGGATCCGAGATGCCGGTCCTTTCGCCCAGGCGGGTGAGAATGGGAGCCTGTGGCTGCTTGCCGTGGCCACTGCCTGCCTGGCCACGGCGGCCTTCGGGGTGACCCGCAGGGACATGAGCCTGATTGCAGCCTCGCGGCGCTCCCTCACCCGCCAGACGTCATCGTCCGCAATCCCCTAGAACGATGTGCTGGAAGACAGCGATCTCATGAGCCTCAGCCGGTCCCCCGCAGGTAGGTGTCCCAGTATCCCGGCCTTGGCGCGACCTGCTCGACGACGTCGATCCACAACCCGCTGGGGTCGGCGAACCCGAACCGGCGCTGGCCGAAGGGCTCGTCGGTGAGCGGGTACGTCACTGCCAGTCCCCTGCCCGTCAGCTCGGCATGAGCCGCTACTGCGTCGTCGACCTCCAGCTCGAAGCAGGCACCGGTTCCGGCGAAGGCATCGGGTCCTGGAGGAGCAGAAGGGTGGTCCGGCGTCATGAAGGCGATCGATGACCCGCTGCCCTCATCCGTCATCAAGGTGAACCAGGAACTGTCGAAAACAGGACGGAAGCCGAGGAAGCGCCGCCAGAAGTCCCGCGCTTCGTCCTTCCGGTCAGTGACGATGATCGGGTAGTTGTCTCGGATCCGCATTGTCGCCTCCCAGGCGCCGTCGAAGGATTCGCATACCATTGGTATGTCAAACTAGTTCACATACTTTTGGTATGTCAATTGTCGAGGTGCTTCATGGCAGGAACGAGAGCAGCCCAGCGCAGGGCGACGCAGACGGCACTCATCACCGAGGCGCGGCAGCGCTTCGCCAACGAGGGTTACACCGCGGTGCGGCTAAGCGACGTCGTCGACGCTCTCGGAATGACCAAGGGTGCGCTCTACCACCACTTCACCGGCAAGCACGATCTATTTCGGGCCGTCGTTCAGCAGGTGCAGCAGGAGGTCGCCGACCGGGTTCAGGCAGCGGCCCGGCCGGGCGCGGATCCGTGGGAGGAGCTCATCGCAGGCTGCAAGGCGTTCCTTGCCTCCTACAGCAATCCCGAGACCCGGCAGATCATGCTCATTGACGCACCGACGGTGCTGGGGTGGCGCGAGTGGAAGGAGATGGACGGGGCATACTCCGAGAGGCTCCTGACGGAGGTGCTGACCAGCCTCATGGAGAATGGCACCCTCGTTTCCCGACCAGTGGAACCCATGGTTCATCTGCTGTCCGGGGCGATGAACGAGGCCGCGTTGTGGCTGGCTGAGACCGACTCGCCAACGGCGCTGAAAGACACCATGGGTGCATTGCAGTGCATGCTCGGTTCACTGCGAGCCGATGGGATCGCACCGTCAGCAGAAGCGAGTAGCGTCGACGGCATGAGCGAGCGACTTCCTTCTTCTGACAACGTGGTGCTCAAAGGTATCCGCGAGGAGCCCAACCCCGAGGACGGAACACGGGTCCTGGTGGACCGGCTCTGGCCCCGAGGCGTGTCCAAGGAACGTGCCGACCTCGATGAGTGGGCCAAGGACGCCACCCCGACCACCGAGCTGCGCCGCGCCTTTCACAGTGGAGAGATGCCCTGGCCCCAGTTCGTCGAGGCCTACCGGGCCGAGCTCACCGAGCGGCCCGAGGCGGTTGCCGCCGTCGAGCACCTGCGCGACGAGGCTCTGAAGGGACGGGTGACGCTCCTGTTCGCCGGCCACGACCACGTCCACTGCCACGCGCGAGTCCTGCGCGAGGCGGTCCTCGGCGTCGAGGAGGACCTGGCCTGACGGCGTCTTCGGCAGGGTCGGGGTCTCAGACGTTGAAGCCCAGGGCGCGCAACTGCTCGCGGCCCTCGGGGGTGATCTTGTCCGGTCCCCACGGCGGCAGCCACACCCACTGGATACGGACGTTGTCCGCGATGAGGGACAAGGCCTGCTGAGCCTGCTCCTCGATGACATCGGTCAGGGGGCAGGCCGCGGTCGTCAGGGTCATGTCGAGCACGACGGTCCCGTCGGGCTCGATCGACACCCCGTAGAGCAGGCCGAGGTCAACGATGTTGATACCGAGCTCGGGGTCGATGACGTCGCGCAGGGCCTCCTCAATGGCGGCGACATCGACGCCCTCGGTACTGGCGACGGGGGCCGGTGGCTGCTGGGCAGCCATGGGGTTGTCGGTGCCGACCGGCACCTCGGTGGGGTTCTCGCTCATGGCTTCTCCTTCTTCCTCGGAGGTCAGACGGTGATCAGGCAGTGGGACGGTCGGGATACTCGGGGCCTGCCTGCTCGACGGAAGGCAGGGCGACGCCGGACTTGGCCAGGGCGTCCTTGAGAGCCATCCAGCCCAGCAGGGCACACTTGACGCGGTTGGGGTACTTCGAGACCCCCTCGAAGGCGGCACCGTCCTCGAGGTCGTCCAGGACGGCGTCGTCGACGCCCTTGCCGCGCGAGTGCATGAGGGTGTCGAAGTCCGCCTCGAGGCGGGCGACGGTGGCCAGGTCGGCGCCGTTGACGAGGTCGTGCATGACGGAGATGGAGGCCTGGGAGATGGAGCATCCATCCCCCTCCCAGCCGACGGCCTCAATCTTTCCGTCCTTGACGCGCACCCCCAGAGTCACATCGTCACCACAGGTGGGGTTCACCTGGTGGCTGGTGGCGTCCGGGGCGTCGAGGGCGCCGGAACCGTGGCGCTCGCGGGAGTGGTCGAGGATGACTTGCTGGTAGAGCTGGTCGAGTTCGTTCATGCTCACCTCTGGAAGTAGCGTCGGACGTCAGCGATGGCGGACAGGAAGCGGTCCACTTCCTCGGGCGTGGAGCAGGCCCCGAAGGACAGACGCGAGGAGGCGTGGATGCCGAAGCGCTGGTGGATCGGCTGGGCGCAGTGGTGACCGGTGCGCACGGCGACGCCGGCGGCGTCGAGGACCTGACCGACGTCGTGGGGATGGACTCCCTCGATGGAGAAGGCGACCACGCCCAGGCGGTCGGTAGTGTCGGTCGGGCCGACCAAACGCAGTCCGGGGACCTGGGTGAGACCCTCGAGCACCTGCCGGGTCAGCACCTGCTCGGTGGCGTGGAGCCGGTCCAGGCCGATTCCTGCCAGGTACTCCACCGCTGTGCGCCATCCCGCGGCCTGCGCCAGCGGCTGGCTGCCGGCCTCGAAACGGGGCGGGCCGCTCATGAAGGTCGACGACTCCATGGTGACGACCTCGATCATGGAGCCTCCGGTCAGCACCGGCGGCATCGCAGCCAGCAGCTCCTCGGTGGCCACGAGCGCGCCGATACCGGTGGGGCCGAGCATCTTGTGGCTGGAGAGAACCATGGCGTCCACGCCGGTGGCCTTCAGCGCGCGGAAGTCCAGCGGGAGGTGGGCGGCGGACTGGCAGGTGTCCAGGACGACGAGCGCACCGACCTGCTGGGCACGCGGCACGATGAGGTCGAGCGGACTGATCGCACCGGTGACGTTGGAGGCGTGGGTCAGGGCCAGCACGCGGGTGCGCTCGGTGATGACGTCCAGCGTGCCGGTATCGATGCGCCCGTCCTCGGTCAGGTCCAGCCAGCGCAGGGTGGCGCCTGTGCGGGCGCACAGCTCCTGCCAGGGCACGAGGTTGGCATGGTGCTCGGCACGGGTGACGACGACCTCGTCGCCCTCCCCGATGATGAGGCGCCGAGCCGGGTCATCAGCCGCGGCGGCCCCGCCACCGCGGGAGGCAGGCCGGCCCAGGCTGGCGTGCCCGATGGCCAGGGCCACGAGGTTGATGGCCTCGGTGGCGTTCTTGGTGAAGACGAGCTCACTGCCGCGCGCACCGACGAAGGCGGCGACGGCGTCGCGGGCGTCCTCGAAGGTGGCGGTGGCCTCGTCGGCGAGCTGGTAGGTCGAGCGCCCCGCCGCACCGTTGGAGATGCGGTAGAAGTCGGCCTCCGTGGTGATGACACTGGCCGGCTTCTGGCTTGTGGCGGCCCAGTCCAGGTAGGCCAGGGCCCCACTGTTGCGGGCGGGTCTTTCCAGGTAGGGGAAACCGGCGCGGATCGCGGCAACCTCCTCAGCACTGAGCGCGCTGGCGGAACGCGCCCCGGTGGATGGGGCCGTGGACTGGGTCATGGCGTGCCTTTCCGATTCGATGCGAGCTGTACCGGGCATGGTCGCCGACGGCTGCGGGCTGAGATCACGAAGAACCTTAGTACCCCTTGCTCGTGCGGAGACCGACGACGACGCCTCTGATCGGCGCGCCGTCATCGGCTCCTGCACGGACGAGGCCGATCAGGCCAGGTAGCGGTCGTAGCCCTCTTCCTCCAGACGGTCGGCCAGGTCGGGGCCGCCGGCCTCGGCGACGCGCCCGTCGACGAAGACGTGGACGTAGTCGGGCTTGATGTAGCGCAGGATGCGCGTGTAGTGGGTGATGAGGAGGAATCCGGCGTCGGTCTCGTCGTGAAGACGGTTGACACCCTCGGAGACAATGCGCAGCGCGTCGACGTCCAGGCCGGAGTCGGTCTCGTCCAGGACGGCGAAGCGGGGGCGCAGCAGCTCCATCTGGAGGATCTCGAAGCGCTTCTTCTCACCGCCGGAGAAGCCGGCGTTGACATCGCGCTGGGAGAAGGCGGGATCCATGCGCAGGTTCTTCATGGCCTGGTTGACCTGACCGACCCACTGGCGCACCTTGGGGGCCTCACCGTCGATCGCGGTCTTGGCGGTGCGCAGGAAGTTGGCCACGGTGACACCGGGGACCTCGACGGGGTACTGCATGGCCAGGAAGAGGCCGGCGCGAGCGCGCTCATCCACGCTCATCTCGAGCAGGTCGACGCCGTCGAGGAGGACCTCGCCGTCGGTGACCTCGTAGTCGGGGTGGCCGGCGATGGAGTAGGCCAGGGTGGACTTGCCCGAGCCGTTGGGGCCCATGATGGCGTGGACCTGGTTGGAGTCGATGGTCAGGTCGACACCCTTGAGGATGGGCTTGGGGCCGTCATTGGTGGCCACCTGGACGTGGAGGTTCTTGATCTGCAGAGTACTCATGCGACGTTTCTTTCGGCTGGTAATGGGTCTGGTGACGAGTAGGCGGACCGCTGTGGGGTCCGGCCAATCACTCGGCTGTCGGTACGGCGACGGGGTCCTGGTCGGTGCGGGCGGCGATGAGGCCGGTGAGCTCGAGCTCCTTCTCGATGGCGGCCATGAGGCGCTCCTCAACCTCGTCGACACCGATCTCGGCGACGATCTCGTTGAAGAAGCCCAGGACCACGAGGCGACGGGCCTCGGTCTCGGGGATGCCGCGGGCACGCAGGTAGAACAGCTGCTGGTCGTCGAAGCGGCCGGTGGCGCTGGCGTGACCCGCGCCCTCGATGTTGCCGTTCTCGATCTCCAGGTTCGGTACCGAGTCGGCCTTGGCGCCCTCGGTCAGGACGAGGTTGCGGTTGAGCTCGTAGGTGTCGGTGCCACGGGCTGCCTGACCGATGAGGCAGTCCCCCACCCATACGGCGTGCGCACCTTGGCCCTGGAGGGCTCCCTTGTAGGTGACGCGGGAGTAGCAGTGGGGCTCGGTGTGGGCCACGTAGGGACGGTGCTCCTGGTGCTGGCCCGCATCGGTGAAGTAGACGCCGTATGCGTCGATGTGGCCGCCCTCGCCGGAGAATCCCAGGTCGGGGCAGATGCGCACGTCTCCGCCGAGGCTGACGACGACGTGCTTGAGGACACCCCGGCCGGAGACCTTCACCCGGTGGTTGGAGGCGTGGACGGCGGCGTCCTCCCAGCCCTGGACGGTCACCAGGGTGAGCTCGGCGCCGTCGGCGACCGTCACCTCGACGCCCTGGGTCAGGGCGGCGGTGCCGGTGTGGTCGAGGACGACAGTTCCCTTCGCACCGGACTCGGCGGCGACGAGGATGTGCTGGGCAGTGGGGCGGGCGAGCTGCGCATCCTGGCCGACGACGTTCAGTCTGGCGGCTCGCTCCAGCCGGGCGCCGGGCTCCAGGGTCAGCACGGTGGCGGTATCGGTACCGTTCCAGGCGGTGATACCGGTGCGGTCGACCGGGGCGCCCACGGTACCGATGCGGGCATCGCTGCGCGGGACGGTCTCGAGGCGTGCGCCGTCGGGAAGGTCGGTCTCGATGCGGATGGCGGCAGCATCGGTCTCACCTACGACGGTGGCTGCGCGGATGGTGTCGAGGTCGAACAGCGGGGCGAAGCGCTTCATGGGCGTGAAGCGCCACTCCTCCTCGCGTCCGCGCGGCACCGGGATGTCGGCGGGGTCGAAGGAGGTGGGGCGATCAGCGCGCGAGGAGACGTAGCGCGGCCCGCCGTGGGAGTGGGCGCCCTCGAGCGTGGCGCTCGAGTGGTCGGTGGAGAGTTCAGGCATGTGGAGGTGCTCCTTGGCCGGTAACCGGCCGGTGTGATCAGGTGTGTTTCGAATAGCTGACGGTGCTCGCTGAGACGGTGCGGTGCGGCGGTCTCAGCCCACCGAGTTCTCCATCTGCAGCTCGATGAGCCGGTTGAGCTCGAGGGCGTACTCCATGGGCAGCTCGCGGGCGATGGGCTCGACGAAGCCGCGCACGATCGTGGCCATGGCCTCTGTCTCGGTCAGGCCGCGCTGCATGAGGTAGAAGAGCTGATCGGCGCTCACCTTGGAGACGGTGGCCTCGTGGCCCATCTCGACGTCGTCGGTACGCACGTCGACGTAGGGGTAGGTGTCCGACCGGGAGATCTCGTCGACCAGGAGCGCGTCGCACAGCACGTTGGACTTGGAGTGGCGGGCGTTCTTCATGATCTGCACCAGACCGCGGTAGGCGCTGCGGCCTCCGTGGCGGGCGATCGACTTGGAGACGATGTGGCTGGAGGTGTGGGGCGCCATGTGGACCATCTTGGCGCCGGTGTCCTGGTGCTGGTCCGCGCCGGCGAAGGCGATGGACAGGGCCTCGCCGCGGGCGTGGGGGCCCATGAGGAAGACGGCCGGGTACTTCATGTGCCGCTTGGAGCCGATGTTGCCGTCGACCCACTCCATGGTGGCGCCCTCCTCGCAGGTGGCGCGCTGGGTCACGAGGTTGTAGACATTGTTGGACCAGTTCTGGATGGTCGTGTAGCGCACACGGGCGTTCTTCTTGACCACGATCTCCACGATCGCCGAGTGCAGGGAGTCGGTGGAGTAGATGGGTGCGGTGCAGCCCTCGACGTAGTGGACGTAGGAGTCCTCATCGGCGATGATGAGCGTGCGCTCGAACTGACCCATGTTCTCGGTATTGATGCGGAAGTAGGCCTGCAACGGGATCTCGACGTGGACGCCCTTGGGGACGTAGATGAAGGACCCTCCGGACCACACGGCCGTGTTGAGGGCGGCGAACTTGTTGTCACCCGCTGGAACCACGGTCCCGAAGTACTCCTGGACGAGCTCGGGGTACTCGCGCACAGCGGTGTCGGTGTCAACGAAGATGACCCCCTGCTCCTCCAGGTCGCCACGGATCTGGTGGTAGACGACCTCCGACTCGTACTGAGCCGCGACTCCCGCCACCAAGCGCTCGCGCTCGGCCTCGGGGATGCCGATGCGGTCGTAGGTGTTCTTGATGTCCTCGGGCAGGTCGTCCCAGGAGTTGGCCGGCCGGTCCGTGGAGCGCACGTAGTACTTGACGGCGTCCATGTCGAGCTGCGAGAGGTCCACCCCCCAGGTGGGCATGGGCTTGCGCTCGAAGGTCGAGTAGGCCTTGAGGCGCTTGGCGAGCATCCACTCGGGCTCGCCCTTGATGGCGGAGATCTCGCGAACCACCTGCTCGTCAAGGCCTCGCTTGGCCTTCTCACCGGCTTCGTCGGAGTCGTGCCAGCCGAAGTCGTAGCTCGTTGAGATCGAGTCGATGATCTCGTCGTCGGTGCTACGTACAGTCTCGGTTGTTGGCAGTGTCATCGGGTTCCTTCCATTCGCTTGGTCTCAAGGCCTCGCGTCTTAGCCGCCGCCCGGACCGCGCGCTTGCGCAGCGCGGGCATGGCGATCGGAATGTGGGTGGTGCAGACATGCTCGCCTCCGGCCAGGGTGGCCAGACGCTGGACGGGGACGCCGACGAGGCGGGAGATCGCCTGCGTCTCGGCATCGCACAGCTCGTGGAACTCCCCGGCAACATCGCGAACCGGACAGTTGCCCTGACACAGCTGGATGGCGAAGGAGCCGTCCCCGACGTCGCGAACCGAGGCCGCGTACCCGTCGAGGGTGAGGGCATCGGCCAGGGCGCGCGCCCGCTCGGAGGGATCCTTGCCGGCCGACTCGACGACGGCGGCATAGCGGCGCTCCAGGTCACGGCCCCGCGCCGCGGCGAAGGAGTCGACCGCCTTGTCGCCGGCCACCTGGGACAGGTAGCGCAGGGCGCGGTTGGCCAGATCGGAGTAGCCCTCCGCGAAGGAGGTACGGGCCTTGGGCGTCAGAACATAGTGCCGGGCAGGGCGACCACGGCCGCGCTTGCCCGTCAGGGCCGGGGTGTGGACCTCGATCTGCTCGGCATCCTCGAGCGCTGTAATGTGCCTGCGCACGGCGGCCGGTGTCAGACTCAGGACCTTGGCAAGCTGAGCCGCTGAGACAGGGCCCTTCTCAGCGATGAGGTCGAGCACACGCGCCCGCGTAGAGTCATCGTCACTCTGTGTCATGACTGCTCCTCCCCATAGTCGCTGCGACGCCTCACGGCCTGACCACGTTGCGGCCGGTTCGACCACGTCCTTGTTGGCCGAAGGAGTCCGAGAACCAGCCAAAGGGCTGGCCCAGGATCGGCTGCAGGGCGTCGCTGGTCGTCGTGCCACGAGTTTAACCAAGATCATGCTTGCCGAATTCAACACTGGCAAGTTCGTGACGGGGCGTCGCAGGGTGGGATTGAACACGCACCCTAATCAAAGGCAAACCTTACCTAGGAACACCTAACTAGTTGAGCCTCAGGGCATGGAACCCGATCTCCTGCTACTGAGAGGCTGCGTCAACGGGCGGTCCAGAGACGATGAAAGATGAGCATGGGCGTCCTCACAGCGAGCCCGTCGTGGCCGTGCACCGTGCCTCGTAGCATCCGCCTCGACCTCGTAGCCCACAACGGTTACAGGCTCTCGGGGCTGCGCAGCCAGGGGGCGTCGACGGGGCGCAGCTCGGCCCAGCCGCGAGCACGGGCCTGGGCGGTGGCCAGGACCCCCAGCACGGTGGAGGGGTTGTGCAAACGCCCGTCCATGACAGCGTCGAGCACCTCATCGAGGCGCACCCAGGTGGGCACGAACTCGGCCTCCTCGGCCTCACGCGGGGTCCGCCTCTCCTCGGGCAGCAGGCTCAGGTCCTGGGCGAGGAAGATCCGGGCCCCCTCGGTGGTGAAGCCGGGAGAGGCGTAGAACTCGGCCAGCGTGTTCCAAGTGGCCGCGACGTAGTCCGTCTCCTCGGCGAGCTCGCGGGCGGCGGCGATGGCAGGGGCCTCCCCCGGCACGTCGAGCAGGCCGGCGGGAATCTCCCACAGACTGGCGCGTACGGGATGGCGGTACTGGCGGACCATGAGGATCTCCGCGGCGCCGTCGGGCTGAGAGGAGTCCTCGCCCTCGCGCAGGGCGACGACGGCGACGGCGTCGTGGTGGACGACGACCTGACGGGCCACCGGATCCTGGCCGGGGGTGAGGCGCACGTGGTCGGCGTCGACGGCGAAGATCGGCCCGCTCCAGACCCGCTCACTGGAGACCAGTTCCCGTCCCGACTCGCGTACGTCGACGAGCCTGCTCGTGTCACTCACGACGTCGCCATTCTTGGCGGCCCTGCTGTCCGTCCTATCCACGCCTAGCTCCTTCACTCGCTGTCCGCGTCGTCGCTGCGCGCATCGGCGTCCTTGATGGTATCGCCGTTGTCGCTGTTGGCACCGGTGAAGCGCTCGGCCAGCTCATCACCTGGGACAACATGTTCCCCACTCCGGTGAGAGGCGTAGACCTCCCGACGACGATCCAGTCCTGCGCGCACAAGCGCGGTGAACAGCGGGTGGGCCCGGGTGGGGCGGGACCGGAACTCGGGATGGGCCTGGGTGGCGACGTAATAGGGGTGCCGGCTGCGGTCGAGCTCAACAAACTCAGTGAGGCGGCCGTCCGGGGAGGTACCGCTGACACGTAACCCCACCGAGGCCAGGCGCTCCCGGTAGCCGTTGTTGACCTCGAAGCGGTGGCGGTGGCGCTCACTGACCTCATTGGTTCCATAGGCCTCGGCGACGATCGAACCTTCCGTCAGAACCGCTGGGTAGGAGCCCAGGCGCATGGTGCCTCCGAGGTTCCCATCACCGTGGACAATCTGACGCTGGGAGTCCATGGTGGCTACGACCGGATCAGGAGTGTCAGGCTCCATCTCAGTGGACGAGGCCGCGCTCAGGCCCAGGAGATTGCGAGCGGCCTCGATGACCATGCACTGCAGTCCCAGGCACAACCCGAGGGTCGGGACGCGGTGCTCCCGGGCCCAGCGCAGAGCACCAACTTTGCCCTCGATCCCACGCACGCCGAAACCTCCTGGTACGACGATCGCGTCGACGCCGGCAAGGGCCCGCTGGGCTCCCTCAGGCGTCTCGCAGATGTCGGAGGCCACCCAGCGGATATCGACGCGGGCGTGGTTGGCGAAGCCGCCGTGACGGATCGCCTCGGAGACGGACAGGTACGCGTCGTGCAGGTCGACGTACTTGCCTACAAGCGCCACCTCGAGGCGGTGTCTGGGAGCGTGGACGCGTTCGAGCAGGCTGTTCCACTCGGTCCAGTCGACGTCGCGAAAGGTCAGGCCCAGTCGCTGGACGAGATAGGCGTCCAGGCCCTCGCGGTGGAGGATCGGAGGGACCTCGTAGATGCTGGCGGCATCCTTGCACTCAATGACGGCGTCACGGTCGACGTCGCACATGAGTGCCACTTTGCCCTTGATGCCCTCGGGAAGGGGCCGGTCGGTGCGCAGGACGAGGGCGTCGGGCTGGATCCCGATGTTGCGCAGTGAGGCCACCGAGTGCTGGGTGGGTTTGGTTTTGAGCTCTCCAGCGGCGGGCAGGAAGGGGATGAGGGATACGTGGACGAAGGCGACGTTGTCGCGCCCTAGATCGGCGCGCACCTGTCTGGCGGCCTCGAGGAAGGGCTGGGACTCGATGTCGCCGACGGTGCCACCGATCTCGGTGATGATGACATCGGGGAGGTTGCCGTCGTCATCGGGCTCGGCCTGAGCGCGCATGACTCGCTTGATCTCGTCGGTGATGTGCGGGATGACCTGGACAGTGTCGCCGAGGTACTCCCCTCGCCGCTCCTTTGCGATAACGGTGGAGTAGACCTGTCCGGTGGTGGCGTTGGCCTTGCCGGAGAGGCTCACGTCGAGGAATCGCTCGTAGTGCCCGATGTCGAGGTCCGTCTCAGAGCCGTCGTCAGTGACGAAGACCTCGCCGTGCTGGAAGGGGTTCATTGTGCCGGGATCGACGTTGATGTAGGGGTCCAGCTTCTGCATGACAACGCTGATGCCGCGGGCCCGTAGGAGCCGCCCGAGGCTAGAGGCGGTCAATCCCTTGCCGAGGGAGGAGACGACGCCGCCAGTGACGAAGATGTGGCACGGTACGGGGACCTGGGTGGGCTGAAGACGTGAGACTGCGTTGATCACGGAGTTTCAACGTAGCAGGCCCGACGAAACCTGCCCGACGCACTCGCGTCCTGCCTATGTCATCTGCGCTCAGTCCTGAGCCAGAACCACCTGGCGCAGCTGGGCCGCGAGATCCTCGGGTCCGGGAAGGAGTCCTGCGGCCTGACGCGCACTGAGGCGGGCTCGGGAACCGGCCTCGGGATCGGTCAGGAGCGTGGCGAGCGCCCCGGCGATGGCCTGGGCCTCGGGGACGACGAGGACGGCCCCTCCTCTGGCGGTCACGGCGGTGCCGCCGACGTCGGTGGCCACGATGGCAGTACCGGTGCGCAGGGCCTCCTGGATGGTCAGGGGCTGCCCCTCCCACAGACTGGTCTGGACGACGGCGTCGGCGGCCTCCATGAGGGAGGGCACGTCGGTCCGCCGCCCCAGGAGGGTCACCGGAAGGTGCTCAGCGGCGATGCGCTCAGCGGCCTCCTCACGGCAGGGCCCGTCTCCGGCGAGGGCCCAGGTGAAGGCCGGCAGGCGTCCGGCCTCGGCCTCGAGGGAGAGGGCCGCAGCGACATCGAGGAGCAGCGACAGGCCCTTCTGGGGCGCCAGGCGGGCGACGGTCAGGATGCGGGCACCCTCCTGGGGCCAGACATCCTCCGGCGCCGTGGAGCCCGAGGAAGTCGGCTCGGATGGTGGCTGCAGGAGCGGCGCGGGGATGACGGCCAGCTCGACGCGCGCAGCACCGAGGCCCCACGCCCGCTCGGCCAGGTCGGGGCTGACGGCCAGGACGAGATCGGCGCGCGAGGCGATGAGCCGTTCGAGCCTCTCCCCTACCAGGGTGGTCAGGCGGCCTCCGACGGTGAGGTTGTGGAGGGTGACGACCAGCCGGGTGCGACCGCGCCTGCGTCGGCCCAGGGCGAGGGCGGTCAAGGCTCCGGCGCGCAGGCCGTGGGCGTGGACGGTGTGGGCCCGACGCCCCAGGCGACGCAGCCTGGCCACGACGCGAGAGTCGCCGAGACTCGGACGGGCCCCGATCTCGAGCGCCTCGGCGCGGGCAGGGGCGACGTCCAGCCCGTCCAGGACCGCGGCGGGGGCCTCGACGATGACGTCGTGCCCGTCAGCGGCCAGTATCCGAGCGCAGTCGGCCAGGTGCGTACGGACCCCTCCAGCGGCCGATCCGCTGACCTGGAGGATCCGCAGGCGCCTAGCGGACTGCTGCGGGGCGTCAGAGTCATTCGGTCCGGCGACGGCGCTGGTGCTCATGCCTTCCCCTTCTTCTTGTCCGCGAGGTCACCTATGTCCGTGGGTGTCGCCCGGGCGCCGCGCACCGTCCGCAGGAGGCTGCGGTCGGCCAGGTGGATCGTTGCCAGGACGACGCCGGCGGCGGCGACTGCTCCCGCCACCGCGATCAGAACCGCCAGGCTCAGGGAGGTCACGTGAGTGGTTGCGACTCGGATCGCCAGACCGGCAGCGATGGCCACCGGGAGCCCGGTGGCGAGAGCCGTGAGGATCGGACGCAGCACCCGGACTCCCATGATGCGGGCCAGGGCCGTCAGCAGGCCGACTCCTGCGACCGTCATTCCCACGGTGGTACCCACTCCGAGTGCAACGAGCGTGGCTCCCCCGTCACCGCCCGATGGCGCCATGAGGCGCACGCAGGCAGCGGAGGCCAGCGCGACCGTCAGCCATCCCGCCACCGTGGCGTGGGCGGCGGGCCGGGAGCGGTCGGCGGCGAAGAGAACCCGGGTGACCTGGAAGATGAGGGCGTAGCCGATCAGTCCCGGTGCCAGGACCGCCAGGGCCTGCCCCATCCCGTCGACCTGCTTGAAGGAGAAGAAGCGCTCAGCGGCGTCGCTGGCGGCCAGGAGCATGGCGCTCCCAGCGACGGCGACGGCGGTGACCAGGGCCGTCGAGGTGGCGACCAGCCCGGTGACGGCGCTGTCCGCGCCGGCGGTGCCGGGCGCGGCCCGCCGGTGAGCGGCGGCCTCGAAGGCCGCTGTGAGGCGGGGGTAGAGGACGGTGGCCACCGGTACCGCCAGCACCGCGTAGGGAAGGACGTAGACGGCCTGCGTGTACTGGTAGACGGCCGCCGTACCGGTCTGTCCTCCCCAGCGGGCCAGGGCCAAAACCACCAGGACGCTCAGCTGCTGAGCCAGGATCGTCCATACTCCGGCCCCGCCCAGGCGCAGCGCCCGCCGGGCCTGTGAGCCGCCCAGCCTCAGAGTGGGGCGTAGTCCCAGTCCCAGCCGGTGGACCGGCCACAGCAGGGGCAGGCTGAGCGCCGCTACTCCGAGGGTGGTGCCCCAGCCGAGGACCTGCAGGGCGGGGACGGAGGCAGCGTCGTCGCCGTCGGCCAGCGCCCCGTAGAGGCCGTAGGTCGCCATGACAACGAGGCTGGAGAGCATCGGGGTCAGCGCAGGCCAGGTGAAGCGGTTGTGGGCCTGAAGGACACCGGTGAGGACCACCGCCACCCCGTACATGGGCACCTGGAGGGCGAACATGCGCAGAAAGGAGGCGACGAGCTCGTGCTGGAGCGCGGGGTCGACCCCCTGGGAGGAGGGGAAGAGGGCGGCGATGGGGGCGGCGAAGACGATGAGGACCAGAGACAGCGGGGTCAGCACGGCCAGGACCAGACCGAGCAGCCCGGAGGCCGTGGCGGTGACCTCCTCACGCCTGCCCGCAGCGATCGGGGCGGCCAGGAGCGGGACCACGGTGGCGGCCAGAACCCCGCCGACCACGACCTCGTAGAGGGTGTTGGGGAGCTGGTTGGCGGTGGTGTAGGCGCCCGCCACCGTGCCGGTGCCGACGGTGGCGGCCTGAACGAGCCAGCGCAGGAAGCCCAGGGCGCGGGAGACCAGGGTCAGGCCGGCGACCGAGCCGGCCACTGAGAGCAGGCCGCCGCGGCGTTGCTGAGCCGTCATCAGGGGCGGCGCCCCAGCCCGTCGAGCGCCGCCAGGGCCGGGGTGTCGGCGATGACTCGGGAGAAGGAGACCTTCTCGCTGGCCAGGATGAGGCCGATGCCGCTCAGGGCGGCTCCGGCACGCACCGCCCGGCTGGGGTGGCAGGCCAGGGCGGTGCCCAGCAGGGCGCCGACGGCGTTGGCCCCGGTATCGCCCAGCATCGTGTTCTCCAGGAGGTCCTCGGGCAGGGCGATGAGACTGACCCCCAGCGTGCCCGCGGCCAGCAGCCGGGTGGGCTCGCCGTCGCGCCCGGGAGTGGCCAGCAGGGGCGCGCTCACGATGGAGGCGGTCTTGAGCGCCCGGCCGGGACGCAGGTCGAGAAGGTTGAGAAGATTCGCCCAGGAGGCGATGACGACAGCGCTCGAGGCGGCGTCGATGGCACTCGTTGCCAGTGCTCGGCCGCCTGCGGCAGCGCTGCGGTCACGGGCCAGCAGTACCCCACCGACAAGGGCGCCCGAGCCAATGACGGCGATCTTGAGGGCCCCGGTGGTGACGCGCCCGTGGGCGAGCGCGGTCAGGTGCCCCTTGAGCCCCTTGGCGGGGGCGTCGCCGTCGTGGGCTCCGGCGTCGAGGTCGTCGACCAGGCCGGCGCACCCTCCGGCGGCCGTCGCGAGGGTGGCGGCGAGTCGCACCCGTGAGCCGCGGCGCGGCGCTGAGGAGCGCGATGCGGATGCGCCGCGCAGGAGCCGGCCGGTGTCGATCGCGGCCATGACGGACCCGGCGGCGACGCCCACGCCCCCGCGCAGGCTCACGGTGCGGCCGTGGAAGTTGGTCCGGTCCAGGCTCGGGGCGATGGGTGCCAGGGAGGCCGACCAGGACAGGGTGACGCCCGCCGCCTTGATCCCCACCTGCGCCAGGCGTCGGGCGCAGGTGCCTACTCGCGTGATCGTGCCAGCCATGGTCTCAGCCTAAGGCAGAGCGCGAGTGGATCGGTGGCGATGGCGGCCCAATGGCGTCGGCCTGCCTGATCCGCAGGAGATGCCGAGTCGGCCGGAGCCGACGGGGCTACTTGGACACTGGTGGCATGACGGCGTCCGCCCCTTTGTCGAAGCCGTAGTGACCGACGGTTCCGGCCTGGGTGGAGGCCAGGGCAAGGGGGGCGGAGACCGAGGCGGCGACCTGGCCGACGGAGTCCACGGTGGTCACCTTCGCACTCTCCGAGCGGATGACGGTGACCACGTTGTCGTCGCCGTCGGCGGACCCGACAACGACCGTGGTGGCCCGAGAGGCCGTACCGGTCAGGGCCTTGGCCCAGGCCTTGGGGTCCTGCCCTGATGAGGGCCCCACCGTGGCGCCCTTGGCGGAGGCGGCCTGGGGCCGTGGTCCGACGACGACGATCATCTCCGCGGGAGCGGTGAGCGCGGAGTCCACGGTGACGAAGGGAGTACCGGAGGTGTCCACGGTCAGCAGGTCCATGAGGGCTCGGGAGGCCTCGTCATTGCCGGTCAGGGCCTTGGCCAGCCCCTCCCCCAGGATGCCGTTGGCGTCCTTGGAACCGGCTCCGCCCAGGTTGCCCTGGATCTGACCGGAGAAGGTGGAGCGGTAGTTCTCCCGGGACACGTCCACCCAGGTGGTGGTCAGGCTGACTCGGCCGGTGACGGTGGCGCCGGCCGTCTTGAGCTGGGTGGCGACGGCGTCGGCGTCCTCGGCCTTGGCCTCGGGCAGGAGCACCAGGGCGACCTTCTTGGAGGCCAGGGTCCCGGGAAGGAGGGTGCTGGCGGCCTGGGTGATGTAGGAGTCGCGCTCGTTGACCGCTGCCTCGGTCTGCTCGAGCTTGGTCTGGGTGGCGTTACGGTCCTCGCGCAGGGCGGTGACCTGGTCGTTGAGCGCGGTTCCCAGTGAGTTCTGCAGAGGACCGGCGCCCAGCACGACGCCGACGGCGAGGGCCAGGAACACGGAGATGAGCGATACCAGGTGATAGCGGAAGTCGATCATGGTTGAGACCTTGGAGATGACCGTGAGAGGCGCTGCCTCTCAGATGGGCGGGGGTCGTTAGACAGTGGGTGAGTTCGGGGCCAGGCCCACCAGTGAGCGGAAGAAGTTGACGACGTCGTCCCACACGGCGCCGGACAGTCCTAGGAAGGTCTGACCGGCCGGGGTGGCCATGAGGGCGATGGCCAGGGCGAAGGTGCCGGACAGCGCCAGGAGCAGCAGCCACCATCCTGAGATGCGGGTGCGGTAGAGCTGGGAGACGCCTTTGGCGTCGATGAGGCGGCCACCGACCTTGAGCCGGGTCAGGAAGGTTGAGGACATGCCGGCGCGTCCCTTGTCGAGGAACTCGAGCAGGGTGGCATGCGTGCCCAGGGCCACGATGATCTCGGCGCCGGCCTCATCGGCCATGAGCATGGCGATGTCCTCACTGGTTCCGGTGGCGGCGAAGACGTGGTGCTCGACCCCGAGCTCCTCGACATGGGCCAGGCCCGGAGCCCGCCCGTCGCGGTAGGCGTGGACGACGACCTCAGCGCCGCAGGTGAGCGCCTTGTCTGACACGGAGTCCATGTCGCCCACGATCATGGTCGGTTTGAAACCTGCCTCCAGGACGGCGTCGGCTCCCCCGTCGACACCGATGATGACGGGCTTGTACTCGCGGATGTAGGGCTTGAGGGCCTGGAGATCCTCCTTGTAGGAGTAGCCGCGTACGACGACCAGGACGTGCCTGCCGCCCATCTGCGTGGACAGCGTGGGCATGCCGACGCCGTTGAGAAGCAGGTCCCACTCGCCGCGCATGTACTCCATGGTGTTGGCGGCGAAGGCCTCTAGCTGGACGGCCAGTCCCTTCTTGGCCGCCTCCATGGCGTCGGCGACGGTCTGCTTGGTCTGGACCGAGCCCTCAGCAATGACCTGTTCCTTACCCGCGATGCGAACGGTGCCGCCCTCAACGGCGACGCGCTGGCCGTCGTGCAGGCGCATGACGTCGGGGCCCAGGTCATCAACGAGCGGGATGCCGGCGTCGACGAGAATCTCCGGGCCGAGGTTCGGGTAGCGCCCGGAGATCGATGGCGAGGCGTTGAGGACCGCGGAGGGGCCGCACTCGACCAGTGCCTCGGCGGCCACCCGGTCGATGTCGGTGTGATCAATGATGGCGATCTCGCCGGGCTGGAGGCGTTTGGTGAGCTTCTTGGTGCGTGCATCGACGCGTACGACACCGCTGGGCAGCTCGGAGACGGACGCAGATCTTCTGCGGAAGGGATTCCTCACGGATCGGATTGTCCCACGACTGCTTCCTGGAGAAGCTCAGCGGCGTGCCGGACCGCGGCCTGGGAGTCCTCGTGTCCCGACAGCATTCTGGCCAGTTCGCGCTGTCTCTCCTGGCCTTCGACGACGACGACCTGGGTGCGGGTGCGCCCCGGCTCAGACTTTCTCACATTCGTCCGGGACTCGTTCACGGACTCCCAGAGCGTGGGGTCGAGTGAGGATGTCGGGGACTCCGCCCCACCCACCGGTCCGGTCGCCGAGGCTGCCACCGGGTCGGGCACCGTCTCCTTGCGCACCACGAGATGGGTATCGGCCCACGCCGCCACCTGGGCCAGGTGCGTCACCACGATGACCTGGTGGTGACGCGCCAGACGCGCCAGACGCCGGCCGATCTCCCTGGCGGCGCGGCCTCCCACACCCGCGTCGATCTCGTCGAAGACGAGGGTGCGGGTGTGGGTCGAGGGGCGCGCGGAGGCAGCGGCGTCGGCGAGCACCACCTCCAGGGCCAGCATGATGCGGGACAGCTCACCTCCTGATGCTCCCTTGCCCAGAGGCAGGGCGGGGGCACCGGGATGGGAGACGAGCTCGAGGGCGACGCGCTCAAGGCCGGTGGGCCCGGCCTCGTCGAGGGGCTCCAGCGCAACGACGAGCCGCGCCCCTTTCATCTCCAGGCCCTCCAGCTCCGTAGTGACGGCCTGCTCGAGACGCTCGCCGAGCCGCCGGCGGGCCCGGCTCAGCTCGTCACCGACATCCGCCAGCTCCTCATCGGCGGTGGCCAAGCGCTCGGCCAGGACGGTGGCGGTGTCCTGGGGGCCGTCGAGCTCGGCCAGGCGCGCGGCGGCACGCTCGCCCCAGGCCAGGAGGGCGTCGACGTCATCGATCCGCTCCTGGGGGCCGCCGATCTCCCGGCAGGCACGAGCGAGCTCTCCGCGCCGGTCCTGGACCTGGGCGAGACGGGCCGGATCGGCGCTGAGGGAGGACAGGTACCCGCCCAGCTCGGCGGCGATGTCTGCCGCGTCAATGCCCAGGCGCTGGGTGCGCGTGGCGAGCTCGGCCAGGGCGGGGTCGCGTTCGGACTCGGTGGACAGGCTGCGGTGCGCGTAGGCGATGAGCGAGACGACGTCGGGGGCCTGGCCAGTGGCGGACTCCTCGCCGCTGAGCGCGGTGCGGGCCCCGGTGGCGGCTGAGCGCAGATCCTCGGCGTGGTCAAGCCGCTCGGCCTCCGCCGTCAGGTCCCGGTCCTCACCGCTGCGGGGGTCGACCTCCTCCAGAGCCTCGAGCCAGGTGCGCAGCTGGGCTACTTCGACACTCCGGGCCTGGGCCGAGGCCTGCCACTCCTGGAGCTCCTGGGCGGCCTGCCGGCGTGCCTGGTACGCCTGGGAGTAACGGCGGCACAGGGCGGCGTGGTCGGGGCCTCCCAGGGAGTCCAGGGCGGCGCGCTGGGCCGCGGCCGAGCGCAGCCGCAGCTGGTCGGCCTGCCCGTGGACGGAGACCAGCCGGCCACCCACCTCGCTGAGCACCGAGGCCGGAACGGATCGTCCTCCCAGATAGGCACGGGAACGGCCGGTGGACGGAACCGTGCGAGAGGCCAGGAGAAGGTCGTCATCGAGGTCGGCCCCGGCCTCAACAGCCCGCGAGGCGGCGCGCGAGTCGGGGTCGACGAGGAAGGCCCCCTCAACCAGGCTGCGTTCGGCGCCTGTGCGCACGATAGTGGTCTCGGCACGCTGGCCCAGCAGCAGCCCGAGTGACGTGAGCACCATCGTCTTGCCGGCGCCGGTCTCACCGGTCAGCGCGGTCAGGCCACGGCTGAGCGGGAGATCAGCCTCCTCGATGACACCGAGGTCCTCGATGTGCAGGGACTCGATCATGACGTTCCTCCCGAGGAGTCCCGCCGGGTCTCGACGTCGGCGCTCTCATCGGCAGTGCAGACCATCGGTTGGTGCAGCGCCTCATCCTCGGCCGAGTAGGCCTCATCGGCGCTGCTGGAGGCTCGCCACCCCTCCACGGGCAGGTCGAACTTGCGCACCAGGCGGCTGGCGAAAGGGGCCTCGTTGAAACGGGCCAAGCGTACCGGACGCTCCGCCCGGCTGACTCGGATCCGGGCGCCGACGGGGACGTCCAGGCTGCGCCTGCCGTCGCACCAGATCTCGGCGCCTCCGAAGCCCGCTCGTTGGACCACGACCTCCATGCAGGAGTCGGGCCCCAGGACCAGGGGGCGGGTGAACAGGGCATGCGCGGCCACCGGCACCAGGAGGAGTGCCTCGACCTCCGGCCAGATGACGGGGCCACCGCAGGAGAAGGCGTAGGCGGTCGAGCCGGTGGGCGTGGACATGATGAGGCCGTCGCAGCCGAAGGAGGAGACGGCCTGGCCGTCGACGCCGATGGCGACCTCGATCATTCGGGCGCGGTCGCGCTTCTCCAGGGCCGCCTCGTTGAGGGCCCACTCACGGGTGACCGTACCGTCCGGGGAGATGACCTCCACGTTCATGGTGGTGCGGGTCTCGACGGTGTAGCGACCCGCAACGAGGTCGGCAACGACCTGCTCGATGCCGTCGGGGTCGGCCTCGGCCAGGAAACCGACGTGCCCGGTGTTGATACCCACCAGGGGGATGTCTCGCTCGCGGGCGACCTCGAAGGCACGCAGGATCGTGCCGTCACCGCCGAGGACGAGGACGAGGTCGACGTGGTCGGTGCACTCCGGACCGACGGGTTCGACGCCGTGGGAGCGCAGAGCCGCCGAGGCCCGGGCCACGGCGGTGGCCGTGGGCGCACTGGGTCTGGGGACGGGGACCGGTTTGTCGTTGAGGTCACGCTGCAGCAGCATGACGCGCGAAATCCTCTGGTGGTGCGAATCCGTCGGCTCAGCCGCACCGGTGGGGCATGACGGGCTCAGCTTGCTCATGGTCGGGTCCTCGTTCTGCTTCGTCGGAAACCTGCTGCGGCGGGGCCGGAGGCGACGGCGTCCTCGACCTGGGCACGCAGGTCGTCGCCGCGCAGGTCCTCGGGGCTCCCGGCGCGGGAGGCATGCATGTTCAGGAAGTACTCGACGTTACCGGCGGGGCCCGGCAACGGGGAGGCGGTCACGGCGTCGACTCCCACTCCCAGACCATGGGCACGCTCAGCCACGGCCAGGACCGTCTCCACGTGGAGCTGCGGGTCGCGCACCACTCCCCCGTGGCCGATCCGCTCCTTACCCACCTCGAACTGGGGCTTGACCATGAGCAGGAGGTCGGCGTCGTCGGCTGCGGCCCGCAGCAACGGCTCGAGGACGAGGGTCAGAGAGATGAAGGAGAGGTCGCCGACCACGAGCTCGGGGGCGGGAGCGACGGCGGCGGGGTCCAGCGTGCGGATGTTGGTTCGGTCCAGGGCAGTGACGCGAGGGTCGCAGCGCAGGGACCAGGCCAGCTGGCCGTAGCCGACGTCAACGGACACGACGTGCTCGGCGCCGCGGCGCAGAAGAACATCGGTGAAGCCTCCGGTCGAGGCACCTGCGTCCAGACAGCGGCGACCCTCGACGCGAGGCGCCAGTCCGCGTTGCCCCAAGGCCTCCAAGGCTCCCGCAAGCTTGTGGGCGCCGCGCGAGACGTAGTCATCTCCGGAGGGGACCAGGATCTCGATGGCCTGGGCCGGATTGACCTGACGGGCCGGCTTGGTGACCACCTCGCCGTCAAGGGTGACGTGGCCGTCGGAGATGAGGGTGGCGGCGTGCGTGCGAGAGCGGGCCAACCCGCGGCGCACGAGCTCGGAGTCGATGCGGATGAGTCGGGCCATGTCAGCCTTCCGCCGCGTGCAGGACGGAGACGAGCTCCTCGTGGATGGCGGCCAGCGCACCGGCGCGCTCCTCCAGAGGAATCGTCCCGATCTGAGCGAGCTCGTCAGAGTGGTCAGTCAGGCCATAGGCAGCAGTGAGGGCGGCGTCGGCTCGCGGAGGCGCGGGCACCGGCGCCTTGGGCCCTGCCGTACGGGCGGAGCCGGGAGCGGGCGCCGTCTCCTGTGGGACACAGGTCTGCGGCTCGTTGCGGCTCATTTCTGACTCACCTCGATATCGTTCGTACGCGTGCTGCTGCTACGCCTCTTTTCCTCCTGAGGAGTATGACCGACCCGGCGGGTGTCTCAGGGCTCAATGACCTCGATCTCGGGAAGCTCCAGCGCCGCGGCCTCACCCCGAGCGACCTGGGCGTCGGTCCAGGCCCATGCGGCCACGGCCAGAGCCCGGTAGGAGTCCAGGTCGATGCGCACGGGCCCACCGGTCTGAGAGGTCACGGTCCCCACACCGTCCAGCTCGAGTCCGGAATCGACGACGCGGGCGCACCGGCCGCCGACCTGCCACCACTCCTGGCCCTCGCGCACGACTCGCACGGGTGCGGGATGGGGCTCGGTCAGACCGCGTAGATCGGTGTGAAGGAAGCTGGGGCGCTCGGTGGCCGCAGCGGTGATGACCTCGCGCGCACCCGAAACACCGGTAAGCACGTGGAGCCCGGGAATCCCTGCGGCTCGAGCCCCGACGTGGTCGGTGTTGAGACGGTCACCGATGGCCAACGGCTTGGTACCCCCGGCCCGCTTGAGAGCACGGGTATAGATGCCCGGGAAGGGCTTGCCCCCGGCCAGGGGCTCTTGACCGGAGGCGTTGACGATGGCGGCCACGAGGCTGCCGTTGCCCAGCGCGAAGCCCCGCTCGGTCGGCAGGGTCGCATCGAGGTTGGTGGCCACGTGGAGAGCGCCGGCGTTAATGGCGTAGACGCCCTCGGACAGCAGGGCCCAGTCGACCGCCGGGTCCCATCCCTGGACAACGGCCACCGGCTCGTCCTGAGCGCTGCTGGTCACCTGGAAGCCCTCGTCAAGGAGGGCCTGCCGGACGCCTTCTCCCCCGACGACGAGGACCATGGAACCGGGATCAACGTGCTCGGTGAGCATGGCGGCCGCGTCCATGGCGGCGCTGAAGACCTCGGACGGTGCGGCGACGATGTCATTGGCCGCCAGCTTGTCGACAACCGTCTGAGGGGCCCTCGAGGCGTTATTGGTGACGAAGGACAGGTGCATTCCGGTCTTGCGGGCTGCATTGACGTTGTCGGCCGCATAGGGCACCCGGGCCTCGCCGGCGAAGCAGACGCCGTCGAGGTCCAGCAGCGCGACGTCGTATGCGGCGCACAGGGGCTCGTCGCTGCCGAGGAGCGTGGCGGTGGTGTACGTGGGAGTCGGCTCGGGCGAGGTCATCGGGGCTCCTCGAGGGCGTCGTCGGCGGACGTGGTCATGGTGGTTGTCTCGTCAGTGGCGTCACTGGGGGAGGCCGAAGTCTCACCCGCTTCCTCAAGCAGCTCGGCCATCTCGGCCTCAACACGCTCAGCGAAGGACTGCGACCACTCGGCGTCATCGTCCTGGTCGGCAGCGCCGAGGTCTGCGACCGTATCCGCGCTGGCCTCAGCAGGTTCTCCGGAGGCCTCGGTGTCGTCGGCCCGAGCGTCCGCCACGACGTCGGTCTGTTCACCGGTTGGGGAGTCCTGATCCGGCATCTGGGCGTCGTAGTCCTCCTCGATGTCGAAGACCTCGACCTCGTCCTCCTCAGTCGGTTCCGGACCGATGCGGTCCCGGATGGCAGCGGCCTCACGGAGGCGTCCGAGCTCCTCAAGCCGGTCGGCTCGCACCGAGTGCAGGCGCCTGAGGACATCGCTGTCGGAGGGACGCGCCCTGATGGCGTCCTCGATGATGATGAGGCCGAGATCGGTCTGCCCCATCTCGTGGCGCAGGCTGGAGACGACCATGGCCAGCTCGGCGCGTTCGATCTCGTCGAGCCGACGTGGGTCGGCCGCCTTCGCGGCCTGGAGCGCCTTGTCGACGTTCCCCAGAGCGCGTTCGCAGTCGACCTCAATAGCCCTGTGCAGATCGATGCCGGACAGTCGCCTGGCGGCTCTGATCTCACGCAGCGCCTCGTTGTAGTGTCCTGCGAGGTAGGCAGCGATACCGGCGGTCTCCCGCACGACGGCGACGCGACCCGCGTGGGATGTGGCGTAGCGGGCGTGCTCGTAGGCCGTCTGAGGGTCGTCCTCCAGCAGCCGCTGAGCCATCACAAGATGACGGGCGACGTTCTCGGCGTTGGCTCGCCCCAGGGCACGCAGCTCATTCCTGGCGCCCCGCTCGAGGTCTGCGGGTTCGACCTCGTCCGGCACAGGAGGCTCAGGAACGCGCTGACGCTGTGGCGGGCGACCGCGATGATCATCGCGTCTGTCTCGGCCGTCCCCCCTCCCGGAACGGTCGTTGAATCGACCTGTCCTCCTACCGCCTCGGTCAGGGCGCCTCTCACCGAAGCCCCCATCTCGACGTCGTTCACCCCGCCGGTCGTCCCACCGCTGACCGTCCTGGCGAGAGGTGCGCTCGTCATGATTCGGACGCCGAGAACGCACCGGAGCGTCAGAGGACTCTCCGTGTCGGTCGTGGGACCGGCTCCGAGACGAGTGGTCGCCTTCAAAACGCTTGCGGCTCCCGAAGCCGTGACGGTCACCGTCTCGACGACGCCTACCTGAGTCGCCGTGATCCGCGTGGTGCCGACGATCCTGATACGCCATGGTCCTTCTTTCGCTCCGGAACTGCCGTCAGTTCCCTCGCTGTCATTGATTGCCTGGGAGGAGCCTACCCGGACCTCAGGCCGTGGGCGTAGCAGGACCCGGTAGCACGGGTGTGGCGCGCAGCGCTCGGCTCCGCGCTCTGCGGATCTCGTATCTCAGAGGGCGTATGCCCCCTGACGTTGAGTGAATAGCGACGACAAAAGTATCGGGTCGGCCTTCACGTCATTTGTGAAGGCCGACCCGATACCTGTGGTGTGTGCTCGGTGGTGT
>NZ_MSRR01000002.1 GCF_001956585.1 Actinomyces naeslundii | reverse complement strand
ACAGCCCAGAAAACCAGACCACATGGCCCCACCCAACCCCCACAACAGGAGCCAGGCAAACCAAAACAAAACAAGCCCCAAAAACCACACACAACCAAACAAGCCATGCGCAGCCCCCAGGACCAAATGGCATAAAAAACATGACACACTATCGAGTTCTCAAACAACACACCCACTGGAAATTCCTCGAAAGACTTCGGTCTCTCGCTTCCTTTCCAGAAGCGCCTGAGAAACTTTAGCGAGCCGCTTTATCTGAGTCAAACAATTGGTCGGTGACCCTCGTCTCTCATTCGGCTCTTTTCAGTTCTCAGGTCCCGGCCGGTCTGAGGAAATTCATCCTCCCCGTTTCGGGCCGGAGAGAACATTACGCACCTGCCACCAAGCCGTCAAACTGAAAAGCGGTGACGGTGCCCACAAGGCACCGTCACCGCTCTACGGCCTGGTCGCGGACCAGGAGGATTCGTGGATTGCACCTATATGGTGCGCCCGACAGCCAGGTTCCGCCGTCCTTTACGAACCAGAACGACTCCGCCTGCGAGCAGGTGCTCCGGGCCGACAACCGTGGCCTCGTCCTCCACCTTGACGTTGTTGAGGTAGGCCCCGCCTCCGGCGATGGTTTTCCGTGCGGCGTTGCGGCCTCGCTCCAGTCCCGTACTGACGAGCAAGTCGACGATCGTGGTCTCCCCGACCACCACATCGCCGGAGGCAAGATCGGATGTGGCCGCCAGGATCGTCACCTCATCGATGTCAGCGAGGTCTCCGCGCCCCCACAGAGCGGAGGTCGCAGCCTCGGCCTGAGCCGTGGCCTCGGCTCCATGCACCCAGGTGGTGACTTCATGCGCCAGGACGCGCTGGGCCTCGCGTGCCTTCGGGTTCTCAGCGGTCGCCGCCTCAAGACGCTCGATCTCCTCGCGCTCCAGGAAGGTGAAGACCTTGAGGAAGCGCACCACGTCGACGTCGTCGACCTGCAGCCAGAACTGGTAGAAGGCGTAGGGGCTGAGCATCTCGGGGTTGAGCCAGATGGCCCCGCCCTCGGACTTGCCGAACTTGGTGCCGTCGGCCTTGGTGATGAGCGGGTTGGTCATGACGTGGACCGACGCGCCCTCGACCTTGTGGATGAGGTCCATCCCGCCCACAAGGTTGCCCCACTGGTCGTTGCCGCCGATCTCCAGGGTGCATCCGTAGCGCCGGTAGAGCTCGAGGTAGTCGTTGGCCTGGAGGACCTGGTAGCTGAACTCGGTGTAGGAGATTCCCTCCTCGCTGGCCAGGCGTCGGGCAACGATGTCCTTGGAGAGCATGGTGCCCATGCGGAAGTGCTTACCCAGGTCCCGCAGGAAGTCGATGGCGCTCATCGCCTGGGTCCAGTCCAGGTTGTTGACGATGCGCGCCGGGTTGTCCCCGCTGAAGTCGAGAAGGTTCTCAAGCTGCTCCTGCAGGCTGGCCGCCCACCCGGCCACCACGTCTTTGGTGTTGAGGCTGCGCTCGCCCTTGGCGCGTGGGTCGCCAATGAGCCCGGTCGCCCCACCAACCAGTGCCAGAGGGCGGTGGCCGGCCAGCTGAAGGTGACGCATGACCTTGACGGCCACGAGGTGCCCGTGGTGAAGGCTCGGTGCTGTGGGGTCGAACCCGCAATAGAAGGTGACGGCCCCGTCGGCGAGTGACGCTCGCAGGGCGTCGATATCGGTGTGCTGGGCGATGAGCCCGCGCCACTGCAGTTCGTCCAGGATGTCCGTCACTGTCCAGTCGCCTTCCATGGGTTGTCGTGCTTCCCGCACGCGTTATCCCGGCGCGTCACGCTCGGGTCCGGCTGATACCTCCGGCGCAGATAGTCTGCCATGCCACGGCCCGGCTTCCGCGACGAGGCGGGATCGCAGAGCTGTGAGCCGGATGCGGGGAATCGTTCACAGGACCTTCATCGGGCGGTCCCACATGAGGGTGTATCGGTAGTAGAAGCGCCGTCGGATCCTGGCCTCAGGAAGGATCCGGGATGCCGCTGCACGAATCTCGGCCAGGGACTCTCTTGGAGGACGCGTGACCGCACCGATGTCGCGCGTCTCCCGGTGCAGGGCACCGACCACGCGCAGAGGTAGGACAGCCAGTGCGGACAGCATCCAGTCCCACAGACTCTTGTTGGCAGCCAGGCCGACGACGATGAGCCTGCCGCCGGGTGCCACCAGCTCGCTCAGCCTCGCCAGGGCGGGTTCCAGTGGGAGGTGGTGCAGCGTGGCCACACAGCTGACCGTCTCGAAGGTGCCGATGCGCTGAGGCAGGTCGGGCTCCATGACGTCGTCGAGGAGGACCTCGGCCTGCGGGATCTGCTTCAGGCGGCCACGTGCTCGAGCAACCGCCTGCTCATCGGGATCAAGTCCGACGACGCAGCGGCACACCGTTGCCAGGCGCGCAAGCAGAAGCCCGTCACCGCATCCGACATCGAGCGCGCCGCCACCGCGCCGCGCCGCGTCCATCACGATGCGCCGGTGGAAAGCGACGTTGTGGTTCCAGTAGCCATTGGTCACTGAGACTTCCTCACGGAGCAGCCACCATGGTCGGACCGGCCGTGTCGCCAGGGGTCTTGGGACTCGTGCTCTGGCCGAAGGACGCATCGGTCGCCTCGCCGTGGTGCGCTGCTGGTCCGCACACCACGGCACCGGCGTCGCGCAGCAACGCGTCGCGCAGGTGGGGCATGGTGGCGAAGTACGCCTCATCGGCATCCTCCACAAGACGCGTTGCCCGGGCCCCGACATCTCGCCCTGCCGCCGTCGTTGTCACGATTCGGGCGCGAGCGTCCTTGGGATCCTGCCGGCGCAGGACAAGGCCGGCCTGCTCCAGCCTGCGCAGCACCTGACTGGCGGTTTTCACGTCCATTCCCGCCTGGGCCGCGATCATGACCTGGCTGGCACCGTCTCCCTGCTCCTCGAGCCACTGCGTGCAGGACAGGAGGACGTACTGCGAGTGCGTCAGCGCGACGGGCTCCAGAGCAGCCGCGATGTCGCGCTGCCAGGCCAGCGCGGTCCTCCACATGAGGAAGCCGGGACTCGCCTCCGGCCCCTGGAACCGTGTCTTCACATATCGACCCTAGCAGCCTCGATGAGTGAGTCGATGGCCTGCGGAAAGTCCTCGGCGATTCTCGGACCGATCGCCGGTCCGGCATCGTCGGCACCGGGGCCGTCGACGTCGAGGCGGGTGACAACAACGCTCTTCCCCTGTGTCTGCGTGGGCATGAAGGAGTGTGTGAAGGTCAGCTCCACTCCCCCATAGGAGACCCGGTCCGCCTGGACATGAGGCGGCTCCCAGCGAGTCACCGTGATCTCTACGCTGTCCTGCCCAGCCGGTGTCATTGTGATCGATGCTCCGGGACCCACTGGCTCGCGTGGTTCGTAGCGGTCTCCCTGCGGGAGCTCGATCTCGCCGGAGAGCACCTTGATCCAGGTCTCCCAGAGAACCTCCACCGGGAGATCCGCCGTCCGTTCACACTCGGTCGACCACATTGCTTGTCCTTCCTGCGCGGTTACACGATCACGATGATCTCTGCAGAGATCATCTGTGTGCCTATTATTAGGTGATGCAAGCACTCAGGGCAAGCCGGCATCCGGCAGCATGAGGGTCAGTCCTGACGACGACGCCTGGGCGTGGCCGGTCTGTACGGTGAGACAGTCGGCTCATTGTGGAGCCAGAAGCGCCAGGGGAAGGCCTTACCGTCTCCCCCGGGGCCAGCGACCCCGGTGCGTGGCCCGCTCCGAATGCGCGCGGGATCCGGCGCCCGCCGCGCCTCCGGCAGCGTCAGGCTGATGCGCGATCCCGGGCCACCCAGCAACGCACCGTCGTCGGATCGGTCCAGCCCGAGCGCCGAGCACAACCGGGCCGGACCGCGGGCCAGATCGCGATCAGTGCGCGCGGCGGGGCGACGCTCTCTGGCCAGCTCAGTCCCGTCCACCACCTCTCCCCCGCGCAGGAGCACCGCTCGCGAGATCCCCGCCGGTCCGGTGACGATGTTGAGGCAGTGATGCATGCCGTAGGTGAAGTAGACGTAGACGCACCCGCCGGCCTCGAACATGGAGGCGTTGCGGGCCGTGCGCCCCCGAAAGGCGTGGGAGCCCGGATCCTCCTCGCCTCGATAGGCCTCCACCTCCGTCAGCCTGATCGCGACGCGTCCTTGCGGGCCGGCAACGGAGACAATGGCGCCCAGCAGCGCCGGGGCCGCGTCCAGGCTGTCACGGCTCAGGATCGAGGCGACTTCGGGACTCAGCTCCGTCGTGGGCTCCCCCATGACATCGTCCTCGCGAGCAGGCTCAGTCCTGCTCCGCCTCAGCGTCCGTCCCAGTCCCGCCGTCCGCGTCCTCGTCATCAGACTCCCCCGGCTCGAGCCACTGAGGACCCGCAGGTCCGTCCAGCAGGGAGCCCTCCCAGGCGAAGACCCTCAGCTCGGCACTGCGGGCGATGGCCCGGGCGAGCTGCTCGACGACTCGCACCGGCGCGGTGCCGCCGTGCCCGGTGCGGGCGGACACCGACCCTTCGGCTGAGAGGACCTCCCGCACGCCCGGGGTGAGCCGCTCATCGATGGCGGTGAAGTCGTCGTCGGACAGCTCCCACAGCTCAATGCCGCGACTCTCGCACTCGCGCACGCAGGCACCGGAGATCTCGTGGGCATGGCGGAAGGGCACGCCATTCTTGACCAGCCACTCCGCGATATCGGTGGCAAGGGAGAACCCCTGAGGAGCCAAAGCGGCCATGCGCTCGTAGTGGAGGGTCATGGTGGACACCATGCCGCTGACGGCCGGCAGGAGGATGGCCAGGGTATCGACGGCGTCGAAGACGGGCTCCTTGTCCTCCTGGAGGTCCCGGTTGTAGGCCAGTGGCAGGGCCTTGAGGGTGGCGAGCAACCCGGTCAGGTCGCCGATGAGGCGTCCGGCCTTGCCCCGGGCCAGCTCGGCCACGTCCGGGTTCTTCTTCTGCGGCATGATGGATGAGCCCGTGGAGTAGGAGTCGTCGAGAGTGACGAAGTCGAACTCCTTGGTGTTCCAGACGATGATCTCCTCGCTCAGGCGCGAGACGTCCACCGCGATCATCGCGAGGACAAAGCTCAGCTCGGCGACGACGTCGCGGGCGGCCGTGCCGTCGATGGAGTTCTCCACGGCCGCCTCGAAGCCGAGGTCGGCGGCCACGGCGTCGGGATCCATCCCGAGCGTGTTGCCGGCCAGCGCGCCGGAACCGTAGGGACTCACGGCGGCGCGGGCGTCCCAGTCCTCGAGGCGCTCGACATCGCGCATAAGCGGCCAGGCGTGGGCGAGCAGCTGGTGGGCGACGAGGACCGGCTGGGCGTGCTGCATGTGGGTGCGTCCGGGCATGATGGCGTCGGAGGCCCGGGCGGCCTGGTCAATGAGGCCGTCGACGACGTCGAGGACGAGGCCGGCGACATGGCGCGCCTGGTCGCGCAGGTACATGCGGATAAGGGTGGCGATCTGATCGTTGCGGCTGCGCCCGGCGCGCAGACGTCCCCCCAGGTCGTCGCCGGCGCGCTCGATGAGACCGCGCTCCAGGGCGGTGTGGACGTCCTCATCGGAGACCTCAGGGGCGAAGATGCCGGCGACGACGTCGGCCTCGAGGCGGTCCAGGGCGTCCAGCATGCCGGACAGCTGGTCCGAGTCCAGCAGGCCGGCCTGCGCCAGGGCGCGGGCGTGGGCTCGGGAGCCTGCAATGTCATAGCGGGCCAGGCGCCAGTCGAAGTGGGTGCTGACCGACAGGGCGGCCAGCGCGTCGGCGGGTCCTCCGGAGAAACGCCCTCCCCACAGGCTGACGCCCACAGGCTGCGAGGACTGCTGCGAGTGAGAGGGGGCGATCCGATCGACGGAGGCGTGGGACTGGTTGGAGGACTGACTCATGCCCCCATCATGACCCATGCAACCGCCCGGGTGCCTTAACGATCCATGCGGAACCACTCCGTGGTGGCTCACTGGCGAAGAGGTAGGCCTGTCTTGAGGAAGGCCCGAGCACGGGAGGTCGGCCGGGCGGCGCCGACCGCCGACCAAACGGGAAGGAAGAAAGGCCCGCCCTCTGACTCAGCCCTCATGTCATGATGAGCCAATGCCCGCCGAACAAGACACCCTTTTCCCAGGCAAGCAGTTCATCTCCACCGTGCTCGAGGCCTTGGAGACCAAGACCCGGATGACCGGGACCATCGCTCACCGCTACCTCATGCGTGCGGCCATGGCCGGCATGATCGTGGCGGTCTTCTACGTCGTCAACTACGCCATCGTCGGCGTCTTCGACGGCCTGCGCGTCGGGGACACCTCCCTCGCAGGGGTCGGCAAGATGCTCGGAGCCCTGTCCTTCGGGCCCGCTCTCGTCTTCATCTACTACACGAAGTCCGAGCTGCTCACCAGCAACATGATGGTGGTGGTCATCGGCTACTACTACAAGCGCATCTCGGCGTGGAGGACCCTGAGGGTGCTGTTCATGTGCCTGGCCGGCAACTTCATCGGCGGGCTCGTCTTCGCCGTCATGTACCACTTCTCCACGCTCGTAGACGGAGCCACCGGCGAGCAGGCCGTGCACTCGGTGGAGGGCAAGCTCCATTACCTGTCATCGGCCTCCGGGGTCGCTGACCTCTTCGTGCGGGCGATCCTGTGCAACTTCATGATCAACTTGGCGATGCTCCTCATCTACAACGGCTTCATCCACGAGGACTGGTCCAAGATCTTCTCGATGATCATCGCTGTGTTCGTCTTCGCCTTCCTCGGCTTCGAGCACTCGGTGGCCAACACCGTCCTGTTCACCGTCGTGGGGCTGACGCACGGCATCGACGTCCTACCGGCCCTGGGCAACGTGGCCGTGGCGCTGCTGGGGAACTTCGTGGGCGGCGGTCTGCTCATCGGCGGCTACTACGCCTACGCCAACGACGACTCCCGCTGGCTGCGCCGCCGGCCCCACGAGGACGAGGTTCGGGCCTCCGAGCCGGCCGAGTGAACCGAGGTCGACGACTCCCGGACACCGACCGCTGCCGCACCGGTGGGCCGGCACAGTACGACTGAACCGGTTGCCTCCGCCCTACTCCACGGAGGCAACCGGTTCACCATGTCCAGCCAGGCTGAGTCGGACCCGCTCCGGAAGAATCGGTGACGGGCCGGAGCCTTGTGTCAAAGATCCCCGTCAGAATCCCTGGCCGTTACCGGCGCGGACGTCACGGGCGGCAGCGAGCTTGGACTGCATGCCGTAGATCTCGATGAACCCTCGCGAGGAGGACTGGTCGAAGGTGTCCCCACTCTCGTAGGTGGCCAGGTTGAAGTCGTACAGGCCGGTCTCGGAGCGGCGTCCGGTGACGGTCGCACGGCCACCGTGCAGAACCATACGGATGTCGCCACTGACGTAGCGCTGGGTGTCCTCGATGAAGGCGTCCATGGAGCGCTTGAGCGGGGAATACCACTGGGCCTCGTAGACGAGCTCGGCCCAGGTCTGCTCCATGCTCCGCTTGTAGCGGCTTTGCATGCGCTCCAGGGTGACGGCCTCGAGCGCCCGGTGCGCCTCGATGAGGGCGACGGCCCCGGGGGCCTCGTAGATCTCACGGGACTTGATGCCCACGAGCCGGTTCTCCACCATGTCGATACGCCCCACGCCCTGGGCCCCGGCCCGGCGGTTGAGCTCCTGGATGGCCTCTAGCGGGGTGACCTCCCTGCCGTCGATGGCCACCGGGATGCCCTCCTTGAAGGTGAGGGTCACCTCGTCGGGCAGCGGCGGGTAGGTGGGGTCATCGGTGTAGACGTAGACGTCCTTGGTGGGCGCGTTCCACAGGTCCTCCAGGTAGCCGGTCTCGATGGCGCGGCCCCACACGTTCTGGTCGATGGAGAACGGGTTGTGCTTGGTGGTCTCGATCGGCAGGTTGTGCTTCTCGGCGTAGTCGATGGCGACGTCGCGAGTCAGCGCCAGGTCTCGCACCGGGGAGATGCAGTCCATGTCGGGAGCCATCGAGGTGATGGAGACCTCGAAGCGGACCTGGTCGTTACCCTTGCCGGTACAGCCGTGCGCCACCGTGTGGGCACCGAACTCGCGGGCCGCCTTGACCAGGTGGCGGGCGATGACGGGCCGGGAGAGCGCCGAGACGAGCGGGTAGGTTCCCTCGTAGAGGGCGTTGGCCTTGAGAGCGGGCATGCAGTAGTCGTTGGCGAACTCATCGCGGGCGTCGGTGACGTAGGCCTCGACGGCGCCGCAGTCGAGGGCTCGCTGACGGATCACCTCGAGGTCCTCGCCGCCCTGGCCGACGTCAACGGCGACGGCGACGACCTCTCGGCCGGTGGCCTCGCCGATCCAGCCGATGGCAACAGACGTGTCCAGGCCTCCGGAGTAGGCCAGGACGACACGGTCCTTATGAGTGCTCATGGGATCTCTCTCCTCTTCTTGATGGCACTAGCGAACCAGTGGTGAGGTGATGGAGGTATGAAGGGCTCTGGGGAGAAGTCAGGTTCGGGTCGAGGGGTCGGCCAGCGCGAGCAGGTGCCCGGCCACCTCGGCGGCGACCTGGGGACTGCGGGTGATGACCAGGACGGTGTCGTCTCCGGCGATGCAGCCCAGGACCCCGGGCATCATGGCGTCGTCGACGGCTCCGGCGAGCAGCTGAGCGGCTCCGGCCGGAGTTCGCAGCACAAGCTGGGACCCGGCCCACTCAGCGGTGACGAGCAGCTCGGCGCACCACCGGGCCAGGCGAGGAGTCGTGTGTGCGGGCAGGGAATCGTCAGTCTCCTCACCCCCGGCGAAGCCGCCGGCGTGGACCTGACCGG
Organism: Actinomyces naeslundii; assembly: GCF_001956585.1. Taxonomy (GTDB): domain Bacteria; phylum Actinomycetota; class Actinomycetes; order Actinomycetales; family Actinomycetaceae; genus Actinomyces; species Actinomyces naeslundii. The sequence goes on along the minus strand of NZ_MSRR01000002.1, from coordinate 83,980 downwards.
GGGCCCCGGCCTCGGGCATCGAGTAGATGAGCTCTCCGCCCGGGGCACGGATCTTCGTGGCCCGCAGCTCCACCAGGTCCCGCGAGAGCGTCGCCTGAGTGGTGCTGATGCCGCGCAGAGCCAGGGCCTTGCGCAGTTGGGCCTGCGAGCGGATGCGCTCACGGGAGAGGATCTGGACGATGCAGGCGTGCCGGGCGGTCTTGGTCGCGGGCGCCAATGGTGCCGCAGCTGCTAAGTCGCGCTGGGAGACCTCGATGGCGGCGCTCATGAGCCGGCTTTCTCTGACAGCGCCCGAGCAAGGACCTCGGACAATGTGGTGGTGAAGGCGCTCGCGTCGTCGTCGGACAGAATGAAGGGCGGTGCCAGACGGATCGTGTCGGGACGCGGGGCATTGACGATGAAGCCGTGTTCAGCCAGGGTGGCGGCGATCTCGCCGGCGGGCGGGAGACCCGCGGCCAGGCCGACGCCGATGAGCAGGCCTCGACCGCGCACCTCGTCGACGCCGTCGACAGCCAGCAGCTCGCGGGCCCAGGCCGAGCCGAGTCGCTCGACCCGGCCGAGCAGGTCCTGTCCGCGGATGGTGTCGATGACGGCGAGCGCGGCCGCGCAGGCCACCGGGTTACCGCCGAAGGTGGTGCCGTGCTGGCCAGGCCCCAGAAGGCTTGCGGCCTCACCTGTGGCGACAACTGCGCCGATGGGGATGCCGCCGCCCAGGCCCTTGGCGAGGGTGACGACGTCGGGCACGACGCCGGGGGCCAACAGGTGGTGCGCCATCCAGGCGCCGGAGCGGCCCATTCCGGTCTGGACCTCGTCGACGATGAGCAGTGCGCCGGCGGTCCTGGTCAGCTCACGAGCGGCCTCCAGGTATCCGGCCGGCAGCTCACGAACCCCAGCCTCGCCCTGGACGGGTTCGACGATGAGTGCCGCCACGTCCGGTCCCAGCGCGTTGCGCAGCGCCTCGGTATCACCGGCCGGGATGAACTCAACGCCGCCGGGCAGGGGCTCGAAGGGTTCCCGGTAGGCGGCCTTGTGGGTCAGGGCCAGGGCCCCCATGGTCCGCCCGTGAAAGGCGTCCTGAAGAGCCAGGACGCGAGGACGGCCGGCGCCGCCGTGCCGGCGGGCGATCTTGAAGGCGGCCTCGTTGGCCTCGGTCCCGGAGTTGGCCAGGAAGACTCGGGAGTCGTGTTCGGGCCGGCCCGGGAAGGTCAGGGAGATGAGCTCCTCGGCGAGACGGACCTGTGCGGGGGTGGTGAAGAAGTTCGAGACGTGTCCGAGGGTGGAGATCTGGGTGGACACGGCCTCGACGATTGCCGGATGAGCGTGCCCCAGGCAGTTGACGGCGATCCCGGCCAGCAGATCGGTGTACTCCTTGCCATCGGCGTCCCAGAGGTGGGCCCCCTGCCCGCGCACCAGGACCCGGCCGGGGGTGCCGAAGGTGTTCATGACGGCGTCGGTGTAGCGGTCCAGCCAGGCGGCGCCGGCCCTGTCTGCGGCGGGAGCCGGTGCTGGCGAGCCCGGTTCTGAGAGGTCGGTCATAGGCTCTTTCCTCCGTTCAGTGGCGGTACCGGGGCGTCCCCGGGGTGGATGACGGTACCGACTCCCTGGTCGGTGACGATCTCCAGGAGCATGCTGTGGGCCTGACGCCCGTCGACGACGTGGGCCTGTGCGACTCCCCCGTAGACGGCTCGCAGGCAGGCCTCCATCTTGGGGATCATTCCCGACTCCAGCGTGGGCAGGAGCTCCTCGAGCGCGGCTGCGCTGATGAAGGGCACCAGGGAGTCACGGTCGGGCCAGGCGGAGTAGAGCCCCTCGACGTCGGTGAGCATGAGCAGTGTGCGAGCCTTGAGCGCCACGGCGATCGCGGCGGCGGCCGTGTCCGCGTTGACGTTCAGGACGGTCTCGGAGTCCGTCGTCAACGGGGCGACCGAGGAGATGACGGGGATACGGCCCTGGTTGAGCAGGTCGATGATGGGCTGAGGGCTGACGTCGACGACGTCGCCAACCAGCCCCACGTCGACGCTGCGCCCGTCTACTGTGGCCAGTCGCTGACGGGCCCGCAGAAGTCCGCCGTCCTCACCGCTGATACCAACGGCGGCGGAGCCGTCGATGTTGAGCAAAGAGACGAGCTCGCGCTGCACGGAGCCGGTGAGGACCATGCGGACCACGTCCATGACCTCGGGCGTGGTCACGCGCAGGCCGCCGCGGAACTCCGAGCTGATGCCCAGTCGCTTGAGCATGGCATTGATCTGGGGCCCTCCGCCGTGGACGACGACGGGGCGCACCCCGACCTGGTGGAGGAAGAGGACGTCCTGGGCGAAGGCACGTTTGAGCTCGTCGTTCACCATGGCGTTGCCGCCGTACTTGATGACCATGGTGGCGCCCTTGTAGGTGCGCAGCCATGGCACGGCCTCCAGCAGGACGGAGGCCTTGATCTGAGGGTGGAGAGGTGTCCGGTTCATGTCGTGTAGTCCGCGTTGATGGTGACGTATCCGTGGGTGAGGTCGTTGGTCCACACAGTGGCCTCGGCCTGCCCCGCTGACAGGGCGATATCGATGCGGGTCTCACGCGGACTCATGTCCACCGAGTCCCGGTCCTGATCGGGGGCGCCGTGTCGGAAGATCGTCACGCCGTTGATGGTCACGTCGACCTCGTCAGGGTTGAAGGGGCAGACGTCCTCGGGCACGGTTCCCAGCTGTGACAGGACGCGTCCCCAGTTCGGATCGGCCCCGGCGACGGCGCACTTGAGAAGGTTGGAGGAGCTCACGGTGCGGGCCGCGGCCTCCGCGGCGGCCTCGCTGACGGCGCCGGAGACGGTGATGGCGATGTCGTGGGTGGCGCCCTCGGCATCGGCCACGAGGCGCCGTCCGAGCCTGCCCATCACATCGGTCAGCGCCTCGTCGAACTCGGCTCGGGAGGGTGTGACGCCGGAGGCCCCGGAGGCCAGCAGGAGAACCGTGTCGTTAGTGGACATGCAGCCGTCGGAGTTGATCCGGTTGACGGTCCGCGCCGTGACAGATGCCAGGGCGTCCTGCGCCTCCCGAGGAGTGAGGACGGCGTCGGTGGTGATAACGGCCAGCATCGTGGCCAGTCCCGGCGCCAGCATGCCCACCCCCTTGATCATGCCGCCGATGGTCCAGCCCTTCTCGCCGGTACCGACCGTGAGGACGTCCTCCTTGGAGACGGTGTCGGTCGTCATGATGGCGGTGGCCGCGTCGGTCCCGGCCCGGGGCGTGTCGGCCAGGGCGAGGGCCGCGACGTCGATCCCCTCCAGGAGGACGGGCATGTCGATGCGCTCCCCGATGACTCCGGTGGAGCAGACCAGGACCTGGCCCGGCTCGGTCCTCAGCAGCCCCGCGGCACGGGCCGCTGTGGCCTCGGTGTCGCGGAGGCCTTGTTCTCCGGTGCAGGCGTTGGCGCTTCCGGAGTTGAGAACGACGGCGCGGGCGTGGCCCGGTCGGCCACCCTCCTGACCGGCCAGAAGCCGGCGTGACCAGACAACGGGGGCGGCGACAACCCTGTTGGTGGTGAACACCCCGGCAGCGGTATCGAGCGGGCCGTCGTTGACGACGAGGGCGAGGTCGGGTTTGCCGGAGGCCTTGAGGCCGGCGCACACGCCGGCGGCGCGGAAGCCCCGGGCTGCTGTCACGCTCACGGTGCGACTCCTTGAGTGGTGATGGCGGTGGTCTCCTCCAGCCCAAGAGCCAGGTTGAAGGACTGCACGGCGGCACCGGCGGTGCCCTTGCCGAGGTTGTCGATGGCGCACATGGCGACGACGGCGTCAGCGCTGCGGTCCACCGCGACCTGGACGGTGGCGGTTCCGGTGCCGAGGACGGCGCCTGTCGTGGGCCAGGCGCCTTCAGGCAGGAGGTGGATGAGGGGCTCACCACGTCCGACCGCCCCGTAGGCGCTCTCCCATGCCTTCCGCAGCGCCGCCTGCGGGTCGGCGAGCTCACGCAGGGTGGGACTCAGCGGGGCGGTGACAGTGGCGAGGATGCCGCGACTCATGGGGACCAGGACCGGGGTGAAGGACAGGTGCGTGGCCCCGGCATCGGCTCCGGCGACCTCCAGGTTCTGGATGATCTCCGGGATGTGCCGGTGGGTGCCGCCGACGGCGTAGGGCTGGGCGGATCCCAAGGCCTCAGCGGCGGTGAGGTGCGGCTTGAGCGCCTTGCCGGCGCCGGAGTAGCCGACCGCCAGGACCGCGGTCAGCCGAGAGGGATCGATGATCCCGGCTGTCACTCCCGGCTGGAGGGCCAGGGTGACGGCGGTGACGTTGCAGCCGGGGACCGCGATACGCCTGGCGACCGCCAGCTCGTCGCGCTGTGCACGGGCTCGCGACTCTCCGTCGTGCAGGAGCTCGGGCATGCCGTAGGTCCAGGCTCCGGCATAGTCCGAGCCGTAGAAGGCCTCCCATGCCTGCCTGCTGGTCAGGCGATGGTCCGCACCGCAGTCGATGAGGACGGGAGTGTGACCGCTGACGGTTCCGAGCTCTTCAAGGGCGGCCGTGATGGCGCCGGAGGCGCCGTGAGGCAGGGCCAGGAAGACGACGTCATGCTCGGCGAGGATCTCCGCCTCGGTCGGTTGGACGATCCTGTCAACCAGTGACAGCAGGTGCGGGTGGTGGTCTCCGAGGCGACTGCCGGCCGACGACGCCGCGGTCAGTGCACCGATCTCCACCTCGGGGTGGGCCGTGAGCAGGCGCAGGACCTCACCGCCGGCGTATCCGGTGGCTCCAGCAACAGCAACTGTCCAAGTCATGCAGCAACCATACATCCAACTGCATAGAAATACAGTCGCGTGCGGTTACTGTGACTTTTCTCGTCACTCCTGCGTCAGCCGTTACCTCGGCGAGAGGTGAGGGTGTCGTCGTAGAGCGAGGTGGCAATGGCATCGGCCCACTGACGCACTTGGTCCCAGTCTCGGTAGTCACCCTCGGAGGCGCCCCCCAGCCTGGCGATGGAGCGTTCCCGCAGGCTGAGCTTGGAGGGGTCGAAACGACCTGGGAAGGTCACATGGTCCTCCGGGTCGATGGCCAGCAGCACCGGCCCGATACGCATGGGGTCGGAGACCTTGCCCTTCGGCAGACCGGACAGCCCCACGGAGAAGGCCCACACGGGCCTGGCCTTGAGGGGCTCGTGGAAGCGCTCAGTGAAGTCGACCGCCTCCGGCGTCCACTTGGTCATGTAGACGGCACTGCCCAGGATGAAGGCGTCATAGCCGTCGACGACGTCGACGTCCTCGGGGCGCTTGATGTCAACATCGATCTTCGCGGCTTGGAGGCGTTCGGCGATCACCGCAGCCACCTCATCGGTGGAACCGTGGCGGGAGGACGAGGTAAGCAGAATCTTCATGCCGCCTAGTATTACCGAGACCACACTCACTGTCTGGGACCCGCTGCCCGACGAAGGTGCCAAAGAGGCACCGGCAGCCATGATGTGCATCACACCATGACTGCCGGTGGAGATGAGGAAGCCTGTGCGGCTCAGCTGCGCAGCTCAGCCCCGAGCAGCTTGGCGGCTCGTTTGACCACGCGCTTACGCACGCCGGCGGTCTCCTCGGCGGTCAGCGTGCGGTCGGGGGCGCGCAGCACCAGGGAGACGGCCAGCGACTTCTTGCCCTCGCCGAGCTGGGCGCCACGGAAGACGTCGAAAAGGCGAACCTCCTCGGCCAGGTCCCCGGCGGCCTGCCTGACCAGGTCCTCGACCTGCGCGGCGGTGATGGCCTCGTCGACGACAAGAGCGATGTCCTCCTTGGCGGCCGGGAAGGTGGAGACGGGCTTGACCTGCAGCGCTCCGACGCTGCGAACAGCCTCCAGCAGCGGGTCGAGGTCGATCTCGACGGCACAAGTCCGCTCCGGCAGTCCCAGAGCGCGGACCACCCGGGGATGAAGCTCGCCGGCGTGGGCGACGAGCGTCCCGGGCTCGATCTCCTTGCCCCGGCGACGTCCGGGCAGGCGGATCTCCGCGGTGCGACCGGGGTGCCAGGGAGCGTGGGGCTGCTCCGGGGCGGCGACAACGACCTCCACCCCGAGCGCACCGGCCACTGTGCGGACCACCTCGACGGCGTCGGCCCAGTCCCAGGGGCGGCCGGTCCCGAGGACTCCGGTGCGCTCGTGCTCACCGGTCATGACGGCGCCGACGTGAGTGGGCTGAGCGGGAATACCCGCCCTCAGGGCCGCCAGCTCGGCGTCACTGGGCCGGTTGCCGGTTCCGGGGATCGGTGCGGGCACCGTGCCGGCCGGATGGGTGACTGAGCCGACCTCGAAGACGGCCACGTCGGTCAGGCCGCGGGAGACGTTGCGCCGGGCGACCTCCACCAGGGAGTCCAGGACACTGGTGCGCAGGTAGGGAGCGTCCTCGGCCAGCGGGTTGGCCAGGCGGACCGTCTGGCGGCGGGGGTCGGCATCGGAGATCTCGAGCAGGTCGTGGACGTCACCGATGAAGGGGTAGGACAGGACCTGGGTGAGTCCGACGTCGACCAGGGCGCGCACGACGTCGCGGCGGGCCCTCTGATCAACGCTCAGCCCCGTGCCGGCGGGGGCCGTAGGCACGATGACCGGGATGGAGTCGTAGCCGTCGAGGCGGGCGATCTCCTCGACCAGATGTGCGGGTCCGGTGAGGTCCGGCCGCCAGGTCGGCGGCGTGACGGTCAGAAGCGGGGTCCCGTCCTCGGCGGAGCCACTGCGCTCCACGGTGCAGCCGATGGTGGTGAGCAGCTCGGTGACGCGGTCGGTGCCGTAGGCGACACCGGTGAGGCGCTCGGCGGCGTCGGAACGCATGGTGATGGTCTCAGGGGCCCGGGTGCGGTTGACGTCGGTGGCCACGGGCTCGGCGCTGCCGCCGCCGTACTCGACGAGCAGGTCGACGGCGCGCTGGGCGGCGATGGGGGCCAGCTCGGTGTCCACGCCGCGCTCGTTGCGCTTGGACGACTCGGTGGGCAGCTTGTGCCGCCGGGAGGAGCGCGCCACGGAGACCGGGTCGAAGTGGGCGGCCTCGATGAGGACGTCGCGGGTATCGGCATCGACCTCGCTCAGGGCCCCGCCGAATACTCCGGCCAGGACCAGTGCCCGTGAGCCCTCTGCCTCCGGGGAATCGGAGATGACCAGGTCCTCGGGGTCGAGGGTGCGGGTGACGTCGTCGAGGAAGGTGAGACGCTCACCCTCATGAGCGCGTCGCACGACGATGGGGGCGGCGAGCTTGCCGGCGTCGAAGGCGTGCAGCGGCTGGCCCAGGTCGAGCATGACGTAGTTGGTGACGTCGACGGCCAGGGAGATGGGCCGCATACCTGCGGCGGTGAGGCGGTCCTGCATCCAGGCTGGGGACGGGGCTGACGGGTCGATGCCGCGCACGAGGCGGGCGACGTAGCGGTCGCAGCCCGGGCGCCCGTGGATGGGGCGGGGGTCCTCGGGGACGACGACGTCGAAGCTGCCTTCGCCGGCCGGCGCCAGCCCGTTGGGGTAGAGCCCTGTGTCGGTGGCGTCGGCGGGGTCGGTGAAACGGGCACCGGTGGAGTGGGAGTACTCGCGGGCCACACCGCGCATGGAGAAGCAGTAGCCGCGGTCCGGGGTCACGTTGATCTCCAGGACCTCCTCTCCCAGGCCGAGGATGCCGATCGCGTCGGTTCCGGGGGCTGGCGGTTCCTCGCCCTCGTGGCCGTGCTCGGCCAACCACTGCTGGAGCACGATGATGCCGGAGTGGTCCTCCCCGATGCCGAGCTCACGGGCGGAGCAGATCATGCCGTCGGAGACGTGGCCGTAGGTCTTGCGCGCGGCGATGCGGAAGTCACCGGGAAGGACGGCGCCGGGCAGGCAGACCACGACGTAGTCACCGACGTCGAAGTTGTGGGCGCCGCAGACGATGCCGCGGCTGGGCAGCTCGGAGGGCTCCTTGCCGGCGCCGGGGGCATCGTTGTGCTCGGGTCCGACGTCGACGCGGCAGTAGTTGATGACCTTGCCGTTGGACTGCTCCTTGGCCTCGCGGGTGAGGACCTTGCCGACGACGAGCGGACCGGTGACGGCCGGGGGAACGATGCGCTCCTCCTCCAGGCCCACCCGGACGAGGTCGGCGGCGAGCTGCTCGGCACTCAGGCCGGCGGGAACGTCGACGTGCTCGCGCAGCCATTCAATGGGGACGTAGGGCATGTCAGTTTCCCTTTCCGGTGGTGCCGAACTGCTGGGAGAAGCGGATGTCGCCCTCGACGATGTCGTGCATGTCGGCGATGCCGTGGCGCAGCATGAGGGTGCGCTCCAGGCCCATGCCGAAGGCGAAGCCGGTGTAGACCTCGGGGTCGATGCCGCAGGCCGTGAGCACGTTGGGGTTGACCATGCCGCAGCCTCCCCACTCGATCCAGCCGGCGCCGCCCTTCTTCTGGGGGAACCACAGGTCCATCTCGGCGCTGGGCTCGGTGAAGGGGAAGAAGGAGGGACGCAGGCGGGTGCGCGCCTCGGGACCGAACATGGCCTTGGCGAAGTGGTCGAGGACGCCCTTGAGGTGCGCCATCGTCAGGCCCTTGTCCACGGCCAGGCCCTCGACCTGGTGGAAGACGGGGGTGTGGGTCTGATCGAGCTCGTCGGAGCGGAAGACCTTGCCGGGGCAGGCCACGTAGATCGGGGGCTGCTGATCGAGCATGACCCGGGCCTGGACCGGGGATGTGTGGGTGCGCAGCACAAGGTTGGCCGCCTGCCCCTCGGCCGCCCCGACGCTGGAGCCGTCGATGTAGAAGGTGTCCTGCATCTGGCGGGCGGGGTGATCGGCGTCGAAGTTGAGGGCGTCGAAGTCGAACCACTCGTGCTCGACCTCCGGACCCTCGGCGATGGCCCAGCCCATGGCGACGAACAGGTCGGTGACCTCGTCGACCAGGACGTCGAGGGGGTGGCGCGCGCCCGTCACCGTCCGAGATGTGGGGACGGTGACGTCGACGGCCTCGGTACGCAGCATCTCCTCCTCGGCGGCGGCCTCGAGGGTCTCCTGCCTGGCGGCCAGAGCCTTGGCGATGCGCCCGCGAGCGCCTCCCAGGAGCTTGCCGGCCGTGGGCTTGTCCGCCTTGTCCAGGGTGCCGATGAGCCGGTTGGCCAGCGTCAGGGACGAGGCGTCGCCGGTGTGGGCCAGGCGGGCCTCCTTGAGCTCGGCGAGGGTGCCGGCTGCGGCGAAGGCGGCCAGGGCCTCCTCGACGGCGGCATTGATGCCGGCCTCGTCCAGGGGCGAGAGCGCGCCGGGAGCGTCAGTCATATGCGGTGCCTTCCACCAGGTGTTTCCGGGGTTGTCCGCCCTTAAGGGTAGTCCGCGCCGTCGCGAGGGTGTAAATCGTCCCGTCATCGGGGTGGCGCGGTGAATCCTTCCCCGCCCTGTCATGCGGTCCGGTCAGGTTGTCGCCACCCGGGACTTGACGGTGACGTTACGTCACCTGCTGAGATGGATTCATGCACGTCAAGGAGCTTGCCCGGATCGCCGGCACCACGCCGAGGGCGGTGCGCTACTACCACCACCTGGGTCTACTGGAGATTCCGCCCACGGTGCGGGGGCGGCGCGAGTACGGCGTCGAGCACGTGGCCCGTCTGCTGCGTATCCGGTGGCTGGCCGACGGCGGACTGTCGCTGACTCAGGTGGCTGAGATGCTCGCCTCGGACACGATCGGCACCGATCAGGACTCCCGCCGTGAGGCGGTGCTGCGTGACCTGCGGGCCACTCGGGGCACGATCGAGGCACAGCAACGCAGCCTGGCCGAGCAGGCCTCCCGTGTCGATGAGCTCATCACCCGGGTGGAGCGCGGTGAGGGTCTGTCCCCCGCCCCCAGCGCCCTGACGCGTTTCTACGACGACATGGAGGCCAGGATCGCCCACCTGGGCGGCAGCATGCGAGGACTGTGGGCCGAGCGCCAGATGATGGTGGTACTCGCCTCGCTGGGCATGGTGCCCGACAGTGCGATCCCCTTCATCGAGGGACTGGATGAGGCCGATCGGGAACTGGCCGCCCAGCAGATCGCGGACTTCACCCGGCTGTCCACATTGCCGGAGAAGGAGGGCCGGGCCGAGGCGCACCGGCTCGTGCACAACAGCTGGGGGCTGGCGTGCCGCCACAAGGAGCACGCCCTGGCCGTCCTGGACGACCTGCCCTCGGGCGCTGTGGGGCGCGCCATGTGGCGACTCACCCACGTGCTGACCACCTCCAGCTACCCTCACCCGGCTCAGCAGGCCTTCGTGGCTGAGCTCATGGAGCTCATGCTCGCCGATCCGGACTTCGCCGCAACTATCCGCCGCTCGGCGGGAGAGGAGCCAGTGCTGTGAGAGCCAAGGCAAAGAAGGCAACCAGGACGTCAGCAGCAACATCCCGTACGGACGCGGCTCAGCCCACCACGGATCCCCCTCCCACTGCGGTCCGTGACCTGACAGCCGGCCCTGAGTCACCGGTGCACGTGCGCGGTCTGGTCAAGCGCTTCGGACGCTTCAGGGCACTGGACCACCTCGACCTGGAGGTGGAGTCGGGCAGCGTCCACGGCTTCCTCGGCCCCAACGGGGCGGGTAAGTCCACAACTATCCGAGTGCTGCTGGGGCTCTACCGGCCCGACGAGGGAAGCGTGAGCGTGCTGGGCCGCGAGCCGTGGAGGGATGCCGCGCTCATCAACCGGCAGGTCTCCTATGTCCCCGGTGATGTGGCGCTGTGGCCGGCCCTGACCGGCGGACAGGTGCTCGATGCCCTGGCCGGACTGCGCGGATCGCGCGACGCCGATCGGGAGGCCGAGCTCATCGAGCGGTTCGAACTCGATCCGACCAAGCGGGTACGGACCTACTCCAAGGGGAATCGTCAAAAGGTGGCGCTCGTGGCCGCCCTGGCCGCACCGACACGGCTGCTCGTGCTCGACGAGCCCACCAGCGGCCTGGATCCTCTCATGGAGCGGGTCTTCACCGAGGAGGTCGCCAGGGCCGCCGGCGAGGGCCGTACGGTTCTGCTCTCCAGCCACATCCTGGCCGAGGTTCAACGCCTGTGCAGCGCGGTGACGATCATCAAGAACGGCCATGTCGTCGAGCACGGTGATCTGGGAACCCTGCGGCGTCTGTCACGCACCCGTATCGAGCTGGGCGTTCCGACCGACGAGCTCGCCATCGTCTCGCAGGAACTGGAGACCATGGATCTCGACGTCGTCGAGGACAGTGGCCGCCTCAGCCTTGAGGTGCCGGCAGAGCGGGTGCCGGCGGTGCTGAGCCTGGCGGGCGAGCACCGGATCCAGGACGTCACCTGCGAGCCGGCCAGTCTGGAGGATCTCTTCCTGCGTCACTACGAGGAGGCCTGATGAACGCCGCATCGAGCACAGCAGCGGGCGCGACGGTGCCGGCCGTCAGGACCGGGGCGGGCAGCGCCCTGGCCGGATGGAGCACCTGCCTGCGGATTCTGCTGAGACGATTCAGGGTTCAGGTCGCCGCTTGGCTGGTACCCCTGTGGCTGTTAGTCGGCGTCACCGCGCCGAGCTACGAGAGCATCTACCCCTCGCTGGAGACCCGGACGGTGCTCATCGAGCAGATGCGCAAGTCTCCGGGAACCCAGCTGCTCTACGGCTATGTCCCCATGCCCGGCCGGCTCGGTCAGCTCCTGCAATGGGAGACCGGGACCTTCCTGCTCGTGTGCACCTCGCTCATGGCGATCCTGCTGACCTGCCGGATGCTGCGGGGAGACGAGGACGAGGGACTCACCGAGGTCCTGCGCTCCACGGGCACCGGCAGGGCGGTTCCTCTTGTTGTTCCGGTGACAGTCGTCTGGATGATCATCGGCGGCCTGTCTGCGGGAGTCGGGGGCATTCTGACCTGGCAGACCAGGAGCATTGAGGAGCTGACGGTCTCCGGCGCCTGGGCACTGGCCGGGACGATCTGCGTGACCGGATGGGCGTTCTCGGCCGTCGCGGCGGTGGCCTCCCAGCTGGGACGGCAGGTCGGTCAGGCTCGGAGCCTGTCCATGATCGTGCTCGCGATCGCCTTCGTGATGCGAGTGAGCGCCGACCAGCTCTCGGACGGCAGCCGCTCGGACTGGCTCAGGTGGATGACTCCCTTGGGCTGGCGCGACCTCGTGCGTCCTTACACCGATGACCGGTTCACGGTGCTCGCGGTGTGCTGCACCGTTGCCATCGCTCTGGCACTCAGCGCCGTGGTGCTCGCCGCGCGCCGCGAGTACCTGGACGGCTACCTGCCCGACCGCAGCTCGTCTCAACGCAGGTGGAGGATACGCGGCCACATGGATCTGCTCGCTCGTCTGTCCCGGCGCGGCGTCCTGGGCTGGGCTCTGGCCTCGACGGGTCTTGCGGCCCTGTACGGCTCGGTGTCGGGAAGCGTCAACGATCTTCTCGCCCCGGACTCTCCGACGGCGTCCTATGTCGGCAAGATGGCCTCGGGGTCCGCAGTGGAGCAGTTCATGTCCCTGCTGACGGTGGTAACGGTGCTGCTCGTGGCCGTGGCGGCAGTGCGCAGGATGAACCGGTTGGCGGGCCTGGAACACGCGGGCCTGGTGGAGGTCGAGCTTGCTACCGGAGTCAGCCGCAGCCGTTTGTTCCTCTCCCAGGTTCTCAGCGCGCTGCTCGAGTCGATAGTCCTGCTGCTCGTCTCGGCAACGGTCCTCGCGGCGACGACGGCGACTCAGCTCACGGACGACCACGCCGTGGCACGGTCCTTCGTGTTCACGGTGAGTCAGCTGCCCGGCATGGTGGCGGCCGTCGGCATCGCGGCAGCCCTGGTCGGCATGGCACCGAAGCTCACGGGCATGTCCTGGGCGGTAGTCGCCTGGAGCGCCTTCGCCCAGTTCTTCGGCGGGCTCGTGGAGCTCAAGGACTGGGCCAAGGATCTCAGCGTACTGGGTCACCATCTCGACGTCGTCGGCTCCCCCGACTGGAAGCCCTTGGCCGTCCAGACTGCGGTTGGCCTCGTCGGCGTTGCGATCGGCATGGTCGCCTACACCCGCCGCGACCTGCCCTCCTGACAACGAGACGCATTCTCCTACCTCGTCATCTTCTGTTGCTCTCAGAGCACACAGGCCGCGGTGACCAGGTGGAGAAGGGCCACGACAAGAGGGAACGCAACCATTCCCGGCACGCGGTGCACGACACCGATAGCGGCGTCTCCTAGCTGGGCGACCGCCGCTGCGACCAGGACGAGCAAGGTCAGCGGCCGAGCAGGAGCCAACCAGACGACGGCAGCGACCAGCACTCCGAGCGGGACGCTCCGGGCCGCGTACATGGCCGGATAGAAACGTCCCCCGGACTCGCCGTCCCCGGAAGGGTCGAGCGTCTGCGGGCGGATCACCGCGACGACACCGAAGCCTGCTGAGATGATTCCCAGCGACGAGTTCAGCAGTGCGAGCCACCATGGCATGAGGACCACTCCTTCATATCATTCAAAACTGAATCATTCCGAAGTGTACCGTTGACGTCATGGGAAGAGAAGACGGCCACGCGATTCTGTCCTCGGCGTGCTTCCAGCTCGGTATCGCAGGAGCCCAGATCACCCGATCGTTCTCACTGCTCATCCAGCACACCGGCCTCACCCACAAGCAGGTGGGACTGCTCGCCGTCGTCGACAGCGGAATGGCAAGCTCTCAGCGAGAGATCGCCACACATCTCGGTGTCGCCCCGAGCCTGGTGGTGTCGCTGGTTGACCAGCTCGTCAACATCGGCGCCGTGCGCAGGACCCGCAGCACAAGGGATCGTCGCGTGCAGGCCGTCGAGATCACCGACGAGGGGCGCGGGCTGCTACGGCTCGCCGCCGACGTCGTCGAGACGCTCGACATCGACCTGCGCAAGCACCTCTCCCCCGGTGACCAGCAAAACCTGGACAGGCTCCTGCCTCTCCTCCTTCAGTCCTCCGCGACAGCGGGCAGGGACAGGGCGTAGCACCGAGCCCACTCGCCGGCCTCACTGCGCGAGGACGATGCGTTTTCCGGCAGCCGACAGGTTCTCGGCGTCGCGATGCGCCTCCGCAATTCGATCGAGCGGGTAGGTCGCGGCGAGGATCGGCTTGAGCTCGCCGGTGTTGACCTTCGCAGCGAGCCAGGCCAGATCCTTGGCATTCGGCTTTCCCGATACCATGCGAATGACCGGTCCCGGCGAGAGCACGGACTTCAGAATGTCCCAGAAGGCTCCGGGGGCAATGGCCGCCATACGCCCTCCGGGCCTGAGGATCCCCCGATACGCAGACGTGTCCGTACCTGCAGTGTCGACAACGACGTCGTAGCGACCGGGTATGTCCGAGGGCTTCAGATCGTGGTAGTCGAACACCTGCTGCGCGCCAGCGCCGGCGGCCACGCCACCACGGACACCGACCACGGCATCCACATCCGCTCCCATGATGCGGGCGACCTGAACCACCGTGGAACCGACGCCGCCGTTTCCGCCCACCACAAGCACACGATCTCCCCGACGGACCTTGAGAGGACGAAGGGCCTGCACAGCAGTCAGGCCAGCAAGAGGAAGGGCCGCAGCTTCAGTAAGGGTGACCGCACTGGGAGCAGGGGTAACCCGATCGGCACGGACTCGGACATACTGCGCGCCCGCAGCCGCCCGCCCCGGAGGTTTCATCCCCAGGTATCCCCAGACTCGCGCCCCTATCCTCACTCCCCTGACTCGGTCGCCGACTTCATGCACGAGTCCAGCGAAGTCCACACCCGTTCCCTTCGGAAACCCCATTCCGTCGAACAGACGCATCTTTCCTCGTCTCGTCTGAAGGTCGACGGCATTGATGCTGAAGGCGGCAACCTCGACAACAACGTCCTTGGGGCCCGGACTCGGCATGGTGGCCGTTCCCACCTCAAGCACCTCCGGAGAGCCGTAGGAGCGGAACTGCACCGCCCACATCGCATCCTGCGTGTTCATCATTCCTCCTCGTGTTGCGCTACGCTACGTAGCGTAGCGCAACACGAGGAGGACAGCCATGGGAAAGCCCGTGTCCATGGTTCAGCTTCTCTGAACGGCTCCCAGTAGCGTCAGGAGGACCTCTGACAGCTCCCTGCGCAGAGAGTCGGGCCGCACGTGGCCAAGAAGATGCACATGCACGTACGGAACGCCGAGCAGTGCAGCGTACAGATCGTCGACGTCGATGCTCCCCTCCACTTCACCCCGGGATACCGCACGATCGATCATCGCCACGATGTCGGCGCGCACGGCCGAGACGACGCTCTGCTGCAGTCGTGAGGTGAGGTCAGGGTCACCGGCCATATCGGCCAGCAGACCGGGGAGCGCGCTTCTGCCCGGTTCGACGGCGATGAGCTCAACCACTCGTCCGGCAAGCGTCTCAATGTCTCCGGAAAGGGACCCGGAGTCGGTGATTCCCTCAGTGCCGCCACGATGAATGACCAGGTCGAACACCATCTCCGCCTTCGACTGCCAACGCCGGTAGATCGTCGTCTTGGCCACACCGGATTGCCTGGCAACGCCCTCGATCGTCAGTCCCTGATAGCCGCGAGAGCTCAGTTGCTCAAGAACCGCTGCGGACACTCTGGCATCGGTGTCGGCTCGACGCCGCGGAACAGGACTGTCCTCCTGCACGGCCTTGGACATGGAGCGCCTCCTTCGATTCATGAGGACGGGTGCCTGCCCCTCCCCGCCTCAACGTTAGGTCATCAGGCGCTGTCGTCCTGATACCGCTCAAGCGTGCGCTCCAGGTATCCGACGAGGTCCTGACGCAGGGAAACGGGTGCGATGACGCGGGCGTCCGGGCCGAGCCGGAGAAGAATCGTCATGGCATGGAGGTGGTCCATGAACTCCAGCTGGAAACAGGTCCATCCGTCATCTCCGGGGCGCTCGTCATCTTCATCGGTCGTCATTGCGCGCAACGTCCACTCCTGCACGTCGCTCCAGCGCTCATCCCGCACCCAGGCGGTGGCGGTGATGGCCTCGAACCTCTCGAGAAATTCCTCACGCTGCTTCTGCCATGCCGTGGCCATGTCGAAGCCGGAGTCATCGGAGCACGCCTCAGTGAGTACATCAGCCTCCTCGATCCGAGAGAGCTTGGTGAATCGAACCTCGGCGCCGTGTGAGGCGCACAGGTACCAGCTGCGACTGGCGGCAACCATTCCGTGCGGATCGACGACCTCCTGCGTCGTCGTCCTCGACTTGTCACGGAAGACCATACGCAGCCGATGGCGCGTCAAGACCGCTTCCTGAACGGCGCGGAAGACGGCGTCGGCCCGCTCGCTCTCGGGAAGGGGAAGCCATCCTTGAGGATCAACCACGACGCGCGATGCAATGCTCATGGACCGGCTGCGATGGTTGTCGGGGACGGCGGCAAGCAGTTTGCGAGCGGCGGAGGCGAGGGCATCACCAAGGCCCAGACGCGCAGCGCCCCAACTGGTGAGACCGGCGAAGAGGGCTCGGCTCTCCTCACGGTTCAGTCCTGTCACGTCAATGCGAAAGCCGGGGTCGATTCTCACTCCACCGTGAGGTCCCCGCTCGCACCATACCGGCACTCCCGCAGCCGACAGCGCCTCGACGTCCCGCAGCACGGTACGCCGTGAGACCTCTAGCCGCTGCGCCAGGTCCGAGGCAGGCAGATAGCCGTGGGCACGCAGCAGCCAGATCATGGACAGCAAGCGGTCGGCACGCACCGACTCATCCTCGCACGTACGTGACACAAGGTGGCACCAATAGTCTCTAACCTCGATGCCGTCCACCCGGGTTGTGTCCCCGTGAAGATCCTAGGAGCATCACCATGACTGCCTTCGTTCCCAACAGCGTCATCCTCTACGTCTCCGACGTCGAGGCGAGCACCGCTTTCTACCGCAGGATTCTCGGGCACGGACCGATTGAGACCTATCCGGGATTCAGCGTCTTCGCATTGTCCGACGACGTCACTCTCGGCCTGCAGGCGGCCGACGAGATTGAACCCGCCGCGGAACCGTGTGTGGGCGGAAGCGAGCTGAGCCTGAGCGACGTCGAGCACGTCGATGTCGACCGCCTTCACGCGCAATGGAAGGCCCTGGGCATTCCCATGATCCTGGAGCCGACCGTGCTCGAGTTCGGTTACACCTTCGTGGCTACCGACCCCGATGGGCACCGCCTGCGTGTGTGCGCCACCGACGCCTCAGGCATCAGCTGACCGGCTCCATTCCTTAGGAAGAAGCGGACAGCGCCGGTCCGCCCTCACCGGGTACGTGACTCGATGCACCTCGCCAGCGCCCCCAGGGCCCAGTTCACGATGACGTAGAGGACGGCGATGATGATGTAGGTCTGGAAGAAGACGGATAAGTGAACTTCCTTCTTGGCTTGACCGATCATCTGGGAGCCTCGGTACATGAGGTCGGGGTAGGCGAGCACGTAGGCGAGCGTGGTGCCCTTGATGATGGTGACCATCTGCGTGATGAGGGTCGGGAGCATGAGGCGCAGGGCCTGCGGCGCCAGGATGAGACGCATCGTCAGAGACCGACTCATCCCCAGGGCCAGGGAGGCCTCCGTCTGACCCCGATCCAGCGCCCGGACGCCGGAGCGGAAGACCTCCGCCGTCGTCGCCGAGGTGCACATGACGATAGGAAGGGCCAGCTTCCAGAAATCCGAGACGCCCACGAACCGAGGAACGACCAGCAGGAAGAAGTAGACGAGCAGCAGCATCGGTACCGCTCGCATGGCGTCGATCCACAGGCCCACCAGCCACCGCACGGGGCGGTTATCCAGCATGCGGAGCCAGCCCAGGACGATTCCCAGCGGGAAGGTGAGGACGGCCGCGACAGCACCTAGGGACAGAGTGTTGCCGGCCGCCTCCAGGAGCTGGCTGACGACGGAGCGTCCCAGGAAGTAGCGCCACTCGGGGTAGTCGAGCTGACCCGCGAGGTCCAGACGGTAGAGGACCGCGCCCAGCAGCGCCGCGATTCCGAGAACCGCGAAGACCGATCCGACGGCGATCATGATGCGCCCACGCGGCCCCGGCTCATCGAAGAGCAGCGCCGCGTCCGTCGCCCCGGCCCTTTTGCCTCGCTTGGCGGGACGGGGGTCCGTCATGGGCGTGATGCGTGAGCTCATGCTCGCTCCTTCCCCATGAACTCGAGGCGTCTCTCAAGGAGCCCGCCGAGCTTCGTGGCGGCGAAGGCGATCGCCAGGTAGGTCAGCCCTGAGGTGAGGAAGGTGATGACGCCCTCGGCTCGATCCTGGTTGATTCTCTGCGTGACCGCCGTCAGCTCGACGACGCCGACCGCGGCGGCGAGCGAGGAACCGATGAGGCAGGCGATGAAGATGTTGACCAGCGGCTGAATCGTGCGCGCCAGCGCCTGGGGCAGGACGATGCCGCGAATGATGAGCCCGAAGGGCATCCCCAGAGCGCGGGCGGCCTCGATCTGTCCCTTCGACACCGAGTTGATTCCGCTGCGCACTGTCTCGCACACGAATCCGGACGAGGAGAAGATCAGCGCGACGATCACCGACCAGAACAGGGGGATCCTGATGCCGATGTTGGGAAGCGCCAGGCCGATGAGCACCATGAGGCACAGGTTGGGGATATTGCAGGCCACCGTCACCCACGCCGCGCCCAGTGCCCGCAGCGGAGGAATGGGGCCGACCCGAAAGATGGCCATGAGCGATCCCAGGACCAGGCCACCCAGGTAGGACAGGGCAGAGATCATCAGCGTGACCAGCAGCCCCGAACCGATATCAGCCAGATTGTCGGTAATGGCACTCACAAGTCGCCTCCTTGAAAGATACGGGTCGTCACCATGACGCGAACGCTGCCGGCTTCTCACGTCGCCGTCCCGCCGGGGGCACCGCTAGGTCGACGACGTGACGAGCCGGCGGGCAACGAGCTCGTTCAGGACTCCTTCGAAGCCGCCCTGGAGCTCTGCTCGGAGGCCGGGGCGGAGCCTCCCTCTGAGGCGGACGTCTGCTGAGCGCCATCGACACCGGCGGTCGAGGACCCGGGAACCGAGCCAATGGCCGGCGGCTGAGGGGCGTCGCCACCGAGGGACTTGCCGATCGTCGCATCCCAGATCCTCTTCCAGGTGCCGTCCGCCTCGATCGTCTTCAGGAAGGTGTTGACGAAGGCCTGTGCGCCGGAGTCCTTGGGAAGTCCGATGCCGTAGGGGTCCTCGGCAAAGGTGTCACCGACGATCTTGACCTTGTCATTGGACAGGACCTCGCTCTTGAGCAGGGACTGGTCCACGACGTAGGCCTTGACCTGACCGCTCTCGACGGCGGCGACGCACTTGGCCTGGGTGTCGAAGGGCTTGGCGGTGGCCTTGGGGGCGTGCTTCTTCAGTGCAGCAGCCGATGAGGAGTTGGACTGGACTGCGACGTCCCCGGTCAGAGTGTCCACACCGGTGATGTCCTGGTTGTCGGCCTTGACCAGGATGGCCTGGCTGGAGGCGTAGTAGGGGCCGGCGAAGTCGATCTTCTTGGCCCGCTCCGGGGTGATCGTGTACGTGGCCACGACCGCCTTGACCGTGCCATTGACCAGCACGGTCTCACGCGTGTCGGAGGTGACCTGCTGAACCTCCAGGAGGGAGCGGGCGTCGTCACCGCCGATGATGTAGCGGGCCAGCGCCTGGGCGATGGCCGCGTCGAAGCCGGAGATCTTCTTCGTCTTGGAGTCCTCCCAGGAGAAGACCTCCGAGGTCTTGGTCCCACCGGTCACGAGCTTGCCCGCCTGCTTCACGGCAGCGGCCCAGGTGGAGGCGGCCACGACGTTGTCGGCGGCCACCGGCCCGGAGTTGATGGCCTTGTCGTAGTCGGCGTCGGAGACCGACGACGAGGCGACGGCCTTCCCGTCGGCACCCGTGTCGGCGCAGGCGGCCAGCACGCCGGCCAGGGAGACGGCGCCGGTGGTGGCCAGGAGACCGCGGCGAGAGAGAGTGGTCATGGTGTTCCTTTCGTTCGGACGGGGACGGACCGTCCCAGGCTCGGGGCCTGCTGTGGTGGCCGCGCCCGGGAGAAGGCGCGGTTCGGAGCTCAGTGGCTGAGCACCTTGGAGAGGAAGTCACGGGCACGCTCGGTGCGCGGAGAGGAGAAGAACTCATCCGGGTTGCCGGCCTCGACGATCTGTCCGCCGTCCATGAAGACGACGCTGTCGGCGACGGAACGGGCGAATCCCATCTCATGGGTGACGACGAGCATCGTCATGCCGGAGGAGGCCAGGTCCTTGATGACGTCGAGAACCTCGTTGATCATCTCCGGGTCCAGGGCGCTGGTGGGCTCATCGAAGAGCATGACCTTGGGGTCCATGGCCAGGGCACGAGCAATGGCGACCCTTTGCTGCTGACCTCCCGAGAGCTGGGCGGGGCGCTTGTCCGCCTGGTCCTCCAGGCCGACCCGGGTGAGCAGCTCGTGCGCCCGCTCCTCGGCCTGCCCTCGGGGGATTCCGCGCACCTTGATGGGTGCCAGGGTGATGTTGTCCAGCACCGTTCGGTGCGGGAAGAGATTGAAGGACTGGAAGACCATCCCCACCTCGGCTCGCAGCTGTGCGAGCGCTCTTCCCTCCTGGGGCAGCGGAATCCCGTCGATCTCGATCTCACCCTCCTGGATCGGCTCCAGGCGGTTGACGGTACGGCACAGGGTCGACTTGCCCGAGCCGGAGGCACCGATGACTGCAACGACCTCGCCACGGTGGATGTCGAGCGAGACGTCGTCGAGAGCCTTGAAGCGGCCGTAGTACTTGGTGACGTGGCTGATGCGCACCAGTACATCGCCGTCAATGGTGCGCTCGACGTCGTCCGTCGCGTCTGCGGCTGCCTGGCCTGAAGAAGGTGCGGATGTGGTCACGAGTACCTCGTCTCAACGTGGATATAGGAGCGATATCTGTCTCAGCGACAGCAACAGCAACACATCCACATGCGCACTACATTCCTCCTCAGCTCACGCCGGCCTCAGCCTTGAGAAAATCGGGTCAAAATCCCTGCGCCTACCGCAATCCCCTCACTCACTTCCCGCGATAAGGACTCGTGGATAGCAGGCCGTCGCAGTTCTGACCTTTCGTCAGGAAGAGTAGCACCGCCCACATCCAGGACGTCAACCGAGTCTCATCACCGCTCCCCTACTGGGATCATGGTCACACGCCGCGCAGAGTGCCTAACCGCGCAAGTCGACCATCCGGTCGTAGTCTCATGCGCATGAGCCCCGCGAATACAGCCGATCCGCGTCGCCGACTCCAGCCCGAGCAGCGTCGGGAGGAGCTAGTGAGAGTCGGGGTCGAGCTGTTCGCAGAAGGAACGCTCGACCGCACCCACGTCAACGAGATCATCAAGCGGGCCGGCGTCTCACGCACGCTCTTCTACCACTACTTCCCCTCCAAGATCGCCTTCGCCCGAGCCATCGTGGAGCACGAGATCCTTCACCTTCACGGCCTGGTCGAGCAGCAGGTCGAGCCGACACCGGAGGCTGCGATCTTCACCTTCGCGGGCTATGTGAAGGCCAGACCGAACAGCTTTCGGGCCCTGCACACCGGCGGCCTCGACCAGGACCCGGAGATCGCGGCCGCCCTGGCCACCAGCTTCGAGCGATACGGGCGCCTCGTCCTCATGCTGCTGGGGGTCACGGAACCTGATGAGCGCGCCATGTTCGCGACCAAGGTGTGGATCAGCACGATGATCGCTCTGTGCCTGGCCTGGTTGGACCACCCGGAGATCAGCCAGGAGACCATCACGAACATGTCCGCTCAGGCGCTGCGAAGCCTGGTCTCGCAGGCGCTGCAGGGCGATGCACAGCCCCCGGAGCACACCTCGGCACACCCTCTGGAGCGATCTGACGAGTAGCCACTGCGGACGTGCGTCAACCGCCGCCGAGGCCCCCTCCGAAGCAGCCCGCCCCACAGCACCTGTCCAGCCAATCCACCTTGCATGCATTTTTCCGGCATTCCAACCGCATCGTAAGAATGGCATCTGTGTAAGAATAAACGTGCTAACCTCTCCTCCAGTTGTACGCGACGTGCAATAAGAGACGATGAGGGATCCTCGCACTGAGGTGCCCCTCACCCTTAGAGGGGGAGCTGATCATGCCTGAAGGCACTACTGGGTGCGCGGTGGCTGTAGGTAAAAGCACGTCGCGGGTTCTCTTTGCTCCAGAGACCTTCAACTTCGCCGAGGTGACCCGCGCCATTGAGGTAGCGCGCCGGATGCCTTCGAACGTGGAGTGCGTCTTTGCGGGATTCTCGCGGCGCAACTCCGAGTACATCAAGGCGGCAGGCTTTGAGTTCCGCCTGCTCACTCCGCACCTCAGCGACGAGGAGGGCCGGCTGGCGCTGGAATTCGACCAGGGACGCAGCCTGCGCCACCCGTTCACCGAGCAGATGCTCGCCCAGAGAGTCGCGAGCGAGCGGGTGCTACTGCGTTGCCTGCGTCCGGACGCCGTCGTTATCGGAGTAACTCCCAGCCAGTTTATTTCGGCCCGGGCCGAGTGCGTGCCACTGGTTTTCGTACGGCCCTTCGCCTACTCGCTGGCCCACTTGGAGGCTGCCCGCAAGGTGGGCGCCACCGGCTTTCTGCCCCGTACCACCCCCGAGGAGTGCCTGGTCGACAACGCGGCCGCCCACCTGCTCCACACGGTTGGAACCCGAGTGCCCCTGTCACGCGCCTTCCACCAAGTGGCCAAGGCCAACGGAGTGTCCCTGCCCCAGGGGCTGTTCGCCGGGCTCACCGCGGACCTCAACCTCATCGCCAGTGCTCCGCACCTTCTGCCCCGGTGGTTGGAGATGCCTGACGGGCACCAGGTGGTGGGACCGGTGTACGCCAACCTGCCCGGAGAGGTTCCCGAGTTCGTCACCGACCTGGCCGCCGGCCCCAAGCCCCTGGTGTACTTCGCAGTGGGCTCATCGGGGAACCGTGAGCTCGTCCTTGACGTACTCAGAGGTCTGGGACGGGCGGACTGCCAGGTGCTCGCTCCGGTGCGCTCCCACCTCCACCAGGAGGACCTCAAGACACTTCCCCTCAACATCCATGTCACTGACTGGATCCCGACCCATCAGCTGGGCGACGCCGTCGACCTGGCCATCACCCACGGCGGAGAGGGAACGGTACAGACCAGCTGCGTGCAGGGGTGGCCCTTCATCGGGATCCCGTTGCAGCTCGAGCAGCGCTTCAATGTCCAGCGCTGCGTGGCCTTTGGCTCGGCTCGGCTCGTTTCCCAGAAGGAGGCTCGCAGGGCCGACTGGGCCGCCCTGGTGCGCGAGGCCCTGGCCGACGACGTCATGCGTTCTCGTGCTCGGCGCGTGGCCGACCTCATGAAGGGCCTGGACGGCCCGGGCCGGGCGGCCGAGGCGATCTGCAAGCTGCTCTGAGTCTGCTGCGTCTGTCTGCTGCGGTCCGCCGGCCTGCGTCCTACGCCTGTGCCCGGGCACTGGCGTAGAGGCAGACGGCTGCGGCGGCCGCGACGTTGAGCGACTCCGCCTTGCCGTAGATGGGAATGGAGACGACGGCGTCGGCCCGACTCAGTGCCTCTGCGGGCAGCCCGCGGGCCTCGTTGCCAAGCAGCCAGGCGCTGGGTGCCTCCAGGAGAGACTCGGCCTCGAATAGGTCGAAGTCCCCGCGTCCGTCGGCCGCCAGGACGGTGAGTCCAGCCTCGTGAAGGGCGGCCACGGCGTCGTCCAGGGCCACACCGGTGACGACAGGCAGGTGGAAGAGGCTTCCGGCGGTGGAGCGCACGACCTTCGGCGCGGTGGGATCCACGCTGCCCCGCACAAGGACGACGGCGTCGGCTCCGGCGGCATCGGCGGCTCGGATGATGGCGCCGGCGTTTCCGGGGTCCTGGGCCTGGGTGAGGACGGCAACGAGCCTAGCCCCGTCCAGGGCGGTGACCAGCGCCTCGGAGCCGGAGGCCTCCTCAATGGCGACGACGGCGAGGACGCCCTGGGCATCGGTGCTCATGGCGTCCATGACCTGCTCACTGGTGACGTGCACGTAGAGCTCGGCCGCCACCGCCTCATCCCAGATCTCGCTGTAACGCTCGACGGCGGCCTCGGTGAGGTAGACGTCGAGCACGCGCTCAGAAGCATGACGGATGACCTCACGCACGCCCTGGGGGCCTTCGACGAGGAAGCGACGGTGCTTGGTCCGCACGTTTCGGCGGGACAGGCCCGCCACACGGGAGATACGGGCCGAGGCCGGGTTGTTCAGCACCTCGTGGCCGGTGGCCGGCCCCTCGCTGACGGTGCGCCGCCGCGGCCCGCAGGCAGCAGGCCTCTCGGCAGTGTCATCTAGAAGTTCGTCAGGGTGGACAGTCGAAACACGAGTCATGCCAACAGAATACGGGATTTCGACTCCGATATCCCAACTACGACATAACGAGCAGCAGGTTGTCAGATCAACAACTGACACGTCACAAATCACGGTATACCATGTTCTGTATGAACAACCGCACACCTATGAAACAAGCAACAAAAACGGCTCCATCTCCGACAACGTTAGACATGTTCGTGGTCTGGCACCCAAACGACCAAAATGGAACCCAAATTTGCAATTCACTGTTCGAACATTATCACTCCGACGCATTCTCCGGTCTGGCTGGAGGCTCTATCGAAGTGTACTCACGTTCAACATCCATATCTCCGACGAACGAGACACCTTTACCCATACCAACCCCCACAGGAATGATCGGAGCCAACGATTCGTTCACAGGGAATCCAGCACGATTCACCGTAATCTTAATCTACATCGAAGAAAATCTAGTCAGAACTTCTACTAACACTCACTCCCCTTGGGCAAAGTATCTTCGACAAATAATTGATCACCGAAACGCCAGCGACAACAGAACACTCATCATCCCAATACTTCCCGAGCAAACAGTCGACTATTCAAACGCTCCACTTATTAACGAGTTAGCAAGCATCCAGGGAGTCTCGCAAGGGAACATTAAATCGATATCGCAAGTCGAGTCATATAATTCACCAGCCGACTACGGTCGACTATCCAGAGATGTCGGCAAAGCCGTTGTTCAAAACCTACTTCACAAGGCTCCCCTGAGCAACAGACTAAAGATATTCGTAAGCCACGCTCGCCGAGATATACCCGAATCCGACCAGCACACAATTCACACAAACGGTGTTGTTTCCAAGATCGCCAGTTGGGTCAAAAAAACACAACTCTGCAGTTTTGTTGATATCCACGATCTTCAACCTGGACAAGAATGGAACGAGACCATACGACAACAGGCAAAAACGAGCGCGCTTCTGATGGTTAGAACTGACCACTACAGCATTCGCGAGTGGACACAGTGGGAAGTTTTGGAAGCGAAGAAAGCAGGGATGCCGATCGTCTGCTTAAGTGCATTAGAAACAGGGGAATCAAGAGGATCATTTCTTCTAGACCACGTACCTACGGTGGCATATCAGAACCATTCAGAAACGTCGGAAGCATTCTCAATCATAAAAGCGCTAAATCGCCTAATTGACGAAACCTTAAAACATGCACTATGGCAAAACCAGGAAGTGTATCTGGAGTTCGAGCGACACGCAAAAAATACCGGCCACACCGATAACAACAATCGCGGATTCGACGCTATGCCTCCTCGTCTTCCAGAACCTCTGATGTTGACCAGTTTTCTATCCGAACATCGCAAAAGGTACCCTAACGACAACCATTTGTGGATACTACATCCAGATCCGCCACTTCTCCCACCAGAACATGAAACGATGGTAGAGCTATGCATACTTGCCAACTATAGTAAAAATAATATTCATCTTTTAACTCCTCGTTTGTTCTTTGCAGCAGGAGGAACCTTCGGCCACGGCGAGCCTGAAGTTAAAACGCCGAATCTATCGATAGAGCGACCGCTATCCAACTTTACTCTGTCCATCTCTGCGTCAGCCAGTGAGGACCTCCATAGATTAGGGCTCACCACCAGTCATTTAGAATCGGTTGTCGCCGAAACGGCTCAACTGGCGTTAATCTCAGGCGGCAAAATTTCGTACGCAGGAGCCATAGGAACACACTCACCAGACCTCACAGAATCTGTTCTTCAGGTCATCAAAAAGTACATTGAGGAAGCTCAGCTCAGGCAGCATAGACAATGTAGTCAGGCATTCTATGGACTAACACCGATACATGCTGGACACATGTTCAATCTCACAGTCCCATGCACAAGCATCACATCGGAAGAAGTACTCCAAAAACTCTTGTCTTCCAAGACACAATTTGCATCCACAGGAAAAATTTGTGTTATCAACGATCGAGGAGAGGAGGTGGCTCTTGAAAACACGCACATTTGGGAAGCTACATCAACAGATCGCACAGCTGAGGCACTATCTAGTATTCGAAAGTCCTTGTATAAGTTTGCTCAAGCTCGCCTGGTTATTGGAGGAAAGACTATACCCAAATCCAGCGACTATTCCGATGGATACATAGGGAGCATTCCAGGAATCATCGAAGAAACTCTGGAGGCCCTTAGAAATCGCCAGCCTGTCTATATCGCGGGTGGCTTCGGTGGTGCCGCAGCAGTTCTAGCCCGCTCAATTGGACTGGCGGACAAGATTCCAGTACCGAAACAGACCTTGGACGCAGTATTGCATAACGACATGTGCCGAGATGCGATCGATGAAATCAGGGAGAGTTATAGGAGGGACGTTCTTTGTCTTGAAGAGGAAGATGTCAAGAAACTTGCTACAACCCAACGCCCTTCAGAAGTTGGCGGTCTTGTCGTCAAAGGTTTAGTTGGACACAAACGAACGTGTACGAATCCTTCCGACTAACATTATGAAGTTCATGTAACGTCGTCTTGATCTGCGCTTTCTGCAAAATAGTTCAAAATCACTTCTTGCGTCTACACCCCAGGCATTGTAATATGAATCAATTCAACACAACTATGATTTCTCCATCCCCGTCTATTCTTGAAATATTCGTATTGTGGCACCCCGGCGATGAGGTTGGAAAATTAATATACGAGCGATTACTGAAGCATTACCGCTCCGATGCACTGTCAGGATTGGCGAGCGGAGTCGTGGAGGTTTTTTCGCGTTCCGCGTCACCTGATGGAAATTTCGATACCCCGCCGTTGAAAATCGATGCGCGTGCGTCGAAGTTTACAGTGGTGATTCCGATTGTCGGAGAGGAATTGCGTGACGCTTATATCGACAACGAAAAATGGAGAAAATATTTATCAGCGACTCTTAACGGTGGGACCAATGATCTTACGTACGCTGTCATTCCTCTCCCATTAGTTGGCGTTGATCTGTCATTCTTTGATTCGAATGATCTCAAATATCTTAAAGAGTTTCAATATTTGGCGCCGTATCCCGAAGACATTTTTTCTGTTGCCGACATTGAAATAGACGACGCAAATGCGCAAGAACTCGGGCGATTAGAACGCGATCTCAACAGGGTTATAATTGAGAAAGCATCAGCGGCAGGTTCCAGCTCACCATCTTTGCGTATATTCGTTAGTTACGCAAATAAGGATAACGTCGATCAAGTCGATTCTCAGAACAAAACAGTGTTGCAGGAGGCCATCAGTTCATTCAAGGATCTCGGTATTGATAACTTCGTTGACAAATTACACTTAGTACCTCTAGACAATTGGAAGTCCTCTATAGATGACGCACTTTCGTCTTCCGATCGTTACATTAGTGCACTTTTGGTTATACGGACGGACAACTATGCAGTTAGTCCGAATACTCAACGTGAGGTAACATTGGCGAAGCATAACGAAGTACCGATTGTCGCGATTTCAGCGCTCACCGAAGGGGAATCAAGAGGTTCATTCCTACTTGATCAAGTACCTACAGTACGATTTCAACCCGGTCGGGCTAAAGTATCGATAGTTCGAGCGATCAATCGTCTCATCGATGAGACGCTTAGATTTGTTCTTTGGCACGAATCTAAGGAAAGATTATCTGTGCGGACATTCGATTGGTACCCGGCGACATCGCCAGAGTTGTTGACACTAAATTCACATATTATTAATCTAACTAAGAACGAAATGTTGAACCGTAATTCGTTCTGGATACTTCATCCAGACCCAACGATTCAAGAGCCCGAACACGAGGAAATTATTCGGGCTTGCGCCATCGCAGGAATTAACAGAGATTCCTTACATATTCGAACCCCCAGATCAGTGATCGTCCGTGGAGAAAGTGCCTCCAGTAATTCTTCCGACATTTCAAGTGTTGATCAAATTCATTTGCTTTCGCCTAGTACAATTGTCGGCTTTTCTATGGCTAGAAGTAATAATCTTGCTAGTTTGGGGCTTCATGGTTCTCATCTCGCACGAGTAGTGGCCGAAATTTCTCGACTTGTTTCGGCCTGTGGTGGAGCATTGCTTTACGGCGGAATGGTGGGGACGCATTCACCAGATCTTTCGAAAGCAATGATGGAATCTGTCTTCAGTTACGCTCGTAGCTCCCCTTGCTACGAGGAAAGCAATGCAGTTTCTTTCTCTCGACGATACTTTTATCTGTGGGTACCGTTGCATAAGATACGCGAGAATTGGAAAGAACGTGATGAGATTATTTCAGAACTGAGACGTTATCGAACGGCTTACGGGGACATTGGTCAGATTCGCGTCGTCGGATGGAATAGTGACTACTATACTCCAGATAATGTGCCTTTGCCGTTAGACGGGCATGACGTAAGTTCGAGTTCTAGTGCGTTGTTTACTAAGTTCAGAGAGACGCTAGTCGCCAAATCTACAGTGCGTTTGGCGTTGGGGGGCAAAATAATTCCTCAGAGTGAGTCTAGAGAACCTAACGAAGGTTATAGTGGCGATATTCCTGGCGTTGTCGAAGAAACGCTACTATCGCTACGTGCTCACAAACATGTCTATATTTCAGCTGGATACGGTGGGGCAGCTTCTGCCATCGCCTCATATCTAGACATTCCTGGCGCTGAGTGCGGGAAAGATGCTTTGTCGACGTTGCTTCGGAATCCGTTGTGCGTAGATGCGTTGCAAGAAATCCGTACGCTGTATCGTGCTGAGAATAATCATTTGAGTTCTGAGGAACTTAGAACATTCACATCATCGTATCGACCAACGGAGTTAGCGACGCTTTTGGTGAAAGGACTAACTAATGAACAACATTCTTAGAACACACTTTGCGTTATTTGATGTTTTCTGCCGTTACACCAAACATGTACGGCATCATCATGATCATCTTCTTATGCAGGTACTAGGTTATGTTTCTTAACGGTAGATTCTGCCGTTTTCGTTATCTTTACACCATAGTAAAATTATAGTTGTACCTTTGAGAGCAAGAGGGGATGGCTGACTATGGTAATGCTAACTTCAGGTGCGTTCCTCGCACGTGAGCAAGATATTCACTTTTTACTATCGTAGTCTCACACACAGATGGAGTATACAATTATGCCGGCACGTATTCCTGTGTTTGTTTCATGCCCCACTAAAATGTCGATCGAGCAAAGTGCTGTTCGGGATTACATGACGGATCTACTCACGAGCGAAGGACTTGAACCGAGGACTTTAGGCGGTTCTGACTTTGGTATTGAGTTTCCACTCAAAGAGGTGTATTCAATCGCAAGGCACTGCTCAGGCGGTGTTATACTTGGATTCGAACAGATGTTTGCTGAGGCGGTAACGATAAAGCCTGGAACATCTCAGCAAAAGATGGTCAAGGACGTGTCTTTTCCGACTCCCTGGAACAATCTAGAAGCGGGTCTTCTTTTTGCGTTGCGCCTTCCGCTCGTCGTGTTTTGCGAAGACGGTATAGGTGGAGGTGTCTTCGATCCCGGCGTGAGCGAAGTATTCATCCAGAATCTTCCTAGAAATCTACCTACAGGTTACCAGGATCAACTACTTAAGACGGTGATCCAGAACTGGGCTGGAAAAGTTAGGGCGCACTATAGAGAATATTGAAATATTTCGGTCTTCGTATTTGAGAATGAACCTTGTCGCTTGTTGTTGGGCACGGAGATTGGTTTATCCGGCGGTTGTCACCGTTGAGTTTTTTTGTAGGTGGTTACAGCAGGAATGGCGGCGCACAGTGTTGTATCGGTTCAGCCAGGTAGTGCTCCGTAATGTGGTGTAGAGCGGTGGTTGGGCTGCTGTTGGTGGCAACGCGGTCGCTGTGTGATCCTTCTAGATTCTCCTACAACCCACACTAACGGAGTCGTCACAATAACCTCTCCTCATATTGTTGATTTTGGGCGCCTTCTGACTTGATGCAGTGTTCGTGTCTGGTCTTGGGGTGATGATTAGACCGCGTCTGTAAGGTTTTCGTGGCACCTGAGGAGGGTGTGCGATGAGTGATAGTGATGCTGACACGACGAAAGCGCTGGGCGCCGGGCCAAGGTGTTCTTGTCTCCCTCAAAGAAGTACGACATCTACGTGCAGCTGATGCGTGGCCAGACCATGGTCGGAGCGGCTGCCGCGCAGGCCGGGGTGGACCGTTCCACGATCATGCGGTTGCGGCAGGTCGCCAGGCAGGGCGCTGTGGAGGCGCTGGCCGCCTCACGGCCAGGAGTCTCGGGTAAGCCTGCCCGTAACGTCGTGCTTGACCAGGCCCGGGCCGAGATTGACCGACTCACGCACGCGGTGACCGAGCAGGCGGCCGGGCTGGTGGTGCTGGAGGAAAAAGGGTGGCTTGGCCTGATGCCCACCGAACCGGTTCCCGCCGGTGTGGACACAGCCACCAAGCAGGGGCTACTCGACCTGGTCGACTACGCCGCAGGCTGGGGCTGGCCCGTCTCCAACCTGTGAGGTCCTAGGGCTGTCCGACAGACGCCACCGGCGCTTCAGACGCCACCAGGACAGTGGGAAGAAGCTGGATGATGGTCGGCCCGGAGCCTCGCCGGGCGCGCTGGTGCCGAGCGAGGCCGAGGCGATCGTGGAGGCCTTCGAGACCTTCGCCGCCAAGGACTTCTCCCACCGGCGCCTGGCTCACCACGGCTCCTACGGGCGGGCTGCTTGTGGGCCTGGGCCTCCACGATCCGCCGAGTGCTGAACGACCATGACCTGCGCTACCGGGCACCCGCCCCGGCCGTCGGGCTCCAAGCGTCGTCCCTTCCCTGACCGGGCAACGTACCAGCCCAGCTCGATATAGATCCACGACTCCACCCACTTCGCCACCTGCGCGATGACGGTGCTGATCATCGAGGACCTGTCTGGCGCAAGCGGATCACCCACGCCCGTCTCCGCGGAGGAGACCCACATCCAGGTCCGCCTCGCCACCTGGCAGGCCCTGGAGGCCGAGGACCTGCTCACCTCCGCCTTGGAACGCGCTGACGCCCTTAAGCGTCAGCTGGTCCTGGACGGCGATGATGATCTGACTGCGCTGCTGCTGGCCGTCTCGGACAACGGGACTCAGATGATCGCCGCCAGCACCCGCCGGTTCATGGCCATGGTCGCCATCGCTCAGCACTTCGGGCGCCCGGCGACTGCCACCGACCAGACCTGGATCGAGTCACGGGGCGGAACGATCAAGGCTGAGCGGCCCCACCTGCTGGCCATCACCGACCCCGCCGTACTCACCGCCGAGCCCGACTCGGTCCGCCTCGAGTACAACAGCCAGCCCCTGCACCCCGGACATCGGCTACATCCGCCCCTCTCGATGAGCACGAAGGACGCGGACCCGCCATCCGCAAAGCCCGCCAGGACGAGCTGGAACAAGCCGCCCGACAACGACCTGCCCACAACAGAAAGACAACAACACAATCAAACCAACCCAGAAGACCACAATGATGCCTGATCCAACCACCCAAAGCCGACAACAACACTGAAACAGGTCAACTGCGAACTACCTGGACTGCTGGGTGTTTTTCGGACACTGCTTGTTTGGTGTTTCAGGCTGCCTTGGTTAGGCCCAGGAGTTCTTGCTCAACCTCATTAGGTGTGCGGTATCCCAGGGCTGAGTGAAGGCGAACATGATTGTATCTCAGCTCGATCCACGAGTCAATATCGTTAACCGTTTTCTGTCTCGTGGGGTACACCATTCTATGCACTCTCTCGTTCTTGAGCGTGGCGTTAAATGATTCCGCCCACGCATTGTCCCAGCACACCCCCGTACGCCCCACGGACGGACGGATACCATAGGACTTCAGGTGGTCCAGAAACTTCTGCGACGTGCACTGACTGCCCCGGTCGGAGTGAAAGACCGTCACACCCTTCCCGGGCCGGACAGCGCCTGGCTGCCATGTCGATGGCCTCACACACCAGCGAGGTGCGCATATGATCGGCCATCGCGTACCCCACGACCTTCTTGGTGCAGCAGTCCAGAACCGTAGCAAGATAGACGAACCCGGCCCACGTACTGATATAAGTGATGTCCCCGCACCACCTACGCCCAGGCTTGTCGGCGGTGAAGCCCCGCCCCACCAGGTCGGGGCGCTCATCGAGGTCCGCGGCCGGCCCGGTAGTACGGACCTTCGCCCGTGGCTGCGCGGCCTCAAGGCCCAGCTCGTGCATGATGGAGCGGATCGTGGCGCCATCTACTCTCACGCCACGCCTCTCCAGGCAGGCCTGGATCCTTCGGTACCCGTAAGTGCCGTCGGAGTCGGCAAAGGCATCCTTGATGATGATACTGAGCTCTTTTCTTTTCGTTTTGGTGATGGACTCAGGTCGGTCGCGCCAGGAGTAGTAGCCGGACCGTGAGACACCGGCCCACCGGCACATCGAGGAGGTAGGGTAATGGCCTTCTTCGCGATTGATGAGCTCGTAACGCTCGGTCACGGTCGTTCCTTTGCGAAGAAGGCGGCAGCTTTTTTCAAGAACTCGTTCTCCTGACGCAGCTCACGAACCTCCGCCTTCAGCTTTGCGATCTCCGCTGACTCGGAGGCCTTCTGGCGGTCCTGATCGGTGGCATGATCTTTTCTGTACTTTGCTACCCAGTTACCCACCGTCTGGGCCACAAGATCATACGAGGCCGCCACCGAGGCGATCGTGCGGTCCTTCTCAATGACCTCACGCACGACCTGGGCCTTGAACTCCTCCGAGTATTTCGCTGCTGGCATGGTCTCCATCCTATCGACTCACAGGAAGAAAAACTCCCCCTGTCCGAGAAACACAACGCACTCCAACCAGCTACGCAAGGATCACCGATGAACCGCGGACACTCCCCCCCTGACGATGCGGTAATCAAGCTGCTGAAAGCTGGCGATCTGCGACACCTGTGGACAAACGAGCCCGAGAACGCGACAAAGACAAAGGACCGCCCCAGTCAAGCGCAAGGCCAAGGGAAAGCTCGTCGAAGGACAGAGCACCACCGACCAGATACAAGACCCCGGCCCAGTCCCACCACACCGCATACCCCGACCAAATCAACCCCCTACCTGTAAAACGCTTACACAGCAAACCGGACAGGCCTCACCCCCCCCACGAAGATCCGGGGATCGACCTCCTCTCCTTACCAGGAACCCACCCGCCTCAGGTCTTCCTCACGCTCAGCCTCGAAGTACAGGGTGGTCACGTCGTACAGGCACAGCGCCAGTTCCCTGGTGACGGTGACGTGATCGAACAGGACCTGAGAAATCGCCTCCCGGTAACCCCGCTCGGCACAATGCCCAAGAGACCGGAACAAGGTCCGTACGCTGACCGCATCCAGGCCCAGGTCACCCAGCACACGGGGAACCTGGGCCTTGCAGGCGGTCGGCTCGATCAAGCGCGTCAGAACCATCTGCTCAAAAGCCCAATCACCCCCGGCCGCTTCGCCCAGCCCCAGGTGGGTGCAGGACCTCCCACAGCAGGACCGAGCGCTTGGTCTCCACCGTGGTGCCGACCAGGCCAGTACATCCAGGTTTTGGTTCCAGGGACTCCAGGTCCAGCAGCCCCTGACCCTGCCTGCCGGCGATCTTCTGCCGCCCAGCCTCCAGCAAGACCTCCTGAATCGTCCCGGGTTTGATGGAGGCAGTGATGACACGGAAGGATCACTGTCATGGGACAGAAGAAGTATCCCGATGAGCTGCGCGAGCGGGCCACGAGGATGGCGTTGGACGCGTTGGCTGACCCGGCGCGGGCCAAGGGCGCGATCCGCAGGATCGGCGAGGAGCTGGGTGTCCACCTTGAGGCTCTGCGCACCTGGGTCAAGAAGGCCCAGGTCGATGGTGGTCTGAGGCCGGGAACCACCACTGACGAGGCGCAGCGGATCAAGGAGCTTGAGAAAGAGGTCCGAGAGCTGCGAAGAGCCAACGCGATGCTGAAGAGAGCGTCGGCTTGTCTATCGCGGCGGAGTGTGAGCGCCCATCTCGTTGATCTGCCAGTACATTGCGATCAAGAAGGAGGAGTTCGGGGCCTGGCCGATCTGCAAGGTGCTCACTGGCGCCGGAGTCAAGATCGCCCCGAGCACGTGACTCACGCCCGCCGTAGCCGGTCTCCTAGCGCCAGGAGCGTGCGCGATGAGATCCTCAAGGCCGAGATCAGACGAGTCCATGAGAACCAGCTACTCGGTGCTGGGGACCCGCAAGATGCACGTGATGCGGGGCCGACCTGAGAGCGCCGAGCGTCACGGTGCCGGTTACGTGGCCCGGTGCACCGTCGAACGCCTCATGGGCGACCTGGGCCTGCGCGGCGTCCGCCGTGCCAGGTCCCCGCGCACCACGCGCAGCGCGCCGCGAGAGCAGTATCCGGCCGACCTGGTCAAGCGCCACTTCGAGGCGTTTGCTCCCGATGAGCTGTGGGTCGCCGACATTCCCCCGCAAGCGGGAAATGCCCCCTCCTATGTACGCGCCTTCTCCGGGTGGGTCTATGTGGCTTTCGTGACCGACGTGTACTCGCGGAGGCTCATCGGCTGGCAGACCTCCACGAGCCTGTGCACCGACCTGGCCCTGGACGCCCTTCAGATGGCCGTCTGGCAACGGAAACGTCAGGGGGCCGACCTGACGGGCCTGGTGCATCACTTGCGACCGTGGGGTGCAGTACAGGTCTATTCGCTACGGTCAGGCTCTGGCCGACTGCGAGGCGGTCGCCTCGGTGGGGTCGAAGGGCGACTCCTTTTGGCTTTGCTCTGGCCGAGGCGCTCAACTCGCTGTACAAGGCCGAGCTCATCCGCAACCAAGGACCCTGGCAGGACATCGACGCCGCCCGTGGTCGCCACCGCTGAGTGGGTGCACTGGTTCACCACCACCCGGCCACACTCCGCCATCGGGATGCGAACCCCCGCCGAGCACGAAGCCGCCTGGGCACCCGACTGCCACCGCCAGGAACAATCACAACCGGCAACCACCGGCACCAGATAAACCAGCCTCCACAAAACCCGGGGCTTGACATCCAGCCCTGCCTCGTCATGAGCCGATCCCAGGTGCTCCACAATCCGGCGCACACCGTTCTCCTTGACCAAGACCTACGCGGCCGTGGCCCCCGAGATGGTCTTGACCTTGCGCAGGTACGGGCTCACCCCCAGATCCTACCGTCAGCTTAGTGACCTACAACGACCACCCCACCGTTACCATTCCAACGAAAAATCCCATCCAGAAGCACATACCAGCCCGAACTGTGCAACTCAGTTCCGAAACATACCCACCACTACAAAGAGAGCTGGTTTTCTCACCTGGGGTGCTCCTAATTGGTATGTCAAGCAGCAATGGATGACTGTGCTGCCGATCGTGGGTTGTAGAAGTCTCCGTCGTGGATCATGTTGTGCGGGCCGATAAGCTGATGTCCAGGTGCCGCAGCACCGTGCCGTCCTCGTGAAAACGGTCGTCACCTCGCCAGTGGGACACATCAGCCCTACCCCTCACCTCCAGAACAGAACTATCTCGACACCATTCTCGAACATCATTCGCAAAGACCTAGGCAGGAAGGACTCAATTGACGTAACTTGAGCAAGCAAAGCCTGACTTTGGTTCATCCATTTCGGTAACCCGACGCCACTCTGCCGATGAAACCGATCTACGCACAACCCCACAGTCATTGCTGTACCAAACGTTGGGATCAAGATTAACTTTCACTGTTACTTCTACACCTTTCGAAGAATCGAAGTAGTTCGCATAAAGTGACGAACCTGAGGGGCTAAATTGAACTGCAGCAGCAGAATACGGCCGCCCCGTTAACGTAATTGTTCCAACCGTCATGCCCGCAGCCAGAGAATATATCGAAACAGTATTCTGAGAATCAGCATAGGCAAGATACTCACCATTGTTGGAAATACTTACAGCCGAAGGCCCTTCCAGAAAGGAACGCTGCTCAATTTTTCCGTATCTTGTATTAGCAACGACAGTTCCGCTCCCCGACGTACTGACAGTAGAACCATCATTAGCTAGCCAAACATAACGATCGTAAGCCTCCACTTCTCCATCGTCATAAATTACTTTGAACATGCCAGGACTAGAACTATCGCCTCCACCTTCAGAGACCACAATCCCATGGCCAGTCATTTCAACTACACGCCCCTCGGGCGTAGTTTGACCGAACTGATGCGTTTTGTAGTCAAAACTCCAAACACTTGCACCATTTGAGAACTTTAGAGAGTTTCCATCCCACACTCCTTTAATACGACCAGAAGTAGAGTCATTATCGGTCCAGGAAGGTATGCTCCAGCATTGCTCAGAAGCGCCATCTACCGCACGATAAAGGCAAGTCTTCCCACCATGAATAGCAAAGTATTCTTCATCGGTTCGCCACGCAAGAAAATCCCCTTCTTCAACCACACTTTCCGTACCGTCGTCAAAATTAAGGACAAAAATGCGGCCACCTTTAGAGCTGTTCCAGTACTGAGCCAAATACTTTCCTGACTGAGATGGGGCAATTCGGGAAACCGCGCAGTCATCACACATGGGACCTGCCGTTGATTCATATTCCCGAATTACTTTTGACGGGATATCCATCCTCCAATATGACACGTTTGAACCGATTGCAGTGATAATCACATGCTTGGTTGGCACAGACAAAGCGGAGAGTTCATTACCGACAGGCAGAGAGGTGAAGGTCCATTGATTAGGTCGACCATCTTCGACATCGTATACAGTAAG
This sequence comes from Actinomyces naeslundii, assembly GCF_001956585.1. Classification (GTDB taxonomy): domain Bacteria; phylum Actinomycetota; class Actinomycetes; order Actinomycetales; family Actinomycetaceae; genus Actinomyces; species Actinomyces naeslundii. The sequence goes on along the minus strand of NZ_MSRR01000002.1, from coordinate 47,201 downwards.
TCCCTCTGCGTTAATTACCGCAGCCGTCAATCCATCATCTGAGAGTGCCGGCAACGGCGATCTTATGTAGTAACGTTTCTCCCAATCAAGTTCCGCATGAGATACAGCCGGGTCAGTATTCACGGGAGTACTCTGATGCGATGAAACAGCACCCTTTTCCCCGAAGCTATGACCACCATTTGACGAAAGAACAGGAGACTGATCGTCTGGACCCTCAATATAATTACAAGTACGGTACACAAGCTGCTGGTCGGAAAGCGAGTATGTGCTTATTGATGTGTAGCTTTGAATGACCACAGAATTATCATCAGGTAACGCAATTGCATCGTTCTCGTTAGTGGAGAAGTGACTATGCATGTCAACATCCAACCATCCGCAATCTTGCGATTCGCTATGCAGTACTTTCATAACTCCAGATCCCTGTGGCGGTAGCGCAACTGTTTTTCCGGATGGAGACACGGCGGCACCGCCATAACGATCTAACTTGCTGACGCATTTTTCCTGTCCCGACTTCCACAGTTTTACTTCGGCTTCATAGTATCCAGGGTAAACGTCACGCCATCCCGTTGCCACAACAACGTCTCCGGAACGATTCACAGAAATTTTTTTTACTGCAAAACGTAGTTTTCCGACCTGTGTCAGCGCGTTCGTTTTGGTTTCCCAACGTTCCATCGTTCCATCTTCATGTCCAACGAATATCAGTGTTGCATCAGAGTTTGCGGCTAGCGACGTAACGCTACTTGACGTAATTCGATTCCCCACCAGATTGCGAGATTCTACAACGGATTTGAATAGCGCCGCCCGAGTGACTTCATCTTGATGAAGATCCCACGCTTGCGCGGCATATAATTGAGAATCAGCTACATCGCTATCAGACAACTCATTAGCTCGAGAAGCGAATGCTCTTGCAGTCGCGACATTTAAGTTCGATAATGCTTCATTCCGTGCAGATACCGCAAACCAAGAAATTGCCACTGAGATTGTGAGAAGGATGATAAGTACTGAGAAAGACATCCACCGAAATCTCACAAGGCGATTCTGACGCTTGTTCTCGCGATCTAAAAGAGTCTCTTTCGACGTGTTCTGAACTCGCGATGATATACTAAGGACCGCGTCGAGAAATTCTGGATAATTTTCTAAGGAATCCTGCGACTCGTTCCTCCCTCTCAGATCTATCCATAGAGGCTCATCTTTAATTTTGCTCAGCACCTCGTTCGGTATGTTTGTTGTTGTTTGAGAAAAACTCTTCGCTTCTCGATCCCAACAGATTACACCATCATCCACAATAAGTATGAGTTTCTCAACACCGTTCCGTTCAATGTACCAATTAAGTTCTTTAGTGACTGGGTCCGATTTGGCAGCGTTCTCAGAACAAATACATACAAGCCATTCAGACCGACTCACAATACTCTCAAGCTCTTTTTCCAGCCTCATCGTCGGTCCGAGTGAACTTCGATCTAAGAAGACATTTAGCGCCCGGAAACTGTACCAGTTTCGACTGAGCTTCTCTAAGCTGTCGTGCAACGCAAACGCGAGCGTTCTAGATGGGTCGTGACTGTAGGAAATGAACACGTCAAAGTTGCCTACTCGCCGATGCTTCCATCGCATCCATTGAGCTTTCACCATAGACGTCAGTTTGTCGACAAAGTCTCGCTTCATTGGGAGCTCCCTTTGTGGTTGACGCTCACGCTGAGGCTGTTCATCCTTGAAGCCCAAGGCGCAAGTTGCAGTCCGATTGATCCGTATTGTTACGTACACTACCACGCAGACACGATGGTGGTGCCGCCACCCGATCGGGTGGCGGCACCACTGAAGATAGGTATCGATCAGTAGACCACCGGCCTACTGGTCGATATCAGGCCTTGGGGGCGTTGACGTCCTCGGGGAGGGCCTTACGGGCGACCTCCACAAGAGCCTTGAAGCCCTCGGGCTCGTTGACGGCCAGCTCGGCGAGCATGCGGCGGTCGATCTCCACGCCGGCCAGACCGAGCCCCTGGATGAAGCGGTTGTAGGTCAGGCCCTCGGCGCGGGCGGCAGCGTTGATGCGCTGGATCCACAGGCGACGGAAGTCGCCCTTGCGGGCGCGACGGTCGCGGAACGCGTAGACGCCGGAGTGGGTGACCTGCTCCTTGGCCTTGCGGTAGAGGCGCGAGCGCTGGCCGCGGTAGCCCGAGGCCTTCTCGAGAACGGAACGACGCTTCTTCTGGGCGTTAACAGCCCGCTTCACACGTGCCATGGTGAGACTCCTTGGTGGGTTGGGCGGTCAGCGACCGAGCAGCTTCTTGACCTGGCGGACGTCGGCCGGGGCGACCGGCTGGTCCTGGGACAGCTTGCGCTTGCGGCGGGAGGACTTGACCTCCAGCAGGTGGCGCTTGTTGGCCTGCTCGCGCATGAGCTTGCCGCTGCCGGTGACCCGGAAGCGCTTCTTGGCACCGGAGTGCGTCTTGTTCTTCGGCATGGGTAATTTCCTCTTCTCGGTCCCTGGAAGACAGGTGGTCGCCGGGACTGCGGACCCCGCTCACGGTGGCGAGGGGGTGGGTCGTTGGGTGTCAGGTGAGTGTCGAGACCGCCGTCGGGCGTTCTCAGGCGTTCTCGCTGGCAGGTTCCCTGTCTGAGGCCTTGGCGCCCTTGGGCGCCCGCCCCGCGTGCTTCTCGGCACGGCGGGCGGCACGGGCCTCCTCGCGACGGCGGCGCTGATCGGACTTGACCTCGGCCTTCTTGCGAACCGGGGCCAGGACCATGACCATGTTGCGGCCGTCCTGGCGGGGGTGGGACTCGATGGTGCCCAGCTCGGCCATCTCCTCGGCCAGGCCCTGGAGGAGCCTGATTCCGAGCTCGGGCCGGGACTGCTCACGGCCACGGAAGCGGACGATGCACTTGACCTTGTCCCCGCCCTTGAGGAATCGCTCGACGTGGCCGCGCTTGGTGGCGTAGTCGTGCTCATCGATCTTGGGGCGGAACTGGATCTCCTTGAGCTGGGTGTTTGCCTGGTTGCGTCGCGCGTCGCGTGCCTTCATGGCCGACTCGTACTTGAACTTGCCGTAGTCCATGAGCTTGCACACCGGAGGGCGAGCGTCGGGAGCCACCTCGACCAGGTCGAGATCGGCCTCCTCAGCCAGACGCAGGGCGTCCTCCACACGGACGACGCCGACCTGCTCGCCGCTGGGGCCGACGAGACGCACTTCGGGAACGCGGATCCGTTCGTTGATACGGGGCTCGCTGATGTCGGTTCCTCACTCTGAGTCACGGATGATTGCGGAACGAGGAAAGGCCCCCGTCCCTGCCGCGCAGGTCGGAGGCCTCGAACTGAGCACGGCTGCCTCTCGGCCAGGGGCTGAGAGTTGACCGTGAAGGACTTACTGTCCTTGCATGAACCCGATTCCCGTGAAGGAACCCAGGTGGGATCGCTCCGCTTGCGCACCGGGGCGAACCCCGGTTGGTCAGTGAGGAATACTACCAGGACACAGGCAGGCATTCCCAAGCATCTCCACCCCTACTTGACGTGAGTCCTCCCACGTATGCGACGGACACAAGGCGGATGAGGACGTCAGGAGGCCCTTCTGTTCGTTCGGACGCCCCACAGGATGACGACGGCGCCGGCAGCGGCCTGTATCCCGAGCACCGTCGTCGTCGGCGCCGCGATTCCGCAAGCGACGAGCGCAGTGGCCAGCGCTCCCACGAGCGCGGCATCAGGCCCTTCGACCAGCATCTGCACCAGTCCCGGCGGCAGCGACCCCACGGGAGAGGTCACGAGTCCCGCGGCGAAGTCGGGCATCGCCCTGAACCCGGAGCGCAGTGCCGCTCCCGCCCAGGCCCATCCGCTCACGAGTGCCAGGGCCGCCACTACCCCGAGAGCCTTCCATGCCCCCGCAGCGCCCAGGGACGTCATAGCGGGCGCCAGGCTCAGCAGGGACCACGTACTCATGAAGAGCCCCGGCACGAGCAGGTGCCCCACCCGCACCAGCCAGGGCGGCACCGGCCATGAGGTGTCAGCAGCCCCGTCGAACCATGCCTGACGGGCCGGCTCGGCGACGGCCAGGGTCGCGATCCAGCCACCGGCGAGGTAGGTCAGAGCGCGCATCGGGATGCCGACAGACTCCGACAGGAGAGGCAGTACCGCAACGGCCAGACCTGCCCCGATCTGAAGCAGTCGCCGGGGCTGGCGGCGCAGCAGGATCCAGTCCGCCTGAGCCACCCCCATCAGCACTCTGACAGACCGAGGCAGCCGGCGCCCGATCCGGGCCAATCGCAGCGGTGAAGGGGCTGCCGGCCGAGGCGGCGCCGGCGACAGCAGCCGCCCTACGGCTCTGGTGTCCAAAGACAGCAATGAGACGTGGGCACCGAAGGATCGGGCGACGACGGTAAGAAGCCCTTCGTCGCGCACGTGCCCCAGGATGAGTCGTGCCTGCCTCCAGCGCAGAGTCCCAGCGACGACCAGCATCCCGGCCAGGGTCGCCACCACCACGTTCCCGGTCATCGAGCGCGGGAAGGGGAAAGTCGTCCCCGCCAAGCAGGCTGCCGCCCCGAGCAGGATCAGGAACCGGCGCAGACGCGTTACCCCTCGGCCCTGGACCTGCGCCGTAATGAGCTCGGAGAGCACCAGGCAGGTCCCGGCCGCGATCAGGACCGACCACGCCACGGCGGCGCCCCATCCGCCTGCGGAGGCCAGTGCTGGAAACACTCCCATCACCGCGCCCGCAGTGGCTGCGGCGAGGTACTCGACGCGGGCCACGGGCACCAGGAGGGTGCCCCGGTCCCCGGGCATCGGCAGCCACCAGGCAGCCTCGTGGGGGCGCAGGAAGAGCGGACCGAGCCGACTGAGCGGACCGATCCCGAGTGCCAGCAGCAGCATCGTCAGGGCCAGCACCAGCCACCCCGGGTCAAGATCGAGCGCTCCGAGCCCGGTAGCTTCCTGGCTCGACGACGAGGGCCGGGTAGCAACCAGCCGGCTCAGGTGAGGGACCAGGATCGTTCCGACGACGACAATCGTCAGAAGCCCGGAGTAGATGTCACCCACGAGCGCCCACACACCGCGGCGATGCCTGCGAGTGCGCCTCCTGGTCCATCGCCGCAGCTCGGCCCCGTCGGGGAAGACGGCCAACCCCGACCGGGCCGAGACTGCCTCGCCTGAGGATCCCATCTGCGTCACTGGAGCCCATCCTCGATGGCGCGTACGCCATCGGCCATGTTCAGCAGCCGGGTGCTGCGTCCCACGAGGAGAACCTGGGTGGCGGCCTCCTCCACGATCTCAGGATCGTGGGAGACCATGAGCACTCCCCCACCGCAGTCGCGCTCCTCGATGAGACGGTCGGCCAGAAGCAGACGGGTCACCCGGTCCAGCCGCTGCTCCGGCTCATCGAGGATCAGCAGCCTGCGAGGCCGGGCCAGAACCGACGCCAGCGCCAGACGACGCCGCTGCCCCGAGGAGAGCTCCTCGGGCAGGTGCCCCGCCACTCGGGTCAGATCCAGATCCTCCAGCAGGTCACCAACGACGTCGTCGGCGTCGGCGACACCATGACCGAAGCACACCAGACGCAGGTGCTCGGCGACGGTCAGTGTGGGGAAGAAGGACTCCTGTCCCAGGTCGGTGGCAACGGCGGCGCGCTGAGCGCCCGAGCGGGGGTCAGGGACGTGCCCAAGAACCCGAACCTCACCTCGAAGCGGGTGCAGGAGCCCGCAGCATGTGCGCAGGATCGTCGACTTCCCCGCCCCATTGACCCCGACCAGGGCAAGGACCTGACCAGGCAGCAGGTTGAAGGTCGCCGGAGCGCAGACCGGCTCATCGCTGTAGCCGACACTGAGATCGTGGGCGCTCACCAAGGGCTCGGGAGGCGCCTGAGGGCTCCCGGCCCCACCCATCGAGGACATCTCCCCAAGGGTGGCACTGGCCACGTCGTCAACGGAATCGGGCCGAGATACGGGTCCGGGGGCGCTGCTCGCGCGGAAACGAGATGCAGTGGTCATTAGCACTATTCCAACACACGTTTTTTTCGGTGGTCTGGTCAAAACGGATGCCCTACGCTCCGACCCCATGGAATGGAACAGTGTGAGGACCTCGCCCCCTCACGGCGAGACCGACGGCGATCTCTCTACCTCCCGTCAGGCGGGTGCGGACTGGAGCACCACCAGGGACCCGGGCCCTGGCCGGGTGACGGTCTCCACCCGGGACCTCGCCCAGGTTCGCGCGATCGCGGAGGCCTCCGCCCGAATCGCCCAGAACGACGGGAGGGAAGAGGACGCCCTGGCTCTGCGCGATATCGTCGCCCGCTTCGACCAGGTGGCCGGCCCCATGAAGGACCACTACGGTCAGGTCGAGCAATGGAGCACCGTGATTCTGGGGCGTCCCTGAGTCGTCTGGCCGGGGCCACCCGGCCGCGCCTGCAGTCGCGGCAAGAAGTGCTTCAGGCCGGGAGCGGGCACAGCTCCACGGTGTCGATGAGATCCCCCCAGGCCGGGTTGACCATGACGTACTGGCAGTCCTCCAGGCTCCGGGCCACACCGGACCGGCCGCCCGCGGCATCGATGCGGATGAAGACCCTCAGCTCGGCGTCCTCTCCGGGGCCGAAGGCCACGCCGGTGACGCCGTCGACGGCCTCGAGCTGAGCACGTACCTCGGCCTGAACCGGCTCATTGCGCCACGACGGCACCCACTGCTCTCCCCCGGCCAGAGCCACCACGGCAGGACGCGGCAGGCGTAGATCCTGACTACCGGGGTCGAGCACCCACAGCTGGTCGGTAGACAGGCACGCGACCTGGGCCGCCCGTTCGGGCGCGACAGGCACGGGGCGCACGTCGCTGCGCCACCGGCTCATCGCCTCGGCGCTGGTGAACACCGGCAGGGCGATGTGCCCATCGGGCAGGCTCACCGCCAGGGTCGCCGCGTCCTGGCAGGCGTCGGCAGTATGCACCTCGTGGGTCGGGACCTCGGGCGCGACGCCGTGCGACAGGTCGACGCGCTGGAGGCCCCGCTTCTCCGGAGACCCTGGCAAGGCGTGAGCGGCAACCGGGACGATGAGACGTCCGTCCACGAGCGCTGACCACAACCGGTCGAGGTACTCGTGGCGCGCCAGGTCCGTGGCCGCCAAGGCCGTCTCAACCTCTGGACGGACCGTCCCATCATCTCCGGCGAAGGGTGAGGGCGCGGCGAGGAGCCGCTCCAGCTTCGCCCTGGCCGCCATAGCAGCGGCCACCTGGGGCGCCGCCTCGGGCCGAGGAGTCGGCAGTGGGTTATCCGAAGACCTGCTCATAACGCTCACCGTAGCGCGTCCGGGCCCTGGGGATTACTCCCCAGGGCCTTCCGGTCCAACCACGCACCTTCGAGATCTCGGGTCGATAGCCTGTTTCGGTGGCATCGCTCTACTCGTTGAAGTACTGGTACACCCGCCGCTTGGGGGTCATCATCCAGGCCTCGGTGCGCCGCGGCATCTCCCCTGACGTATGGACCGCCATCGGCGTCATCGCCGCCGCACTGGGCTGCGGGGCACTGGTCATGGGCTGGTGGCTCCTGGCATTCATCCTGCTGGCCGCCCGGCTCGGGGGCGCGAATCTGGACGGCGCCGTGGCTCGGGCGCGAGGCGTGTCGAGGCCCTTCGGCTTCGTCCTCAACGAGATCGGGGACCGGGTCTCCGACCTGTTCATCATGGCCGGTCTGGTGGGTCTCGCCCTGCGCACCGGTTCATCGACCGCCACGGTCTACCTGACTCTGGTCTCTCTGGCAGCGGCAACGCTACCGACCTTCATCTCCCTGGCCGCCGCGGGTGCTGGCGCCGCCAGGCTCAACGGCGGGCCGTTCGGCAAGACCGAGCGGTGCCTGGCAGCGGTCGTAGCCGCCGCCCTGCCCCAGTACCTGGCGATAATCGCCTGGGGCATCATCGTGGGCTCGGCGGTGACGGCCTGCGTACGGCTGTCGCGCACAGCCGCCGCGCTCGCCGGGCGCACCGGTCCGGCCCTGGCCGACACCATGGCGCCGCCACCGCCGCAGGACATCACCCGTATCGGCCGCAGTGTCCCTGAGGACGAGGCTGCTCCGGGAACCCAGTCGTGAACACCAGTATCAGCGCCTGGGCGGGTCATGGGGCGACCGGCGGGGTGATCGACTGGATCGTGGGCGGAAGCCGCTCGTGGACCGTGACCGTTCCCGGGCCGGGGTGGGTCCTCACTGGTCGAGCGGTGTTCCTCGCGACCACGGCCGTGGCGATCCTGCTCCTGGCCGGCATCGGTGTGGCCCTGTCCCGCAAGGCGGAGCTGCGCCATCGCTGGACCACCTGGGCCATCATCATCCCGGCGGTCGGTATCCCTATCTGGGTCGGACGGGGGACGACGGCGCTGCTCGCCGCCGCCCTCGGGCTGCAGTCGGTTCGTGAGCTCTCCCGGCTCACTCGGCTGCCCAGGGTGGAGACCCTGGTGCTGGCGTCACTGGCGGTGATCTATCCGTTGGCCGCTTGGATGCGTCCGGGCCTCATGGCACTCGCTCCGCTCACGGTGCTCGTGTGCGCCGTGCCCGCAGTCCTGTCCGGCGACGTCGAGCACGGCCTGAGGAGGGCGACGATTGCCGGTTTCGCCTCGATCTGGATTCCCTGGTCCCTGGCGCACCTCGTAGTGCTGTGGCACGACGCGTTCCTCATCGCCTTCGCGGCTGCGGCCGCCGATGTGGCCGCGTGGGCCGGCGGTACCTTCCTGCGTCCAATGGCGTGGGCGCGCCGTCCGTTGTCCCCCTTGTCCCCGAACAAGACGCTCGGTGGACTGGCGGGAGCCGTCATCGGGGCCGCCCTCATCCTCACCCTGCTGGGCCACATCACCCCCGGCCTGGTGATCGCCGTCGGCCTGGGCGGCGTCCTGGGCGACCTTCTGGAGTCGCTCGTCAAGCGCACCGCCGGGGTCAAGGACGCCGGCACCTGGCTACCGGGTTTCGGAGGCCTCCTGGACCGCGTCGACTCCCTGCTCCTGGTCCTGCCTCTGGCCGCCGTTCTGGGATGAGTGGACCAGTCCTCCCGATGTCCGTCCCAGCCCGTCCCGTTCTCTCCGGTTCCGAATCGCCTCCCATCGTCTGCACACCCCACGGAAAGGTAGCCCGATGCCCCTTCAGATACCCTCGATGCCAGGTTCGGCCGAGATCGCCTCGGCGGGGCACCGCCTGCGATCGATTGTGCAAACACCCCAGAAGGTCACCTGGCGCGCGGTACTGCGTCAGCGTTTCTGGTCCGCCGTCATCGCTCCGTTCGGAGGCGTGCGGGTCGAGGGCGAGTTCGATGCCGACGGCCCCTATGTCGTCGTCGCCAACCATGGTTCCCATGCCGACACGATCGCCATGATGAGCGCCTCCCCCACCCTCATGCGAGTAGTCACGGTCGCTGCCCAGGACTACTGGTTCACCCGTCGCTCTCGTCGCCTCGTGGCCAGGGGACTGCTGGGCGCCTACCCGGTACGGCGCGACGGCGAGGGGGCCTACGAGGAGCTGCGAGGAACGCTGGCCAACCGGGTGGCGGAGTCGATGAGCATTCTCATCTTCCCCGAGGGCACCCGCTCCACGGACGGGAGGATGAGCCGCTTCCACTCCGGGGCCGCCCGGCTCGCCCGTGACTTCGGCATCCCCGTGCTACCGGTCGCGCTGGTGGGGACGCGGGAGATGATGCCCAAGAAGGGCGGCCTGCCCCGTTACTCCCCCATCGAGGTCCGTGTCGGCGAGCCGATCGCCCCCAGCGACGACGTGGAGGGCGTCAGCGATCTGGCGCGCGAGCAGATCATGGAGATGCTCCAGCGCCCCCGCAGACCCGAGCCGGTCTCAGACGTCTTCACCATCCTGCACACCGCGATGGAAGGCGGCCGCGGAGACGCCGTGATGTTCGTCTGGGGCATGGCCGAGGCCATCTCCTTCCCGATCATGGCGGAGATGAGCCAGGTGTGGCTGGGGCTGACCCACCCTGAGCGGATGTGGCGGCGCGCAGCGATGATCGTGGCGGGATCGGTCACCGGAGTGGCTGTCACGCACCTGCTGACCCGGGGCGGACACCAGCCTCCCGCGCCGTGGACCACACCGGAGATGAGGACGGCGACCTCCCGTTACCTGAGTCAAGGCCCCCGCGGATACTGGAAGCAGGCACTGACCGGGATCCCGGTGAAGCTCTTCGCCGCCGAGTCCGGGCGCCGTAACCTGCCCCTGCCTTCAGTCGTCATTCACGCGGCCGGCGAGCGTGCCGCGCGCATGGCGGCCTCCACCGCCATCGTCAAGACGCTGGGCAAGCCGCTGGGACCGATCACCCGGCAGCACTATGGCCCCTACCTGGCGGCCACTGGCGTCGTGTTCGCCACCGCGCTTCGACATGTCATCAGGCACTGGCAGCGCCCGAAGCGTCCTGGACGTCCGTAGTGGCTGCACAGCATCCGCGGCGCGATCGGGCGGCGCCAGGCAGGGGTTCAGGCACGTTCCTTCGACGGCTCGCGCAGCTCCTCGTCACCGGCCACGGCCAGCGCCTCCTGGAGCGTGAAGTTGCCGTTGTAGAGTGCCTTGCCGACGATGGCGCCCTCCAGCCCCAGCGGGGTCAGGCGCCGCAGGGCGACCAGGTCATCGAGGTGGGCGATGCCGCCCGAGGCGACCACCGGTGCAGGGCTGCGCTGGCAGACCTCGGTGAGCAGTGTGGTGTTGGGACCGCTCAGAGTGCCGTCACGAGTGACGTCAGTGACGACGTAGCGTGCGCATCCGGCGGCGTTGAGCCGCTCAAGGGTCTCCCACAGGTCGCCACCCTCCTTGGTCCAGCCGCGGGCGGCCAGAGTCGTTCCGCGGACATCGAGGCCGACGGCGATCTTGTCGCCGTGCTCGGCGATGACGCGTTCGGTCCACTCAGGATCCTCCAGGGCCGCCGTGCCCAGGTTGACCCGGGCGGCACCAGCGGCCAGCGCCCGAGCCAGTGAGGCGTCATCGCGGATACCCCCGGAGAGCTCCACCTTGATGCCGACCTCACCGACAATGCGCGAGAGCAGCTCGGAGTTGGAGCCCCGCCCGAAGGCCGCATCGAGGTCCACCAGATGAATCCACTCGGCCCCAGCCCGCACCCAGTCTCGGGCGGCGTCGACGGGGCTGCCATAGTCCGTCTCCGAGCCGACCTCTCCCTGGAGGAGCCGGACGGCCTTGCCATCGGCGACGTCGACGGCGGGAAGTAGGGTGAGCATGACTTTCTCCTACGGTGGTCGTGGGTTGGTTCGAGCGTGGATCGGGTGGTTCACAGAGTTGTCATCCAGTTGCGCAGGAGCTGCGCCCCCGCGTCGCCGGACTTCTCGGGATGGAACTGTGTGGCGCACAGGACTCCGTTCTCGACGGCGGCGAGGAAGTCCTGCCCATGAGTCGCCCAGGTGGCCCGGGGCAGCCGGGTCGGGCCGGGAGCGAGCAGCTCCGCGGGGTCCTGGGCGGCCGCGTAGGAGTGGACGAAGTAGAAGCGCTCGTCGGCGACGCCGTCGAACAGTACCGAGTCCTGGGGCGGGCGGACCTGGCTCCATCCCATATGAGGGACGACGTCGGCATGCAGCCTGGTCACCGTTCCGGGCCACTGCCCAAGGCCCTCCTCGGTGGTGCCGTGCTCCTCGGATCGCTCGAACATGACCTGCATGCCCACACAGATTCCCAGGACCGGGCGTCCGCCGGCCAGGCGCTGCTCGATAAGGCGGGGAGCATCAACCGCCCGCAACTGGTCCATGACCGCGCCGAAGGCACCGACACCGGGAACCACCAGGCCGTCGGCCTCGGTGACCTCGTGGGGGTCGTTGGACAGGGAGACCTGCGCTCCGACGCGTTCCAGGGCACGCACCGCCGAACGGACATTGCCGGATCCGTAGGACAAGACGGTGACTCGGGGCGCTTGCATGTGACATACCCTACCGTCCCGGCAGATCGTTCTGGGGCCTCCTCCACACTCTGAAACAACCACTGACATGCGCAGACCCGGTACCTGCAGTGTCTGCGCAACAGTTTCGGCGCGCTCCGGACAGGTCATGACGGTCCTCAACCGGTCGGTTGAGGACCGCGCCGAGCACCCGATCCGACACTGGGCAGCCGGTTTCCTTTCGCTAACCTCCAACATGGGCGAAGATTTGTCCGTGAGCATGCAGTTCCCACCCGGTGAGGCGCCCCCGTCTTCGCACACGCCTTCGTCGGCACCGCCGCCAGTTCCTCCATCGCCCTCGGCGAGCCACTCCTCAGGGGCGGCTAGCACAGGTACACGCGGATCTGGTGAGTCCCACAGCGCTGCACCGTTCTCCATCCCCGGGGTGCGGATCACCTCGGTGCTGGGGCGAGGAGGCTTCGCCACGGTCTATGCCGGTGTGCAGGACTCCCTGGAGCGTCCGGTCGCCGTCAAGGTCGACTCCCGCCCTCTGGACGATCCGCGCAACGAGAGGCGGTTCATGCGCGAGGTGCAGGCGGCCTCACGGATCTCGGGGCATCCGCACGTGGTCTCTCTGGTGGACACCGGTAAGCTGCCCGACCTACGCCCTTACCTGGTCATGGAGCTGTGCGCCGGCGGCAGCCTCTACGACCTCGTATCGCGCGGACCGACACCCGCATCGGACGCCGTGGCACTGGTGGAGGCCGCGGCCTCGGCACTCGGGGCGGCTCACACGGCCGGCGTCATGCACCGGGACGTCAAGCCCGCCAATATCCTTCTGGACTCCTACGGCTCACCGCGGCTCTCGGACTTCGGCATTGCCTCGGTCCAGCGCGAGGGACAGGACCCCACCGTCACCCTGGAGTGCCTGACTCCCGACTTCGCCGCGCCGGAGGCCTTCATGCTGACCAGTCCCGGCCCCGAGGGGGATGTGTGGTCCATGGGGGCGGTCCTCTTCTCCCTGCTGACGGGGCGGGGACCCAGACGCGGACCCGACGGCGTGCAGCGAAGCCTGCCCGAGATCGTCCGATCCCTCGATGCCCCCCTCAACCTCAGTGACCCGAACGTTCCCGAGATCCTTCTTCCTGTGCTGAGCAAGGCCATGGCGCCGGATCCGGCAGACCGTTACCGCAACGGCACCGAGCTCACTGGTGCCCTGGGGCAGGTTCGCGAACAGCTCGGGACGGGAAACCTGGCCGTCGGCGGCCCCGTGACCTCCTTGCAGCTGGTCGAGGCAGGTCTGGCACCTCCACCTGGTCGCAACGTCTCGGCACAGTCCGCCCGCTCTGCGCAGTCCGCACCGTCGCCCCTCTCCGGCCAGCTGGAGTACTACGAGCAGTCGTCGATGCCGGTGTCCTCGCCGGACTCCTTGAACGCCTCTCTGAGCGGGGCAGGAGTGACGGGCGCGGGCAGGTCCATCAGGATCACCAAGCGCGAGCGCCGTCAGGTCGGGCTGCGCGCCGGGATCGTGGGAGCGGTTGTCGGTCTCGTCATCGGGCTGGTCGCCGGCTGGATGGCGGGTACCTGGCTGGCTCCCGCTGTCTCAACAGCCAGGACGGGCGCGTCTGCCGGGGCCTCGGGAGCGGCGTCCGGCGCTGGGGCGTCCCACTCCTCATCATCGGGTCAGGACACCGCCTCGACCCCGCCGTATCCGGTCGGTACCTGTCTGGCCGGCACCACGTCCGTCTCGGGGCAGACCACGGCCAGGAAGGTGGACTGCAACGAGCCCCATTCCTGGGAGGTCTATGAGGTGGGGACGCTGGCGGAGAGCACCACGGGCTCCAGTGACGACGATCTGGCCGCCGATCCCAACGTGCAGAACACCTGCACCTCGCAGGCCGCCAAGCAGTACGGCGCGGCCAATCCGAGCACATCGGTGCTGGGCCCCGGTGAGGCGGGTTGGAACGCCGGGCGGCGTGGTTTCTCATGCATCGCCTCGGACCTGAAGGGCGGGCAGCGGACGAGCTCGTACGCCGGCTAGGAGCCGTAGGCGGCTCTCAGGGAAGCGGTGGTTCCGATCCTCACTGCGGGGGACGGCGCAGCCCGCGGCCGAACCAACGCATCGCCCGAGGCGCCTTGATCTCCGAGGACCTCACGGCACCGGGGACGTCGTCGGCGTCGATGACGCCCAGAAGCACGTCCTCGACGACCTGGTCCATGGAGGCCAGGAGGAGCCCCGCCGATGCCTCCTCACCAGGCTGACCGTTGGTGAAGTGACGCGCGGTGATCGTTCCGGACAGGCCGGACTCGATACCGACGTCGGTGGCCAGGTCGGCGGTCATGAGCACTGCGCCGGCTCGTGACAGGCGGGAGAGCTGGGCGGCCAGCTCGGCGGCCTCTGCCGGTTCGGAGTCGGATCCGCCCAGGAGCTCGGCCACGTCCCAGTCCGAGTGGGCCGAGACGAACTGCTTGACCGCGAAGGCTCCGTTGGAGGAGGGCACCACGGTGCAGTCGAGGTCCAGGAGGGAGCACATGCCCGCCAGCCCGTCTGCCCGGTTCAGCGGCGTCATGACGACCGCGACCTTGACCGCCCTCGGGGCCTGATCGCCGGACTCACCGGATCCGTAGGAGCTCAAGGAGTCGGCCGCCGCGGCGATCTGCGCCTCCTGGGCGTCGGTGAGCCGCGAGGAGCCGTCAGGGGCCTGCACTCCCCCGTCCGCCTCACTGAGAGGGTGGTAGGTGTTATGAGGGACATCGTGAGGACTCACTCCCTGAGGGCCGGCCTGCCCCGGATCAGCGACTGAGGCGGGGCCATCCTCATTCGAGCCGCCCCGGTCCTGCCCGCTGCGGGTGCCCTCAGGCGCCTCAAGGTCGTCAACCGTCGAGAGGTCGTCGGGAATCTCGACATCGCCCATGAGCGCGGCGAACTCGGCGTCCAGATCGCGCTGGCCGTCCTGGTTCCCATCAGGGTCGGGGGTCTGAGCCATTACAGGCTTCCCTTCGTGGACGGGATGGTCTCGACACGGGGATCGTCCTCCACGGCGGCGCGCAGGGCTCGAGCCAGGGCCTTGAACTCGGCCTCGGCGATGTGGTGGGGGTCGCGCCCGGACAGCACGCGCACGTGCAGGCAGATGCCGGCGTGGTAGGCGATGGCCTCCAGGACGTGACGCACCATCGAGCCAGTGAAGTGGCCCCCGATGAGGTGGTGGACGAATGCCTCGGACTCGCCCTCGTGCACCAGGAAAGGACGCCCGGAGATGTCGACGACCGCATGGGCCAGGGCCTCGTCCAGGGGGACACTGGCCTCACCGAAGCGACGGATGCCGCGCTTGTCACCCAGCGCGACACGCAGGGCCTCGCCGATACAGATAGCGGTGTCCTCCACGGTGTGGTGCACGTCGATCTCGGTGTCACCGGTGGCGCGCACCGTGATGTCGATGAGGGAGTGACGCCCCAGAGCGGTGAGCATGTGGTCGTAGAAGGGGACAGTGGTGGAGATGTCGGTCTGGCCCGTGCCGTCGAGGTTGATCTCGACGACGACGCTGGACTCACTCGTGGCTCGCTCGATGCGCGCGGTACGGCTCATGTGTGCTTCCTCAGCATCGTGTGTCGTGCTTTTTCAGCGGTACTGGTTCCTAGGTGTATCAACCGGTAGCAACCCTACCGGTCCTCGGCTCCGTCCGCGTGCGGCATCGGCGCTCACCCTCCGATGACCGTGGCCAGGGCACTGCGCAGCCGCTCCATCTCCTCAGGCGTACCGATGCTGGCCCGCAGGAAGCCCTCGGGACCGACGACGCGGATGAGGACCCCGGCGTCGAGCAGGGCCTGCCAGACGGCCTCGCGGTCGGGGAACGGGCCGAACAGGACGAAGTTGGCATCCGACTCGTGGGCGGTCAGGCCCTGGCCTCGCAGCCAGGCCACCAGGGCGTCGCGCTCGTCCCGTAGGGAGGCGACCTGGGCCATGAGCTCATCACGGTGGGACAGGGCGGCCAGGGCGGCGGCCTGGGTGACGGCGGAGAGGTGATAGGGCAGGCGCACGACGCGCAGGGCGTCGACCAGGGCGCGGTCGGCGGCCAGGTAGCCCAGGCGCAGGCCGGCGGCTCCGAAGGCCTTGGACATGGTGCGGGTGACAGCCAGGTGCGGGTGGGCCGGCCCCAGCAGCTCCAGGGCGCTGGGCACGCCCGGGCGGCGGAACTCGGCGTAGGCCTCGTCGATGACGACGACGCAGTCGCCGGCCCGGGCCGGTGAGCCGATCTCGGCTCCGAGCATGGGGCCGTGGCCGCGGGCCGCCTCAAGGATCCGGTCAATGTCCTCCAGCGGCAGAGCCGTCCCGGTCGGATTGTTGGGACTGGCCAGGATGACGACGGCCGGTCGCAGCTCGCTGATCGCGGCCACGGCGGTCTCGACGTCGAGCGTGAAGTCCTCGCGGCGCGGGCGGGTGACGTAGTCGGTCAGGGTGTCGCGGGCGTACTCGGGGTACATCGAGTACGTGGGGGTGAAGGTCAGGCAGGTGCGCCCGGGGCCGCCGAAGGCCTGGAGCACGTGGAGCATGACCTCGTTGGAGCCGTTGGCGGCCCAGATCTGCTCAGGGGTCAGGTGCACACCGGACTCGGCCTCGAGGTAGTCCGCGAGCGCCTCCCGCAGCCGGGGGAAGTCGCGCTCCGGGTAGCGGTTGAGGCCCTGGGCGGCCCGAGCCACGGCGGTGGCGATCGACTCGATGACTGCCGTCGAGGGCGGGTAGGGGTTCTCGTTGACGTTCAGCCGGACAGGGACGTCGATCTCAGGGGCGCCGTAGGGCGCCTCGCCCTCCAGGTCGGGTCTCAGGGGCAGGTTCGCGCTCACGGGTTGGAGTCTACGGCCCCGTCTCCGGGCATGGTCGGGATCCGTCACCGGATGTGACACCACTGGGAGGAGGATCCGCTCAGTTCGTCAGTGGGGCTCGCTGGTCAGCATGATCTCCTGGAAGTCGAGGCGGTCCAGGGCGTGCTCCAGTGAGTCTGCCGAGTACAGCCCCTCGTCACCGGCGTCCAGAAGGGCCTCGCGCTGAGCGCGGATCATGTCCAGGGCGCGCTCTCGCATCGGGGCGAGCTCGTCGTACCGCCACGTGGGGTCGGTCCATGCCCGGGCGACTGCGGCCGGTGAGAGAACGATGTCCGTGCCTTCGCGCCGCAGCAGGGCGGGCTGATCGAGCGTTGGGCTGAGGTTCTCGCCATCTTGAGCACAGGTCGAGGGCGTGCCCGGCTCCGCCTTCGCCTCGAAGGCGGCAGGCTCCTCGAGGACAGCCGTCCCTTCGGCCTGCGGTGCGGGACGCGAGACCTCAGCAACCGGTTCGACGCTGGTGGCGACGGCCCCGTGGACGCTGCGGCCGGTGAGATCGTGGCCATCGCCGACGACGTCACGGGCGGCGTTGACCAGCAGCGAGATGACGGCTGCCCTCTCCTCCTCGTCGGCGGAACCGGCCATCGCGGGCTTGGACAAGCGCACCAGCGCTGGCAGCGTCAGCCCCTGAAGCGTCAAGGAGCCGGCTGCCACCAGCATGGCCACCAGGAGGAGGAAGGGCCGGTGCGGCGCCGTGGTCGGTAGGGTCTGGGCCGCAGCCAGGGTGATGGCGCCGCGCATACCCGCCCAGACGATGACGGCGCCCTCACGGGAACGCAGGGGATCTGCGGCGAAGTAGTCCAGGTCGGCCCCTCGACGTCGGGCCCGGCTGGAGATTCGGCGGGCGCGCCGCGCGATGCTCTCGTGGCTGGGGTCTCGACGGAGCTTGCGCTGGACCTGGACGAAGCGGCGGCGGTCCCACGGGACCTGAGGCATTTCCGCCTCACCGCGCACAATGGCCGCGCAGCGGTTCTGGAACTGGTGGATGGCCTCCTCATTCTCCTCCCAGTGGACCGCCCAGCGCGCCGTGCGGTGGCTGAGGAGCTTGAGCATCGGGGCGACGACGAGAGCCCGGACGACGACGGTCAGTGCTCCGGCGAGGACAGCAACCCCGACGGCCCGGCGAACGCCGAGATCCGAGGCGTCCACCTTCTCAACGATGCCGAAGAACTCCAGCCCCATGAACAGGAAGATGAGTCCTTCCAGCGTGAGCTCGACGGTGTGCCAGTTGGTGCGTGAGGCCACCCGGTGGGCCGGCGGAAGCATCCGCGGGCCACGGTGACCGGTGATGAGTCCGGCGACGACAGCGGCCACCAGGCCTGAGCCATGCATGTGCTCGGCCGGGATCGCTGCCAGGAAGGGAACAGTGAAGGACACGACCGTGTCCACGGTGGGGTCGGTGATGTGGGAGCGCACCCGCAGGCTCACCTCGCCGACGAGCCAGCCCACCCCCAGGGCCACGACGACGGCCAGGGCGAAACCGCCCAGCACACCTCCGATGCTGATGCCTCCCGACGTGGCCGCGGAGACGGCCGAGGACAGAAGCACCAGGGCGGTGGCGTCGTTGAGGAGCCCCTCCCCCTCCAGGACGGTGATGATGCGCTGTGAGACTCCCAGCCGGCGCGCGATGGAGATGGCCACGGCGTCGGTGGGGCTGAGGATCGCTCCCATCGCGATCGCCCAGGCCAGGGAGAGTCCCGGGACCACGAGGGCCAGGGCTACACCGATCACCGCGGCGGACAGGGCCACCAGCAGGATGGCCAGTACCGCCACCGGAGCGAGCTCGCGACGGAAGTTGATCGTCGAGATGCTCACCGCCGTGGAGAACAGCAACGGAGGAAGAACTCCTTCCAGGACCACCTGGGGGTCCAGCTCGATCGCCGGGATGAAGGGCAGGAAACCGACCGCCGTACCGCCCGCCAGAAGGATCAGCGCCGGGGCGACACCGATGCGGTCACTGAGCTGCGAGGCCGCAGCAATGGCCAGGATGCCCAGCACGGCGATGATGAGGAGGTCCATGGGCCCAGGGTATCCAAGGCCTGCCCTCTGCGATCGCCGGCATTACCGTGGGTCCATGACGATCCCGGGCACTGAGGACCCGCAGCGCACCGAGCGCTCGCAGCCACTCGCCTCGCCGCTGCGTGAGCGCGCCGAGGCCGTCCTGCGCGAGCTCGTGGGCCGCAGCGATGCGCACCTGCGCGAGGACCAGTGGCGGGCGATCGAGGCATTGGTTCTCGCCCACCGCCGGGTTCTGGTGGTCCAGCGCACTGGCTGGGGAAAATCGGCGGTGTACTTCGTGGCGACGATGCTGCTGCGTGAGGGCTGGGGGGACTGGCGACCCGGCACACCGCCGCCCGTATCCGGCACTCGCAGCCGGTCCGGAGTCGTCGGGACGAGCGTCATCATCTCGCCGCTGCTCGCCCTGATGCGCGACCAGGTCGCCGCCGCTGAGCGTGCCGGGATCCGGGCCGTGACCATGAACTCGGCCAACGTCACCCAGTGGGAGGAGATCAAGATCCGGGTGCGTGCAGGCGAGGTGGATGTCCTGCTGGTCTCCCCCGAGCGACTCAACAACCCTGTGTTCCGTGACGAGATCCTGCCGCACCTGGCGGCCGGAGCCGCACTGGTGGTCATTGACGAGGCCCACTGCATCTCGGACTGGGGGCACGACTTCCGCCCGGACTATCGGCGCATTCGCACATTGCTGGCCGGTCTGCCACCGCGCACCCCGGTCCTGGCGACCACGGCGACCGCGAACGCCCGGGTCAGTGCCGACGTCGCCGAGCAGCTGGGGGCGTCCCTGAGCGCGACCGGAGCCGATGGCTCGGACGACTCCCCGGTCCTGGTGCTGCGCGGCTCCCTGGAACGCCGCTCCCTGCACCTGGGGGTCAAGGTCCTGCCGGACTCGGCCACCCGCCTGGCATGGCTTGCCGGCTACCTCAGGCACGCCCCTGGAAGCGGCATCGTCTACTGCTTGACCGTCTCGGCGACGCTGGAGGTTGCCGAGTACCTGCGCACCGCGGGTGTGGAGGTAGCCGCCTACACGGGGCAGACCGACGCCGCCGAGCGTGAGCGCCTCGAGGAGGATCTCAAGGCCAACCGGGTCAGGGCGCTGGTGGCGACCTCGGCCCTGGGCATGGGCTTTGACAAGCCGGATCTGGCCTTCGTGGTGCACGTGGGGGCACCGTCCTCACCAGTGAGCTACTACCAGCAGGTGGGGCGCGCCGGTCGTGGCGTGGAGCGGGCCGAGGTGGTCCTGCTGCCGGGGGACGAGGACCGCGCCATCTGGGAGTGGTTCGGCTCCCAGGGCTTCCCTCCCGAGGACCAGGTTCGTACGGTCCTGGCCGGACTGGACAAGCAGCGGGAGTCGGGGGCCGGGCCGATGTCGACGGCGGTGCTGGAGACAGTGACCTCGTTGCGGCGCACCCGGTTGGAGTCCATGCTCAAGGTCCTTGACGTCGACGGCGCCGTGCGCCGGGTACGCGGTGGCTGGGAGTCCACCGGCCAGCCCTGGTCCTATGACGCCCAGCGTTATGCCAGAGTCGATGCCGCACGCCTGGCCGAGCAGGAGGCGATGATCGCCTATGAGCGGCTCGGCGCCGATGCCGGTCCCGCGACGACTGTCGTCCCCTGCCGGATGGCATTCCTGAGGTCGGCGCTCGATGATCCGCACCTCGACCGGGAATGGCGCTGCGGAGCCTGCGACCTGTGCGGAGGCCTGGAGCTGCCCGACGCCCCGGATGAGAAGCAGGTCAGTGCCGCTCGACAGGCACTCGGTCGCGCCGGGTTCGAGCTACGAGCGCGCCGTCAGTGGCCCACCGGGATGGAGAGGCTGGGGCTGGGCCGCCTCAAGGGTCGTATCAGTGCCGAGCAGCAGGCGGCGACCGGTCTGGCTGTGGGGCGGTTGGATGGCTTGGGACCCTCGGCAGCGCTGCGTGAGCTGGTGACCTCCGACTCCGATGGCGAGGTCCCGGTGCATGTCAGGCCGCTGGTGCTTGAGACGGTGGACCGGCTCGGCGAGATCATCCAGGGCGATCAGGACCCCGTTCGCACCGAAACGCTGAGCAGGCCGATCGTCGTCGTCATTGTGGACTCTCGTTCCCGCCCCTACCTGGTTCGCCAGCTGGGGCGCGCCGTGGCCACGCGCTTGGGCGCCAGGCCGCTGGGGATCGTCGGGCATACCGACCAGGATCCCCCGCGCCACGACGTGGGCTCTGCGTTCCGCCTGGCGCAGGTGGCCCGTGATCTGACGCTTCAGGAGTGGCCGGCTCAGGCGCTTGAGGCGCTTCGGGGCAGCGTCGTCGTCCTGGTGGATGACTGGAGCGACTCCGGCTGGACACTCACGGTGGCGGCCCGCCTCCTGCGAGAGGCGGGGGCGGCAACGGTTCACCCCTTCGTCCTGGCGCAGCGGTAGAGCCGGGTGGGCGCTGCAGAGGTGCGTCCAGCGCCCACCCGGCTCCGAGGTGCTAGAACCCGTTGGAGGCGGCGGCCAGCGCCGGAGCCACCTTGCCCCCCGGGGTTCCGACCTGATCCTCGAGGTAGTACCACCAGAATGGTGCTCCCCAGGCATCGGATCGGCCCAGTGCGGCGCCGGTGACGTGCTCGGCGACGGCGGTGCGAGCCACCACGGGGTCGGAGGCCGAACCGAACCACCAGGGGCCGGCGTTGAGGTCCTCGGCCCCGTAGCCCAGCTCGGTGACGGCGATCCGGGAGGACGGGAAGGCAGTGTCCAGGGCGCTCAGGACCCGGTCTGCGGCTGTTCCCAGCGGGTGAAGCTGGGGGTAGACGGACAGTCCGACGACGTCGACCAGCTCCCTGATCGACTGGGGGACCTCCCTGGCGGCATAGCTGAACAGGGAGTAGGCCGGGTCCGCCTGACCGAGCTGGTAGTACAGGGTCAGTACCGTCGTGGCGCTGGTGCGCTCACGCACCGCCTTGGCCGCGCGCTGGGCCTTGGCCACCGGGCCGGTGCCCAGCCAGTCCCCTCCGATCTCGTTGCCGATCTCCCAGGCATCGACATTGGGAAGCGCCTTGATGAGGGCATCGACCCGGGCGTCCCAGGCGGCGTCAGTCAGGGCTGCCACGTCGTGGGAGTCGCAGATCTGGGCCAGGGCCAGACCTCCCTGCGCGTGCAGGGACTCCACCGTGGTGCGCCAGCCGGCCATCTCCTGGGCGTCGCCGGGATCACCGATCACCAGGCGGGCCGACACCTTCCGCTTCCCGCCTCCCGGCCCGTTGGAGGCCAGGGCGGCGACGACCTCGGCGGCTGTGGGCACCCGGGTGAAGGTGACCCCGATGATCGCGTCCTGCGGCGCCTGGGCCACCAGTGCCCGGTCCAGGGCCAGCTGCGCCCCGGCGGCGGACTCCAGCGCAGAGTTCGCCAGGCGGCCTCTGTCGGCCCAGGACTGGGCCGTGGCACAGGCGTCCAGGGACTGCTGAGCAGAGTCCCGCAGCGTGACCGCCTCGTCAGCGCCCTTGAGCCCCTGCGCGGTGGCCTGCTGGTAGCGCTCGGCCTGCCGCTCGTGGAGGGTCCGGGCCGCCAGCTCCAGGAGGTCGTGCTCGCCGGAGGCGGGCAGATCCGCCATGAGGGCCGAGTACCCATGACTGGTGGGCCACGACATGGTCAGCGTGCAGTCACGCCCGGTGGGCACATCGATACCGATGGCGCCGTTCTCATCCTGATAGAGCGGTCCGACGGTGATGACCTCCAGGGTCTTGGCGTCCAGCAGGGCGTCGTCGTAACCGGGCTCGCCCTTACCGTTGGACTGGATGCGACGCAGCGCCTCCAGGTTGAGGACACCGCCCTGCGCGTCACTGACGTGGAGGCTCAGGTGGGTGGTTGCCCCGTCGCCCACAGCCGGTGGCGTAGTCACATGTCCGTGACCGCAGGAGGACACTGACGCTCCCAGAACCCCGGCCCCCAGGAGCGCCAGCGCCCTTCTACGGTTCGTCTCAAGAGTCATGGGGCCATTATTCCCGTCTCTTGAGAGCTCTCCCGACCGAACGGTTCCACAGTGGTGAGGCCGAAACGGTTCAGGGCTGTACCCAGCGCCCTCGTCACTTCAGCTCCGAGGCCGGAACGAAGGTGTACCCCTCGGCCTTGATGCCGGCGACGATCTTCTTCAGCTCGGGCAGCGGGTAGTAGGGGTGGAAGAAGAAGCTGGCGGTGGCGTGGGTGTTCACCAGGTTGAGCTTGGCCGCGTCGACGACCTCCTGGGCCAGGCGCGGCGGGTGCTGGTTGATCTCATTGGGCTCGAAGTTGCCAAGGTTCTCCGGCAGGACATGGGCCCCGTAGGGGTCGTTGACCGCGTAGGGGAAGAACTGCCCGTAGTAGTCGTGGGGACCGGCCTGGGTGTTGGTCAGAGTACCGGCGTAGAGGAGCTCGCGCTCATAGCGCACCGAGTACTGCTCGCCGATGCCGTAGTAGGCCTCGCGGGTGGCCGAGTAGTGCGGGGTCTCGAAGATCTCCGGAGTCGGCAGCCCGACCTCGTCGAAGATCTCGCGCCCCTGCTCCACACGCTCCGCGGCCCACGCCTGGGAGGTGCCCGGGAGGGCGCCTCCGATCTGCACGTAGGACTTGTCCTCGCAGTCGACGGCGGGAGCCTTGGTGTCGTTCGTGGTGGAGCACCACGAACGGATGAACTCGAAGTCGTCGGCGGAGACGGCGTTGTACGGGTTGTCCAGCGTTCCGAACTGGTGGGTGGTGCCGTGCTGGACGATCGTTCCGCCCTTGCTCACGGCGTCCTGGAGAACGGCCACCAGCTCCGGGGAGTCCTTCAGGGTGAGTTCCTTGGGCGTGCCGTTGTTCTCGGTGCCCTTGGGGTCGACGTACTTGGGCACCACCGCCATCTGGAAGGGCACCTTCTCGCTGTGGAGGTAGTCGACGATCGCCTGCAGCTCCTCGGGGTCACTGTCAGGCGTCACGTCCTCCAGGCGCACGGCGGCCTGACGGTACTGCTGAGCATTGGGCTGAAGCGTGTCCAGGAGGATGTCAGCGGCAGCGATGTAGCGGTCCTGCTCACCCAGGTAGGTCAGGGGGATCTCACCGATGAAGGTCAGTCCGGAGGAGCTGACCGCCCAGGGGAAGGAGCTGGTGCCGGACTGGGCGACGGAGGCGCAGGCGGTGGCCGCACCGTCGGGCTTGGAGCACTCGGCGCGCCCCAGGACCTTGACGTCCTTCTCGCGGGTGATGTGCGGGGCGGTGATCCCACCGGTGTTGAGCTCATTGCGCTTCAGGGAGGCGCCGTTGTAGCTGATCTTGGTGACCCGGTCGGTGGAGTCGATGTAGGAGGTGGCGGCGTCCCAGCCGTAGCGCTGGGTGAAGGCGGCGCGGTCGGCGTCGGTCTTGGCCAGCTGCCAGATGTTGAAGCCGGACCACATCACCGGGACGTTGCCGGTCAGGGCGTCGTCGATGAAGGCCCGCGGCAGGGGCTCGTCGTAGGTCGAACCGATGTAGACCACGTTGGTGAAGCGGCCGGCCAGACCGGCGACATAGTCCTTGACGGGAAGGGTGGTCACGGTTCCGGAGTGGCTGGCCAGGGTGCCCATGCTCAGGGCGTAGTACTCCCCCAGCTTGGCGTAGTCACCGGTCGTGTCGAACAGGACCAGGGTCGAGGCCGGTCCCGCGTCCTGGTTGGAGAAGCTCACCGCACCGGCAGGAACGTCGGGCGCATTCTTCTTCAGGTCGCGGATCTGGACCTGCCCCGCAGCGGGCGCGGGCTTGTTCAGATCAACGCCGGCCTGCTTATCGCCCTTGAGGGGGAGCTCCTTCTTGGCCGCGGCAGCGGGCTCGGGCGGAGCCGGAAGCGGGTTCTTGGCCGGATCCGCGTCATTGGCCTGTGCGCCGTCCGCAGGCTTGGCCGCGGCGGCCCGGGCCACGATGGGGGCCTGCACGCCGGCGGCCGGCGTGGCCTGGGCGGGGCCCGCGGAGCCGATCGAGGCGCCCAGGCACACCGCGATGGCGGCCAGTGCGCAGCGACGCCGTCGAGCGGAGCCAAGAGTCGGGGAAATCATGAATCCTCCTTGGATGAGTTGGGAACAGGATCGAACTCAGGAAGGGGGACACCACGGCCGAACAGAGCGGCGGTGGCGGCCAGGATGCGTTTGCAGGCGTGTCCGTCGCCGTAGGGATTGGCGGCCTGCGCCATGGCCGCGTAAGCCGTCTCGTCGGTCAGCAGGGTGGAGACCCGCTCGACGATGCGGTCCTCGTCGGTTCCGACCAGCTCGGCCACCCCGAAGGCGACCGCCTCGGGGCGCTCGGTGTTGTCACGCATGACCAGGACCGGCTTGGACAGCGCGGGGGCCTCCTCCTGGACACCCCCGGAATCGGTCAGGACGACGTCGGAGCGGTTGATGAGCGCGCAGAAGGCGCCGTACTCCAGAGGGTCGCACCAGATGACGTTGCCGTGGCCCTCGATCTGCGGCAGGAGGTCCTCGCGGACCTTGGGGTTGCGGTGAACCGGCAGCACGAAGAGCACCTCGGGGTGCTGCCCGGCCAGGCGGGCGACGGCACGTCCGATAGCCCGCATCGGCTCCCCCCAGGACTCGCGGCGGTGGGCGGTCACCAGCACGACCCGCCGGGAGGTGTCGGCCAGGGCTGCCGCCAGGTCCTCGTCGGGTGGCGGGACCCGGCGGTCGACGGCCACCAGGAGGGCGTCGATGACCGTGTTTCCGGTGACACGGACGATCTGGGGATCGGTGCTCTCTCGCAGGAGGTTGTCCCGGCTGCTGGTGGTCGGACACAGGTGCAGCGCGGTCAACTGGCTGATGAGACGCCGGTTGGCCTCCTCGGGGAAGGGAGAGGAGATGTCGCCGGTGCGCAGGCCGGCCTCAACGTGAAGAACCGGGATCTCGTGGTAGAAGGCGGCGAGCGCCGCGGCGAAGGCGGAGGTGGTATCTCCCTGGACCACGACGGCGTCGGGCCGGTGGGCCTCGATCGCCCGCCCCACCCCTTGCAAGGAGCGGTTGGTGATCTGGGTGAGGGTCTGTCCCGGAGAGTGGATGTCGAGGTCGTCGTCGGGCACGATGCCGAAGAAGTCGTGGACCTGGTCGAGCATCTCGCGGTGCTGTCCGGTGACGACCACGATCGGGTTGAAGCGCTCGTCGTCGCGCATGGCGGTCACCAGGGGAGCAAGCTTGATCGCCTCCGGGCGGGTGCCGTAGACGAGCATGACCCGAAGGGGGCCGCCCGTTGGGGTGGAGTCTGTTGTCATGAGTTCTCCTGCTCTGGTGCGTTGGGGAGGGAGAGGGCGGAGCCGACCGGCGGTCCGGCCAGGTGGTGGCTGCCGCGAACCGGTCTCACTGGTCCTCGGTGATCGGTGTGAAGGTGACGTCGGAGTCCTCGCAGTAGGCCGCTACGGCACCTGATCGGTAGGGGGACTCGGAGTCGGTGACCTTTCCGAGCTCCTGGCCGTCCACCGTGACGACGAAGGTGGCCGCTGCGGGGTTGGTGGTGTCAATAGTGACGGTGACGTTGTGGCTCGTCCCGGGCGGGTAGACCGGCGTGTTGCCCGAGGCCAGGAATCGCTGGGCCCCGTCATAGTTGGTGTCCTGCTTGGAGACCTCCCAGCCGTTGGGCTTGAGCGCCAGGGCGTAGAAGTGGTTGTTGTCGGAGTAGTTCCACAGGAGCCAGGCGACCTCCCATGCGTTGGGGCTGCCGTCCTGGCGGAGCTGGCCGACAGTGGTCATCGTGGTGTGGACGGTGTGGACACTGCCTGACTCGATCTCGACCGTGGTGGACTTCGCCAGTCCTGCGTGGGTCTTGTCCTGAGAGTTGGCAGATGTCGGCTTCAGACGCAGCAGGCCGTCGGAGCATGAGGCCTCGCCGTAGCCGTCGAAGACGATCTCCCACTGCGAGCACTTCTGGGCGTCGGTCTCTCTGGCGTGACAGTACACAGTGATTCCTAGGATCAGGGCCAGGACGCAGCCCACCAGCACTACGCGGCGCAGGATCCTGCTGTGACCGGATCCGTCGAGTGCTCCTGCGCGCTGAGGCGCGTTGGTGGCTGTCATCTCATCTCCTCGTTGTTCAGGTTGCTGACTGCACGGTGAGTGCGACGCCCCACGACGGCCGGGTGACCCAGTGAGGATCCGGCCGGAGCGGCGCTACCGGCCCTCATGGTCCCGGGTGCCGGGATAGGAGCCCTCCTAACGGCCTCATGGGGCGGAGGCTGACTGCCCAGCGCCGGCGGTCCCGTGGGTACCGGCCCGCCGGGGGCGGCGGGGGCAGCGGCCTGGAAGGGTTGTGCGACCTGAGCCGGCTCCGCCTCCCGAGCGGTCTTGGCCCACCCGGTGCGTCCGGTCAGCTCCCTGGCCAAGGCGCGCCAGCCGTAGAGGCTGGGCAGGAGCCCGTACAGGACGAACAGATGGGCGTAGCCCACGGCCTTGATCAGGTTCAGGCCCTCGCGGCGCTCGATGCGCCAGTAGATCCAGGCGTAGATGAGCGCCGGCCCGAAGGCGATGACGTAGGCCCCGACAAGCCATATCCATGACTGCTCCCACCGCAGTACCGCAGCCACGGCGGCGGTCACCATGGTGATGAGGAAGGACAGGGTCAGCAGCGATCCGGTCAGAAGCAGGTAGGGCGTGAGAATCTGCCAGAGCGTGTCGGCGCGCCCCAGCCCCCGCTGCTCCCGGGCCACGGAGCGCAGGAGGTGAAGCGCCTGAAGGTTCCCCTGGAACCACCTCGTGCGCTGACGCAGAAGGCGCCGCATATTGGTCACGCCCTGCTGGTGGACGGAGGCCGAGGGCCAGAACTCGTTGGTCCAGCTGGTGGCGTTGAGCCTGATCCCCAGATCGAAGTCCTCGGTCAGGGACCGGGTCCAGGGCCGGGGCCCCAGGGCGTCGAGCGCGCTGAGACGGACGAACTGGGCGTTTCCACCCATACCGACACTGCGCACGCGACGCCGTCCCCGCTGGAAGACCTCGGTGAAGATAACGAACTCCATATCCTGCATCCGGGCGAGCAGGGAACCGAAGCGGTTGTTGATGCGCACCCCCATCTGGACGGCACCGACCTCCTGCGGGGCGAAGGCCTTGCGGACCTCGCCGATGGCGTGGGGGTCGAGCCTGCCGTCGGCGTCCATCACTCCGACGACCACTCTCGAGGAGGACACTGCGGTGCAGCGGGAACGCACGATCGACAACGCGTCGTTGAGCGCCTCCCCCTTACCCAAACGGGCGTGGGGCGGCCGGCGGCGGACCACCTCGACGCGCTGGTCCCCGGCCTGGGCGGCCGCCTGAGCGGTGTCGTCGTCGGAGCCGTCATCGATGACCATGATGCGCAGCCCCGGGTCCGGGATCGAGGTGAGTCGCCTGACGCTGGCACCGATCACCTCCGCCTCGTTGAGGCAGGGCATGAGGATGACGACGAGAAGTGGCGCGTCCGGGTGCGAGGGTCCGCCGTGACGCGGGGCGCCTCGGGAGACGAGCAGCATGAAGAGCGTGTAGACGAGGGCGATAGCGATCATTCCCAGAGCGCCCCACCAGCCCAACCGGTCGAGGATTCCCAGAAGGCTTGAAGGACCAAGCTCCATACGCATGAAAGGGGCCTGCGTACTCATCACGCCCGCAGACTCATCATGCCGCTGCGCCGTTGGGCATGGCGTCCGCCGCTGCGCCGTGAGCGCGGGATGAGGCCGCTTGCCGCGCCGTAGAGATTGGTCAGCAGGAAGAAGACCAGAATAGCGACGAAGAACAGTCCGGCCAGGTCGATGAGGAAACGGGCAACGAGGGCGGGAGGGGAGCCTGCCGGGGCGACGTACCACACGACGAACAATCCGGTTCCGGCAGCGAATGGGGAGTAGTGCATAAGGCCATCCATCTGGATCCAAGGGGTAGGGGCCGGTACCGACCGGCATCACCGGCTGCAGCAAACCGGGGACAGCAAGCAGAGCCAGCCGGCACCAACGCCTCGGTGCGGCGTGCCCGGGGGTGACGGGATGTGGGAACTCAGCCCGTCGGGCACGGCACACCGTGCGTCGAAACCAAATATAACAAACGAATAACGTCTCGCAACACTGTGTCAATCACCTACCCGATCGGCAAGATCTTAGAGGAAGACTCAGAGCCTCCTCAATCCCCGCCATTTCAACGCTTGAAACATCAAGGAGGGGGTGCCCCGCGATCGGCACCCCCTCCTTGACGGACCGGAGAGATGGTCACAAGAGATAACAGAATGATCTCAGATGACCTGCTCAGCCAACTTTTTCACTCCTGGCGGGCCCGGGCCGCCTCACCGTGGGCGGGCAGGTCCTCGCACCTCGCCAGGACCTCCAGTGCAGGCGTCATCGCCTCCAGTGCGCTCGCGTTGTACTCGATGAGCTGGACTGGTTTGAGGAAGGCCATCACACTCAGCCCGGCGGCGAAACGGGCGGTGCCGCCGGTGGGCAGCACATGGTTGGAACCGGCCAGGTAGTCCCCCAGGGGAACCGGGCTGTAGGGGCCGATGAAGACGGCACCGGCATTGCGGATGCGACGGGCGACCGCGGGAGCATCGGCGGTGTGGATCTCCAGGTGCTCAGCGGCGTAGGCGTCGGCGACCTCAATGGCCTGATCGAGGTCGCGCACCAGCACGGTCCCTGACTGCGGACCGGTCAGGGCGGCCGCCGCCCGAGCCCGGTGACGGGTCGCACTGAGCCTGCGCTCGAGCGCGGCGTCGACGGCGTCGGCCAGCTCCGGGGAGTCGGTGATGAGGACACTGCCCGCGTTGGGATCGTGCTCGGCCTGGGAGAGCAGGTCGGCAGCCACGTACTCGGGGTTGGCGCCCGCGTCGGCCAGGACGGCGATCTCGGTGGGGCCGGCCTCGGCGTCGATACCCACCACCCCCATGACGGCGCGCTTGGCGGCGGCCACGTAGACGTTGCCAGGGCCGGTGATGACATCAACCTGCTGGCACAGGACCTCTCCCCCGACGTCAGCACGGTCGGTGTCGTCCTGGGCATGAGCCCCGTACGCGAGCATCGCGATGGCCTGGGCGCCTCCGACGGCGTAGACCTCGGTCAGGCCCAGCAGGGCGCAGGCCGCCAGGATCGTGGGGTGGGGCAGTCCGCCGAACTCGGCCTGGGGCGGGCTGGCCAGGGCGATCTGCTCGACACCGGCGACCTGGGCGGCCACGGCGTTCATGACCACGCTGGAGGGGTAGACGGCCAGTCCTCCGGGGACATAGAGCCCGACGCGCCTGACCGGCACCCAGCGCTGGGCGACGGTGCCGCCGGGAACGATCTGGGTCGCGCGCTCGGTGGGCACCTGAGCGGCGTGCCCGGCACGGTTGTGGGCGATGGACATCTCCAGGGCCTCGCGCACCGCAGGGTCCAGGTCGCCGAGTGCCTGGTCGATGGCCTGGGCGGGCACGCGGAGGTGAACGGGGCGTACGCCGTCGAAGCGCTCGGCAGCGTCGCGCAGGGCGGCCGCGCCCCGGGAGCGGACGTCCTCAATCAACGGAGCCACAGCGGCCTGAGCGGTGGTCACATCGAGGGTGGCCCGGGGAAGAGCCTGTGCCAGCTCGCGGGGGCCGAGTCGGGAGCTGCGCAGATCAGTACGGGTGAGCATGCGTGCAAGCCTACCGGCCGCACACGCAGCCGCCCGGGCCGCCTATGTGATGGCGCGCTTGAATGCGGCCTCCGCCGACCACGTACGAGGCGGCCTGGGAGGAACGTCCTCTCCCAGGCCGCCTGAGACGTCTTGATCCTTGTCAGCGCCTACAGGGACTCACGCACGGCGCGGGCGGCGCCCACGAGACTGGTCAGGCTCGCCTCGGTCTCGGCGTAGGCGCGGGTCTTGAGGCCACAGTCGGGATTGACCCAGACCTTCTCCGCCCCCAGGGCACCGACGGCCCGCTGGAGCAGCTCGGTGCACTCGGCCTGGCTGGGAACGCGCGGGGAGTGGATGTCCCACACACCCGGGCCGAGCTGACGCTCGAAGCCGTGCTCAGCCACGGCGGGAAGAATGTCCATGCGCGAGCGGGATGCCTCGATGGAGGTCACGTCAGCGTCGAGGTGGTCGACCGCGTCGATGACGACGTCGAACTCCGAGTAGCACAGGTGGGTGTGGACCTGGGTCGCCGGCGCGGCACCCCCGGTGGCCAGGCGGAAGGAGCCGACGGACCACTCCAGGTAGGCGGGGCGGTCGGCGCGACGCAGTGGAAGGGTCTCGCGGATGGCGGGCTCGTCGACCTGGATGACGCCGATACCGGCGGCCTCGAGGTCCGCCACCTCCTCACGCAGGGCCAGGCCCAGCTGGTCGGCGACCTGGGCGCGCGGGACGTCATCACGCACGAAGGACCATGCCATGATCGTCACCGGGCCGGTGAGCATGCCCTTGAGGGGCTTGTCGGTCAGTGACTGGGCGTATGCCGACCAGGTCACCGTCATCGGCTCGGGGCGGACGACGTCCCCCCACAGGATGGAGGGGCGGGTGCAGCGCGACCCGTAGGACTGGACCCATCCGTGCTCGGTGGTCACGAAGCCGTCGAGCAGCTCGGCGAAGTACTGGACCATGTCGTTGCGCTCGGCCTCGCCGTGCACCAGTACATCCAGGCCGAGACGCTCCTGGAGGGCGACGACGCTGGCGATCTCGGCGCGCATGGCGGCGTCGTAGGCGGCGTCGTCGATCTCGCCCTTGCGCCAGGCGGCCCGGGCCTTGCGGATCTCAGCGGTCTGAGGGAAGGACCCGATGGTGGTGGTGGGCAGCTCCGGCAGGCCCAGACGCGCCTCCTGAGCGGCCTTGCGCTCGGCATAGGGAGCGCGAGTGCGGTCGCCCTCGGTGACGGCGGCGACGGCGGTGCGCACCTCATCGCGGTGCACGCCCGGGTGGGCGGCGCGCTGGTTGCGCAGGTCGGTGTCCTGAGCGAGCTCGGCGGCGATGGCCTCGCGCCCCTCAGCCAGCCCCTTGGCCAGGGTGATGACCTCGCCGACCTTCTGGTCCGCGAAGGCGAGCCAGGAGCGGATCTGCGGGTCGATGGCGGTCTCCCGCTCGACGTCGTGCGGGACGTGCTGCAGGGAGGTGGACGTGGCCACGGTGATGGGAGTGCCCTCGGTCAGGCGCTCGCGCAGCTGCTCAAGCGTCGTCAGCGCCGCATCCAGGTCAGTGCGCCAGATGTTACGTCCTGAGACGACGCCGGCGACGACGGCCTTGCCCGCCAGGGCGGCCAGGTCACCGGTCTCGGGAAGGCAGCCCGCGACGAGGTCGAGGCCGACGGCCTCGATCGGGGCCTGCCCGAGGACCGGAAGGGCGTCGCCCAGTGAGCCGTAGGTTCCGGCCACGAGGATCTGGGGCCGCTCCACGATCGCTCCCAGCCAGGTGTAGGCGTCGCGCACCGCATCGAGGATGCGCCCGCGATCGACGTTCCAGGAGTCGGAGACCAGGGCGGGCTCGTCGAGCTGGACCCAGGTGGCACCGGCCTTCTGCAGGTCCATGAGCAGGTGGCCGTAGGCGTGCAGGACGTCGCTGAGCCGGTCCAGGGGGTGGAAGCCCTCGGGTGCCTCGTCAGAGGGCTTGGCCATCAGCAGGTAGCTGACCGGTCCCACGACGACGGGACGCACCTCCACCCCGGCGGCCCTGGCCTCGCGGACCTGGTCGGCGATGGCGGTGTCGACGTAGTCGATGGGCGTCGAGGCGTCGATCTCAGGAACCAGGTAGTGGTAGTTGGAGTCGAGCCACTTGGTCATCTCCAGGGCCGGACGGGCGCCCTCTCCACGGGCCAGCGTGAAGTAGCCCTCGATGTCCAGGGCGCCGTCGGCGTCCAGCAGGTCACGGAAACGGGCGGGGGCCGCCCCCAGGGTGGCGGTCACCTGGAGGACCTGGTCGTAGAGGGTGAAGTCGGCGGGCACCGAGGCGGGCTGAGTCAGCCCCAGGTCCGCCAGGCGCGAGCGCGTCGCCCCGCGCAGCTCGGAAGCTGCGTGGCGCAGCTCGTCGGCGTTCAGGTTTCCCTTCCAGAAGGACTCGACAGCGCGTTTGAGCTCGCGGTCCCTGCCGATGCGGGGGTAGCCCAGGATGGTGGCCCCCGGCAGAGGGGTCGAGGGGACCTGCGACTCGGTCACGGCGATCTCCGCCGGTGAGGCGATGGGGGCCGACTCGGGGGTGGCGCTCATGCGTTCTCCTTGGTGATGGTGTTGTGGGGCTGGACGGGGTGGCGGGGGGAGGCTGCTGCGCCCGGGGAGCCGCTGCGCAGGAAGGAGGGGCCACGCCCAGGGGTGGCCTGAAGGTAGCCGCGATCGACGGCGTCACGCACCTCCCGGTCAGGGGCGGCCCCAGCCAGGATGCCGCCCAGACGAAGATGACTGATGACGTCGAGGGCGGGCCGGGTCCGATTGAAGGTGTACAGGTGCAGTCCGGGCGCCCCGGCGCGCAACAGCGCCGTGGCCAGGTCGAGTGTCGCACCGATGCCGCGCTCCACGAGCGTGGCACCGCTGGCGGATCCCAGCGAGGATCGCAGGGCGTCAGGCACCCTGACACCGGTGAGTGCCTCGAGCCGGGCGAGCCGGCGCAGGTCGGTCAGCGGAATGACCCCGGGAAGGATCGGGATGCTCACGCCGGCGTAGGAGGCCGCGTTGGTCAGCGCCACGTAGTCGGCCGGGTCGTAGAAGACCTGGGTGATGGCCAGGTCCGCACCGGCGGCCTGCTTGGCGGCCAGGACCTCGATGGCCTCGATGTGATCGTTCGTGGCCGGGTAGGCGGCCACGGCGATCGTGACATGGCGCTTGCCGTCACCGAAGAAGTCGGCCTCGACCTCCCGGATGACCCGAACGAGGTCGTCAGCGTGGCGCAGCTCCCCGGCGACCTCGTCGGCCCGGGCACCGGCAGGGGGGTCGCCGCGCAGCGCCAGGAAGCGCCGCACGCCCATGCGCAGAAAACGTGTGACGATGTCGACGGCCTCCTGCTTGCAGTAACCGATACAGGTCAGGTGAGCCATCAGCGGGATGGTGCTGGACTCCAGCACGTGGGCGAGCACACCCTCGGAGGGGTTGGTCTCCTCCTGGACCACGCGCACGCGAGGAAGGCACTCCTGATCCGCCCCGCTCCTTCTGCCGGTTCCAGGGACAGGCTCGGTGACGAAGGTGGGGCGGTAGGTCACCGAGACGAAGTCGGGGCCGGTGGCCAGGAGCCTGTCGATTCGCCCCCAGGTCGCTGAGGCGGCCTTACCGGGCCGAGGGGGGAAGAGCTCCAGACTGACAGTGGGCAGTGACCGTCCTGCTTCGCGCCTGGCACTACCCGCGTCATCGCCGCTGCTCCCGGGCACGGAGGCGGACTCAGTGGGCTCGTTGTCTAGCACGTCGTCTCCATCGATCCTGGCTGAAGCACCCGCGCACCGGGTTGCTGCGGCGTCATCGAACCAGGTCTCTCGGCCGCTCTGGATGGTCGAGCGTATCAAACCATGCCCGATCCCCACTTCTGCCAACATCCCAGATAGTGAGAACCTAACTTCCATCCAGCAAGTTTTCTGGCGGCCTGTCCCGGGCAGGACGCTGGCCGAGAGGTCATGTCACAAGGTGCCGGGACAACGGGGTTGTACGAGGGGCAACCACCACGAACAGGATCGCGCCGCCGCCTCAGGACAGTCACACCTCCTGCTGACACGATCCTTCCAGCACTCCCCCGCCCCACCTCGCCCAGCAGGCAAGACGCTCAGGCGGGGCCCAGCTCTCGTCCCGGGTACCGACCTCACCGGTGGCGGCCGACACCACCAGGGAGGCCAGACTCGGCTCCCCTCGAGCAGCGCAGTCATGGCCGATCATGGAGAGCAACGGCCCCATATGACGCGGCAGCACGCTCCGCCCGATCGACTCGCTCAGCTCGCCGTAGGTGATGACCTCACGGTGCTCTGCGATATCGAGAAGGACGGAGCGTGCTGCGATGGTGGACTCAGCCAGCCTCGGGGTGAGCCGGTAGAGCCTCTCCCCTACCGGGAAACGGTCACCGACAGTGATGGCAAGCGGTTGTGACACAAGGCAATAGTCCGAGATATCCGGTGCTCGTCACAAGAGCCCGCCACGCCTCGCCCCGAGGCCGGCACTGGTCAGCTGGACATACGACGACGTACCAGGATGAATCCGCCCCCCATGGCGATGGCGGCCACCGCCAGCACCATGGCGGCCATGCTGGCTCCGGTCAGCGGCAGCCGGCCACCACCGGCAGCCGCTGCGGCAGCAGCGTCCTGCCCTTGTCCGGCCGCGGCGTTGGCGCCGGGCTTGGCGACGTGGGAGTTCTTCTGTCCAGCACCCGCCTTGGAGTTTGAGGGGCTGGCGCTCTGGGCACTCTGGCCGGCAGTGCCGCTAGCGGTCTCACCAGTGGTGGAGCCGCTGCCGTCCTGGGGAGCCGCGGTGGAGGGCTGGTTGCCGGCGTTGTTGTTGGCACCACCGCCGTTGTTGTTACCGGCATTGTTGTTGGCACCACCAGCATTGTTGTTGCCAGCGTTGTTGTTGGCACCACCAGCGTTGTTGTTACCGGCGTTGTCACCAGCTCCTGGGACGGCTCCCCCACCCCAGGCAACATTGACCAGCGCACCGCGGTCCACGGCGACGTTGGCGTTGACACCGAGAGACTTGGCGACATCCTCAGGCAGGGCGTGGCCGGAGCCGGAGGCGGGGCTGCCCTCCTTGAGGTGGAAGTCAGAGGTCTTATCCATCGGGTTGGCGGACTCCTTGACGAAGAACGGGTTGTTCTCTGGGGATCCGTGCAGGTCCAGGCCGTTGGACTCCTTACCGGCGGCCTTCACGTTCGAGTTGGCCGTGAAGTCAGAGAGCTTCTCGGCATTGACCGACTGAGTCTTGCGGTCGGCGCCGTAGTTCCACAGGACCGTGGTGGACAGGGTCTGGGGGTTCTCGTGGCGGTAGTAGACGTCGTAGTCGATGGTGGAGACCATCTCATTGGCGTAGACCGCACCGGAGCCGTCATCGTTGGCCCCGCCGAGAACCTGGACCATGGCCGAGTAGCGCCACTCGTCGCCGGGCTTGGGGGTGGTCTGCTCGGAGGAGAAGATGTTGTTCATCACCGTCGTGTTGGTGGTGTCCCAGCTCAGTCCGTGCTCGGCGCTCCACTTCTGCACCTGGGTGCACGCACCCTGGGCGTTACGGGCGTTGCAGCCGTCGGACCGGGTGTCCTCCTGGATCCACAGGCTGGTGAGCGCGTGGGAGACGGTGTTGTTCCACACCCGGGTGTCGTTGGAGCCGGAGACGTGGATGCCAATACCGGCCCCGGCCACGATGTTGGAGGCGATGAGGTTGTTGGCGGAGACCTCGTTGAAGATCGCCACCGGGACGTTGACGAAGTAGTTGCCAACGATCTCGGAGTCCATCACGCCCTCGTCGAACCAGATGCCCGCGCCGCGGTTCTGGTCATAGGCGTTGGGATCTGAGATGTCCACGCCAGTGGCCGAGTAGTCCACGGTGTTGTTGGCGAAGCGAATGTTCTTGGAGTGGGTGATCTTGGTGTCCGCCAAGGTGCAGTAGGCACCGCAGTCCTTGGTGATGAAACCGGAGGTGTTGTTGTTCCTCCACAGGTTGTTCTCGACCTTGGCTCCGCTGGAGTCGTTGATACCGAAGGCGTTGGAGCCATTACTCTCGAACAGGTTGTTGGACACGACGGCGTTGGTCGAGTCGATGACCTGCAGCGCACCGGCGGTCGAGGAGTAGCGGAAGGTGGAGTTCTCAATGCGCGGAGCACCGTGAGCGGCCACGATCATTCCACCACCGGAGATGGTGCCGATCTCAGGGTCCGGGTAGTCCCAGCGCTGGACTGCGGAGTACTTCTCCACCGTCAGCCCGGACAGCGTGATGTTGTCGGTGTTGAAGGACAGGGCCCGAGAGTGCTGAACCACCTCGACCTGGTGCTGGCTGGGGTCGACGCCGATGACGTAGGAGGTGCCCCGGTGGGGCTTGGCGTTGTAGCCGGCCTGGTTGTTGTTCGGGTTCTTCAGGGTGACCGGATCAGGATCGTCAACGTAGAAGGTGGACGCGGTGACCTCATCACGGCTGAGCACCTGGGTCAGGGGCTTGCCGTCGACGAACACCTGCTCGGGGTGAGCGGCAACGCCCTCCTTGGCGGGGTCGGCGTTGATGGTGCAGACCGTGCAGAAACGGACCATGTCCTTACCCGTGGACCACTTTCCGTCACCCCCCGCACTCCAGTTGGTGGGAACCTCGGCACCGGTGAGGACCGGCTTGGCCCCCTCGGCCGCCTTGATGGTCACGCCCTTGTCCACGGCGAGCTCACCCTCACGGTAGGTGCCGTTGGCCAGCTCGATGGTGTCACCGTTGCCGACCTTCTTGAGGGCCGCCTTGATGGTCTGGAAGGGCTTCGCAGCGGATCCGTCTCCCGCGTCCGAGCCTCCTTCGGCTGAGACATGGATGGTGCTGCCGTCCGCAGCAGCGGCTTCTGGCGCGTGCGTGACGGCCAGAACAGGCGCCGACAGCGATAGAGCGAGTATCGCCATCTGGGCGACGATTCGACGCTTCATGGTGTCTCCGTCTCCGTAGTGTTATCAGAACGCCGTTACCCTACCGTGATAAATTTTGTTTAGCATCCGTTATATCCGCTTACTTCCGAGAGAGGCTTCTCTCACCGACATCACAGTCACAGGCCTGTCTCAGGTGCTACCTGGCCCGACGTGCGCTCCACACCCCCTTTCTGGAAGGATCAACCTATGACGCACGCAACATCCCCGAACACATCGCGGTATCCGAATGTCTCAGTGTCTGGAAGCATCAAGCTCGGCCAGTTCCTCAAGCTGGCCGGCCTGGTGGAGGACGGCGCCGAGGCACGCATCGCCATCCAGTCCGGGGACGTCACGGTCAATGGCGCCACAGAGATGCGTCGTGGGCACCATCTTTCCGGCGGCGATGTGGTCGTCGTCGATCACCCCGCCGGCCAGGTCGGCGCCGTTGTCGAACAGACGGGGCCCGAGGACTGACCCCGGACCCTATCTATGGCGACGACTACCTGCTCTGCTCCCCGTCGGAGTCGGCAGCACCACCATCAGCGCTGCCGTCGACGTCGGGAACCGGTTCCCGCCCGACGTCGCCACAACCGCCCTGCTTGTCCTCACTGGCAGAGGTGGAGGACAAGGTGGTGTGCAGCTCGATGGCCTCGACCTCATGAGGCTCGTCGGCAGCCGTGACCGCAGTGGTCACCGAGTCGACCAGGACCTGGTTGGCCAGCGAGTGCCGCAGCAGCATGGGGTCATTGTTGAGGTCCTTGTAGAGCGAGACGCATAGCAGCAGCATGACGAAGACGAAGGGCAGAGCCGAGACGATCGTGATGTCCCGCAAACCAGTGAGCACCTCTGCAGGATCGTCTCCTCCGGCGAGCAACATGGCGGAGGCCACACCACCGGTGGCCACGCCCCAGAAGACAACCGTGAAACGGCTCGGCTCAATCGCACCCTTCTCCGAGAGCCCTCCCATGACAATGGAGGCCGAGTCCGCACCGGTGACGAAGAAGATCGCCACTAGGACGACTGCTAGGACCATGAGCACGATGAGGACCGCCCTGTGCACCGGCATGGCGTTGAGCAGGTCGAACAGGACGGTATCGAAGTTCACGTCAGGTGTGCCGTCAGCCTTGAGATGAACAAGGGCGTCTGCCGTCCTCCCGGCCCGCTCGGCCCGCTCCTGGAGGCCGATGGCACCGCCGCCGAAGATGGCGAACCAGATGAGGGAGACGACCGAGGGGACGAACATGACCCCGGTAACGAATTGCCGGATGGTGCGGCCGCGCGAGATGCGGGCGATGAACATGCCCACGAAGGGCGTCCAGGAGATCCACCAGGCCCAGTAGAAGATCGTCCAGGAGGACAGCCACTCGGACATGTCCTTGTTCCCGACTGCCGCGGTGCGTGAGGCCATGGCAGGCAGCTCATCGATGAAGTCACCGATTGCCGAGGGGATGATGTTGAGGATGAACAGGGTGGGCCCTCCGACGAAGACGATGATTGCCAGAAGCACCGCCAGCACCATGTTGATGTTCGACAGCCACTGGATGCCCTTCTCGATACCGGAGATGGCCGAGGCGACGAAGCAGGCGGTCAGGACCGCGATAATGGCGACGAGCATCCCCGAGCTCACCTTGTCGACGAGATTGGTCGACATCATGCCTCCCCCGATCTGCAGGGCCCCCAGCCCCAGGGAGCAGGCGGAACCGAACAGGGTGGCGACGATCGCCAGAATATTGATGATGCGCCCACCGACCCCATCAATGGCCTGCCGCCCGAACAGGGAGGTGAACATCGCGGAGAAGAGCTGAGAGCGTCCCAGGCGGTAGGTTCCGTAGGCCATTCCGAGCCCTACCAAGGCGTACATCGCCCACGGGTAGATGGTCCAGTGGAACAGCGCGGTGCCCATCGCCGTGCTGGCGGCCTTGGCCGTCTGAGGATCGACGGTGTCCGGCGGGGGCGACATGTAGAAGTAGAGCGGCTCACCGACTCCATAAAAAATCAGGCCGATCCCCATTCCAGTGGCAAACATCATGGAGACCCAGGAGCCGGTGGAGTACTCGGGCTCCTCGGCGTCCCCGCCCAGTGGGATCTTGCCGAACCGGGAGGCTGCGACGAAGACGATGAACACGACGAACAGGGTTGATGACAGGACGAATAGCCAGCCGAAGTTGCTAATCGTTCCACCCAGGGCCCACTTGGAGACTCGCCCCAGCCCGTGCGGATCGACGAAGCCCCACACCACAAACGCAATGGTTGCGGTCGCGGCGACGCCGAAGACCACCTTGTCCATTCCCTCACCGATGTCATGAGGCTGGCGGGAGACCGATCTTCTCAGGCGCTCGAGCAGATGACGCTGCCTCCGTTTCACCGTTGCCGGCGACGTCTGGAAGGCCGGCGTGGTGGTCGGCTCCGGGGACGATGCTCCGTCCGACGGGGAGCCTTCCTGCCCCTGCTCCTGCGTCAACGTTGGAGGATTCAGATCCGCGTCACTCATTAAATTACCTCGTAGACAATACAGTCACTGACTGCTTTAGGACATTACGAGAGTATCAAGACGTTAACGGACCGCGACCTGAGAGCAGGCTGATACAGGTTTCGAGGCACCCCAGAATGCAGCGCCAAAGCCCGCCCCGACCCTCCTGGTAATCAGCTGGGACCGCTTCTGACCTGCTGCTTGTCAAGCACTGACGAGGATACGGCGAGTTACGACCGACCTGTCGGAAGAGGACGCCGGCCGACCGGTGTGAGTTCGGCTGCATCAGAGCGATGCAGCCGCCTGCAGGCACGTAGTGCCAGGCGGCCGCGCAAACCGACGCGCAGGACGCGTAGCTAGTGGCGCAGGCAACCCGGCCCGAGCAGGGCCTTGATGTCGGAGTAGAAGGCCGGCGAGGCCTCCACCCGCAGCGAGGCGTCCAGCTGGGTGCGCACCTCACGCCCTGGGCTGGTGAGCGTCAGACGCACCGTCGATCCACCGGGGTGCTTGGTGAGCACGTCCTTGAACTGCTCCACCAGTGGCCCGGTGCACCGGTTGGTGGGCAGAGTGATGAGAACCGCCTCGTGGGCGGCGCTGGAGATGTCAGGAATCGTCATCTCCTGGGCGTACAGGGCGACCTGGCCGTCACGTCGGTTGAGACGGCCACGCACCGTGACCACCGTGTCCGGGGCGAGCATGGTGGAGACGGTCTGATAGGTCTGGGGGAAGAAGAGCACCTCGATGCTTCCGGCCAGGTCCTCGATCTGGGCGATGGCCCACAGGTTGCCCTGCTTGGTGGTCTTGCGTGTCAGTGAGGTGATGAGGCCAGCGATGGTGACCATGGCGCCGTCGGGCAGCTCATCGTTCTCGTGGAGCTCGGAGATCTCCTTGTCCGCAAGCTTGCCGAGCAGTCCCTCCAGGCCCATGAGGGGATGATCGGAGACGTAGAGTCCCAGCATGTCGCGCTCGTAAGCGAGCTTGTCCTTCTTGTCCCACTCCGGCAGGTTGGGAACGTCGGAGGAGAAGACGGGGCCGTTGCCGAAGGGCGAGCCCTCGGCGTCGTCGCCACCACCCATGAGGGAGGCGAAGAGGTCGAACTGACCGGCGGCCTCGTTGCGCTTGACGCCGATGACCTCGTCGACGAAGTCCTCGTGGCAGGCCTGCAAGGAGCGCCGGGTGTGGCCCAGTGAGTCGAAGGCCCCGGCCTTGATGAGGGAGTCGATGGTGCGCTTGTTGCACACGACAGCAGGAACCTTGTCGAGGAAGTCCTCGAAGGACGTGAACTCGCCCTTCTCCTCCCTGGCGGCCACAATCGCGTCAACGACGTTGATGCCGACGTTGCGCACCGCGGACAGACCGAATCGCACGTCCTCGTCGACAGCGGAGAACTGGGCCCGCGAGGCGTTGACGTCCGGGGGCAGGACGGTGATGCCCATGTGACGGCACTCCCCCAGGTAGACGGCCAGCTTGTCCTTGTTGTCCTTCTGGCTGGTGAGCAGGGCCGCCATGTACTCGGTGGGGTAGTGCGCCTTGAGGTAGGCCGTCCAGTAGGACACGACCCCGTAGGCCGCCGAGTGGGCCTTGTTGAAGGCGTACTTGGCGAAGGGCACCACGACGTCCCACAGGGTCTTGACGCTCTCCTTGGAGAACCCCGCCTGGACCATGCCGGCCTCGAACTCGACGAACATCTTGGCCAGGATGTCCATCTTCTTCTTACCCATGGCCTTGCGCAGCGCGTCGGCCTTACCCATCGAGAAGCCCGCCAGGTCCGTGGCGATCTTCATGACCTGCTCCTGGTACACGATGAGGCCGTGCGTGGTTCCCAGGATCGGCTCAAGGGCATCCTTGAGCTCGGGGTGGATCGGAACGACCTCCTGCAAGCCGTTCTTGCGCAGCGCGTAGTTGGTGTGAGACTCCGCCCCCATGGGGCCGGGCCGGTAGAGGGCGCCGACGGCGGAGATGTCCTCGAAGTTGTCGGGCTTCATCAGGCGCAGCAGCGTGCGCATCCCACCGCCGTCAAGCTGGAAGACGCCCAGGGTCTCGCCGCGTGAGAGCAGCTCGTAGGTGCCGCGGTCATCGAGCTCGACGTGGTCGATGTCCAGGGCGGGCTTTCCGTTGGCGACGATGTTGTCCAGGGCGTCGGAGATGACCGTGAGGTTGCGCA
Source organism: Actinomyces naeslundii (assembly GCF_001956585.1). GTDB lineage: Bacteria > Actinomycetota > Actinomycetes > Actinomycetales > Actinomycetaceae > Actinomyces > Actinomyces naeslundii. Next base: position 5,445 of record NZ_MSRR01000002.1, on the reverse strand, counting down.
GTCCCAGGAAGTCCATCTTGAGCAGGCCCAGGTGCTCACAGGTGGGGTAGTCGAACTGGGTGATGACTGCGCCGTCCTGAAGGCGCTGCATCATGGGGATGATGTCGGTCAGCGTTGCCGAGGACATGATGACCGCGCAGGCGTGAACGCCCCACTGACGGGTCATCCCCTCCAGGCCCTTGGCCAGCTCCACGATCTTCTGGGCATCGGGGTCCTCGGCGTGCAGCCTGCGGAACTCCTCGGCCTCCCCATAGCGCTCGTCGTCGGGGTTGAAGATGCCCTTGATGGAGATGTCCTTGCCCTGAACCGAGGGGGGCATGGCCTTGGTGAGCCGGTCACCGACAGCGTAGGGGTAGCCCATGACTCGGCTGGAGTCCTTCAGGGACTGCTTGGCCTTGATGACGCCGTAGGTGACGACCTGACTGATACGGTCGGCGCCATACTTCTCGCGCACGTACTCGATGACCTCGTCGCGCCGGCGCTCGTCGAAGTCGACGTCGATATCGGGCATGGAGATGCGCTCGGGGTTGAGGAAGCGCTCGAAGATGAGTCCGTGGCGCAGCGGGTTGAGCTCGGTGATGCCCATGGCGTAGGCCACCATGGATCCGGCGCCCGAGCCTCGCCCCGGTCCCACCCGGATGCCATGGGACTTGGCCCAGTTGATGTAGTCGGCCACGACGAGGAAGTAGCCGGGGAATCCCATCTGGGTGATGACGCTGATCTCGTACTCGGCCTGCTTGCGGCAGTCCTCGGGGATGTCACCGTTGAACCGGCGGTCCATGCCGCGCCAGCACTCCTTGATGAACCAGGACTCATCCGTCTCGCCCTCGGGGACGGGGAAGGCCGGCATGAAGGAGGCGCCCTCGTCCACGGTGCGGAAGTGCACGTCGCACTGCTCGGCCACGAGCAGGGTGTTGTCGCAGGCCTGGGGCATCTCGGAGAAGAGGCGGCGCATCTCGGAGCCGGGGCGCAGGTAGTAGGTGTCGCCGTCGAACTTGAAACGGTCGGGATCGGAAAGCACTGAGCCGGAGTTGATGCACAGCATCGCGTCCTGGATGGTGCGGTCCTCGGGACGCACGTAGTGGGAGTCGTTGGTGGCCAGCAGCGGGGCGTCGAGCTTCTGGGCCAGACGCAGCAGGTCCTTGGTGACGCGCTGCTCGATCTCCAGGCCGTGGTCCATGAGCTCGACGTAGAAGAACTCCTTGCCGAAGATGTCCTGCAGCTCCCCGGCGGTGCGCAGGGCCTCGTCCCACTGGCCCAGACGCAGGCGGGTCTGGACCTCCGACGATGGGCAGCCGGTGGAACCGATGAGGCCGGCCCCGTAGCGGGAGAGCAGCTCTCGGTCGATGCGCGGCGCCTTGCCCCACTGGCCCTCCAGGGAGGCGAAGGAGTCCATGCGCATGAGGTTGTGCAGGCCCTCGTTGTTGCGTGAGAGCAGCGTCATGTGCGTGTAGGCGCCGCGGGCGGAGACGTCGTCGCTTCTCTGAGACTCATCGCCCCAGAAGACACGGGTCTTGTCGAAGCGCGAGGTGCCCGGCGTCATGTAGGCCTCCACCCCGATGATCGGCTTGATGCCGGCCGCCTTGGCGGCCGCGTAGAACTCGTAGACGCCGAACATGTAGCCGTGGTCGGTGATCGCCAGGGCGGGCTGACCCAGGCGCTTGGCCTCGGCCACGTAGTCCTTGATCTTTCCGGCACCGTCCAGCATGGAGTAGTCGGTGTGGACGTGAAGGTGGACGAAGTCGTCCTTGGGGGATGCCTCTTCCTGACCGGTCGTCTGCGCCATGGGACCATCCTAGGCCCGCGGGGCGCCCCGCCTCCGGGAGGCCGCTCGCGGCGATGTCGCCGCGAGAGCGTTGCAATGACTGGGCAGTCCCGCTTTCGGTCGGCAGGTTCATGTGAGAAATCCGCTCCGAGTGGACGTCGCCACCGAGCCCGTCGGTATGCCTGTCCGGTGCGGGATCACTGTCGGCCCCGGGCGCGGGCCTCTCTCGGGGCCAGGACGGCGTGGGCGAGGTCGAGAACAGGGGTTGCCACCCCTGTGTCGTCTCCGGCACGGCACACGGAACCGACCTGGGCGTCGAGCTCGCTGGGCAGCCCGGCGGCGATGTCGCGTTGCATCGAGGTGGTGGCGCCGGCGGGCTGGGCGTCAGCAAGGGCCAGGACGGCGGTGACCGGATCGGAGACGTCGTCGGTGGCCAGGTCGTGCCCCAGCGCGGCCGCAACCTCGACCACCTCGCCCACGGCAGCGGTGAAGACGTCGCGCAACTCGCTGCGCAGGACGCCGATGGGCGCGTTCGCGGCGGCACCGAGTGCCCCCTGGACGGCGACGAAGGAGACCTTGCGCCACAGCTCGGCCCAGATCGAGTCGGGAACCCAGGCGCGGATGCCGGCCGCCTCCAGGACCCCGACGGCGCCGGCGGTCAGGGCGGAGGCCGCACCGTCCCACTCCCCCAGGGCCAGGGAGCCGGCGCTGCCGATGGTGCAGACGTTTCCGGGCGAGACGACGGCCGAGTAGACCCGGGCCACACCGGGCAGGACGTGCTCCGTCCCGACGGCGCCGGCGAGCATTCCGGGTGCGCTGATCCCGTTCTGAGTGGAGACGACGCCGGTACCGGGGCCGATCAGGCGTCTGAGCGCAGGGGCCAGCCCGGGCAGCGCATCGACCTTCGTGGTCACGAACACCAGGTCCGGGTGCCCACCCAGGGCGTCGACAAGGGTACCCGGATCCTGGCTCACCAGCGGCTCATCGATGCGGGCGGTCACAGTACCGGGCTCGCCGCCGGAGCCGTCGAGCAGCGTCAGTCCTTCCGAGCGCAGTGCCTCCAGGGTGCCTCCGTGAACGAGGAACCCGACCTGCTGGCCGGTCGAGGCCAGCCGGGCACCGAGCCAGCCGCCGATGCCTCCGGCGCCGATGACGACGATCCGCATGCCTGTCTCCTCTCGGTTCTGCTTCTCCCCGTTCGTCTGCCTGCCCGCGCCTGGCGCGGGTAGCAGATGCCTGCCTCAGGTGGCGCTGCTGGCACTGGCCGTGGAGTTGACGGTGCTGACGGTTCGTGCCATGTCCTGGTGCCAGATGCCGGCGTCGAGATAGCGGCGCCCGCCTAGGACCCGGTATCCGCAGCGCTCGTAGAATCTCATAGCCCGCTCCTGGGCGGAGAGAACCACCTGCACGCTGGAGCGACCGGAGTGGCTCAGCGCGGTCTGCTCAAGGGCCGCGACCACACGGGCCCCGAGCCCCCTCCCGCGAGCAATGCTGCGGACGGCCAGACGGCCGAGGTGGACCCGAGCGGGGTTCTCGGGCTCCAGCAGAATCCGCCCGGCACCCAGGGGTGTGCCATCGGCTCCGCTGGCCAGCAGGTGGATCGTGGTGGACTCGTCGTCGCGGGCATCCATCTCCTGGATGAAGGGGACCGACTGCTCCCCCACGAAGACCTCGAGGCGAACATCGGCCACGGCCTTGCGTAACCGCTCGGCCTCGGCCCCGCTCTGGTCGCCGCGTGCGGTGGTAAAGCTGAGGGGCTCCTGGACCGACGTGGCGGGACGGATCTCGAGGACGGGGGCTCCCGGGACCGCCTCGTCCCCGCTCGGCCTCGCCGTCGGGTCCATGGTCGGTTGATGCAGGTGATCAGTCACTGTGCTCGTTCACCTCCACGGCATCCTGTTCACGGCAGGCGCAGGGCGTCGAGGGCGTGGACGAGGTCGTCGGGGTAGTCGGAGGTGAAGACCAAGTGCTCCCCGGTGATGGGGTGGGCGATACCGAGCTCGCGGGCGTGAAGCCACTGGCGAATGAGCCCGGTGCGCGCAGTCATGGCCGGGTCGGCGCCGTAGGTGGCGTCTCCAACGCAGGGGTGGCCGACAGCGGCCATGTGGACGCGGATCTGGTGGGTGCGTCCGGTCTCCAGGTGGATCTCGGCCAGGCAGGCCCCTGGCATCACTTCGATGACGTCGTAATGGGTGATGGACTCCCGCCCGCCCTCGATGATGGCCATCTTCCACTCCCGGCTGGGATGACGGCCGATGGGGGCGTCGATCGTGCCGCTGGACGGATCAAGGTGCCCCTGGACCAGGGCGTGGTAGACCTTGTTCACCGTGTGCTCACGGAAGGCGCGTTTGAGCACGGAGTAGGCCCGCTCCCCCTTGGCCACGATCATGACGCCGGAGGTGCCCACGTCCAGGCGCGAGACGATACCTTGACGCTCGGCCGCCCCGGAGGTGGCCACCCGAACGTGCATCGCCTTGAGGGCGCCCAGCACATCGGGGCCGTCCCAGCCCATGGAGGGATGGGCAGCCACACCCGCCGGCTTGTCGACGACGACGATGTCCTCGTCCTCATAGAGCAGCTCCATCCCCTCAACGGGGGTAGGAACGGGCTCGATGGGACGCGGATCGGGCAAATCGACCTCAAGAAGATCACCGGCCTGAACGCGAGCGGACTTGGGGAGCCCCTCACCGTTCCTGCGCACATCGCCGCTCTCGCACAGGTCACCGATCCGGCTGCGGGACAGGCCCGTCATGCGAGCCAGGGCGGCATCGACGCGCTCGCCGTCGAATCCGTCGGGGACGGGCAGCAGACGCAGGCTCATTCCGGCTCCGCAGGCCCGGCCGGCGCAGAGGACCCTGGAGCCTCTGCGGACTGTGAGGACGTGGCGTCGTCGTTGCCTCGACGCTCCTCAGAGCCCGGGTCCCGATCGGACGAGGATGTCGTCCCCTTGGTCTTCTCGGACTGCGAGGCATCTTGGGATCCGGCGCGCGTTCCGTCGATCTCCCAGCCTCCCAGGGACAGGACGATGATGCCCACGGCGGCGAGCACGATCGCGATGTCTGCGACGTTACCCACGAAGTAGCCGCCGTAGTCGATGAAGTCGATGACGTGGCCGCGCAGGAACCCGGGCTCTCGAAGGAGGCGGTCGATCAGGTTGCCAACGGCGCCGCCGAGCACCAGGCCAAGGGCCACCGCCCATGATCGCGATGCCAGATTCCGGGAGACGCGGATGATGATCAGCACCACGAACAGGGCGATGATCGCGAAGATCCAGGTCTGTCCGGTGGCGAAGGAGAAAGCGGCACCGGGGTTTCGCACTAGGACGAGTCCCAACGCCCGTCCGATCAGGGCCGTGTGCCGTCCGTCTGACAGGGCCGAGAGCGCCCACTGCTTGCTGATCTGGTCGACGACGACGATGACGACCGCCATCACCCACAGCACGGTCACGGGTATACGCCGAGCGCGATGCCCCTTTCCGTCATCACCGCTCTGCGGTCCCAGGGTCTTCTCCATGACTGCGAACGGGGTGTCGGCAGGAGGTGAAATGGTGTTGTCAGTGGCCTCCTGAGAGGAGGCGACGGGATCGACGTGGTCTGGCATGGGTGTTTCTCGCATTGTGTTCAGAAGAGAACAGGTGACGGGTGGGCGTGCGAACCGAGCGAAGGGCGGCGACCCGCGCG
>NZ_MSRR01000001.1 GCF_001956585.1 Actinomyces naeslundii | reverse complement strand
TCGGCTCGCATAGGCGGGGAGGCCCCAGTGGAGGCCTCCGCATCGGTCCGCTCGGCGTCGATCACCGCCTGATGCGCCTTCATCGCCGCCAGGACGCGGCCGGAGTCGGGGTGCCCCCGCATCGACTCCTGGACTCTAGGGACCAGCCACGGGAGAATACTCAGACCGACCACGGCCACGGTCAGAAGGACGATCAGAGTGTCGACCACGCGGGTTCTGCTCAGCGTCATCCCTTCTCCTTCAATGCCGCACGCTCACCGTCGAGTCTGACAGATCGTGCGACGATCCGGGTGGTTTCGCATCTGCTCCTCAGCTCCGGAAGCGCGCCGTGGACCCACGGTCCCTGAGGAAGGCGGGCATGAGCGTCCGACGCTCCACCGGATCCGGTTTTCCCCTCAGGCGCGCCAGAAGCAGAGAGCCCACTGCGGCCCCCATCGCCTCACGGTCCACGCTGAGCTCACTGAAGGATTCCCCCTGCCGTCCGCGGCACTCCGTGACCCCGAGGGTGAGCACGGACAGGTCGGCGGGAATGGAGAGCCCGTGGGCCTGCGCCGCACAGGCGAGCCCCACCACGGCAGCCGGGTTGTTGGAGATGACGGCGCTGCACCCCTCCACCAGACCATCGGCTCCCACGATGTCACCGCCGGCCAGCGCCAGCTCCGGCACCTGGCGCACCAGGACATCCACCCCCAGATCACCCGCGGCACGCAGAAGCTCATGGGCCTGGTCCTGGCGCGCGTGGGCGTCGTCGTGGGCGGTCTCCCGCATGAGCGCGATGATGCGCCGGTGCCCGAGCCCGGCCAGGTGCTCCACGGATGCGTGCGCCATCTGGACGAAGTCGGTATCGACACCCGGCGCCCCAACGGCACGACCAGAGGATCCGATGAGGACGGTGGGGATCTCCTCATCCAGGAGCATCGCTTCCCGCTCATCACCCTGAGCCACGTCCATGAGGACAACACCGCCCAGGGAGCCCGAGCGCACGAGCGAGCGCAGCTCGATCAGCGGTGCCGAGGAGGTCATGACCGGGATGACGACCTGGATCCCACTGGGTTCCAGGGCCCGGCGCACTCCGTCGACGTAGTCGAGGTCGTTGGCGTCAATGGTCGAGCGTTGCCGTCGGAACAGCACCCCTGCGGTGCGCAGCCCCGGCGAGGCCAGTGAACGGGCGGCGATATTGGGGTGGTAGTCGAGCTCACGCACAGCCCGCATGACCCGTTCCCGTGTGCTCGAGCGCGTCGAGCGCTGGCCGGACAGGACGTAGGTGACGGTCGAGGGCGATACACCCGCTGCCCTGGCCACGTCAGCGCGGGTCGCCGCCATCGGGTCCTCCTGCGGGTAGCTCCAGCCAGCAGGCACCATTGGGCGGCAGGACGACGGCGCCCGCATCACCCCTGTCATCCTGGTGCCAGGAGGTGAGCAGCAGGCTACCGGAGCCCTTGAGAGTCACCGGCTGCTCGGTGGTGTTGAGGGCGACGCCGGTGCTGCCGTTGCGCAGGTGCAGGACCCCGAGCTCAGCCGGAAGCCACTCCACTGAACCACGCCCGAGCCGGCGCTCTCGGCGCAGGGCGATGGCCCTCCGGTACAGGCTGAGGGTGGAGTCCGCGTGTCCCTCCTGGGCCTCGGGCGAGTAGCTGCCCCACCCCTCGGGCTGGGGCAGCCAGGTGCGGCCGGTGGTGCTGTAACCGTAGGAGACCCCGTCCCGTGTCCAGGGCAGGGGAACCCGGCAGCCGTCACGCCCCGTCACGAGGTGGTTGGTGCGCTCCCACAGGGGGTCCTGGCGGGCCTCGTCCTCCATGGTGGTGTGCTCGGGCAGTCCCAGCTCCTCACCTTGGTAGAGGTAGGCGCTGCCGGGCAGGCCCAGCATGAACAGGGTGACGGCGCGAGCCCGGGCCAGGCCGAGCTCGGCGTCGGGCTGGGGGTCCTTCGGCCCGATCCCGGGATCGGTGTCCATCTCGGCGGGGTAGGCCAGGCGGGAGGCGTGGCGCACGACGTCGTGGTTGGACAGCACCCAGGTGGCCGGGGCCCCGACGGCCCCGTACTCGCTCAGGGAGACATCGATGACGCGGCGCAGCTCAGCAGCGTCCCACCCGGCGCCCAGGAAGGGGAAGTTGAAGGCCTGGCTCATCTCGTCGGCGCGCACGTACAGGGCGGCATCCGCTTCGGTGGGCACCCAGGCCTCGGCGACTAAGAGGATGTCCGTACCGACCTCGTTCAGGACGCTGCGCCACTCGCGGTAGATGTCATGGACCCCGGGCTGATTGAAGGCGGGGCCGACATCGGGCAGCTTGTCACGGGCGGCGGCAGCGTCCTCGCCTTCTGCGGCGACGACGTTCCACCGGTCCGGACCGAGATCGTCGTCGGGCAGCCCCTCGGCCTTGACCAGTCCGTGGGCGACGTCGACGCGGAACCCGTCGATACCGCGTTCCACCCAGAAGCGCAGGAAGGTGCGGAAGTGCTCATGGACGTCCTCGTTGGACCAGTTGAAGTCTGGCTGCTCGGCCGCGAACAGGTGGAGGTAGTACCAGTCCTGGTCCTGGCTGCGGCCGGTGAGCGGCTCGACCGGCTGCCAGGCGGGTCCGCCGAAGAGTGAGCCCCAGTTGTTCGGGGCGCCGTCGGCGCTGTGGCGGAAGATGTAGCGGTCGCGCTCGGGCGAACCGGGCCCGGCCTCCAGGGCGGCGCGGAACCATTCGTGCTGGTCGGAGGAGTGGTTGGGGACCAGGTCGATGACCACCCGGATGCCGACATCGTGCAGGTCGGAGATGAGCGCGTCGAGCTCCGCCAGCGTGCCGTACTCGGGGTCCAGGGAGAAGTAGTCGGAGACGTCGTATCCGGCGTCGACCTGCGGTGAGGGGTAGAAGGGCGAGAGCCACACGGCGTCGACGCCGAGCGCGGCCAGGTAGTCGACGTGCTCGCGGATGCCCTGGATGTCGCCGATCCCGTCACCGTTGGCGTCGGCGAAGGAACGGGGATAGATCTGGTAGATAACAGCGTCGCGCCACCAGGCATCGGTGTCTGTGCGCGGCGCGAGGCCCTGAAAGCAGGAACTGGTCAAGGTCATGGGCGGATCCTGGTCGGGCCGCAGCGTTGCGGCGAGGTGAGAGAGAAGGAGGAAGGAGGAGAGCAGAGACATGCAGAGAAAGATGCCCCTAAGAGCCGGCGGGAGTCGCAGACATCCTCTGCGGGGCGGCGCGGTGCCGCCGCCCCGCAGAGAGCCTGTGGCGAACGAACCCTACAGTGATCCGAGCTCTGGGCGCGCCGGCACTACTGCTTGAGTCCACCGGCGGCCAGACCCGCCACGATGCGGCGCTGGAAGAAGAGCACCATGAGCACCAGCGGCAGCGTCATGATGACGCCGGCCGCCATCTGGGAGCCGAAGGGCGTGTTGAACTGGGAGTCCCCGGTGAACTTCGACAGCAGCACCGTGGCCGGCTGCATCGAGGGTTTGATGATCATCGTGACGGCCACAAGGAACTCGTTCCAGGCGCCGATGAAGATGATGATGGCGGTGGTGAAGATGCCCGGCGCGGCCAGAGGGAGGATGACCTTGCGGAATGCCTGGCCGGGGGTGCATCCGTCAACCATGGCGGACTGCTCAAGCTCCTGGGGCATCTGCCTGAAGAAACTCGTCAGGTTCCACACCGCCAGCGGCAGGGAGAAGGACAGGTCCGGGATGATCATCGCCTGGTAGGTGTCCGTCCAGCCCCAGGCGGCGAAGTTCTTCAGCAGGGGCACGATGATGGCCACGAGCGGGAACATCGAGGTGGCGATGATGAGGAGCATGAGCACGCCCTTGCCCCGGAAGTCGAGGCGCGCCAAGGCGTAAGCGGTGAAGGTCGCCACGGCCAGCGCCACGAGCGTTACAACGACGGAGACGATGACGGAGTTGATGAGGCCGTCGGCGAAGTCGTTCTTCGAGGAGAAGACCGCCTTATAGTTCTCGAAGGAGGGGTGGCGGGGCCACCAGCTGTTCTCGAAGATCTCACTGTCGGGGCGCAGGGAGGAGACCAGCATCCAGTAGAAGGGCGCCAGGCAATAGATGACGATGAGGACGATACCGACGGTGGAGAAGAGGCTTCCCCAGTCCCTCTTGGTCTTGCGAACCGGTGCAGCGGTGGAGGTGCTCATGCCTGCTGGCTCCTTTCAGTAGCCGTCTGGGAGGCCGGGGAGGAGGAGCCGGAGCGCTTGAAGAAGGCGCTGACCGGCAGCTTGCGCTCATTGCGCTTGCGCCGAGCCTCGTCGTTACCACTGAGGTCGGTGTTAGTGATCTTCAGGAAGGCGATGGCGAAGACGAAGACATAGAGGAACAGGATGAGGGCGTAGGCCGCGGCACTGCCGTAGCGGGAGTTGGAGCTCTCGTCCTGGACCAGCATGGAAAGGGTCTCCACGCTGCTCTTCCTGGGGCCGATGAGGATGTAGGGCAGGTCGAACATGCGCAGGGCGTCCAGGGCCCGGAAGACCACGGCCACAACGAGCGCGGGCTTGACCAGCGGCAGGGTGATGGAGGTGAAGCGCTTCCAGGCGGTCGCACCGTCGATCTTGGCAGCCTCGTAGACCTCGTCGGGAATGAGCTGGAGCCCTGCCAGGGTGAGCAGCCCGATGTAGGGCGCCGTCTTCCACACGTCAGCGATGATGATGGCCATCTTGGCGCTCAGATCCCCCGAGGCCCACATGACGTGCTGGCCCAGGATCGCGTTGGCAACACCGTTCTGGTTGAAGATCCAGCCCCACAGGATGGCGGAGACGGCGGTGGGGATCGCCCAGGGGACGAGGATGGAGGCGCGTACGATGCCGCGCCCCTTCATCGCCTTGTGCATGATGAGTGCCATGGCCACACCGAGAATGGTCTCCAGAACCACGGTGACCACGCCGAAGAGGGTGGTGTTGTAGAAGGCCACCCAGAACCTCTCCCCGGCGCTGGAGAAGATGTCGGTGTAGTTCTTCAGCCCCACGAAGGGCTCGGTCGTGGAGAAGAAGCCGTCGTCCTCCAGGCGGGGTCGCCCGAAGAGCGACTGGTAGAGGGACTGGGCGATGGGGATAAGAATGACGATAGTCAGCACCAGCACCGTAGGTGAGATGAGCAACCAGGCCAGACGGGCCTGGGCCTTGGAGCTCTTGGACTGGTGATTGACGACTTGTTCGGAGTGCGTCGTTGTACTCATGACTGTCCTTTGACCGTCCTTTTGACTGTCCTAGCTGACATGACTGGGTTCACGAGGGGCGCTGCCTGAGGCGGTCCCCGTGCCGGGGCTTTAGCCCTCCAACTTCTTCAGGCTGCTGCTCAGACCGGCGATAATGTCCTTGGCCGCCCTACTCCCCGGCTGCTGGATCGCGGGGTAGATGCTGTCCTGGATGTTGGCGGTGACGTCTCCGTAGTAGACGGCCTGAGGACGGCTCTTGGCGTTCTCGAGGCTCTTCTTGAGGATCGGCAGGTAGGGGAAGTCCTTGAGAAGCTCGGGGTCGTCGTAGAGGGACCCGTAGATCGGTGCGAGTGTCTGAGTTTCCAGTTGGTAACGTTCGGAGTCCTCGCTGATCCACCACTTGACGAACTTCAAAGCGGTTGCCTTGTTCTTGGAGCCCTTGGTGATGGCGCAGTTGTGCCCACCCAGCGTGGAGACGAAGGGCTTGCCGTCGATGCTCGGCAGGGCGGCGACGTCGAACTTCTCCGTTCCCAGGGACTTCTTGTTGTTGGCGTACTGGTAGGGCCACTGACGGTAGAAGAGGAGGTCGCCCGCCTCGAAGGCGTTGCGGCCGTCCTCCTCCTTCCACTCCAGGGACGCCTTGGGGATGTAGCCCTTGGAGAAGCCGTCGATGAGCCACTGCAGCCCGGCGACCGACTCGGCGGAGTCAACGATCACTTGGTTGTCCGCGTCGTAGAAGCCACCGCCAGCGGTGTGGATAAACTCCGAGGTGCAGCAGGTCAGGCCCTCGTACTTGGCGAACTGTCCCCCGAAGCCGCCGATGTTCTCGTGACCGGGCAGAGCCCGCACCTTGTCAATGGCGGTCTTGACCTCGTCCCAGGTCTTGGGAACCGCGACGCCGGCCTGCTTCAGGAAGTCCTTGCGGTAGAACATCACCGGGGCATCCGTGTGGAACGGAACGGCGAAGAGCTTGTCCTTATAGACGCCCGTCTTCCACACAGGTTCCAGGATGTCGTCGTTCTTGAGCTCGTCCTCGGGCAGCTCGACCACCCACCGGTTGGCGGCGAACTCGGAGACCCAGACGTTGTCCAGGGAGACGACGTCATAGGCGTTGGAGTTGATCCTGGCGGCATTGACCAATGCCGTGCGCTGCTGGTCGGCCTCCGCGGAGAGCTCGATGAGCTTGACCTTCTCGCCGGGGTTGGACTTGTTCCACTCATCGATCCTGGCCTGGACCTTGCCGCCGGAGTTGTCCTTGCCCTGGACCCAGGTGATCGGTCCGGTGCCTTCAAAGGTGACGGGGCCGTCGTCGTTCCCGCTGGAGGTGGAGCAGGCCGCCATTGAGGCCAGCGCCGCCGCCAGGGCAGAGCCCTGGATGAACTGACGACGGGGTAGGGGTGTCATGCGTGTTTCCTCCTTGAAACTGTTTCGGAGCCCACCGGCTCCGTTCCGGAAGGATCCACAGTGTCGACGCGCGTCGACTTGGGCATGAGACTCACGTTACACATCTGTGACCGGTCGGTCAATCCGTTTCATACTCGTTTTCTTCGGCCCGATCGGAACAGGTCCCCTTCCCCGACGCCGCGGACCCGAGGTCACCTCTCAGGTGACCTCCATGAGACCACCTGAGACGGGCTGTGAAAACCTCCACAGCCACCCTCCCGTTCTCTCGCCTCAACGGAGCGCCACCCACCGAACGGCCTGACAGAATGAAACCGTGAGCTCTCGCCCCTCCTCATCCCACGGCAACAGCACCAGGCCGCCGCGCTACCCCGACCACATGACCGGCGGTGTCGCTGGCACCGAGATCCCCTTCCAGCCCGAGGCGCACTGGTCGGTTCCGTGGCTACTCGCCGACCGCATCGCCCGCAGCGGCGACAAACCACTCGTGGCCCGCAAGTCCTCCGTGTCAGGAGACTGGCAGGAGGTCTCGGCCCGCGCCTTCGGCGAGGAGGTGACGCACGTGGCCGCAGGCCTCATCGGCATGGGCTTCGAGGCGGGCAGCGCCGTCGGCATCATGGCGCACACCTCCTACGACTGGTTCCTGCTGGACATGGCCATCGCCCGTGCCGGCCTGGTCTCCGTACCCATCTATGAGACGAGCTCGGTCGAGCAGGTCGAGTGGATCGTCACCGACTCCGACGTCCGCCTGGTGATCACCGAGAGCACCACCCTGGCCGAGCTCGTGCGCGGCGCCGTCACCGACGTCGGGCGCACGGTCGACGTCCTCGCCCTGGACTCCGACGCCATCACCACGATCGTCCAGGCCGGCTCGGGCGTCAGCCCCTCGCAGGTGGACCAGCGCTCCAACGCCCTCAGGGTCGACGACGTCTACTCCATCATCTACACCTCCGGCACCACAGGTCGCCCCAAGGGCGTGGAGCTCACCCACCGCAACGCCGTCGGCATCCCCTACCACGGGGTGCGTTACCTGCCCGGGGTGCTGTGGGGCAACCACGTGCGTCTCCTGCTGTTCCTGCCGCTGGCCCACGTCTACGCGCGCTGCCTCCAGCTGCTCTCCCTGGCCGGAGAGGGCGTGCTGGGGCACACCCCCGATGTCAAGACGCTCCTGCCGGACATGCAGTCCTTCGCTCCCTCCTACGTGCTGGCCGTCCCCCGCGTTCTGGAGAAGATCTACAACGCCGCCGATGCCAAGGCCGGAGGCGGCGCCAGGCTCAAGCTGTTCCGCTGGGCCGCCAAGGTCGCCATCTCCTACTCACGCGCCCTGGACACTCCCGACGGGCCTTCGCGTCGCCTGCGGCAGGCCCACACGGTGGCCGATCGCCTGGTCTTCCGCAAGATCCGTGCGCTCCTGGGCCCCAACGCCCGCTTCATCATCTCCGGAGGAGGCCCGCTGGGGCAGCGACTGGGCCACTTCTACCGAGGACTGGGACTGGTCATCCTGGAGGGCTACGGCCTGACCGAGACAATCGGCCCGGTCAGCGTCAACACCGACTGGCTCAACAAGATCGGCACCGTTGGTCCGCCCGTGTGCGGCAACGAGATCCGCATCGGCGAGGACGATGAGATCCAGGTGCGGGGTCTGGGAGTGTTCTCCACCTATCACAACAACCCCGAGGCCACCGCCGAGTCCTTCACCGCCGACGGATGGTTCCGCACCGGCGACATCGGAACACTCGACGACGACGGCTATCTGCGCATCACCGGGCGCAAGAAGGAGCTCATCGTCACCGCCGGCGGCAAGAACGTCGCCCCCACCCAGCTCGAGGACCGGCTGCGTGGGCACCCGCTCATCAGCCAGGTGCTCGTCGTCGGGGACGGGGAGCCCTTCATCGCCGCGCTCATCACGCTGGACAAGGAGATGCTCCCCCAGTGGCTGCGCAACCACGGGCTGCCCGCGATGGATGTCGTCGAGGCCTCCACCCACCCGCAGGTGCTCGCCGCCCTGGACCGGGCCGTGGCACGCACGAACCGCGCGGTCTCTCGGGCCGAGTCGATCCGCACCTTCCGGGTACTCACCACCGACTTCACCGAGGCCAACGGCCTGCTCACCCCGTCGCTCAAGGTCAAGCGCGGCCCGGTGATGGAGGCTCACGCCGACGTCATCGCGGAGATCTACTCGTCCACGCGCAAGGGACCGCAGGAGTAGACCTCGTCGAGCGTTCGGGGCGGGCATACTTGCCACCATGACCGACGCCTCCACCTCCCCGGCCGACACCGTCTTCTCCGCCTCGTCGCAGGAGCACACCACCGAGCTGAGGATCCCGGTTCACGACGGCATGACGACGCCCTGGGCACTGGCCGAGCGCGTGCGGCGCAACCCCGACGGCGGACTCATCGCCCGCACGTCCCCGCTGGGGCGACGCTGGCGAGAGATGAGCGCCAGCGCCTTCCGCGCCGAAGTGCGCGAGGTGGCCGCAGGCCTCGTGGCAAAGGGCCTTGAGCCCGGCGACGCCATCGGCATCATGTCGCACACCTCGTATGAGTGGACGCTGCTGGACTTCGCCGCTTGGGAGGCGGGCCTGGTGGTGGTGCCCGTCTATGAGACCTCCTCGGCTGAGCAGGCTCAGTGGATTCTCACCGACGCCGGGGTGAGGCTCATCGTCGTGGAGAACGAGGCCATGGCCTCCATGGTCGGAGCGCTGACGACCGCAGTCCCCGAGCTGTCGGACCTGCAGGTCCTGTGCGTGGAGCGCGAGGACGTGCTGGGACTCATCGAGGCCGGCCGAGGCGTGGACGCCGGCGAGCTCGATCGGCGCACCGCGGCCCTGAGCTCGCAGTCCCTGGCCACGATCGTCTACACCTCGGGCACCACCGGCCGCCCCAAGGGAGTCGAGCTGAGCCACGGCAACCTGGTGCACCTGTGCGTCAACGTCTGCCCGCACGTGCCCGAGGTCCTAGGAGGGGCTGAGGTCCGTTTCCTGCTGTTCCTGCCACTGGCCCATGTGCTCGGCCGGTTCGTGGAGATCGCGATCGTGTGCTCGCACTCGGGCGTGCTGGGACACGTGCCCGACGTGCGCAACCTGGTGGCGGACCTGGGCTCCTTCAGGCCCACCGCGGTTCTGGCCGTGCCTCGTGTCTTTGAGAAGATCTACAACGCCGCCGATGCCAAGGCTACCGGAGCCAAGCAGAAGGTCTTCCGTCTGGCGGCCAAGACCGCCATCGCCTACTCGCGGGCCCTGGACACGCCCGAGGGGCCGTCCCGCAGGTTGAAGGCCCAGCGCGCGGCCTTCGACCGTCTTGTCTTCTCCACCCTGCGCTCCGTGCTGGGCGGGCAGGTCACGCATGTCGTCTCCGGGGGCGGCCCACTGGGCGAGCGCCTGGGACACTTCTACCGTGGCGCTGGAGTCACCGTCCTTGAGGGCTACGGCCTGACCGAGACCATGGGGCCCTGCTGTGTCAATCTGCCTGAAGCCACCCGGATCGGAACCGTCGGCACGCCGCTTCCCGGCTGCGCGGTCCGCCTCGATGGGGACGGGGAGATCCTGGTTCGAGGCATCGGCACCTTCACCGGTTACCACAACAACCCCGAGGCCACGGCCGAGGCCTTCACCGATGACGGCTGGCTGCGCACCGGTGACATCGGCTCCTTCGAGGGCGCCGAGGGATTCTTGCGGATCACCGGGCGCAAGAAGGAGCTCATCGTCACCGCCGGCGGCAAGAACGTCGCCCCGGCGCCTCTGGAGGATCGGCTCCGGGGGCACCCGCTGGTCAGTCAGGTACTCGTCGTGGGCGAGAACCGGCCATGTGTCGGGGCGCTCGTCACCCTGGACGCTGAGATGCTGCCGCTGTGGCTGTCCTCCCACGGGTTGGAGGAGATGACCGTCGTCGACGCCGCTCAGGACCCCCGAGTGCGCGCCGCCCTGGAACGTGCCGTGGCGCGGACCAACGAGGCGGTCTCCCGGGCCGAGTCGATTCGCACCTTCGAGGTGCTACCCACGGACTTCACAGTGGCCAACGGCCTGCTCACGCCGTCGCTCAAGGTGCGTCGCGCCGAGGCGGAGAAGCGCTTCGCGGCTGAGATCGATGCTCTCTACACGCGTACCCCGCTCGTCCCCAGCACCACGGCCTCACCGTCGCAGGACTAGGGGCTGTTGCGACAGTCTGTTGAGCTCAGCCGCTCTCCGGGTTGCCCCGCGTCTCGCGTACGCTCCTGCGACGTCGCGCCAGTAGGCGCCGCCAGGTCCGCTCACCGGGCGAGCTCGGCCTCATGCCCGTCGCGGATCTCCTCGTGGTGCTGAATGACCTCGGCAACGATGAAGGCGAAGAACTTCTCAGCGAAGATCGGGTCGAGCCCAGACTCCTCGGCCAGCGCTCGCAGGCGTGCGACCTGCTGGCGCTCACGTCCAGGATCAGCCGGAGGCAGGTCAAGGCGGGCCTTGAGCAGTCCCACTTGCTGGGTGCAGCGGAAGCGCTCGGCCAGGAGGTGGACGAGAGCGGCATCGAGGTTGTCGATCGTGGCTCGGTAGACGGCCAGCTGCGCAGGGACGCCGACCCGCCCCTCGCTCATGCGGTCCGGCTCCGCTCGCCAGCCTTGGCGGTTGACCGGAGTGTGCCTGAGCCCGCCTGGTAACGGGGCTTCCCGGTGCCTCTCACGGCGTCGGCGTCGACGACGACGCGCCCCACCTCGGGTAGCGAGGGGACCTCGAACATGGCCTGCCCCAGGACCTCCTCGACGATGGAGGTCAGTCCGCGAGCCCCGGTCTTGCGCTCCAGTGCGAGGGAGGCCACCGCCTCGATGGCGGCGTCGGTCAGCTCCAGCTCGACGCCGTCGAGGCTGAAGAGGTACTGGTACTGGGAGACCAGAGCGTTCTTGGGCTCGGTCATGACGCGCACGAGCTCGCGCACACCCAGGTCCTGGACGGTGGCGATGACGGGCAGACGGCCGATGAACTCGGGGATGAGACCGAACTTGTGAAGGTCCTCCGGACGTACCGGTGAGGTGAAGATGTCCTGAGATCCCGCGCTGCTGGTCAGCTGTGCCCCGAAGCCCACCATCTGAGCCCCGGACTCCTTGCGCTGGCGCTGGCGCACGATCTCCTCGATCCCGGCGAAGGCTCCTGCGGCGATGAAGAGGATATTGGTGGTGTCGATCTCCAGGAACTCCTGATGCGGGTGCTTGCGCCCCCCGCCCGGGGGCACGGAGGCCGTGGTGCCCTCAATGATCTTGAGCAGCGCCTGCTGCACACCCTCACCTGAGACGTCCCGGGTGATGGAGGGGTTCTCCGCCTTACGACCGATCTTGTCGATCTCGTCGATGTAGATGATGCCCTTCTCCGCGCGCTTGACGTCGCCGTCGGCGGCCTGGATGAGCTTGAGGAGGATGTTCTCCACGTCCTCGCCGACGTAACCGGCCTCGGTCAGCGCGGTGGCGTCGACAATGGCGAAGGGGACGTCCAGAAGGCGGGCCAGGGTTCGGGCCAGGTGGGTCTTTCCGGTTCCGGTGGGTCCCAGCAGGAGGATGTTGGACTTGCCCAGCTCCAGGCCGTCACCCTCAGCCACGGAGCGTTCCTTGACCTGGACGCGCTTGTAGTGGTTGTAGACCGCCACGCTCATGGCGCGCTTGGCCGCCTCCTGCCCAATGACGTACTGGTTGAGAAAGTTGAAGATCTCCTGGGGCTTAGGCAGCTCAAGAGGGACACCGGCACCGGACTCACCCAGCTCCTCATCGACGATCTCGTTGCACAGCTCGATGCACTCGTCACAGATGTAGACACCGGGTCCCGCGATGAGCTTCTTGACCTGCTTCTGGCTCTTGCCACAGAAGGAGCACTTGAGCAGATCCACACTCTCAGCGTTACGTGCCACAGCTTCCTCCAGATTCGTCTTCGGTCCCCGCACCCGGGCGCCACTGCGTCAGCCTACGGGCTGAACCGGCAGGTGCACCGAGGGCATGGCGGCGTGTCCAGTCCGCAATATGCCATGTTGGGCACCTTGCTGCCAGCGTTTGGGGGCTTCATTTTCACCGGCTGTACGGCCGGCGCTCCCGCCGGCAACCGGCAGGAGCGCCGCAGGCGGTGTCATTGCCCTACCACCACTCACCCGACAGGAGGTCAGGAGGAGTGGGGAGAGGCCGAGGTCTTGCGAGAGGTGAGCACCTGGTCCACGATCCCGTAGTCCTTAGCGGCCTCGGCAGTCAGGATCTTGTCACGCTCAAGGTCGGCATGAATCTTCTCCTGGTCCTGACCGGTGTGCGACGCCAGCGTGTCCTCCAGCCAGGAGCGCATGCGGTCGATCTCGTTGGCCACGATCTCGATGTCGCTGGCCTGCCCCTGCATTCCCTCCATGGCGGGCTGGTGGATGAGGACGCGCGCGTTGGGAAGGGCCAGACGCTTGCCCGGGCTGCCGGCGGCCAGCAGGACCGCTGCAGCGGAAGCAGCCTGCCCCAGGCAGACGGTCTGCACCTGCGGCTTGATGTACTGCATGGTGTCGTAGATGGCCGTGAGCGCGGTGAAGGAACCGCCGGGGCTATTGATGTACATGGTGATCAAGCCATCAGAGTCCTGCGACTCCAGGACGAGGAGCTGGGCCATGATGTCGTCAGCCGAGGCGTCGTCGACCTGAACGCCCATGAAGACGATACGTTCCTCGAAGAGCTTGGCATAGGGATCCTGACGCTTGAAGCCGTAGGCGGTGCGCTCCTCGAACTGGGGCAGCACGTAACGGGCCTGCGGCATGGCACCGGCCTGGCGGGCGACGGCCTCGAAGTAGGGACGGGTCGAGGACATATCAGTTGTCTCCGTTCTGCTTGCCGATCTCCCGGCTGGAGCGCACGATGTGGTCGACGAAGCCGTACTCGAGGGCCTCCTGAGCCGAGAACCAGTGGTCTCGGTCGGAGTCGGCGATGATCTCCTCCACCGTGTGACCGGTGTTGGCCGCTGTGATCTCCGCGAGTTCCTGCTTCATCTTGATGATGAGGTCGGCGTTGATGCGGATGTCCGTGGCTGAGCCACCGGCCCCGCCGGAGGGCTGGTGCATGAGCACGCGGGCGTGCGGC
The DNA here is from genome assembly GCF_001956585.1 of Actinomyces naeslundii. Lineage (GTDB taxonomy): Bacteria > Actinomycetota > Actinomycetes > Actinomycetales > Actinomycetaceae > Actinomyces > Actinomyces naeslundii. The sequence continues at coordinate 132,971 of NZ_MSRR01000001.1, read as the reverse complement.
GTGAGGTAACGCTTTCCCTTGGCGCCGGCAGACAGCAGGTGCTGTCCCATGGAGGCGGCGAGCCCTGTGGCCACGGTGGCGACATCGGGCTGGACGTACTGCATGGTGTCGTAAATGGCCATGCCGGCGGTGACCGAGCCACCGGGGCTGTTGATGTAGAGGTAGATGTCCCGCTCGGGGTCCTCGGCGGCCAGCAGCAGCATCTGCGCGCAGATGGCGTTGGCGTTGTCGTCACGCACCTCGGAACCGAGCCAGATGATGCGTTCCTTGAGGAGGCGGTTGTAGATGGAGTCGGTCAGCCCCAGACCTGCACCGTTGGCGTCGGCTGCCTGGGGCGGGGCGACCGCAGCGGGTGTATAGAGCTCGCTCACGTCAGTCCTCTCATGTTCGGTATCGCCAACGCTAACGCGGCGCCCCCGTCCGCGATGCCCGCCATGACAGCCTTTTCGCCCACGGCGCAGGCTTCCCGCCCGCAGGTCGACAGCCCGACCGCGTTGTAGCTCACGGCACGGCCCGGAGCCGCCCGAGCGCCACGACCGTCAGGCCGACCACGCTGGATCCCAGCAGCCATACCGGCCACCAGCTCGGGATCGCAGCAGGAGGCTACTGCCACACCCCTGCGCCGCGACGATCACCGCACCGGCGAGGACGGTAGTCCTGGGCGCCCTGCGCTTCCGGCACAGCATGAGACGCACCCAGGGAGTCCAGTACAGGCAAACGCCACGCACCAGAGAGTCCACCTGTGGGGCAAGGTCCTGCGCGCCATCGGGATGGTCCATCGTGGTGTGACCTCCTATCATCATGGCCGCGCTGACACCGGTGCTCGAGCTGTGCGCTGCGCCCGCCGCGCCACTGCCTCATGGCATGGTCGCCCCAGCACTCTTAGCGTTGACGGCCTCCACAGCCCTCACACTCCAACACCGATCACCCCAACACCGAAGGAGCACACATGTCCCCCGCAGCCAGCACCCCGTCCACCGAGTCTCTGTTCCGGCTCGGCCTCAACGATGCCCTGCCGATCTCCGACGAGGCCACGACCTCACGGGTCGTCGTCAACAACGAGATTCTGCGCACTGTCATCTTCACCTTCGACACCGGTCAGCTGCTGACCGAGCACACCTCCCCTCGCGCAGTGATCGTCACGCTCCTGGAGGGCGAGATGGACTTCTCCATCGGTGAACGCACCGAGCGGATGGGCGCCGGGGATGTCATCTACCTGGCCCCCGGTGAGCGTCACGCGCTGACGGCCGTGTCACCGTGCCGCATGCAGCTGGTGATGGTCGACGTCGACAAGGCGGGCACGACCACCACGAAGTAACCAAGAACAGGAGATGCCGACCGACGGCGAGCCCACCGGCCGGCAGACCGCGATCCAGCACCTGGAGTGGGGGCGCGCAGGGTGAGACTCTCCGCGCCCCCACTCCTGTGAGTTCCGCAAAGTCACGGACGCATTAGGACACCCGTTCAAGCCAGCGGAACCGCGGTCAACCACGAGCATCGCGCACAGTGTCGCGCCTCACGCCGATTCGACGACCGGCGGGGGCGGTAAGGCAACTCACGCCCCTTAGTGGGAAAACTAAACCTTCCGTAGGTTAGATTGTGGGTGCCCGAGATCTTGACGTGACCCGCTTCCCACTCCGTGGCACAGGCATCGCAGGCGTGGCACCATCGATTTTATCCACCCAGAGAATATCTAGAGAGTCCGCATGTCCGATGACTCCCGGACCGAGTTCTCGCCGCAACCACCCTACCACATTATTTCACTCTTCAATAACTTCTCTCGTCCAACGTCTCACGCCTGCCACACCACCCAGTAAGGGGTCCCCCGTGCTCAGCAAGCCCGCACAATTCCATGCACCAGAAAGGACCGTCGCATGATCGTCATTACCCTGCTGGTGGGAATCCTATTCTGGATCGGAATTGACATATGGGCCGGCGTCACCTCGAAATGGTACAAGGCTGTGGAGCTGGACCCGAGCATTACTTCGGACGATTTCAGCGTCCTCGTACCGATCTATGGCAACGTCAAGTATCTCCAGAATGCAGACTACCTGCGCCCCTACGGTGACCGAGTGGTCCTGTGCACCACCTCCGGCGAGTCGGAGCAGTTCTATCGCGACCTCGAGGACATTGCCATCCGCTACGGATTCCGGATCTTCCGCAGCGAGTACGTTCCCCGCAAGGTCGGACGCAAGCGAAGCACCTCTGGGATCACTCGGGACACGGTCGTCCGCGACGCACTGCTGGCCGCCCCGCTGAACTCCTACACCGTCTGCCTTGACGCGGACACCACGGCGCAGGAGCCGCTGACCCACATCATTGGCGCGCTGGTGGCCAATAAGGCCGACTTCGCCTCGGTCACCATCGTGCCCCAGAAGACGGGCCCCTTCATCGTCCAGATGCAACGCCATGAGTACGTCGTCTCCATGCGCGCCCGTAGAATCATGCCGTGGCTGCTCAGCGGCGCCCTTCATATCGGCAAGACCGACGTCATGCGCCAGATCATGGCCCGTCACTCACTGTTCTTTCAGGGAAACGACATCGAGTCCGGCATTATCGGGGACGCTCTGGGGTACAAGGCCGTGCATATTCTTGCCCACGTCAACACCAACGCCCCTGACACGCTCTATGCGTGGTGGCGTCAGCGAATCGCGTGGAGCGGCGGTTCCTTCAGACTTTTCATCGTCAACTTCAGATTCGTCTTCCAGCACCCGTTCCTGTGGCTCTACAGCGGCATCGTCGTGATCAGTATGTTCGTCCTCAGGTGGATCGCCGTCGTCGACCCGGGTTGGACGCTCCTGCTCGCACTGTTCATCTACTACGCAGCCATCGTCTGGCTTCACTGGGACCACGGGAACAAGTGGCTCATCTTCCAGCCCTTCTACTGCCTCTTCGTGAGTCTCATCGTGGTTCCCATCGGAGTGGCCTACTACTTCAAGATGGCAATTCCGGAGCGTAACTTCGGCGTCATTCGTCCCAAGCGCAAAGAGCTGGTACCCGCGAGCTGAACTCGATTCCGCAGCTGCCCGGTAACAGCATCTGGGCGACACGCAGATCGGCGGGCCCTCCTTCTCGTAAGAAGGCGGGCCCGCCGAAGGTTCCCCGTATTCCGGGGCAGTATCAGCTCACTGCGCAGCCGGCTGTCAGCTCACTCATCGTCACTCTCGGCAGAGTCGGTGCTCTCCTCGGACGTCTCGGCGGCTGCGACAGCAGCAGCCTCTGCAGCCGCTGCGGCATCGTCCTCGTCGGAGCCGATGTAGGCCGACAGGTCAACGGCCTCGCCCTTGGAGTCCACGACCTTGGCCTGACGCAGGGCCATGGCCAGCGACTTGTTACGAGCGACCTCGGAGACGAAGGCAGGGATCTGGCCGGCCTGCTGGGCCCCCTGAAGGAACTGGGCGGGCTCCATACCGTACTGCTGAGCGGTCTGGAAGAGGAACTCGAGGAGCTCGTCCTGAGCCACGCCGACCTTGAGGTCCTCGGCCAGGACGTCGAGGATGATCTGGTCACGCACGCCGGTGACGATGTCGTCCCGGATCTCCTTGGCGTGCTCCTCGTCGCTCTCCTTGCCCTCGGCCTGGAGGTGCTGGGCGATCTCAGCCTCGACAACGGCCTCAGGGACGTCGAAGGAGACCTCGCTGCGCAGCTGCTCGAGCAGGGCGTCACGGGCGGCGACGGCTTGCTCCCCGGTCTTACGCTCGGTGACCTGCTTGATGAGGTCCTCGCGCAGCTCCTCGACGGTGTCGAACTCGGAGGCGAGCTGGGCGAACTCGTCATCGACCTTGGGCAGCTCGCGCTGCTTGACGGCCGTGGCGGTCACGGTGACCTCAGCCTTTTCACCTGCGTGCTCACCGCCGGCCAGCTCGGTGGTAAAGGTCGCGGACTCGTCGGTCTTGAGACCACGCAGCGCGGTGTCCAGGCCCTTGAGCATGTTGCCCTTGCCGATCTCGTAGGAGACACCGGAGATGGAGTCGACCTCCTCGCCGTCGATGACCGCCTTGAGGTCAATGGTGACGAAGTCACCGGTCTTGGCCTTGCGCCCCACGGACTTCAGCGAACCGAAACGGGCGCGCAGGTTGTCCATCTCGGTGTCGACGTCCTCGTCGGTGACCTCGACGGCGTCCACGGTCAGCTCGGTCTTGCTCAGGTCGGGCAGCTCGATGACGGGGCGAACGGTGACCTCGGCGGAGAAGGCGAGCTGGCCACCGTTCTCACCGGTGGCGTTGGGCAGCTCGACAACGTCGACCTCGGGCTGGAGCATGGGGACCCGCTCGGCCTCGGTGATGGCGTCCCGGTAGAAGTCGGAGAGCTTGTTGTTGACGGCCTCCTGGATGACGGTCCCACGGCCGACCCGCTGGTCGATGACCCGGTTGGGAACGTGACCGCGGCGGAAGCCGGGAACCTGGATCTGGGAGCCGATCTCCTTGTAGGCGGCATCAAGGCTCGGCTTGAGCTCCTCATAGGGGACCTCGACGGTCAGCTTGATGCGACTGGGGTCAAGATTCTCGACAGTGGTCTTCACGGGGGTTGCTCCCAAGGTCTGAGTTCTGCGGTAACACCGAAGCGTTCGGTAGTGTTCGGCGGACGCGCGTCTGTGGCGTCAATCCGTGCCATCTTAGGGCAAACGGGCAGTCGGATCGATGATGCATCCTCTCCTGGCGCATGACTCTGGACACAGGGTCGAGGGCCGTCACGCTCAGTCGCGGTCAGTCACGAGCCCCGCTCCAGCGGCACGCTTCTGCCTGCGCGGACGCGGGCCGGCCACACCTGCTCGACCTGGGCGACCTTCCTGACCTCATCGACGACGATCGCGTGCACCTCGCGGGCCTCGGCATCGTCGATACTCGTGAAACGGACTGTCACTCGGGGCCGGCCGCGCACGATGCCGATCTGGAACGACTCCAGAACGGTCATACGCCTCACGGCGTTACGGGCGGCGGACTCGACGTCCTCCGGCGCATGTCCCGGCTTGAGCACGGTCACCGTGAGAATAGATCGGTACGAGGGCATGCACCCAGCGTAGAGCCACTGGGGCACGCTACGGTCGCGGCTCACCCGTCCGATGTCGGCACGAGTCCGCGGCACATCATTGCCCCACAGGGCGAAGAGTCGGGCTGGCGGGATTTGAACCCGCGGCCCCCTGCTCCCAAAGCAGGTGCGCTACCAAACTGCGCCACAGCCCGTGACGTGATGAAAGGGGCCACCGAGGAGGCGGCCCCTTTCGGCTCACAGAGCGGGTGACGGGAATCGAACCCGCGCAATCTGCTTGGAAGGCAGAGGCTCTACCATTGAGCTACACCCGCGTGGATGAAGGGCTATCGCCCTCCACCGGCAGCCTCACTGCTCGATGAGGCCCTCCTTGTAGGCCCGCGCCAGACGGCGGGGCACGGAGATCTCGCGGCCCTGGACGCGGATGGTGTTGAGCTCAGTGAGCTTCGCCTTCCACTGTGAGCGGCGGTTGCGGGTGTTGCTGCGGGACATCTTCCGCTTCGGCACTGCCATGGGCCCGCTCCTCTCTCATAAACCACTAGGGATCAGGCGACCCCTCGAAACTGGACCGAGGGACACCATAACGACATTCGCGCGACTGCTTCCAGTCCAGGACCGCCCCATTGCGTGTGACATCGGTCCCGCGCTCCCACATGCGAGGATCTTCCCATGGCCTCGCGCGCTTCTCAGACACCGTCCGACCAGTCATCTCGGAGACCGGGTGCCCCCGGACTTCTCACGCTGACTCGCGGCGAGCAGCCCGAGACCGACCTGGAGATCAAGAGGTCGCACTTTCTGGCGCGCGCCTGCCGTACCGACTCCATGGACGAGGCCCGTGAGTTCATCGCCCGCGTGCGCTCCTCCTACCCCGATGCCCGCCACCACTGCTCGGCGACAACGATCACCGACCTCTCTCAGCCCGACGCCCTGTCGGCCTCCCACCAGCCCACTGAGCGCTCCAATGACGACGGCGAGCCCTCGGGTACGGCGGGACAGCCCATGCTCGACGTGCTGCGTGGAACAGGCCTGACCAACACGACTGTTGTCGTCACCCGTTACTTCGGTGGGACGCTTCTGGGAACCGGCGGACTGGTGCGGGCATACTCCGAGGCCACGGCCCAGGCGTTGGAACAGGCCTCGCGCGTCCTGCTGACCAGGCTCCACCTGTGGGACCTACGGGTGCCGGTCGCCCAGGCCGGCAGGATCGAGGCGGAGCTGCGCTCCCGGGATCGAACCGTGTCGGCAGGACCGACCGGGGCCGATGGAACCTCCGAGGACGAGCCGGTCATCCACGTCGAGGAGACGATCTGGGGGCCGACCCACGCCGTCCTGGTGCTGGCCACGTCCTACGCCGACCCCTCAGCCCTGCAAGCACCACTGGCCGCTCTGACCCGGGGCGAGGGGACTGCCGAGCCCGCGGGGAGCCGTCTGGTCGAGCTGCCGGCGGTCACGGGCTGAGACTCCTGAGCCACGAGCACCGCATGACAGCACGCGACCAGGATGTGACACAGACGATGGGCGATTGTGGCAATCGTCGTTGGACACGGGGTAGGGTTTCCGCAACGGCCGGGGCACCACCCCCGGAGGAGCTCACGAGCAGCTCTGACACCGCCGGACGCGAACAGGCGCAGTCAGTCGCCTTGAGGACAGGAGGATCCGTGATGGCCATGACCGTCATGTGCGCCATGCCTCCTGCGCTGTCCGCCCCCATGTGTCGCTGCTGCCGGTGTCGGTAGGGCGCCAGGCCACGACATCTGTGCGCGTACCGCTGCGCGCATGCCCGGCGCTCCCGGAGCAGGCGGTCACCCCTGCTGTTCTCAGCCACATGACACAACGTGGCCATTCCTGACGGACGCGGACCGTCTCCTTTTTCCTCTGTTATCCAGAGCCCTCGCGTCAACGCCGCCCTGGCCGCTGCCAGTCCGGAACCGGAGCCGTGGGGCCCACTCAACCCGCAACCCCCAAAGGACATCACTATGACCTACGCACTCGACGCAACCGCCCTGGTCGGCAACACTCCGCTGGTTCGTATCAACCGCGTGACCGATGGCGCACCCGCCACCGTCCTGGCCAAGGTCGAGGCCTTCGAGCCGGCATCTTCCGTCAAGGACCGCATCGCCCTGTCGATCGTCCGCGCCGCGGAGGAGTCCGGCGCTCTCAAGCCCGGTGGCACCATCGTGGAGGCGACCTCAGGGAACACCGGCGTCGGCCTGGCCATGGTGGGAGCGGCCCTGGGCTACAAAGTCATCATCACCATGCCTGAGACCATGTCCAAGGAGCGACGGGCCATTATGCGGGCCTTCGGCGCCGAGCTGGTGCTGACCTCCGAGGGCGGCGTGGCCGGTGCGGTCAAGCGCGCCGAGGAAATCCAGGCGGCCACCCCCAACTCGATCCTGGCCTCCCAGTTCACGAATCCCGCCAACCCCAAGGTCCACCGAGAGACCACGGCCCGGGAGATCCTGGAGCAGACCGGGGGCGACATCGACGTCTTCGTGGCCGGAATCGGCACCGGGGGCACGCTGACCGGCGTGGGCCAGGTCCTGCGTCAGGAGAAGCCCGGGGTGAGGATCTACGGCGTCGAGCCCTCCGAGTCCCCGCTGCTGAGCGAGGGGAAGGCCGCTCCCCACAAGATCCAGGGCCTCGGACCCAACGTAGTTCCCGAGATCCTCGACCAGGAAATCTGGGACGAGCTGCTCCACATCGAGTCCGACGTCGCCATCACCTACGCACGCCGCGCCGCCGCGGAGGAGGGCCTCCTCGTAGGCATCTCCTCAGGCGCTGCCCTGGCCGCCGCCAGCGAGCTGGCCAGGCGTCCTGAGCTGGAGGGCAAGACGATCGTCACCGTTCTACCAGACACCGGTGAGCGTTACCTGTCCACGCCTCTGTACAAGGACTATCTCGACTGACGGCCCCGACGGCGGCGAACCTGGGAACAGGCGAGCCGCCGTCGGTGTTGTGAACGGCGCAGCGGATGCGGTACGAGCTCACGAATCCGCCTGGGCCGCACCGTCACCCATCAGAGGAGCACACCATGCACAACTCCAAACGGTCCCTTCTGGAACTGGCACGCGAGGACCTGGCTACGGCGCGTAAACGCGATCCCGCTGCCCGTTCCAACGTGGAGGTAGCACTCCTCTATCCAGGCGTCCACGCCCTGTGGGCGCACCGCGCCGCTCACAAGCTGTGGCACAAAGGGCACCGCTTCGCCGCTCGCGCTCTGTCCCAGGCCGCCCGAAACTTCACCGGCATCGAGATCCACCCGGCCGCGGTCATCGGTGAGCGCTTCTTCATCGACCACGGCATGGGAGTGGTCATCGGCGAGACGGCGGAGGTCGGCGACGACGTCCTGCTGTTCCACGGCGTGACTCTTGGTGGGGTGTCCATGAGTCCCGGCAAGCGTCATCCAACCATCGGCAACAACGTGCAGATCGGCGCCGGCGCCAAGGTCCTGGGACCGGTCACCGTCGAGGACGGGGCCAAGGTGGGGGCCAACGCGGTCCTGGTGAAGAACCTCCCGCAGGGTCATGTCGCCGTGGGCGTGCCAAGCCGGGCCCGCGACCCCCGCACCGACCCCGAGCTCATGATGGACCCGACCATCTACATCTGAGTCGCCTCACAGCATCCCAGCGAGCACCCGGCAGGCCGCCTCACGCCGTCCCTCACGTGCTCATCAAGCACCCGGCTGTGTCCCGGTGCGCCCGGTGGGCGCACCGGGACACAGCTGTCAGCGGGCGATCGCTCCGGTAGCCAGCTCTCGCAGGCGGTCGAAGACCCGGCCGCCGGAGGCGCGCGAGCCGTCATGCTCATACTCGCTGGTGATCCAGGTGCGCAGGCCGGGAATGAGCGCAGCCGTCTCCAGGGAGGTGATCATCGGCACGAACACGTCACGGGCATACACGGCGGCCGCCCCGGGGGTCGTCGTGGACCTGAGGCGAGCTGGCTCGTAGAGGGCCGGCCACTCGTGCGCGGCCAGAATGTCGGCCGCCTCCAGCCAGGGGCGCAGACCGGCGTCTTCGGCGAAGAACTCGCGTCGCACGTGCTCGCCAGTCAGCAGCGTGGGATCCTCGTCGAAGATGGCGGGACGCACGCGCTGGGCTGCCCAGTCGGTGGTACCGGCATCGGCCCAGCAGGACTCGTGGATGACGGCGTAGAGCGGGAACCTACCGCCGAAGGGCAGGCACTGCCCCAGGTCGTAGCGGAAGGCCCAGGAGGCGGGGTCGCGCTCCAGGAGGTAGTGGATCGTGTCCGCTCCCCCGGCCCGTCCCAGCAGGGCACCGAGCGAGCGCAGGCGCTCGGGGCCGACGATGTCCCCTCCCACCGTCGTCAGCTCACCCCGACCGGCCTTCTCAGTCAGACGCGCCATCCGGTCGCGGTCCTGGGGGAAGCGGGCGTAGTACTCCTCGCTCTTGGCCCGCATCGCCTCGTAGCTGAGGGTGTAGACCTCATCGATACTGTGCCCGATGGCGGGCAGGCCACCGGTGATGTAGACGCTCTCCAGGCTCTGGGCGTGCTCGGAGAGGTAACGGGTGACGCAGAACCCTCCGAAGGACTGGCCCAGCAGGCTCCAGCGCTCCAGGCCCAGGGCACGGCGCAGGTCCTCACAGTCCTCGACGATCTCGTCGGCGCGCAGGTGGGTGAGCAGCCGGGCGGTGGCTGCGGGGGCACCGGCGATATCGGGCCGATCCACCGGGCTGGAGGCACCGGTACCGCGCTGGTCAATGAGGATGAGCCGGTGGTGCTCCAGGATCGCGCCGATCCAGCCAAGCCCGGCGTCGGCGCTGGGGCGCGGCGCCTCACAGCCCGGCCCGCCCTGGAGGAAGACCAGTGAAGGCCGGGAGAGCGGGTCGATGCCCGCGGCTGAGATCTCACGGGCGTAGACGGTGATGGAGCCCGTGCCGTCCGGTGCCAGGTCCCCCTGGCCGCTGCGGTCCAGGGGAACGGTCAGGTGGTGGTCCCGGGTCAGCAGGCCGGCAGTCGAGGAGGACCAGCTCGAGGAGTGCAGGGCGGGCGAGGCGTTCGACATGGCGCCACCTTAGTGGCGCTCGGTGGGACTCCAGCCGGATTCAGCGGGCCTGGCAGGTCGGGCACCAGAAGAGGCGACGAGCCGCCACCTCCCGCTCCGCCACCGGAGTTCCGCAGCGCAGGCAGGGACGGCCAGTGCGGTGGTAGACGTACCACCGGCCGGCCTCAGGGTCGTCGGGAGGCAGGGGGTCTGGGACGTCGTCGAGGTCGACGGTGGTGATGAAGCCGGTGGCCACCCCGTACTCCATGAGGGGGCGCAGGTCCTCCCAGATGGCCCGCAGCCGATCCTCGCTGATGCGGTTGCCGGCCCGGAAGGGTGAAACCCCCACCCGGAAGAGCGTCTCGGCCCGGTAGATGTTGCCGGCCCCGGAGATGACGGACTGGTCCATGAGGAGCTCCCCGATGCTCTTGCGCCGCGAGCGGGCCTTGGCCACGAAGACCTCCAGATCAGCGTCGGCGCGCAGCGGGTCCGGTCCGAGCCTGTGACGCACGGCGGCCACGCCCTCGGCATCCAGCAGCTCGCAGGCCGCCGGTCCTGTCAGGTCGGCCACACCGTGCCGGCCGAGGAGCCGCAACCGCACCGCACCACGCGGCTCGGGTGGCTCCCACTCGTCGGGAGCCGGACCATGGTGAGGGGTGCCGCCTGCGCCCTCAGCACTCCGCTGAGCGTCGTCGATGTCAGCAGCACCGCCGTTCAGCCCGGCCAGGGCTGAGCCTCCCCCGCCCTTGAGGGCGTGCTCGCCACGCTCACCCACGCGCCTGCGGGGTGCGCCGATGGCGTGGGGCGCGATGAACTCGCGGTCGCCGTCGAAGGTCCACGAACCGTAGAGGCCCAGGTGGATCCGTAGCCAAGTGACGCCGGGGTCGTCGTGGGACATGTCGGCACGGGGACCGAAGGGAAGAAAGAGGTGCTTGCCGTGGGCCTGGCTGCCCAGAAGCACCTGGCCGTCCAGGCGTCCGGCTCCTTCGGCGAAGCGCCCCTGCGGAGAGGAGGCGTGCAGGTTCTGTCCACCGTAGAGCTCGTCCAGGGCAGCGGCGAGCCGGTGGATGGTGTGGCCCTCCGGCATGTGGCGGCTCCGGTCAGTCCCCGACAGGGGTGATGGTAGGGGCGCCGGACGGGCCTCCGGTGGGGGCGATACCGTCGTGGATGCGCATCTCGTAGTCGGTGAGCTGGGCGATGCGGCGCACGTGACGCTCGTCTCCGCTGAAGGGCTCGCAGAGGAAGGCATCAATGATTGCCAGGCCCGCTCCCAGGTCGTGCATGCGCCCGCCCAGGGCGACGATGTTGGCATTGTTGTGCTGGCGAGCCAGCCGGGCGGTCTCGATCGACCAGGCCAGGGCTGCGCGTACCCCGTCAACCTTGTTGGCGGCGATCTGCTCCCCGTTGCCACTCCCTCCGAGAACGATGCCGAGGCTTCCGGCGTCGGCCACCACGGCTTCTCCACAGGCCAGGCAGAAAGCGGGATAGTCGTCATCTGGGTCGTAGGAGTGGGCTCCGTGGTCGATGACGTCGTACCCCTCCTTCCGCAAATGCTCGATCACGGCGCTCTTGAGCTCGAAGCCGGCGTGGTCGGAGGCGATATGGATGCGCATAGGCAGGATTGTGCCTCACGCGAACAGCGCTTCGCACCAGGAGAGCATGAGCGTCGTCAGGACGCCAACGGGGCCGAGCCGGGTTAGCGTGTCCGTCATGACTGACGCCTCGCCGATTCCCACTGGACCTTCCTCCGACTCACCATCGCGGCCCTCCACGCGGCTGGGCGCCGCTGCTGAGACCGCTCCCCCGGTTCTCGCCGGTGTCCTGGAGACGGCCACAAGCGATTCCTCGATCCGCCCCCAGGACGACCTGTTCCGCTTCGTCAACGGCGGGTGGCTCGCCACCGCAGAGATCCCGGCAGATCGTCCTAGCAGTGGTGCCTTCACCGTGCTGCGCGACGAGGCCGAGGCCGCCTGCCGCCAGATCGTGGAGGAGCTCGCCGAGGACTTCTCCACAGAGTCCTCCGAGGTCCTGCGCACGAACCGGGGCCGCGTCGGTGCTCTCTACGCGGCCTTCATGGATCAGAAGCACCTGGAGAAGCTCGGGGCCGAGCCCTTGACTGTTGAGCTGACGCCGGTGCTGGCCGCCTCCTCCAAGGAGGAGCTGGCCCGGGCACTCGGAGAGATGACGCCGCTGGGGTTCATGGGCGTCGTCGGCGCAGACGTCGAGGTCGACATCAATGACCCGCAGCGCTACACGAGCTGGATCGGCCAGTCGGGGCTGGGCCTGCCGGACGAGTCCTACTACCGCGAGGAGGCGCAGGCCCCCCTGCGCCAGGCCTATGTGGCGCACGTGGCCACGATGCTCGAGCTGGCAGGGCTGACCGAGTCCCTCACCGCCTCCGGAGAGAGCCTCGCCGAGCGTGTCATGGCCGTGGAGACCGATCTGGCCAAGGGCCACTGGGACCGCGTTACCTGCCGCGACGTGGAGAAGATGAACAACCCGATGTCCTGGCAGGAGATCGTGGACTCGGCCCCGGGCCTGCCCTGGCAGGAGTGGCGCGAGGGGATCCTCACCGCGGCTCGGGCCGCCGGCGTCGAGCGGACCACCTTCCTTGACGAGGCCATCGTCACCCAGCCCGACTACCTGCCCCACGCCGCCGGCGTCTGGCAGGGCGCCGACCTGGAGGACCTCAAGGCGTGGGCGGCCTGGCACGTCGTTCACGGGCGCGCCACTCTGCTCTCGAGCGCCTTCGTCGAGGAGAACTTCGCCTTCTACGGCCGTACGCTCCAGGGGACCGACGAGCTACGAGCCCGGTGGAAGCGCGGTGTCGGCCTGGTGGAGTCCTGCCTGGGCGAGGCACTGGGCGAGATCTATGTGGAGCGGTACTTCCCGCCGTCGCACAAGTCGGCGATGGAGGCCCTGGTCAGCCGGCTCATCGAGGCCTACCGGCAGTCCATCTCCTCACTGGAGTGGATGAGTCCGGCCACGCGGGAGCGGGCCCTGGAGAAGCTGGCGCTGTTCACCCCCAAGATCGGCTACCCGGTGCGCTGGCGCGACTACTCCGCCGTCGAGATCACGCCCGGGGACGTGCTGGCCTCGGTGCGCAGCGTGGAGAGGGCCGACATGGCCTACTCCCTGGGCAAGCTGACCAAGCCGGTGGATCGCGACGAGTGGCACATGACGCCTCAGACCGTCAACGCCTACTACAACCCGACGATGAACGAGATCGTCTTCCCCGCTGCGATCCTTCAGCCTCCCTTCTTCGACCCGCATGCCGACGACGCCGTGAACTACGCGGGCATCGGCGCTGTCATCGGCCACGAGATCGGCCACGGCTTCGACGACCAGGGCTCCACCTTCGACGGCACAGGAAAGGTCAGCGACTGGTGGACCCAGGAGGACCGGGAGGCCTTCACTGAGCGCACACGGGCGCTCATCAGCCAGTACGACGCCTACACGCCCGAGATCATCCTCGCCAAGCACGAGGCCGCGGGCACGACGAAGGAGGAGATCCCCCACGTCAACGGCGCTCTGACCATCGGGGAGAACATCGGCGACCTCGGGGGGCTAGGGATTGCCCTCAAGGCGTACGCCCTGGCCCTGGCCGACGCCGGCATCGACTCAGTGGACGAGGCACCGGTCATCGACGGGCTCACCGGCCTGCAGCGGTTCTTCTACTCCTGGGGACGGATCTGGCGCTCCAAGAGCCGCCCGGACTACGCCGAGCTGCTTCTGACCGTGGACCCGCACTCGCCGGCCGAGTTCCGGTGCAACGGGATCGTGCGCAATGTCGACGCCTTCTACGAGGCCTTCGATGTCACGCCCGACGACGCCTTGTGGCTGGCCCCGGACAAACGGGTCTCCATCTGGTAAAGGACCCGGGCGCTCGGAATCGCATCCGAGCGCCCGAACTCATTGGCCCACATGGGCCAAGCCGCGACTGCTCAACACTGAGGCCGATACCTCATTCTCAGAAAACGATGGAACCTCCTCCCATACAACGCTAAGGTTGATAACAACGCGGTGACACCCCGTCTCACCGGTTGCCACCTACACCCGTAGACCTAGGAGTACTCATGCGTCTTGGACGCCCCCTGGCCGCCGCGAGCGTGATGGCCGCCGCCATCGGCGCTTCCCTCGCCGCCTCGCCCGCCCTGGCCGATGGCAGCATCAAGTTCGCCGACGACCAGCAGAACATCGTCAACCCCTCTGACACCGCCTTCGAGGTGGCCGGAACCGGGTGCACCGGCAAGGACGCTGCTGTTGGGATCGCCCTGTACGCCCCTGACGGCACCATGTCGGACGTCGTGAAGGCCACCCCCGACGCTGAGGGCAACTGGTCCACCACCCTGGACATCCCCGCCCTGGTCAAGTCGACCGGCGTTGAGGCCAAGACGGACGGCTCGACCGACGGCTGGTCCATCGGCGCCGGCTGTGTCGCCTACGGCGAGGAGAAGGGCCAGGCCCTGGAGGCCGTCGCCTTCGACGACACCAAGGTGGACGGCACCTACGAGATCACCACTGACGAGAACGGCGCTCAGACCATCAAGGTGGACGTCAAGGGCTTCTCCCCCAACGAGGAGGTCACTCTCACCCTCGTCGGCAAGGACGACCCCTCCAAGACCTACACCGTCGGCAAGCTGAAGGCGGACGCCGAGGGCAACATCAAGGGCGAGCTGCCTGCTCCCTCGGGTGTGGCCGACGGCGAATACGTGCTGACCTTCGAGGGTGCCCGCTACGGCGAGGGCGGCAGCAGCAACAAGACCGTCGTCGCCAAGAACGGCGTCCTCGACCTCATGACTGACGGCGACAACAACATCGCTGACAACGGTAGTGCCACCGCCAGTCCGACCACTCCCGCCAACGGCGGCAACAGCGCCCCGGCCAGCACCGACTCCCCCCAGACCGGCACCACCAACAAGCCGCTGGCGCAGACCGGTTCCAACGGCCTGCTCTTCGGCGGCATCGCCGCGGCCCTCGTGGCCATCGGTGGAGGCGCCCTGTTCCTGCGTCGCCGCAAGGCCTGACCCCGCCCTCCCAGCATGACTGGGAACCCGTCCCGCCGGGGAGACGGCATCGAAGTGTGCCGTCTCCCCGGCGGCCTTGTGCCGCCCGGAGGCACCACGCGGCACAAGAGCGACCACGGCCTGCGCCACTCTTCCCAGAGGCGGACACTGAGACCATGAGCCCTCCCCCCGACGACGAGCACGACGCAAGCTCCCCAGCCACTTCCGAGGACACTGCGGACGGCGCTGACGTCAGCTCCTCCCAGCCCCGGCGACGCCGCCGCAGGGGCGCGAGACGGTGGCCGATGCGGCGCAGGGTCACTGTCGGTCTGAGTGCCGCGGTCATGACCGCCGCTCTTGTCCTGGGGACCGATCTCGCTGTCCTGGCACATCGCCCTGCACGCGTCGACATCGCCATGCCCTCCACGTCATCTCCGACGGCGGGCGAGACCTGGTTGATCCTAGGGACGGACTCACGTACCACCGTACCGGGAGATCAGAGCCGGTACGGAACCACTCAGGAGGTGGAGGGGACCCGAGCCGATGTCCTCGCCCTGGCGCGCCCCTCCGAGGCAGGACTCACCATCATCAACCTGCCCCGAGACCTGACTATCAACAGCAAGGACAGGGAGCTGGACCGCCTGGCCACCACCTATGTCTCCGGACCGCAGAACACGGTCAACGCCCTGTGCACCGGCCTGGGAATCCCCACCACGCATCTGGTCACCATCGACATGGCGCAGTTCGCCAAGATCATCGACTCCCTGGGCGGGGTCGAGGTGGATGTCCCACAACCTGTTCGGGACGCGTATACCGGACTGAACCTCACCTCGACCGGCCGTCACCGGCTCAAAGGGATCGACGCTCTTGCCCTCGTCCGTTCCCGACACCCGGAGATCCTGCGCAACGGCACCTGGGAGGCCATGAGCGAGGCCGACGGCGCCCAGCGCCGCAACCAGTCCACCACCATGGTGATGCAGGCGGTTCTGTCCGCCGTCGGACAGGAGTCCAGTAATCCTGTGACGCTCCACCGTCTGGCACATACAGTGGCAGGCAACATCACCCTGGACTCAGGAAGCGGGCTCGGTGACCTGATCGTCCTGGCACGCAGCGCGGCCAAGGCACAGAAGACCGGGACCACCACGATCATCGACCTGCCGACCGGGCCTCGGGACGAATCGATCATCATCTCCCCCAACCGGCAGTCTCGCGATCTGCTGGCCGGCTACGGATACAGCCCCAAGACCTGCCATCCATCAGGCTCCTGATCACCCCGCTACCGAAGTCGCATGTATTCCCCAGGATTTCAGCATTTCAGGAGGATCCTCAACGATCATCGTTTTTGTCACGTGAGTGAGGCCACTCATTGAAGTGTTGGGGATCACATGACATACCCACGACATCGCCATATTCCTCGTTACGGTAGATAACGAGCCGGTGAAGAATCAGGTCGCCGGCAGCCATCGTTCCCCGTAGACCTAGGAGGACACATGCGTCTTGGACGTCCCCTTGCCGCGGCGAGCGCAGTGGCCGCAATGACTGGAGCCTCTCTCATTGCCTCCCCTGCTCTTGCAAATAACTCCAACCGGAACAGTCCGAGCAGCCCGAGCGCCACGAGCAGCCCGAGCGCACCCAGCAGCCCGAGCAGCCCAAGTGCACCCAGCAGCCCGAGCACCACGAGCAGCCCGAGCCCTTCCGAAAGCGCCCCGAGCCCCAGCGGCTCCCCCAAGGCCAGCCCAAGCGGTTCCAGCGAGACCACCTCAAGCAGCAGCTTCAAGATCACCCAGGAGAAGACCTTCGTCTCCGCCAGCACCAACACGTCCTTCACCGTCTCGGGAAGCGGCTGCACCGGGGAGCAGGCCACTGTCGGTATCGCGCTGTACGCCCCGGACGGCTCTGTCTCCGACGTCGTCAAGACCCAAGCGGCCGCCGACGGCAACTGGTCCGCTGACCTTGACCTGGAAGCGCTCATCAAGTCCATCGGCACCTCTGCTGCCACCACCACCGAGGGGTGGAAGATCGGCGCCGGCTGCACGACCAACGGCGGCCAGACCGAGATGACCCAGGTGACTACGCAGCAGCAGACTCAGATCTACTTCGACGACACGCGCATCACCGGCTCCTACGAGGTCTCCGCCCGTACGGAGAGCCAGGGCCAGACCTTCTCCTTCAACGCCCAGGGCTTCTACGCCAGCGAGACGGTGACTGTCGTGCTCAAGAGCAAGAGCGACTCCAGCATCACCTACACCCTCGGAGAGCTGACGGTTGACGCCAACGGCAACCTCCAGGGCAACCTGCCCGCGCCCACCGACGCGGCCAACGGCGAGTACCTCCTGGTGCTGACCGGTTCCCACCACAGCGAGACGGCCACGAGCCAGACCGTGACCAGGGTCTCGGAGCACACCTTCACCATCGAGACCTCCGAGAGCACCACCACTGAGCGCGGAACCACCGAGAGCCAGACCACCGAGAACAACGGCGGTGGTGACACCTCGGAGAAGACCGAGCGTGAGCGCACCGAGAACAAGGCCGGCGCCAACAACGGCGGTGGTGACAACCAGAAGAACGGCGGCTCTTCCGAGACCTCCGAGAGCCAGAAGTCTGAGAAGTCTGAGACCTCCACCTCTGAGAGCCAGAAGTCTGAGACCTCCACCTCCGAGAGCCAGTCCACTGAGCGTTCCGCCTCCGAGGCCAACGGCGCTAACAACCAGGCCAACGGCAAGGACAACAAGGCCGCAGCCGAGCAGCAGGCCAACGGCGCTAACAACCAGGCCAACGGCAAGGACAACAAGGCCGCAGCCGAGCAGCAGGCCAACGGCGCTAACAACCAGGCCAACGGCAAGGACAACAAGGCCGCAGCCGAGCAGCAGGCCAACGGCGCTAACAACCAGGCCAACGGCAAGGACAACAAGGCCGCGGCCGAGCAGCAGGTCAACAACCGGGCCGAGGAGGGCGGTAAGAACTCTGGCTCAAGCGCCAAGGACTCCTCCTCCGAGAACAAGGCCGCTGGTGAGACGAAGACCGGCGAATCCGACCGGTCCCTGGCTCACACCGGTGCCAACGGCATGATCTTCGGCGGGATCGCCGCGCTTCTCGTGGTCGGCGGAGGGGCGGTTCTGCTCCTGCGTCGCCGCAACAAGGCCTGAGCCGCTCTGCGGCCAGTCTCCTGAGTGAGATTCCTGGCATCAGGAGAACTGCCTTCCGTCGCCGGGGAGACGACATGCTCATGTGTCGTCTCCCCGGCGACGTTGTCGTGCACCCCGGGCGCACCACCTGAGACAGGAAGATGAGACAATCGCCCGGCGCCCCATGAGCCGCGTTTCCCTCTTATACAGGAGTTCCTCTTATGCCCGGTCAGAACCTGACTCGTCTCGAGGCCACCGATCGCAGCGCGACGGTGCACACCCGGAGTTACGACGTCACCCTCGATCTCACACGCGGTGAGACTGTCTTCGGATCATCAACGACCGTACGGTTCACGTCCACACAGGGCTCCTCCACCTTCATCGACCTGATCGCCCCCGTCGTCCACTCCATCTCCCTCAACGGGCGTGCCCTCGACCCCGCTGAGGTCTATGCGGACTCACGCATCACCCTGACGGGGCTGGCCGCCGACAACGAGCTGGTCGTCGTTGCTGACTGCGCCTACATGCACACCGGAGAGGGACTGCACCGTTTCACCGACCCGGCCGACGGCGAGACCTACCTCTACAGCCAGTTCGAGGTACCCGACTCCCGGCGCGTATTCGCCGTCTTCGAGCAGCCGGACCTCAAGGCATCCTTCACCTTCACCGTCACCACCCCGTCGAGCTGGACGGTGCTGTCCAACTCCCCCACGCCCGAGCCGACTCCCACTGAGGACTCCGACGGCTCGGGTGACGCCCACACCTTCGCCTTCGCCCCCACAGAGCCGATGAGCTCCTACGTCACCGCGATCGTCGCGGGCCCCTACGTGGGAGCCACCGATGAGTATGTGGCGAGCGACGGGCGCACCGTTCCCCTGGGCGTCTACTGCCGCAAGAGCCTGGTCGAGCACATGGACTCAGCGGAGATCCTGGACCTGACCAAACGGGGCTTCGCCTACTACGAGGACCTGTTCGCAACGCCCTACGCCTTCACCAAGTACGACCAGATCTTCGTACCCGAGTTCAACGCCGGGGCGATGGAGAACGCCGGCTGCGTCACCCACCGTGACGACTACATCTTCCGCTCCCGCCCCGTTGAGGCCCGCGTCGAGCGACGGGCCGTGACCATCCTGCACGAGCTGGCCCACATGTGGTTCGGCGACATGGTCACCATGACCTGGTGGAACGACCTGTGGCTCAATGAGTCCTTCGCCGAGTTCACCTCCACCCTGGCCACTGCTGAGATCACCCGGTGGGACCAGGCCTGGACGACCTTCCAGACCCTGGAGAAGAGCTGGGCCTACAACCAGGACCAGCTCAGCTCCACTCACCCCGTGGCCGCCGAGATCAACGACCTCCACGATGTCGAGGTCAACTTCGACGGCATCACCTACGCAAAGGGGGCCTCGGTGCTGGCCGCCCTCGTGGGCTACGTGGGCCGGGAGAACTTCTTCGCCGGCATCCAGCGATACCTGGCGGCGCACGCCTACTCCAACGCCGAGCTGGGCGACCTGCTCCGGGAGCTGGAGGCGGTCTCGGGCCGTGACCTGAGCAGCTGGACCCGTCTGTGGCTCCAGGAGGCCGGCGTGACAACCCTGCGCCTGGAAGTCGTCACCGACGCCGACGGCGTCATCACCCAGGCAGCCGTCCGTCAGGAGATCCCGGCCGACTCGCCGGCATCACTGCGCCCTCACCGGGTGGCGATCGGCTCCTACAGCCCGACCGGCCAGGGCGCCGATACGCACCTGGAGCGCACCAACCGCATTGAGCTCGACGTCGATGGTGAGCTGACACAGGTCCCCGAGCTGGTCGGTGCCAAGCGGGCGGATGTCCTCGTCCTCAACGACGACGACCTCACCTACGCCAAGGTCCGTCTCGACGAGGAGTCCCTGTCTCATGGGCTCACGCATATCGAGGCCTTCGCCGAGTCCCTGCCCCGCTCGATCGTCCTGGCCTCGGCCTGGGACATGGTGCGCGACGGCGAGCTCGCCGCTTCCCATTTCCTGAAGGCGGCACTGCAAGCACTGGACGTCGAGGAGCACTCCTCGGTCATCCAGGGCCTCCTGGGGCGGATCACCACCTGCTTGTCGGCCTTCCTGCCCCCGGCCGTGCGCCGAGACCTCGCGCCTGGCACCGCTGACCGCCTGCTGGAGCTGGCCCGGGCGGCCCAGGCCGGAAGCGACAAGCAGCTTCAGCTCATACGTGCCGTGGCCGCCCACGCAGTGACCGGTGAGCAGCTCGACGTCGTGGCCGGCTTCTTGGAAGGCACCTCGGCACTTGAGGGTCTCGATGTCGACCAGGACCTGCGCTGGGACCTGCTGACCGGACTGGTGGCTGCCGGCCGCTTCGGTGAGGAGCGGATCCACGCCGAGGAGGCCCGGGACCGCACGACCACGGGACGGGAGCGCGCCGCCGAGGCCCGTGCCGCCATCCCGACACCGGAGGCGAAGGAGGCCACGTGGCGGGCGCTCGTCGATGACGCCTCCATGCCCAACGAGACCCAGGTACGCGTGCTGCGCGGCCTGACCAGTGTCGAGCGCCGACCCGACCTGCTGGTGCCTTTCGTGAGCGAGTACGTGGAGGCGATCGACTCCCTGTGGTCCTCTCGCACCTTCCACATGGCGGAGAACCTGCTGACCGGCCTGTGGTCCTGCGCCACGGTGGGCCTGGACGGGGCGGACCCGGCTGCTGCTCTGGAGGGCTGGCTGGAGTCCCACGCCCAGGCGCCGGCGGCCCTCAGGCGGATCGTGCGCGAGAACCTCGACGACACCCGACGTGTGGCCAGAGCCCAGGCGGCTGAGACCGGCGAGTAGCCGCTTCGGGAACTCACTCGGAGCGGGATCGAGAGAGGGACTGGCCGGGGCCGGACGCACGATGCGCCCGGCCCCGGCCAGGTGAGTGATGATTGTCGGAACCGCTCAGCGCCGACGCGTTTCCTCGGCCTTCTTGCCCGTGGACTTCGCGGCAGCGGCCTGGGCGGCGGCGAAGGCGTCGACGTCGTCGTCCTCACGACCCGGGGTCTTGAAGTCGAACCTGATGATGAGGAAGCGGAAGAGGAAGTAGTAGATGACGGCGTAGAGCAGCCCCATGATGACGATCATGAGCGGGCCTTGGACCACACCGCCGGAGAGCTCGGAGGACTTGCCGAAGTTGAGCAGGTAGTCGATCGCCCCGGCGGAGAAGGAGAAGCCGTCCTTCGCGCCCAGGAGGTTGGCGATCGCCAGGGAGGACCCGGTCAGCACCGCGTGGACGGCGTAGATCGGGAAGGCCACGTAGGCGAAGGCGTACTCAAGGGGTTCGGTGATGCCGGTGATGAAGGCGGTCAGAGCAACCGAGATCATGAGGGCGCCGGTCGCCTTGCGCTTGGCGGGCTTGGCGGTGTGCCAGATGGCCAGCGCGGCTGCGGGCAGGGCGAACATCATGATCGGGAAGAATCCGGTCATGAAGCCTCCGGTCCACGAGTTCGAACCGTCCACGCCCTGGAAGAAGCAGGTCAGGTCGCCGTGCGCGGTGCCGCCCGAGGCCGTCTGGCAGGATCCGAGCTGGAACCAGGGCACCGAGTTGAGCAGGTGGTGCAGGCCGAAGGGGATGAGCAGCCGGTTGACCGTGCCGAAGACGAAGACCGCCAGGGCGCCGGCAAGCCCCTTGGAGTTCCCGGCATTGATGAGCCAGCCGCCGAGCTGTTCGTTGATGAGCCAGTTGAAGGCCGGGTAGAGCGCCGACATCGCCAGGGCGATGACGAGCGCGGCACCGGAGGTGATGATCGGGACGAAGCGGCGCCCTCCGAAGAAGGCCAGCCAGTCTGGCAGCTTGACGCGGTAGTAACGCTGCCAGAGCAGGGCGGCGACGACGCCGATGACGATACCGCCGAGGACCCCGTAGTTGATGGGTGTCTGGGTGGGAATGTCACAGATCTTGACGCCCTGGTTCCAAGGGCCTACCTGAGCGATCTCCCCCTTGGCGGGATCGAAGCCGTGCAGGCAGTCGAGAGCCTCCTGGCTCAATGGCTCAGGCTTGCCCATAATGATGGGCGACATGGTCCAGGTGACTGCGCGGTAGACGAGGAAGCCGAACAGGGCAGCCACCCCAGTGGAGCCATCGGCCTTCCTGGCGAACCCCACGGCGACGCCGACGGCGAAGATGAGGGGCAGGTTGTCGAAGACCGCTCCACCGGCCGCTGCGAAGACGTCTGCGACGGGTTGCAACCAGGACAGGTTCTTAGCCAGTCCGTCGGCTCCCAGCATGTCCGCCTGCCCCAGACGCAGCAGCAGGCCCGCCGCTGGAAGAGTGGCGATCGGCAGCATCAGCGATCGCCCCAGCCGCTGAGCGAGTGCGAAGGCGCCACTCGTTTTCTTCCTCTTGTCTGCCACGATGTTCTCCAGTTCAGGATCAAGCGGCGTCACTGCCGCATCGGAGTTGCCCGCATGGCTGCCCGCCATGACGGTGGCGGTCTGGACGGCTCGACTCCGAACACGTCTGGACCAGTGACACCAGAGAAACCGAAAGAACTTTCAATGTCAAGCACTGAGTGCACTCTTCAGCCATAATGAGGCACGCAAACGCAACGGAGCGGAAACAATGGTTGCGACCAGTTCACTTTCTGACCGCTTCTATCCACCGTCGACCAGGGAGTCCCATGCCCAAGAACCCAGGTAAGAGACCGGCGAAGTACGTCATCGTGCGCAACCATCTGCTGGAGCTCATCAGGAACGGACTCGCCAGCGGCTCCCCGGTCCCCTCCGAGCGTGAGCTGTGCGAGCAGTTCGAGGTCTCCCGAATGACCGTGCGCCAGGCCATTGACACCCTCGTCGTCGACGGGGTCCTGGAGCGCCATCAGGGCAGGGGCACGTTCGTCGCACCCCCGAAGCTCGATCTGCAGGTAAGACTGACCTCCTTCACCCAGGAGATGCAGCGGCGCGGGATGGAGCCCGGCGTTGTCATGCTACTGACCGAGACCGTCCCCGCAGGCGAGACCGTGGCGGCTGCGCTGGAGCTCGAGGCGGGCACCGAGGTCCATCACCTGCGTCGCCTACTGACCGCCAATGCCATCCCCATGGCCATCGAGGAGAACTGGATCCCTGCGGCGCTTCTTCCTGACCTGCTGCGCACCAGCCCGAACTTCTCGGTCTACGCAGAGCTGACCCAGGCCGGAATGGCACCCGAGTGGGGCGAGGACATGATCGAGGCCCATGCGGCCACGGCCCAGGAGGCGGCACTGCTGTCCGTCCAGGAGGGAGCCCCGACCCTGGACATCACTCGGCGGACCTTCCACGAGCACTGCGCGATCGACTACTCGCGCACCCTGTTCCGCGCCGACCGTTACACCCTGTGGGTTCCGGTGGCCGCTCCCAAGCCGGCCTTCCGCCCCTCTCGCCCTCGGCCTTAAGAAAACATCACCGATCGACACTGGACAAGCCCATGACGACCTGTACCATGGTCTACTGGTATGGACCACTAGTCCGGTAAGGCGAAGGAGCCATCACCTGACAGTGCATCTTCGCTACTTTCTGACGCCCATTCCGGCACCGCCACGCACCACCCCAGAACCCGGCACCTGTCCGGTCAGACCCAGGAGGAACCCATGTCCCAGGCACAGAGCATCGTCGACGCCCTCGGTGGATTCGACAACATCGTGGAGATCGAGCCCTGTATCACCCGTCTGCGCTGCGAGCTCGAGGACGGATCACTCGTGGACGAGCCCGCACTCAAGGCGGCGGGTGCGCACGGGGTCGTCAAGCTGGGCGAGATCGTGCAGGTCGTCGTCGGTCCCAACGCCGACACCATCGCAGAAGACATCGAGGACCTGCGGTGAGCCAAGTCGTCCGGTCACCGGTGGCCGGCGTCGTCGTTGCTCTCGACGATGTTCCCGACCCCGTGTTCTCCGGCCGGATCGTCGGTCCGGGAGTAGCGGTCATCCCGGACCGTGCTGGTGGCGATGACGTCAGCGCCCTGGCACCGATCAGCGGCACCGTCTCGAAGATCCATCCCCATGCCTATGTCATCACCGATGACAACGGTCGCAGCATCCTGGTCCACCTGGGCCTGGACACTGTGGGTCTGGGAGGCAGCGGCTTCACTCTCCTGGTGGCCGAGGGCGAAGCGGTCGATGCGGGCCAGCCCGCCATCACCTGGTCACCTGTTCAGATCGAGGCAGGTGGACTCAACCCGATCGTCCCCGTCATCGCCCTGGAGGGGCAGGAGTCCGCCCTGACCCCGGTTCCGTCGGGACAACGGGTTGAAGCCGGAGACCCGCTCATGACCTGGGCATGAGGCCGGGCTACCGCATGCGGTCATACACGGTCGCATGCGGTCGCTCCCTCGCACGAACGGACTGTGGTCCCGGCCATCACCTGGACGGCCGGAACCACAGTCTTCCGCGGCATCGTCATCGTCGGTCAAGCCGACGCAGACGTCAGGAGGACGACGTCATCTCATCACGCACGACGGACAAGAGGCTGCCCAGGCGGGCGTTCTCGGGCAGGTCGTCGACGAGGACGACCTCACCGGCGCCGTCGGCCAGGGGGATCCTCCAGTTGGGGTACTCCTGGTCAGTGCCGGGCTGATTCTGAGCGCGCCGCTCCCCCACGCCGTCGACCAGCGCGATGCCGACCAGGACCGAGGGGGTACGTACCACGTAGCGGTGCAGAGCCTCGACCATCTGACGCTCGGTGGGGGCCTCCCCCAGCAGATCGTGCTCACGCAGCCGGGCCGTCATCCGGTCGCGCTCGATACGGGCCTCGGTGCGCACCTGCTCGACCGGCTCGGTGAGCAGGCCGAGGCGCTCACGCAGCTCGACGTGCTCGTCGGCGAGGTAGCCGGCTGTCGGAGGGAGGTCGTGGGTGTTGACCGTGGACAGGGCCAGACGCCGGTAGTCCTGCGGCTGGAGGGGCCAGCCGTCGTGCTGCTTCTCGAACCACAGCACACTGGTTCCCAGCACACCACGGCTGGCCAGGTAGTCGCGAGCCCAGGGCTCAACGGTGCCCAGGTCCTCGCCGATCACGACGGCGCCGGCTCGGTATGCCTCCAGGAGGACGACGCCGAGCATGGCCTCATGGTCGTAGCGCACGTAGGCGCCGCAATCGGCCCCCATGCCCTCAGGGATCCACCACAGGCGGAACAGGCCGATGATGTGGTCCACGCGCAGCGCACCAGCGTGACGCAGCACCGTGCGCACCATGTCACGCAGAGGGGCGTAAGCGGAGCGGGCGAGGTACTCGGGGTTCCACGGCGGCTGGGACCAGTTCTGGCCCTGCTGGTTGTACATGTCCGGCGGTGCGCCCACCGTGACGCCGGAGGCGAATGCCTCCGGGTTGGACCACACGTCCGCACCCTGCGAGTGCACGCCCACGGCGAGGTCGTCCATGATGCCGAGCGCCATTCCCGAGGCCAGGGCCTCGGCCTGCGCGCGCGCCAGCTGCTCGTCGACGATCCACTGCAGCCAGGCGAAGAAGTCGATGCGCTCGGCCAGTAGGTGAGCCTCGTTGGCCACATAGGCCGAGTCCGGATCGCGCAGCGTAGCGGGCCACGTCTCCAGGGAACCGTGCTTCTCCACCAACGCGCTCCACAAGGCGAAGCGCTCCAGCCCCTCGCCCTGCTCGGCACGGAAACGCTCGAAGTCGCGCTGCCGGGCGTAGGAGCGGCCTGCGGAGAAGATGACCTCAAGGGCCTCATGCTTGGCCTTCCACACCGTGTCCCGATCGATAGGCTCGGCGCTCAGGTCGCTGTCCTTGACCTCCTCGAAGGCCCACTGCACCAGCGAGCGCTTGGGACCGGAGAGCCGGGCCACCTCCGGGATGTTCTCAGGCCGGATGTAGAGCGGGTTGACGAAGCGGCGGGTGACGGGCAGATAGGGCGAGGGGGTCATCGGCGCTACTGGCTCAGCCGCGTGCAACGGGTTGATGAGCAGGAAGTCGGCCCCCTGGTCCCCCAGGAAGGAGGCGAGCTCGGTGAGGTCGTCGGTGTCGCCGGTTCCCCAGGAGCCCCGCGAACGAATCGAGTAGAGCTGGGTCATGACGCCCCAGCCACGCTCCCCAAGAGCCTTGGGCAGATCAAGATGGTTAGGGGTGACCGCCAGAGCCGAGGTCACCGTGACCGTCTCCGCCTCACCGTCGGCCGGCGCAGCGGCGTGCGCGCCCTGAGGCGCCGACTGTCCGGAGCCGGGGCTGACCTCCGCGATGAGCCGGTGCCAGCCCAGGGGCAGGTCGGTTCCCAGGATGAAGGAGGCGCGACCACGCTTGACTCCGTCGACCTCTCGGGGCACCGTCCAGTCCTCGGTCTGGGTCAGCTCTCGGACCCCACCGTCCTCAAGCTCGACGCGTACCCGCACCTTCGCACCGTCGGGGACGTACACGGGGACGGTGGACTCCACTCCGCCACGAGTGACTACGGTGGGAGCGAGTGTCTGGCGCCAGGGAGCGTCCTCCACCTCTCGCAGGGAGCGCTCGATCTCCTCATCGGTGCGGGCGCTCACACCGAGCGCGGTGAGCACGGCCTTGAGGGTGGCGCCCGAGGGGGAGGCGAGGTTGCCGTGGTAGTCCCAGTACTCGGTGGAGACACCATACGCCTCGGCAAGGTGCTTGAGGCTCTCAGAAGCGGGTGACTGGTCGTCGTTGAACTCATTCATGTGCATGGGTCAGCCTTGCGTGAGCAGATGTGCGGTGGAGTGCCGTGGAGGAGGGTTGCGCTCCGCCGTCAACCCTGGGGAACCGCCGGGTTGGAACGGGACGCAGACGCTAGAAGGGCTAGCAGTGTCCAAGTGTGCCCCAGCGACGAATGGTTGTGCACCCGCCGCACCGGGCCTGCTGACGTTTTGCTGCAACTGTTTCACGGTGACGCCCCAGAATCATGCCGATGCGTACCAGGAGCCCGGGAAGCATGTGTCCAGGACCGCATGGCGGGTCGGCACCCGGTTGAAGACCGGCGGGGCCATGGGCCGCAGCACGCCCAGACGTCGTATGACCGCGGACAGGTCGTCCGGCTCCAGGATGAGGGTGCTGGAGCCGGACGACCTACCGACCGACGGCGGCCGGGCCGCAGTCAGAGGGACGCGATCTCCGAGGCGAGGGTGTCCGCCGTCGGGCCGACGACGACCTGGACGACGCGGCCGGAACGCACCACGCCGAAGGCGCCGGCCGCCCGCAACGCCTCTTCATCGACCTTCGCCTGGTCGGTAACCTCCACACGCAGACGCGTGATACAGGGCTCGAGGGCGGTGATGTTCTCCCGGCCTCCGAGGCCGGCAACGATGTCTGATGCAGTACTCATGGCTATTCCCTTCTCGGTTCCCGTCCTCTCGCAATCCCCATCTGTCATGCGGTCGGGCGGGCGGCTGAAGTCCTTCGTGGTCACGATCACTTTATCCCACCTCCACGCCGTTCGCGGCGAGGGAGCCCGGTCTCGGTACGGAGAGGATGCGACGGGGCAGCGAGGAGCCCGGGGGCTCCGTACGAGGCGGCACTCCCACCGAGCACCTCCTCGCTTCACGAGATTCCCGCACGTAACCTTATGGGAACGCGATAGAAGCCTTGACGACGCCGCAGAGGAGATCGTTATTCCCCTGGCGGAAACGTCTCATTCAGGGCGTAGTCAGGGCACAATGAGCGATGATCCCTTTCGTCTCCGATGAGGAGCACCACATGACAGCGTCCGACACCACTGCCACAACCCTGTCCGGCATCGGTGTGAGCCCTGGCCTTGTGGCCGGGCCCGTCGCCAGGATGGCGCCCCCTATTCCTGAACCCGAGATCGCCACTCTCGAGCCCAGCCGCGATGTCGAGAAGGAGTGCGAGCGCATCGCGCTGGCGGCTCAGCAGGTCAAGAAGGGCCTGGAGCTGTCCGCCGCCGAGGCCAAGGCCGAGGCCCGCACCCTCCTTGAGACCACAGCACAGATGGCGGCCGATCCCACTCTGACCTCGACGGCGCAGGCCATGGTGCGAGAGAAGCGCCTGGTTCCCGAGCGTGCCGTGTGGGAGTCAGCCGGAACGCTGGCCACGATGCTGGAGTCGCTGGGCGGCTACATGGCGGAACGCACCCGCGACGTGCAGGACGTACGAGACCGTATCGTCGCAGTCCTGACCGAGTCGCCCATGCCGGGCATTCCCCGCCTGCCCGAGCCCTTCGTGCTCGTGGCCACCGACCTGGCCCCGGCTGACACCGCGCTGCTGGACCCCGAGAAGGTCATCGCCTTCATCACCTCCGAGGGCGGGCCCACCTCTCACACCGCCATCCTGGCCCGCGCTCTGGGTATGCCGGCGATCGTCGGCACCGGCGAGGAGGTCACCGACGCACTGGCAGAGGGTGACATCGTCCTGGTGGACGGCACCAAGGGAACGATCACCATCAATCCCTCCGAGGACGCTCTGCGCCGGGCCCGCGAGCTCGCCTCGCGCGTGCGTGTCTTCAACGGCGACGGCGCCACCAAGGACGGCCACGAGGTCCAGCTGCTGGCCAATGTTGGTGACGCAGCCGGAGCCCGCAGTGCTGCGGAGGCCGGAGCGATGGGTATCGGCCTGTTCCGCACCGAGTTCTGCTTCCTCGACCAGCCCGAGGAGCCCACGGTGGAGGCTCAGGTGGAGGCCTATCAGGGCGTCCTGGAGGCCTTCCCCGGAAAGAAGGTCGTCGTGCGCACGCTCGACGCCGGGGCTGACAAGCCGCTGCCGTTCCTGACCGATGCCACCGAGGCCAACCCGGCGCTCGGCGTGCGCGCCTACCGGACCACGCGCCGCGACCCCGAGGTGCTGGAGCACCAGCTCGAGGCGCTGGCCAAGGCCGAGGCCGCCACCGAGGCGAAGGTATGGGTGATGGCCCCGATGATCTCCACGGCCGACGAGGCCAAGGCCTTCACGGAGAAGGCGCGCTCCTACGGCCTGAAGACGGCCGGCATGATGATCGAGGTTCCCTCCGCCGCGCTCATGGCGGACAAGCTCTTCGAGCACGCGGACTTCGCCTCCGTGGGCACCAACGACCTCACCCAGTACGTCATGGCGGCCGACCGCCTGCTGTCCTCGCTGGCCGACCTGTCCACGGCCTGGCAGCCGGCCGTGCTGCGTCTGATCGGCACGGCATGCGAGGGTGCCTCTCCCAAGGGTCGGCCAGTGGGCGTGTGCGGTGAGGCCGCTGCGGACCCGGCGCTGGCAACGGTGCTGGTGGGCCTGGGCGTCGCCTCGCTGTCGATGACGGCACGCGCACTGCCAGATGTCGACGCCGTTCTGAAGTCCGTCACCCTCGACGAGTGCCGGGAGCTGGCCAAGATCGCCATCGCCGCGGCCACCGCCGAGGACGCTCGCGCCGCCGTGCGCGCCAAGCTTCCGATCCTGGAGGAGCTCGGTCTGTGACCAGCCCCTACCCCGTCCCCGCCGCCACGGAGGAGCCCCTCGGCTCAGTGACCCGGGTCCTCGGCCTGGCGGCGGGAGATGGGGAGGATCTCTTCACCGGCGGTTCCCTGCCGCAGCTCTCGGGCCGGGTTTACGGCGGTCAGGTGGTTGCCCAGGGAATGCTCGCCGCCGCCGCCACGGTCGAGGACGACGGCGACGGGGAGCGTCTGCCGCACTCGGTCCACGCCTTCTTCATGCGGGGCGGTAAGCCGGACAAGCCGATCAGCTTCGCCGTCGAGCGGTTGCACGACGGCCGATCCTTCTCCCAGCGACGCACTGCGGCCTCCCAGGAAGGCACGTCGATCCTCACGATGCTCACCTCCTTCCAGGAGGAGCAGGAGGGGGCTGACATTCACGTAACGGCCCCCTCGGTACCGCGGCCTGAGGACCTGACGAGCGCCCTGGAGATCTTCCGCACCATCGATCACCCGGTGGCGCGCTTTCTGGGGCGCACGGCGGCATTCGACCTCAGGCACGTGGAGGGCAACCTCTATCTGCGTCCCGCCAGGGAGCGAGCCGGCCGCCAACATCTGTGGATGCGTTCGCGCAGTCGTATCCCGACGCAGACCTCTCAGACCGTGCACCGGGCGCTGCTGGCCTATGTGTGTGACCAGGTGATGCTGGAGCCGGTGCTGCGCAGCCAGGGGCTGTCCTGGCGCAGTGAGGGCATGAGTCTGGCGACCCTTGACCACGCACAGTGGTTCCACCGCGACGTGGACATGGGCGACTGGCTGCTCTACGTGCAGGACTCCCCCTCCTCACAGGGTGGCCGGGGCATGGCGCGAGCCCAGGTCTTCGACTCATCCGGCAGACTCGTGTCGACCATCGCCCAGGAGGGCATGGTCCGCATACCTACGGACTCAGGGGCCGACGCCGGCTCGGGCCGTTGGCGGATCCGTATAGGCGAGGGCGACGACGGCAGCGCGATCCCCAGTTGACGCCCTCCCCACCTTTCCCTCTCAGGTGATTCATCGTGCCGATTGCCGTACTTCAGGTTCTCAACGCTTTCGCCGCAACAATCAGTGCAGTGTCATCAATGCTGGTTGTCTTCCAACCTCGGATCATGAGCAAGTCGCAAGAGATCAGCGCCGGAGAGAGGTTCTTCGCTCAGATGTACGCGGCTCGAGCGGTTCCCTTCGGCATAGTCACTGCAGTCATACCTTTCGTCGCAACTTCAGACGTCGCTACCGTGAGACTGGTCCTCATGGCTGCGATGGCGGTCCAGATCGTCGATGCCGGCATCGGTGTCCGACGCAGAGAGCAGGCCATGATCGTTGGTCCATCAATCGCGGCAATCGTTCACGGCACTATGGCATGGTATGCCTAAGAAGAAGGTTTCCTCATAGGAGTCACCGCTGCCTTTGCTGTTCCCCTGTATGACCTCAGCGACTCGGTACGGGCCGAGAACTGTGTTGTCCGTCCAGGACGTACCTCTCCTACAAACGACTACCACCGGGCCTCAGAGGTTTGCAGGAAGACGCAGTCCTCGCCGGAAAAGTACGTCCCCGATCAGAACCAGCGCACCGCACCGTAGGCTCATCCTCTAATTCTCGTCGCAATCAGGCCGCAGCAGCCCCGCAACGGATCGTCACGCCGGATCTGAGACTCGTTCTATGGCGTCACATCAAAGTCGAGCGATGACCGAGCCCTGCTCAGGGCAGGCCTGCTCACGCAGCGTCCACGGGGCACCTTGCCTCGGGCGGTGTTGCTGGAACTCGTCGAAACGGAGCGGCACACCTTTCGCGGCATAGGGATCAGGGCTGTCCATCGCCTGAATGTGGAGATGTGGCTGCGTGGAGTTCCCGGAGTTGCCGCATCTGCCGATCTGATCGCCGGCGCTCACCCGGTCACCAGCCGACGCTTGAACGGAGCCTCGCTGGAGGTGTACGAGTCCAACGTAGTAAGGGCTTTCTGCAACCTGGATGATGACGTGATTCCCAAGGATCACGGTCAGTCCTCGCCGAATCCTCCGGGGCTGACTCAACCCGTACGGGATGAGCGTCAGTATCGAGCGGCGCGCCTCGTGGTCGGGTTCGCCGTCGTGAACAGACACCACGGTTCCTGCGACGGGCGAGTACAGGGGGCGCCCGAAGGCGTAGAAGAGCTCTGGCGGTTCGGTGGCGAAGACCGTGCGCAGGCTGCGAGCAGGCGCCGTGCGACCGTGATCGTCGACGACAAGGAAGTCGAGCGCGTACGTGGTGCCGAACAGGTCGGTCCCGTGGCTCGGGACGCGGCGCGTGGGGCTGACCTCGCTCAGCCACCACCCCTCGAACGGGAGCCTCCCTATGACGCCGCCTTCGGGAATGGGCCCCGATGTCTTCCTACTCATCGCAACGCCTCCCAATAGGCACTCTAAGCACGGTCAATCCTGCCGGACAAGGCACGTGAGACGCAATCGGGGGCGTTTATCATGAGAGCAGTGCCAGTCGACATCTGTTGAAGTCGACTGGCACCACTGTTTACGACACCCCATCAGCTCAGCCCAGGCTACAAGGGGCAGTTCCCATTCACGCACAACTTAACGTTGTCGATCTTATGCGACGCATTCTCATTCTTGAGGTCAGGACGGAGGTTCACCGGCTCACCATCAGGAATCGTTTGACTAGGCCCCGAGTAGTTGGAGTTGTAGTAAATAGTCACCGACTGGCCCGTCCGATTCCAGACCGAGGCCACATTGTTCTTCACACACTCACCTCGACCATTTCCGTCCCCCTTGAACTCATAGCAGTTGGGCTGACTTCCCCCATAGTTTGGGACGGAGCTACTGAAGTCGGAAACCGATCCTTCCCCGTTGCTGTTGTAGTAGAAGCAGACCTCCCCCTCGTCACAGACGCCGTCCCTCTCAGCGGCACTTGCTGCCGAGGTCGGAATCAGGAGAGCGCCGGCGGTAAGCAGGAGAAGTGAGCCAGCACTTGCGATACGGCGAGCCATTGTCGCACCCATGATGATTGTCCTTTCAAAGTGGCGGAGTACTCGAGGCGGCACCCCGACCACACGAGGTTGCCGCCTGAAAAAACCATAGAATCCACCGTGCGAAACTCACCAGAGCGGTCGATCCCCCTTGACGAGTATCTACCCAACCACTATTGTTGTCGATTTTCTTCATCCAGTCGTGCCGGCGCCGACACCACCCCTCTTGGTGAATGCCTCCGAGCCCTCGGCTATGACGGCTTCCAGCACCATGACGCGGCACCCTCATTATTCATAGTAGAGACGCCATCCCCTCAGCCAGTCGGCTGAAAGAATGGCGTCTCCGTCTGAGATGGCAGATCGAGCCGGAGCTTGATCACTCGAGGATCAGTCGCGGGTCAGCTTCCGGTAGGTGACCCGGTGGGGGCGGGCCGCCTCGGGTCCGAGGCGCTCGACCTTGTTCTCCTCGTAGGAGGCGAAGTTGCCCTCGAACCAGTACCAGCTGGCCGGATTCTCCTCGGTGCCCTCCCAGGCCAGGATGTGGGTGGCCACGCGGTCGAGGAACCAGCGGTCGTGGGTGATGACCACGGCGCAACCGGGGAACTCCAGCAGGGCGTTCTCCAGCGACCCCAGGGTCTCGACGTCGAGGTCGTTGGTGGGCTCGTCCAGGAGGATGAGGTTACCGCCCTGCTTGAGGGTCAGTGCCAGGTTGAGGCGGTTGCGCTCACCGCCGGAGAGCACACCGGCCGGCTTCTGCTGGTCGGCCCCCTTGAAACCGAAGGAGGCGACGTAGGCACGCGAGGGCATCTCCACGTTACCGACCTGAATGTAGTCCAGCCCGTCGGAAACGACCTCCCACAGCGTCTTCTTCGGATCGATGCCCGCACGGGACTGGTCGACGTAGGAGAGCTTGACGGTCTGGCCGATCTTGAGGTCTCCGCCGTCGAGCGGCTCCAGGCCCACGATGGTCTTGAACAGGGTGGACTTTCCAACGCCGTTGGGGCCGACGACCCCGACGATGCCGTTGCGCGGCAGGGTGAAGGAGAGCCCGTCGATGAGGGTGCGCCCATCGAAGCCCTTGTTGAGGTTGGTGGCCTCCAGGACCTGGTTGCCCAGGCGGGGCCCCGGCGGGATCTGGATCTCCTCGAAGTCGAGCTTACGGGTGCGCTCGGCCTCGGCGGCCATCTCCTCATAGCGGGCCAGACGGGCCTTGGACTTGGCCTGGCGTCCCTTGGCGGAGGATCGCACCCACTCGAGCTCCTCCTTGAGGCGCTTGGCGAGCTTGGCGTCCTTCTTGCCCTGGACCTCGAGGCGCTTCTCCTTGGTCTCCAGGTAGGTGGAGTAGTTGCCCTCGTAGGGGTAGAGGTGGCCGCGGTCGACCTCGGCGATCCACTGGGCGACGTGGTCGAGGAAGTAGCGGTCGTGGGTGACGGCGATGACGGCACCCTGGTAGCTGGCCAGGTGCTGCTCGAGCCAGAGGACGGACTCGGCGTCAAGGTGGTTGGTGGGCTCGTCCAGGAGGAGGAGGTCCGGGGCCTCGAGGAGCAGCTTGCACAGGGCCACGCGGCGGCGCTCACCACCGGAGAGGTGCTTGACCTCGGCGTCCGGCGGGGGGCAGCGCAGGGCGTCCATGGCCTGCTCCAGCTGGGAGTCGAGATCCCAGGCGTTGGCGGCGTCCAAGGCGTCCTGGAGGGTGCCCATCTCCGCCATGAGGGCGTCGAAGTCGGCGTCCGGGTCCGCCATGGCGGCGCTGATCTCGTTGTAGCGGTCCAGCTTGGACTTGATCTCGGCAACGCCCTCCTCGACGTTGCCGAGCACCGTCTTGTCCTCGTTGAGCGGGGGCTCCTGCAGGAGGATGCCGACGCTGTAGCCGGGGGTCAGGCGGGCCTCGCCGTTGGAGGGCTGGTCGATGCCGGCCATGATCTTGAGGATGGACGACTTGCCGGCACCGTTGGGGCCGACCATGCCGATCTTGGCTCCGGGGAGGAAGGCCATGGTGACGTCATCGAGGATGACCTTGTCGCCGTGGGCCTTGCGCGCCTTGATCATCTGGTAGATGTACTCAGCCACTGCTCGTATGCGCCTTTCGTCAGGGTGTGAGCGGAGGTTCTGCGCGACGACAGCGACCGACCGGTCCCGTCCGTGCGCACCGTGGCCAAGCCTAAGGGAGCCCTGGAGCAATGGCGACGACGGCGAAGGTGAGACGGTGCACGCGGATCCGCGGCTCCCCGCTGATGACCGGTCTGGTCTCGAACCAGGCCCCTAGTAGCGAGCCGAGAGGCAGTGCCGCCTGCGACAGAAGCATGTCAACGGCTGGACATCAATGTCCGAAAACGGCCGGACTCCTTACGGCTCCGATGCCATGCTTGGAGCGATTCTGAGGAGGATCATGCCGGATTTGGACAGTGAAGCGCTGTATAGGGCCCTGTTGGCCAAGGACACACGATTCGACGGGCGATTCTTTGTCGGAGTCGCAACGACCGGCATCTACTGCCGTCCGGTGTGCCGGGCGCGGAAACCGCTTGCGGTCAACTGCTCCTTCTACGCCACGGCAGCCGAGGCCGAACAGGCAGGTTTCCGACCGTGCCTGCTGTGTCGGCCCGAGTTGGCACCCGGGTACGCGCCCGTGGACTCCTCAGCGTCACTAGCTCGCGCTGCGGCGCGCTACATCGAGAGGAACTGCGGTGTTCAGGGAAGCCTGACGGACATCGCCCGTCATCTGGGATGCTCCAACCGCCACCTGCGCCGTGTCTTCGAGGACGCTTATCACGTGCGTCCCGTCGAGTACCGCCAGACCTGCAGACTTCTACTGGCCAAGAGCCTTCTGACCGACACGGACCTATCTGTGGTGGACGTGGCCTATTCCGCGGGATTCGGCAGCCTACGCCGCTTCAACGAGGTGTTCCGACATCGATACCGGCTGACGCCCACCGCTTTGCGCAGCCAAGCACGGCTCAGTAGGACCGATGGTGACGCCGTCCAGCTCAGTCTGGGGTACCGTCCCCCATACCGTTGGGACCTCATGCTGAAGTTCCTGGCACGCAGAGCCATCCCCGGCGTCGAGAAGGCCGAGGAGGATCGTTACGCCAGGACGATCCGCCTGCAATCCTCAGGACGTGATCTCACCGGCTGGGTGACCGTGGACAACGACGCTGAGCACAATCGGCTGACGGTGACCGTCTCCGCCTCCCTGCTGCCCGCGCTACCGGTGGTGCTGGATGGGATCAAAAATCTGTTCGATCTCCACTGCGAGCCCGATACCGTGGCTCGCGCACTCACAAGCATGGACGAGTCCGCACTCGGGCCATTCATCCCGGGCATACGCGTACCGGGCTGCTTCGACGCATTCGAAACCGCTGTCCTCGCGG
Organism: Actinomyces naeslundii; assembly: GCF_001956585.1. Taxonomy (GTDB): domain Bacteria; phylum Actinomycetota; class Actinomycetes; order Actinomycetales; family Actinomycetaceae; genus Actinomyces; species Actinomyces naeslundii. Next base: position 97,199 of record NZ_MSRR01000001.1, on the reverse strand, counting down.
TACTGGGCCAGCAAGTCACGGTCCAGGCGGCCAGAACACTGGCCGGTCGGCTCGTCCAGGCCCTCGGCTCACCCATGGACACCGGAATCGACGGACTGACCACGACCTTCCCCATGGTTCAGGAGCTCCTCAACCTCGACGGTGCGATCGAGCAGCATCTAGGACCACTCGGCATCATCACTGCCCGGGCACGGGCGATTCACGGCCTGGCTGCAATGATGGGGTCTGACACCATCGACGCCTCCTACTGCCCCGACCCTGAAGCCGCAGTTGCTCGATTCATGGAGATCCCGGGCATTGGAGCCTGGACCGCCGGCTACATCGCCATGCGCTGTCTGGCCTGGCCCGACGCATTCCTCGCCACCGACCTGGAGGTCAGGAAGGCGCTGAGAACCCCGTCCCCAGGGAAGATCCTCACCCTGGCCGAACGTTGGAAACCGTGGCGGGCCTATGCCGTCATGCACCTGTGGAACCGGGCAGAAGCAGAATCAGTGTCCGATCACACCACCAAGAGCAAGAAGCGGAACGAGAAGAAGGAAGCGATGCACTACCTCAGCCATTACGAGTCGCCCCTTGGCGCCATGACCATGGCCAGCGATGGCGAGCACCTCACGGGCCTGTGGTTCGACGGTCAGAAGTACGACCGCTCGACGATCGACGACGACGCGGTACTCCAGCCCCGTCTACCTGTTTTCACGCAGACGGCCCAGTGGCTCGACGCCTACTTCGAGGGTGCTGACCCGGGTTTCACTCCGCCGATCAGCATCGAGGGCTCCGACTTCAGGAAGATGGTCACCTCCATCATGCTCTCCATCCCCTTCGGCGCCACCAGCACCTATGCCCGCATCGCCGCCGAGGTTGCCCGGCGTACTGGCAGGAAGCAGATGTCCGCCCAGGCGGTGGGTGGCGCGGTCGGGCACAACCCGATCACTCTCATTGTGCCGTGCCACCGTGTGCTTGCCTCCGACGGGAGCCTGCGCGGCTACGCAGGCGGGGTCGACCGGAAGGAACGTCTCCTGGAGATGGAGGGGGTCAACATGTCCGGTCTGTCAACGCCGCCAGCCGCTGACGACGGCGGTGGAAGGCGAGAATGAGAAGGCCGACCGCGGCCCAGAGTAGGCCTTGGAGCACCCAGGTCACCGAGTCAGCGGGGAGATGCATGGAACCGGACACGAAGTAGTTCACCATATGAAATCCTCCGTGCACTCCGATCGCCGCCCAGGTTGACCCCGATACCAGCCGAACAATCAACGCGGTCACCGCGAAACCGCACGGCAAAACGAGGTATGTGAGGTGCTCGATGAGATTCTGCTGACCTACTTGAGAGAAGAGATGAAGAGCAGTGAATCCGAGGACGCTGGACACTGCTGCAAAACGCGTCTCACCCAACGAGGAGAAGAGCCACCCTCTCCAAATCACCTCCTCAGGAATTCCCTGAAGAAGGAAGGCTATGGAGAAGGGCTCGACGATCATGAGCCACGGTGGACCCTGAGGCGCCGGCCGGTCTCCACCAGCAAGCCCGAGCGCATGAAGCATGCCGGCCACCACAAGGTCCACGACGAGCGCAGCCAGAATCATCCCCACCAGCCAGAGCAGCGCACGCCTGTCGATGCGCAGCCCCACACTGACATGCCGGCCTCGGTCAAGCGTGCGACCCAAGACATAGCACAGGATAAGAGCGAGCACCACCGCCGCCCCATAAATCAACAACACACACGACCCCACCGCGAAGGACTCCAAGAGATCATCGGGATTCTCATGTGCGAGAGCAAAGGACTGGATCGCAGGAATCTGTTTCAACAAGGCCGGCGTGAGCGCGCAGGCGAACATCATCGCAACCGCGATGACAATGCGCAGCACCTTTCCAGTCACGGTCAGACGACGCTCCTGATCCGATTGATATCCGCTGAGATCCGAGGACTCGAGAGACGAGAGTGTTGATGAGACTTCCACCGACCGAGATTTTTCATGTGATGCGCTCATAAAATTCACGGTACGTCTAATATTTTGCGACCTCAATCGCAAGTCAGAGAAACCAGGGGCACATAGAAAAGAAATCAGGGATCCCTCCGGGGGATCCCTGACTCCGGTGACGCTTCTAATGAAGCAAGCCGCTCAGTCCTCGGCCGTTTCCTGCTGCTTGCGCCAGCGGATGCCGGCGTCAATGAAGCCGTCGATGTCGCCGTCGAACACCGAGTCGGGGTTACCGACCTCGAAGTTGGTCCGCAGGTCCTTGACCATCTGGTAGGGGTTGAGGACGTAGGAGCGCATCTGGTCCCCCCAGGAGGCCTTGACGTCCCCGGCGAGCTCCTTCTTCTTGGCGTCCTCCTCCTGCTGCTTGAGCAGGAGGAGTCGCGACTGGAGGACACGCATGGCGGCGGCGCGGTTCTGGATCTGGGACTTCTCATCCTGCATGGAAACCACCAGCCCCGTGGGCAGGTGGGTGATGCGCACGGCGGAGTCGGTGGTGTTGACGCTCTGCCCGCCGGGTCCCGAGGAGCGGAAGACGTCGATGCGGATGTCGGTCTCGGGGATGTCGATGTGGTCGGTGGACTCGATGAGAGGGATGACCTCGACGGCAGCGAAGGAGGTTTGGCGGCGGCCCTGGTTGTCGAAGGGGCTGATGCGCACCAGGCGGTGCGTGCCGCCCTCAACGCTCAGGGTCCCGTAGGCGTAGGGGGCGTGAACCTCGAAGGTGACCGACTTCAGGCCCGCCTCCTCGGCGTAGGAGGTGTTGAGGACCTTGACGGAGTACTCGTGCCGCTCGGCCCAGCGGGTGTACATGCGCAGGAGCATCTCTGCGAAATCGGCTGCGTCCACACCGCCGGCGCCAGAGCGGATGGTGACGACGGCGTCGCGCGGGTCGTACTCGCCGCTCAGCAGCGTACGGATCTCCAGGTCGGAGAGATCCTTGCTGATGGCTGACAGGTCCGCTTCGGCCTCGGCGAGGATCTCGGCGGCGTCCTCACCCTCCTCCTCACCGGCGAGCTCGACCATCGCCTCGAGATCCTCGATGCGCTCCCCCAGGCTCTCGACCCGCTTGAGGTCGGCCTGGGCGTGGGACAGGGCCGAGGTGACCACCTGGGCGGAGTCGGGGTCGTCCCACAGGTCCGGGGCGGACGCCTGCTCGGAGAGCTCGGCGATGCGGGTGCGCAGGGCCTCGGGGTCGGTCACCGCGGCGATGGAGGCGTAGGTGTGTCGGAGTCGTTCGATCTCGGAGGAGAAGTCAGTGGCCACGGAGGCGAGTCTACGGCAGAACGCACCGGGGGCGCCGTCGGGCGGATTCGGCCCGTCACTCCCACCCGCTCCGCGACGCTCGGTCTCGAGCATCACCCCAGCTCGAGGCCTTGGGCCTGGGCGAGCAGCGCCTCGAGCACCGCACGTGTCGCCGGGCCCGGATCGGTGCGGGTCGAGCGATGGCGCACCACCAGCTGGCGCACCCCCAGCCCGGGCAGGCGCACGACGCTCAGCTCGTCGGGCAGAAGCCCGGAGTAGACGGACAGCTCGGGCAGAAGCGCACAGCCCAGTCCCTGGCTGACCATGGCCAGGACGACGTCGTAGTCGTAGGCGACATGCCGCATCGTCAACGGCGTCCCCAGCTGGCGCTCCAGACGGTCCAGGGCGAAGGCTCCCGCAGTTCCGGGAGCCAGGTCGATCCAGGTGGCCCGAACCAGGTCCGCCAGAGTGGAGGGGGCGGCCTGCTCGGCCGGGACGACGACGAGCCAGGACTCGTCGAGCAGCGGGACATCGGTCATTCCTCGGGGCGCAGCGGGCAGGGAGTGCTCGTCGCGCTCGATGAGGACCAGGTCGAGCTCGCCGCGGCGCAGCCGGGACAGGGCGCTGCGCTCCTCGACCTCCTCGACGATGACCTCCAGCTCCGGACTGGTGGTTGCCAGTGAGGACAGCAGGGGCAGCAGAAGCGCACGGACCGCGGAGGCGAAGCTGCCCACCCGCACCACGCCGGAGGGGATGGAGTCGTCCAGGTCGGCCAACTCACGACGCACCGTGGTCAGCTCGTCCTCAATGCGCTCGGCCGCGTCCGCCAGGACCTTCCCGGCGACTGTGAGCACGGCTCCGGCGGGCGTGCGGTCCAGGACCCGGGTGCCGCACTCGCGTTCCAGAAGGCGAATCTGCTGGGAGACGGCGGACGGCGTGATGTGAAGGATATCTGCCGCTGCGACGACTCCTCCGGCCCTGTGGACGGCCAATAAAACCGAAAGCCGCTGGGGAAGAACTTGCATGAAGTAAATCTACATCCCTTATGCAGATAGATGCGATTGACCTTCATCGAGGAGCGCCCAAGAATCATCCCCGTGAACGACGTGCTCTCCTCCCTCATCTCTCTCGGCGGCTGGATCGGTGCCGCTGAGCTCCTCGTGGCCTACTTCCTGGTATCCAAGGGCACGATCGCGGGCGATTCACTGAAGTACCAGGCCCTCAACATCACCGGTTCCGTGCTGCTGACGATCAACTGCGCGAGCTCCGGCGCCTGGCCCAGCGTCATCGCCAACACCTTCTACCTGCTGGTGGGCATCAACATCCTGTTCACGGTGAAGCGGGCCTACATCGCCCAGCTCTCGCGCCGGCAGGGTGAGGAGCTGCGGGCTCGGGTGCACGGGTTCCGGCGCCCCTCCCCCACCGTCTCAGCAGGCTTCGTCGAGCAGGCCTGACAGTACCCGCTCCGCCAGCCCCCTCCCGTCGACAACCAACCATCCACCAGTTTTCCGACGCAGTGAGTCCTGAAGGCTCACTGCGTCGTCGTCATGCGGGCCGATCCGGTGGCGGTGATGGTGAAGCCCTCGGCCGGGATGATCCCCCAGGGCAGGAAGGGCGGGTGGGAGCGGGCCTGCAACGTCACCACGGCGGTCCGACTGTCGGCGGCGCGGGCGCTGACGACGGTGATCCCCGTCAGCCTGGCAGCAGCGGGCTGGGCCGACACGTCTGCAGCCGCATGGCTTCGCACCTCCGCATCGGTCAGAGCGCCCGGCGCCGTATCTGTTCCGTCGCCCCCGTAGTACGGGTGCGCATCCATGCTCTGCGCCCCGGCGGCTGCGGCCGAGTCCGCGAGCGACGTGAGGGTCTTGAGGTCGAGGTAGACCGCTGTGGCCGATGCGGCGACGAAGAGCAGCGCGAAGACGACACAGATGAGTCCAACCCCCAGCAGCAGCGTCTGTCCACCCTCCTCGCGGCGCAGGCGGCGCGCCAGCGCCCGTGCGCCACGAAGAACCTCGCCGGGCTTCAGTCTCCTGCTCACTGCTCCTCCTCACCCGGCAGGGTGATGGCCCGTTCGGCGTCAACGACGACGACGTCGCGACCGATCCCCAGGGAGGCGAAGCCCGGCAGGTCCACGCCGACAGCCACCTTGACGATCGCAGCCTGCCCTCGGGCACAACCGTGGTCACAGGTGACTGACAAGGAACGGTCCGGGTCGGCCTCGACCCCCTGATCAGACAAGGACAGGCCCATCGCCACCCGGGCCTTGTCCATGGCCGACGGGGAGTCGTCGACCTCGAGGACCCGACTGGAGGCATCGGCCGCTGAGGCAACGGCGAAGCTCGTCGCCTGGATCTGGGCCAGCGAGATCACGAGGTAGAGGACGGGCACCACGAGCACGGCGCTCCACCCGATGAACTCGACGATCGCGTTGCCCTCCTCCCGACGCGCGAGCCCCCAGGACTTCCGGGCGACACTCCCGAGAATGTCTCGGAGCCCTCGCGAAGCCCGTCTCCCCCACCGAAAGATCGCGGCGACCCGATTCGCCGCCGACGGCCGTGGGGCAGGTGGACGTCTGCGAGTCTTGGGGACAATCATGGCGATCACCCCTGTTCACTCTCCCGGACGAGTGAGGACTCGTCGACCGCGTGTCCCTGCACCTTCATCGTCCCTCCGGGGCCGAACAGCCCCAGAACCGGAAAGGGCGCAGTCGCCGTCACCTCAACGATCGTCAGGTCGCCGGAAGGAACTCGAGAGACGGTCACGGTGTTCACGTAGCCGCGACGCAGCGCGGCGTCGGACAGGGCCTGCACCCGTTGCCGAGCCTCAGCCTCGGTGCCTCCTACCAGAGCGGCCCGGCGGGCCCCGTCGCCGGCGGCGTCAGTGAGGACGTTGCGCGCGTAGACACCCAGTGCGACCTGGAGGAGCGCGACGAACACGATGACGACGAGGGCACCCACCATGACGAACTCGACGACCGCGGATCCGGACTCGTCCCGGACGCTCAGACGGCTCGGGCACAACCGGAAGCCTGCGCGGTTCATGCACGGAACCGAGACGCTACGGCCGATCCGTTCAGATCGCACTCGTCACCTTCGCGATGGCGTTGAGGAACACCTCGGTCAGTGTGCTGCCGGCGACTGTCCACAGGGCCACCACCAGACCAGCGGTCATGAGGGTCACCAGGACCCAGCCGGGGACATCACCACGCTCGTCCCGCAGATCGATCCGTGATGGGCGGATGATCCTCCACGTCCTGGATCCTGGACGAGACGACTGCGACAGGGCGAGAACAATGCGCTTCATGACTGCTCCTTGTTGACGGATGGGAATCTGATCGGAGGGACGAGGGAGGGGAGGGTCCGGGAGACGGAAGAGACGAGGACGACGGACGTGCCTCACACCCCCAGTCTCAGGACGAGCAGCCCCGGGAAGAGAGCGAAGACGACCGTGATGGGCAGGACGAGGAAGACCACGGGGACCATCTGGGCGATCTCACGTCTGCCGCCCTCCTCCATGAGGTCCTGACGCGCCGTCTCCCGCGCGTCCTTGGCCTGGGAGCGCAGGACATCGGCCAGAGGCGTGCCACGTTCAAGGGCGACGATGATCGCCTCGCACAGGCGGGTGACGTGGATGGAGCCGATTCGTCTCTCCAGCCGATCCAGGGCGGTGGACAGGACGGTGCCGGAACGAACATCGGTCAGGGTCGTGTCCAGCTCGTCGACAAGATCTCCTTGTCCAAGGACGACAACACGTTCGATGGCGGCCACCGGCCCCTGACCGGCTCCGACAGCCAGGGCGAGGAGCTCGACGACGTCGGGCAGCTGGGCCTCGATCCGCGCCAACCGCTTTGAGACGGCCCGGCTGAGCCACCAGTCCCGGGCCGCCGCACCGACCACGACGGCCATGAGGGACAGGACGATGAGCGCGGGCACGTTGACGGACCTGATAAGGGCCGCCAGTCCCCCAGCCGCAAGGGCGAGCAGGAGCGCCGTCGTGGACCACAGAACCTGCTGGAGGCGGAACTGATCGAGCCCGAGAGACGAGCCGGAACGCGCCAGCCGCCGTCGGACCGAGTCTGCCGATGACCCCAGGGAGTCCAGTATCCGCCCGAGGCTGAGGACCTCTGCGATGGAGGCCGCGAGCAGACCGACGACGGTGCGTCCGTCTGAGGCCGGCCCCGCCGAGGCGGTCAGAAGCCCAGAGGTCGTGGGACGCCGGTGGACGTACGGCTCCAGCCTGGCCATGAGTGTGGGACGACGTCGCCGGACCGCCGAGATGATGGTCAGGATCCCCACGGCACCCACCAGGCCCGCCAGTCCGCCGGCGAACGTGACGTTCATCGGGGTCATCGCAGAGTCCTCTCCTCCTCGGGAAGGCGCCCCAGGCGCAGCATGAGCCGGTAGGCGATCACCGAGACGACGGCGCCGACCAGAAGGATGAGGGCGCCGGTGGCGGTGGCGTATGCGGCCGCCGCCTGGGGCCGGGTGGACAGCAGCGCCAGGACGAGCCACGGGGCGGCGACCGCGACCTTGGCGCCGTTGACGGTCCAGGACTGTCGCGCCTCGAGCTCCCCACGGGTACGCATGTCCTCACGCAGCATCTGAGACAAGGAGCGCAGGAGCGTTCCCAGGTCCGTACCACCAACCTCGTGGGCCAGGCGCAGGGCCTCGACGATCCGATCCGCAACAGGGTCGGCGAAGCGGGCCTTGAGACGATCCAAGGCGCTGTCGAAGCGGGCGGAGGCGGCGTAGTCGGTGGCAAAGGCCCGGAACTGGGGGCGGACCGCTTCCGGGCCGCGTTCACCGAGGTTGGTCAGGGCCTCTGGCAAGCTCATGCCCGCACGGACGCCCGAGACGAGGGTGTCGACGGCCTCGGGCCATACCTGGCGCAGACGAGTGCGGCGGCTGCGCGCCCGCGAGGAGATGATAAGGAAGGGAATCGCGGTGAAGATGACGGCGAAGGACAGCGCGACCGGCCAGGCCCGTGAGGTTCCCAGAAAGACCAGGCCGATGAGCAGCCCCAGACCGATCGATCCCACGACGAACATGGTGGGGCTGGTGCGACCGGCGCCGGCCTGGACCAGGATGTCCGCCAGGAGACGCGAGCGCCTTGAGCGCCACTGGGGCGGATCGGAGGTGCATGCCAGCCAGATGAGCAGAAGCCCCACGCCTGCGAGAAGTCCCGCGACAGCACCCATCAGTACGCTCCCTTGCTGTTGTCGGAGTGGGAGCTCAGCAGAGCGGCGAGATCGTGTCCGGCCCGACCGAAGCGCTCGGCGCCGCTGGGAGCACCCGCGCCCCGGACGAGATTGCCGCTGTGGTCACGGTGAAAGACGTCGGAGGTCTCGATGACGCCGTTCTCGACCCGGCCGGACAGGGCGGCAACCTCCCTGACGGTGCGCCGCCCGTCCCGGTCCAGGTCGAGGTGGACGACCAGGTCGATGGCGCTGGCCACGGTCGGGACCACGAAGTCGCTGGAGACGTTCTCCCCTGCCAGCAACGGAAGCGTGCAGATCTTGATGACGGCCTCCCGCGCGGAGTTGGCGTGCAGGGTGCACATTGAGGACAGTCCGGAGTTCATCGCGAGGAGCAGGTCGAGGGCCTCGGCCTCACGCACCTCTCCGATGATGAGGCGGTCGGGACGCATGCGCAGTGCCTCCTTGACCAGTCGGCGCAGACTGATCTCACCAACGCCCTCGAGGTTGGGCGGACGGGTCTGCATCGCCACGCAGTCCCGGTTGCGCAGGGCCAGCTCGAAGACCTCCTCGCAGGAGATGACCCGCTGCCCTCCCGGGATGGCTCCGGCAAGCGCCCTCACCATCGTGGTCTTCCCGGCCTGGGTGGCTCCCGAGACCAGGATGTTGAGGCCGGACTGCACGGAGGCGTCCAGGAAGGCCGCGACCTGGCTGGTCATCGAGCCCATGCGCACCAGGTCGCTGGTGCGCGAGGCACGGGAGGTGTGCTTACGGATGTTCACGGCCCAGTGCTGGGAGGTGATCGGCGGGATGACGACATGAAGTCGCTGTCCTCCGGCCAGCTGGGCGTCGACGAAGGGGCTGGACAGGTCCAGGCGGCGCCCGGAGGCACGCAGCATCCGCTCGACCAGAACGGCGAGGTCCTCACTCTCCAGGATCGTGGTGGTCAGCTCCGGGCGCCCGGAGCGGGCGATGAAGACACGACCGGGGGCGTTGACCCAGATCTCCTCGATGGACTCGTCGTCGAGGTAGCTCTGGAGCGGCCCCAGGCCCGCCATGGAGTCCAGCACGTGGGAGCGGGCTCCAGCCGGGTCAATGAGTGGCGGCACGAGTCCGGCGTCGGAACGGCGCAGGTAGTCGTCCTCGGCGTCGGTGACGAGCTGCTCGAGGGCGGAGGTGTCCTTGAGCGGGTCGATTCCGCGAGCGCGGACCAGCTCGCGCACCTCCGCGAGGAGGAGATCGGCGGCGTCCATGGTGCCTCTCAGTGACGTGAATTGATGAGAACGGGATGAGTGAGGACGTGTGCGGGCCGCGCTGGGGATCGGCGCTACCCTCTCAGCCACCGAGCACTTGGTGACCGTCATCACGGAGAAACTCTAGGACACCTGATCGCAAAACGACCACCACCTCGGTAAACCCTGTGGATAACTCGGACGTTGTTGCACATTCATCGGTTCACTGTCCAGCGAATTCGGCGTTTGCCGCCAGCGGACGGGCGCGGCTGTCCTGCAAGACATAGGACCTGTCGCCTACGGTTGGACCATGTCACAGCCTCCGCAGTCCCCGGACGCCCCCGGCAGCACCGATGTCAACGGCCGCGTCGACAGACTCACCGATGAGGCGGCCTCCGACGTCGAGCACGCTGAGGCTCCGACGGCCGGCGATGAGGACTGCAACCAGCAACAGGCTGAGCACTCCGATCAGCGATCCGACGAGCACGACGAGGACTATCGTGCGCCCGTGGTCGTGGCCCCGCTGCCGGGGGCCTCGGCCGAGCCGCCGCAGAGCAGCACGCCGGCCCCACAGGCCCAGCCCGCCGAGACTCCTCGTCCTCATCACTCCGCACTCTCACTGGCCGCCATGGCGAGCGTCGCCGTCGCCGGTCTCAACCCGGCCCGCCTGGCGCTACCGCAGTCCGAGACCCCCGAACGGCACATCATCGGCGTCATCGACACCCAGGGCCGCCACTGGGAGGTTCATGAGGCGCGCACCGACGCCGTCGGCGCCTCTCTGGAGGCCGAGGCCGAGGTGCTGCGCCGCATCGGCAGGGTCGTCGATGACGGGCGGCTCTCCTTCAACGTGCCCCGGGCTGCCGGCTCCCTGCGCCAGCAGGGCGCCCACATCCAGGTCCGCTCGCACGTGGAGGGCAAGCCGATCCCGATCGAGGCGCTCCGCCCGGGGCCGGGGATGTCCGCAGGACTGGGCAAGGCCCTCGGCGAGATCCATGAGCTGGAGATGTCGGTGATCTCTGAGGCGGGGATGCCGGTCTACGACGCCGAGGAGGTACGCCGGCGCTGGCTGAGCCTGCTGGACGACGCCGCCGCGACGGGCAGGACTCCACCGGAGCTGCTGGGGCGCTGGGAGCAGGCGCTGGAGGACACTGCCCTGTGGCGCTTCCGCCCCACCGTGGTCCACGGCGACCTCGCCGAGGAGAACGTGCTGGTGGCCGGCGGCACGGTGGTGGCCGTACGCGGCTGGACTCAGGCGCACGTGGGTGACCCGGCCGAGGACCTGGCCTGGGTGTACTCCTCGGCGCCGGTGGACTGCCTGGACTCCATCGAGGACGCCTACGACATCGCGCGCACCGAGGGCGTCGACCGGCACCTGCGCGAGCGGGCCGAGCTGGTCAGTGAGCTCAGCCTGGCGCGCTGGCTGCTGCACGGGGTGCGAACCGGGGACAAGCCGGTCATCAACGACGCGGTGGCAATGCTGGAGGACCTGGCCGCCCAGGTGGGTGACGCCCCGCTGGTGGAGCCGGCCACGCCCCGGCTGGCGCCGGTGCCCGGGGAGCGTGAGCCCGCGGAGCCCGACGCGGTCACCAACCCGGTGGCGATGGTTCGCGTCGACGATGAGGACGACTGACCCCGCCTCCCGCCTCGATCGGGGTCAGGTCAGAGGGTTGCGGCTCATGAGTACCAGGAAGGCGCCGGCCCACACCAGGTTGACGATGTTGAACAGTGCCCCGTCCAGCAGCGGTTTGCCGGGGTAGGGCAGACGGGTCAGGGCGTACCACGGCAGGGCCTGCACCGGCGGGGTCAGGATCAGTGACCATCGGGGGAAGGCGGTGGCCCCGGAGCCCAGAGCGATGCAGACAAGGACCCACCCCAGCGCCGTCAGCCCGATGGCGGGGATCCAGGCCTGCATGAGGAAGCGGTAGAGCCTGCGGGCATGCGCCAGGGCGGCAGGATCGGGCGCTTCGCCGTCCTGGTCTCCCTGACTCATCGTCTTGGCCGACACGTAGGTCCGGTAGGCCGCGTGCGCGCGCTCCGAGGCCAGCGCGAGTGGGTAGAAGGAGGCGTGGGCCAGGGGTGAGAGGCTGAACCCGATGCCGAGCAGCAGCACTCCCACCGTCCCGACCGGCGATCCGCGCAGCAGCACCCAGTGCGCGTAGAGGCCGGCGAGCATGAGCGGGACGGAGTAGTTGGCTACCAACGCGCCCCATCGCAGGCGGGGCTCGTTGATGCGCGGGTAGAAGGCGTAGGCGTCGTCTCCCATGAGATCGATGAAATCGCCGTGCTCGCTCCGGTCGGGCCGATGAAAACCGACGATGAGCGCGTCACCGAGGATCCAGCACAAGGAGCTGATGAGGAAGGCGACGATCGACCAGGTCACCAGCATGCGGGGTCTCCTTGCAACGTCGGACGCGAAGCGCGAGTGCGCGGACCGTGAGTGGCTCCGCGTCTGAACGAGACGGCGAGCCCCAGGCAGTCCTGAAGGTGACGTTAGCCCGGATGCTCAGGCGGGGGAAGAGGCGTCATCTCGTCGGATGGGAGCCCCGGTGTCAGGGCCGACTCGATCCGGTCGAGGCTGAGCAGACCGGCCGCGGCGAGCTCGGCGACACGTCCCCCGGGGTAGTCGACATACACGTAGGCGGCACGCACCGAGCCAGCGGAGACCCCCTGGGAAGCCGCCCAGGCGTGGACGTAGACGCTGAGCTGGTCCACCGGGACCTGGCGGCGTCCGGTCTTCCAGTCGACGATGAGCCATCCGGACCCGTCCAGGCGGCGGAAGACGGCGTCCATGCGGCAGCGCAGGGTGGTGGCACCGATGGTGATCTCCCGGTCGATCTCGGTGTCGACAAGAACGTAGTCGTCCAGGAGCGCCAGGTTCTCAACCGTCCCCAGCCAGCGCTCAACACGTTGCCGGTCCTGAGGGTCGAGGTTGTCGGGAACGCCGGCCTCCCCCAGCCCGAACAGGGTGCCGCGAGCGCTCAGGAGCTGGGCGACGGCGTCGTGGAAGACGGTTCCGAGCCGGCCCGCGGCGCGGGGCTCGGGCGGAAGCGGCCGACGCAGGTCGAGGGCGAATCGCCGACGGTCGGCGCGCAGGTCGTCCAGGCGGGTGGCGGCCAGGTGCTCGGGCAGGCGGACAGTGGGGGTGGCCGACGTCGCTCGGGCGCGCTCGGCCAGGAGAAGGTCTGTCTCCAGCCGCCAGCGTCGCAGTGTGTCATCACTCGCCTCCGGTTCATGGCCGGGGCTCGTGGACGCAGCCCTGACGGGAGTCGGCTCTGTGAGCAGCTCGGTGGGGCTCGCCTCGCTCATGGCGGCGGCGACCTGGGCGGCGGCCGCCTGCCGGGCTCGGCGCAGCGCGGCAGCCCGGTCCGTATCCGCTCCCCCGTCGTCGTGCGATTGCCCGTTTCCCAGCGCCTGAGCGCCCGGTGTCTCCGTCTGTCCGGCGTCCAGGGGCCAGGTGCCCACCTGGGTCAGGGCGGTCAGGGGGTTGGGTCGGGACTCATCGAAGTCGACCCATCCGTCTGCGTAGGGGACCAGGAGGTCGCGCCGGCGGAGCTCGGTGAGGAAGCGTGAGGGCCGGCGGGGCTTGGAGGCGGTCTTGGACAGGTGGGAGCCGGTCAGGAGGAGATCGTGGCGGGCCCGGGTGAAGGCGACGTAGGCCAGGCGGCGCTCCTCGCGCAGGCTCTGGCGTCCCAGGGCCTCCTTGTAGGCGGTCATCGTCTCGGTCAGGAGGGGCTTGTCCGTAACGGCCGGGCTGAGGTCGCCGACGGTGAAGGGGGGAAGGTCGTCGGCGTCGGCCCGCAGAGGGAAGGGGAAGATCGAGGTGCTCCCCATCCAGCCGGTCTCCACCACGCGCAGGTCCTCCTTGACGCTGCTGGTGTAGGAGGGGAAGACCTGCTCGTCCATGCCGGGCACGGCGACGGCGTCCCACTCCAGTCCCTTGGCAGCGTGGACGGTCAGGAGCTGGACCGCCCCGGGCGTGGGGTCGACCTCGGGGGCGCTCATGGCGTCCTCATGCTCCTCGGCGGCGTCGAGCCACTCCAGGAAACCGGTAGGCGTCGGGGTGTCGGTGTCCGTGGCGTAGCCGAGGGCCGTCGCCTGGAAGGAGTCGAGGGCGCGGTGGCCCATCGGGTCGTCGACCCTGGCGGCGATCTCGATGTCGAGACCGAGGGCCTGCTCGGCCAGCGCGACGAGGTCGGGAAGAGGCAGGGCCAGGGCCTCCCGGACGCGCCTGATCGCTCGGGCGGTGCGCAGCGCGACCGCCAGCCCCGCCGGGGTCAGGCCCTGGGAAGCAGCGGCCGTGGCCCCCTCCGCCCCGTCGTCGTGCCATCGCAGCAGGGCGTCCAGGGCCTCGCTGAGCAACGGTGAGTCGACCTGGTCGCCGCTGCCGTCCGCGCCGTCCCGGGTGCTCTGCGTGCTCCGTGCAGGTGGTCGGAGGAGATCACGGGCCAGGCCCGCCAGGGCGTGCAGATCGCTGGCGCCGATGCCGAAGCCGGTCAGGAGCCTGACCACCCGGTCCCCGCGCTCTGGGTCCGTGGCGGCAGTCAGCAGGGCGCGGACGTCGGCGACCTCGGGGACGTAGAGCATTCCTCCCAGGCCGACGATCGTGTAGGGCAGACCGGTCCTCTCCAGCTCGGCGGCGATGGGTTCCATCTGCGCCCGGGTCCGGCACAGAACGGCCATCTCGGCGTCGGGAGACCAGCGCTCGGCGAGGAAGGCGGCGACGGTACGGGCCTCCTCGGCGGGGTCCTGGAGGAAGGCCCCGTGCACAGTCCCGGGCTTCAGCCCGAAGGCGACGGGCCGGGCCCGCAGGGGGGCGACGGCGATGTGCTCCCCCACCGGGTCCCCGTCCTGCACGACGCCGGAGCGCAGCGGCTCGGAGACGGCGTTGGCGACGTCGAGGATGGCGGAGTCGTTGCGCCAGGAGGTCGACAGCTCCAGGACGGGGGCGGCGTCGGCCGGTGGTATCCCGGAGGCGAGGCGGGCGGTGCCACTGGGGTTGAAGCGCTGGTGGAAGGTGTCCAGGGCTCCGGCGCTCGCCCCGCGCCATCCGTAGATGGCCTGGTGGGGGTCGCCGACGGCAGTCACCCCGGAGTCGGCGAAGAGTGCGGACAGGAAGCGGACCTGGGCGACCGAGGTGTCCTGGAACTCGTCGAGCAGGACGGCGGGGTACTGCGCCCTCACCTGGGCGGCCGCCTCGGGAACGGACTCGGCGATGGTGCAGGCCAGGGCGATCTGGTCCCCGAAGTCGAGGAGGCCGTGGCTGCGCTTGTAGTCGTGCAGCTCGGCGACGACGTCGAGCAGGGCCTCCCACTCGGTCATGACGGCCGGCGCCTTGCCGACCAGGGTCTTGCAGCCCTTGATGGCGGCCAGGGCGGTGAACTGCTCGCTCAGGTCGGCCAGGTCCTTGGCGGCCTCGTCAATGGTCAGCAGGTTCTGGCTCAGGGCATCGACCAGGACCAGGACGGCACTCGTGTTGTGGATGAGGCTCTCGTTGGGAAGCGGGAGGGTGCGGGCCTCGAGCAGGGAGGTGACGATCTGCCACGAGCGGGCCTGGGTGATGAGGGCGGAGTCGGGGTCGATGCCGATGCGCAGGCCGTGGTCGCGCACCAGGGTGCCGGCGAAGGAGTTGTAGGTGGCGATCATCGGCTCACCGACATCGGTGGCATCGGCAGTATCGGCGCCAGTCCCGTCAGTCTCCGGCGCGGTGACCGGGAGCAGGCCGGCGGCGCCGAGGCTGACCAGGCGGGAGGCGACGCGCTGGTCCAGCTCGGCAGTGGCCTTTCGGGTGAAGGTCAGTCCGAGGACCTGGTCGGGGCGGACCTGCCCGGTGGCGACCAGGTAGACGACCCGCTGGGCCATGGTGGCGGTCTTGCCCGAGCCGGCTCCGGCGACGACCAGGAGCGGGCTGAGTCGGTGAGCGATGACGCGCGACTGCTCCTCGGTGGGGGTGTGGATACCTAGCGCCTCCGCCAGGGTCTGCGGGGTGAGCTCGCGAGCTCTGGTGGGGGTCATGAGACGACTCTCCTTCCCTCGACCTGGACGGGGCAGGAGTCCTTGACCATGCAGGTGCGGCAGTGCTCGCCGGTGCGGGCCTGGAGCAGGGGTCCTGAACCGGCTATGGCCGCGCCGGCCACGAGGTCCTCGGCCCAGTAGTCCTCGGAGACCTCGGCCGCTGCGCTCGCGTCCCCGTCTCTGGGCTCGTCCCCGGACCTGTCCGCCGGTTCGAGGGCTGCGGGACTGGGGTCGAGCGCGGCGCCCGGCGGGGCCAGGACGTAGCCGTCACCGGATCGCTTGGAGGGCTCCTTACCCAGGAGCACGAGGGCTCCGCCCAGGACATGGTGACCTTGTGACGCCAGGGCGAGCCGGTAGGCGGCCAGCTGGGGGTGGCGCTGGACGTCCTTGGGGACGCGCTGCCCGGTCTTGAGATCCATGACGCGCACACCGTTGTTCCCGTCTGGGTGGTCCTCATCCTGTTGCTCGTAGCCGCCCAGGTGCTCGAGCCGGTCGATGCGTCCGGAGATCGTGACGGGGACGGCGTCGAGTCCAGCTGCACGGATCCGGGCCCCGGCCCGGTCTCGAAGCTCGGGGCTGAGGAGCCGCACGGGGATGTCGACGTCGGCGCGAACGGGCTGCTCGACGTCGGCGCGAATACCCAGGGCGTCGCAGTCACTCAGGTAGGCGTCGAGGCGCTCGATCATGGCGCGGGCGCGGTCGGAGGCCAGGCCTCCCAGCCAGGTGTCGGGATAGCCGAGGCCGCCCAGACGTTCCTCGAAGGCCGCCTTCAGGGCAGGGCCGCGCAGGTGCTCCTTCTCCGCCCGCTCGGCGATCTCGTGGATGAGACTGCCCAGGGCCTGGGCGTCGCTGGCGGGGACCGAGCCGCCGTTGCGGCTCAGGAACCACTTGAGGGGGCAGGCGGCCAGGCCCTCAACGTCGGAGGGGCTGACTCGTATCCGCTCCCCCTCGGCGACGAGAGGGCTGGTAGAGGTGGGGCCTGCCGCACCGATCCAGGTGACGGGGTCGGCGCCGGGAACGTCCCGGCGAGCGAGATCGGCCAGCAGCTCGACGGCGACCTGGCCGCGCCGGCGCTCATCGGCGGTGGCCGTCTCCAGGTTCCCGGCGACAGCCGCGCGGCGCAGCTCCCCCACCAGGCCGCGCAGGGTGAGGTCTCCGGTGTCGGGGCTGAGGAGGGGGGCGCCGTCGGCATCGGTCAGGGCGATCCCGGCGCTCTGGGCGATCTCCGTCAGAAAGGGTGAGGGGGCGTGCTCGGCGTCAGCGGCGGCGGTCAGCAGAAGGCGTCTGGTGGCGCGGGAGAGGGCCATGATGAGCATGCGGCGCTCGTCGGCGCGCACCTGTGCCCGCGCGGCGGCGACGGCGCCGCTGCCGCCGGCCCCGTCCCCCGACGCGGTGACACCTGCCGCCAAACGGTCGGTGACCGCGTCGACGAGGAGGCCGGTGCGGGTCAGGGAGTCCCTCAGGCGCAGGTCCGGCCAGCGGTCCCGCTCCAGCCCGGTGACCACGACGAGCTCCCACTCCTGGCCGGCGCAACGAGCCGGGGTCATCACGGCGACGCCCTCCGGGCGCCGGCCCTGGGGGGCGACGGAGTCCGAGGGCAGGACCTCGGCGTCGAGCTCGCTCAGGAAGGTGGACGCGTCCTGGCCCGGATGACGCTCGGCCCAGACCTCAGCGCGCTTGAAGAGGGTCGTGACGACGTCGAGGTCGTGCTCGGCGGCCTCGGACAGGAGCGAGCGCACGGAGCTTCCGGAGGGCTGCAGGGCGACGGCCCGCCAGGCCTCGGCCCGGTCGGAGGCGTGCCAGGCGGCCCAGAGCAGGGCCTCGACATCGCGAGGGGCATCGGCAGGCAGTCCCCCGACGGCAGCGCGCAGTGCCTCAATGATCCGGGCGGCGGTGAGGAGCCGATCCGCCTGGGCGCCCAGCGGCTCCCCGTCCAGGGACCGGGCGAAGGCGGAGGCCTGATCGGTATCGGCCAGCAGGGACAGGAGGGCGGCATCGGCACCGGTTCGAGAAGCGGTCCTGGTGGTGGCCTCGGTGGAGACGCCGGGCTCACTGGGCTCGGCCCCGCTGACACTCGCGACCGCGGCCTCCGGGTCCTGGCGCAGCCTGCGGCGCAGCCGGCGCAGGTCCATGGTGGTCAGCCCCACCAGGGGGCTGGTGAGGAGGTTGATGGCGGCCTCACGCTGAGGCGGTTCGCCGCACCCACCGAGCTGGTCGCGGATGGCGGCGCGCACGATGTCCAGGAGCGCGGCGGCCGCCGGTTCTGCGCGCAGCAGCACCGCGGGCGTGCGGGAGGCCAGGGGAACGCCCCGCCGACGCAGGTCCCTGGCGAGTGACTCGGCGTCGGCGGCGCTGCGGACGATGACCGCCATCTGCGACCAGGCAGTGCCGTGATGGACGTGCTCGAGCCTGAGAGCCCGGGCGACGTGTGCACGTTCCTGCCAGGCGGAGGAGGCCAGGATCGCCTCGACACCGGTCGGCGCCGTCACCCGGTCCGCGTCAGGCGCCCCGGAGCCGCGCGAGGCCGAGGTACGGGGGACCAAGTACGCCTGCCGGTGGGCCGCCGTGCCGGTCACCGGGACCCGGGCGCTCTGGTCGGCGACCACCGCCGCGATCGCCGGTTCGCCCCGGTAGCGGGTAGTCAGCCGCAGGCGGCTGGCTCCGAGGCCCGTGTGGTCCTCGGCGGCGACGAGCAGGCTGGGCGTGCCGCCGCGGAAGGTCTCGACCGCGACATCGGGGTCTCCCAGTACCGCGATCTGCGCCCGGTGCCCGTCGGGGTCCGGGGCGGCCAAGGCCGTCAGGAGCCTGGCGGTGGCGGCCGTGCAGTCCTGGTAGTCGTCGACGATGATGAGATCGGGGACGGGTCGGGGGACGGTGACGGCGTCGGAGTTCCAGGATCCCAGGGCTTCCACGGCTCGGTCCTGGAGACGGGCGGTGTCCATCTTGCGGGTCTGCGCCCTGCGCTCGGCACTGGTCCGGCCCTGCGCGTCCCACGTGCGCAGAAGCTGGGCGGCCGGCCCCCAGATGGGGACGTTGAGCCGGCGCCCCAGCTCGGCCAGCTCATCGGCGGTGACGCCGAGCTCCCCAGCACGTGCCAGGAGGTTGCGCAGCTCGGAACGGAAGGCCCTCGAGCCGGTCGCCTCGACCGGGAGCCCCGGCCAGCTGATGGCGCTGATCATCGAGGCCAGGACGGAGTCCTCCTCCGCACCGGCCAGAAGAACCGGGGGAGGCAACGGGTCGGGCCGCCTGGTCAGAGAGGTGGTCAGGATCGTCAGGGCCAGGGCGGCCGGGGTGCGGACCCGTACGACGCCATCGCCATGGCCCTCGCGCAGCAGGTGGGCGGCTCGCCCCCGCAGCCAGTCCGCACGCGTGCGGGTGGGTGCGAGCAGAACGGCGTCCCGGCCGCCTGCGACCGCCTCGGCCAGCAGCCTCAGGGCCAGAGACGTCTTACCGGTCCCGGGAGCCCCCAGGACGACGACGTTGGACCCATCAGCCACGCGATCCAGGACCCGCTGCCCATCGGCGTCAGCGGCGGGGAGCTCGGGCGCCTCGGGGGGCGGAAGGAGACGGACGGGGTCCTGGAGCATGGGACCATCTCACCACGGGTCACCGACAGGAACGCGCACCGTTAAAGGATCGTCACCGACAACCGCCCCCTCAGCGCCGAGAAACCGGCGGGTCGCCTGTCCGCGTGGCGCGAAACGGCGCGGTGCCGGGGGTAATCGGACCTCTGGCGCGCCCGGGCGCCTCTAGGATCAGGGCAGGTTCACGCCGCCTCTCCCCCCGATGGGCGGCACGCCGCTCAATACGGCACACAGACGATGCGAAGGAGTCCCATGCAGGTCACGATCGGAATCAAGCACGCCAGCCGCGAGCTCTCACTGGAGACCTCCGACTCCCAGGAGAAGGTGCTGGCCGCCGTGGCCGACGCCGAGACCAAGGCCGTCACCCTCAGCGACGACAAGGGCCGCAAGGTCTTCGTGCCGGCCGGCTCCCTGGCGTACATCGAGCTCGGTGAGGCCGAGCCCCGCCGGGTCGGCTTCGGTATCTGAGCCGCCTCCTCTCGACGAATGCGCAAAGAGCCCAGATCCGGCGGAGCATCATCCCAACCGTTCCGCCGCTGATCTGGGCCCTTGCCGTTGTGCTTGGCGTCCTGTCAGGAGGCTGAGGCCAATTTCCCGGATATCCGGGGATTAGGGCGGTGATAGCCGCTCGATTTCCTACCCTGATCCCAGACCATCACCCGCGAGACGGCATCGGATCTAGGCTCTCTAAGACGATGAACCGACACAGCAGGAGATTAGGACCGGTCAGCATGAACCTAACGGAGCAATTCGCTCATATGGCGACTGGCGCGATGTACGACGACCTGACGCCAGAGCTCGTCACAGCGCGGATCGAGACCGTCCGGGCCACCGATGCGTACAACCGCTCCTACGGTCGGCCCGCTGAGGAACGCGAGGCCCTGTTGCGTCGGATCGTGGGATCGATGGGCCGCGAGGTGAGCCTCGAGCCGACGTTCCGGTGCGAGTTCGGACGCAATATCCACCTCGGCTCCCATTTCTTTGCGAACTTCGACTGCGTCATGCTCGACGGCGCCCCGATCACCATCGGAGACAATGTGCTTCTGGGTCCCAAGGTCGGCCTGTACACCTCCAACCACGCGCTGGATCCTCGTGAGCGCGCCGACGGCGCCTGCCGAGCTCGTCCGATCACGATCGGCGACGACGTCTGGATCGGTGGCAACGTCACGGTCCTCCCCGGCGTGACCATTGGCTCGGGTAGTGTCGTCGGAGGAGGCAGCGTTGTTACCCGCAGCATTCCCTCCGGTGTCATCGCTGCGGGTAACCCGGCTCGGGTGATTCGGGACGTGACCGAGGCCGATCGCACCAACTACCGGCCAATCCACTGACACCTGGCCCAACGCTGAGCCATCTACCCCTCGGTTCCTCACGTTGTCGGGATGCGGACCGATACAGTCGCTCTCATGAGGTCACCCGTGCTCGCGGCCGTGTGCGCCGTCTTGTTCTTCGTCAACGGCGTGCTGCAGCTTCTGCTGGCCCTCGGACTTCCCTTAGGCCGGTTCGTCCTGGGCGGTGCCTATACCGTCTCCCCGCTCCTACTCAGGCCGGTCAACCTGGCACTCTTCCTGGCCTGGTTCGGTTGCGCCCTGGCATACCTCAGGTACGGCGGCCTGCTGCGCCGTCCCCTGCGTGAGCGCACCGCACGTAGCATTGTGTACGTCTCGACCCTGTGGCTGTTCATCGCCTCGGTGTTCAACCTCTTCATCACCACCAGCGACTTCGAGCGCTATGTCACCGGGACACTGTCGACTGTCGCGTGCGTCCTGAGCATGTGCCTCATATGGCGCCGCGACAGGTTCCAGCTCTGCCCCTGCAGGATCAGTCCCCACCGTTAGGCTGGGGTGCATGGACCACCAGGACGGCCAATGGGGCCTGCTCAGTCAGTGGATCGCGCAGTCGCAGCGCATCGTCTTCTTCGGCGGCGCCGGGGTCTCCACGGAGTCGGGGATCCCTGACTTCCGGGGCGCCAAGGGCTTCTACCACCAGGAGCGAGAGATCCCCCTGGAGCAGGTCCTGTCCATCGACTTCTTCACCGTGCACCCGCAGGCCTACTGGGAGTGGTTCGCCCAGGAGAACGCCCGCGACGGCGTGGCCCCCAACGCGGCCCACAGGTTCATGGCCGATCTGGAGAGGGCCGGGAAGCTGTCTGCCGTGGTCACGCAGAACATCGACGGCCTCCACCAGCGAGCCGGTTCCGAGCGGGTCCTCGAGCTGCACGGCAACTGGTCGCGTCTGACCTGCACCGGCTGCGGTGAGCGCTTCACCCTGGACGACGTCGACGGCGCCCGCTCCGGCGCGGTTCCCCGCTGCCCTGCCTGCGCCTCGGTGCTGCGGCCGGACATCGTGTTCTACGGGGAGATGCTGGACAACGACGTCATCGAGGGCGCCGTGCGGGCCATCTCGGAGGCGGACCTGCTGATCGTGGCCGGAACGAGCCTGGTCGTCTACCCGGCGGCGGGCCTCATCGACTACTACGCCGGTGAGCGCCTGGTCCTCATGAACGCGACTCCCACGCCGTACGACTCCCGCGCCGACCTCATCATCCGTGAGCCGGTCGGCCAGGTCTTCCAGGAGCTGGAGCGTCTGAGGCGACAGCCCTAGCCGATCCCCTGGTCCTCGAGGTCCACGTAGCGCTCGGGCGCATCGGACTCGCTGAGGGTGGCCGCGTAGTCGGGCACCTCGCTCTGGAGGGAGCGGTCCGTGCGGCGGTAGCCCGACGACGGCAAGGAGGACTTCTTCGGGAACGTCATCTCGGGACGCTCCACGTGCTCGTAGGGAATGGACTCCAGCAGGTGGTGGATCATGTTGATACGAGCCTTGCGCTTGTCCGCCGACTCCACGACGTGCCAGCGCGCGGAGTCGATGTCGGTGTGGACGAACATCTCGTCCTTGGCGCGCGAGTAGTCCTCCCAGCGGGGCAGAGCCTCCAGGTCCGTGGGTGAGAGCTTCCAGCGCCGCATGGGGTCGGTCATCCTCGACTTGAACCGTTTGTACTGCTCCTTCTGGGGCACGGAGAACCAGTACTTGCGCAGCAGGATGCCGTCGTCGACGAGCATCCTCTCGAAGACCGGGCACTGCTGGAGGAAGCGCCGGTGCTCCTCCGGGGTGCAGTAGCCCATGACGTGCTCGACGCCGCCGCGGTTGTACCAGGAGCGGTCGAACAGGCAGATCTCGCCGGCGGCGGGCAGGTGCGCGATGTAGCGTTGGAAGTACCACTGGGTGCGCTCGCGCTCGGTGGGTACGGGAAGTGCGACCACGCGTGCGATACGCGGGTTGAGGTACTCGGTGATCCGTTTGATCGCCCCACCCTTGCCGGCCGCGTCACGACCTTCGAAGATGACGACGACGCGGGCGCCGGTGGCCCTGACCCACTCCTGCATCTCGACCAGCTCCGCCTGCAGCCTCAGCAGCTCGGCCTCGTACAGGGAGCGGTCCATGGTGGGGTGCTTCTTTGCCATGCTTGAGTCTCGCACAGATCTCACCCAAGCGCGCAGGCAACTGGACAATCCTCCGTGCAGACAGATACAGAGGTGCCCGGTCCTTGGAAGGACCGGGCACCTCTGGAGTGGTAGCGGGGACAGGATTCGAACCTGCGACCTCCGGGTTATGAGCCCGGCGAGCTACCGAACTGCTCCACCCCGCGTCGGTGAGACCAACCTTAGGGGCCACCCCGCCCTCGAGGCAAACAGCGAGGGCGTGCCCTTGCTCACCGCCCGGTGAGGCGGGTCGCAGGGCACGCCCTCATGCTGCGCTCTGAGTGGGCTCAGCCCAGCTTCTGCTGCGCGGCGATGGCCCGGTTGACGGCATCGTTGAGGCGCTTCTGCGCATCGCCGTACGCCGCCCAGTCGCCCTTGCTCCTGGCGTTGTCCGAGTCGGTCATCGCGGTCTGGGCGTCCGACAGAGCCTGGTTGAGCTCGGCCTTCGGGTCCGAGGATCCTGCTGCCGACGGCTCAGCGGACGGGGTGGCCGACGCGCTCGCAGAGGCCGTGGGCTCGGCGCTCGGCGCCGGCGAGGCCGTGGCCCCACCGCCCGCCGTCGGATCCTTGCCGTCAGTGGACTCGTTGGTGTCGTTGGCCGCTCCGGCATCACCGTTGACGGCCTGCTCCCCCGTCGTCGCCCCGGAGTTGCCGCCGAAGACCTGGTCGAGCGCCCCCGAGAGGGTGTCGGCGAAACCGACCTTGTCACCGAAGGAGACCAGCACCTTGCGCAGCAGCGGGTACTGAGTACCGGACGACGACTGCACGTAGACGGGCTGGACGTAGAGCAGGCCGCCTCCCACCGGCAAGGTCAGCAGGTTGCCCTTGATGACCTGGGATCCTTGCTGGGAGAGCAGGTTCAGGGTCGTGGAGGCCGCCGGGTTGGAGTCGAAGATGTTCTGCACCTGACCGGGGCCGGAGACATTCGAGGATCGTGGCAGCTCCAGGAGTCTCAGCTTGCCGTAGCTCGCACTGCGCTGGCCCTTCTTCCCCGTACCAGGGGACGTCTCGGAGTCCACCGCGAGGAAGCCGGTGAGAACGTTGCGGTTGGTGTTACCACCAATGATGTAGGCACTGGACAGGGAGAAGCTCGCCTGCTCCTGCCCCGGCATCTTGAGGGTCAGGTAGTAGGGGGCCTGCTGGTCCTGGCCGGGCGTGGTCGGATCATCCGGGATCTTCCAGAAGTCGCCCCCGGAGTAGAACTCCGCGGCGTCGTCGACGTGATAGCTCGCCATCATGGTGCGCTGGACGTTGAACAGGTCCTCCGGATAGCGCATGTGCGCGATGAGGTCGGCACTCATCTGGCTCATGGGAGTGACCGACCCGGGGAAGACCTTCTCCCAGGCCTTGAGGATCGGGTCCTTGTCATCCCACTGGTAGAGCTTGACCGACCCGTCGTAGGCGTCAACGACGGCCTTGACGGAGTTGCGCACGTAGTTGGACTCCTCCGGCGCCCCGAGCAGCCCGCCCTGGCTGTCGGCGGTCGCCGTCGCCTGAGCCAACGACTCGTGCTGGGAGTAGGGGTAGTTGTTCGTCGTGGTGTAACCGTCGAGGATCCACATGACCCGCTTGGGCGTGGCCGGGTTGTCGTCATGGTCGACGACGGCCGGGTAGGGGCTGTTGTCCAGGGTCAGCCACGGAGCCACCTTGGAGACCCGTTTAGCCGGGTCACGGTCGTAGAGGATCTGGGAGCCTTCACGTACCTCCTGGGAGAAGAGGATGTTGGGCTCCTGGAACTTGGCGGCGTAGAGGAGCCGGTTGAACGGATTGGACACGCTCGGTCCACCATTGCCGGAGAAGGTGGTGTTGACCTGACCGGTCTTGGACTCGTCATCGGGGTAGTCCAGCTCGCGCGGCGAGCCGTTGTCCTTACCGCCCACGATGGAGTAGGACGGCGAGGACTGGCCGAAGTAGATCCGGGGCTCGTACTTGCCCAGGTCCCCCTTGGACGGGATGCCGCCCTCCCAGAAGGAGGGGTAGCCGCCGGAGGCCACGGTGTTGCCGTAGGCGTTCACGACGCCGTAGCCATGGGTGTACACCGTGTGCTCGTTGACCCAGGTCCGCTGTCCCTGGCCGAGGCCGGACAGGTTCAGCTCGCGCACCGCGATGACCGTGTCCCGGCTGCTGGAGCCCACCTTGTAGCGGTCGACGTTGAGACGGTTGGCGAAGGAGTAGTACTGCTTGTTCTGCTGGAGCTGCTGGAAGGTCGGTGAGACCAGCCCCGGGTCGAGCAGACGGATCGAGGCGGTGGACTCCGCGTCCTTCTCCAGCTGGCCGGCCGCTGCCTCCGTCGTGGCGTCGTAGTTGGTGGTCTCCACGTTCTCCAGGCCGTAGGCGGCCTTGGTGGCGTTGATGTTGCGCTGGATGTACTCGGCCTCCTGACGCTGGGCGTTGGGATCGACGACGAACTTCTGGATGACCAGCGGGTAGGCGGTTCCCACCACCAGCGAGGAGACGATCATGACGGCCACACCGATGATCGGCAGGCGCCAGGAGCTCGAGCGCACCGAGGCGATGAACAGGACCGCCACGGCCAGCCCGATCGCCGCCAGGATCGCGTTGGCGGGGATGACCGCGTTGACGTCGGTGTAGTTGGCGCCGTCGAACTTGGAGTTGGAGGCGTACAGGGCGCTGTAGCGGCCCAGCCAGTACCCCGCTGCCCGGATGACGGCGTACAGCGCCAGGAAGACCGCCAGGTGGATCCGCGCCGCCTTGGTGAAGTGGGGCTTGCGCACCACCGAGATGCCGCCGTAGAGGTAGTGGACGACGACGGAGGCCACCCCGGAGAACAGCACGACGCCGGCCAGGAAGGACACGAGCGTCAGCACGGCGGGAAGGATGAAGACGTAGAAGGAGATGTCGATCCCGAACTGGGGGTCCTTGACGCCGAAGGACTGCGCGTTGAAGGCCAGGAGCACCTCGCGCCAGTTGGGGGCCAGCTCCCAGGCCGATCCGAACAGAGCGAGAACTGCGGGCACCACCCAGGTCAGGCGACGCCGTAGGGGCTCGATCACGGTGCGGTAGGCCTCGAGGTTGCGGGTGGCCTCGTCGTCGGGCATCCCGATCTCCCTGGCCCGGTACGCCCTCGTCATCGAGACGAAGACGGCCCCAAACATGATGGCGAAGCCCACCAGGAACAGGACGATCAGGGCGATCCACTGCGTCCACAGCACGCGGGCGTAGCCAATCTGGCTGAACCAGAGGACCTCGGTCCACACCTGCGACAGGACGGCGATGACGACGGCGATCGCGGCGACGATCGAGATGGTCAGCGCCAAAGGGCCGGGGCGACGGCGTGCTGTCTTGCTGCGCGGCGGGCGGGGAGGGCGGATCCCGCCGGCGCCCATGCGTCCCAGACCGAAGAGTCCGGCTCCGTTCTCCGGTTTCTTCCGCCTGGACGAGTCGGCGGACTTGCTCGAGGACTCGTCGGAGGATGAGTCCCGGGACTCGTCATCGGGCGTGCTGCTCACGATCCTGCTCCCTGTCTGACGTACGTGGTGGCGCTGCCTCGCGCACGGCTGAGCGCGGCGTCATCGGCCGGAAGGGCCGCTCGGCCCATCGTCCCACACCTCACCGACACGACCATAACCTTCTCCGGGATGAGAAACCCGTTCTGGACAGCCACGACGCCGAGGCCGCACGCGCAACGCCGTGTCATTGGAACCAGCGCCGACACCGGTGAGACGATGACGGGGTGAGCGACGATATGCATGACGATGTCACCTCCTCGAGCACGCAGCCGTCCCCGTCTTCTCGAAGCCGGGCCCTGGCGCGCGCGGTGACCGAGACCGAGGCCCACGTGGCGGCCTTCGGCTGGGACCAGCCGGTACGCGTCTTCGCCCTGGTGCGGACCGATGAGGCGCTGGCGGCAGATCCGGATATCGCCGAGCTTCTGGACGCGGCCACCGTGGAGGAGTCCCGCACCGACCCCGAGCTGCTCATGGTCGTGGAGCAGGAGGGGCTGCCGGCCGCCGCGGACCTGGAGCACCTGCTGGCCCAGCTCGCCTGGCCCGAGTCGGTCCACGGCGCCGCGATCAGCGTCGAGCGGCTGGTCCTGCCGCCGGCCGCCCAGGACGAGGCCGAGGCCATCACTGACGCCGCTGAGCGCCTCACCTTCCTCCAGGCCCGCCCCGACCGCGAGGACATCCGCATGGTGGTGGGGGTCCTGCGCAGCGGGGAGTCCTGGTGCGCGCTGCGCTCCCGCACCCACGACGACGATGCCTCGATCTACCAGGGCGAGCAGCTGGTTCCCGGGCTGACCGAGGCGCTGGCTGCGACCTTCCTGTAGCCGGTCGCCATCGGGCGAGCGGCCGACGTCGGCCGGCACCGGTCGACGTCGCCGCGCGCCCCGCCTGCCTCAGGCCTTGTCCGTGCCGGTCGACTCCTGGTCGTCGGGCTCGTCGGACTGGTCGCCGTCGGCGCCGTCAGAAGCGGGATCAGCTGACTGGTCGGACTCCTGCGAGGCCTCACCACTGGAGGCGGGGGTGGTCCGGTCCCCGAGCCCTTCGGGGCTGTTCTCGTCCGCCTCCTTGGCGCCCTCGGCGTATCCGAGGGTGCCGTCCAGGAGGGAGGCCAGGTCGGCGTCGATCTCGGCGTCGATGTCCTGGGCCATGCGCCGCATGGTGAGGAAGTCCCTGGGGTTGGCGAGCTCGGACGCCGTGGGCATGACGTCGGGGTGGTTCCAGAAGGCGTCGCGCTCGGCGTCACCGGCCTGGGCTCCCAGGTGCGACCACAGCTCGGCGGCCTCGCGGGCACGGCGGGGCCGGAAGGTCAGCCCGATGAGGCGGGCGAAGACCTGCTCGGCGGCTCCGCCCTGGGCGCGGCGCCGGCGCATCATCTCCGCCAGCGCCATGAGGTGGGGCAGGTGGGGTGCAGCCGCACGGGCGGTGACCACCTCGACCCAGCCCTCGACCAGGGCCAGCAGCGTCTCCAGGTCTTCAAGGGCCTCACGCTGGGCCGAGGTCTCCTGGGGCGCGAACAGCCCACTCTCAAGGGCCTCGCGCAGGGCGTCAGGGTCATTGGGGTCCACCTGGGCCACGGCCGACTCAAGGGTCTCGGTGTCGATGCGGATCTCACGGGCGTAGGCCGCCACTGCCTGGAGAACCTGTCCGCGCAGCCACGGCACATGGGCGTAGAGACGGGCGGTGGCGGCCTCGCGCACGGCCAGGAACATACGGGCCTCGTCCTCGTCGACCTCCAGTCCCTCGGCAAAGGCGGCCACGTTGGCGGGAACCAGCGCGGTGCCCGGCTCGCGGGTCAGGGGCAGGCCGGTGTCCGTGGCTCCCAGCGTCTCCTTGGCGAGCTCGCCGATGGCCTGGCCGAGCTGGAGCCCGAAGGCCGTACCGGCCATGGTGCGCATGATGGATCCGAGCGCCCCCATCTGCTGGGCGGCCTGCTCCATCTCGGCCGGCATATCGCGGATCTGGTTCTCCAGGGTGCGGGCCAGGGCGGCGGTGACGGCCTCGGCCACGGGGGCGCACACGTCCTTCCACACCGGCAGGGTGCGCTCGACCCAGGTGCTGCGGCTCCAGGCCTCCCGCTGCCCGGGAGCGGGCATGAGCTCGGTGGCCGTGTCGAGCCACAGGTCGGCCACCTGGAGGGCCTGGCGCGTGGAGTCGGCGACCGCGGCGGTCACCGTGGGGTCGCCGTCGCCGCGAGCCTGCCGAAGAGCCAGATCCTGGCCCATCTGCCAGTTGACCGGCTCGGAGGTGGAGGCGGAGAACATCTGCTGGAACTGGGCGCGCATGGCCAGCAGCTGAGCGGGGCTGAGCTCGGAGATGTCCCCCACGCCCGGCATCTGGGCGATGGCGCTGGGATCCACTCCGGATGAGCGCAGGGCTCCGACGGCGTCGGAGGCCATCTGCTCGCCGAACAGTGATGCGAGCATCTTCTCGAGCTCGTCGAAGGCGTCCTCGCTCACGGGATTTCCTCTCGCCGGGTTGTCCTGGGACATCGTCTGGGCCGTCTGGACCGTCTGGGCACAGTCTCTAACGGCCTTATGGTCGCACCCATTCCTGTGTCGGGGCCATGTTCCGTTCGCCGACGGCGTGCCAACCGCCGTCGGGTTCCTCTCGGTCGATGCCGTGTCGTCATTGTGTCGACTTCGTGCCAAGTTCGTATCGATATCTGTCCGTCTTCCCCAGGAAGATGTCGCATGATGAGCGCGTGACGCACCCAGACCAGCACGCCGCCGCCGACACGGCGGATCCCGTCGGTTCCACCCGCCTTCAGCCGTCCTCGGCGAGCCAGGAGGATCAGCTCGGCCAGGCCGGACGGGAGGACGATCCGGACACGGCGCCCTCCGGGGAGCCCCGTCGTCGGCGCAGACTGCGGCGGGCCGTGGTCGCAGGGTCGTTCATCCTGGTTGTCGCCCTCATCGCCGCCGTCTTCCTGGTGCCGGTCAACGCGGTCATCGAGGCCCCCGGCCCGACCTGGAACGTGCTGGACAACGGCTCATCATCCGACCAGGATGTCCTGAAGGTCTCGGGAACCGAGACCTATCCGACTGAGGGCGTCCTGCGGATGACGACGGTCTCGGTGTCGGGCTGCCCCGGATACCCGGTGACCACCGCCGACCTCATCGCCGCCTGGTTCTCGGCGGACAAGCGGATCGTGGACCGCAATGAGGTGTGCCCCCAGGACCAGAGCGCCGAGCAGGTCGAGGAGACCGGCAAGGCCCAGATGACCGCCTCGCAGGACTCCGCCGTCATCGCCGCGCTCGTTGAGACCGGCAAGGCCGGCGCCATGCACCTGACCGTCACCGAGGTGACCGAGCAGCAGACCTCGACCGAGATCCAGGCCGGGGACGTCCTGGAAACCATCACCCCCCAGGGCGGCCAGACGACGACCCTCGCCTCCTTCTCCCAGCTGCGCGAGCTGATGACCACGATCCCCGAGGGAACGCGGGTGACGCTCGGTGTGCGCCGTGGCGATCAGAAGGCGAGCGCAGCGCTCACGACGATCGCCCCGCAGGAGGGGACGACCGGCTCGCTGCTGGGTCTGAGCCTGAAGATCTCGGTGGACAGTCCGGTTGAGGCCACCTTCGGCCTGTCCGACGTCGGCGGCCCCAGCGCCGGCATGATGTTCGCCCTGGGAGTCGTTGACGAGATCACCCCGGGGTCCCTGACCGGCGGCAAGGACATCTCCGGGACCGGGACGATCGATATGACTGGTCAGGTCGGCCCCATCGGGGGCATCCAGCAGAAGATGGCGGGGGCCCGTGAATCCGGCTCAACGTTCTTCCTGGCTCCGGCGAGTAACTGCAACGAGGTCACGGGGCACGAGCCCAAGGGCATGCAGGTCTTCGCCGTGAACACGCTGCACGAGGCCGTCGCCGCCACCGAGGCGATCGCATCGGGCAACACCTCGGGCCTGGCGACCTGCTCCGCCCAGTGACCCCCGCACCGACCAGGGCAGGACCAGTGCTCGACGCCGTCGAGTTATCCACAGGGCGCCGGCTGCCTCTGGCCACCTGAACCCGCCCGTGCCACTCTCGGGTGAGGCCCTGACACGGTCGTCAGGACGACGGGCTCCGGGCGTCTGCGCGCGGGCGCCGGGAGAGCTTTGAGGAGGCACGATGCGTATTCGAGGCGGGTGCGCCATCCTGTGGCGCCAGCAGGGCGTCAGCCAGATCGGTACGAGTCCCGCGCAGCGCACCATCGTCAGCGGCCTGAGCCTGGCCGAGCAGCGCCTGCTGGACGAGCTCGCCCGCTCCCTGGAAGCCGGCGGCATCTACCGGGCCGCCCGGCGCAGTCGGGTCCCGGTGAAACGGGCCCGACAGCTCGTCGAGGAGCTGGAGCGCCAGGGGGCGCTGGTCTCCTCGGCGACCACCGAGCTCGGCGGGGCCGACGGCGTCTACTGGGACCGGCTGGGCATCGACGCCAAGGCCCGTAGCGCCGCCCTGTGCCAGGCGGTCCTGGCAGTGCACGGGATCAGTGCCCTGGCGCAGGAGGCCGCCCTGTGGCTGGCGGAGGCCGGGGTGGGCACGATCCTGTCCACCCGCTCCCCCGGGGACGGGGGCCTGGAGCCACTCCTGTCGGCGCGCTTCCCCGCCGTGAGGACGCGGGCACCGTTGCGCACTCGGCCCGACGTCATGGTGACGGTGGATGCTCACGTGGTGGAACCGCTGCTCGCGCGCCGGCTCGTCCAGGAGGACATCGCCCATCTTCCGGTCGTCGTCGGCGAGGCCGGGGTGCGTGTCGGCCCTCTCCTGGGGGCCGGCGGTCCGTGCTCGACCTGTCTGAACCTGTGGGAGCAGGACGCCGATCCGTGCTGGCCGGCGCTGGCCACCCAGATGCGCACCCTGCCGATGCCCGACGTCGAGCACCTGATACTGCACGAGGCGGCGGCGCTCGTGGCTCGGGCCGTCATCGACACGGTCCTGGGTCAGGCGCTGCCTGTCACCAGCGCCGCAGACGGCCCGGAACCTGGCGGGGAGCCTGCCGGACGCTCTGCCGCCTGGTGGACCACCCACTCGGTGGAGGTCACCGGCAAGGAGCCCCTGGGGCGGGTACGGTCCTGGGAGAGTCATCCCGAGTGCCTGTGCTCGCAGCTGTGAGCGGTCGGGAGCTCCGGGAGCCACGCCGGCTCGCGCGGTTCAGCTCCCGCTCTCGAAGTCGCGCAGGAGGGCGAGGACCGACCCGCCGTACTCCTGGAGCTTGGTGGCACCCACACCACGGATGAGGGAGAGCTGGGGCAGGGTGGTGGGCTTGACGACAGCGATGTCCCGCAAGGTGGCGTCGGCGAAGACCGTGTAGGCGGGCTTGGAGCGCTCCTTGGCCACGCCTGAGCGCCAGGCCCGCAGCTCCTCGAACAGGGCAATGGTGCGCGGGTCGTTACTGGCCTCGAAATCGGCCGCGGACTGCCGGGAGCGCTCCTTGGCGCTGAGTCGTCCCTGACGCCGGGAGGCATCGCGGGAGCCCTGGGCGGTGGGCCACAGGCCGTCCAGGAAGCGGGAGGGCTTGCGGGCTGCCCGGCCTCCGGCGTTACGGGCGCGCGCGTAGGAGATGATGAGATGCTCTCGCGCGCGGGTGACGCCCACGTAGAGCAGGCGCCGCTCCTCCTCGATGGCGGCCTGCCCCTCGGCCAGGGAGATGGGCAGCAGTCCCTCGCAGGCGCCCGCGAGGATGACGGCGTCCCACTCCAGCCCCTTGGCGGCATGCAGGGAGGAGAGGGTGACGCCCTCGACGGTGGGGGCGTTCTGGGCGTCGGCACGCTCTCGCAGCTCGGTGTGGAAGGCGTCGAGGTCGGCGCCGCGGGTCTGGGACATCTCGTCAGCCAGGGCCACCAGGGCGTTGAGGGCGTCCCAGCGCTCGCGCACGGCTCCGCGGGGGGCCGGCGGCTCCTCGCTCCAGCCCTCACGGGCCAGGACGGTACGAGCATCCAGGCCGAGGTCACCGGTCAGGGTGGCCTTCTCGGTACGGGCGGCACCGAGGATGACGGCCATGGCGCGCTTGACCTCCTCGCGCTCGAAGAAGCGCTCGCCGCCGCGCACGAGGTAGCCGATCTGGGCTCCGGCGAGGGCCTGCTCGAAGACCTCGGACTGGGAGTTGGTGCGGTACAGGATCGCGATCTCGCTCAGGGGGACCCCGGCGGCCTGCAGACGGCGCACCTGGGCGACGGCGCCCTCGGCCTCGGCGACGTCGTCGTCGTAGGTCTCGAAGCGCACGGCGGGGCCGCTGGGGCGCTGGGCGACCAGCTCGACGGCGCCGGCCGGCAGGTGCAGGCCGCCTCCCCCGCGCCGCGAGCGCGAGAGGACCCGGTTGGCCAGGGAGACCACCTGCGGGGTGGAGCGGTAGTCGCGACTCAGGCGCACGGTGCGCGCACCCTCGTAGCGGGTGGTGAAGCCGGTGAGGAACGCGGGCGTGGCCCCGGTGAAGGAGTAGATGGTCTGGGAGACGTCGCCGACGACGCACAGCTGACGGCGCCGCCCCAGCCACAGGTCCAGCAGGCGCTGCTGGAGCGGGGAGACGTCCTGGTACTCGTCGACGACGAAGTGCTTGTACTGGCCGCGCACCTGGGCGGCGATGTCCTCACGGTCCAGGAGGATGCCGATGGTCAGCAGGAGCACGTCCTCGAAGTCGATGACGCCGCGCTCGCTCTTGGCCTCCTCGTAGAGGGACAGGACCTGGGCGACCGTGGCCGCCTCCTGGCCGGCCACGCCGGTGCGGCCGGCGGCCACGGCGACCTGGGCGTAGTCCTCGGGCAGGGTCATGGTGACCTTGGCCCACTCGACCTCGGCGGCCAGGTCCCGCACGGTGGCCCGGTCGGTGGGCAGGCCCAGGCGGCGGGCGGCGGCGCCGACCAGGGGCGCCTTGTGGGCCTGGATGTCGGGGCGGCGTCCACCGATGGCGGTGGGCCAGAAGTAGGTGAGCTGGCGCAGGGCGGCGGCGTGGAAGGTGCGGGCCTGGACCCCGGGGACGCCGAGGTCTGCCAGGCGCGAGCGCATCTCGCCGGCGGCGCGGGCGGTGAAGGTGACGGCCAGGACCTGGGTGGCCTGGTAGGCGCCGGTGGCCACGCCGTGGGCGATGCGGTAGGTGATGGCCCGGGTCTTGCCGGTGCCGGCCCCGGCCAGGACGCACAGGGGCCCTTCGAGGTGCTCGGCGACCTCGCGCTGGTCGGGGTCGAGGGCCGCCAGGAGGCCAGCGGCGTCCAGCTGGGCGCTGGGCCAGCGCTTCGACGTGCCGATCGGGTCGGGGCGGGGGGTGGTCAGGCTCATCGGGACCAGCCTGCCACGGGTCGGCGACACGAATCGGCGGCCGTCGGGTGGCAGTCAGGCGGTGGTGGCGGACGCCGGATGGCTGGAGCCACTGGAGTCAGCTGACGATGGGACCGCCGTACCAGTCCTCGATGAGGAGTCTGGCGATAGAGGTGGGGCCGGGAAGGAGGATGCTGCCGTCGTCGGCGGCCGCGGTGAGCTCGTCACGGGAGACGAGGCGCGCCTCAACGACCTCCTGACCGTCGGGGCGGGGCTGGTCCTTACCTGGGGCCAGGCGCGCCCGGCAGCCGAGCATGAGGGAGCGGGGGAAGGGCCAGGGCTGGGAGGCGACGTACTCGACCTCGGCCACGCGCAGCCCGGTCTCCTCCCACACCTCGCGGGCCACGGCGGCCTCGACGGACTCTCCGGCCTCGACGAAGCCGGCCACCACCGAGTAGCGCCGGGGCGCCCAGGTGGCGCCGCGCACGAGGAGGAGACGGTCGGACTCGTCGGTCGCCGTCATGATGACGGCCGGGTCGGTGCGCGGGAAGTGGACGGTGGCGCAGTCGGTGCACCTGCGGGCCCAGCCGGCCTCGGTGACCTCAGTGCGCCCGCCGCAGGCCGGGCAGTAGGCGGAGCGGGCGTGCCAGGCGGCCAAGGCGGTGGCGGTGGTGGCCAGGCCGGCGTCGCGGGCCGTCATCTGGGCGCCCATGGCCCGCAGGGCGGAGAGCGGGTAGCGCTCCAGCAGACGGCGCAGGTCGGGGTGGTCGACGGCGGTGCCCTCGGCGTCGGAGCCGGTGGCGGGCGGCTCGGGGGCGTCGGGGACCTCCAGGGCCGGGGGCACGACGACGGCGATCCAGCTGGGGCCGGCGGGTGCGCCGTCGTCAGCGTGCTCGCGGCCCAGGTAGAGCACGGTCAGATCCGGTGAGCGGGTGGGGGCGGAGCCGCCGAGGTAGCCGGCGCGCAGATCGGGCAGGCCCCAGCCGCTGCGGGTGCCGGGACCCTCCCAGGCTGTGGCGCCGGGGCTGCCGATGAGGCTGGGCGGGGTGAGGCCGTCGTCGGGCAGGTCGGGGTGGATAGCGGGGCCGGTCAGGGCGACGCGGCCGCGGGCGTCGACCAGCAGGAGCCGGGTCTCGGGGTCGGCGGCGAGGCGCTCCAGTAGCCCTGGCTCGCTGCGCCGCTCGGCATCGCGGTCGGTGGCGGAGCGGGACAGGGCTAGCTGGTTGGTACGCATGGGACTCACTCTCCCACCCCGCAGTGCGAAGTGCACATGGGCACGCCTACACCAATAGGCGACGAGTATGGAACTCGGCATCCTCTGCGACGTGCACGACGCGGCCTGGGGCTCGGAGGCACGCGGGTGCGATGCGAGGCGGCGGGAACGTGTCCGTATGGGACGGCTTTGGCGACGAGCCGGTCGAGAGCCATTGGCATCTATACAGGTCAGAGCGTTACGGGCCGGCTCCACATGCGAAAAGCGGTTTCAAAGTCGTCCCATGTGGACAAAGTCCGGCTCTTCTGAGCCGCCGGCCGACGGGTGGGGGCTGCGACGGCGTCGTGGCGCTGCTGCTGTGAGGTGTAGGTGCGGGTGTAGAGGCACTCCTCGGCCAGGATGCGGTTGTAGCGCTCGACCTTGCCATTGTGCCGTGGGGTGTAGGGGCGGATCCTCTGATGGCGTGAGGCCAGGGACGTGATGTTCGCGATGAAGCTCTGGGCGCGGTAGTTCGCCCCGTTGTCGGTGACGACCCGCACGAGCCTGGTGACGCCATGGAGGCCCGAGCGCGGCAGAAGAAGCCGATCGTGGTGGAGGCCTTCTCATCCATCGAGGGCCTCGGTGTAGGCCAGGCGGGAGAAGCCGTCGATGGCGGTGTGCAGGTAGGTGTAGCCGGCCCTGGCTCCTTTGCCTCCATATGCCCCAATCCGATATCGAGGACGTACTACCAGCGCAAACGAAACCAAAAAAGCGTCACAACCAGGTCGCACTCGCTCCAACCAACGCCGCATCCTGACCCTTCATGCGTGATCTGCAACGGCTCCCTCTACGACCCACAACCAGCCACGAAACTACCCCACTGCCACTTGACGCAGCACATAGGGGCATCCCGTAGCACTGGCCCCAACACTATCCAACCCCAGTCAGCCAACAACGAGAAACTGAACTTAGGTTTGACTAACCTTTGTCATTATATAAACGCTTCATGTCGCACCTAACTTAATGTTGATGAATAAAATAACGCCTTGTGGGTAATCTACAAATGAGTAGAC
Organism: Actinomyces naeslundii; assembly: GCF_001956585.1. Lineage (GTDB taxonomy): Bacteria > Actinomycetota > Actinomycetes > Actinomycetales > Actinomycetaceae > Actinomyces > Actinomyces naeslundii. Next base: position 61,524 of record NZ_MSRR01000001.1, on the reverse strand, counting down.
CGCCAAAACTCAACAAGAGAAACAGCTTCATTCGAAATTCGCAACCGACATCAAGTCGGACGTCTGACAAATTGCCGCGTATAGCGTCGAATTACGAAAAAATCATTGACACCAATGTTTCTCGCACCTATCCTAGCCATCAGCAAAAGCTATCAACAGATTCCACGACCGCCGACCTGGCAGAGGAGACAAACTATGTACGCCATAATTATCAAAGAAGCAGCAGAGTATGTAATTATCGACGCATACTATAAAGGACGTTGGCGTTGCGACGAAAAAGCACTAAAAGCATATCTGGCCTACATGTCTGGCTTCGATCGCTTAAAGCCTAACGCAGTTGACGAGAAATCAATACTGAAATCAGCTAGAAGAATGAATCTTGATGAAAATTACGTCATCGAAATGTCAAGATCGTTCGAAAATGAAAACATGCCGAAATATGGAAATTTCGATCCAGTTTACCTTGCCGATAAACTACCTCAGTTCGACGACGGTATCATAACTCCACCTAACTCCATTATCGAAGTAACACCATATTGCAACTACGGATGTAGTTGGTGTTATATTCCTCCCAGAAATAAAGTTCGCAATGAATTTTATTCTGTCGAGCAATTACGGGATAACGTTGTAGCGCCCCTAATCAATACCTTCGGCGCCGTCGAATGGTGTCTTACTGGCGGTGAACCCACCGTGAATCCTGAAGAAACTCTCGAGATTGCTAGAATGATAAGCAACGAATCAGAGGATCGATTAGGGCGTCGGCCAAATCGCATGTATATGCTTACAACAGGATTTAGGATTCCTGAGTATATTGATAGATTTGAAGAAGCGGGAATTAATTCGTATCAAATTTCGCTTTCTTCTCCTGACCCCGTCCATGAAAATCTTTTACGCAAAGCACCGCGCCGCGTCGATTCACATGCAGCAGCGCTAAATGCTATAGACGCCGTGGTTGATAGAGGACTTCAGGCTGAAGTAAATATGATAATTCAGCCACAAGGAGCGCATGAAGCAGACAATTTATATGACATACCTGAAATGATTCAGCTTGCGGTAGAGCACAACGTTCGTATGCTTCGCATCATTCCCGCTGTTCCATGCGGACAGGCTAAGGAGAATAACATACTTATGTCTGCGTATGAGTACGCCGAAGTAGCACGAATGGTCGCTGACGGGAGAAAAAAAGCACCTAACCTGATCATTGACTGTCCGATTGACCAACGTATAGAAAAAGATAGATCTTTATTCTGCAGAGCAGGGACACTATGGTTATACTTCGATTTTCGAGGCAACGTATATCCATGTAATAACCTACAAGAGCCAGAAAATAGAGTCTGGCCAAACACTATAAAAACAGACAAAGCTGACAAAATTTGGTTAGATTCTCCGCTCCTCCAATTCATGAGAGATTACAGGAACGACGACGTTGCAGAACAGTGCCAGTCCTGCAGTCTTCGTGCTGCCTGTGCAGGCGAATGTCGAGCAATGACATGGGCACGTTACAGAACCTATGATCTATCGAGTAAGCCAGAGAATTGTTTTGCAGAGCAGCAAGATGTTATATCCATTCTAAGTCATTCGGGAGCGGCAAGTAAAGTATCGATAAGCGATTCCTAAACTGATGACGACACAGAATGAAATCAAAGATGCAAGAGTCGGATACATAGTCGCGGATCTTTCAACGGGCAACGTGATAGGCCAGAGGAATCCAAACCTGCAGTTCCATATGGCAAGCGTGATAAAGTTAATTATTCTCGCAGCTGCGCTCGCTGAAGTCGACAAAGGTCGGTTGTCGTTGACTGAAGTGATTCCCGTCGCTGAGTTGCACAACGACGCAGACCACACTTTATTTCGTCGCGATACGTCTACCATGAAGATGTCGGAACTTCTTTGTGTCATGGCGTCGCAGAACAACAGTGTTATTGCTGACTATTTTCTGGGACGGCTTGGCATTGACACAATTCAGAACTTTTGCGTACGATCTGGTCTGACAAATACTACTATTAATAGTAGTATACTCGATATCAACTTAATGGCATTGGGATGCCGCCACAATCCACGCCCACGTTATTGGGATGAGTTATTCGAACATGTTCAGACTCAGCCACACAAAACACCTTCTGACAGTACTCTTAGAAGTATCTGTCAATACAACACTTCGACACCTAGAGATATTTCTAACTTGATAAGGCAGGCTATTGGCGGAACATTATTGTCGAAAAGTTGTCAAAATTTTATGATTTCTGTATTGCGAAAGCAGGTTTCGGCCGAATATATTCCAAAGTACTTATCTTCTGTTCAACGTCGCAACTTAGGACATTCGATCGGAAAAGTGGAAATCGCTAATCGATTAAGGCTCATCAATGACGTAGGTTTTTATGTTTCTCCCAAGATTTCATTATCTCTCGTATTTTTAATTGACGAGATCTCAGCGCCAGAAGCTATTCAACGATGGGTGGCTCTAAAGACTCAATTTACAATTGGTTAGAAGTATAATGATTTTAGTTTATTTTGGAAAGGAGGTGAGCACAATGATTCGAGAGAATGATCAGTCAGATCTTGCACTAGAGTTTTCGTGCATGATCATCATGCCAGAGCCTCGTTCTGGTGATGACAAGTCGGCTACGGTGTTCAGCAAGTCCTGACTCCGTTATCTGTTGGCCATCCTAACAGGTTGCCTTCAGAGATTGGCGCTGACGCCTGTTTTTAAGGTGTCAGCGCCACTCCTTTTTAACAGAATTTTAAAGATGCGCTAACGCTATAATGGAAACAGCGAGTTAATTAGCGTAGCTATTCTGGAATGCCTTGCTGGACTTTCTGAATTAAGGAACACATGTGAATCGCATTATGAAGATAATTAACGCGATCCCTCGATTTAAAGGACAATTGCCGAATGCGCAGTTTATAGTTGCGGTTGGAATCAATTCTCTAGGGAACGGGGTTTTTCTCTCGATACTTGCTGTGTACTTTGTTCGTATTGTTGGTTTAAATCCAGCAGGTCTTGGGTTATGGATGTCCGCTGCTGCAGCAACGGGAGTGTTGTCGGCCGCTTGTTTTGGTTGGCTCTCTGATCGTCTTTCACCTAAACTAATTTTCTCGGTATTATTATTGGGGCAAGCACTGGTAATGCTACTTCTATCCTTCCTGAAAATACACTATTTATGCGGAGCGGTCATTATTGCTGCTGGAGTTTTTGAAAGTGGAGCGGCCTCTGCACGCGGAGCTTTGGTGGCTCTACTTGTCGATCCGAGTAATCGTGTCCGTTTCAGAGCTCAAGTACGTTCTGTAGCAAACGGAATGGCAGCTTTGGGAGCCGGTATTGGAGGAATAGTTTTGGCCTTCAATACCGAATCGGTATATGTAGCTGCAATCTTGGGTGATGCGGGAACGTTCATTGTAAGTAGCATACTCGTAGGTCTAATTGTTACCCATGAAGTTGATATTGAAAAGACAATTTCATTAACTCACAGCATTGCTTCTCAAACAACGCCGGCTTTTAAGAATCATCTATTTCTCTTGGTGTCGATACTTTCCTCCGTGCTAGTTCTATGCGAGAGCTTTTTAACTTTCGGAATTCCATTATGGATTGCTTCCTGTACGACGATTCCTCTTTGGACATCGTCAGTTTTGCTTATAATTAATACGATTGCCGTGGTGCTGTTGCAAGTGAAAATTGGAGCGATTGCAGTTGATGTTAGCGCATCTTTGCGTCTTGCCAAATGGTCTGGAATTTTACTCACGTTTGCATGTATTTTAGTTGCCCCAACTGGATTTCTACCAGCGCTGTGCGCACAGATCGTGTTACTTGCAGTTGTCGCTCTTCAGACCGTTGCAGAACTATTTCAAGCGGCCTCAGGATGGTCCTTTTCGTACGAAATGGCGTCCGAAAATAGAATTGGAGAATATCAAGGCGTTTTTAATGCATTACAGGATGCGGGACAGTTTGCATCTTCGACAGTATTTGGTTTTGTAGTTGGGATGAACAATCCAAGTGGCTGGCTCATGATAGCGGTTTTATTCTTTGTGACCGGGATTGCTTTCGATTTCATTAGAGCACATTTACTTATTCCGGGAACCGGCAAGGCTGTCAGTTAGTACTGCATCGAACTCTGCTATAGTTTTCTTGGACACTGCCTGTTTAGCTCTACCCGGGTGCGGGGTGAAGGTCCCGGCCCGGTCCCGAGGCACCACAGGCCTCAAAGGGGCCTATCCAGGCGGGTTCACCGTCTTGGACGTGTTCCCGTTCCTAGTACTGCCGTGTGCTTAGGTGATCGGCTCGCCCTTGTCGTAGCCCAGATGGTCGCTCAAGCCAAGCGGCCAGGTCCTTCTCCAGGGTCTCCCTTGGTGCAGGGCCGGCAGCAGGCCATCAGCCCCGATCATCCTCACCTGCCCGGCACCAGGTCTGCTCGAACAAGCCGTCCTGAGCCCCAGCCGAGCGCACCTGGTAGACCACATCCCGCCCACCAGCAGAAGCCCTGTCGTCATCACCGGTAGCAGCCATCAGTGCCAGTCCCTCCACAAGGGCTCACGAACCATTGAACACGCTCGTTAGAGGCTGAGAGCATGCCGGCGTCGGCGACAATGATGAGCTCCTCATGCCGTGACCAGCCTGGAAGGCCTCCACGACGGGGATGATCGCGGTAGTCTCGGCCCGGTTGCTCTTCCAGCAGCCGACCTGGAGGGGGAACCCGTGGCGGTCGCCCAGCAGGCCCACGATGCTCTGCGGATCGACCCTCCTCTCCTTGGACTAACCCGCCTGCCGCAGGTCGTCCTCACGCTCAGCCTCGAAGTAGAGCGTGGTCACTCCTGCAGGCATCGGGCCAGTACCCTGGTGGCAATGACGTGATCAAACAGGGCCTGAGAGATCGCCTCCCGGTAGCCCCGCTCGACACAACGTCCCAGGGAAAGGTCCGTACGCTGACCGCATCCAGGCCCAGATCACCCAGGACACGGGGGACCTGGTCCCTGGAGGACGGCTCAATCAAACGCGCCAGCACCATCTGCTCAAAAGCCCGATCACCCCGACCGCCTCGCCCAGCCCCAGGTAGGTGCAGGCCCCGTGCAGGACCTCCCACAGCAGAGCCAAGCGCTTGGCCTCCACGTGGTACCCACAAGGCCGGTACGTCCGGTGACGGTTCTAGGGACTCCAGGTCCAGCAGCCCCTGGCCCTGCCAGGCAGCAATCTTCTGCCGCCCAGCCTCCATCAGGGCGGCCAGCCCGGCCTCGTCGTGGGCAGAGCCCCAGGTGCTCCACAATCCGGCGTACGCCGTTCTCCTTGACCGCGATTTGCATCGCCATGGTCCCCGAAGCAGTCCTGACCTTGCGCAGAAACGGGCTCACACCAGCACACCATACGGCCTCTTAGTGCTCCACCCCCCCCCAACACCGCAATACCAACGAAAACTCACACCGACCTCCCCGAAAACCACCAAGGTATCATGAGTCAAGGTAGGCGGCGATGATGCGTGAGGCGGTGGCCTGCGAGACGTCGTAGGCCACGGCGAGCAACGCCTGGGGCAGGTTGTGCCCCAGTTAGGTCAGAGCCAGACACACACAGGAACAGGCCCAGCACCCGGGCCCCGACCACCGGCAAATCGGGGTTCTCTGTGTAAATCCTCTCGCACAGGTCCACAACCTCGCTGCAAGTGATCCTCGTGCCACTACGTTGAGTCGACTTAGACACCAAAACTCTCCCAAGAGCAACGCCACCTTACTTAGCGACACACCCCTTTAAAACATTCTAAACACCCCCATGAATAAACCCCCTTTACCCCACTTTCAGCATCCCAACAATTAAAACTCAATATCTCTCAAGACATGCGCATTTTTAAACAATCGACACCGAAGAGAATGGGTCATCGTCAGCGTCATTACATGGGAGGTATTCAATCTCGTCCACGACTTTCTTAACCCGATCTTGTCCGTAGAGTTCCACAAGCAACGCCACAGTCATATCCAGGCCAGCCATCACCCCAGATGAAGTCCATCGATTTCCATCATGTACCCATCTAGCACGAGAAACCCAGGTCACATCATAACCAAATTGTTTAACCCAGGAAAATGCCCGCTTATTTGATGTAGCTCTACACCCGTCGAGCAGGCCAGCCGATGCAAGTATCGCCGCTCCAGTACAGACGGAGGCGATGACACTGGCCCCCTCACCCCATCTCCGGAGGCGGGAAAGGAATACTTTGTCATGAACGATTCTCCGAGCCCCCCTCCCTCCAGGGACGAGAATGATGTCGCTTTCGATCACATCATCATATGCTCTTGTTGCCGCAACACTTACACCTCGATAACTTCGCACACCACCGACGTGCGCCCCCACCATAGTGATACCAAGTTCAGGGAAACGCGACATCAGTCCGACCGGACAGCAGGCGTCGAGCAGTTCGAAATCTTCAAACAGAACTACAGTCACACTGAATTGCTTTTTTATAGACATAAAGAAACCTCGAAGATGCGAAGACTATTGAACGACGGAGCGACATCTACCGGAAGAGAATCAACCACTTTCCCGACAAGATCTGCACCACCTAGTTAACTAGATCCTCAATCAGTAGATAACTGATTTAAGGAGTCTAATAACTGCGTGAGGCTATGGTGTTCGTGACGCGGGTTGAGCGGCATGTGTTTGGTCATGATAGGCAGAAGCGTAGGAGCGATGGCAGTTGTAGTAGGAGGTCCGTGCTGCGACGGCATCGTCACGACACTGTCGCTGGAGAGCAGTAGGTGCTGACGTAGAGGCGCTTCCTGACTAGGATACGACTGCGGCGCTCGTCTTCGCCATCTTGGCGGGTTAAGAAGGGAAGGATCCTCCGACACTTCGAGGTGAAGGAGCTAGCGACCGCGGTGGAAACCTTGACCCGGTAACTGGCCTCGTTGCCGGTGACGACGCGCATGTACGAGCCTGGCGATGAAGAAGGCGAGGGCGTTACCTGGGAAAGGACGATTGTATCGGAACCTTCTCATCTCATCATCGACGGCCTCGGCGCAGACCAGCTGGGAAAGGTTGTCAATTGCGGCGGTCAACTGGTCCGATCGACCATCATTCTTAGAACCTATTGCGAACAGGCAGGGTCGGCGGCAGAGGCGGATGAGGTTGAAAGCCAGGTTAAACAGCGCAGCCATAGTCTCGGGATAGTTTGCGGTGCGCAGTTGGTGTCGATCCTCGTAAAACGACATCTCGGACCCAGCGGGGCCATTTCTCTATTCGCCAGTGGCACCGGACCAGACTGCGCTCTGCTAGGGCTGAGCATCGATCACAAGCAGGGAACAGATCAGGTGAACCACCTCCACTGACCTCCGCTTGCTGCCGCTGTTTTGCCCATATTCTTAGGGAATTTGTTGTCTTGGCGTGTCTAATATGGAGTTTTATTCATGGGGTTTAGACGAATATGATTTCGAGGACTGCTAACGGTTATCTGGAAAGTTTCCGATGATCTTCTGTGGCCGGTATGCAGGATCCTCCAGGTCCTTGGGTGTTCGCGATGACCCTTTCGATCTCGTATCTGATCTGCTTAACGGTTCGGTTATATTTCTTGTCGTCGGGGGTGAAGGGGCAGTTTCACGGGTTTTCTCCTCAGGGTGATCATGCCTCAGGGGATCGGCAAGGTTGGTGGGTGAGGGTGTGTGAGCCGTTTTGATGGGGGTGGTGTGTCGCTGGGACGGGGGCGCGGGCCCCGTAGGGACGATGAGATGAGTGGTGTCTAGTCATCTCCTCGTCCTGGGAGCTCGCGCTGATGTCATCCTCCACCACGTCTGCCCTGTCGCGCCAGCCCCTGGCCCAGGTTCTTTAGGAACATCACCGCCCCCCCCCCGGGATCGGCGGGGCGTGCGCCACAGCCTGTTCACGGTCCTGTCCCTGGCCGTGACGGGAGTGCTCGCAGGCTGCCGGAGCCTGACGGCCATCTGGGAGCACACCACCGACCTGACCCCGTCTGATCTGCGGTCCCTGGGCTTGGAGGCGGGGCAGGCCCTGCCGTCGGAGTCGACCATCCGGCGGGTGCTGCAGGACCTGGACCCCACCGACCTCAATACCCGTCTGAGGTCGTGGTTGTGCACTCGTACCGGCACCGTCGAGGGAAGAACAGTCATCGCGATGGACGGCAAGACCGTGCGCGGGGCCCGCCTGGGGCAGGCCTCGGCGCCGCACCTCCTGTCGGCCCTGGACCACGCCATGGGCGCTGTGCTGAGCCAGGTCCGGGTAGCGGACAAGTCCATCCAGAGGTCCCCGCCATCAGAGAGCTTCTCGAGCCCCTCGACCTCGACGGGGTAGTGGTCATCGCAGATGCCATGCACACACAGGTGGACACCGCCCAGTGGATCCGCGATCAGGGCGGCCGCTACGTGCTCACCGTCAAAGGCAACCAGAAGACTCTGCGCAGGACGCTCAAGGCCCTGCCCTGGAAGCAGGTCCCGTCCGTCTCGAGCGTCGACACCGGCCATGGGCGGCGGGTGCGGCGCTCCGCCCGAGGCCGTCCAGGCACCCAAGTGGGTGGACTTCCCCGCAGCGGCTCAGGTTCTCCAGGTCCAACGTACCAGGACCATCAAGGGCAGGAAGCACGTTGAGGTGGCATACCTGATCTGCTCACTGCCCATGGAGCAGGCCCAGCCTGAGCAGGTTGCCGCCTGGGTCCAAGGGCACTGGGGAATCGAGAACCGGCTCCACGTCGGTCCGTGACGTCGTCTTCGATGAGGACCGCCACCAGCTGCGCACCCGCAACGGCCCCGAGATCATGGCCGCCCTGCGCAACCTGACCACCCGGCATCATCCGTCTGGCCCACGGCGCCCAAGCCGCTATCGCCTCCACCACCAGATCCCTGTCACGACAACCAAAACGCGCCATCAAGCTCATCACCCAACCAACCACCTGACCCGACTTTGCCGACCCCCTGCGTATGGGACGGCTTTGGCGACGAGCCGGTCGAGAGCCATTGGCATCTATACAGGTCAGAGCGTTACGGGCCGGCTCCACATGCGAAAAGCGGTTTCAAAGTCGTCCCATGTGGACAAAGTCCGGCTCTTCTGAGCCGCCGTCTAGGCTGGGGGTGTGCGCACCTATCTCGATCACGCCGCCACATCCCCGGTCCGCCCCGAGGTCGCCCGGCAGGTCGCCGAGGACCTGACCAGTGGGCTCGATGGCTGGGCGAATCCGAGCGCGCAGCACACCGCTGGCCGACGGGTGGGGGCGCTGCTGGCGGAGGCGCGTGCCCGCCTGGCGGTCGCTCTGAGGGTGGATGCGCACGAGGTGCTGCTGACCTCCGGCGGTACGGAGGCCGATGCCCTGGTGGTCTCGGGCCGGGCACGAGCGCTGCCGGGCGGGCGTCTGGTGGTCTCTCCGATCGAGCACCCGGCGGTCTTGGACTCGGCGCGCACCGCCGTGGCCGAGCTGGGCGCGGGGCTGAGCCTGCTGGAGGTCGACGGCGCGGGGAGAGTCGAGCTCGACTCTCTGGCCCGGGCGGTGGCGCCGGCAGCCGATACCGGCCGCTCCCCCGCGTCCCTGGTCTCGGTCATGGCGGCGAACAATGAGACCGGCGTGGTTCAGGACATGGCGGCGCTGGTGGCGCGCGTGCGGGGGGCGAGCGGTACCGGGCACCCCGACGAGGCCGGCTACGTACCCGTCCACTCCGACGCCGTCGCGGCCCTGGGGAAGGTTCCCGTGGACTTCCACGGCTGGGGGCTGGACGCGATGAGCCTGACAGGGCACAAGCTGGGGGCGCCGGTGGGAGTGGGAGCGCTGGTGCTTCGCCGCGACCTGGCGTTGACGCCGGCTACGGGCGGGGGCCGTCAGGAGCGAGGGATTCGCTCGGGCACGCAGGACGTGGTGGCGGCCCGGGCGCTGGCCCTGGCGGTAGAGCTGGCGGTCGCCGAGCAGCAGGAGCAGGAGTCCCGGCTGGCGGTGCTGCGGCGCCGGATTCTGGAGGGTGCCGGGACGCTTCCGGGTGTTCACGCCACGCTGCCCGAGGATGCCGATCATGTGGCCTCTACGGCGCACCTGTGGTTCGAGGAGGCCGATGTCGAGGCACTGCTCATGGCCCTGGACCTGGCCGGGATCGATGCGTCCGCGGGCTCGGCCTGCCACGCCGGGGTCGCCCAGCCGAGCCATGTGCTCCTGGCGATGGGCTTTCAGGAGGGGCCGGCCCGCTCCACACTGCGCTGCTCCCTGGGCCGGGAGACGAGCCCCGACGACGTCGAGCGCCTACTCGCCGCTCTTCCCGCCGCCCTGGAGGGAGCCAGGCGGGCCTGGAAGGTGACGCACAAGACGGCAAGGACGCGCATTTAGCAGTATCTAGTCCGACACAGCAACCGAGGAGCACCGCATGCCAACCGCCTCGAACAAGATGATCGGCGACTTCAGCGGCAAGCCGGCAACGGCCGCCATGTACGCGGCAATCGAGTCCTCTGTCCTCTCGCTCGGCTCTGTCACGAAGCACCTGACGGCCCAGGTGAGCTTCTCCGTCAACCGGAAGTTCCTGTGGGTCTGGGCCTATGAGAAGACGGGCGACGGCACACTGTTCCTGAACGTGAGGCTCGACCGTCCCCTGGAGGATCCGCGCTTCCACCGCGTCGATCAGGTCAGTGCGAACAGGTGGAACCACCACGTCGTCGTCAAGACGATGGAGGCTGCGCAGAGCGACTGGCTCAGGGACCTCATTCGCGCCGGCCACGAGTTCGCTGCCCGTTGATCAGTCCTCAACAGCAGCGCAACAGCGCTCTGCACCCGACTATCCGCTCTTGAGCCCGATCTCTTCGTGATCGGGAACGTACTTGTCGATCGAGGACTGCGTTGTCCCGCAAACGACTGGTGCCCGCCAGCAGTCGTTTGCGGGAAAAGTACGTCCTGGACGGAAAACGCAGTTCGCGATCCTCCAGCGCCGCCTCTCACACGCGATCGACGAACTGGGCGGCGATCTCCCGAGGAACGGGGTCCCATTCTCGTACGTACCTGATGGCTCGCACACGCCCGTCTCTTCTCCCGGAGTCACGCAGTCGCCGCACCTCGGCACGATCCAGCGGGCTCTCCGAGAGCATGCGATCGATCGACAGGTGGTAGGTCTGCCGGAAGAACATTCGTTCCTGCTCGCTCTTCGTCATCGGACGCTCTCGACCGTCTGCTATCCGCCAGATCGCCAGCAGCATGGCGAAAATAACCAAGAAGGCCAACCACGCATCAGACATTGAGGCTCCTTTCGTGAACGATGAGACATGAGCACACCGACATGGACTGCCGCCCCCTTGTCGAGTCGAGCACGACGACCGGCATGATGCCGTTGTCCAGACGCTGCTGGAACGTGCTCAGGCGCAACCGTCGCATGCTCGCCCACCACGCTGAGAACGCGCTTGTACTCCCCCGACGGAAAACGAAGAACACCGAGCATCAGCACTGATCGCGCAGGGGCTGGCAGAAACCGCGGGCGCCGACGGCGTACTCGTCAGGCATGACATCTCCTCCCTCAGCGCCATCTATGCCGGGCGCCACGAGGTCCTCTGGGTTCTTCCGGTTGCCCCGTCGCGGTCGACCTGCGGTAGCCTGCCACGGCCGTAGCAACGGCTACCCGCTTGCCTGAAGGAGATCCTCGTGCGCGTCCTGGCCGCCCTGTCCGGCGGAGTCGACTCCGCCGTGGCCGCCGCGCGCGCCGTCGACGCCGGTCACGAGGTCGTGGGCGTCCACATGGCCCTGACCCGCAACCGCGCCCAGACCCGCTCGGGCTCGCGCGGCTGCTGCTCCATCGAGGACTCCGCCGACGCCCGTTGGGCCGCCCAGATCCTGGGGATCCCCTTCTACGTGTGGGACCTGTCCGAGGAGTTCGAGGAGCGCGTCGTGGCCGACTTCCTCGACGAGTACCGTGCCGGTCGCACCCCCAACCCGTGCGTGCGCTGCAACGAGCGCGTCAAGTTCGACGCCCTCCTCGAGCGCGGGCTTGCCCTGGGATTCGACGCCGTCGCCACCGGCCACTACGCGCGCCTGAGCGGCGGCGCCTCCTCCGGCCGCCCCGGCGACACCACGGGCCTGACGCTGCGCCGCGCCGTCGACACCGCCAAGGACCAGTCCTACGTCCTGGCGGTCTCCGGCCGCGAGGGCCTGGCCCGGGCCCTCTTCCCGCTTGGCGACGCGCTCTCCAAGGCGCAGGTGCGCGCCGAGGCCGAGGACCGCGGCCTTCCGGTGGCCTCCAAGCCGGACTCCTACGACATCTGCTTCGTGGCCGACGGCGACACCCGCGGCTTCCTGACCCGCTCGCTCGGCGCCAGACAGGGCGCCATGGTCTCCCCCGACGGCGAGGTCCTGGGAACCCACCAGGGCTACTTCGGCTTCACCGTCGGCCAGCGCAAGGGCCTGGGCCTGTCCCGCCCGGCCGACGACGGCCGCCCCCGCTACGTCATCGAGACGCGCCCGGCCACCAACGAGGTCGTCGTCGGCCCCGAGGAGCTGCTCAGCCGCAGCGCGGTCGATGGCGACGGACTCGTTCTGCTCGCCGATCCCGAGCCGCTCGCGGGCAGCCCGTCCGCCGACACCTCCGATCTCGACCGATCTCCGGCCGTCGGCTGGCAGGAGGCCAGCGTCCAGGTTCGCGCCCACGGCCGCCCGGTTCCGGCCCGGGTCCGCGTCGATGAGGCCGCCGGCCTCCTGCACGCCGAGCTGGTCTCCCCCCTGCGCGGCGTGGCCGCAGGACAGAGCCTGGTCATCTACGGCGGGGCCGACGGAGACCAGGTCCTTGCCCAGGCCACCGTCACCGCCGCGCAGGCCCCGGCCGCGCCCTCGCCTGAGACCAGCTTCCAGTCCTCGATTTCCCACCGCGCCGCCGTCGCGCGGAAGGACTAGGGTTGACACAACCCCCGGCGCCCAGCAGGACCAGCAGGAAAGGGACCTCCCACCATGCCAGCCGACACGCCCGCCGATTCTCCGTCGGACACACAGCCCGGCACCCCGCCTGACCTCTCCGCCCAGGACCCGGAACGCTACATCGCCACCGTCAAGCTCGGCCCCAAGTCGCAGATCGTCATCCCCAAGGAGGTCCGGGAGATCTTCAACCTCGCCCCAGGGGACAACCTGCTCCTCCTGGCCGACCGCACCCAGGGAATCGCCCTGGTGAACCCGACCGACTATGCCGACGTCGTCGCCGCCGCCTTCGACGCGGCCGCGCCCAAGAACGGAGGCGCAGTGACGACCAGGGCCACGGTGTAGTCACCACGCCCTGAGCGTCCGGGCACCGGGATCTGTCAGCCGCGTTCAGCACAGGCAGGTGTGCCGCTCGATGGCTCGCACCGCCCACTAGACCAGGATCGCGGCCAGGATCGCGGCCAGGATCGGCGCCACCACTACGGAGCCGATTCCCACCAGGCTGACCATCTGACGCACCGGCTCGAGGACCTGTTCCAGCGTGACGCCGAGCAGGTGCGCGAAACTGGCGAACCAGCCGGCAACAAGGAGTGTGGCCACTGCGGCCGACGTCAGTACCGTGATGCCGATCTGGATGCTCACGACGGCGGGCATGGCCACGAGCGCCATGCTCCCCACGACTCCCGCATTGCGGCAAGCCTGGGTACGGGCCTCCTCCATGAGCAGTGTGGCGAACATCAGCGGTACTCCTTCCTGAACAGGGCGTCCAGGCTCATACCGCGGTCCTGGCGCAGATCATCGGCGGCGCCCGCCAGCAGCAGACGGCCGTCCTTGCGGAAGACGACGGAGTCGATGAGCCGAAGCAAATATCTAACAGTTGATCGGTCATCTATTTCGCCTCTCGGCCGGCTCGTTTCCTTCTACGCTGTGCCCATGTCTCCGTCTCCCGAATCTTCCTCATCCCCATCCGACTCTCCGTCTTCGTCCCCGTCTCCCGAGCCCAGCTCATCGGCGGCGGCGCCCGATCCCGTTCCCAACCCTCTCGCCCCAGCTCCTCCCGTGCGACGTCGCAAAGGACGCCTGATGACCCTCGGCGTCGTCGTCGCCCTGGTCCTGGCGCTCGGCGGCGGAGGCATGTGGGCGCTGACACGCAGCTCCGACCCGCTCTCACTGGTCAAGGCGCCGATCCTCAAGGTCCAGCAGGACCTGTCCAACCTCGGCAAGGAGCCCACGGCGGCGTCCTTCGACGCGAGCGGCGCCACGGCCCTGGTCAGCAATCAGCTGATGATCCTGCGGGTGATCGCGGATCGCCGTGAGACTCTGGTGGCCCTGGGGCTGAGCTCCTCGGCCTCCCACGCCGTCTGGCAGGTCCCCCTCCCCGATGAGCTGGCGGGGCAGAGCCTCAGCTGCAAGATGGGTGCGAAGACCCTCGACTGCGGAGAGCGGGTCAGCATCGACCTGGCCTCCGGGGTCAACAGCCCCGCCAAGCCGTCAACGATCTCAGCCGCCGATCCAACCACCTCTCCCTCGCAGGAACCGGCCGAGTCCAGCACGTCGGCCGGTGATCCGGCCTCATCGACGGCACCGTCCTCTGCCGCTCCTGAGGCCTCCTCGGAGACCTCCTCCTCGGCATCCGCCGCGCCGCCCTCCGACGCCTCCGCGACTCCCTCCTCTGCCGGCTCCGCAGCCCCCTCCGCATCCGACGCCCCGACGTCGGCGCCGTCGACCACCTCGGTGCGGCTGGGCGATGCCCCCACCGGCGGGACGCCTCTGTCCGTCAGCTCAGACGGCACCGTGAGCGTCGACAAGACCAAGGTCTCCGGGCTGTCCCTCGAGGGCTCCAAGCCGGTGTGGGCGACCCGGGTCGAGGCGCCCCGCAAGATCGTCGGCGTCAGCCTGCCGGCCAGCCGCGAGGTCTGGGTTGTCAGCGACGGCGCCACTGTGGCCGCCCTCGACGGCACCACCGTGCTGTGGTCGAGCAAGCTGCCCGAGGGCGTGGGCGCCCTCAACGGCCTGGGAAGCGACACACCGCCCCGCTGGCAGACGAGCAAGGGGGCCATCGTCATGGCCCACCCGGACTCGCTGCGCGCTCTCGACCCGGTCGAGGGCACCACGATCTGGCAGGTCACCACCCCGGTGACCTCCTGGGCGGCCGGTGACGGATACGTCGTGGTCTTCAACGGCTCGACGACGTCGGTTCTGGCCTTCGACTCCGGTTCGAGCTCGACTCGCGCCACGGCGCTGCCGACCTCGGCCCCGGCCTCCGCAGACATCCCCGACCCGAAGGATCTTGAGAACGCCAGCCTCGACGTCCCCGGCATCTGCGCGGAGGCCTTCACCCGAGGGGGTCGGGGGATGACGAGGGCCGACATGGTCGAGCAGGCTCCGGAGAAGACGAAAGTCACCTTCTCCGACGGCAAGGCCCCCGGCACCGCCAGAGGTAACGGCGTGGGGGGCGGCTCGTCGAACACGATCGCCATGAAGTCGACCCAGCAGGGTCTGTTCGGCACCTCACCGGTGATGGTCGCCGTCCTGGACTGCAACGCCGACCTCCCCGACTACGGCTTCGATGTCCTTGTCGCCTACAACGCTGACAAGGAGATGGTCGGCTCCCTCATGATGGAGGGCAGCAACGAGATCGGCTACGTGCCCACCCCACGCATGGAGAACCTGCGTGTTGTCGGCGGCACCGTCATCTTCGACGAGCCGCAGCTGCGGCTCTACGGTGATGAGTCCTGCCGGACCTGCGGCGGCAGCGCCTCGGCGACGGTCACCGCGCAGTGGGACGGTCAGGCCCTGACGCTCGCCGACGTCGTCTACCACATTCCGGGTAGCCTGCCCATGAGTGGGGACCACCGGCGCCCGTCCCTGGCCGAGGTGCAGAAAGTCTATGACGCGCTCGCCTCAGGTCAGGACGACAAGGCGGCCGAGCACATCGATCCCACGATCCTGCCCTTCATGGATCAGCCCGCTGAGCGGGTGGCGACGGGTGACACGATGCGAACGGCCTTCCTGCCTGAGGGAGGCAAGGTGGTTGCCTGTCTGCTGGCCGGCCCCAAGGACTCCTCAGGCGCCTCGGTCGCCAACTCCATGGACCTGGATCAGGGAACGATCATCTGTCCAATCGCCCTGGACGATCCGTCTAAGCCGTGGATGACTCCCAGGCCGAGTACGAGTAACAGTGAGCAGAAGCAGTACGGGTCCTGGCTGCTGCTGAGCTCGGACATGGAGCGGTTCAGGATCACTCACCTGCAGTACAAGGTCAGCTGACGCCCCGTACGCGTTGTGGGGGTGCACCGTCGATGAGACGGTGCACCCCCACAGTGTCGTTGAAGGAACTGCTCAGCCGCGCAGCTTGGCGAGCTCCTCGACGAGCTGGGGCACGACCTCGGTGACGTCGCCGACGACGCCGAAGTCGGCCATCTCGAAGATGGGGGCCTCGGAGTCGTCGCAGATGGCGACGACGGTGCCGGCGCCCTGGATGCCGCTGGTGTGGTGGACGGCACCGGAGACGCCCAGGCCGATGTACAGACGCGGGGAGATGGTCTCGCCGGTCTGGCCGATCTGGGCGCTGCGCTCGATCCAGCCCTCGTCGCAGGCCACGCGGGTGGCGCCGACGGCGGCGCCGAGCGGCTCGGCCAGGGAACGGACCAGGTCGAAGTCACCATCCACGCCGCGGCCACCCACGACGACGGTGCGGGCCTCGGTCAGGGCCGGCCCGGAGGCGACGGAGGTCGCCTCGCGCGAGACGAGGCGCACGGCAGCGGCCTCGGCACTGACGGGCACCTCGAGGGGCTCGGCGGTCAGTGGCGCGCCGTCGGCGGCGGAGACCTCGGCGATCCCGGGGCGCACGGCGATGATCGGGGCGCTGCCGGCCGAGCCGACGGAGACGGTGGTGGACCAGGAGCCGGACAGGACCAGCTTGGAGGCGCGCAGCACGGAGTCGTCACCCGCACCGCCCGCCTCCAGGGCGGTGGCGTCGGAGACGCAGGCCGAGTCGAGTAGGACGGCGGCCCGCCCGGCCAGCTCCTTGCCGCGGTAGTCGGAGACGACCAGGACCGCGGCGGGCTGGACGGTGCCGACGGCCGCCACAACGGCGTCGGCCGCGGTGGCGGGCAGGTGGGCGGACTCGCCCAGGTCGGCGGTCAGCAGGCGGGTGGCTCCGGCGCCGGCCAGGGCCGCACGGGCCGGCTCACCCAGGGGCTGAAGTGCCAGGGCGATGACGTCGCCGCCGGTCAGGCCCCGAGCGGCGGTGAGCAGCTCCAGGCTGGGGCCGGTGGGGGCGGACTCGGCGGTCTCGAGGTCGACGAGGACGAGGAGGGGGGCATCGAGCATGGGAATCAGCTTCTTTCGCAGGTGGTATGAGGCGGGTGGGGCAGCGCTCCCGGTTCGTGCGCCCTGATTGAGGGCGGCGCCGAACTGAGTGTGCGGGCGCTGCGGCTCACCCTCAGACGAGCTTGTTCTCCACGAGCCAGGCGGCGAGCTCTCGGCCCGCCTCACCGGCGTCGGTGCGGATGATGCCGGCCTCGCGGGCGGGTCGGGCCTCGTCGTCGACGACTCTCACGGCCGGGTCGGCGACCTCAAGGCCGAGCTCGGAGGCCTCCCAGAAGTCGATGGGCTTCTTCTTCGCGGCCCGCATGGCGGCGAAGTTGGGGTAGCGGGGCTCGTTGGCCTGGTCGGTGACGCTGACGAGGGCGGGCAGCGGGGCGCTGACGACCTCGCGAACGGCGCCCACGGTGCGGGTGACGGTCACGGCGCCGCCCTCGACCTCGAGCTGGTTGGCCAGGGTCAGGGCCGGCAGGCGCAGGGCGGCGGCGAGGGCGCCGGGCAGCATCGAGGTCATGGCGTCCAGGGAGGCCATGCCGGTGACGACCAGGTCCACCTCGCCGATGCGCTCGATGGCCGCGGCCAGGACCCGGGCGGTGGTGACGACGTCGGCTCCGGCCAGGGCGTCGTCGGCGACGACAACCCCGGAGTCGGCCCCCATCTGGAGGGCGCGCCGCACCCCGTCCTCGGAGTCCTCGGGTCCCATGGTCAGAGCGACGACCTCGCCGTCGGCCTCCTCGGCCAGACAGACAGCGGCCTCGACGGCGTTCTCGTCGAGCTCGTTGAGGACATCCTCCTCACCGCGCACGAGGCGGCCGTCCTCAAGGCGGCGCTCGGACTGCACGTCGGGAACGTGCTTGATGCAGACCACGATTCTCATGGGCTCAAGGTTGCCATAACAGCAGCATCTCGCCACTGAGCGCTGAGTCACCCTGACACGGTGTCAGGGAGATGACTGGGTGACGAGGCGATGACGACGCCGTCGCATCTCGGCGCATAAACGCGACGCGGCGCACTCTCACGAGGGAGACCTCACTGCCCCTCAAGTGGTCGGGACCAGCGAGCGCCAGGACAATGGACCCATGCCTTCGACGCCAGAGCCCGCTCCAGCACCGCGCGCTGAGCTGCCAGCAGCTCCCGCCCACGGACTGGGCGTTACCCTCAGCGGTGACGGTGCGGACTTCGCCGTCCACGCTCCGCATGCCACGGCGATGGACCTGTGCCTGCTGACCATGGCCGCCGACGGCACCGTGGCGGAGGAGACCCGGATCGGGATGCACGGTCCTCAGCGCGGCGTCTGGAGCGCGCACGTTCCCGGCATCGGTGCTGGGCAGCGCTACGGCTACCGCGCTCACGGCCCCTGGAACCCGCATGAGGGGCTGCTCTACAACCCCCGCAAGCTGCTGCTGGACCCCTATGCCCGCGCCCTGGACGGACAGGTGGACCTGGTGCCGGCCGTCTACGCCCACGAGGTCACCGACGACCTGGTCCCTGCGGCCGAGCCCTGGCGCCCCTCGCACCTGGACTCGGCGGACAGCACCGTCGTCGGCGTGGTCACCGGTGACACCTTCCCGGTGGTTCCGGGACCGCGCGTCCCCCGCGAGCGCACCGTCATCTACGAGGCCCACGTCAAGGGCCTGACCTACAAGCTGCCCGGCGTGCCCAAGGAGCTGCGCGGCACCTACGCCGGACTGGCCCACTCGGTGACGGTCGAGCACCTCAAGGGACTGGGGATCACCACGATCGAGCTGCTGCCGATCCACGCCTCGGTGACCGAGCCCTTCCTGACCAAGCGGGAGCTGACCAACTACTGGGGCTACTCCACGCTGAGCTACTTCGCGCCCGAGCCCTCCTACGCCACGGCCGCGGCGCGCGCAGCCGGCCCGCAGGCGGTCCTGGACGAGGTACGCGGCATGGTCTCCATGCTTCACGAGGCCGGCCTGGAGGTCGTGCTCGACGTCGTCTACAACCACACCTGCGAGGGCGGTGTCGACGGCCCCTCCTTGAGCCTGCGTGGCCTGGACAACCTGGACTACTACCTGCACGCCCCCTACCTGCCGGCCCAGTACATGGATGTCACCGGTACCGGCAACACGCTGGACTTCCGGGCCACGGGTGCGATCCGGATGGTTCTGGACTCGCTGCGCTACTGGGTCTCCGAGGTGGGAGTGGACGGCTTTCGCTTCGACCTGGCGACCACGCTGGGGCGCCATGCCGCAGAGTTCTCGCCGCGCCACCCGCTGCTCACGGCGATCGCCACCGATCCGGTGCTCAGCACGGTCAAGCTCATCAGTGAGCCGTGGGACGTGGGCCCCGGAGGCTGGCGCACCGGCCAGTTCCCCGAGCCCTTCCAGGACTGGAACGACCACTTCCGCGACACCACGCGCTCCTTCTGGCTGCACGACGCCTCGGAGATCTCCAAGGGGCGCCTGGGCTCGGACCTGCGTGACCTGGCCACACGCCTGTCGGGCAGCGCGGACCTGTTCAGCCACGGAGAGTTCCCCGGCGGGCGCGGTCCTCTGGGCTCGGTCAACTTCGTGGCGGCGCACGACGGCTTCACCCTGCGTGACCTGGTGGTCTACGACCACAAGCACAATCTGGCCAACAAGGAGGACAACCGCGATGGCACCTCCAACAACCGCTCCTGGAACCACGGCTTCGAGGGCGACGTCGTCGAGGGCATCAACGGCGGGCCGATCGAGGTGCTGCGTCGTCGTTCCATGCGCAACCTGCTGGCCACCGTTCTGCTGAGCGCCGGGACGCCCATGCTGCTGGCCGGTGACGAGATGGGCCGCACCCAGCAGGGAAACAACAACTGCTACTGCCAGGACTCGGTGCTCTCCTGGGTCGACTGGAACCTGGAGGTCTGGCAGCGCGACCTGGTCGCCACCACGCGCTTCCTCATCCACCTGCGTCAGGCCCACCCGGTGGCACGCCCCTCGCGCTTCGCGACCGGTCAGGTCCTCGAGGGCGACACGATCCCGGACCTGGCCTGGTACCGGGGCGACGCCGCCCCCATGGACGGGGACTCGTGGCACGACCCGCACACCCGGGTGGTCCAGATGCTGCGCTCGGGCAGGCCGTGGAACGACGACGACATGCTCGTGGTCATCAACGGCGCGCTGGATCAGGTCGACGTCGTTCTGCCCGAGGGCCGCGGCACTGACTGGCACCTTGCCTGGGACTCGACCTGGGCGGTTCCCCAGCCTCACACGGCTCCCTTCTCCCAGGCGCGCCGTGTGAGCCGAAGCCCGCAGGACACCGACGCCGACGTCATTGTGGAGACCGACGGCTCCGGCGAGGTCAAGGACGTCAAGACGGTCGCCAACGGCTCCACCGGACAGCCCGCCGAGAGTCTCACGGACTGTCACCAGGACCGCCCGGGAGACACGACGATGCTGGAGGCGCTGTCCCTGCGTGTCTATTTCTCCGGTGAGATGTTGGAGACCCTCAAGGCGGGCAGCCAGACCGAACAGGTCGGAACGGTCGGCGAGCGATAGGGCAGCCGCACCAGACAGTCGATTCCGGCATAGGGTGGTGCCCGATGCCGGCGCTTCCTCCCCCTGTTGAACGTGCCTGGGACCGTCTACGGCCGGACCCGGCCGGACTGGTCCTGGGCTCAGTGTTCTTCGTCCTGGCGCTGACACCCTCGCTCATCCCCCGAGACATCCTCTTTCAGGGGGTGGCCTGCGGGCTGTGTGCGGCAACCGGCTACCTCGGAGACGTCTGGTTGTCGTGGAACTGGCGCACCTGGGTGAGCAAGGTGGTGCGGGTCCTGTGGGAGGCCAGCGGCCGGAGCCTGCCGTCCTGGGTGCCTCGGTGGAGGCGACGGGTGGAGATCGCACTGAGCGTCATCGTCGTTCTGGGACTCAACGCGATCCTGCTTCAGGCGGTCCGCTGGCAGCAGCAGGTAGCCGCCCTGACTGACTACCGCGCCTACACACCTGCGCAGTACCTGCTGGTCTTCCCGGTGGGCTTCGGCATCTGGACCGCCCTGGTCATGGTGGGGCGCGGCTTCCTACGCCTGGAGGCCTGGCTGAAGCGGCACCTGCCTCAGCGGCTTCCGCTGCCGGTGCGTTCGGTGTCCTCCTGGATCATCGTGCTGGTGCTGGTCTTCGCGCTGGTCAACCAGGCGATCCCGGGCATCATCATCCGGGGCGCGGAGTCGGCCTTCTCCGTGCGCAACAGTGCGGATCCGCCCTCGGCACCGCGGCCGACGTCGTCCAAGCGCTCGGGGTCGCCGGACTCACTCGTGGCGTGGGAGTCCCTGGGGGCCTACGGCAAGCGTTTCGTGGGCCGGGGCCTGAACGCCCAGGGCCTTGAGAGGGTGACCTCCCGGCCGGCCAGTGAGCCGATCCGCGTCTACGCCGGGCTGGAGAGCGCGGGAAGCGACGAGGCGCGGGCCGCGCTCGTCGTCGAGGAGCTGAGGCGCACCGGGGCGGCCTCCCGCTCGGCGATCTTGATCGCCCCGACGACGGGGACCGGCTGGGTGGACCCGGTAGCGGCTCTGTCACTGGAGGTGCTCTACGACGGCGATACGGCGATCGCGGCTGCTCAGTACTCCTACCTGCCCTCGGGTGTGCAGTTCATCGCCGACACGGACAGGGCCCGGGCCTCGGGCAAGGCGCTGGTGACGGCCATCGTGGCCTGGTGGAAGACGCTTCCGGAAGGCGATCGACCCCGGCTCCTGCTGTACGGGGAGTCGATGGGGGTGCTGGCCGGTGAGGCGGCCTTCGATGATCTGGCCGACGTCCTGAAGTCGGTCGACGGAGTCCTGTGGGTGGGGCCGCCCAACTCCTCGCAGCTGTGGCGAGACCTGGTGACACGACGCGATCCGGGCACGCGGGAGGTGGACCCCACCTACTCGGCCGGCTTGACGGTGCGCTTCGCCCAGGACGAGGAGGACATGGACTCCTTCGCGGGCGACACCACCTGGGGAGACCAGAGGATTCTCTACATCCAGCATGCGAGCGACCCGGTGGTGTGGTGGTCGCCGAGGCTGATCCGTGAAAGGCCTGACTGGTTGCAGGAGCGGGCGGGAACGGACCGCTCCCCCACCATGCACTGGATGCCCTACATCACCTTCTTCCAAGTGAGTGCGGACCTGCCGCGGGCGATGAATGTGCCCGCCGGGCACGGGCACCGCTACGGAGCCGAGATCCTCGACGGACTGGCCCTGGTCAGTCATGACAGCTCCTTCACTCCCGAGCGCGTGGCTCAGGCCCGCCAGGAGCTGGAGCGCGCCCTGGCCACCCAGCCCGCCGACGACTGAGCCCGGACCTGGACGACACCGGACCCGATCCGTCGCTGCACCGGTACCCCCTAGGATGAGGCCATGACTCAGACCCCTACCGTGGCCGAGGAGGCCCTGGCCAACGCCACCAATGACGCCTCCCTGGCCCGATCGATCGCCCGTTCCGCCGAGATCGAGGCCGATATCGCCGTTAACCCCGGCCGCTACCGGATGTTCACCGGGGTGCGTCCCACCGGGAACATGCACCTGGGCCACTACTTCGGCACCATGCACTCCTGGAAGACGATCCAGGACGCCGGAGTGGACACCTGGATCCTCGTGGCCGACTACCAGGTCATCACCGACCGCGACGGCGTCGGCCCCATCCGCGAGCGCGTCCTGTCCCTGGTCACCGACGCCCTGGCCGTGGGTGTGGACCCGCAGCGCTCAACGATCTTCGCCCACTCGGCGGTCCCGGCCCAGAACCAGCTGATGCTGCCCTTCCTGTCCCTGGTGACCGAGTCCGAGCTCCACCGCAATCCCACGGTGAAGTCCGAGCTGGAGGCCACCGACGGACGCGCCATGAGCGGCCTGCTGCTCACCTACCCGGTCCACCAGGCCACCGACATCCTCTTCTGCCAGGCCAACCTCGTCCCCGTCGGGAAGGACCAGCTCCCCCACCTGGAGCAGGCCCGTCTCATCGCCCAGCGCTTCGACAAGCGCTACGGACGGGCCGTCAAGGACCACCCGGTCTTCCGCCGTCCTGAGGCCCTGCTCAGCCAGGCCCCGATGCTGCTGGGACTGGACGGGGAGAAGATGAGCAAGTCCCGCCGCAACACGATCGAACTGGGCATGAGCGCCGACGAGACCGCCAAGCTCCTCAAGAAAGCCAAGACGGACTCCGAGCGCGTCATCACCTACGACCCCACCGGGCGCCCGGAGGTCTCCAACCTGCTGATGCTGGCCTCCCTGTGCGGGGCGGGCACGCCGGAGGAGATCGCCGAGCGCATCGGCGACGGCGGCGCAGGCACCCTCAAGAAGGTCACCACGGAGGCCGTCAACGAGTTCTTCGCCCCCATCCGGGCCCGCCGCGCCGAGCTGGCCGCCAACGAGGACTACCTCCTGGAGGTCCTGGGGCAGGGAAACGCCCGGGCCAATGAGGTCGCCGCGAAGACGCTCGACGACGTCCGCGCCGCCATGCACATGAACTACTGACGGCCGCTGAGCCCTCCGGCTCAACCGCCCCGATCGGCCCGGTTCGCGACGCGCGTACCGGGCCGATCGGCGTCTGGAGGTCGGATATGTGACTCAGATCGTTTCTCACCGTAGTCTTGCTCCTGTGACTCCAAACACGACGCCCAAGGCCGGCAAGAAGCAGTCCCCCCGCCCCTCCAAGTCCGCTGCCGCCCCGACCGACACGCCCCGGGCGCCTGAGGCGGAGTCCTCGGCGTCCTCAGGGCAGGCAGAGGATCAGACCGCTGCGGCGAGCACGCCGCAGCCGGCCCAGCGCTCGCTGATCGGCCGGATCCCGGTCACCGAGGTCTTCCCGGTCGTCGAGGACGGGCGCTGGCCGGCCAAGGCGGTCGTCGGGGAGGTCATCCCGATCCGCGCCACCGTCTTCCGCGAGGGGCACGACCGATACGGAGCCACCGCGGTCCTGGTGCGCCCCGACGGCAGCAACGGCCCGAGCGCCCGCATGCACGACATCGCCCCGGGGCTGGACCGCTACGAGGCGTCCTTGGCGCCCGACGCCCCCGGGGACTGGCGCTTCCGCGTCGAGGGCTGGTCGGACCCGTACGCCACCTGGAGCCACGACGCCGGTATCAAGGTGCCGGCCGGGATCGACGTCGAGCTCATGCTTGAGGAGGGCGCCCGCGTCCTGGACCGGGCAGCGGCCATCGAGGGCCGTGACGAGGAGGGCGTCAAGGCCCTCAACGACGCCGTGTGGATCATGCGCGACCCCTCCAACCCCGTGGACGACCGCCTGGCGGCCGGCCTGGCGGACTCGGTCAAGGCCGCCCTGGACCGCCTGCCGCTGCGCGACCACGTCTCCCCCACCGCCGAGTACCCCCTCCAGGTGGACCGCGAGCGCGCCCTGATCGGCTCCTGGTACGAGATCTTCCCGCGCTCGCTGGGCTCGGGGGTCAGCGAGGACGGCACCTGGCACTCGGGGACGCTGCGCACCGCCGCCGAGCGCCTGGACCGCATCGCGGCCATGGGCTTCGACGTCCTCTACCTCACGCCCATCTCCCCGATCGGCCTGACCAACCGCAAGGGCCGCAACAACACTCTGACGGCCCGACCCGGCGACCCCGGCTCCCCCTACGGCATCGGCTCGCCCGACGGCGGCCACGACGCCATCCACCCGGACCTGGGCACCTTCGAGGACTTCGACGCCCTGGTGGCCCGTTCGCGCGAGCTGGGCATGGAGGTGGCCCTGGACCTGGCGCTCCAGTGCTCCCCGGACCACCCATGGGTGGCCGAGCACCCGGAGTGGTTCACGGTCCTGGCCGACGGCTCCATCGCCTACGCCGAGAACCCGCCCAAGAAGTACCAGGACATCTACCCGCTCAACTTCGACAACGACCCCGAGGGCATCTACCAGGCGATCCTGGGGGTCGTGCGCACCTGGATCGCGCACGGGGTGACGATCTTCCGGGTGGATAACCCTCACACCAAGCCCCTGGCCTTCTGGCAGCGGCTCATCGCCGAGATCCACACCGAGTCCCCCGAGGTGCTGTTCCTGGCCGAGGCCTTTACCCGTCCGGCCATGATGCGCACCCTGGGCATGATCGGCTTCCATCAGTCCTACACGTACTTCGCCTGGCGCAACACCAAGGAAGAGCTCATCGAGTACACGTTGGAGCTCAGCAAGGACACCGCCCACCTGCTGCGCCCGGCCTTCTGGCCCACCACGCACGACATCCTCACGCCCTTCATGACCAACGGGAAGGTGCCAGCCTTCAAGCTGCGCGCCGTCCTGGCAGCCACGCTCTCGCCGACCTGGGGCATCTACTCCGGCTACGAGCTGGCCGAGTCCACGCCCCGCCCCGGCTACGAGGAGCAGATCGACAACGAGAAGTACGAGTACAAGCCGCGCGACTTCGCCACTGCCCGTCGCAACGGGATCGAGGACCTGCTCACCCGTCTCAATGCCGCCCGATCCTCTCACCCGGCCCTGCGCCAGCTGCGAGACATCTACTTCCACCCCACCAGCGATGACCAGATCATCGCCTACTCCAAGCGGGTGGATGCCTTCCACAGCCCCACCGGCAAGGACGACGTCGTCCTGACCGTCGTCAACCTCGACCCGCACGGGGCGCGCGCCGGCGAGGTCTACCTCAACCTAGAGGCCCTGGGGCTTCCAGGCTGGGTCGACGCCTCACGCCCGGTGGTCAAGGTGACTGACGAACTCACCGGAGACACCTACGACTGGTCCGGTCAGAACTACGTGCGCCTTGACCCCTTCGCCGGGCAGGTCGCCCACGTCTTCTCCGTGGAGCCGCTGTGAGCACGGACCCGATGAGCACCGGCCCGATGCCCGCCGGCAACGAGCCACCGGCCGCAGTACCGGCCAGCCCCTTCGGCCAGCCCGTGCCGGGGAGTGTCCCCGTAGCGGCCCCCATGGCCGCTGCCGGCACCGGAGCCATGGCGGCGCTCCCCACCCCCAGCGGCGGGATCCCCATGCCGATGACGGTGGCACCGCAGATCCCCGGCGTACCGGTCCTGCCCGCCCAGGCCCGCCCCGGTATCAGCGCGGACCCCGAGTGGTTCCGCACGGCCGTCTTCTACGAGGCGCTGCTGCGCTCCTTCGCCGACTCCGACGGCGACGGCATCGGGGACCTGCGCGGGCTCATCTCCCGCCTGGACTACCTGGCGTGGCTGGGCGTGGACTGCGTGTGGATCCCGCCCTTCTACCCCTCGCCCATCCGTGACGGCGGCTACGACATCTCCGACTACACGGCCATCGACCCGCGCTACGGAACGATGGAGGACTTCCGCGAGCTGGTCCACCAGGCCCATCAGCGCGGGATCCGCATCGTCATCGACATGGTCGTCAACCACACCTCCGACGCCCACCCCTGGTTCCAGGCCTCCCGCTCGGACCCCGAGGGCCCCTACGGGGACTTCTACGTGTGGGCCGACGACGACTCCGGCTACGACGACGCCCGCATCATCTTCGTGGACACCGAGGAGTCGAACTGGGCCTACGACGTCGAGCGAGGCCAGTTCTACTGGCACCGCTTCTTCTCCCACCAGCCCGACCTCAACTACCGCAATCCGGCGGTCATCGAGGCGATCCACGACGTCATCCGCTTCTGGGCGCGCACCGGGGTCGACGGCTTCCGCCTTGACGCCATTCCCTATCTGACCGAGTCTGAGGGCACCAACTGCGAGAACCTGCCAGGCACCCACGAGATCATTGCCGGCATCCGCGAGATGCTCGATCGGGAGTTCCCCGGGACGATCACGCTCGCCGAGGCCAACCAGTGGCCCGACGACGTCGTGGAGTACTTCGGCACCGAGGAGGCGCCCGAGTGCACCATGTGCTTCCACTTCCCGGTCATGCCACGCATCTTCTACGCGCTGCGCCAGGGCTCGGCCGAGGCCATCCGCTGGGTGCTGGAGAAGACCCCCGACATTCCCGCCCACGGGCAGTGGGGGACCTTCCTGCGCAACCACGACGAGCTGACCCTGGAGATGGTCACCGACGCAGAGCGCGACCAGATGTACGCCTGGTACGCCCCCGAGGAGCGCATGCGCGCCAACATCGGGATCCGGCGGCGCCTGGCCCCGCTCCTGGACGCCTCGCGCTCCGAGGTCGAGCTGGCCTACGCCCTGCTCCTGTCCCTGCCGGGCAGTCCCTGCCTCTACTACGGCGACGAGATCGGCATGGGCGAGAACATCTGGCTGGAGGACCGTGACGCCGTGCGCACTCCCATGCAGTGGGACGACTCCCCCAACATGGGCTTCTCCACCGTCGTCGACCCCGGTGCGCTGACGCTTCCGCTCATCCAGGCCCCCGGCTACGCGCACCTGACGGTGGCCACTGAGATGGCCCGGCCCGACTCGCTGCTGCAGTTCACCCGGCGGATCCTGCACCTGCGCCGCGCCCATCCCGTGCTGGGTCGCGGGAACTTCCTCCTGCGCCCCACCAGCGATGACGCCGTCCTGGCGCACACGCGCTGCGACGAGGCGCCGGTGGAGGGGGCAGAGACCCTTCTGTGCGTCTCCAACCTCTCGGCCACCCCCCGGTCGGTGACGATCGAGGTTCCTGAGCTGGCGGGCAGGGGCACCACGGATCTGTTCGGGGGCTGCGCCTTCCCGCCCGTTGACGAGCGCGGCCGCCTCACCCTGACGCTGGGAGCGCGCGGATACTACTGGCTGTCCGTTGACCGGACTGAGCCCGACGACGCCCCCCAGGGCGACCACGACAACCACCCGACCGAGGAAGTCTGATGCCAAACGAGCCGATCTCCGCCGCACCGCAGCCCGCCACCGTGCCGGCACACTCCCTGCGCAGCGCCCAGGCCCCGTCGACCTGGCCCACCAATGCCGAGATCCTCGCTGCGCTGGGACCGTGGATGCTCCAACGGCGCTGGTTCCCGCTCAAGGGGGACGCCGCACCGCCCCTGGGCTCCCTGCGCGTGATCGCAACCTGGGAGCCGGAGGAGGGGGTGCGAGACCTCGTCATCGCCGCCCTACGGGGCAACCAGGCCGAGACCGGTCACCGCGACGGGATGGTGCTGCTGCACGTACCGGTGGTCCTGGAGGCCGCCGAGGCGCTCGACTCCTTCGCCACCCCCGGTGAGGCACCCGGCAACCACGGCCTGCTGGTGACCACCGGCTCTCAGGGGTCACCCACGCAGGTGGCGCTCGTCGACGGCGCCCACCACCCGGCCTTCTGGCGGGCCTGGGCCCTGAGCACGCTGAAGGCGGGCACCGTCCTGAGCGAGGCCGGAGCCCTGGCCATCGCCCAGCGGGCGCCGAGGCTGCGGGTGACCACCGGGGAGCAGTCCAACACCTCCGTCATCCTGCCGGCCCCTTCCGACCCCGCCGAGGCTCTTGGGGAGCAGGACGCCGCCACCGGTGACCTCATCGTCAAGCTCCTGCGGGTCCTGGAGCACGGGCGCAATCCCGACGTGGAGCTGTCGGTGGCCCTGGCCCGCAGCGGCTGGGACCAGGTGCCAACGCCGGTGGCCTGGTCCACCATGACCTGGACGCGCATGGGCGGCTGCGGCCAGCCCGCCCTGGAGGAGTCCACCGACTCGGCCGTGGCCTGCAGCTTCGTCCCCCGCGCCGACGACGGCTTCGAGCTGTTCTGCTCACTGGCCTCCACCGACGACGTCGACGGACCGGTGCGGGCCCGCGCCGTGGAGCTGGCCCGGGATCTGGGACGCACGACCGCGCAGATGCACCACCACCTGGCCGCCTCCCTGGGCACGAGCCGGCCGCCCTCACCTGCCGAGCTCGCGGCCGCCCTGCGCAAGCGCGCCCGGTGGGCGCTGGAGGAGGTGCCCGAGCTCTCCGGCCACATCCGCGCCCTGGAGCTCAAGGTGGAGCAGGCCTTGGCACGTCTCGAGGAGCTCCCCGCCCTGGAACCGACCACCCGTATCCACGGGGACTACCACCTGGGGCAGGTGCTTCACGAGATCGGCGGCCAGCAGCGCTGGTACGTCCTGGACTTCGAGGGCGAGCCCCTGCGCCCCCTGGCCGAGCGCTCCGACCCCGACCTGCCGGCCCGGGACGTGGCCGGCATGCTGCGCTCCTTCGACTACGCCGCCGCCGTGGGCAAGGCACCCCACCCCGACTGGCTCCCCGCCGTGCGCTCCGCCTTCGAGGAGGGCTACCGCCTGGGACGCCAGGAGACCGGCTCTCTCGCCCCGTCGCCAGCGGCATCCGGCGACCAGGAGCAGGCCGAGGCCTCGTACCAGACGGTCCTGACCTGCCTGGAGCTGGACAAGGCCCTCTACGAGGCCGTCTACGAGGCCCGTAACCGTCCCGACTGGCTGGGCATCCCCATGGCGGGGATCGAGTCGGTCCTGTCCAAGCACGCGGAGGGCTGAGCACGCGACGATCCTCCATCCCCCTCATCCCCATCGGTCCGACGTCCAAAAGCACCCGCTAATCACCGAACGCATGGAAGAGTTGCTGTATGAGCGCCAACACCCCTGAGAACGACCCCAGATCCCAAACTCCGGCCGACCTCGCCCCCGTCCCCGTGGACCCCTGGGTTCTGGCCGACGTCGCCTACGCGCGCTACCACGACCCGCACGAGGTCCTGGGCGCCCACGTCGGCGAGAACGGAGTCACCATCCGCACCGTCCGCCACCTGGCCGACGACGTCGTCGTCGTCACCAAGGACGGCACCTTCCCGGCCGTGCACGAGCAGGACGGCGTGTGGGTGGCGGTCCTGCCCGGCCAGGAGATCCCCGACTACCGCATCAAGGTCACCTACGGTGACGAGACCACCACCGTGGACGACCCCTACCGCTACATGCCCACTCTGGGCGAGATGGACACCTACCTCATCTCCGAGGGCCGCCACGAGGAGCTGTGGGAGGTCCTGGGAGCCCACGTCAAGCGCTACGACGGCCTCATGGGCGAGGTCGAGGGAACCGCCTTCGCCGTGTGGGCACCCAACGCCCGCGCCGTGCGCGTCGTCGGCGACTTCAACTACTGGGACGGCACCGCCACGGCGATGCGCTCCCTGGGATCATCCGGCGTGTGGGAGCTGTTCGTGCCCGGCGTCGGCGTCGGCGCCCGCTACAAGTTCGAGATCTGCTTCGGCGACGGCTCCTGGCACCAGAAGGCCGACCCGATGGCCCGTGCCACCGAGGTCCCTCCGGCCACGGCCTCGGTGGTCACCGACCAGTTCCACGAGTGGGGCGACCAGGATTGGATGGACAAGCGCGCCACCACCGACCCCCACAGCGGCCCGATGAGCATCTACGAGGTTCACATCGGCTCATGGCGCCAGGGACTGGGTTTCCGCGGCCTGGCCGAGGAGCTGGTCCCCTACGTCAAGGAGGCGGGCTTCACCCACGTCGAGTTCCTCCCGGTGGCCGAGCACCCCTTCGGCGGCTCCTGGGGCTACCAGGTGACCAGCTACTACGCGCCCACCTCGCGCTTCGGCACCCCGGACGACTTCCGCTACCTGGTGGACCAGCTCCACCAGGCCGGCATCGGCGTTATCCTGGACTGGGTGCCCGCCCACTTCCCCAAGGACGAGTGGGCTCTGGCCCGCTTCGACGGCACCCCGCTGTACGAGGACCCCGACCCGCAGCGCGGTGAGCACCCCGACTGGGGCACCTACGTGTTCAACTTCGGACGCAACGAGGTGCGCAACTTCCTGGTCGCCAACGCCCTGTACTGGCTCCAGGAGTTCCACGCCGACGGCCTGCGCGTCGACGCCGTGGCCTCCATGCTCTACCTGGACTACTCCCGCCAGGACGGCCAGTGGCACCCCAACCAGTTCGGCGGCCGCGAGCACCTGGAGGCCATCAGCTTCCTGCAGGAGGCCACCGCCACCGCCTACCGGAAGAACCCCGGCATCCTCATGGCCGCCGAGGAGTCCACGGCCTGGCCCGGCGTCACCGCCCCCACCGAGTACGGCGGCCTGGGCTTCGGACTGAAGTGGAACATGGGGTGGATGAACGACACCCTGCGCTACCTGGCCGAGGACCCGGTCAACCGCCGCTACCACCACGGGGAGCTGACCTTCTCCCTCGTCTACGCCTTCTCCGAGCAGTTCATCCTGCCGCTGAGCCACGATGAGGTCGTCCACGGCAAGGGCTCCCTGCTGTCCAAGATGCCCGGAGACCCCTGGCAGGAGCTGGCGGGTCTGCGCGCCCTGTACGCCTACCAGTGGTCCCACCCCGGCAAGCAGCTGCTGTTCATGGGCCAGGAGTTCGGGCAGGGAACCGAGTGGAACGCGGACAACTCCCTGGACTGGTGGATCCTGGACGACCCGGGACACCAGGGGCTGCTCGCACTGGTCGGCGACCTCAACCGGCTCTACCTGGACTCGCCGGCCCTGTGGTCGGAGGACTTCTCCCACCGGGGATTCGAGTGGATCGAGGCCGGCGACGGCGACCACAACGTCCTGTCCTACCTGCGCAAAGGCACTGACGCCAACGGCAAGAGCGACCTCATGGTCTGCATCATCAACTTCGCCGGCACCCCGCACGAGGGCTACCGGGTGGGCCTGCCCTTCGCCGGGGACTGGGAGGAGGTCCTCAACACCGACTCCGAGGAGTACGGCGGTTCCGGCGTGGGCAACCTGGGCCATGTCGAGGCTGAGGAGCTGCCCTGGAACGGACGCCCGGCCTCGGTGCGTCTGCGGGTTCCCCCTATGGGCGCGGTCTTCCTGCGCCCGGCGAAGGACTGACCCAGTCTGAAACCACGCACTGCGGTGGGGCGAGAGGCTCGAGTGGCTCTCGCCCCACCGCGGTCTGCTGCTCATAACGTGATCAGAACCTTGAACTCGACCCCGCACCATCACCTATAAGCCGGTAGTCTGGGCACTGTCTCGCACAGGAGCGCGGCCCCTGGCGTCCTGTGCTCTCTGCGCAGACCGGGCGGCCCGACCCTCGTCGATGTACGCTTGTTTTCAGTCCGCTGCAAGAATCTTGCAGTCGGCGACCACGAAGCCTGACAAGGGAAGAAGAATGACACAGAAGCTGGTCACGAGCGCCCCCGCGCAGGTGCGCGCCGTATCTGGTCGACCCGCTACCGCGGCCACCCTTATGGAGGTGTGGCAGGGCCTGTCCTCCGCCGTCGTCGACACTATCGCGGACGACTGGTACGCCACTGAGCAGAAGTACAGCGCCGGACGCCAGGAGCACTACTTCTCCGCAGAGTTCCTCATGGGCCGAGCCCTGCTCAACAACCTATCCAACCTGGGCATGGTCGATGAGGCTCGCGAG
This sequence comes from Actinomyces naeslundii, assembly GCF_001956585.1. GTDB lineage: Bacteria > Actinomycetota > Actinomycetes > Actinomycetales > Actinomycetaceae > Actinomyces > Actinomyces naeslundii. Next base: position 29,194 of record NZ_MSRR01000001.1, on the reverse strand, counting down.
ACCGTCGGCTCCTTCGGCGTGAGTCTCTCCGACGTCCTGGAGCAGGAGCCCGACGCCGCCCTGGGCAACGGCGGGCTGGGCCGCCTGGCCGCCTGCTTCCTGGACTCCTGCGCCACCCTGGACCTGCCGGTCAACGGTTTCGGCATCCTCTACCGCTACGGCCTGTTCAAGCAGGTCTTCGAGGACGGCTTCCAGACCGAGCACCCCGACCCGTGGATGGAGGAGGGCTACCCCTTCGTCATCCGCCACGAGGAGGCCCAGCGCCTGGTGCGCTACCGGGACATGACCGTGCGCGCCATCCCCTACGACATGCCCATCACCGGCTACGGCACCAAGAACGTGGGCAACCTGCGTCTGTGGAAGGCCGAGCCGCTCGAGGAGTTCGACTACGACGCCTTCAACTCCCAGCGTTTCACCGAGGCCATCGTCGAGCGCGAGCGCACCTCGGACATCTCCCGCGTCCTCTACCCCAACGACACCACCTACGAGGGCAAGGTCCTGCGGGTGCGCCAGCAGTACTTCTTCTGCTCGGCCTCCCTCCAGCAGATCGTCGAGAACTACGTGAAGCACCACGGCGAGGACCTGTCCGGCTTCGCCGACTACAACGCCATCCAGCTCAACGACACCCACCCGGTGCTCGCCATCCCCGAGCTCATGCGCCTCCTCATGGACGAGCACCACCTGGGCTGGGAAGCGGCCTGGGACGTGGTCACCAAGACCTTCGCCTACACCAACCACACGGTGCTGGCCGAGGCTCTGGAGACCTGGGAGATCTCCATCTTCGACCGTCTCTTCCCGCGCATCACCGAGATCGTCCGGGAGATCGACCGCCGCTTCCGCCTCGAGATGGCCGAGCGCGGCCTGGACCAGGCCACCATCGACTACATGGCCCCCGTCTCCGGCGACAAGGTGCGCATGGCGTGGATCGCCTGCTACGCCTCCTACTCCATCAACGGTGTGGCTGCGCTGCACACCGAGATCATCAAGCGCGAGACCCTGGGCGAGTGGCACGCCATCTGGCCCGAGCGCTTCAACAACAAGACCAACGGCGTCACCCCCCGCCGCTGGCTGCGCCAGTGCAACCCCAGGCTGTCCGCGCTCCTGGACGAGGTCACCGGATCGGACACCTGGGTCAAGGACCTCACCGTCCTGGCCGAGCACACCGACTCCGTCGACGACTCCGTCTACGATCGCCTGGCAGAGATCAAGCACGCCAACAAGGTCGACTTCGCCGCCTGGATCGCCCAGCGCGAGGGTGTCGAGATCGACCCCGAGGCGATCTTCGACGTGCAGATCAAGCGCCTCCACGAGTACAAGCGCCAGCTGCTCAACGCCATCTACATCCTGGACCTCTACTTCCGCATGAAGCAGGACCCGAGCCTGGAGGTCCCCAAGCGGGTCTTCATCTTCGGGGCGAAGGCGGCTCCCGGCTACATCCGGGCCAAGGGCGTCATCAAGCTCATCAACGCCATCGCCGAGCTGGTCAACAACGACCCGGTCGTCTCCAAGACCCTCAAGGTCGTCTTCGTCCACAACTACAACGTCTCCCCGGCCGAGCACATCATCCCGGCCGCCGACATCTCCGAGCAGATCTCGATGGCCGGTAAGGAGGCCTCGGGCACCTCGAACATGAAGTTCATGATGAACGGCGCCCTGACCCTGGGCACGCTCGACGGCGCCAACGTGGAGATCCTCGAGGCGGTGGGCGACGACAACGCCTACATCTTCGGCGCCACCGAGGACGAGCTGCCCGGCCTGCGCGAGAGCTACGACCCCGTGTGGCACTACGAGAACGTCCCCGGTCTCAAGCGCGTCCTGGACGCCTTCACCGACGGCACCCTCGACGACAACGGCTCGGGCTGGTTCGCAGACCTGCGCCGCAGCCTCCTGGAGCCCTCCTACGAGCCGGCCGACGTCTACTACGTCCTGGGCGACTTCGCCTCCTACCGCGAGACCAAGGATGCCATGGCGGCCGGCTACGCCGACACCCGCGCCTGGCAGCGCAAGGCCTGGGTGAACATCACCCGCTCGGGCCGCTTCTCCTCCGACCGCACCATCAGCGACTACGCCCGTGAGGTCTGGAAGATCGACCCCGAGCCGATCGCCTGATTCCGCTCCCTCGGCATAGGCGAGTGCCCCTCACCGGTACGGTGAGGGGCACTCGTGTCTGTGGGCCGTCGTCGGTACAGGCCCCCAGTAGAGCCTCTCAGTAGAGCAGGGAGGCCAGGCGGCGGCGGGCCTGGGCCACCTCCGGGGAGGTGGCTCCGATGATCTCGAAGAGCTCGAGCAGACGCAGGCGGGCGCTCTCACGCTCCTCCCCCTGATGGGTGCGCACGGCCTCCAGGGCCCGGCCCAGCGCGGCGTTGACGTCGCCCAGGGCCAGGGCGGCGTCGGCCCCGGCCAGGGCCGCCTCGAGGTCGGCGGGCGCGGCGTCGGCCGCGGCGAGGAGCTGGTGAGGGTCCTGACCGTCCATGCGGGCCATGAGGCGCACCTGGTTGCGGGCCACCTTAAGATCGTCGTCGCCCGGGTTCTGGGCGATGGCATGGGTGTAGACCTCCTCGGCGGCGGCGAAGTCTCCGGCCTCGATGGCCTCCCGAGCAGCCCGCTCGACCTCCGTCTCCTCGGGCTCGGCCTGGGCATCGGTGCTCGCGGCGGCGTCGACGGCGATAGTGCCACTGACGCCGTTGGCGGCGGCGACCTCCAGCAGCTGGTCGATGACCGCGCGCAGCTGATCCTCCGCGACAGGACCCTGGAACATGGGCACTGGCTGCCCGGAGATGAGGGCCACGACCGTGGGGACGGCCTGGGCCTGGAGGGCCTGGGCAACCTCCGGGGCGGCGTCGACGTCGACGCGCGCTACCTGGAAACGTCCGGCGTACTGCCCGGCGAGCTGCTCCAGGAGGGAGGCCAGCTCGGCACTGGCCTGGCTGCGCGGACTGTGGAGGACGACGATGATGGGGACCTGGGTGGAGACCTCGGCGACGTCACGCAGGCTGGAGGCGTCGACGTCGACCACCAGCGGCACAGGCAGGCCGCCACCTGCACCTCCGGCAGCACCGGACGTGGGAGTCGGGGTGCCTCCGGCCGAGCCGGCCGGCTTGGTGGCGGGGGCGAAACTGGACAGGTCGACGGCGCCGAACATGCTCATGAGCAGCTGCCTTCCTCGGGCCGTAGCCCGGTTGCTTCATTGGTCTGGATCTTTCGGTGTCTTGGAGCGCCGGCGCGGCGAACAGGCCCAGCCACTGGTCAGAGGCCCGAGCGCGCCAGCGGCCCGGCTCCGAGTGATCACGGAGCCGGGCCGGGAACCGGAGGCGCTCAGGACGGTTTGGCCGTCGCCGACGCCGTGGGGGCCGGCGTCTTGGAGTCATCCCGATCCACCTTCATCAGCGCGGTCTCGGCGCCCAGAACGGCCACCTTGTCCTTGCTTCCCTCCTTGGGGATGGAGAAGGCGACCATGGAGTCGTAGGTGGCGGTCACGGTGCCGACGATCTTCTGGTTGCCACCCATGAGGGCGGCGACATCACCCTGCAAGGTGAGGTCGGAGCCATCAACTGTGCGCTTGTAGACCACCGTGTAGGTCAGGGTGGTGAAGACCAGTGCCCCGCCATCGCCCTCCTCCATCTGGAGCCCCTGGAAGCCGTCCTTACCGGCGGTCGCCGTGACGGTGACCTCGCCCAGGGAACTGAGATTGGTGGTTCGGGCGGCCTGGACCTTCTGACGCAGCAGGTCATCGGGGAAGGCCTTGCCGTTCTCGCCGTCGGGGTGGTTGAGTGCGTCGACGTAGGCGTCGAGGGCCGCCTTGGGGGTGGAGACCAGTCCCGTGGAATCGGCAGTCACCTGCTTGGCACGCTGGGCCGACTGCTTGGTCAGAACAGGAATGTTCTTCTTCTCTGAGAACCCCTGCACCCAGGCCCAGACCTTGAACTGGTCACGGGCCGAGTTCTGCTCCAGGGAGATGAGTGAGGGACTGGCCCCTTCCGAGGCCGCCGCGGCGTTACGGGGGAAGCCGACGGTCTGGCCCACTCCCCCACCCTGGATCGTGGTGGTCATGGGGTGGATGAAGTCGTTGTTCCCGCTGGCGGAGGCTGTGGCGTACTCAGCCGCGCGGATCCGAGCCGCGGGGCCGGTCATGACCTCCTTGAGCTTGTCCGCGTTCTTCTCCTTGTCCGCAGTCGCCAAACCGGTCTGGACGCGCTGGAGGATCTCCGAGAGCTGCTTGTCGTTGAGGACCGGCTCGGCGATCGGGGTGCCGGAGGCCTGGGTCTGGGCGGTCTTGGGCTGAGACTTCGAGCAGGCGGCCAGGCTCAGGGCGAGGGCGGAGGCGCCGCCTGCGCTCAGCAAGGCTCGACGGGTGGGCTTCATGCGTGCTCCTGGTTGTCGGGGTCCGCGGTCGGGTCTGGCTCGCCGAGAGGCTCGGCGTCGGCGGCCTGGATGACGGCGGGGTCTGCCGCAGGAGGCAGCTCGACGCCGTCGGAGTAGGAGGGCCACGACACAGTGGTCGACGTCGCAGGCGCATCCGCAGCACTGGGCGCGGAGAAGGAGGTTCCCCGAGCCTGCTCGATCGCCTCGACGCTCTGGCCCTGCGTCGCGTCGGTTGCCTCCGGCTGGTCGGCCACGGGCCAGGGCTGTGCCTCCGGCTGGGCAAAACCGGTCGGCATCTGGAGACTCGGGTCCTGCGAGGGCGCCGAGACCGTCATCCCCTCGATCTCGGCAGTATCACTCTCAAAGGCCCGCTCGATGTCCGGCTGGCCGGCGACGTGACTGGTGTGGTGGTCCTTGGGGGCGAAGCGCGAGTGGTCCTGGACCTCATCGCGTTGCTCGGGCTGCGGCTGCGCGCTCGGAGCCGCATGGCTGTGATGGCTCACGTGGCTGAAGTGAGCGGGAGCCTCGGTGAGCTCCTGCCCTCCGGTGAGTCCCGACTCACCGGTTGAGTCGACAGGATCCGGGACGATCGCCAGAGCCTCACCACCCGCGAGGCCCTCCGGCTCACGGGCGGCACGGTGCTGCTGAGTGGCGGCCTCATCAAGACCGGGAACAACTGATGAGCCCCGGGTGAACCCCGCGTCCGCCAGGCCCTCCTGGCCGACGCTGCTCTCACCGTAGGCATCTCTGATTCCACCGCCTGATTCGCCGCTGACGCCCTCTGCGTAGCCGGTGTCAGAAGACATGTCAGGCGCTTGGGGCACCGCAGGAGCCTCGATGCCGTCGAGGTAGACACGACCAGTGCGCGGGTCGGTCCAGGCCTCGCCGGCGGCCTCAGCACGCTCCTTCTCCCTCAGCTCTCGGCGCGTGAGCCGACGGTCGGGATCAGTCACCTGGGGGATGCCCTCGGTGGAGACGGAGTCCGCATTGGCGATACGGGCGGCACGCTCGGCCGAAAGGGTTCGCCGCTCGACGTCGGCGCGACGCAACTGGAGGTCGATGAAGAACAGGAAGGCACCCGCCAGCACGAACAGGCCGCCCAGAACCAGACCGCCGTAGAAGTACCAGGGCGTCTCCACCTGCCGCGACCAGCTGATGGTCAGGCTGGGCGCTGCGGCCTTACCGTCGGTCATGGCCATGACGACGATCTGCTCATCGACGGTCTTGCGCGGCAGTAGCGCGCGGTCGGCCGACTCCGCGGTGTTGAAGGTGACCGACGAGCCGCCGGTCTTCTCCCCGAGCCAGAGGTCAGAGCCCGAGGCGTTCACCGCGCTGGCCTTGCGCGCCGAGCACTGCGAGGAACCGGCCTGCGCGGAGGCGGAGGGCTGAGCAGAGGGCTGAGAGGAAGCCGCCGCGGAAGGAGAAGGAGCAGGGGTGGCGTTGGCAGGGGGGCAGTACTGGGTCTCGTCCTTGGAGGACAGGGTGCCGGCATCGGCGTCGATCCCGGTAACCGCCGTGTAGGGAAGCGCGTTGTCGGCGTCGGGGCTCAGCCAGGCGTCGACGTCGGCCGCGCGCGCTATGAACAGGTGGACGTCCTTGCCGTCGGAGGACTTCGCGGTCACGGCAATATCCGACTCCGTGCCGCTGAGGACTCCGGGCGCCGTCATGACGTAGGGCTGGGAAGGACCGGAGGCGAGCTTCGCCTCGACCTTGGAGCTGGGTTTCCAGATGGTGGCCGAGCAAACGGCCAGGGCGATGAGGACCAGCCCGAGGACGGTCACCACCACGCTCAAGATACGTCGACTCACGACGCGGGTCTCCTATGCTCGCGGACACGGTTGACGACGGCTGGCTACAGAGCCGGACATCGCTACGAGCGCTCACCATGCGCCCGTCAGGCACCAGAATCGCATGGCGGACCCCACGAATGCACCGACCTCGGCGCAAAATCACAACGGTGCACGCGCTGAGCGAAGCGAACCGACTCGAGGTCCAACCGGCAGAAAACGCCCCGTTCGCCCACCAACCCGTGCCCCCTTCTCGGGGACGGGCCGGAGGAACGCTCCGAGAGGCGGCACTCCTTGAACGGGTCGAGTCCCCACACACCGGTCATCGATCTCTCAAACATGCTGCTCACACCACTCGAAACCGAGACCTCACCTACTGGATTGTGCGTATCGTCACGCTTTAGTGACCACCGTCCCGATCACGTCCAATCGTTACGCTTGGGCTGGTGGTGAGCGTCCCCGGCTCGCCAGGAGGAGGAACCCGACGTGGCTGAGGAATACAGCGAATTTGCCATCACGATGCGCGGCTACGACCGCGCTCAGGTTGATCGGAAACTGGAGCAGCTCTCGCGCCAGCTGGCCGACGCGCGTCGTGAGGTCGCCAGCCTTGACCAACGCGCCATGACGCTGGCCGGCGAGCTGGCTGATGCTCAGCGTCGCCTGCGGGAGGCCGACAAGCCGACCTACGCCGGCCTGGGCTCGCGGATCGAGCAGCTGCTGCGCAGCGCCGAGGAGCAGAGCGCCTCCGTGCTGTCCAAGGCCAACGCCGAGGCCGATGCCCTGCTGACCCGCACGCGGACCAATGCCAAGAACCTCTCCGAGCGCAGCGCCTCGGAAGCGGCGACCCTCCTGGCCGACGCCCGCCGCGAGGCCAGTGAGCTGCGCTCCCGTTCCCAGGGGGAGGCCTCTACTGCTCTCGCCAATGCCGAGGCCCGCGCCCAAGAGCTCGTCTCCTCCGCCTCGCGCAAGGCCGCACAGATCGCCGCCGACTCCGAGGCGGCCGTCACCGAGATGCGAGCCACTGCCGAGCGCGAGGCCGCCCTGGTCCTGTCCCAGGCCCGCAAGCAGGCCGCCGAGATCGCAATCACCTCCGAGCGTGACGCCACCGCCAACCGCGAGGCCGCCGCGGCCGAGGCCGACGAGCTGCACAAGACCTCGACGGCGAAGGCTGACGAGATCCTCTCGGCCGCCAAGCAGGAGGCCGAGCTCACCGTCGGCAAGGCCCAGCGTGAGGCCGAGGAGATCCTCACCTCCGCACGCAACGAGTCGGAGACGCTGCGACGCTCAGCCACCGACGAGGCCGCCGCCGCCCGCTCCGAGGCCACCGAACTGCGCCAGCAGGCGACTTTGGAGATCGCCGCGGCGCACGAGCAGGCCGCCCAGGAGGACTCCGACGCCCATGAGGCAACCCGCGAACGCATCCGGGAGATGCAGGAACAGGCCCAGATCCAGGCCCAGGAGGCCGAGGAGCGCCTGCAGGAGGCGCTCTCCCGCGCCGAGGAGGTCCGCTCCCGCACCGACGCCGAGGCCCGCAAGCGTCAGGAAGAGGCGGTCGCCCAGGCCGAGGAGACCCTGGCCCAGGCCCGGATCGAGGCTGAGCAGATCGTCAGCGACGCCCGCGCCGACGCCGATGTCACCGCTCAGGTGGCCGCCCGTCAGCTCCAGGAGCTCGAGCGCCAGCGCGACTCGGTCTCCGCCTACCTCACCGAGATGCGCGGTGTCCTGGGCGGCGTCCTGCCTCAGGCGCCTACCTTCAGCGACCACGTCGCGGCCCTGCCCCAGGAGGCTCAGGAGCCAGCTCAGCAGCAGACCTCCGCCGCATCAGCGGAACCAGCGGCCAGCGGCAGCAGCGCCAACAGTGCCAATGCTGCCAATGCAGCCGGTGCAGCCAGCGCCAGCAGCACTCACGCCTCGGGTTCCAGCAGCTCCTCGGCACCGTCAGCCACCTCGGCTCCCGCACCAGCTGGCAATACGGCTGCTGCGGCCTCGGGCGGCCGCAAGCAGGACGGCGCGCAGTCATCCCCGAAGAACGCCCAGAAGGGCGGCACCGGCCGCATCGAGAACGTGCCGCCTCCCGGCAAGAGCTCGGGCGGATCCGGCAACGCCGGCAACCGCCACCCCCGGCAGGGCAAGGGACGCCGCTGAGGCGCACTCGTGACAGCCGACGACGCCGCCCGGCTCGGGGAGGAGTCATCAAGCAGCTCCGGCTCTGGTGACTCAGCGAACTCCGACTGGGCGGCGTCGCGTCGTCGGGCGGCCGCCCAGCGGGCCCGTATGCTCCAGGAGCGTCAGAATGCCGAGCACGCCCGGGCAGCGCGCATCGTCGAGCTCTTCCTCAGGGTCGCCCGCGACGAGGGACTTGAGGATGTTCCGCTGCGGGTGCGAGGGTACGGCGGCGGAAGCGCCCGCACTCCGCTGCGCGGCTGGTACCTGAGGGCAGACGAGACCGTCGGCATCGACACCCTGGGTCGCTTCTACATCCTGTCGATGCCACTGAACCTGTCCCAGCGGCTGCGCGGGGTCAGGCCGGAGAGCCAGCCGGTGCCGATGACCATCGGTGAGGGCGGACGCGACGGCGACATCGTGCCGCTGCGCTTCGCGCTGGACCGTCTGCTGCCGGGCTGGGAGGAGCGCTCTGCCGAGCCACTGGTATGACTGCCGGCGTTCCTCCCGCCCTCCGGCTACCAGAGGCGGCGCTCCCAGCAGGAGGTGTGCCAGTGGCGCCGTTCCTCCAGGCCCCGATCCGCTCCGAAGAGCGACTCGTTGCTCCAGGCCACCACGTGCGCGCTACCGGCTGGAATGACACGGTGGCAGCCGGGGCAGGTGTAGGGCTTGTTCCCACCGCGCAGGTAGCGCACGGTGAAGTCGGCCCCGCCGGGACCGGTCTGGGTGCGCGGCACGGAGGCGAGACGGTCCATGCTCAAGGGGATGTGCCCCTGCCCGTAGGGACGCTTGGATCTGCGGCGTGCCATACCCCGATCTCATCACATCTGGCTCCCGCCCCCAAGCCGGGAACGGGAGCCGGATGCGATGGCGGAGGTCTGCGGGCCCCCGCGAGAGCTGGAGCGGGAGACCGGACCGGACTCACCCCTTGACCGAACCGGCCATGAGTCCGCCGACGAAGTACTTGCCCAGCAGGATGTAGACCGCCAGGGTGGGGACCGAGGCGATGAGGGCGCCGGACATGGAGGCCCCGTAGTCGGCCAGGATCGATCCGTGGGCCAGGTTGTTGAGTGCCAGCGTCACCGGCCCGGACTGCGCCCCTCCACCGAAGAACAATGCGAACAGGAAGTCGTTCCAGGCGGAGGTGAACTGCCAGATGAGGACGACGACGAAGCTGGGCACCGAGATCGGCAGGACCACCGACGCGTAGGTGCGCAGCATGCCGGCACCGTCGACCCGGGCGGCCTCGATGAGCTCGTTCGGGATGGTCTCGTAGTAGTTGCGGAAGATGAGTGTCGTGATCGGGATGCCGTAGACCACGTGCATGAGGATCAGCGTAGGGATCCCGAAGCCCAGGTCGGCGCTGGTCACCAGCCTCATGAGCGGGATCATGACGGCCTGGTAGGGGATGAACATGCCGAACAGGATGAGGGTGAAGACCACGTTGGCCCCGGGGAACCGCCACTTGGACAGCACGAAGCCATTGGCACTTCCCAGCATCGCCGAGATGATCGAGGAGGGGATGACAAGGGCCAGCGAGCGCAGCAGCCCGCCGCTGAGCTGGTTCCAGGCGTTGGACCAGTTCTTGGTGACCCAGACCTCGGGCAGGAACCAGGTGCGGGAGGGGTCGGCGTCGGCGGATCCCTTGAAGGAGGTGACCAGCAGGACGTAGACGGGGATGAGGACCAGGGCCACTGAGGCCAGCAGCAGGATGAACCGGACTGTCTGGCCCCAGCCGGGACGGCGCGAAGCTCGCATCGGAAGATTCTGTGTCATGGCCGCTCACCTCCTGCCCTTGGCGTCATGGATGAGGTAGGGGATGACGGCGATCGCGACCAGGACCAGCAGGATCGTGCCGACGGCGGCGGCGTTGGAGTAGTCGTTGTCCGTCATGAAGTTGAACATGTCGATGGCCGGGACCTTGGTGGAGTAGGTCCGCTGGTCGGTGATCGACATGATGAGGTCGAAGGACTTCAGGGACATGTGCCCGATGATGATGACGGCGCTCAGGGCGATCGGCGTCAGCTGGGGGAAGATGATCGACTTGTAGAGCTGCCACTCGCTGGCGCCGTCGACCCGGGCGGCCTCGCGCAGGTCGTCGGGGATGCCGCGGAAGCCCGCCAGGAAGAGAGCCATGACGTATCCGGCCAGCTGCCACACGGCCGGCAGCGCGATGGCCAGGATCCCCCAGGTGGTGTTCTGGGTCCATGAGTTCTCCAGGAACCTCAGACCCACCATCTCGAAGAGGCGGTTGAGTCCCGAGGCCTGCTCGCCCTGGGCGGAGTTGAGCAGCCACCGCCACACCACACCGGAGGCCACGAAGGACACGGCCATGGGGAACAGGAAGATGGAGCGGAAGATCCCCTCCCCCTTGATGGGGCGGTCCAGGAGCCAGGCCCACAGGAAGCCGACCACGAGGGTCCCGGCCAGGAAGGTGACGGTGAACAGGATGAGGTTGACGAAGGAGTGCCGGAAGTCGGGGCTGCCGAACAGGGCCGTGAAGTTGCTCAGTCCGACGACGGTGGTCCCCCTGCGCCCGGAGACCTGGCCCGCGGTGTGCATGTCCAGCAGGGAGGTATTGATGTTGATCCCGATCATCCCGTAGACGAAGACGCTGACGAGGATGATCGAGGGCGAGATGAGAAGGAGGCCGGGCCCCCACTGCTTCCAGCTCGCCCGACGGCGCCGCACGGGGACGCTCTTGGTGCTCACAAGGTTCTCCTGATGCATAGGTGATGGAGGGATCCGCCCGTGGTGGCGACGACCACGGCCGGATGATCGCGAGAGGTCGGACCCGGGAGCGGGAGCAGGCCGGAGCGGACGCACGGCCCACCCCACTCCCGGGGCTCCGGTCAGGAGACGGCGGCCTTGAGGTCGGACTGGAGGGCGGTGACGTCGGAGGCGCCCTGGGCGAACTTGGTCAGGGCGTCGTTCATCGCGTTGGTGGCCTTGGCGGGCAGGGCTGCACCATGGGCGATGGAGGAGACGATCTTGTCCTTGGCGAAGGACTCCATGGCCGAGCGCTGGTACTCGGAGAACTTGCCCTTCTCCTCATCGCTGAGGTCCGTGCGGGCGGGGATGGAGCCCTTGACGGTGTTGAAGGCGATCTGGCCGTCCTTGGAGGAGATCGCGTTGAGCCAGTTCTTGGCGCCACCGGGGTGCTTGGCGCCGTCGGGCAGGGTGAAGGAGTCGGCCAGGAAGTCGAAGACGCCGTCGGTGCCCGGCACCGGGAAGTAGACGTAGTCCTGACCGGCCTTCTTCCCGGCGGCGTCGAAGCCGGCCACGGCCCAGTCGCCCATGACGTTGAAGGCGGCCTTGCCGTCCATGATGGGCTTCATGGCGGGCTCCCAGTCCTCGGTGTAGAGGGAGGAGTCAGTGAAGCCCACGATCGTCTTGTAGTGCCCCAGCGCCTTGGTGACCTCAGCGCCGCCCCAGTCGGTCTTGCCGTCGAAGAGCCCGTTGTAGGCGTCCACCCCGAGGTCTGCGATGAGGATGGTCTCGAGCAGCTCGAGCTGGGTCCAGGCCATGCCCATGGTGATGGGGGTCAGGCCGGCGGCCTTGACCTTCTCCATGTCGGCGATCCAGGCGTCGATGGTGGTGGCCGGCTTGTTCGGGTCGAGCCCGGCGGCCTTGAGCGCGGGCACCGAAGCCCACACGACGTTGGCCCGGTGGATGTTGGAGGGCACCGAGTAGATCTTGCCGTCGGAGTCCTTGAGGCGGTCCATGAGTGTGGCGGGGAATGCCTCGTTGAGCTTGAACTCCTCGTAGAGGCTGGCGACGTCCAGCAGGTAGCCGGCCTCGATGTGGTCCTTGATCTCGGCGCCGGCGTGGGCCTGGTAGGTGTCCGGCGGGTTCTTGGCAGCCAGGTCCGCGGCGAGCTTCTGCTTGGCCTGGCTGCCGGCGCCACCGGAGACGGCCTTGTTCTCGAACCTCGTCTTGGGGAACTGCTCGTTGAAGACCTTGACCAGGGCGTCCAGGCCGAGCTTCTCCGAGCCGGCCGACCACCAGGTGACGACGTCGACCTGACTGGCGTCCCCCTCACCGGCGGCTCCGCCCGACTTCGATCCGGAGCTACCTGAGGTCGCGCAGGCGGCCAGGGTCGCGACGACTGCTGTGGTTCCCAGCCCCGCCAGTACCGAGCGGCGGGAGAGGTAGTGGGTGGAACGCATGGGACTGCTCCTTAGAAACGACGGTGTCTCATGACCACGGCACCATTGCCGTGGTCAGCGGGAAGAGATGACGTCTAGTCATCTGACCTCAGCAGGAGAGATTAGACCTAAGTTGAGCGGAACTCAAACGTATATTGCGCAAACAATCATTAATCTGGTCGACTGTCGCAGGTCTATACCAGTGATGTCAATGATTCACCGACCGAGATGTGCACGCGAGCATGAAAAAGGTCCTCGCCGCTCACTGAGCGGCGAGGACCTGGTGAGCGCTGAACAGACTCAACGGCTCCGAGTGGTCCATACCAGACCGCGGACGAGGCGGCCCCAGCAGACCCTCAGGCTGAGCCCGTGCTCTGAGCCGGCTGGCTGAGAGCGCTCAGATCAGTCCCATGGAGGCCACGGTGTTCTTCTCCTCAACGAGCTCGGCCGCCGAGGCGTCGATCTTGCCGCGGGAGAAGTCGTCGATCTCCAGTCCCTGGACGATCTTCCACTCACCGTTCTCCGAGGTGCAGGGGAAGGAGGAGATGATGCCCTCGGGCACGCCGTAGGAGCCGTCCGACATGACCGAGGAGGAGGTCCAGGACCCGGAGGTGCCCAGCACCCAGTCGTGCACGTGGTCGATGGCGGCAGAGGCGGCCGAGGCGGCCGAGGAGGCACCGCGGGCGTCGATGATGGCGGCGCCGCGCTTGGCGACGGTCGGGATGAAGTCGTCCTCGACCCAGGCGCGATCGGCCAGGATGTCGGTGACGGGAGCGCCCTTGACGGTGGCCTGGGTCAGGTCGGGGTACTGGGTGGTGGAGTGGTTGCCCCAGACGGTGACCTTGTCGATGTCGGTGACGTGGCAGCCGGCCTTGGTGGCCAGCTGGGCCAGGGCGCGGTTGTGGTCCAGACGGGTCATGGCCGTGAAGCGCGAGGAGGGGATGTCGGGGGCGTGGGACGCGGCGATGAGAGCGTTGGTGTTGGCGGGGTTGCCCACGACGAGCACCTTGATGTCATCGGCTGCGCCGGCGTTGAGCGCCTCACCCTGGGGACCGAAGATGCCGCCGTTGGCGGAGAGCAGGTCCGCGCGCTCCATGCCGGCCTTGCGGGGCATGGAACCCACGAGGAAGGCGATGTTGGCGCCCTCGAAGGCAGCCTTGGGGTCGTCGAAGATGTCGACGCTGCCCAGGGTCGGGAAGGCGGAGTCGAACAGCTCCATGGCGGTGCCCTCAGCGGCCTTGACCGCCGGCGGGATCTCCAGGAGGCGGAGGTTGACGCGCTGGTCCGGACCGAGCAGGGCACCGGAGGCGATGCGGAACAGCAGCGCGTAGCCGATGTTGCCGGCCGCACCGGTGACGGTGATGTTGACGGGGGCGTTTGCCATCGAGGACTCCTTCGAGACGTGTGTCGTCACGGGCCGCAGGCGGCAGCCCGGCAGGACAACGCTATGACGTCCGCGCAGGTGAACACACCCGTCCACCACATTTCGTGACTCTCACCACTCCCCTGGGTCGTAGAGGCGAAGATCCTCCTGGTCCCCAGTGATCTCAACGAGATAGTCACCGCCCCTGACAACGCCCGTCCCGATCGATACGCTGGGGGCCTCCCCCAGCCCGTTTCTCGCCTCCAGGACCGTGATGAGCTCACGCCGATCCCCCGCGCCCATTCCTGCGCCACTGCGCCGCGGCCTTCCGTCCCGCCCCGCGGTCTCCTCGCCTGCGGGGCGCCGTGCGGGGGCTATCTCCTTCGGTCTGACGCTGCTGGGCGCCCTGGGATCGGGCTGGTGCCTCATCTCCACCGGACGTGCCCTGGGTGCGCTCCTGAGCTCCTCGTCGGTTGCGGGCCTGCTCGCCCAGGCGCTGGCCGCGGCCGTCCTGAGTGCCACCTGCCAACTGCTCGCCCAACGGGTCTCCCGCTCCAGCGCGCTGAGCGAGGAGGCTCATCTGCGCCGCCTCACCCTGGCCCACCTGCTGGGCCTGGGGCCCGCGCGCGCCGCCGACATCCGCAGCGGCGCCACCGCCTCCTTGCTGACCGACGGCGCCGAGCGCGTGGCCCTCTACCGACAGACCTTCCTGGCCCCCACCCTGGCTGCGGCCGCCGCGCCCCTGCTGGTGCTCATCGAGCTGGGGGCCGCCGTCGACGTCCTCCCCGCCCTGGTGCTGGGCGTGGCCATAGTCGTGGTGCCGGCCTTCATCGTCTTCGCCCACTCACGGCTGCGGGCGTCGTCGTCGGGCTCTCGGCGGGCGCGCACACGGCTGGCCGCCGAGTACCTCGATGCCATCCAGGGGCTGCGCACCCTCACCCTGGCCCGGGCCGCGGAGCGCACCAGCGCCCGTCTGCGCCTGGAGGGAGAGACGAACCGACGCGCTGTCATGGACCTACTGGCGGGCAACCAGCTCGTCATCCTGCTCACTGACGGCCTCTTCTCGCTCTTCCTCATCACCGCCGCCGCGGGACTGGCCCTGGTACGTCTGAGCACCGGAGCGATCGACGTCGGTGACGCACTGGCGGTTGCCCTGACCTCCTACGTGCTCCTGGAGCCGCTGGACCACGTGGGCGCCTTCTTCTACGTGGGCATGGGCGGTATGGCCAACCAGCGCGCCATTCGCAAGATCCTGTCGCGGCCCCTGCCCCGCTCCACCGCGAGAACCGGGGCCAGGACTCAGCCCTCAGCCGCCGCGCAGGCCTGCGTCGTGCTCGACGACGTCGAGGCCGCCTGGGGCGAGGACCCGGTGCTGGAGGGCGTGAACCTGACCGTGCGTCGCGGCGAGCACCTGGCGGTCGTGGGCCCCTCGGGAGCAGGAAAGTCGACGCTCATGGCGATGCTCGCCGGGAACCTGCTGCCTAGTGACGGGTCCTTGCGTGTCGAGGGCACCGAGCTGAGCGCCGCCACCCAGGACCAGGTGCGTTCGGCCTCCGCGCTGGTGGCGCAGACGACGTGGCTCTTCACCGGAACGATCGCGGACAACCTGCGCCTGGCTCAGCCCTATGCGACGCCGTCGCAGATGTGGCACGCCCTGGAGGTGGCCCGTCTGGACAAGGAGGTGGCACTCATGCCCGAGGGACTGGAGACGCAGGTCGGTGAGGCCGGGCTGGGGCTGTCGGGCGGGCAGGCCCAGCGCCTGTCCCTGGCGCGCGCGTTCCTGGCCGACCGCCCCGTGCTGCTGCTGGACGAGCCCACCAGCCAGGTGGACCTGGCCAGCGAGGCGGCCATCGTCGAGTCCATCGAGCAGCTGGCCCGGGGCCGCACCGTCATCACTGTCTCACACCGTGCGGGGGCGCTGACCACTGCGGACCGGGCGGTGAGGGTCGAGGCCCGCGGAGTCCATGAGGTGAGCCCGGCCCAGGATCCCGGGCCCGCCCACGCGTCAAGTGGTCGGGCAGGTACCGGGACCGAACCCCACGAGGCCGGAGACACCGCCCCGGAGGCAGCGGCGGGCGACCACGGGGAGGAGCGGGCATGACTGCGTCCAAGCGCCCATCTGGGTCACGACCGCACGAGGACGGCGGATCGGATCGGCGCAGCACCACCGGCCGGGCCAGCTCCTCCACGCAGCGACTCCCCTCGCGGGCGACGCTGGTGCGCTGGCTGCTTCAGGTCACCCGCCCGGTTCTGTCACCACTGCTGGGTTCCACGCTGTGCCGCATCACTGACGTGCTCAGCGGCGTCGCCCTGTTCTCCTTGGGGGCCTATGCCGTGGCCCAGACGGGGCTGGCGATGGCGACCGGCGCGCCGGCACCCGCCATCTGGCCAATACTGGCCGTCATGGCGGGGCTGTCGCTGCTCAAGGCGGCTCTGCGCTACGCCGAGCAGTTCCTCGGCCATCTGGTGGCCTTCAAGGCCCTCGAGCTGCTGCGCGGGCAGATCTTCCGCTCCCTCATCCCCCGCTCGCCCCGGGTCAGTGCAACGTCACGCTCGGGCGACCTGTTGTCTCGCGCCACCAAGGACGTGGACCGCATCGAGGTCTTCTTCGCCCACACCTTCGCTCCGGCGGTCTCCGCCGCCGTCACCCCGATCGTGGTGCTCACGGTCATCGGTCTCAAGGTGTCCTGGCCGGTGGCCCTGGCGGCGCTCCCCTTCGCGGTGCTCCAGCTGCTCATCGTGCCCCGCCTGGGCTTCACCGCCTCCCTGGACGCCTCCCGGTCAGCCTCCGCGGCGCGGGCGGACCTCACCCAGCACGTCACCGACACCGTCCAGGGCATGAGCGAGGTCGTCGGATACGGACGCAGCCAGGAGCGTCTTGATGAGATGGCCAGGATCGACGCCGAGATCGCCGGTGCCGCACGACCAACCGGCCAGTGGGCCTCCGTGCGCCGGGGCATCAACCAGCTGGCGAGCCTGACCGCGCCGATCGTCGTCATCATGGTGGGGGCGATGCTTCCGGCCACCAGCTCCGGTGCGGGCATCCCCCTTCTGGCTGCCGCAGCGGCGGCGGTACTGCGGATGACCGAGACCGTGCGCGGCGTCGAGGAGCTCGCCGGCGCGCTCAACGCCTCCTTCGCCTCGGCAGAGAGGGTGTGGGAGGTCGTCAACGCCCCTGTGGAGGTGCACGACGGCGATCAGGAACTGACCGGTGGTATCTCCCACGAGGTCCTGTGGCAGGGCGTCACCTACTCCTACCCCAGTACCGCCGCGCAGGCCGTCCGCGGGGTGAGCGTCAGGGCCAGGGCCGGCAAGTGGACCTGCATCGTGGGAGCCTCCGGCTCGGGCAAGTCCACACTTGCCCAGCTGGCGGTGCGCTTCGACGAGCCGGACTCGGGCCGCATCCTCATCGATGGCCAGGACGTGGCCGACCTGAGCGCCATCAGCCTCTATCAGGAGATCGGCATGGTGGATCAGCGAGTCCACCTCATGCGAGCCACCATCGCCGACAACGTGCGTCTGACGGCGCCGTCGGCCAGTGACGCCCAGGTGGTCCGGGCCTGCCGGGCGGCCTGCATCGACGAGGACATCGAGGCTCTCGAGGACGGCTACGACACCCTCGTCGGTGAGCGGGGCCAGTCCCTGTCCGGAGGTCAGCGACAAAGGCTGGCACTGGCACGGGCCCTGCTCGCTCGCCCCGGAGTGCTCATCCTCGATGAGTTCACCTCCCATCTGGACCCCGACCTGGATGAGCGGGTGCGCATCGGGGTGCGCACCTATCTGCCACAGGCCACAATCATCGAGATCACTCACCGCCTCCAGTGGTCCGAGCAGGCCGATCACGTCGTCGTCATGGATGCCGGGACGGTCGTTCAGGCCGGTCCGCCGGCCAAGCTCCTGGCCGAGCCCGGGCCGCTGCGCACGCTGACCGCCCGCGGTCGCTGAGAGTAGCGGCAGGTACTGGAGACTCAGGCGGATACGACGATCGGGCGCCGAGAGTCGCTGTGACTCCCGGCGCCCGATCGGGTGATGCTCTGCTCGGCTCTACTCGCCGGAGCGAGTGGCTGCGGCCGAGGCCTCGAGCTCCTCGGGGCTGACGACCCCTTCGACACTGACGGCGTGGAGGTAGGCCATGCCGTCGAAGGAGAGCTCACGGACGTTCTCCGGGTCGCCCTCGTCATTGACGGATCCGCCCGCCATGCGGTCCACGATGATGGCGATGGCGCCGTCACCGGTGACGTTCGTGGCGGTACCGAAGGAGTCCAGGGCGATGTAGGTGGCGATCATGAGGGCCACCTGCTGGTCGTTGAAGCCGAGCATGGAGGACAGCAGACCGGTGGCCGCCATGATGGCGCCGCCGGGGACACCCGGCGCGGCCACCATCGTGATGCCGAGCATGAAGATGAAGCCGATCCACTGGGTGGTGCTCACGTGCAGGTCCTGGGTGAGGACGATTGCGAAAGCGAAGGAGAAGATCTTCGAGGTCGACCCCGCCAGGTGGATCGTGGCGCACAGGGGAATGGTGAAGGAGGCCACCGCGTCGGAGACGCCGTTCTTCTTCGTCTGACGCAGGGTGACCGGGATCGTGGCCGCGGACGAGGAGGTGCCCAGGGCCGTCAGGTAGGCCGGCAGCATGGTGATCAGGGCCTTGAGCGGGTTGCGGCGGCCGATGAGTCCCGCGGTGAGGAACTGGATACCCAGGATGACGACCTCGAGGATGAGGACCACGACGACGACCCGCAGGAGCGCCTTCATCACCGCTCCGGCCGCCCCGGTGTAGGTGAGGTTGAGGAAGATACCGAAGATGTGCAGGGGCAGCAGCGGGATGATGAGCCGCTCGATGAGGCGGGTGATGATGGCTCGGAACTCGATGAATCCCTTGCGCAGCACGCCCCGGGGCACCATGGACAGGCCGATGCCCAGGACGAAGGACAGCAGCAGGGCGGTCATGACCTCGACGGCCGGCGGCATCTCCACCGTGAAGTAGCTGCTCAGAGCCCCCTCCGGCTTGGAGACGTCGGCCAGAGAGGTTCCGGCGAGCAGCCGGGGGAAGGTAGCGGCGCACACCACGAAGGTGAGGAAGCCTGCGAAGAGGGTCGAGGCGTAGGCCAGGGCCGTGGTGATCCCGAGCCACTTGCCGGCCCCGCGTCCCAGATCGGCGATGGCGGGGGTCACCAGGCCGATGATGATGAGCGGGATGGAGAAGCTGAGGAACTGGCTGAACAGGTCGGAGAAGGTCGCGAAGACGTTGCCGACGGGCTTAGGAATGATCGGGTGACCGCCGATTCGGAGCGACCCCACGATGAGGGCCAACAGGATCGCACCGATGACCCAGGTCAGGATGCTGTGGCTGAGGCGGTGGCCCAGGGATGGTCGGGTCGAGGGATTGCGTGACATACGGGACCTTCAGGGTGTGAAACGAGATGACAAGACGTCTTGAATGGGGCCAGCGTGCCATACCGCTCGGTCGCGGCGTCGCACCGGACCGAGGAATGAGCGCTCCGTGGACCCAGATCACAGGGAGCGACGCGCACCGTCGGCAGGAGAGCTCATGCGGTGCACGGCTCGCGTCGCCCCTTACAGGACACGGGGCAGATTGGCGTACGGGGACAGGAGGAACAGGACGGCGGCCAGCCCGATGCCGAGGATGACGTCGAACAGGCGGCTGCGTGCCGCCAGCCAGGTGCCGTCGGGTCGCTGGATCCTGACAATGGCCAGCGCCAGGATCCCGGTGGCCGCCCACAGGACGGCGATGCGGCGGTGTCCCAGCAGCGCGAAGGCGGGGACTGCCGCCAGGCCGAGGGCCACGAGGACGACGCAGATGGTGCGGTAGGGCTCCTTGTGCTCGGCCTGCTGGGGATGCGGGTCGTGAGTCACGGTGGCGAGCCTATCGGCGCGCGGGGGCGTCGGTCCACGACCTTCTTCACGGGGCGCCCCGCGCCCGTCGCAGGACCAGACGGGCGCGGGGCCGAAGCGGTCAGTGGGCGAAGTGCCGGGTGCCGGTGAGGTACATGGTGACTCCGGCTGCCTGAGCGGCGTCGATGACCTCCTGATCGCGGATGGATCCGCCTGGCTGGACGACGGCGCGGACCCCGGCGTCGATGAGGACCTGGAGGCCGTCGGCGAAGGGGAAGAAGGCGTCGGAGGCGGCCACGGCCCCACGAGCGCGCTCCGGTGCGGCAGCCGCGTCACCGGACGAGTCCCCCAGGACCTCGGAGGCGTCGGCCCCGCCGACGGCCCCCTTCTCCTTCGGGGCGCCGTTGACTGCGGCGTCACCGGTGGAGCGGGCACCCAGGGTGTTGGCGCGTTCGACGGCCAGCTTGCAGGAGTCGACGCGGTTGACCTGTCCCATCCCCACGCCGACGGTGGCGCCGTCGTGGGCCAGGAGGACCGCGTTGGAGCGCACGGCGCGCACCGAGCGCCAGGCGAAGGCGAGCTCGGCCAGGAGCGCGTCGTCCGCGACGGGCCCTGCGGCCAGGGTCCAGGTCGCAGGGTCATCGCCGTCGGCGCTGAGCACGTCGCGCTCCTGGATGACGGCGCCGCCTGAGACCTGCTTGATCTCGTAGCCCTCGCGCTGGGGGGCCTCGACGACGAGCAGACGGAGGTTCTTCTTGGTGGACAGGATCTCCACGGCCTCCTCGTCGAAGGCGGGGGCGGCGACGACCTCGGTGAAGATCGGCTTGATCTGGCGGGCCATCTCGGCGGTGACGGTGGCATTGGTGGCGATGACGCCGCCGTAGGCGGAGACCGGGTCGCAGGCGTGAGCCTTGCGGTGGGCCTCGGCGACGTCTCCGGCAGCCGAGACGGCGATGCCGCAGGGGTTGGCGTGCTTGACGACGGCGACCGTGACGGCCTGGCCGTGGTCGTAGGCGGCGCGCACGGCGGCGTCGGTGTCAGTGTAGTTGTTGTAGCTCATGGCCTTGCCGTGGAGCTGGCGGGCCCCGGCCACTCCCCCGCTCGCCCCGGCGGTGCGGTAGACGGCGGCGCGCTGGTGCGGGTTCTCCCCGTATCGCAGGCCCGCCAGGCGCTCGTAGCCGACGCCGACGTAGGCGGGCAGCGCCGCAGGCTCCCCCGAATCGGTTCTGTCTGCGGCGTCGGCAGTGTTCGCAGCACCGTCGGCCTCGACCTGCGCGGCCAACCAGGTGGACACGGCGGCGTCGTAGGCGGCGGTGTGGGCGAAGGCCTCGGCGGCCAGCCGGCGGCGGGCCGCCAGGGTGAATCCGCCCTCGCGCACGGCGGCGGTGACATCGCTGTAGTGATCAGGGCTGGTGACGACAGCGACAGCGGGGTGGTTCTTGGCCGCGGCGCGCACCATGGTGGGCCCGCCGATGTCGATCTGCTCGACACAGGCGTCGAAGGGGGCTCCGGAGGCGACGGTGTCGGAGAAGGGGTAGAGGTTGACGACGACCAGGTCGATGGGGGTCACGTCCAGGGTCCCCAACTGGTCGAGGTGGTCGGGCTTGCGGCGATCGGCGAGGATGCCGGCGTGGACGGCCGGGTGGAGGGTCTTGACGCGGCCCTCGAGACACTCGGGGAAGCCGGTGACCTCCTCCACCGGGGTGACAGCCAGGCCCGCGGCGGCGATGGTGGCGGCGGTGGAGCCGGTGGAGACGATCTCGACGCCGGCGTCGGACAGGGCCTGAGCCAGGGGGACGAGACCGGTCTTGTCGTAGACGGAGACGAGGGCGCGGCGCACGGGCACGCGGTCCGGGCTGACGAGCCCCTCGGTGGGGACGTGGGCGGTGGGAACCGTCTGGTTCGTGGACTGCGAGGACTGGGACGACGACGGGGACATGGCGCTCCTGGTTCGGCATGAGGAGGTACGGGACGCCCAGGCGGACGACGTCCCGTTCATGGACGGCCTCGGCCACTCCCCGGTGGTGCCCCACCCTCGCCAGTTGCGGCCGCCCCCATCCTATCGGCTGGTGTCCGCCAAGCCACCAGAACCGAGCGCAGCCCGCCCCTGACCCGCGCAATGTCGCTACCGGTGAATCCGCCTACCGATCGGCCTGTTTCCTTGCGGGCGCCTTTAGATACGTCATACAGTCCACAACATGACTGCGCCCATTAACATCGCAGCAACACCGGTATACCGCGGGGTTCCTCCCGAGCGGTGGCAGGAGGCCGCCTCCGCCTACCGGCGCTGGTGGAGCCGCCACTCGGGTCTGTCCAGCGCTCTGAACCTGGTGGTGCGCGGAGCCTACGCCCTCATGATCCTGCTGCTCATCGCCGCCCTGATGACGGTGCCGCGGCTGGCCTACGCAGTCGTGCCGGCGGCGTTCATGACCGTGTGCCTCATGGTGGTGGCCCTGCTGGCCCGCACGAGGACCATCGGCTGGCGCTCCGTGATCCTCATGTACGGCGTCGGCGCCGCCTGGTCGCTCATCGTGGCCATGATCATGAGCGCGGTACGCACCCGTGCAGGGCTGTCCGTCATGGGCAACGGGATGAGCATCGCCCTGACCATTGCCCTCGATGTGCTCAGTCCCCTGGTACCCCTGGTCCTCGTAGTGTTCCTGGCCCCGGGAAGGATGCGCCGCCTGGCGGCCTCCGACTGGGCCCTGCTGGGTTTCGCCGCCGGTGCCGGCCTGACGGCCGTCAAGGACGGCATCCGGGCTCTTGAGGAGAACGGCCTGCTCTCCTCGGTCCTGGGCAACGGACGTCTGCCGTTCTCCTTCAACCCGTGGACCTCGGGGTCGATGACCCAGGAGGGAAGCAACGTCCTGGCGGTCAGCAACCAGGTGAGCACCGCGAGCATCACGATGGCGGTGGCCGTGGCCATCACGCTGTGGCGGCTCAAGGACTCACCGGCCTTCGAGGGTGCCAAGAACCTCGTGTGGCTGCGGGTCGTGGCCTGGATCCTGCCGGCCTTGGTCATCCTGCAGTCAGTGAGCGACCACGCCACCTACATCGCCAGGATCGCCCAGCATCTGGGCCAGAGCGACTCCGGCGGCGGTTTCCCGGCACTGCTCATGTTCCTGTGGCGGGTCAATGGCGGAGGCCTGAGCGCCATCCCCCTGTCCGTCATCCTCATGGCCGCCTGCCTGCTCCTGGACGCCCACCGCCGCGCCTACGCGGGCGTGCACGGCTGGACGGTGGCCGGGGCGCCGGCTCCCCGCTATCCCAACCTCACCGAGGCGCCGCCGTTCGTACGGGCTCTCATCGTCTCGGTGGTAGCACTGGCGAACTTTACCTGGGGCGACCTGGCCGTCACCTGGGGTGCTTACGGGGACCTGCGCCAGGGGCGTCTCTACGCCATGCGGGCCGGGCGGGCCACCGCCGAGCAGGTGCGCGGCGTGCGGGCCGACGCCATGGAGGCCACGACGCCGGGCGCCGAGCCGAATGCCCGTCAGGGCTTCCGTCTGGGGATCCTGGTGGTCAGCGTCGTGCTGTTCCTCCTGTGCTGCATATATGAGGTGCGCACCGTCTGGCAGCTCGCCCCCGAGCTCAAGGACACCGAGGACGACCTGTTCCTCTCGGCCCTGCCACGGATGTTCTCCCAGTGGTGGAGCTCCCTGAACGGCACCCAGGGGCTGCTGTGCGCGATCGGTGTGCTGGCCGCTGCGGCCATGAGCCTCTCACTGATCCTGACTCTGGGGTCGCCGAGGCGCCGTATCAGCACCGCACCCTCGTCCACCGGCCTCATGAGCTACCTGATCACCCTCACGCCCGGACAGGTGGCCCTGGCCCTGCTGGACTTCGCCATGACCTACATGCCGCGCTCCGCCCTGAGCGCGAGCCCGGCGGGCGGCGGCACGGACCTGGCCGCCGAGCTCTCGGTCAACCGGCGGATCAGGGCCGCCGAGAGCTTCTCCGAGAGCCAGGATCTGTTCACGGCACGCACCAAGCGGCAGGTGGCGGTCGAGGCCGACATCGCCCGTCTCCAGAAGCTCGCCGAGTCCCTGGGCGTCGTCGGCGTCGATGCTCTCGAACCCAGCCGGATCGATGAGACCGTCGCCGACCTGGCCGCCTCCGGGGCGGACTCACGCGTGGTCGGCGAGATGCGCGACCTGGCCGCCTCCGTGGCCGAGCAGCAGGCCGAGATCCTGGAGATCTCGCGCCGACTGAACACCAGCAACGGCGAGCAGTTCGCCATCCTGGAGGGATTCCGGATCACCGACGCCTTCCGCGGCGGCGCCATCGACCAGCGGCCGGTCGACAGCCCGGTCCACGCTCTGGCACTCTCCCCCAGCGGGGCCCAGCTGGTCGTCATCGAGTATCAGGGGGCCGCCCCGACCATCGATGACGACGACGAGACCGACATTCCTCCTCGCCGGCTGCCGGGCCGGGCCGCGCACAAGTCGGCCGACAACGTCCTGGAGCACCTGGCCTCCGACGAGCGCGTCACCCGGTTCTTCCGTGAGACGCCCGAGTTGTGGCAGTCCCTCAAGGAGGGGCGCACGAGCCTGGAGGCGAATGTCCTCTACACCCCCATTCCCGGAATGACCTACCGGGCGGGGTCGGCGGTCCTTGCGGTGACGCCCGAGCTCGTCGAGTCCATGGACACGGCGATCAGCGCCCTGAGCGGCGCGGACGCTCCGGCCCGCTAGATTCCAGACGGGCATCCTCAGAGTTCGCACCAGCAGGCGCTGTGGGCGCCACGAGGTTTGTGGCGCGAGCCCGCAGAGGCTGACAGGGACCGTGGTGATCCCTGGCCGGCCTCGGCCGCAGAGCAAGGTAGACGGCCAAGCGGATCGGGAACTGCGTTCTCGATCCAGAACGTACCCATCCCGCAAACCACTGACGTCCCCCCTCAGTCGTCTGCGGGAGAACTCAGTCCTCGATCAAAAGGTACGTTCCCGATCAGCGCAGTGCACTGCCGCCCCCCGCTCCGCGTGGACCGTAACAGCCCTCGAGGGGAGCACCGGCGCTACGCCCGGTCGTCCTGCTCGTCGACGTCCTCGTCCGCAGCGGCATCTCGACGGCGGTAGGCCGCAGGCAGGACCGACTCGGGCAGGGTGCCCCGGGCCCAGGCGCGCGTATAGGGGTGGGCGAGGACCGCCATGGCCGCCAGGCCGACCCCGACCTCGACGAAGACAAGGATCACGGTGTAGAGGACCTGCGGGCCGACGTCGGTCATCCGGCCCGGCCCCACGGAGCCGGAGGCGGCCACGCACAGCAGGCCCACGCCGCCGGCCACGACGAGGGCGGCCAGGCCAGCGGCGCTGACGGCGTAACGCACCCGCAGGGCGTTGAGAACCGCTCGACGTCGCCAGGCGGCCACCATGGCGCCGGCCGTCACCACGAGCGGAAGCCACAGGCCCACGGTGCTCAGAGGCGTCGCCGGCAGCAGTCCCAGCAGTGGCAGGGTGGGAACGTTACCGGCCACCACACGGTCGGGCGCGAAGACAGTCCCGGTGCCGACGCTGAAGCCGGCACCGATGAGCCAGGAGCATGCCCAGATGAGCAGGGTCGGCACCCAGCCGACCTGAAGCAGAACCAGGCCGGCTATGGAGACGAATCCGCCCCTGGCCAGGGAGTCGTGCAGGACCGAGACCCGGCCGGCCCCCACGAGGACGGCAGCGACCACCACCAGGAGGCTCAGCAGCGCCAGGGCGCGCGCGGCGCCGTAGGCCAGTGACAGAGCCGGCTCTACCCAGTGCGGGCGGCGGTCCCACCAGCGGTTCAGGTCCGCCCAGCCTTTGCCGGCACGCTGGAGCTGAACGGCGACGACGACGCCCGTGATGACGGTGATACCGCCGACGGCCGGCCAGGTCTCCAGTCCTGCGGGGCCGGTCAGGCAGGCCAGGACTGCGACGGCGGTCGCGGCGAGGATGATGGCCGCCCCGGCCGCCGGGCGGGTGGGGCGGGCACGCCGCACGCAGATCCAGGTCCAGCCCGCCTGAGCCAGGGTCAGTCCCAGCAACGGCAGGCTGAGGGTGCCCTGGTCCTCGGAGGACGAGGTGACCATTCCCCCGAAGCCGAGGCTCCACAGCGCGGTTCCGGCACGCAGGGCCTCACCTGCGCTCAGGGCGGCTGCGGCACTGAGGCTGGAGGACGCCATGGACACGGCGACCGTCAACAGCACCACCACCAGCCAGACCACACCGACGGACTCGACCCCCACACGCAGGGACCACAGGGTCCAGGACGTCAGGCTGGTGACTCGCGACCGCTCCAGGCTCAAGCGCTCACCTCATCGGACAGGGCGCGGTAGAGCTCGCGGGCGATCTCGGCGGTCTGGCTGGGGGTGTGCCCCACCCGGACGCCGGCGGCCTCCAAAGCGGTCTTCTTGGCCTCGGCAGTACCGGAGGAGCCGGAGACGATGGCCCCGGCATGCCCCATGGTGCGCCCCTCGGGGGCGGTGAAGCCGGCGACGTAGGCGACCACCGGCTTGGTCATGTGCTCGCGGATGTAGGCGGCGGCGCGCTCCTCGGCGTCGCCCCCGATCTCACCGATCATGACCACCAGGCGGGTGTCGGGGTCGGCCTCGAAGGCAGCCAGGGCGTCGATGTGGGTGGTGCCGACCACCGGGTCCCCGCCGATGCCGATGCAGGTGGTGAAGCCCAGGTCGGACAGCTCGTGCATGAGCTGGTAGGTCAGGGTTCCGGACTTGGAGACCAGTCCCAGGGGGCCGGGGCCGGTGATGTCGGGCGGGGTGATGCCCACGTTGGAGCGGGCCGGGGAGATGATGCCCGGGCAGTTGGGGCCGATGATCTGGACGCCGTGCTCGGCCGCATAGGCGCGCATCCAGGTCGCGTCGGCCACCGGGATGCCCTCGGTGATGACGACGACGAGGCGCACGCCGGCGTCGACCGCCTCGACGACGGCGCCCTTGGCGAAGGCGGGTGGGACGAAGACGACGCTCACCTCGGCGCCGGTGAGCTCCTTGGCCTCGGCGACGGTGCCGTAGACGGGGACCTCAACGGTTCCGGCCTGAACCTCACCGGCTCCAGGACCGATGGGGGCGACGTCGAAGGCGACGGCGGTGCCGGCCTTGCGGGGGTTGACGCCGGCGACGACCTTCGTGCCGGCCGAGAGCATGCGGTTGGTGTGCTTGCGGCCCTCCGAGCCGGTCATGCCCTGGACGATGACGCGGTCGGTCTCGGTCAGGAAGATGCTCATGTCTCAGGCCTCCTTGGCAGCGGGCTGACCGCTGATCTGCTCGGCGATGGCGGTGACGACGTCGGCGGCCCCGTCCATGGTGTCGACGACGGTGACGCCCTCGATAGCGGCCTCGGCCAGGATGGCGCGACCGGTGTCGGCATTGTTGCCGTCCAGGCGCACGACGACGGGCTTGGGCAGCCCTCCCAGGGACTCAACGGCGGCCACGATGCCCTGGGCGACGGTGTCGCAGGAGGTGATGCCGCCGAAGACGTTGACGAGGATGGTGCGCACCTGGGGGTCGGAGGCGACGACCTCCAGGCCGGTGGCCATGACCTCGGCCGATGACCCGCCTCCCAGGTCAAGGAAGTTGGCGGGCTTCATGCCGCCGTGACGCTCGCCGGCACCGGCGACGACGTCGAGGGTGGACATGACCAGGCCGGCGCCGTTGCCCAGGACCCCGACCTGGCCCTCGAGGCGCACGTAGTTGAGGCCGGCCTCACGGGCGCGGGCCTCCAGGGGGTCGGTGGCGGCGGAGTCGACGAGCTCGGCGTGGGCGGGGTGGCGGAAGCGGGAGTTGTCGTCGAGGGTGACCTTGCCGTCCAGGGCGATGATGCGGCCGTCGGCGGCCTTGACCAGGGGGTTGACCTCCACGAGGGTGGCGTCCTCGGCGGTGAAGACCGCCCAGAGGCGCTCGATAACGGCGGCGACGTCGTCGGCCAGAGGGCCGGCCTCGAAGCCGGCGGCCTGAACGATCCGGTGGGCGACGGCGGGGGTAATGCCCTCGAGCGGGTCGATACCGACGCGGGCCAGGGCCTCGGGGCGCTCGGCCGCGAGGGTCTCGATGTCCACACCGCCCTCGCGCGAGCACATGGCCAGGTACTGACGCTCGGCGCGGTCCAGGAGGATGGAGAAGTAGTACTCGGCATCGATGTCGACGCCGTCGGAGATGAGGACGGCGCGCACGGTGTGGCCCTTGATGTCCATGCCCAGGATGTCGCGGGCGCGGGCCTCGGCCTCCTCGACGGTGCGGGCGAGCTTGACGCCGCCGGCCTTGCCGCGGCCGCCGGTCTTGACCTGGGCCTTGACGACCACCAGCTCGCTACCCGCCTCCAGGAGGGACTGCGCGGCGCTGCGCGCCTCCTCGGGGGTCGTGGCCACGGCGCCGTCGAGCACGGGGACGCCGTGCTGGCGGAACAGGTTCCTGGCCTGGTACTCGTAGAGATCCATGCAGCTGATCCTCTCGGGGCATGTGGATGGCTTGAGGGCGCGGGCCGACGTCGGCCGGGCGGGCACCGGTATTGAGCCTAACGTCCCGGTGCCGCTCGGGGAGGTCTGACACGGGGACGAAGCGGCCGCGTCTCACGGGGAACGGTCGCGGCGTCTCACGGCGGGGCGGGGAGCGCCGTCGAGGACGTACTTTCCCCGCGAGGACTGCGTCTTCCCATAGATGACTGAGGGCAGAACCCAGTCGTCTGCGGAAAAGCGCAGTCCCCGATCCGGAAGTACGTCCTCGATCCCGCGCTGCGCGCACGAGCCGGGCACAGAACGCGAATTACCATGGATTGACACGGGGATAAGGAGCTCGAAGGGAGAAGGTCATGCCCGCACTGACGGCAACGAGTGTGCTGGTCGGCACCGTGATGCTGCTCGGCGCCTGGAGCGGCAGGCGCTGGGGCCGACGACGCAAGCACGTCCTCGACACCGAGGCCCACAGGTTCCGCATCCGCCGAGGCAGCTAGAACTATGACTCCCACTCGCTCAAACGCTGTGCGATCTCCTGGGCGAACTCGTCGTCCGCTCCCAGGATTCGTTCAACATCGCTGAGCAGCTCACGGTACAGAGCCACGGCTTCCATGATCTTGCCTGAGTTCTTCAGGGTGCAGATGTAGTTGTTGCGCGCCGTGAGCGTGTCAGGATCATCGACTCCCATGACGCGCTCGTAGTCGACAATGAGCTTCATGTAACCAGCAAGAGCCTCATCAAAACGTCTGGCACGCCCGAGTGCCCAGGCGAGATCATCGCGTGCATCAAGGACATCCGGGTCGTCAGGATCAGCACTCGACAGCCGCGCTTCAAGGATCGATTGATACACCAAGACAGCCTCATTACACCGGCCTACAGCATTGAGCATCTCCACAAGATTATCCCGAGACAGCAATGTGTCGGGGTGGTTGGGGCCCTGCACTCGGAACTGATCGGTCAGCACCGCCCGATAGGCCTCAATGGCTTGCTTCACCCGCCCCGCACTCTGCAGCGCCACAGCAAGATTACGACGAGTCGCCAGAGTGTTGGGGTGGTCGGGCCCCAGTACCCGCAGGTGATCA